>NZ_JBIUYT010000013.1:7609-285046 GCF_044744645.1 Streptomyces sp. NPDC087263
GGCGGGGGGGGGTTTCTTATTTCTTATGTTTTTTTTTTTTGTTTGTTTTGTTGGGGTGTGTTTTCGGGGGGGGGGGCCCCCCTCCCCCCCCCCCCCCCCCCCCCCGTCGTACAACCACACGATCTTTTAGTCGGCGTCCTCGCTGTCGATGCCCAGGCCCGGGAGCAGGCCCGGGAGGAGCGGGGGCAGAGTGACGTCCGGTTCGCCTGTGGGCGGGGTGCCCGAGGACGGGGAGGCGGTGCCGGTGGCGTCCGCGGGCGGGTCGAGGAGACCGCCCGTGTTGCCGCCGAGGAGGCCGTCGTCCTGGCTGCCCGAGGTGGACGGCTTGGGTTTGCCGCTGCTCTGACCGCTGCTGGACGAGCCGCTTCCGCTGGTGGCGCTGGGTGCCGGTCGGCCCGTACCGGATGAGGCGGTGGAGTCGGAGCCGGCGCCGCGGTGGCGGCCCGTGCCCTCCGGTGCGGGCGGCTGTGGAAGCAGCGAGCGCAGCGGTTCGACCTCATCGTCTATGGCGTCGAACACCGACGAGACCCGGTCACTGACATCGCCGAGCTGCACGGGCAGCCGGTCGCGCAGCGCGCCCCAGGCCTCGCGGTGGGACTGCGAGAAGGCGGACAGGGCCTGGATGGGGCCGAGTGAGCCGTCCCGCTCATACGCTTCATGCAGCAGTCGGTGGCCTTCGGCCGCGTCGTGCTGCATGCCCGACAGGGCGCGGCGGATCTCGCCCAGGGACTCGTGGTCGAGTTGCCCGGAGCGGCCGCGCTCCATCAGCCGACGGGCCTCGCTGAGCCGGATCGAGGCCTGGTCGAGGTAGAGCTCGCCCCGGTCACTCTCTCCGTGGGCCAGGCCCAGCTTGACGTCCTCCATGCCGCGCTTCAGCCCGTAGAGCGAGTCACCGGGGAGGGCGTCGGAGCTGGCAGCGGCCACGCCGCCGAAGGCTCCCGCGGCCACACCCACGGTGAGCCCGCCCGCGGCGAGCCCCTTCGACAGCCGGGAACGCGGCCGCAACTTCCCGAGCCCGGTCGCCCGGTGCGCGCCCCGGCTCCGGTGGGACCGTTGCTCGGGCACCGAAGGGCCCGAGCCCTGGCCTCCCGCGGCGGTGCCCTCCAGCAGCATGGCCTCCATCGCGGCGACGAGCTGGGCTCGCTGCACGACTTTGACCTCGGGGTCGAGCTCCGGTTTGGGCAGCTCGCCGAGACCGGTGGTCAGGGCCAACAGCAGGCCCTGATCGGTCTGATCCGCAGCAGCCGGGGACGGTGCCGATCCATCCGGCTGCTCGGCCGCCGTGCCCTGGTCGGACTGGTCCTCCAGGGCCAGGGCGAAGGCGTTCGCCCGCCGGTGTGCCGATACGTTCGCGATCACTGGCGGCACCTCCTCTCATCATGACGGTCGACTCCCCAGGGGGTCCTGAGGGTTGCACTCCCTGACCACATCCACACGATCGAGTGATCGGTGGTGGCCGGGGAGTGACCACAGGGAGCCTGTATCCCGCACAACGAGCGTCGCGGCACTTGGGTTACGGACGACGGATGATCGGACCGCTAAGTCAACAGACTTTTACGGAAGGTGAGTTGAGCGTCGCTGAGCGTGTGGGACCACTATGGCGTTTGTACGGGTGTACGGGGCTCAGCGGGCGTCGTCCGGAAGGAGCCGGGCCAGGGTGCGCACCGCCCGGTACTGGAGGGTCTTGATCGCACCCTCGTTCTTGCCCATCACGCGGGCTGTCTCGGCGACCGAGAGCCCCTGGAGGAAGCGCAGGGTGACGCACTCCTGCTGCTGGGGATTGAGCCGCCGTACGGCTTCGAGCAGTGCCGTGTTCGACAACGACTCCAGGACGGCGTCCTCGGGGCTGCGCTCGACCTCGTTCGCGTCGAGCATCTCGCCGGTGGTCACTTCCAGCCGGAATCGGCTGGACTTGAAGTGGTCGGCGACCAGGTTGCGGGCGATGGTCACCAGCCAGGCGCCGAAGTCGCGGCCCTGCCAGGTGAAGGTTCCGATGCGGCGCAGGGCGCGCAGGAACGTCTCGCTGGTGAGGTCTTCCGCTGTCGCCTTTCCGCCGACGCGGTAGTAGATGTAGCGGTACACGGTGTCGCTGTACTGGTCGTAGAGACGGCCGAACGCATCGGCCTCGCCCGCTTGGGCGCGCTCTACGAGTTCCATCATCCGGGCGCTGTCACTGTCTGCGGCCGGGCGGCGTGCGGTGGTGGCCGAGCTCGAGCGGCCCCGTCTGCCGACCGCCGCGCTTCCGTCGGCCAGGGCGTAACAAGGGCCGACGGGCGCGGGGCCGGCGAAGGCGGGGACGGCGTACGCGGTGGGGACGAAGCCGCGCAAGCGGTCCAGGACCGTTGCGCGCAGCGTAGCCAGGCCCGAGGCGTCAACCCCGACGTGTGAGTACACGGGACTCCCAGAGGCAGAGCTTCCATCACGTTCAGTGCGGAACCTTTCACCCGTCGTAGCGAAAGAGGGGTGGCGGTTTGCGTCTGAGGAGAATAACGCTTCGTACAGGCGGCGCTACACCGAGTTGCACAAATCACCGGTTGCGTCGCTTCTGTTGCTTGTTGACACCGATTCAAGTGCCGGACAGTGACCGTTTGTTGATCGTTTTGGTCCGTGTTCCGTTTGAGTGGGGGGCGTGTTGTGGTCGACTGTCGTTAACGGGACTGGCGGGGGCGTTGTGGGGGTAGGAGTGCGGGATTGCCGGGTTTCGGGTGTGTCATGAGCATCCGGAAGTGGGTGGGCTGGGGCGTGGGGTGTTTCGCCCCCTCCGCCCCTGCCCGTCCCTTGTTCCTGGGGGCTGCCGCCCCCAGACCCCCGCTTCGGCCTGGACGGCCTCGTCCTCAAACGCCGGACGGGCTGGAGGTGGCCGGCCCGTCCTGGAGGGTGTCGCCCTCGGGGGTTGGTGGGGGTCGGGATGGTGTCCCTCGTCCTCAAACGCCGGACGGGCTGGAGATGGCTGGCCCGTGCTGGAGGGTGTCGCCCTCGCGGGTGGGTGGGGGGATCGGCTTGAACGGCCTCGTCCTCGAGCGTCGGGCGGGCTGGAGGATCTCCCCTGCGGGGCTGAAGGGTGCCGCCCCCGCGGGTGGGCGGGGGTTCGGGTAGCGCGCCTCGTCCTGCGAGGGGGCGATTAGCGGCGGCGGCGGTGTAGGGCGATTGCTGCTGCTGTGCCGCCTGCTACTGCGCCTACTCCTGCTGCGGCGGGGATGCCTACCTTGGCGGCCTTGCGGGCTGTTCGGTAGTCGCGGAGGCGCCATTCCAGTTTGCGGGCGTGCTTGCGGAGCTTGGTGTCGGGGTTGATGGCGTAGGGGTGGCCGACCAGGGAGAGCATGGGGATGTCGTTGTGGGAGTCGCTGTAGGCGGCGCAGCGGGAGAGGTCCAGGCCCTCCGCGGCGGCCAGGGCGCGTACCGCCTCCGCCTTCGCGGGGCCGTGCAGCGGTTCGCCGACCAGCTTGCCCGTGTAGATACCGTCCACCGACTCGGCGACCGTGCCCAGCGCGCCGGTCAGGCCGAGACGGCGGGCGATCACCGTGGCGATCTCGACGGGGGCGGCCGTGACCAGCCACACCTTCTGGCCGGCGTCGAGGTGTGCCTCGGCCAGCGCGCGCGTACCCGGCCAGATCCGCTCGGCCATGTACTCGTCGTAGATCTCCTCGCCGATGGACATCAGCTCGGCGACGCGGTGGCCCTTGACGATCGACAGCGCCGAGTCGCGGGCCTCCTGCATGTGCTCCGGGTCCTCGACGCCGGCCAGCCGGAACCACGCCTGCTTCCAGGCGAACCGGGCCAGGTCGCGCGTCTCGAAGAACTTCCGCTTGTGCAGCCCGCGGCCGAAGTGGAAGAGCGCGGCGCCCTGCATCACGGTGTTGTCGAGGTCGAAGAACGCGGCTGCCTTGTCGTCGCCGAGCACCGGGAACGCCGGTTCGTCGGCGGGGAGGTCCGGCGCGGCTTCGTGCGCGAACTCCTCCAGTGCCTGGGAGGTTTTGCGCGCTGCCTCAGCCGAGGCCTCGCCTGCCAACACGCTCCGCGCGGTGGCGGAGCGCCTACGGGGAGTGAGCCATCCGAGAGCGGCCATGTCGTGAGCATAGCCAGTTTGTTCGGTGGTTCCGGAGTCGCCAGGATTCGAGGCTGTGAACTCTCCGCGACCGAGCCGTTAAAGAAACGATCCCGGCGGTGTGTCGGCGCGGGAGAATGGCCGTATGAGTTCCATGTTCCGGCGCGGTGGGCGTCGTACGAAGACGCAGACGAAGAGGGAGAGGGGGGCGGAGGCGGTGGCGACCGGCACTGGTGGGCAAGGGCGGGTGGTCACTCTGATCCGGAAGCCCGGGTGTCATCTGTGTGATGACGCACAGGAAGTGGTCGCGAGGGTCTGCGGTGAGCTCGGGGTGGTCTGGGAGCAGAAGGACATCAGTACGGACGAGGAGTTGTACCGCGCGTACTGGGAGCAGATCCCGGTTGTGCTGGTCGACGGCGCGCAGCACACGTTCTGGCGGGTGAACGAGGAGCGCCTTCGCAAAGCCCTCACATAGTGGACGAGGGCAGGTGTGACCGCATCGTGGCCTGACTGGGTAGTCCAACTGGTCCGGAAAGTCGCCTAGGATCGACGGCGATTGGCCTCGGGGGCAGGATGCGTTGAGGAGAGTGTGCGGTTTTGCCCCCTTCAGGCGAGGATCGAAAGTGCCTGCGCGCGGGTTTCATACCTGTGTGCCGGGCGTGCGTGACCCCGGTCACGTTGGCCGGGCAAATCGGACACCATCTTTGTGCACGCGTTCACAAAGACATAGCCTGCATTCGACGGGGCGGTCTAGGTACGTGTGACCGCCTGCAGCCCCGCGCTACCCGCAGGAGCACCGTGGCAACTGGCCGAACTCACCGACCGGCGACCCGCAGCCGAGGGATTCCCGAGGCCACTGTCGCCCGGCTTCCGCTGTATCTCCGAGCCCTCACCGCACTGTCGGAGCGCTCGGTACCCACGGTCTCCTCCGAGGAACTCGCCGCCGCCGCCGGGGTCAACTCCGCAAAGCTGCGTAAAGACTTCTCCTACCTCGGCTCCTACGGGACGCGTGGTGTGGGATACGACGTTGAATATCTCGTGTACCAGATCTCCCGTGAGCTGGGCCTGACCCAGGACTGGCCGGTCGTGATCGTCGGTATCGGTAACCTCGGCGCCGCGCTGGCCAACTACGGTGGATTCGCCTCCCGTGGGTTCCGGGTCGCCGCGCTGATCGACGCCGATCCCGAGATGTCGGGCAAGCAGGTCGCCGGGATCGCCGTGCAGCACAGCGACGGCCTGGAGAAGATCATCGACGAGAGCGGCGTCTCCATCGGGGTCATCACCACCCCGCCGGGCGTCGCCCAGGCGGTCTGCGACCGGCTCGTCGCGGCCGGGGTCACCTCCATCCTCAACTTCGCGCCGACCGTCCTGGCCGTCCCGGACGGTGTCGACGTACGCAAGGTCGATCTCTCCATCGAGCTTCAGATCCTCGCCTTCCACGAGCAGCGCAAGGCGGGCGAGGAGGCCGAGGCGCAGGCCGCCGCCCTGCACCCGGCCGCCCCGGAGAACTCCGGCAAAGGGCCTGACGGGGATGTCCCCGCCGTGATGCCGGCATGAGTCTCCTCGTCGTGGGGCTGAGCCACCGCAGTGCTCCGGTCAGCGTCCTGGAGCGGGCCACGCTGTCCGCGGACGCGCAGATCAAGCTGTTGCAGGACACCATCGCCGCCGAGCCGGCCACCGAGGCCGCGGTGCTCGCGACCTGCAACCGGATCGAGCTGTACGCCGACGTGGACAAGTTCCACGCGGGCGTCGCCGAGCTGTCCACGCTCCTTGCCCAGCACAGCGGGGTCGGCCTGGACGAGCTCACTCCTTACTTGTACGTGCACTACGAGGACCGGGCCGCCCACCATCTGTTCTCGGTGGCCTGCGGCCTCGACTCGATGGTCGTGGGCGAGGGCCAGATCCTCGGCCAGATCAAGGACGCTCTCGCCACCGGGCAGGAACTGCACACCGCGGGCCGGCTGCTGAACGACCTGTTCCAGCAGGCCCTGCGGGTCGGCAAGCGCGCCCACTCCGAGACCGGCATCGACCGCGCGGGCCAGTCCCTGGTCACCTTCGGCCTGGAGCAGCTGGCGTCCGGCGTCCCGGTCGGCGCCTGGCTCAGGGGCAAGCGGGCGCTGGTCCTCGGTGCCGGTTCCATGTCCTCGCTGGCCGCCGCGACGCTGGCGCGTGCCGGGGTCGCCGAGGTCGTCGTCGCCAACCGCACGCCGGACCGCGCCGAGCGCCTCGCCCAGATCTTGACCGACAACGACGAAACGGACGTACTGGCCCGCGCGGTACCGATGAACTCGGTGCCGTTCGAGCTGACACGCGCCGATATCGCCGTTTCCTGTACGGGGGCGACGGGGCTCGTCCTGTCGGCTGAGTCCGTCGCCGCCGCGATCGAGGGGCGTACGACGGAGCCCGTGGTCCCCGGTGCGGATCCCGGCCCGCGCCGTTCGGTGCCGGGCGACTCCGGTCGTCCGTCCGTATCGGGTGCCGACTCCGGTCGTACGACCGCCTCGGGCGCCGTGCGGGATGCCCTTCCGCCCACGAGTGTCGGCACCGACGAAGGCTGCCCGCTCGACCTGTCCGCCGTGCAGACCACCGCCGGGTTCTCCGTGCTGGGAGAGGCTGCCGTCGCCGGGATGGGCGCGGCGGAGCTGGAACAGCACGCGGCCTGGGTGGACAAGGGCGACGTGGCGGGCCGGGCGCAGCGCACGGTGGTCACCGGCTCCGGTGCCGCGCAGGACAGCGTCGCCGGGTTCGCCGCCGTGTTCGACCCGGAGGGTGACGCCGACGCCATCGCCGCGCTGGCCGCGGCATCCGCCACCGTCGGCCGGGTGCCGGAGCGCCGCAGGCCCGAGCCCGTCGCCGAGATCCCCCGGCCCGCTCCCGTCCTCTCGCTCCTCGACCTGGCGATGCCCCGTGACATCGACGCGGCCGTGCACCGGCTGCTCGGGGTGCGGCTCGTCGACATCGAGTCCCTCGCCGACGCGTCCGTCGACGCTCCGATGGCCGCCGACGTGGACCAGGTGAAACGGATCGTCTCCGACGAGGTGGCCGCCTTCGGTGCCGCCCTGCGGGCCGCGCACATCACTCCCACCGTCGTGGCGCTGCGGACCATGGCCGCCGATGTCGTCGCAGGCGAGATCGCGCGACTGGACGGGCGGCTGCCCGGCCTCGACGAGAAGCAGCGCGGGGAGATCACCCAGACCGTACGGCGCGTGGTGGACAAGCTGCTGCACGCGCCGACCGTACGGGTCAAGCAACTGGCCGCGGAGCCCGGCGGTGCCGGGTACGCGGACGCGTTGCGGACCCTGTTCGACCTGGACCCCGAGACGGTCGCCTCCGTCTCGCGGGCCGAGGAGAGCGACAGCAGCGAAAACGCCCAGCACGTAGAGAACACAGAGAACGCCGAGAACCGAGGGCGAGCATGAATAAGCAGGCTTTGAGGCTGGGGACCAGGCGGAGCAAACTCGCCCTGGCTCAGTCCGGGCAGGTGGCGGACGCCGTGAGTCAGGTGACCGGACGGCCGGTCGAGCTCGTGGAGATCACGACGTACGGCGACACCTCCCGCGAGAACCTCGCGCAGATCGGCGGCACGGGGGTGTTCGTGACCGCGCTGCGCGACGCGCTGCTCGCCAAAGACGTCGACTTCGCCGTGCACTCCCTCAAGGATCTGCCGACCGGACAGCCCGACGACCTGGCGCTGGCCGCCGTACCGCTGCGTGAGGACCCGCGTGACGTGCTCGTCGCCCGCGACGGGCTCACCTTCGCGCAGCTGGGGGACGGGGCGCGGATCGGCACCGGTTCGTCGCGCCGGATGGCCCAGTTGAACGCGTACGCGCGTAGTCACGGGATGACGATCGAGACGGTCGCGATCCGGGGGAACGTCGACACCCGGATCGGATATGTGCGCAAGGGTGAGCTGGACGCTGTCGTGCTCGCCGCCGCCGGACTCAGTCGCCTCGGCCGGATCGAGGAAGTGACGGACTTCCTGTCCGTCGACACGGTTTTGCCCGCCCCCGGCCAGGGGGCCCTGGCGATCGAGTGTGCCGCGGACAACGCGGACCTCGTCGCAGCGCTCGGCGAACTCGACGACCCGCTCAGCCGGGCCGCCGTGACCGCCGAGCGGTCCCTGCTCGCCGCCCTGGAGGCCGGCTGCAGCGCACCTGTGGGTGCGTTCGCCGACCTGTTGGCCGACGGGCAGATTGTCAAGGAAATGCGCCTGCGCGGCGTCGTCGGCACGACCGACGGCTCGACGCTGGTGCAGTTGTCCACCACCGGTCCCGTGCCCGAGACGTACGACCAAGCAATGGCGCTCGGCCGTGAACTCGCTGCCGAGATGCTTGCCAAGGGCGCGGCCGGTCTGATGGGGGAGCGAGCACAGTGAGCCCCACCAACCTTCCCGCCGGTCCGGAACACGGGCACGTCACCTTCCTTGGTGCCGGGCCCGGGGATCCGGGACTACTGACACTGCGCGCCGTCGAGGCGCTGGCGAACGCGGATGTTCTTGTCGCCGAGCACGAGGTGCTCGACGTCGTCCGCGCACACGCCAGACCGGGCGTCGCCGTACTGAATACGGATACCGAAACTGGTACAGGTACCCATGCGTCGCCCGTGGCCACGCCTTCTTCCGTGAGTGCGTACGCGGGTACAGGCACGCCTCAGCTAACGGTTGTTGACGGTTCGTCAACAACCGTTGGTGACCCCCTGTTGAGGGACGCTGCCAATCTTGTCATGACGGCCGCACGGGGCGGCAAGCGGGTCGTGCGTGCGGTGTCCGGAGACCCCGGACTAGATACGTACGCCGCGGAGGAAATGCTCGCCTGCGTCGCCGCGGGTATTCCGTTCGAGGTCGTGCCCGGTATCGCGGCCGCCGTCGGTGTGCCCGCTTACGCGGGTGTGCCGCTGCGGGACGCGCAGGGTGCGGATGTGCGGTTCGTCGACGCGCGGACGGCTTCCGACCGGTGCTGGACCGAGGTCGGGGCGTCCGACGGGACGGTCGTCGTCTCCTCGACGCTCGACTCGATCGGTGCGGCGGCGGGCGAACTGGTGGCCGCGGGCCGCAAGCCCGATACGCCGATGACCGTCACGATCGCCGGTACGACGACCCGTCAGCGGACCTGGGCCGCCACCCTCGGCACCATCGCGCTGACGCTGAAGCAGGCGAAGGTGCTGCCCTCTCCGGAGGGCCACCGCCCGGTGATAGCCGTGGTCGGTGAGCGTTCCGCCGCCGCCCAGCGCGACCAGTTGTCGTGGTTCGAGTCCAAGCCGCTGTTCGGCTGGAAGGTCCTCGTGCCGCGCACGAAGGAGCAGGCGGTCTCGCTCTCCGACCAGTTGCGGTCCTACGGCGCCGTGCCGCACGAGGTGCCGACGATCGCCGTCGAACCTCCGCGGACGCCCCAGCAGATGGAGCGGGCGGTCAAGGGTCTGGTCACCGGCCGCTACGAGTGGATCGCCTTCACCTCGGTGAACGCGGTGAAGGCGGTGCGGGAGAAGTTCGAGGAGTACGGGCTCGACGCGCGCGCCTTCGCCGGCATCAAGGTGGCGGCGGTGGGCGAGCAGACGGCCAAGGCGCTGGTCTCCTTCGGTGTGAAGCCGGATCTGGTGCCGAGCGGTGAGCAGTCCGCCGCCGGGTTGCTGGAGGACTGGCCGCCGTACGACCCGGTGTTCGACCCGATCGACCGGGTGTTCCTGCCGCGGGCCGACATCGCCACCGAGACGCTGGTGGCCGGCCTGATCGAGCTGGGCTGGGAGGTCGACGACGTCACGGCCTACCGGACCGTGCGGGCGTCACCGCCGCCGGTCGAGACACGCGAGGCGATCAAGGGCGGCGGCTTCGACGCCGTGCTCTTCACCTCGTCCTCCACCGTCCGGAACCTGGTCGGTATCGCGGGCAAGCCGCACAACGTGACGGTGATCGCCTGTATCGGGCCCGCCACCGCGAAGACGGCCGAGGAGCACGGCCTGAGGGTCGACGTGATGGCCCCGGAGCCGTCCGCCCTCAAACTGGCCGAGGCGCTCGCGGACTTCGGACTGCGGCGTCGCGCGGCGGCCACGGAGGCGGGGGATCCCGTCACCCGGCCGAGCGAGCGGCGGCCGGGGTCACGGCGGCGACGTACGACGTAGGTGTTTGCGTATTTTGTGTAGGTGGTGACGCCCGTAGCTGCTCATGCCGCTGCGGGCGTCACCACGTGGCCGAAGCGCAGCAGGTTCGCCGGGTCGTAGGTGGCCTTGGCGGCGCGGAGGCGGGCGTAGACCTCGGGGGTCCAGGCGCGGGCGCGGTCGGTCTCGTCGCCCGGGGTGCCGTGGATGTTGACCATGGTCCTGCCCGTGCCATACGGCGCCATCGCGGCGTTCAGCGCGATCGTGGCCGTCTCGACCGCCGCGGCCACCTGAGGTCCCGCCGGCACACCGATCGTCTCCAGCAGGTACCCCGCGTCGCGGGCGCAGATCGCGTCCTCGACGGCGGCGGGGCGGGCCAGTTCGCCGCCCATGTGACGCAACTCGACGAGCAGGAGCGGGTAGTCGGCGGGGGCTGCCGGGCCAGCCTGGTCCAGGAAGGTCCGTACGGCCTCGGGGGTCAGGTCGCGCAGCAGGGCGCACGACTCCCTCGCGGGGAGCGGCTCCTTGGGCTCCGCGTAGACCTGGTCCACGGCCGTGTAGTCCATCTCCGCCACCGTGTCGACCACCACCGGCGCCGCCGCGCGGATCGGAGCCAGCAGGCGTTCGCCCTCCGCCGGGTCGCCGGTCCAGATCGCCGCGACCCGGGCCCAGAAGCCGCCGCGCAGGGGTTCGGGGATCTCCGGCAGCGGGGGCAGGCGCAGCAGCGAGAACGCCGTGCACATCTGCGGGGGCAGGGTGGGGGTCCAGGCCGCGTAGGCGTTCAGCAGGGTCTCGGCGTGTTCGCCGGGGCAGTAGATTCCGCCGCCGAGTACGTGGGAGAGCGGGAGCAGGTCGCAGACCAGTTCCGTCACCACGCCGACGTTGCCCTTGCCGCCGCGCAGGGCCCAGAAGAGCTCGCCTTCGTGGTCGGCGTCCGTCTCGTGAAGCGTTCCGTCGGGCGTGACGACCTGGAAGGAGCGGACGTGGTCGGCCGCGTAGCCGTACGCCCGGCCGAGCACCGGAAGGCCCCCGCCCAGCGTGTAGCCGACGACGCCGACGTCCGTGGACGAGCCGTTCAGGGCGGCGAGTCCGTGCGGTGCCGCTGCCTCCAGGACGTGGCGCCACTTCGTTCCGGCGGCGACCGTCGCGGTGCGCGCGGTCGCGTCGACGCGTACGTCCGTCATACGGGCGGTGTTGATCAACAGGCCGTTCTCGACGGGGAAGTTCGCGCCGTGGCCGGTGGCCTGTACGGCGACGGGGGTGCCGGTGGCGGCCGCCCAGCGCAGCGCGGCCACGATGTCGTCGGTACCGGTCGCGCCGACGACCAGGTCGGGGGTGTGGCGGGCGGCCAGGTTGAAGCCGATGACCTCGTCGGCGTAGTCCGGGTCGACAGGGCGCAGCACCGGGCCGCGGATGTCGGAGAGGGCGAAGAGATCGGGGGTGGGGTGAGGGTGGTGGGGGGCAGGGGCGGTCATCGCGTCCTCCTTGAGCGCGGGCCGGGTGGGGCGTTCGGGCGGCGCGGGGGAGGGACGGCGGCGGTTCTGTTCGGGCGTCGGCGTCTGTATCGGCGTGCGGCGGGAGAGCGGGGCCGTCGGGGTCCTCAGGGCGGGTTGTTGTCGTGGGGTGTTGTTCGGGGCCCGTTCTCGGGCCCTCTTTCCAGCATGGACCTGTGCTGGATGGGTCGCATGCGGGGGCCGGCGGGGCGGACTCGGGGCCGAGCTCGGGTCGGGGCCGGGGGCCGGTACATCCGCCCGTCGCCGCCGGATCAGACGTCGGTTGAGTGGAGACGGCTCCGGTGACGCGAACGTACGCGACGGGCATGTGATGTACCGGCCCCCGGCCCCTTCCGCCGGTGGGCGGCTTTCCGCATCACTCCGGCCGGGGATGCGCTTCCAGCCCATCGGGCGTTTGGGGGTCTGGGGGCGGGGCCCTCAGGGGCGGGATGGGTAGGGGCGGAGGGGGCGGAGGGGGCGAAGGAAGGCCTGGCTGGTCAGCAGCTCCGGGGGGTCGCCGTGGTGCTCCCTGCTCCCGGGAGCGGTGAGAGTGGGTGGCTGTCGGCGCCGACGTCGCGTCGGCAAAGGGGGTGCGGGGGCGGGCGTAGCGTAGGTGTATGACGACGTACGGATCCTTTCCCGGTACGCGGCCGCGGCGTCTGCGGACCACTCCGGTCATGCGGCGCATGGTCGCCGAGACCCGGCTGCACCCCGCCGACTTCATCCTCCCGGCCTTCGTGCGCGAGGGCATCGGCGAGCCCGTGCCGATCGAGGCGATGCCCGGCGTCGTCCAGCACACCCGGGACAGCCTGAAGAAGGCGGCCGCGGACGCGGTGGCCGCGGGGATCTCCGGGATCATGCTCTTCGGGGTGCCCGAGGAGTCGAAGAAGGACGCGGTCGGTACGCCGGGGACCGATCCGGACGGGATCCTCCAGGTCGCGCTCCGTGATGTGCGCGCCGAGGTCGGTGACGAACTGATCGTGATGTCCGACCTGTGTCTGGACGAGACCACCGACCACGGTCACTGCGGGGTGCTCGACGCCGAGGGCCGGGTCGACAACGACGCCACCCTTGAGCGGTACGCCGAGATGGCGCAGGTGCAGGCCGACGCGGGGGCCCATGTCGTGGGCCCCAGCGGGATGATGGACGGCCAGATCGGCGTCGTGCGTGACGCCCTCGACCAGATCGGCCGGGAGGACGTCGCGATCCTCGCCTACACCGTCAAGTACTCCTCCGCCTTCTACGGCCCCTTCCGGGAGGCCGTGGGCTCCTCGCTCAAGGGCGACCGCAAGACGTACCAGCAGGATCCGGCGAACGCCCGGGAAGCCCTGCGGGAGCTGGCGCTCGACCTCGAAGAGGGCGCCGACATGGTGATGGTGAAGCCGGCGGGTCCCTACCTGGACATCCTCGCGCGGGTCGCGGACGCCGTGGACCTGCCCGTGGCCGCCTACCAGATCTCCGGCGAGTACTCGATGATCGAGGCCGCTGCCGAGAGGGGCTGGATCGACCGGGACAAGGCCATCCTCGAGTCGCTGACGGGGATCAAGCGGGCGGGCGCCCAGAACATCCTGACGTACTGGGCCACCGAGGTCGCGCAGCGGCTGCGCTGACGCGGGCAGGTGGGCAGGTGGGTAGGTGGGAGGTGGGTAGGCGGTCAGATCTTCACCGGTTGACGGCGAGGCGGGCCCTCGCCGCGCTCGCCGTCGCATTCGGTGCCTCAGGAACGCTTCGGCGCCTCAGGAACGTGGTGCCGGAATGGCCGTGAGCATCGGCAGGGAGTCCAGGTGTTTCTCCGGGACGTCGAAGGCCTCGGCCAGGGCCGGCAGGTGCGGGGCGAGCCGGGCGGTCAGTTCGTGGAGGGTCCGGGGTACTGAGCGGATCTGGTCGGGGGTGAGTGCCCGCTCGATCAGGAGCGGCCCGCTGAGCCGCTTCACGTGTCCCAGCAGGAACAGTGCGCACAGGTCGTCCAGTACGGCGCGGGTGGGCGGGTCGGTCACCCGGGTGATGGCCCCGAGGAAGGCGTCGGCGGCCTGTCCGATCGCGTACGTCTCCACCAGGTCCAGGGCGGCGGCGGAGGCGTTGTTCCAGCGGCCGAGTGCGTCGCCGCCGTCGCTGCGGCGGAGGTCGCGGCGGGCGGCCTGGTGCGATTGGCGTTCGGCGGCGGTGACGGCTCGGCGGAGGAAGGCGGGGTCCGTCAGGCTCTCCTGGCCGGTGGCCGCGGCGGGCTCGGCGGCAAGTTCGTGGCCGAAGATCATCTCGGCGCCGGCCTTGCACCAGATGGCGAGGTTGTCGCCTTCGGCGGTGATCGCCCCCTCCACGTTCGCCGGGTACTCCGCCAGCCCGTTGACCGGGAACAGTGCGCGGGCGCCGCAGCGTTCGCGGCTCTCGATGGTGATGTCCCGGGCCTGCCAGGTGATCCAGCCCTTGGTCACGGCCACCAGCCGTTCGGTGGCCGCGCGTTCCTCGGGCGGGTGGGTGATCCAGCGGTCCGTGACCGTGCGGTGCAGGAAGGTCATGGCGTAGGCGGTCGCCACGCGTTCGAGCAGGCGGGCGTGGTGGCTGCGGTGTGCGGCCAGCGGGACGCGCTGCCCGGCGACGGCGCCGGAGATCCGCCGCAGGTGTGCGTAGCGGACGGCGGTCGTCAGTGCCGCCCGGCAGCCTCCGAGCGTGCTCGCGCTCATGCAGAGCTTCCCGACCGTGACGCGGCTGATGGCGTAGAGGAATCGTTTGCGCGGGCTGCCGACGCTGCTGGTGAAGGTGCCGTCCGGCAGCAACTGCCCGTGGGCGCCCTGGATCAGTGCGGTGCGGGGCAGGCGTACCTGGTCGAAGCTGGTGACGCAGTGGTCCACCGGGCTGCCGATACGTTCCGGCAGCATGTTCACGGTGACACCGGGCAGGGTGCCCCGGCGGTCGGTCAGCGGGGTGAGGAACAGGAAGACGCCGTGGTCCTGGGGGGTTGCTTGGGGGTGGGCGGCTCCCTGGTCCTGGAGGACTCCTTCGTCCCTGTCCGCAGCTTTGGTTTGGTTGTCGATCAGCAGTCGGGCCGCGACCACCGCGGTCTTGGGGCCGCCCGCCGGGCTGGTGTTCGGCATGTACTTCGCCGCGCCCTCGTGCGGGGTGTGCAGCACGAACTCGTCGCGCTCACGGTCGTAACGGGCCACTGTCTCCAGCGCCGCCGCGTCGTTGCCGTGCCCCCGCTCCGTGCACAGGAAGGTGCCGGTGCGGGCCAGTGAAGCGAACTCGGTCAGGTCGCGCGGCGCTGACACGTCGTCGTCGAGCAGGCTGCCGAGGAAGAGGTTGTAGTGGATGCCGGCCACCGTCGCCGTGGCGCCGTCCACCACCGCCGCCCACTCGTGCAGTGCGGCCAGCCTGCGCGGGTCGTCCGCCAACTGTTCGGCGGGAAGGGGGAGTTCGTCGTTGAGCGCGCGCAGCCGGTCGTACGCGAGCTGCCACCGCTCCTCGACGTAGGCCGCGGGGCGGTAGCGGAACAGCTCGGCGGAGACGGCCTCGCGCCAGTGTGCGTGGACTTTCGCACCGTCGGGGCCGTCCTCGAAGAGGGCCTCGGTAAGCATGTCGGTCAGTGGTGCTGTGCTGCTGCCGAGTGCGGCGGCAGTGTCGCTGTTGATCATCACGGCCCGTCCAACGATCAAGGGACGCGCACGGAAACGATCTTCCGGTTGCCGTTGCGTTAAACCACTGTGACGACAGGCATCTCAGCGGGAGACATGGCCGGTGAAGGCCGACCAGGCTTCCGGCGAGGCGGTGAAAGTGGGGCCGTCCTCCGGGTTCTTGGAGTCGCGGATGTGGATGGCGTGGGGGCAGGCGGCGACCTCTACGCACTGGCCGCCCTCGTCGCTGCTGTAGCTGGACTTGCGCCAGGTGTAGGCGACTTCGAGGCAGGCGCCGCCTTCGTCGCTGCTGTAGCTCGACTTGAACCACTCAAGTGCGGTGCTCATTTGTCTCCTAGCAGACGGTCGAGCAGGCTCTTGGACTCCTGTGGAGACAGGGCCTGTGACCGCAGCATCGCATATTTGCGCGCCAGGATGGACACCTCGTCGGGGTCGGAAACCCACTGGCTGCCGCGTTGGCTCTCGGTGTAGGCGAGGTGCTGGTGGTCGGGTGTTTCCAGGAGGATGAAGGGGCCTGCCAGGCCCGCGTGCGAGGGCGTGTTCGTCGGCAGGAACTGGAGCGCGAGGCCCGGGAGTTCGGCGCGGTCGCGCAGGTGGCGGAGCTGGTCGCGGCGGGCCTTCGGGCCGCCGACGCCGATGTGGAGCACCGGCTCCCAGACGATGAAGCTCATCGTCGGCGGACACTTG
Source organism: Streptomyces sp. NPDC087263 (assembly GCF_044744645.1). Taxonomy (NCBI): domain Bacteria; kingdom Bacillati; phylum Actinomycetota; class Actinomycetes; order Kitasatosporales; family Streptomycetaceae; genus Streptomyces; species Streptomyces sp. NPDC087263. Next base: position 23,554 of record NZ_JBIUYT010000013.1, read on the forward strand.
CGGTGCAGGATCTCCTGGCGGTCCACGCGGGCCGCCGTCTTGGTCTCGATCTCGTCCTCGTCGAACGCCGGAATGCGCTCGCGCAGGACGGCACGGGCGTATGCCTCGGTCTGGAGCAGGCCGGGTACGACCGCGTTGTCGAACCAGGACAGCGCGATGGCCTCGCGTTCGTGCAGCATGTACTGCTCGGCGAACAGCGGGAACTGGTCGATCTCCGGCATGTTCGTGACCCCGGCCAGCAACAGCCCCTTCGTGTCGAGGAGTTGGTCCAGGGTCTCGGCGAGGTCCGGCAGAAGGGGCCTTCTGCCCTGCTCGATCGACGCGATCGACTCCTCGTCGGCGAGGGCCGCCTCGGCGAGGGCGCGCTGTGTGTACCCCGCCGCCTTACGGGCTGCCTGCACCTGCGCTCCCAGCATCCGCATGGCCGAGAAGTTCTTCTTCCGTGGCAGCTTCTTGGCGTTCATGCCGGACCAACTCCCCCGCAGGCACCCGTACCTACCCGTGTGAACCCGTACAAATTCTGAGTACGGGTTTACTCACTGATCCACGCTAGTGACTTTGCGCGACATTTGTCCCGTGAATGAGACAACCCAACTGCCTTGTCAGCGCGAGCGCTTCTACCGCCGCGACCGCCGATCCGTCCCCGCCGCCAGGCGGTTCACCTGGGAGGCGCTGGTCGACTGGGGGCTGGCCCAGGCCGAGCGCCGCGACGACGTGTTGCTGTGCGTGAGTGAGCTCGCCACCAACGCGTTGGTGCACGGGGTGCCGCCGGGGCGGGGGTTCCGGTTGTCTCTGCGGTACGAGGGGGACGTACTGCGGGTGGAGGTGCACGACAGCGGGCCCGGTGCCCCGCGGATCGCGGACGACGCCGACGAGGGCGGGCGGGGGCTGCTGCTCGTCGCCGCGCTCAGTGACAAGTGGGGGGTGGCGGAGCGGGAACCCGGGAAGGTGGTGTGGTGCGAGTGGGAAACGGCACCCACCGGCGAGGACGGCCGGACAGGCTCCAGGCCTGGCCCCTGACCCGGCTTGGCCCCTGACCCGGCTTGGCCCCTGACCCGGCCCGCCCCCCTGACCCGGCCTGGCCCCCCGACCCGGCCCGGCGGCGTGTCCGGATCCCGGAAACCTGTTTGTAGGCGGCACGTACATCCCTAGGCTGCGGCACGAGTCGTCCGCGCAGCCGAAGGAGCCGAGCCATGACCGTCGCCGAGCCCGCGCCCACCCGCGCCCCTGTGCCGCCGCTCGCCGCGCGGGCCCGCTCGATCGGCGGTTCGCCGGTACGGGACATCCTCGCCGTCACCGCACGGCCCGAGGTGATCAACTTCGCGGGCGGGCTCCCGGCGCCGGAACTCTTCGACGTCGAGGGGATCTCCGCCGCCTACCGGGCGGTCCTCGCCGAAGTGCCCGCACAGGCGCTGCAGTACTCCACGACGGAGGGCGAGCCGGGGCTGCGGGCCGCGCTCGCCGCGCGTACCTCGGCACGCGGTCTGGCCACCGGCCCCGACGACCTGCTCGTCACCACGGGCTCCCAGCAGGCCCTTTCGCTGCTCGCCACCGCGCTGCTCGAACCCGGGGACACGGTCCTGGTCGAGAACCCCTGCTATCTGGCGGCACTTCAGGTCTTCGGCTTCGCGGGGGCGCGGGTGGTGGCTGTGCCGGGGGACCGGCACGGTGTCGATCCCGCGGCGCTGGAGGAGCTGGTGGTGCGCGAACGCCCCAAGCTGCTCTACACCGTGCCCACCTTCCAGAACCCGACCGGCCGCACACTGCCGGCCGAGCGGCGGGCCGCCGTCGCCGAGGTCGCCGGGCGGCACGGGCTGTGGATCGTCGAGGACGACCCGTACGGCGAACTGCGCTTCGAGGGCGCGCGCGTGCCGTGGATCGCGGCGCAGGCGGGAGCGGAGGACCGTACGGTCCTGCTCGGCTCCCTCTCCAAGGTCATGGCCCCAGGCCTGCGGATCGGCTGGCTGCGCGCCCCGGCGGAACTGCGCCGCGCCTGCGCCGTGGCCAAACAGGCCGCCGACCTGCACACCCCGACCCTCAACCAGCTCGCCGCGGCCCGGTATCTGGCGGACAGCGACCTGGACGGGCACGTCACGCGGGTCGCGGCGGTCTACCGCGAACGCCGGGACGCGATGCTCGCAGGACTCGCCGACGCCCTCCCCGCAGGCTCGGTCTGGGACCGGCCCGAGGGCGGCATGTTCCTCTGGGCCAAGCTTCCGGCGACGTACGACACCACGGAGTTGCTCCCGGCGGTGGTGCGGCAGGAGGTGGCGTACGTCCCCGGTGCGCCGTTCTACGCCGCCGAGCCCGACCCCTCGACGCTGCGGCTGTGCTTCGTGACGCAGACGCCGGAGGAGATCGGGGAGGGGCTGCGGCGGCTGGGGGCGGGGCTGGCCTCCGGGCGGTGAGCGCCGGCCCCCTGCGGCCCGGAGTCACCAGGTGAGGGCGTCGGCCATGGTCGACTGCCAGTACGTGACGGTGATCGTGTCGTCGATCCACACGCCCTTCGCGGGGAGCGACGGGTTGGCCGCGTCGCCCGTGCTGTTGTTCAGGAGGACGGCGAGGGTCTTGGCCGTGTAGCCGTTGGAGCCGCTGCCGTCGCCGCTCGACAGGAGCACGCTCGCATAGCCCGACTCGCCGGGGGCCAGGGTGACCACGGCCTGCGGCTTGGAGTCCTCGAAGGCCGGCGGGACCGACTGGGCCTCGCTGAAGCGGACGGCCGGGTAGCCGATGAGGTTGCAGTTGCCCGCCCCGGTGTTGGTGACGGTGAGGAGCATGTGGTTCAGGGGGCGGGAGACCTCGGTGGCGGTCGTACGGGTGGTGGTGCTGGTGCAGCGGGTGGAAGTGGGGACCGAGTCCTTCGAGCCCGTGGAGTCCTTTGAGGCCGTGGAGTCCGGGGCCTTTGTGGAGTCCGTCGTGTCGTCGGCGGCCTGGTCGGCTCCCGTGGACGTTCCCTCGGTCGCCTTGGCCGGCGGGGGCGACGGCTTGGCGGTCGCGAGGGGTGACTGCGTGGCCGAGGAGATCGCCGAGGCGCCCTCGTCCTTGACACCCTCTCCGTTGTTGCATGCGGCCAGCGTCAGCGTGACGACCGTGATCGCGGCGGCGGCGAGCATACGGGCACGGGAGTTGCGTGCGGACATGGTTGATCCCCCTGATGTGGAACGGGTGTGGATGCAGGCCGGTCGACCGGGTGCCGGGAGCGGCGTGCTTGGATGACCACAGCTTGTGCGGCGATCCGTCCCAGCCGCCACAGCTGCCGGGGTATCCGGGACGCTGGAACGCTCACAGGGGCTCTGACCTGGGGGAACGATGTTCCCCTGGAACGCGGATCTGGGACGCGGGGAAGTGAGGAACGGTGGCGGGGGACGAGTTCTCGGAGCTGCTGGGGCAGTTGAAGCAGCGATCCGGGCTCAGTTACGGGGTGCTGGGGAAGCGGCTCCACATGAGTGCGTCGACGCTTCACCGGTATGCCAACGGGGACGCCGTACCGACGGATTACGCACCCGTGGAACGGTTGGCCCGGGTGTGCAAGGCCACCCCCGACGAACTGGTGGAGCTGCATCGGCGCTGGGTGCTGGCCGATGCGCGGCGGGGGGTGAAGGGGGCCGTGGGTGTGGGGTCCGTGGAGGCGAAGGCGGAGGCCGGGGCGTCCGCGGTTGCTGAGCCGGAGGGCGAGCGGGTTGCCGGGGCCGGGGCCGGGGCCGGAGCGGGAGTTGAGGCAGGGTCCGAGTCCGTGTCCGTGTCCGGAGCGGGAGCTGGGCCGGAGGACGGGGCCGTTCCGGAGGTCGAGCGCTCGCTCGGGTCGGAGGTGCCTGTGGCATCTGTGGCGCGGCGTCGCCGTACTGTCGTCCTTGCCGGTGCCGCCGTGGCCGCCGCCGTCGTGTCGGCCGCGCTTGTGGTGAACCTTGTGTCCGGCAGGGGTGATGACGATCAGGGGCGGAACCAGTCCGTGGGGGTCGCCGCCACGGAGTCCGTCGCCGCCGGTTCCGGTGATTCCGGTGCGTCGCAGGGCTCGAAGGGGAAGCCTGCCCCGCCGTCCGTCTCGGCGGACGGCACCCCCACGGCTTCCACGTCCACTTCCGTGCCGCCGGGCAGTGGGGCCGAGGCGGCTCCGGACGCCGTGGACGAGGACGGCGCCTCCGCGCCCACGGTCGCCACCAACCCGTACAAGTGGGAAGACCAGTGCAGCCAGCACTACCTGGTGAACCAGAAGGCCGAGCAGGTGCCACCGCCGCCGAACGAGCCGGAGGCGCGTGGGTGGGTCACCGCGCTCGGCGGGGTCGCCGCCGGACAGCAGATGCTCGCGCTGACCGTGCAGGGCACCGGAAAGGCCACCGTCGTACTGGAAGCGCTGCATGTCCGCGTGGTGACGAAGAACGCGCCGCTCGCCTGGAACGACTTCCAGATGGGCTTCGGCTGCGGCGGCGGCGTGGACACGAAGTCGTTCGTCGTGGACCTGGACGCCGGAAGCCCCACCGTCGAGACCAAGGCGGGGCAGCGCGACTTCCCCTACAAGGTCAGTGAGTCCGACCCCGAGGTCTTCTACATCTTCGCGAACTCCAAGGCCCACGACGTGAGTTGGTACCTGGAACTGAACTGGTCCAGCGGGACCGACAAGGGCACGGTCCGCGTCGACGACAACGGCAACCCGTTCCGGACGAGCGGGAACGTGGGGCGGCCCGCGTACGCGTATCCGCTGGGCGACTCCGAGTGGTGGAGGAACGAGTACGAGCCCAACATCAAGGGCTGACCCACCGACGTCAACGTGTACGCGGCCGACCGAGGCTGCGGGCGCCGGCCGGCGTCAGTCCCACCAGAACGACCACACCTTCTGTCCGAGGACTTCGTGTGCGGCGTACTCCCGCAGCGTCTCGTGGTGGCCCTGGGTGACGTTGTCCGGGCAGAACGCGAAGTGCTCGGCGGCGACCGCCTCCGCCTCGGCCGTCGTGGTGGGCGGGGCCGCCACCGACAGGACGAGCTGGTCGAAGGTGAGGGCGACCACGCGGATGCCGAAGCGGTCCTCCCAGGAGCGGAGCACGGCGCACAGGCGGGCCACGTCGCCCTCGTAGTTCACGGGTCCCGACCAGCCGATCGCGGCCGGGATGTCCGCGCTGCGCCGGGCCGGGACCAGAGCGAGGCGTGGGTCCTTCAGCCACGAGCCGCTGTCCGCAAGGGAGTCGGCGATCTCGGCGGCACGCGCGTCCGGGTCGGCGTCCGGCGCGGTGGCGGGGGCGAGGCCCGGCCACTGAGAGCCATAGGGCGCGACCGTCTCGTCGTACGTGTGGGGCTCGCCGAAGGCCTCGACGACGACTTCCTTGCCCGGGTGGTCCTCGTCCGGGTCGGGCGCGTCCGACGCGTACTCCTCCCAGAACTCCGCCAGCACCTCCTCGGCGTCGTGGTCCCCGGGGTACGACACCTCGTCCGGCGCCAACTCCCAGTCCTCCAGCTCCCCTTGGTCGCCGCCGACGTCTATGAGGAGGGGAAGCAGGCCGGACGTCCGCCGGGCGGGCTCCAGCGCCGACCAGGCTCCGGGAGCCGCCGGCCCCTCGGCGTGCCAGAGCAGCGGCTCGTGCCACGGACCCTCATCAGTCGCGTCGATCAGTCGCCCGGACGGGAGTTCAAGCCCGAGCGCGCGCCCGCTCGGGTCGGCCGCCAGAGTCGGCAGCGGATTGGGAAGTGTCGCCATGGCCCCGACTTTAGGGGCAGCCACCGACAACGGACCTGGCGGCCCAGGTGACTTGGGCGACCGGGACGGCGGAGGAAAGCCGGGCGGCCCCCGGCACCTGAACAACCGGGGGCCGCACCGGCGAACGCCCTTGGGCGCTCGGAGCGGGTCAGAGCCGCTCGGGGGTCCTGATCCCGAGAAGCGCCATGCCCTGCTGGAGCGTGCGGGCCGTGAGGTCCACGAGGAACAGGCGGTTCTCGACGAGCTCCGACGGGTTGTCGTCGCTCAGGACCTGGCACTTGTCGTAGAACGTGGTCAGCAGCGAGGCCAGTTGGTAGAGGTACGACGCCAGCTTGTGCGGCTCATAGCCCGCGGCCACCTCGGCGAGCGTCTCACCGAACCGATCGAGATGCAGACCCAACTCCCGCTCCGCCGACACCAGTTCCAGCTCCGGATGCGCGACCGGGCGGGCCTCGCCCGCCTTGCGCAGGATCGACTGGATACGGGCGTACGCGTACTGGAGGTACACCGACGTGTCGCCGTTCAGTGACACCATCTGGTCCAGGTCGAACTTGTAGTCCCGGACGGCGGAGGTGGAGAGGTCCGCGTACTTCACGGCGCCGATACCGACGTACCGGCCGTTCTCCTCGATCTCCTGCTCGCTCAGGCCCACCTTCTCGGCCTTCTCGCGTACGACGGTCGTGGCGCGGTCGATCGCCTCGTCCAGCAGGTCGACCAGCCGGATCGTCTCGCCCTCACGGGTCTTGAACGGCTTGCCGTCCTTGCCGAGGACCGTGCCGAAGGCGAGCTGATGCGCCTTGACGTCGTCGCTCAGCCAGCCTGCCCTGCGCGCGGTCTCGAAGACCATCTTGAAGTGCAGGGACTGCCGGGCGTCCACCACGTACAGCAGCGCCGAGGCCTTCAGGTTGAAGACACGGTCCCTGATCGCGGACAGGTCCGTCGCCGCGTAGCCGTACCCGCCGTCCGACTTCTTCACGATCAGCGGGGTCGGGTTGCCGTCCGGGCCCTTGACGTCGTCGAAGAACACACAGAGTGCGCCGTCCGAGCGGACCGCCACGCCCGACTCCTCCAGGAGGCGGCACGTCTCGTCCAGCATGTCGTTGTAGCCGGACTCGCCGATCACGTCCGCGTCGCGGATCTCCATGTCCAGCTTGTCGAAGACCGAGTAGAAGTAGATCTTCGACTCGTCCACGAACTTCTGCCAGGTCGCGAGCGTTTTGGGTTCGCCCGCCTGGAGGTCCACCACCCGGAGCCGCGCCCGCGTCTTGAACTCCTCGTCGGAGTCGAAGAGCTTGCGGGCCGTCTTGTAGAGCCGGTCGAGGTTCGACATGGCTTCTTCGCCGGTGACTTCGGCGTCCTTGTGGTCCAACTCGTGCGGGTGCTCGTCCAGATACTGGATGAGCATGCCGAACTGGGTGCCCCAGTCGCCGATGTGGTGCCTGCGTACGACGGTTTCGCCGACGAACTCCAGGATCTGCACCACCGCGTCACCGATCACCGCGGAGCGCAGGTGGCCTACGTGCATCTCCTTCGCCACGTTCGGCTGCGCGTAGTCGATCACCGTCGTGCCCGGGTGCTCGATGAACGGCACGCCGAGGCGCTCGCCGTCCGCGTACCGCTCCGCGAGGTTCTCGGTGATCGCCCTGTCGGTGATCGTGATGTTCAGGAAGCCGGGTCCGGAGACCTCGATGTCCTTGATCACGTCACCCGTCGTGATCCGCTCCACGACCTGCGTCGCCAGCTCCCGCGGGTTCGCCTTCGCCTTCTTCGCGAGCGCCAGGATTCCGTTGGCCTGGAAGTCCGCCCGCTCGCTTCGGCGCAGCAGCGGGTCCGCGGAACCGGCCTCCGGCAGGGCTGCCGAGAGGGCGTTCGCGAGGCGCTGATGGACGGAAGCGGTGAGGGACGTGACCGAGGCCATGTGAGTGGGTGCCGTTCTCCTCGAGGAATCAGATAGACCCATCCAGTATTCCATGGGGGGACAAGCGGATTTCTCGGGTGAGGGGGGTGTGAGGGGGCCCACCGTGGGGGTGGAGGTGGGGTTGATTCGCCCCCTCCGCCCCTACCCGTCCCTTGCTCCTGGGGGCTGCCGCCCCCAGACCCCCGCTGTCGCGCTGAACGCGCTCGTCCTCAAACGCCGGACGGGCTGAAAACTCCCACCCCGGCCGGGGTGGGAGAATAGGGGCCGTCAGCCGTGTGACCCTGCCGGCTGGATTCGAAGGAACTCCAGAAAGAGGACGTGCCGATCGTGGCTCAGAGCACCGAGACCACCGACTGGGTCTCCCGTTTCGCGGATGAGGTCATCGAGGAGTCGGAGCGTCGGGCCCCCGGTAAACCGGTCGTCGTCGCGTCCGGGCTCTCGCCCTCCGGCCCGATCCACCTCGGGAACCTTCGGGAGGTCATGACGCCGCACCTCGTCGCCGACGAGATCCGGCGGCGCGGTCTCGTCGTACGCCACCTCATCTCCTGGGACGACTACGACCGCTACCGCAAGGTCCCGGCCGGCGTCCCCGGCGTCGACGAGTCCTGGTCCCAGCACATCGGCAAGCCCCTGACCTCCGTGCCGGCCCCCAAGGGCTCCGAACACCCCAACTGGGCCGAGCACTTCAAGTCCGCGATGACCACGTCGCTCGCCGAGCTGGGCGTGGAGTACGACGGCATCAGCCAGACCGAGCAGTACACGTCGGGCACCTATCGCGAGCAGGTTCTCTTCGCGATGAAGCACCGCGGTGACATCGACGCGGTCCTCGAGCAGTACCGGACCAAGAAGAGCCCGGCGAAGAAGCAGGGACAGAAGCCCGCCGACGAGGCCGAGCTGGAGGCCGCGGAGGGCTCCGGCGCCGCCGCCGAGGACGACGGCAGCTCGGACGCCGGGTACTTCCCGTACAAGCCCTACTGCGGGCGCTGCGAGAAGGACCTCACCACCGTCACGGCCTACGACGACGACAGCACCGAGCTGACGTACACCTGCTCGGCCTGCGGATTCTCCGAGACCGTCCTGCTGAACGAGTTCAACCGCGGCAAGCTGGTCTGGAAGGTCGACTGGCCCATGCGCTGGGCCTACGAGGGTGTGGTCTTCGAGCCGAGCGGGGTCGATCACTCGTCGCCCGGCTCCAGCTTCCAGGTCGGCGGGCAGATCGTCGGGATCTTCGGCGGCAAGCAGCCGATCGGGCCGATGTACGCCTTCGTCGGCATCAGCGGCATGGCCAAGATGTCCAGCAGCAAGGGCGGGGTCCCCACCCCGGCCGACGCCCTCCAGATCATGGAACCGCAGCTGCTGCGCTGGCTCTACGCCCGCCGCCGCCCCAACCAGTCCTTCAAGATCGCCTTCGACCAGGAGATCCAGCGGCTCTACGACGAGTGGGACAAGCTCGCGGGCAAGGCGGCCGAGGGGTCCGTGCTTCCGGCGGACGCCGCCGCGTACGCGCGGGCGGTGGGCACGGCGGCCGGTGAGCTTCCCCGGACGCCCCGCCCGATGCCGTACCGCACCCTCGCCTCCATCGCCGACATCACCGCCGGCGCCGAGGACCAGACCCTGCGGATCCTCAGCGAGCTCGACCCGCAGAACCCGCTCACCTCGCTCGACGAGGTCCGGCCGCGGCTCGACAAGGCCGAGACCTGGATCAACACGCAGGTCCCGGCTCAGGAGCGCACGGTCGTCCGCGACGAGCCCGACACGGACCTTCTGAAGTCCCTCGACGACCAGGGGCGCGAGTCCCTGCGCCTGCTGCTCGACGGGCTCGACGCCAACTGGTCCCTCGACGGCCTGACCCACCTCGTCTACGGCGTCCCCAAGGTCCAGGCCGGCTTCCCCGCCGACGCCACGCCCAAGGAACTCCCGTCCGAGATCAAGGTCGCCCAGCGCACCTTCTTCGCACGGCTCTACCACCTGCTGGTGGGCCGTGACACCGGCCCGCGCCTGCCGACCCTGCTGCTGGCCGTGGGGCAGGAAAGGGTGCGCCGCCTCCTCGGGGAGTAGGTCCCGCGATACGACGACGGGGGCGCCCGGTGCTCAATGGCACCGGGCGCCCCCGTCGTCGTAGAAGAAGAACCGAGGGCATCCGAGGGCATCCGAGGACATCCGACGGGAACCGCTTATGCGATGTGGTCTTCCTGAAGGTCCGCCGTGTGGCGGTTGGTGAAGCGGTTGACCAAACGGTCGGCCTCGCGGTGCGGGAGCGTGATGCCGTACGTGGCCTCCACGTCGCCCCTGAACTGGCCCGAGGTCGGGTAGCTGCCGTCTATCGACTTCTTGAAGACCAGGTAGTAGTCGTCCTCGGTCGGCTCCGATCCGCCGCCCGCACCCATCTCACGGGTACGGCCCGGACCGGCCGGTATCGGGAAGGTACCGGTGTCCTCCGAAGAGGGCTCCGGGACAGGCGGCTCCTCGTACTGCTGCGGGAACGCCTGCTGCTGCTCGAACTGCTGTGGGGTCTGGAACTGTTGCTGTTCCTCGAACTGCTGCCGCGCCTGGAACCGCTGCTGTTCATCGAACTGCTCGGCCTGCTGCTGCTCCGCGAACCACTGCCCGTACGCGGCGTCCTCGTCGTATGCCGGGGTGTACGTCGGGTCGTAGCCCCCCTGATACGCGACGGCCTGGGGGTCCCGCGACTGAAGCCACGGGCTCTGCGGCTCGGCGTGGTCCTCCGGCTGCTCGGGGGGCTCGTTCGCCCCGGCAGCGGGAAGCTGGTCCCTGGCAGGTGCCGCGTCGCCCTGTAGGACGGGTGCCGTCGGCTCCGGCTCGCGGGCCGGCTCCAACTGCGGCGCGGGAGGCAGCAGTACGGGCTCGATGCCCGCCGCCGCGAGACCCGAGGGGGCCGTCTGGGCCAGCGGAACACCGTACTTGGCGAGCCGCAGCGGCATCAGGGACTCCACCGGGGCCTTACGGCGCCACGCGCGCCCGAAGCGGGACTGGAGCCGCGCCTGGTAGACGAGGCGGTCCTGCTCCAGCTTGATGACCTGCTCGTAGGAGCGCAGCTCCCACAGCTTCATCCGGCGCCAGAGGAGGAACGTGGGGATCGGGGAGAGCAGCCACCGCGTGATGCGGACGCCCTCCATGTGCTTGTCGGCCGTGATGTCGGCGATCCGGCCGATCGCATGGCGGGCCGCCTCGACCGAGACCACGAAGAGGACCGGGATCACGGCGTGCATGCCGACACCCAGCGGGTCCGGCCAGGCCGCCGCGCCGTTGAACGCGATCGTCGCCATGGTCAGCAGCCACGCCGTCTGGCGCAGCAGCGGGAAGGGGATCCTGATCCAGGTGAGGAGCAGGTCAAGGGCGAGCAGGACGCAGATGCCCGCGTCGATGCCTATCGGGAACACATAGCTGAAGTTCCCGAAACCCTTCTCGATCGCGAGCTCGCGGACGGCCGCGTACGAGCCGGCGAAGCCGATGCCCGCGATGACAACCGCACCGGTGACGACCACGCCGATGAGAATGCGGTGTGTGCGTGTGAGCTGAATGGGCGCGGACACCCGTACTCCCCTCCCCTTACTTGTCGTTGCGCGCAACAGGGTGGCACATGTGTGCGGCGCCCGGGCGCACGGTACGGCACGAGCCCGGTCCCTGTAGGGGCCGGGCTCCTGCAAATGGCCTGGTGGGACTACGAGTTACGCCGCGGAAGCAGCTCTGTCACTTGTCCGGGTCAGCTTTTCTTGGCCGCCGACTTGGACGGGGACGCGGACGGCGACGCGCTCTTCGAGGCCTCCTTCGAGGCCGACGGGGAGGGGGAGGCGCTCGACTTGGCGCCGCCTTCCTTGTTCGCCGCGGTCACCGCCGTCACCGCCTCCTTCGCGGCCTTCTCCGCCGCCTTCAGCAGAGTCGCGGCGGACGGGGTCTTCTCGCCCGCCAGACCGGCACCGTTGTAGTCGAGCGTGACGACGACGTTCTCGACGCGCGCCACGACCGTCTGCTGCTTGAAGGCGCCTTCCTTCTTCTTCAGGTCGTAACTCACGGCCGTCGCCTCGTCGCCCGTACCGGACACCGACGCCGACTTCGTGTTCTTCGCGCCCGTCACCGCCTTCGCACCCGAGACCTGCTTCTCGAAGTACGCGTGCGCCTGCTCGTCGCCCGGGCCACGCGCGTCCGAGTCGAAACGCAACAGGGCCACATTCAGCCAGCGGTACTGCGAACCCTTCACACCGTTGCTGTCCAGGCTCGTCCAGTAGCAGTTGCCGCGCGCCGACACCTCGTCCGTCGCGCCCTTCTTGCCGGACTTGCCCGCCTTCGGGACCAGCTCGCCCAGCGTCTTGTCCGTCAACACCGAGCAGGACTCGGGCAACGTCGCATACGCGGCCGCCTGCACGGCGTTCGCCGAAGCACTCACGGACACCTCCGCGCCCGGGCTCGCACCGGAGCTGTTGTTCGCGTCACCGGACGCGGAACCGGAATCGGAACCCGAGTCCGAGGAACAGCCTGCGGCGACAAGCATCACCGGGACGGCGGCTGCGCTGACAAGGATGCGGGTGAGTCGCGGTACTCGGCCTACTCGCTGTACTGGTCGGTGCATGGTTCCTTCACTCGTGGCGCTCGTGGGACGGCCGCACATGGAACGTACGACCGGTCGGGTCCGAGGGGCCACGGTACGCGGTGAGAAAGGAGAGCGTCCCGCTTCGGGGGCTTTGCACCAGGGCGCCGAGCCCCCTCCGGGCCCCCTAACCGTTGAGCGTGTCAGCCAGCTTCGCGGCCAGATTGCGGGCCCTGTCCTGCATTTCCTTACTGTCCGGCACCTCGCCCGTGACCGCCGGCTGCTCGTCGTACTCGATCGTCACGATCACATTCGACGTGCGGAACACCACAGTCACCGTCCGCTGCTGTGCCGTCGAGCCGGCCGAACTGAGGGTGTCGTTCAGATACGCCTCATCGCCCAGACCGTCGAGAGTGCGGGGCTGGAGGGAGGTGGGGGTCGCATCGGCGGAAGGGGAGGTGGACGAGGAGGCCGAGGCGGCGTCGGAGGAGGAGTCCGACGGGGACGCGGAGCTGTCGGCGCCCGGGCTCTCCGAACCCGCGGAGCTGCTGGGAGTGGTGGAACTGGAACTGGAACTGGTCGGCTCGGGCAGGTCCGCCGCCGTCTCCTTGCCCGCGTAGAGGTCCGAGGCCTTGCTGTCGTCGCTCACCGCGTTCTCGTACGAGACCACACGCTCGAAATCGACGGACAGGTGGTCCGTGGCGGCCGCGGACTCCACCTTCCAACGGCAGCCGACCCGCCGGTCGGTGTCGAACGTGGGCGAGGGTGTGCCCTCGTACGCCGTGCTGCGCTGCTCCTCGTCGGCGATCTGCTTGATGCCGGGCAGCAGCGAGTCGAGGCTGCCGTGGTCGACGGCGGCGCAGGCCTCGGGGAGCGTGCGGTACCTACCGGGCTGCGCCGCGGGTGCCGTCGTACCGGGGTCGCCCGGCTTCGCGTCGTCCTGCGTGTCCTCGCCGCCCGAACCGCCCGTGCAGCCGGCCAGTAGCGCCGCGAGGAGCACGGCGACACCGGGTACATACGCCTTCCGCTGCACGTTCAGGCTCCTTTCGGCCCTTCCCGATGGCCTGAGGCCCGGGATGTCCTGTGGTTATTCGGTTGCCGCGTGGGGGCGGCCCCTGGAGACAATGTCTATCGCACGCACAGCCGTGAACGCCGGTCCGTTGTCCCATACGTCGACCTTGGCACCGGTTTTGCGTTTCGAGTCTTCTGTTCGTTTCCGGGGGAAAGAGAACGATATGTCGTACGTAGAGGTGCCGGGCGCCAGGGTTCCCATCCGCATGTGGGCCGACCCGGCGTCCGTCGAGGACGTGGCGCTGAGACAGCTCCAGAACGTGGCGACCCTTCCGTGGATCAAGGGGCTGGCCGTGATGCCCGACGTCCACTACGGGAAGGGTGCGACGGTCGGTTCCGTCATCGCCATGCGGGACGCGGTGTGTCCTGCGGCGGTGGGGGTGGACATCGGGTGCGGGATGTCCGCCGTCAAGACTTCGCTGACCGCCAATGATCTGCCGGGAGATCTGTCCGGCCTTCGGTCGAAGGTCGAGCAGGCTATTCCGGTGGGGCGGGGGATGCATGAGTCGGCGGTGGAGCCTGGAAGGTTTCATGGGCTGGCCACTGGGGGGTGGGATGAGTTCTGGGGGCGGTTTGATGGGGTTGCTGAGGCGGTGAAGTTCCGGCAGGGGCGGGCTGCTTTGCAGATGGGGACGCTCGGCGGAGGGAATCACTTTGTTGAGGTATGCCTAGATATGTCCGATTCGGTGTGGCTCATGCTCCACTCCGGATCCAGGAATATCGGTAAGGAACTCGCCGAACACCACATCGGTGTTGCCCAGAAACTCCCCCACAATCAGGGGCTGGTCGACCGCGACCTCGCGGTCTTCGTCGCGGACACCTCGCAGATGGCCGCGTACAGGAATGACCTCTTCTGGGCGCAGGAATACGCGAAGTACAACCGCACGCTGATGATGGCGCTCCTGAAGGACGTGGTCCGAAAGGAGTTCAAGAAGGCGAAGCCGACCTTCGAGCCGGAGATCAGTGCTCACCACAACTACGTTTCCGAGGAGCGATACGACGGGATGGACCTGCTGGTGACCCGCAAGGGCGCCATTCGTGCGGGCGCCGGAGAATACGGAATTATTCCGGGTTCGATGGGCACGGGTTCGTACATCGTGAAGGGCCTCGGAAACGAGAAGGCATTCAACTCGGCTTCGCACGGCGCGGGTCGGCGCATGAGCCGCACCGCGGCCAAGCGTCGCTTCTCGACGAAGGACCTGGAGGACCAGACGCGGGGTGTCGAGTGCCGCAAGGACTCGGGCGTCGTGGACGAGATTCCAGGTGCTTACAAGCCGATCGAGCAGGTCATGGAGCAGCAGAGCGACCTTGTGGAGGTCGTGGCGAAGCTGAAGCAGGTTGTCTGCGTCAAGGGTTGAGGCGCGGCTGCGGAAACAGTGCAAACAGTGCGGGCGCCTGACACGACACCTTGTCCGGCGCCCGCCGAGCTGTTCTGCCTCCGGTTAGTGGACTTGCTTATAGAAGACGGTGAGGTCCTGCCGGCCGCGGCTGCGGCCCCGGTTGCGGAGGGTGTGTGTTTCTTCGCAACTCGTCGGCGTCGGGCGGGAGTTCGTTACTTGGCGTGCATGACCGCGTAGATCATGACGAACGCCACGATGTGGATACCGAAGAGGAAGTACGCGAGGTACCACCACACGTAGCGTTCGTCCTTTGTCTCCTGGGCCAGGCGGCGTTGCTCCTGTTCTTGGTTCTGCTGCCGCTCCGGGGAGTGCTCTTCCGGTGTCACAGCTCCCGGTGGACCTTCGCGTTCGATGCCTGGGCGCGGGGGCGGACCACGAGGAGGTCGATGTTGACGTGGCTGGGGCGGGTGATCGCCCAGGTGATCGTGTCGGCCACGTCCTCGGCGGTGAGGGGCTCGGCGACGCCCGCGTACACCTTGGCGGCCTTCTCCTCGTCGCCGCCGAAGCGGGTCAGTGCGAACTCGTCCGTCTTGACCATGCCGGGCGCGACCTCGATGACACGGACCGGGGTGCCGACGATCTCCAGGCGGAGGGTCTCCGCGAGGACGTGTTCGCCGTGCTTGGCGGCGACATAGCCGCCGCCGCCCTCGTACGTGCTGAACGCGGCCGTCGAGGAGAGCACGACCACCGTTCCGTCGCCGCTCGCGGTCAGGGCGGGGAGCAGGGCCTGGGTGACGTTCAGGGTGCCGATGACGTTCGTCTCGTACATCTGGCGCCAGTCGGCCGGGTCGCCCGTCGCGACGGAGTCGGCGCCCAGTGCGCCACCGGCGTTGTTGACCAGCACGCCGATCGTCTTGAAGGCACCGGCGAACTCGTCCACCGCCGCGCGGTCGGTGACGTCCAGGGCGTACGCCGTCGCCTGGTGGCCCGTCGCGTTCAGCTCCTCCGCGAGTGCCTCGATGCGGTCCTTGCGGCGGGCGGTCAGGACGACGCGGTAGCCCGCTGCCGCCAGCTGCCGGGCCGTCGCGGCGCCGATGCCGCTGCTGGCGCCGGTGACGACGGCGATACGGGACGCGGCGGCGGGGCTCATGCGACTTCTCCTCGGGGTGGGGGTGGTGCGGTGGGGAGTGATCGGGCTGTTCACGCCAGGATAGGCGGGGTGGGTGTGTGAGGGGTTGCCGGCTTGGTCCGGGGGAGGGGGACGCTGTCGCTGCCCGTGAGGTGGGTGTTTCCCTCAGTTGCCCCGTGGTGCGTACATGATCACTGCCATGCCCGCGAGGCAGATCAGCGCGCCCGTGATGTCCCAGCGGTCCGGGCGGTAGCCGTCCGCGACCATTCCCCAGACGAGGGAGCCCGCGACGAAGACGCCGCCGTACGCGGCGAGGATGCGGCCGAACTCGGCGTCCGGCTGGAGCGTGGCCACGAAGCCGTACACGCCGAGGGCCATCACGCCCGCGCCGATCCACAGCCAGCCGCGGTGCTCCCGTACGCCCTGCCAGACCAGCCAGGCGCCGCCGATCTCGAAGAGGGCGGCCAGGACGAAGAGGGCGGCGGAGCGGGCGATCAGCATGCGGTCACCCTCGCATGGGGGGTGCGTCCGTTGTCGCCTGTCGTGTGCGGTCGGCTGTCACCTGATGGACGGCGCCTGGCCGGGGCCAGGGGTGGGATACATCCCGTGACGATGACCTGCCGGTCTAGCGAAGGGAATGACCTCATGGGGATGCGGACGCTGATGCGGGTGTGGTGTGCGGTGGTTGCCGGTGCGGGGTTGGTGGTGGGGGCGGGGTCGCCTGCCGGCGCCGGCGTCTCGCTCGCTCCCGAGGCCGATCTGGCCTATCACGGGTACGTGTCCATGGCCGACGGCCGTGTCGACGTACGGCTGACTCCGCGGAACCACGGTCCGAGCGCCGTCGCGGACGCGACCGTCCGGCTGCGTTGGTCGGTTCCCCTGGCGGACCGGCAGAGTCTGCCGGGCGGGTGCGCGCGGGCGGACGTGCGGGCGGTGGTGTGCCGGACGGGGGCACTGGCGGCGGACGGGCTGGGGGAGGAGATCACGCTGGCGGTACGGCTGCGGGGGGCGCCGGCTGAGGTGATGCTGGAGTTCGAGACGGTGTGGGGTGGTGGGGCGGTGGATGGGAACCGGGCGAATGATCGGCAGCGGGTGTTGGTGCTGGATACGGGGGACTCGTACGTGTTCTAGCGGGGCGCTTTTTGCGGGGCCTGGGGTGCGGTGGGCTCCCCGGTCCCGGCGGCCCCCCGGGCCGGTGGTTCCGAGAGGTTCGGTGGTTCCCAGCGGTTCGGTGGTTCCGAGCGGGGCGGTGGGGGGTCGGGGCCGGGGGCCGGTACATCCGCCCGTCGCCGACGGGCACTTTTGTGTCTTGTAGGGCTTGGGGGCGGTGTGACCACGTTGGCGACGGGCATTTGATGTACCGGCCCCCGGCCCCTTCCGCCGGTGGGCGGCTGCGGGAGGGCGGACCGAGTGGTCAGGACGGGAGGGTGTCGTAGTGGGCCCTCGCCTTGTTGACCTGCTCGATGTGTAGCTCTGCCCAGTCTTTTACTGCTGCGAGCAGGCAGCTGAGGTTGGTGCCCAGGGGGGTTAGTTCGTAGTCGACGCGGACCGGTACGGATGGGGTGACCGTGCGGGAGACGATGCCGTCGCGTTCGAGTGAGCGGAGTGTCTGGGTCAGCATTTTGGGGCTGACGCCTGCGATCTTGCGGGTGAGGTCGCTGTAGCGCATCGAGCCGGTGGTGAGGGCGCAGACGACGAGGCTGACCCATTTGTCGCTGATGCGGTCGAGGAGCTGGTTGGTGGGGCAGCCCTTGATGAAGGCGTCGTACTCGATGCGTGCTTGTTCGCGCCGCTGGGCCGCGGTCGTGGTCGCCATGGCTCACCTCCGGGTGACGTACGCACCTTCAAGTGCCTACTTACCGAAAGAGAGTAACTCTTCCTAGGGTTGTTGCTGCCGGGAAGATATCTGGGTCTTCTCGGGCGAATCGGTTTCTGACTGTGGGGAGAGTTGTTGTGCGTGCAGCGGTTGTTACGGAGTTCGGTGGGCCCGAGGTTGTGGAGGTCGTGGAGGTTGGGGTGCCTGAGCCGGGGAGCCGGCAGATACGGATCAAGGTGGCGGCCGCCGCGGTGAATCCTGTCGATGTCGGGGTGCGTGTGGGCGTTTTCGGGGGTGCGGGGGAGCGGCTCGGGCTCGGCTGGGATGTGGCCGGGACCGTCGACGCGGTGGGTGCCGCGGCGGGGTGGGCGGTGGGTGAGCAGGTGGTGGCGCTGGTGTATGGGATGGGCAAGTCCCTTGGTACTTATGCCGATTACGTCGTCGTCGACGCGGACTCGGTGGCCGTCGCGCCCGTCTCCGTCGACGCTGCGCATGCGGCGACCGTGCCGTTGAACGCCCTGACCGCCGCGCAGGCGCTCGATCTGCTGGCGCTGGAGGCGGGGCAGAGCCTGCTGGTCACCGGGGCGGCGGGGGCGGTCGGTGGGTACGCCGTCCAGCTCGCCGTTCGTCAGGGGCTGTCGGTCGTCGGGTTGGCCCGGGAGGCCGATGAGGAGCTCGTACGGTCGTTGGGGGCGGGTCGTTTCGTGTCGGGCGAGGTCGCGTCCCGGAGTGTGGACGCGGTCCTGGATGCGGCGATCGTCGGTGAGTCGGCACTGGAGTGGGTCCGGGACGGGGGTGCGTTCGTGGCTGTCATCCCGCATACGGAGCCGGCGCCCGTGCGGGGTGTGCGGACCGCCGCCGTCGAGGTGAGTGCCGACGGGGCTCGGCTCGCGGAGTTGGTGGCTCTGGTGGATGAGGGGGTGCTGACCGCTCGGGTGGCCCAGACGTATGCGCTGGCTGATGTGGTGAAGGCGCATGTGCGGCTGGCGGAGGGTGGGGTGCGGGGGCGGCTGGTGCTTGTGCCCTAGGACGGGAATGTGACGGCAGGGCCTAGTGGACTGCCCGCGCGTATGCCGTCGGTGGTACGCCGACTGTCGTCGTGAAGTCCCGGACCAGGTGGGCCTGGTCGGCGTAGCCGAGGTCGGCGGCCAGGGCTGCCCAGTCCGGGGGGTGGGAGGCTTCCGCGTGCTCCAGGGCTTCGTGGATGCGGTAGCGCAGGATGATCCACTTCGGGCCCACGCCGACGTACGCGGCGAAGAGGCGTTGCAGGCTGCGTACGGTCATGCCCTGGGCGTGGGCGAAGTCGCCCACGTGGCGGATCGTGCGGTCGGTACGGATGTGGTCGACGAGGGTCATGGCGAGGTCGGACTGGGGGTCCGGCCGGGGGTTCAGGTTCAGGAGGAAGGTGTCCAGGGCGGTGACGCGGGTGTCCTCGTCGTCAGGGGCGAGGATCGTCGTGGGGGCGTCGGTCGCAGCGAAGAAGACTTCGGGGAGCGGGACTCGGTGGCCGGTCCAGTCGGTCACCGGGTGGGCCGGGGCGAAGGGGCGGAAGCCGCCGGGGCGGAACTGGATGCCGCAGACCCGTCCGCTGCCGGTCAGCTTCTGGGTGAAGAGGCCGAGTCCGATGCCGGCGACCTCGGCGAAGGGGGCCTGTCCCTCGTACTGCTGGAAGACGATGTTCACGCAGGGGTGCGGGACCACGTGGGAGGCGTACGGCTGGGGCAGGTCCCAGTCGATCAGCCAGTAGTGCTCCAGGTAGGGGCGCAGGGGTGGGGCGGGTTCGCGGCGTCGGAAGTGGACCCGGGTGAAGAGTTCCGTGGCGTCGACGATGCCTCGGGTGTCACGGCGTGGGGCGGCCATGCCGGGATCGTAAGGCCGGGGACCGGCAGGCGCAGGTGGTGGGGGAATAGGGACGTGGGTGGTCTCGTTTGCCGGTATAGTTGAATCGTAAACAACCTGCGGAGGGTGAGCGACCATGCAGTTCGGGATCTTCAGCGTCGGCGATGTGACACCGGACCCGACGACCGGACGGGCGCCGAGCGAGCACGAGCGCATCAAGGCCATGGTCGCCATCGCGCAGAAGGCCGAGGAGGTCGGCCTGGACGTCTTCGCCACCGGTGAGCACCACAACCCGCCGTTCGTGCCGTCGTCCCCGACCACGATGCTCGGCTATGTCGCGGCGAGGACCGAGAAGCTGATCCTCTCCACCTCCACCACCCTGATCACCACCAACGACCCGGTGAAGATCGCCGAGGACTTCGCGATGCTCCAGCACCTCGCGGACGGCCGCGTCGACCTGATGATGGGGCGCGGCAACACCGGCCCGGTCTACCCCTGGTTCGGGCAGGACATCCGCCAGGGCGTCAACCTCGCCATCGAGAACTACGCGCTGCTGCACCGGCTCTGGCGTGAGGACGTGGTGACCTGGGAGGGCAAGTTCCGTACGCCCTTGCAGTCGTTCACCTCGACGCCGCGGCCGCTGGACGGCGTACCGCCGTTCGTCTGGCACGGCTCCATCCGCTCGCCGGAGATCGCCGAGCAGGCCGCGTACTACGGCGACGGCTTCTTCCACAACAACATCTTCTGGCCGGCCGACCACACCAAGAAGATGGTCGAGCTGTACCGGGAGCGGTACGCGCACTACGGGCACGGGAGTGCCGAGCAGGCGATCGTCGGGCTCGGCGGCCAGGTGTTCATGCGGCCCAACTCGCAGGACGCCGTACGGGAGTTCCGGCCGTACTTCGACAACGCGCCGGTGTACGGGCACGGGCCGTCCCTCGAGGACTTCACCGACCAGACGCCGTTGACCGTCGGGTCGCCGCAGCAGGTGATCGAGAAGACGCTGGCCTTCCGGGAGTACGCCGGTGACTACCAGCGGCAGTTGTTCCTGGTGGACCACGCGGGGCTGCCGCTGAAGTCCGTGCTGGAGCAGCTCGACATGCTGGGCGAGGAGGTCGTGCCGGTGCTGCGCGAGGAGTTCGCGAAGGGCCGGCCGGCCGACGTGCCGGACGCGCCCACTCACGCGGCCCAGGTGGCCGCCGCCCAGGAGGTGACCGCCGTATGAAGCTCGTCGTCATTTCGGCCGGGCTGAGTGTTCCGTCGTCCACGCGGTTGCTCGCGGACCGGCTGGCTGCCGCCACGGTCCGGGAGACTTCGTCCGCCGACGTTCAGGTGGTCGAGCTGCGCGACCTGGCCGTGGAGATCGCCCACAACTTCACGAACGGGTTCCCCGGGCGGGCGCTGGCCTCCGCGTTCGACGCGGTGTCGGCGGCGGACGGGCTGATCGTCGTCACGCCCGTCTTCTCCGCCTCCTACAGCGGGCTGTTCAAGTCCTTCTTCGACGTGCTGAGCGTCAGCGACAAGGACGCGCTCGCCGGAAAGCCGGTGCTGATCGCGGCGACGGGGGGTTCGGCGCGGCACTCGCTCGTACTGGAGCACGCGCTTCGTCCGCTCTTCGCCCATCTGCGGGCCGTGGTCGTACCGACCGGCGTGTACGCGGCCTCGGAGGACTGGGGAGCGGAGGGGCTCGCCTCGCGCATCGACAGGGCCGCGGGGGAGCTGGCGGGGTTGATGGCCGGGTTCGGGGCGTATGCGCAGCGGGGGGAGTCCGGGGCTGTTCCGGCCGAGGGTGTCCGGCCCTCCGGTGGTGGCCTGGAAGTGGTTCCCTTCGAGCAGCAACTGGCCGCGCTGCGCGCGTAGGTGAGTGGCGTCAGCTCACCTTGCGGTGGATGAGGGCGGAGCCGGGTGCTCGTCCACACCTGGTCGGTGAGGGGCGGGGGCCTGGCACGGTTCGCGGTGAGAGAGGGGTAAGAAGGGTCGGCGGACCCTCGTTCATCAGGTGGTAGGTGGCCGCGGCCAGGCAGACTGGTGGGGTGCCCCAGAATGTGCTGCTTGCCGAGGACGACCGTGCCATTCGTCATGCGCTGGAGAGGGCGCTGGCGCTGGAGGGCTATGAGGTGACGGCCGTCGCCGACGGGGTGGCGGCGCTGGCCCAGGCCCATCGGACGCCGCCCGACGTGCTGGTTCTTGATGTGATGATGCCCGGCATCGACGGCCTTCAGGTGTGCCGGGTGCTGCGGGCGGAGGGGAACCGGACGCCGATTCTGATGCTCACCGCGCTGGTGGAGACCGCCGACCGGATCGCGGGGCTGGACGCGGGGGCCGACGACTACGTGGTCAAGCCGTTCGACGTGGAGGAGGTCTTCGCCCGGCTGCGGGCGCTGCTGCGTCGCACGGGTGGCGGAGACGGTGCCCCCGATGACGTGGTCGACGCGGTCGAGGTGAAGGCGTCCCGCGAGCTGCCTGTTCCTGCGGGGCAGGTCGCCGCGGCCGGGGTGCGGATGGACACCCAGGCTCGGCGGGTCTGGCGTGGGAAGCGCGAGGTGGAGCTGACGCGGACCGAGTTCGAGCTGCTCGAACTGCTCGTTCGTCACGCGGGCATCGTCCTTGACCACTCCACGATCTACGACCGGATCTGGGGGTACGACTTCGGCCCCGGGTCGAAGAATCTCGCCGTGTACGTGGGGTATCTGCGGCGCAAGCTCGACGAGCCGGGGGCGTCGGGGCTGATCCATACGGTGCGGGGTGTGGGGTACGTCCTGAGGGAGGACTGAGGTGCCTCCGAGATTCCCCGGGCGATTCCCCGACGGGCTGTCCCGATTCCCCGGGCGATTCCTGAAACGGCTGTCCCGGGTTCGGCTTCGGCGGGTTTCCTCGCTGCGGGCCACCTTCACGGTGTCCTTCGCGGCCGTGGCCGCCGTGGTCACCGTTCTCGTCGGGTTTCTGAGCTACGACGCCGCCGCCCGGCTGGTACGCGTGGACCAGCAGACCGTCTTCGCCGGGGTGGTGGAGGATCTGCGGGCCGAGGTGCGGCAGCAGCAGCTGGGTCCGGCGGACTTCACCTCGTCCGACACCGACCATGGCGGGGCGCTCGACAAGATCGTGCGGCCCAGTTCTACGGACGTACAGGTACTCGGGCCCGATGGCGTGGTCGTCGGCCCCGGGCATCCTCCGCTGCCCGTCGTCGCCGCGGACCGGCAGGCCGCGGGCGCCTCGGCGGCGGGCAGGCTGGCGGAGCACAAGGAGGTCGAGGTCGGCGACAGCCGGTTCCGGGTGGCGACCGTCGCGCTCGGTGGCGGGCGGGGGGCGGTGCAGGTCGCGCAGGAGTTCAGCGACACGGAGGACCTGCTGAACGAGCTCCAGCAGCGGACCGTGCTCCTCGTCGGAGCCGTCGTCATCGCCTCGGGGCTGTTCGGCTGGTGGCTGGCCCGGCGGATCACCCGGCGGCTGGTACGCCTCGCGGGGGCCGCGGAGGACGTCGCGCGGACCGGGCGGCTCGGGATCCAGGTGCCGGTCGCGGGGTACGACGAGGTGGCCAGGCTCGGGCGGTCCTTCGACCGGATGCTCGGGCGCCTCGCGCAGTCCGAGGAGGACCAGCGGCGGCTCGTCCAGGACGCGGGGCACGAGCTCCGCACGCCGCTGACCTCGCTGCGTACGAACATCTCCATGCTCCGGCGCATCGACGAACTGCCGCCTGCCGTGCGCGAGGAACTCGTCGCCGATCTGGCGCTGGAGTCCCGCGAACTGACTGACCTCGTCAATGAGTTGGTGGCGCTCGCGGCGGGGCGGTCCGATACCGAGCCGGTGCGGCGCGTCGATCTGGGGGAGCTTGCGGAGGATGTCGCCATCGTGGCCCGGCGGCGCAGCGGGCGGGACATCGTCGTGCGGGTGAGTGGCGACACGGAGGTCGACGGGCGGCCCACCGCGCTGCAACGGGCGGTGTCCAATCTGGTGGAGAACGCGGTCAAGTTCGACCAGGGCGGGGAGGCACTGATCGAGGTCGTCGTGACCGGGGCCGCGCCGGGTGGCCGGCCCGGGAGTGTGCGCGTCGAGGTGCTCGACCGGGGGCCCGGGATCGCCGACGGCGATCTGGAGCGGGCCTTCGACCGTTTCTACCGGGCCGCCGACGCGCGCAGTCTGCCCGGGTCGGGGCTCGGCCTGTCCATCGTGCGGGAGGTGGCCGTGGGGCACGGGGGTGCGCCGTTCGCCTACCGGCGGGACGGGGGCGGCGTGGTGATCGGGTTCACGGTGGGGGACGAGGAGGGGGCGGTGGCGGAGGGCGGGCGTTAGGCCGTCGTCGCCACGTTCTAGCCGACGTGCACCCGGGGGCGGCGTGCGCGGTCCGGTTCTGCCTCGCGGAGGACCTCGCGGGTCACCGGGGCCACCTCGCCCTGGCCGAAGAGGAAGAAGCGGAGGAAGTTGGTGAAGGGGTTGCCCTCGGTCCACTCGAAGTAGATGTGGGGGGTCTGGTTGGTGGTGTCGCGGACGTACAGGAGGAGGGCCGCGAGGGCGTTGGGGATGGAGGAGGACTCCAGGGTCAGGACGCGGTAGCGGCCGTGCATGACCTCGCCGCGTACGGTCACACCCGCCTCGAACTCCGAGGCGTCCAGGACGGTGACCTCGACGAAGACGAAGTCCTCCTGGACGGGGACGTCGTTGTCGGCGCGGATCTGCTCGATCTTCTCGCGGTACTCGGTGATGTCGCGGTGGTCGGGCTCGTTGGCGATGAAGCGGGCCCGACGGCTCGCGATGTCCCGTACGAACCGCTCCGCCAGGGGGTCCATGGTCAGGCTGGTGACGCGCAGCTCGAAGGCGCGGGCGAGCCGGGACAGGAGCGAGACGAGGATGATCGCGGCGATGAAGCAGGCGCCGATCTTGACGCCGTCGGGCCGCTCGATGACGTTCACGACGGTCGTGTAGAGGAAGACCGCCGAGATGACGGCGAAGGCGATGGTCCAGTTGCGCTGGCCCGCCTTGCGCGCGGCGATGGTGACCGCGACGGCGGCGGAACTGATGAGGACGAGGACACCGGTGGCGTACGCGCCGCCCTGGGCGTCGACGTTGGCGTCGAAGATCCAGGTCACCAGGAACGCGACCAGGATGAAGACGATCACCATGGGGCGGACGGCGCGGGCCCAGTGCGGGGCCATGCCGTAGCGGGGGAGGTAGCGGGGCATCAGGTTGAGCAGGCCGGCCATGGCGGAGGCGCCGGCGAACCAGAGGATCGCGATGGTCGAGGCGTCGTAGATCGTGCCGAAGGTGCTGCCCAGGTACTCGTGCGCCAGGAAGGCGAGCGCGCGGCCGTTGGCGTCGCCGCCCGGTTCGAAATCCTTCTCCGGGATGAGCAGTGTGGTGATGAAGCTGGTCGCGATCAGGAACACGCTCATGATCACGGCGGCGACCGTGAGCAGCTTCTTCGTGCCCCGTATCCGGCCGGCCGGCTCCTCCTCGGTGTCGCCCGGCTCGCCTTCCACGTGCGGCATGACCGCCACGCCCGTCTCGAAGCCGGAGAGGCCGAGGGCCAGCTTCGGGAAGACCAGCAGGGCCACGCCGATCATCGCGAAGACGTTGCCGTGTTCGGCGGTCAGGGCGGTGGACCAGTCGGTGATGACATGGCCCTTGGTGATCACATGCCAGAGGCCCACGATCGTGACCACGACGTTCAGCGCCAGATAGATGCCCACCAGGACGACCGCGACGCCGATCGCCTCCAGGAAGCCCTTGAGGAACACCGCGCCGAGGAGGGCGACCAGGACGAGGGTGATGATCATCTGCTTGTCGTGCAGGGTCGCGGTGAGGTGCGGGTTCTCCACCAGGTGGGTGGAGGCGTCCGCCGCCGACAGGGTGATGGTGATCAGGAAGTCGGTCGCGGCGAAGCCGAGCAGGGTGAGGACGAACAGCTTGCCCTTCCAGAACGTCAGCAGCCGCTCCAGCATCGCGATCGAACCCTGGCCGTGGGGGCTCTCCTCGGCCACTCGGCGATAGACGGGGAGTGCACCCGCCAGGGTGACGATCACGAGCACGATGGTCGCCACGGGGGAGAGCAGACCGGCGGCCAGCGCCGCGATGCCCGGCTGGTAGCCCAGCGTGGAGAAGTAGTCGACACCGGTCAGGCACATCACCCGCCACCAGCGCTGACCCTCGTGCGAGGGGGGCGGCGGGGCGTGCGGGCCCTGCGGGGTCTTCGCCATGTCGGAGAGGCCCTGGAGCATCCACGTCCGCAGACGGCTCGTGGGGGCGTCCTTGTCTGCGGTGGCCATCGGTGCGCTCCTGACGGGCTGCCGAGCGGGGGTTTCCGGCCATGACACGGACGGCCGGGCCAGCGTATGCAACCAGTGATCCACAGGCCCAGGGGCTTCCGCATGTTGAGAGGAACGTCTCCCCGACTGTCACCGCCCGAGGCGAAGGCCACGGCGGCCGAAGAGACGAAGGAGGAGGACGAGGGCGGCCTGAACAAAACAGCAGGGGAGGTCGTCGCCACCTGGGGCACCATCGCTGGGGGTGTTGGTTGGCAACCTGTGAGACAGGGAGAGCCTTGGCACGGTCACACCACTCTGCGGCACCGGAACTCTCGCCGCCCTCGACATCGCCACCGCTATCGGAGGTGCGATTCCGACTTACGACAGCTGTGTGGCGGGGGAATGGTTGAGCTGTGTCGGCGGTGTCGTCGGCGCGACAACCGGTTTTGGTGTCTTGCTCAAGGACGGTGCATTCTCGACGGCCTGGGCACTGCTGAAGGCGATCGACCCGGAATGGTCCTCGCTGCTGGTCCGCCCGGACAACACCGGTGGCCGGGGCCTGTACGACCGGCTCGGCTACACGTACGCGGGCCCGTACCGCAACACGGCCGACGGTCCCCGAGTTCGGCCTGTTGCTCCTCCGCGTGGAAGACGCGGTCGACCAGGAAGGCGGGTACGAATGCCCGGACCGGTTCGGGCTGCGGGGACCCTCTCGGCCGCCCGGCCAGTGGTGGAACGGGCCTTACCGGCAGTCCCCTGGCCCGTACTGGTCAGGTGTGCCCCGCCTTCCAAGCCTGCGAGAAGGCGGGGCCTCGGCGTTTCCTCCGCCTGCCGGAATCGGATCACGATGACGGCAGAGTGGCGGCCGGAACGGGAGGGGTTAGAGAACCCCGCTGCTCTCGATCACGACGGTGGTGCTCGGCGTGCCGCTGCGGCTGCCGAGTCCCTCGATCTTCTTGACGAGGTCGAGACCCTCGGTGACCTCGCCGAAGACCACGTGCTTGCCATCCAGCCAGTCCGTCACGATCGTGGTGATGAAGAACTGGGAGCCGTTGGTGTTCGGTCCCGCGTTGGCCATCGACAGCAGGCCGGGCTTGGTGTGCTTGAGCTGGAAGTTCTCGTCGGCGAACTTCTCGCCGTAGATGCTCTTGCCGCCGGTGCCGTCACCCCGGGTGAAGTCACCGCCCTGGAGCATGAACTGGGGGATGATCCGGTGGAACTTGGAACCGGCGTAACCGAAGCCCTTTTCGCCGGTCGCCAGCGCGCGGAAGTTCTCCGCGGTCTTGGGCACCACGTCGTCGTACAGATCGAAGACGATCCGCCCCGCGGACTCGTTGCCGATACGGATGTCGAAGTAAACCTTGGTAGTCATGCCTTCAGTCTGGCATTTCTCATGTGTGCTGATGACCGACGGCCCCTGGATAGTCCTCCAGTCCAGCCCCGACACCTTGAACACCGTCATCGCGGTCTCCCGGTCGATCCGCTCCGACACGCGGCGCAGCGCCGTCGCCTCGCAGGTGAGGGAGCCGCGTAGCGCGGAGACGCGGGCGTCCTCATCGAGGCGGTGCTGGAGCGGGGGATCGGTGGCCAGGACGCGGGGGTCGATCTCGACGCGCGCGCCGGAGGTGTCCCGCAGGACGAGCCGCCGGCTGACGCCGTCCAGGCAGCGCACCGATACCAGGTGGTCGGTGCGCACCCGCCGGGTGCCCAGCAGTCCGCGGGCGGAGAGCCAGTCCTCGCCGGCCGCGACCCGGGTCGGGCAGAGGACGAGGAGCAGCAGCATGCCGAGCGTGGCCCAGAGCGCGGCCCGTGGCGACGAGGTGCGCGCCGTCACCGTCTGCCACCCCGACGCCGAGGACCGTGCCCGGATCGCGGCCCTGGAGCGCGCCTGGGAGGAGTGGAACCCAGGGGTCCCACTCGTTCGGCTCGCCTCCGAGCGCAGGGCCCTGGGCTGCCCCATAGCGTCGTACGTGTCCCGTATCGCCGCCGACGAGCCCGGCATCAGGGGCACCGTGCTGATCGCGGAGGTCGAGCCCGACCAGCTGTGGCAGCGGCTGCTGCAGAGCCAGCGGGACGCTGTCGTCGCCCACGCTGTGCGGAAGGAGAGGGACGCGGTGATCTGCCGACTGCGGTTCCGCATCACCTGAGGGCTGCCCCGACATGTCTCCCGAACCCCACTCGAAACACCCCCGTAAGGGATGCGTCAAAGCCGTAGCGCGCCACGTAAGGGACCCGTCAACGGTGGCGGAATCCGGTCAGAGAGGCGCTTTCCTCTACTAGTCCGTTCAATCCCAACCTCATCTAGGAGCTCTCGATGGCCGACGTGGTCTTCGTCGTCATCACGATCGCGGTGTTCGCGCTGGTGGCCCTCGTCGCCAAGGGGGTGACGAAGCTGTGACCGTCGAGGCCGCATTCATCGGTGGCGTCGGCTTCGTGGTGTCCGCCGCCCTGCTGGGCCATCTCACCCTCGCCTCCGGGTCCCAGGAGGTGTCGCTGTGACCGCCGAGAACATCGTCGGCCTGATCGTGGCCGTCGCCCTGCTGGGCTATCTGATTCTCGCCCTCGTCTTCCCGGAGAGGTTCTGAGCACTGTTATGGGACCCGTCCTCGCCGGTGTGCTTCAGATGGTCGCGCTCATAGCGGCCCTGGCACTCGCCTACCGTCCCCTCGGCGACTACATGGCCAAGGTCTACTCCTCCGACAAGCACTGGCGCGTCGAGAAGTGGATCTACAAGGGCATCGGCGCCAACCCGAACACCGAGATGCGCTGGCCCGCGTACCTGCGCAGCGTCCTCGCCTTCTCGGTCGTCGGCGTCCTCTTCCTCTATCTGCTGCAGCGGATCCAGGGCATCCTGCCCGGCTCGCTCGGCTTCTCCTCCATCGACCCGGACCAGGCGTTCAACACCGCCGCGTCCTTCGTGTCGAACACCAACTGGCAGTCGTACTACGGCGAGCAGGCCATGGGCCACGTCCTGCAAACCGGCGGCCTGGCGGTGCAGAACTTCGTCTCCGCCGCGGTCGGCATCGCCGTCGCGGTGGCGCTCGTACGGGGCTTCGCGCGCTCTCGCACCGGCGAACTCGGCAACTTCTGGGCCGACATGGTGCGTGGCGTCATCCGCATCCTGCTGCCCATCGCGGTGATCGCCGCGATCGTCCTGGTCGCGTGCGGCGCCATCCAGAACTTCGCCGGTATCCACGAGGTCGGCCAGTTCATGGGCGGCTCGCAGCAGTGGAACGGCGGCGCGGTCGCCTCGCAGGAGGCCATCAAGGAGCTGGGCACCAACGGCGGCGGTTACTTCAACGCCAACTCGGCCCACCCCTTCGAGAACCCCTCCCCGTTCTCCGACCTCTTCGAGATCTTCCTGCTCCTGCTGATCCCGTTCGCGCTCACCCGGACCTTCGGCCGGATGGTCGGCTCGCTGCGGCAGGGCTACGCGATCCTCGCCACGATGGTCACCATCTGGGTCGGCTTCACGGCCCTCATGTTCTGGACCGAGTTCGCCCACCACGGCCCGGCGTTCCAGATCGCGGGCGGTGCGATGGAGGGCAAGGAGACCCGTTTCGGTGTCGCCGGTTCCTCGATCTTCGCGGTGGCGACCACGCTGACCTCGACGGGTGCGGTCAACTCCTTCCACTCCTCGTTCACCGGCCTCGGCGGCGGCATCACCATGCTGGGCATGCAGCTCGGCGAGATCGCACCCGGCGGTACCGGCTCCGGCCTCTACGGCATGCTGATCATGGCGATCATCGCGGTGTTCATCGCAGGTCTGATGGTCGGCCGAACGCCCGAGTACCTGGGCAAGAAGATCGGCACCCGCGAGATCAAGCTCGCCGCCTGCTACATCCTCATCACCCCGGCGCTGGTGCTCGTCTTCGCCGCCGCGGCGATGGCCCTGCCCACTCCGGCCCACTCGATGACCAACAGCGGGGCGCACGGCTTCTCCGAGATCCTGTACGCCTACACCTCCGCGGCCAACAACAACGGCTCGGCCTTCGCCGGTCTGAACGCGGACACGCAGTGGTTCAACAGCACCCTCGGACTCTGCATGCTCCTGGGCCGCTTCCTGCCGATGGTGTTCGTGCTGGCCCTGGCCGGTTCGCTCGCCGAGCAGAAGCCGGTGCCCGCGACCGCGGGCACACTGCGCACCGAGAAGCCGCTGTTCACCGGTCTGCTGGTGGGCGCGATCCTGATCATCACCGGTCTGACCTACTTCCCGGCCCTGGCGCTGGGCCCGCTGGCCGAGGGGCTGGCGTCATGAGCACCCGGGCAGCGAAATCGCGCAAGGAATCGCGCAAGGAATCGCGTAAAGAAGAGGACTCGATGTCCGCAGCCACTCCGACGCGGGCGCCGCACAGCGATGTGCCGACCGGTCACAAGGACGAAGGACGCGTCGGCGCGGGGGTGTTCGATCCGAAGCAGCTGCTCAGGTCACTGCCCGACGCCTGCCGCAAGCTCGACCCGCGGGTGATGATCAAGTCGCCCGTCATGTTCGTGGTCCTCGTCGGCTCGGTGCTGACGACCGTCTTCTCCTTCACGGACCCGAGCGACTGGTTCGGCTGGGCGATCAGCGCCTGGTTGTGGCTGACGGTGATCTTCGCCAACCTGGCGGAGGCGGTGGCCGAGGGCCGCGGCAAGGCGCAGGCCGACACGCTGCGCAAGGCCAAGACCGACACGGTCGCCCGGCGCCTCGACGGCTCGGTGGAGGAGCAGGTGCCCGGCACCGAGCTGCGCGTCGGCGACCTGGTGGTCTGTGAGGCGGGCGACATCATCCCCGGCGACGGTGACGTCGTCGAGGGGGTCGCCTCGGTGGACGAGTCGGCCATCACCGGTGAGTCGGCCCCCGTCATCCGCGAGTCCGGCGGCGACCGCAGCGCCGTCACCGGCGGTACGAAGGTGCTCTCCGACCGCATCGTCATCAAGATCACGACGAAGCCGGGCGAGACCTTCATCGACCGCATGATCGCCCTGGTCGAGGGCGCCGCACGGCAGAAGACGCCCAACGAGATCGCGCTGAACATCCTGCTCGCCTCGCTGACGATCGTCTTCCTGCTCGCCGTTGCCACCCTCCCGCCGTTCGCGGACTACGCGGGTACGCATCTGACGATGGTCGTGCTGGTGGCGCTGCTCGTCTGTCTGATCCCGACCACCATCGGCGCGCTGCTCTCCGCGATCGGCATCGCGGGCATGGACCGCCTGGTCCAGCGGAACGTACTGGCCATGTCCGGCAGGGCGGTTGAGGCCGCCGGTGACGTCTCCACCCTGCTCCTCGACAAGACCGGCACCATCACCCTCGGCAACCGCCAGGCCTCCGAGTTCGTGCCGGTGACCGGCACCACCGACGCCGAGGTCGCCGACGCCGCCCAGCTCTCCTCGCTGGCCGACGAGACGCCCGAGGGCCGCTCCATCGTCGTACTGGCGAAGGAGAAGTACGGACTGCGCGAGCGTCACCAGGGTGAGCTGGCCGGGGCCGAGTGGATCGCCTTCACCGCCCAGACCCGGATGTCGGGTGTGGACGTCGACGGGCGCAGGATCCGCAAGGGCGCGGCCGGGTCGGTCATCGCCTGGGTGCGGGAGCGGGGCGGCGAGATCTCCGCGGACGCCGGCACGCTGGCCGACCGGATCTCCGAGGCGGGCGGCACCCCGCTGCTCGTCGCGGTCGAGGACGGCCGGGGCGCCCGCGTCCTGGGTGTCATCCACCTCAAGGACGTCGTCAAGGAAGGCATGCGCGAGCGGTTCGACGAGCTGCGCCGCATGGGCATCAAGACCGTCATGATCACGGGCGACAACCCGCTGACGGCCAAGGCCATCGCCGATGAGGCGGGCGTCGACGACTTCCTCGCGGAGGCGACTCCCGAGGACAAGATGGCGCTCATCAAGCGGGAGCAGGCGGGCGGCAAGCTCGTCGCGATGACCGGTGACGGTACGAACGACGCTCCGGCGCTGGCGCAGGCCGACGTGGGCGTGGCCATGAACACCGGTACCTCGGCCGCCAAGGAGGCCGGGAACATGGTGGACCTGGACTCCAACCCCACCAAGCTCATCGAGATCGTCGAGATCGGCAAGCAACTCCTGATCACCCGGGGCGCGTTGACGACTTTCTCCATCGCCAACGACGTCGCCAAGTACTTCGCGATCATCCCGGCGCTGTTCGCGGCGGTCTACCCGGGCCTGGACAAGCTCAACATCATGCACCTGCACTCGCCCGACTCCGCGATCCTGTCCGCGGTCATCTTCAACGCGCTGATCATCATCGCGCTGGTGCCGCTCGCCCTGCGAGGCGTGCAGTACCGGCCGGTGAGCGCCGACAAGTTGCTCCGCCGCAACCTCGGGATCTACGGACTCGGCGGGCTCGTCGCGCCCTTCATCGGCATCAAGATCATCGACCTGATCATCTCCCTCATCCCCGGAATCGGTTGAGCGCGCCATGAACAACTCGGTTACGAACACTGCGCGGTTGCTCTGGGCCGGCCTGCGAGCCCTGCTCGTCCTCACGCTGGTGACGGGCGTCATCTACCCGCTCGCCATCACCGGCGTCGCCCAGGGTCTGTTCAACGACAAGGCGAACGGCTCGGAGATCAAGGCGAACGGCCAGGTCGTCGGCTCCTCGCTGATCGGCCAGGCCTACAACCTGCCCGTGAAGGGTGACGAGACCCCGGAGCCCGACCTCAAGTGGTTCCAGGGCCGTCCGCAGAACGGCCTCGGCACCAACAGCGTCAACACCCAGTACAGCCTGATCCTGTCCGGCGCCACCAACCGGTCCGGTGACAACGGCGCGGTCGACGGCGTCTGCCCGCCGCTCGGCAAGGTGGAGGAGAGCACCCTCTGCTACTGGGTCGAGTCGGCCAAGGCCGCGGTCATCAAGGACAACTCGGTGCCCGGCTACACGGTCAAGGCCTCCGACGTACCCGCCGACGCGGTGACGTCCTCCGGCTCAGGACTGGACCCGGCGATCTCCCCCGACTACGCCGACATCCAGGTGCACCGCGTCGCGGAGAAGAACAACCTCCCCGTCGCCGAGGTGCAGAAGCTCGTCGACGAGCACACCGACGGTCGCACGCTCGGCTTCATCGGCGAGCCCACCGTCAACGTCCTCGAACTGAACATCGCGCTCAAGGAACTTGTGGCCAAGAGCTGATGGGCTTGACCGACGCACAGTGCGGGAGCTGGCACCCGGAGAAACCCTCCGGATCCGTCGACTCCCGCACCACATCCGGCACTCCTGCCCCGACGTACGACTTGAGAGGTGCACACCGATGACCCGCGTGCTGGTGGTGGAGGACGACCCACAGCTCGTACGGGCGCTCGTGATCAACATGCGGGCACGCGGGTACGGGGTCGACGCGGCCCCGGACGGTGCGACGACGCTCCGGCTCGCCGCCGCGCGCCGGCCCGACGTGGTCGTACTGGACCTGGGGCTGCCCGACATGGACGGCACGGACGTCATCAAGGCCCTGCGCGGCTGGACCCGCGTACCGATCCTGGTGCTGTCCGCGCGCCGCGCCTCCGACGAGAAGGTCGCGGCGCTGGACGCGGGCGCCGACGACTACATCACCAAACCGTTCAGCATGAACGAACTCCTGGCCCGGCTGCGCGCCGCCGTCCGCCGTACCGACTCCGTGCCGCTCGTCCCCGAGACGGCCCTCGTCACCACGGACGAGTTCACCGTGGACCTGGTCGCCAAGAAGGCCGGCCGCGCGGGCCACGACGTCCGCCTCACCCCGACCGAGTGGCACCTGCTGGAGATCCTGGTCTCCAACCCGGGCCGACTCGTCACACAGCGCCAACTCCTCCAGGAGGTCTGGGGCACCTCACACCACAACAAGACCAACTACCTGCGGGTCTACATGGCCCAACTGCGCCGCAAACTGGAACCGGACCCGTCACACCCGCGCTACCTGATCACCGAGCCCGGGATGGGCTACCGCTTCGAGGGCTGAGAGGGCGCCGACCCGCGGCTCTGCGTGGCCGTCGTCGATCGGCCGACCGGAGCGCAGCGACGGGCTCTCACTCCCGGGACGTCGATGCGCCCGATGCGCCCGATGTGCCCTCCAGGGCCCGCCGCACCTCGGCTGCGGGGAATGGCGTGCTCTTGCTCCGGGTGAGGAGGCGGTGGTGGAAGTCGTCGAGCACGATTGCGTGTGGGGCGTGGCGGTCGAGGATCGCGCCGATGTCGGGCGGGACGCCGTCGGGTCGGTGGCCCTCGATCCACTGGCGCAGGAAGGTCTGGAGTTCGGTGGTGCCGAGCACGCCGTCGGGCAGGTGATGGCGGAGCAGGTGGGTCGGTGCGTAGCTGCGGTCATACACGAGATGGTCGGCAAGGAAGGCGCTCTCCTCCGCCGAGAGTTCGAAGTCGCGGCTCGACGCGAGCCCGAAGTCCGCGAAGTACACCTGCCGGCCGTCGGTGAGCAGGTTGGCGAAGTGCGCGTCGAAGTGGACCAGTCCGCGTGTGCTCATGAACTCCGTCCCCCGCAGCAGCGCGTCCTCGACCCACAGGTAGGGCGATTCGTCTCCCGGCCCCCGGTAGGCGGCATCGCGGGTGTCGCCCAGCCACGCGGCGAGCGTCTGAGGCACATGCTGGAGGAAGAGAACCAGGCTGAAGGAGGACTTTCCGATGGCCTCCAGCCGGCGGCGCACGGCCGGCGAACCGTCCCAGTGCGCGACGGCCCCCTCTACGCCCCCCAAGAAGTCGGCGAAGCCGGCAGGGGGACTGTCCGGCAGAACCCGCCAGTGGTAGAGGAGCGGGAAACCGGCGTACTCGTCCTTGAGTACCCAGCCCGTGGTCATGATGTGTGCGGCCAGCTCACGCCAGGCACCGAACCCGGCCGACCCCACCCCGTACTGGTAGAAGAGGGGAAGCCCGAAAAGGTTCGCCGTCGACCGCACGTGCTCCGGCTGCAACTCGAGGTCCGTCAGCGGCACCCGCTTGACGAAGACGCGTGTTCCTTCGACTTCCATCTCGGCCGACCTGCCACCGATACCGGAACCGAGACTCTGCGCGGCGGCCACCGCGTCCCCGAGCCGACGGTCGCTGAGCAGGGACAGCCGTGTCCCCACTGCCGCGTAGGCGGCCACTCGCCGGGCATGCCCCGACTCGGTCGCATGCATCAAGCGGCTCCAGCCTGTCGTCAGGACGAACTGCCGTTGATCATGTCAGGAGTTACCCGGCCGGAGAAGCCGGAGAAGCCGGAGAAGCCGCGGCGGTCGGAGAAGCCGCAGCGGTCGCAGCGGTGAGAGAAGCCGCGGCGGTCGGAGAAGCCGCAGCGGTCGGCTCGGCGGCGGCGGAGGTAGCGGCAGCCGCCTTCTTCTGGCCGCGGCGCAGGAAGGGGCGCTCGACGGCGTAGTACGACAGCAGTGCCATCAGGATGGTCAGGACGGCGGTGGCGGGGAGTTGCCAGGTGCCCACGCCGAGGAGGCCCAGGAGGCGGGCGATGGGGTAGTGCCAGAGGTACATGCCGTAGCTGAGGTTGCGGCCCGTCCAGGCGAGTGGGGTCAGGGACAGGAGTCTGGACAGCGTTCCGTGGGGGCGCAGTTCGAGTCCCGCGACCAGGATGGCCGACGCCACCGCCACCGCCAGGAAACCGACGGTGTACCAGGCCGGCGTCCACCAGCCCGCGCCGCCGGTGATCGGCACCTGCCAGGCGGTCAGGGCCAACGCCGCCAGGGCGGGCCAGGCCAGCCGTCCCGCCCAGACGCGCAGCCGCTCCAGCCGGGGGTCGCCCGCGGGCAGCCGGGCCAGCACCACGGCCACCAGGGCTCCGGCGAGCAGCTGGTCGGCGCGGGTGTCCGTGCCGTTGTAGATGCGGTGCGCCGCGTCCGGGGCCCACAGGGAGAGCCGCCACACCACCGGCAGGGTGCAGAGCACCGCCGTGACGATCAGCACCGTGCGGG
The DNA here is from genome assembly GCF_044744645.1 of Streptomyces sp. NPDC087263. Classification (NCBI taxonomy): domain Bacteria; kingdom Bacillati; phylum Actinomycetota; class Actinomycetes; order Kitasatosporales; family Streptomycetaceae; genus Streptomyces; species Streptomyces sp. NPDC087263. The sequence goes on from NZ_JBIUYT010000013.1 coordinate 59,026, forward strand.
CCCGCAGCCGCTTCAGCAGCAGGATCATCACGGGCGGCCAGACCAGGTAGAACTGCTCCTCCACCCCCAGCGACCAGGTGTGCGCCAGGGGCCCGGTTATGTCGGAGTACACACCGGGCTGCACCGCCCGCACGATGTTCACCACGAACGTCGCCGCCAGTCCGATGGACAGGAGCGAGCCGTCGAAGCCCCGCAACGACGTGGTGAGCGCCAGCACCGCACACACCGCGCACAGGGCGAACAGTGCCGGCACCAGCCGCCGCCAGCGCCGCCGGTAGAACGCGGACATGCCGACGGTCCCGGTACGGGCGTACTCGGCGAGCAGCAGGCGGGTGATCACGAAGCCGCTGATGGTGAAGAAGACGTCGACCCCGACCGAGCCGCCCGGCAGTATGTCGGGTCGCACGTGATAGACGAGCACCATCGCCACGGCGAGGGTGCGCAGCCCGTCAAGACCGTTCACCCGGCCGGCCCGCTGCACCGCGGAGGGGAAGCCCCGGCCCGCGGTGGTCCCGGCGCCCGCAGGATTCGCCGCGCCCGCAGGATTCGCCGCACTCGCCGTACCCGTTGAACTCGTGGTACTCGCTGCACTCGTCGTGGTACTCGTCATGAAAAGGATCGCTCTTCACCTGCCGCCCGGTCTTGGAATAGCTGCGTCTGCCCTGCAATCACGATGGAAAACCCTCAAGCGCGTCCCGACCCCGGCAGCACCAGCCGGAACGTGCAGCCCTCACCGGGCGCGGTGTCCAGCTCCAGACGGCCCCCGTGCCCCTGCGCGATGGCCGCGGCGATGGCGAGTCCGAGGCCGCTTCCGCCCTGGTCATGGGCGTGGGAGCGGGACCGGGAGCGGTCCACGCGGTAGAAGCGTTCGAAGACGCGCTGGGCTTCTTCGGGGGCCAGGCCCGGACCGGTGTCGGCGATCTCCAGGACGCCGACCGCGGTGCCGTGGGCGAGGGCCGGGGAGGCGCTGGTGCGACCGGGACGGTCCGCGCCGCCGGTGTCCGGGGCGACCAGGGCGGTGCCGACGCGTACGTGGATGGGGGTGCCCGGCGGAGTGTGGGTGCGCGCGTTGGACAGCAGGTTCTCGACGACCTGCCGCAGCCGGTGCGGGTCGCCGATGGCCTCCACCAGCTCCAGTTCCTCCGAGCCCTCCAGTTCCTCCGCGTCCGCCGCTGCCTCGGAGTGCTCCGCCTCTTTCGGCGTACGCAGCGGTTCCAGGTCGATCCGGCGGCCGGAGTCGCCCAGCGCGGCCGCGCTCACCGCGTCGGCGGCCAGGGACAGCAGGTCGACGGGTTCACAGCCGTACGACGGCTCGTGGTCGAGTTTCGCGAGGAGCTGGAGGTCGTCGACGAGGAGGCCCATGCGTTCGGCGTTCTGGGCGATGAGCCGGTTCGCCTCACGGCGGCCCGCGGTGGACTGCTGCTCGTGGCGCAGCGCCAGTTCGGCGAAGCCCTGGATCGCGGTGAGCGGCGTACGCAGTTCGTGGCCGGCGTCGGCGACGAAGCGGCGCAGCCGGGCCTCGGAGGTCTCGCGCTCGCGCAGGGCGCCCTGGAGCCGTTCGAGCATGGTGTTGAGGACCCGCCCGAGCCGCCCGGTCTCGGTGCGCGCTTCGGTGTCCGGCAGCCGCAGGTCGAGGTCGCCGTCGGTGATGCCCTGGGCGGTGCGTTCCATGCGGGTGAGGGGGAGCAGCCCGAGGCGTACGACCCAGCGGCCGAAGAGCACGACGCCGGTGACCGTGAGGGCGAGCACCGTGCCGTCCAGGTAGAGGATCTTGGAGGTGGCGCCGTCGATGGTGGCGAGGGGAAGCGCGACGACTGCCTGCACGCCGTCGGTGCCCTTGCGCAGGACGATCCGCCAGCGGGTGCCGCCCGAGGTGGCGGACACCGTCGCGGGACGGCCCACGGTCAGGCCGAGGTCGTCGACGGTGGACGCCAGTTCGGGCCTGGTGGCCTGGTCGCTGTCGCCGAGCGAGGCGCTCAGGAGGTGGCCGTCGGAGCCGTAGAAGTAGACGCGGAAGTCGGAGGGCAGTACCCCGGGGGCGGTGGTGAACCTGCTTGGGAACCCCTCCTCGCTCACCGCGTCCTGGTACGCCTTCCTGGGCATGCTGAAGTGCGCGAGCTGATCGTCGAGTCCGTCCATCAGCCAGGCCCGCAGTACGACGAAGCCGGCGACCTCCGCGGCCAGTACCGCGGTGGTGGCGACGACGGCGAGACCGAGGACGAGCCGGCCTCGCAGGGACACGGGCCGTTTCACCGTTCGGCGGCCTCGGCGCGCTCGCCGGCCGGCGGGGCGGCGGCCTGGTCTCGCTCGTGGTCGCGCGGCAGCCGCAGCGAGTAGCCGATCCCGCGCACCGTGTGGATCAGCGGCGGCTCGACGCAGTCGATCTTCTTGCGCAGGTACTTCACGTACGTCTCGACGATGCGCACGTCACCGGCGAAGTCGTACCCCCACACGCGCTGTACGATCTGCGCCCTGGTCAGTACCCGGTTGGCGTTCTCCATCAGGTAGCGGAGCAGATGGAACTCGGTGGGCGACAGCGGCACGTAGCGCTCCGCGCGGTGCACCTCGTACGCCCGCTCGTCGAGCCGCAGGTCGGCGAAGAGCAGGATGCTCTCGTCGTCCTCGGCCGCCTCGTCGGAGGGTGCTTCCTCGCCGCCGGTGCGGCGCAGGATCGCCTGGATCCGCAGCAGCACCTCTTCGAGGCTGAAGGGCTTGGTGACGTAGTCGTCGCCGCCGGCCCGCAGTCCGTCGATGCGGTCGGACAGGTCGGTGCGCGCGGTCAGGAAGAGTACGGGGGTCTTCTTGCCGCCCGCCCGCATCGCGCGGGTCACCTCGAAACCGTCCAGGTCCGGCAGCATCACGTCGAGCAGCACCAGATCGGGGCCGAACCTCTCGATCTCAAGCAGCGCGGCACCACCGGACTCCGCACTGCTCACCGCGTAGCCGCTGAGCCGCAGCGTGGACTCCAGCAGGGCGCGGATGCTCGGCTCGTCCTCGACGACGAGGAGCCTGTGGGGGGCGTGGGGCTCGGGGTGCTCGGACATGGTGTCGACTCTCCCCGCTCTTTATGGGCGTGGGCTTGGCGAAAGCTGGGGGTTGGCTGAGAGCCACCCATGGAGAAGGAGCCACCCATGGTGAAAGACCGGCCCACGGTGAAAGACCCCGGACTCCTCCACTGAGGGAGTCCGAGGCCACCTCGTGTCTGACTGAGACCCCGCTCCGAAAGAGACGTGACTCCACTTGGTGCCTCGTACGTTAGGCAAGCCATGTGGGAGACCCCGGGACGACTGCTGAGAGGTCCGTGTGGACAGGACCCTGGGCGGCGTACGAGGAAAACTCTTCGCCCGTCGGCGGCGTTGCGTGAAGACTGAACCGCATGACCACTGCTGATCCCACCGCTGATCCGAGGACTCTCAAGGAACCGCCGAGCCTCGTCCCGCCGACCGCGACGGTGCGGGACTCCTATCTGGCCGGTGAGCGCGCCGACTGCGTGGCGGAAGGCCGCAGCCCGGAGTGGCTCGGCCCGGCGGGCGACGACTTCGACGCCTTCGCCGCGCAGCGCCGCGGTGTGCAGGCCCGTTGGGGGGTCCCTTCCACCCTCTTCTGGTACGTCTCCGGGGAGTACTACCTCGGGTCGCTCGTCGTCCGGCACAGCCTGACCCCCGAACTGGCGGAAGTCGGCGGCCATATCGGCTACCACGTCGTCCGACCCTGGCGCCGACAGGGCCACGCCACGCGGATGCTCGCTGCGGGGCTTGCTGAGTGCCGAGGTCTCGGCCTCAGCCGCGTCCTGCTGACCTGCGGCGTCGACAACGCTCCGTCACGCCGGGTCATCCAGGCCAACGGCGGTGCCCCCGACGGCCAGGTGCGCGGCGAGGACCGCTTCTGGATCGCCCTCGGCGCCTGAGCCCGCCCCGCGGCCGGCCAGTCGGCAGCCGAGGCAGCCGGGGTGGCCCTGCCGGGCGGCGGTGTCGCGGGTGCGTCGGCCGTGGCCGATCGGACGTGGTCCGCCGGCCTTGCCCCAGCCCGCGAGGTGCAGCAGCCAGGTGGTGAGCGCGGCGAGAATGAGGACGGCTCCGCCCGACCACAGTCCGGCCGGTGATCCGGCGGCCAGGGCCACGCCCAGGATCGTGCTTCCCACGGTGGCCAGGGCGGTGCCGGTCCAGCCGGCGACGGTGTGGCCCATGTCATGGTCGCCATGTGCACTCATGGTGGCCCCCTCGGGGGTGCGATGGTTCATCGGCAGAGGTGTATTGCACGGCAATGCGGCTCGAGTATCTTACGAGCTAAGTAACTTAGATCCTAAGGGGATTTTCGGGTGGAAGGCAAGGTGCGCCCCGAGGCGACGGCCGATCAGGCGCTGTACGCGATGGACCGGATGATCGCGCTCGCCCATTTCGGGCAGCAGGACATCGCGGGCCGGCTCGGACTCAACGCCACCGACCTCACCTGCCTCGGCTTTGTCATCGAGGCCGCCCTGGCCGGTGAGCCGCTCGCCGCGGGTGACCTCGCCGACCGGGCTCGCCTCACCACCGGTGCGGTGACCGGCGTACTCAACCGGCTGGAGAAGGCCGGCTACGCACATCGGCAGGCCGACCCCGGGGACCGTCGCCGGGTGCGGGTGGTGATGGGGGAGTCCGCCCAGGCGCGCATCCTCGAGGTCTACGGCCCGTTCTACGAGCGAGTCTGCGCTCTGTTCGCGGACTACACCCCGGACGAGATCGCCGTGCTGGCGGACTGGTTCGCCCGCGCGACGGCCGCGATGCAGGACTCGCTGGAGGAGATCCGCGACGGGGGCGCGCAAGTCCAGGCCTCGCCTCACCACTCGCGCACCGGTGGGACCTCGTGAGCCCGGGTGGTGGCTCCGCTGGATCTCGTAACGCCATCTCGTAACGCCATCTCGTAACGCCAGAACGGTCTTCGTTCGCCTTCTGGTTCATGCTTTTATGAATTCAGGTAAACCTGTACTGTCAGGGTCATGGTCATGCTGAAGCTCGCCACAGACCTCGACGCCCTCACCCGCTTCGGCCGTGCCCTCGCCGACCCCATCCGCTGCACCCTGCTGCTCGAGCTGCGCGAGGCTCCGGCCCACCCGGCCGACCTGGCCGACCGGTTGGGGATCTCCCGGACGCGGCTGTCGAACCACCTGGCCTGCTTGCGCGACTGTGGTCTCGTGGTCGCGGTGCCGGTCGGGCGCCGTACGCGGTACGAGCTGGCGGACCCGCGGCTCGGGCACGCGCTCGACGACCTGCGCGCGGCCGTGGTGGCCGTTGAAACGGACCGCAACTGCCCGGACGCCGACGAGAACGGCTGCTGCTGATGGTCTCGATATCCCTCGGACCGTCGCCGGCGCGGCGGGACCTGCTGGCCCGGCGAGTACGGCTGCTGGTCGCCTCGACGATCGCGTACAACGTCGTCGAGGCGGTTGTGGCGATCACCGCGGGAACGCTCGCCTCCTCGACCGCGCTGGTCGGGTTCGGGCTCGATTCGGTGATCGAGGTGTCATCCGGCGCGGCCGTCGCCTGGCAGTTCTCGGCGCAGGAGCACGCGGTGCGGGAGGCCAGGGAGAGGACCACGCTGCGGATCATCGCCGGGTCCTTCTTCGTTCTTGCGGCGTACGTCGCTGTCGAAGCCGTACGCGGTCTGGTGGGGGGTGGGGAAGCGGAGAGCTCGGTTCCAGGGATCGTGCTGGCAGCGCTGTCGCTTGCGGTGATGCCGTTCCTGTCGGCCGCCCAGCGCCGTGCCGGGCGCGAGCTGCGGTCCGCTTCGGCGGTGGCCGACTCCAAGCAGACTCTGCTGTGTACCTACCTGTCGGCCATCCTGCTGGTCGGCCTCGTCGCCAACGCCACGTTCGGCTGGTCGTGGGCCGACCCGGTCGCCGCCCTGGTGATCGCAGCCGTCGCCGTCAAGGAGGGGCGCGACGCCTGGCGGGGGGAGGGGTGCTGTGCTCCGGGCCCGGCCGCCGTGTCGCCGAGGCCCGCCGCAGCCAAGGCGGACGCCTGCGGCTGCTCGGCCGGTTGCGACTGCTGCACCTGACTCAGCACCTCTTGCCAGAAGGACGCGAGCACTGCTCAAGACTGGGGAGCGGTGTCGAGGAGACGCGTGAAGGGCGCACCTTCCCGAACGAGACCCCTGCGCGCCGAACGCGCCGGTCCGACCTGCCAGGGCGCCGTCGGGGTACAAGTGACCAGAGAAGCAGATGCGCTTCATGCTTTCGTCTACAGCTTGTAGTCGGCATTCGTCTACAGCCTGTAGGCGGTTGCCGCTCCTCGACGTCTGTTCTTGAAGGAGTCTTCAGTGGGCCCCACTCTCATCAACGGGCTTCCAGCCCATGTGCTGCTCGTGCACTTCGTGGTCGTGCTCGTGCCGCTCACCGCGCTGGCGCTGGTGGCCGCCACGGTGTGGACCACGTGGATCCGCAGGCTGGGCGTGGTGCTGCCTCTCCTCGCTCTGGTCACCCTGATCAGCGTGCCGATCACGACCAATGCCGGTGAGTGGCTGGAGAAACGCATCCCCAGCGACTCTCTGGTCCGCAAGCACACGGACCTCGGGGACACCCTGCTGCCCTGGGTGGTGGCGCTGTTCGTCGTCGCCGTGGCGGTGTGGTGGTTCGGCCGCAGAGCCATGGCGCGCTCCTCGGTAAACACGCACACGCGTGCGGGTCTGAGCGGGGCCGTGCCTCTGACCATGCCGGTGCGCGTGGCCGCGATTGTCCTGGCCGTGGTCGTCGCCGCGGGTTCTGTGGTGCAGGTCTACCGGATCGGTGACTCGGGTGCGAAGTCGAGCTGGGAAGGCGGGTTTTCCACCACGCCGGTCAGCGGCAAGGGCCGCTGACCCGGTACGCATGCCGGCATCGGAGGCGCGCGTCGGCGCGGGGATGGCCCCGCCGACCGGCCCGCTTCTCGGATGCGCCCCGTCGACCGCCCCGCTTCTCGGATGCGCCCCGTCTGGACGGCTACGGCTCGGGATCGACGGGGACGTGCTGTCTGAGGCCATGACCTTCAACGGCGACGCTGATCAGGAAAAGCTGGACGCGGTGCAGGGCGTGCCGGTGGGCCGGACGTCGTTCGTGCGGATCCGGATGTTCAGCCAGACGCACAGAAAACAGCAGCAGTTGAATACCCCTCCCGGCACCCCACGCCGGTCACACTGACCTCGCCCCCGCCCCCTGCCCCGCGAAGGTCCCCCATGGCGTACGGACTGGCCCGCCGCGAACTGAAGCCGAGAGTTCCGTTGCGTCACGGGGAGGGCGACAAACGGCATCTGACCAGCCTCGAAGGGCTCGCCGCGCTGTCGCTGGACGCGTTGAGCTCGGTGGCGTACGGCCCCGAGGCGATCGTGCTGGTGCTGATCGCCGCCGGCACCGGGGCGCTCACCGCGACGCTCCCGGTGACGCTGGTCATCGCCGCGCTGCTGGCGGTGCTCGTGGTGTCGTACGGGCAGGTCATCGCTGTACATCCGGACGGCGGTGGCGCGTACGCCGTGGCCAAGAAGGATCTCGGGCCCCGGATCAGTCTGCTCGCGGCGGCCAGTCTCGTCGTGGACTACGTACTGACCGTGGCGGTCGGTCTGGCGGCGGGCGCGGCCAGTCTCGCGTCCGCGTTCCCCTCCCTCGGCTCGCATCTGCTGGAGATCTGCCTCGTCGGCCTTGCCCTGCTCACCGCCGTGAACCTGCGGGGCGTCGCGGAGAGCGCGCGGGTGCTGATGCTGCCCACCCTGCTGTTCATCGTCAGCATCTTCGGCATCATCGTGGTCGGGCTGCTGCGCGGCCACCCGGCCGCGGTCGTCGGGACCACCGAACCCGTCCACGTCACCGAGGCGTTGGGAGTGGTGCTGCTCCTGAAGGCGTTCTCCTCCGGCTGCTCCGCCCTGACCGGCGTGGAGGCCATCGCCAACGGAGTCCCCGCGTTCCGTGAGCCGCGTGTAAAACGCGCCCAGCGCACCGAGTTGATGCTCGGCGGACTGCTCGGGCTGATGCTGATCGGTCTTGCCGTACTGATCCAGCGCGACGATGTGGTCCCGCGCAACGGCGTCACCGTGCTCGCGCAGCTGACGGCGGGCTCGTACGGCACGGGGTGGGCGTACTACGCGACCAACCTCATCGTCACGACGGTCCTCCTCTTCGCCGCCAACACCAGTTTCGGCGGCCTGCCGGTGCTGATGAGTCTGCTCGCCAAGGACCACCGGCTGGCGCACCTGTTCGCACTGCGCACCGAACGCCCCGTGTACCGCTGGGGAGTTGTGGCCCTCGCTCTGCTCGCCGCGCTGCTGCTGGCGGCCGTGGGCGCCGACACCCACCGCCTGCTCCCGCTGTTCGCGATCGGTGTCTTCGTCGGGTTCACCATCAGCCAGACCGGACTCGTACGGCACTGGGCGAAGGAGCGGCCGCGCGGCTGGCTACGGCGCGCGGTGCTCAACGGGTTCGGCGCCGTGCTGACGAGCGTGGCCTGCGCGGTGCTGCTGGCCAGCAAGTTCGTCGAGGGCGCCTGGGTGGTCGTCGTCGCGATTCCGCTGCTGATGCTGCTCTTCGCCCGCATCCAGCGCTACTACGCCGAAGTGGGCCGGGAGTTGGGCCTCGGCGAGATCCCGCCGCCGGTGCGCGCCATCGCCGACTCCCTCGTCATCGTGCCGGTCGGCGAGGTCAGCAGACTCGCCCAGCACGCGCTGACGGCCGCCCGCGCCCTCGGTTCGGCGGAGGTCGTCGCCGTCGCCGTACACGGAAACCAGGAGAGGGCCCTGGCCCTGAAGGAGAGTTGGGAGCGCTGGGATCCCGGCGTACGGCTCGACATCGTCGACAGTCCGAAGCGCTCCCTGGTCGAACCCATCGTCGAGTACGTCCAGCGGGCGGCGGAGGGAGGACGGCAGATCGTCGTCCTCATCCCCGAGGTGGAGCCCCTCCACCGCCGCTACCAGATCCTCCAGAACCAGCGCGGGCTGCTGCTCGCGGCCGCGCTGAGAGCTCGTACCGATGTCGTGGTGTGCGTGGTGCCGTACCGGCTGCACATTTAGCCGTACGGGGTTCCTGGAGAACGGTTACGGACATGACTTCTCCTCAGCCGATCTGCCGATCAACCGATCAGCAGGTTCAGGTACGCGAGGACGGCGGCGGCGCCGGTCACCCGCAGGGCACCGATGTGCTGCGGGTGCCAGTCGTGCCAGGTGCGCTCGCGCTCGCGGTCATGGGTCTCGGTGGTGGCCGGAGCGGAGAGCTGTGGGTCGACGGTGAGGGCGGTGACACCCAGGGGCGCGGCGAGCGCGCGCAGCGCGGGTTCGGAGAGCTTGATGCAGGCCTGTTCCGGGCCGAGGGTGGCGGTGAGTCTCGCCGCCGAGGTGAATCCGACGGCCGTACGGCCGCCCAGCGGAGTGCGGAAGAACCGGGCCGTACAGCCCGCTGGCCCCGACCGGACAGGTACGTGGAGGAGTCCGGTCGGGATGCGTTCAGAAGGCTCGGGGTCCGGGTCCTCGGGACGGTCCAGTGGAGACATCGTGCAGCTCCTTGACGAAGGTGACGTGCGCGCCGCTCTGCCGATGCGGGATGCGGGATGCGGATGGTGGTGTGCTGGTGCCCTGCCCCGTATCGGCCGGACGCCTCCGTGACGCTATGCCCGGGTGAGGGGGTACCGAGCGGTCCGCTGACGCATGCTTGACGGCTGGGGCGGCAGCCGTAACGCGATGCTTACGGGGATGCTGCCGAGCGGGGTTCCGCCGGGCACACGCCTGGCGTCGCCGCCCCGGAGGCCGGACACTGGTGCCGCCATGTGCGACATGCCATACGCCACGGGGGAGGCGGCATGACGGAGCCGGGGGGTACGTCGGGACCGGGGGAGCGGGCGGAGCCCGCGGGACGGGTGCCGGGCGAGAGGGCGGAGCCCGCCGTGAGCGTGCCGGGGCAGCGTGCGGAAGTCACAGGCGTCGCAGGCGTCGCAGGCGTCGCAGGCGACGTAGGCGTCGCGGGCGCCGCGGGCGTCGAGTCGGGAGTGCGCGCGGAGCCTGCAAGCGCCGCGTCCGGCCGGCGCACCGAACTGGACGCGATCCGCACCCTCGTCGTCATCGGGCTGGTCTTCTTCCACTCGGCGCTGGTCTTCGCCACGGACACCGACTTCTACGTCAAGAACCGGGACACCACCGACGCGATCCTGGTCATCGCGGGGTTCGGCGTGGTGTGGGCGATGCCGATGCTGTTCTTCGTCGCGGGCCTCGGCTCCTGGCACTCGCTGCGCCGCCGCGGCCCCGGCGGCTTCGCCACGGAACGGCTGCTGCGGCTCGGCGTACCGCTGCTCTTCGCGACGGCCGCCCTGCTGCCGCTGCCACAGTGGCTGCGCGAGCGGGCCGCCGACCCCGGCTACGACGAGTCCTACCTCCGCTTCCTGCCCCGCTTCTTCGACGTCCACCTGGACCTCTCCGCGTTCCCGTTCGTCGTACAGGGCGAGTACTTCGAGACGGGCCACCTGTGGTTCGTCGTGCTGCTGCTCACGTTCTCGCTGTTCCTGGTGCCGCTGGCCCGGTGGTTTCCCGCGGCGCACGTCCAGCGCCTCCGCGACGCTCTCGCCGGGGCGTGCGAACGGCGTGGTGTGGTGCTGCTCCCCGCCCTGCCGCTCGCCGTGATGAGCGCGCTGATCGGCCTGGAGGAGGACTACGGAGGCTGGGGCCGGTGGGCGTACCTCCTCTTCTTCCTCTACGGCTTCGTCGTGGCCACCGACGACCGCCTCCGCGCGGCGATGCGCCGGGACGCGGTGTGGGGAGCCGTCCTCGGCCCCCTTCTCTTCGCCGCCTCCGCGCCCGGCTTCATGACGGCGGACGACGCCTTCACGGACCCGACCGCCCTCGCGACGGTCACGCGCGCGCTGTTCGGCGCGGCGGGCTGGTGCTGGATCGTGGGCATCGTGGGGCTGCTGGATCGCCGCGACCGGCCTCCGACCGCGGCATCGGTCGGTGGTCGCCGTCGCCTTTTCGGCTATCTGGCCGTCGGCGCACTGCCGTTGTACGTCCTGCACCAGCCGATCGTCGTGGCGGTCGCGTACCTGGTGGTCGGCCTGGACGCCCCGGTCCCGGTCAAGTACGTCCTGATCGTGGCCGCTTCGCTGTTCCTCACCTTGAGCGCCTACGAACTCCTCGTACGCCGCACGAGGTTGACCCGTTTCCTGTTCGGGATGCGCGCGAGCCGGGCCCGGGACCTGACCAAGCCCTCCTAGGCTCTGCCGGACCGGTGCACGTGTCCGGTCCGTTGCCCGCGGAAGGAGACAGAGCAGCGCCGCGGCGTCCACGGCCGGAGGCCCCGGGTACCTGCTGACGGCAGACGGCGACGTCCTTCCCCCACGGGAGACGGGAATGTGACGACAGGGCCTGGGGGGAGGTGGGTTTCGATAGAGGCCCTCGATCGGGCGATAGGGAGGCGGTCTTGGACGGGCGTCGCCCGGCGAGGTCACGATGCCGGGGATGATCCCCGTCTTCACGGACGACGAGCCGCCGTGGGCCGGAAGCCGGGGTTCCCCGAGGAGTTCCCGTGCTGCTTCCGTGCGCCCCGAAGGTGTATGACCTGCCCGAGCTGGGCCGCTCTGCCGTTTTCCACCTCACCTCCCGAGCTGAATCTCGCATTCATGGCGCATGACGCGCCTGAGGAATCGGCAACCGTGAAGGTGGCGGCCCACCCGGCGAAGCGACCCGCGAACCACTGGTGGAAGCCCGACGAGCCCCGGCCGCCCCAGCGGACCGTCGCGTCGGCGGCCGTCACGACGTCGGTCGGGCTGGCCGTGCTGGCGGCCGTGGGCGCGCTCACCCACCAGACGGCGCTCGTACCGCCGCTCGCCGCATCGATGGCCATCGTCACCGCGACCCCCCAATCACCTCTCGCACAGCCCCGCCACGTCATCGGCGGCCACATGCTGTCCTGCCTGGTCGCCTTCGCGGTGCTCGCCCTCGGCTGGCACGGTCCTTGGGCCGCCGCCGTGGCGGCCGGCGTCGCCTGTGGCCTCGTACTCCTCCTCAAGGCGGCCCACCCACCGGCCATGGCCACCGCCGTCATGATCATGCTCACCCGCCCCCCGGTCATCCCCTTCGTACCCCTCCTCGCCATCGGCGCGGCACTGCTCATCGGGGTACAGATGGTCTCCGCCCGCCTTCAGCGGCAGATGTATCCCACGTCCTGGTGGTGAGCGGCCGTTTGTGTCTGAGGGGCGCTCGGCCTCGCCGAGCGACGGCCTGAGCCACATCGGACGTGCCGATCCATGATCGCCATTGAGCCGCCCCAGCCGCCCCAGAATGCGATGCGGCCGTCCGGGATCCAGCGCAGTGTGCGCCGGTCGGGCAGTGCGTATCCGATGCCCCATCGCGGGTGCAGTCCGTTGACGAGGTCCGCGCCGTTGGACTGCTCGTCGAACTGAGGGCTTCGTCGACCGCGCTCGGTGAGGGCCTGACCAGCACGCCCAGGGCTGGCGACTGACAGGTGGCGGAGGTAGCCGCGCTTGGGTGCAATCCTTCCGAGGCATCAGGCCGCCTCCCGGCAGTCTCGGCAGGCGGATGGTTCCGGGGCGCGGAAGGCGCGTTCGCAGCCGTCGCAGGTTTGCCAGGGCAGGACGGGCTGCTGAGTTGGGGGTGTGTACGGGGCTGGTGGTGGCGCCGGGAGGGGGAGTTCGGCGAGTCGGTGTGCGAGGAGGCGTGCCGGGCGGGAGCGGAAGTGTGGGGGGAGTCCGGCGGTGAGCAGGCCGGTGATCTCTTCGGGCCGGAGACCTCGTGCGAGCCACTCGGAGACGTCCGGGGCCAGTTCGGCGACCTCGCGGCGGGACAGGACCAGCCTGCGGTCGGCGATCCGCAGGGAGGCGAGGATGACGACGGCCTGGGGGTCGGCGGCATCGACTGAGGGCGAGGCTTGCGGTGACGGGGGCGTGGGCTCGGGCGCGGTGACTGTTCCGGGTGGCGGGGGCGCTGGGGCAGCGGGTGACGGGGGTGGAGTGGGCACTTCGGTGGGCTTCCGTGGCTGGACAGGCCGCCGGTTGGGCCGGGTGGGCGGCGGGATGGGCTGACCCTGGCCGCGCGGTACGTCGTAGAAGAAGGTCCTCGTGCGGACCTGGCCGTCCGGGCCGCGTTCGCGTCGGCGTTCCAGGTATCCGGCCGCCTCCAACTCCCGTAGCGCCCGGGAGATCAGGATCTCGCCCTCGGTGAAGTGCGCGCACAGCGCGGCGATGCTGACGATGGCGCCGTCTGGCAGCGAGAGGATGTAGGTCGCGACCCCGACGGTGACCGCGCTTCCGCGCCGCTGCGCAAGGGCGTTGGCGATCACGGTGAAGTCGGCGGTGAGGCGGGTGCGGACGTGGATCACGCCGGAGGTCGGAGCGCCGGTGTCGGCGCGCGAGGGCGCGTTAGGATGCAGCTCAGCCATTGGGAAGGGTTCGACTTCCTGGTAGGTCAGGCCCTCGTCCAGGATTGCCGTCCTGGCGGGGGCCGTCTTCTGTTGTGTGCGATGTCGCGGCGAACGTAACTCCCTGTCGCCACTTTCCGCAACCGGGTCACTCCTGAGGGTGAACGGGTGGGAGGAGGTGGGTAGTTGGTTCTTTCCTTGAAGTCCTTGGGGGAGGGCCGTGGCCCACCGGGCCACCGCGAACGAGAGCCCGGTGGAGCTGGAACGCCGTCCGGGTCCGGTACCTGGTCGGCTCGGATTCGGTCGGCTCAGGTGCGGTTACGGGTTTTCAGCTCGCCTATGAACAGGGCCCAGGAGGCTGCGGCGAAGGCGAGAGCCGGGCCGTCGGGTGACTTGCTGTCACGGACGGGGACGGTGCCGGGGATTCCGTCCGCCACCTCCACGCAGTTGCCGCCCTCCTGATTGCTGTAGCTGCTCCTGCGCCAGGCGGCGCCGTTCAGTTCGAGATGGGATGTTCGCGCCACGGTGGATGCCCTCCATCGCAGATCGGATCATGTCGAGGGACATGAGCGGGGGCAGGGCTGCCGCCCGGAGCCGATCGTAAAACAGACTGAAGCGCCTGACCTCGGCCGGATCCTCGATGAGTTGGCCGTAGTGGGCGCCTTCCGGGTAGGCGACCTCGCTGCCGTCCGGCAGTTCCAAGATGGTCAGCGACCCGCCCATCAGGTCGTGCTCGCCCTGGTCGAACGGCAGCACCTGCACCGTGATGTGACGCTCGGAGGCAGCGTCCAGCATGCGCGTCAACTGAGCCCGCATGACTGCCCACCCACCGACCGGCCGCCGAAGCACAGCCTCGTCCAGTACGACCCACAGCTCGGGGCGGTCGGGTGCGGTCAACCGACTCTGCCGACCGAGCCGGGCCGACACGCGCTCCTCCAGATGTTCTTCGCCCTGGAGTGAAAGCCCGACGCTGAGTACGGCCCGCGCGTAATCCTCCGTCTGTAAAAGGCCGGGCACGAGGTGTGCCCCGTACTCTCGGATGGCGATCGCCCTCTCCGAGTGCGCCATGAACGCCCGCGACCAGTCCGGAAACGCCTCGCGGTAGACGTAGGGCCACAGGTCGACCAACAGCCCGTCTGCTCCCAGGATTTCATCAAGGGCTCGGGCCAGCTCCAGCGTCGGCTTCGCCCCCGACGCCCGCTCGACCTGGGTGATCCGCGTGGCGACCACGTGCGCCTTCTCGCCCAGTTCCGCCTGGGTCAGCCCCGCCGCCGTACGGAGTCTGCGAACGCGTGATCCGAAGAGCGCCGCCATCGATGATCCCGGGTCGATTTCCTTGGCCAAGGCGCCACTTCCATTCCTTACGGTCCGAACGGTAAGGCCCGATCACCTTTTGAGCGTAGGCCCGCATGACGACCCTTGTGTACGGAACGTCACGACTCGCACACGCAGTGCGGGTCGCCGCGCGGTTACGAAAGGGATGCGATGGACGGCACTGTGTCGAAGGAACCCGCGGAGGCGACCGAGGGTCCCCTGTTCGCCATGCAGTTCGCGTCGTCACCCCGAGGCGCCCGGCTCGCCCGGCATCTGACGGTGTGCCGCATGGCCGAGTGGGGCTATCCGGCGACGTCGGACACGTCCGCGACGGTCTCGCTACTCGTCGCAGAACTGGCCACCAACGCCGTACAGCACGGCCGGGTGCCCGGACGGGACTTCCACCTCCGGCTCACCATGGACGTACGAACTCACCTGATCCGTATCGAGGTTGGGGACGCCTCCACGCGCCAACCCCGGTTCGGTTCGGAAACCGTCGCGGGGCCGGAGGATGAGTCCGGTCGCGGCCTGCTCCTCGTGGCGGTGCTCGCCGCGCGCTGGGGGACGGCGCCTCGTACGCCCGTCGGGAAGTCGGTGTGGGCGGAGGTCGTGGGGGACCCGCCGGACAGGCCTTAGGTCCAGCCGTGCAGCGAGACTTCGGGAGTGCCGGCGTCGAGGTATCGGCGGAGGGCCACGGCGCTGGATTTCACGAAGGGATCGGGGATGGCGCCGATGTCGGTCCAGCGCACCTGGGTGTGCTTGAGCGGCTCGCGGTTCTCCGGTTCGCCGCTCCATTCGTGGGCGGCGAAGACGACGGTGAGGTAGCCGTTGGGGGCTTCGACACTCCACGCGCCGTGGACGAGGTGGGAGACCTTCAACGCCTCCGCTCTCACCGTGAGGCCCGTCTCCTCATACAGCTCGCGCACGGCGGTCCCGGTGATCGGCTCGCCGGGTTCGCTCTTACCGAGGGGGAGGTCCCACATCCCCCGGCCGAACTTGGCGTTCTCACCGCGTTGGAGGAGAACGACGCGGTTGGTGGCCCGGTCGTGGACGATGACCGCGGCGACCAGCACGGTCATGGACGCGAGGGCGGGCTTGAGGAGTTGGGGCTGGTCGTCGGCCGTCGGCTGAGCCACGGTGATCCCTTCGGCGGGCGGGGTGGGCGACATCGCGGTCAGGTGCGGTCGGGGCTGTCCCGTCGTACGGCGTGGGCGGTGCGTCAGGGGACCAGCGGACCGTCCAACACCCGCTGCCCTGCCTGCCGATCGCCCTCCCACGTCAGTGCGTCTTCGGTACGCGGCAGCCGCCCCCACAGCGTCAGCAGCAGATTTTCCGCCGTGCCGGAGAGCACGGCGACCGGGTCTCCCGGACCGTACGTCCAGGTCGACCCGGTGTCCGTGGCGTGGAGTTGGAGCGCGACCGTGGGCGGGTCCGCCCGGCCGCGCGCGATCATCCGCAGGGCCATGGTGTCGAAGACCTCGGACACCCCGTCCTCCACCAGTTCGGTGTTGAGCGGCCCGGGTGCTCCGAGGGCGTTCTCGGCGTCCCACCGGTGCACGAGCGTTTCCATGCAACGCCGTCGTTGCCAGAACCCGACCGTGTGCGGCGGAAAGAACGTCCAGGCGGCGGTGGACGGATCGGTGTCCAGCGCCGCGAGCAGGGTCTCGGACGTGTCGTCGAACCACCGCCCGAGCGCCGCCGGCTCCCGGGGCGCCGCCGCCGCTCTGAGGTCGCCGTGCCCCTCGGTGACACCGGCGGCCGCCCAGAGGTTCCCCCTGCCCAGATGGTCCGCCAGGTCGTACAGCGTCCAGTCCCCGCAGTGCTCGACCCGCGCGGCCGAATCGCCGTCCAGACAGGCCCGGAAACCGTCCAACTCGCGGCGCAGATGGAGGAGTAGAGAAGCGGAATCCATAGGGCGAACCTATCCCGATCGATCGGGGTGGTGAGAGTGGTCCGGCTGGTCCGGCTGGTCCGGCTGGTCGGGCTGATCCGGCTGGTCGGGCTGATCGGGCTGGTCGGGCTGATCGGGCTGGTCGGGTGCGCCGCCCATCATCCGCATCATCGCCGGGCCGCCGGTGCGCCAGAACCGTACGAGCAGGGATGCCGCCAGCAGCAGGAAGACGATGTTGAGCCAGGTCGTGTAGTTCCAGGTGATCCCTTCCTCCGGGATCGTGGCGTCGGCCTGGTCCGGAATCAGTCCCAGGCCGCCGAAGGCGAACTCGACGACATACCCGGCGACGGCCATCGCCGTGAAGAACGTGACCAGCAGGAAGGCGGCCATGCGGGCGCCGTAGTACTTCCGGTAGATGTTCAGGATCGGGAGGATCAGCAGGTCGGCGTAGATGAAGGCGATCACCCCGCCGAAGCTGATCCCGCCCTTCCACAGCACGACCGCGAGCGGCACGTTGCCGATGGAGCAGACGAACGTCGCGATCGCCACCAGCGGCCCGATGAGCGGCCCGATCAGTTTGGCGGCGAGCGGATGGTCCGCCAGGAAGAACGCCTGCCAGAAGTCGTCCGGCACCCAGGCGGCGATCGCCCCGGCGATCAGCAGCCCGGCCACCAGGTCGCGCAGGATGGCCGCCCACTCCATGACGAAGATGTGCGACACGGACGTAAAACCGTCCCGCGAGAACAGCCGGCGCGCGAAGCCGCCCTCACCTCCCACGGACATGTCCATCGCCGCGTGGCCCTCCATGGACCCGGCCAGCCCGCGCTCGGCCTGCTCCCGGGCCTGGCGCAGGAGCCGCTCGCGCAGGAAGACCCGGAACAGCACGGCGAGTACGACGATCATGATCGGGCCGCCGACGAACTCGGCCGCCGTGAACTGCCAGCCCATCAACAGGGCCAGGATCACGCCGAGTTCGATCACCAGGTTGGTGGAGGCGATCTCGAAGGCCATCGCCGCGGTGAAGTTCGCGCCCTTGCGGAAGAGCGAGCGGGCGAGGGCCACAGCGGCGTACGAGCAGGAGGACGAGGCCGCGCCGAGCCCGGCGGCCACGGCGAGGGTGCGCGGCCGGTCGTCGCCGAGGAGCCGTACGACCGTGGATCGGCGCACCACCGCCTGCACGACGGCGGACAGCGTGAAGCCGAGGATCAGCGCCCAGGTGACCTCCCAGGTCATCGACCCGGCGATGGACAAGGCGTGCCCGATGGCGTCCACGGTGATTCACCCTTCCGGAGATGACGGTTGCCTCCGGGCGAGTATCCCCCTAGGGGGTATGTCTGGCACTCGCGACTCAGGTCGGTGGCGTTCAGTAAAACGAACGCGATGTTCATTGAGGTGATGGTTCGGTATAGTGAACGCATGGTTCATTCAATCGAGGCTTCTCGGGTGGGCGGACAGGTCAGCGCCTACCTCGATGACACCTACCTGGAGCAGGTCGATACGCGGGTGATCGCGGTCGGCGAGAGGGACGGGGCGCCATGGGCGGCCGTCGAGCACTGTCTGTTCCATCCGCAGGGTGGGGGGCAACCCGCCGACCGGGGGTGGCTGGATGACACGGAGGTCGTCCCGGTCCGGACCGTGAGTCGGGGCTGGTCGTGGCGATGGCACCCGAGGGCCTTCTTTCGCTCACTGAGGGGCAGCAGGTGCGAGCCCGGATCGATCTCCCGACGAGGACAGCTCACGCCGCGCTGCACACGGCAGGACACCTCGTCGAGGCGGTCGGGCGGGCGCAGGGGTGGGAGATGGTCGGCAACAACCATTTCCCCGGTCAGGCACGCATCGAGTTCCAGGCGCCCCTGGCCGACGCGCGACTGGCCGACCCGGAAGGGCGGGAAGAGGTGACTGCCGCGCTGCGCGCCGGTGTGGCGGCCGCGGTCGCCGACGATCTGCCGGTCTTCGCGCGGAGCCTCGCCGACGCGCGACGCGTGGTGCACCTGGGCGCGCTGCACGCCGCGCCGTGCGGGGGCACGCACGTACGCAGCCTCGGCGACCTGGCCGACGTGGTGCTGCCGACGCTGAAGGTCAAGAAGGGCCGTATCCGCGTGTCGTATGCCGCGAGTCACGCGTCGTACGCCGTGAGTCAGGTGTCGTACGCCGCAACTCACTTGTCGGGCAATGCAATCCACGCGTCGGGCAATGCAGTCCACGTGTCGGATACCGCGATGCACAGGAGCCGTTGATGACGCCCTCGCCGTCCGGCCGTCAGCCGGTGAGCAGTACCGCGGCCGCGGTCGGCGCGAAGATCCGGCTGCGCCGTCAGCAGCGCGGTATGAGCGCCGCGGAGATGGCCCGGCGCGCCGGGCTGAGCAAGGCCACGCTGTCGCAACTGGAGGCCGGCAACGGCAATCCGACGATCGACACCCTGGACGCGATCGCGATCGCCCTGCGCATCCCGATCGCCGACCTGCTAGCGCGTGACGCCGACACCGGGCCGGTCTTCCGGCCGGGCACGGACGCCGAGCCCGGCGAGGTCTCCCGCGAACTGCTGCGCCGTATCAGCAGCGGCAACAGCCTGGAGATCTGGCGGCTGCGCATCCCGCCCGAGACGGAGCTGCCCGGCGTCCCGCACGCCACCGGCACGATCGAGCACCTGATCGTCGCCACCGGGCACTTCACCGCCGGCCCCGTCGACGCCCCGCAGGAGCTGGGCCCCGGCGACATGCTCGCCTTCGCCGGAGACGCCCCGCACTTCTATCGCACCGGCGCCGAGGAAGTGGACGTCACCGTCGTCTTCGCTTCGCCCATCAGTACCTAGACCTCGACCCACTGCCTGAGGTCCGCATCGGCACCCACGACCAAGGAAGTCCCTCATGAGCCCCACCATCACCACCACCCCCTCCAGCCGCGCCTTCATCAGCGACAACATGGCCGGAGCCTCCCCGCAGATAGCCCAGGCAGTCGCCGACGCGGTCGCCGGGCAGGTCCTGCCCTACGGCAACGACCCCTTCACCGACAGCGCCCGCCGCAGGCTCGGCGAGATCTTCGAGCGGGACGTCGATCTCTTCCCGGTCTCCACCGGGTCCGCCGCCAACGGCCTGAGCCTGGCCGCCCTCACCCCACCGTGGGGCAGCGTGCTCTCGCACCCCGGCAGCCACGTCAACACCGACGAATGCGGCGCTCCGGAGTTCTTCACAGGCGGCGCCAAACTCGTCGGTGTCCCGGGCCCCGACAGCAAGATGGACCCCGAAGCGCTGCGGGCGGCGGTGCGACGCCGGGCCGGTGACGTGCACAGCGTGCAGCCGTCCGTGGTGAGCATCAGCCAGGCCACCGAGAGCGGCAGCGTCTACACGCTGGACGAGATCCGTCGCCTGTCCGCCATAGCCAAGGAGGCGGGGTTGCGCGTCCACATGGACGGCGCGCGCTTCGCCAACGCCCTGGTCCATCTCGGCGTCACCCCGGCCGAGATGACCTGGAAGGCGGGCATCGACGTCCTGTCCTTCGGCGCCACCAAGAACGGCGCGATGACCGCCGACGCCATCGTCTCCTTCGACCCCGCACTCGCCACCGAGCTCGCCTTCCGCGCCAAGCGTGCCGGCCAGCTCGCCTCCAAGATGCGCTTCCACACGGCGCAGATCGACGCGTACCTCACCGACAACCTGTGGCTGCACAACGCCCGCCGGGCCAACGCCATGGCCACCCGGCTCGGCGACGGCCTCAAGGCCATCCCCGGCACCGGCCTGCTGGCCACCCCGCAGGCCAATATCCTCTTCTGCCGCCTGCCCCAGCAGACCACCGAAGGACTCCTCGCCGAGGGCTACGCCTTCTACCACGACCGCTGGGAACCAGGAATCGTCCGGTTCGTCACCGCCTTCTCCCACAGCACCGACGACATCGACCAACTCCTCGACGCGGTACGCCGCCACACGCGCTGATCTCGATGTGCCGGTACGCCGCCACACGTGCTGAGCGCGACGTGCCGGTCCGCGCACACGCCCTGACCGCGACGTGCCGGGCCGCACCAAAAACCGGCGATCGCCGGGAACTCAGGGCCACCGCATGCCGACTGCTGTACCAGAAGCCGTCAGCTCAGTCCGTGTGCAAGGAGCCCGCATGTCGATGTACCGGCCGGCCGCCACCGCGCTGGCCGCGGCTCTCTGTCTGGTCACGGCGGCGTGCGGCTCCTCGTCCGACGTCGCGTCGAGCGACAGCACCACCGAGGCCGCTGCATCGAGCTCCGGCTACCCGGTGACCTTGGACAACTGCGGTGAGAAGCAGACGTTCGAGAAGGCCCCCGGCCGGGTCGTGGTGATGAACGGGGCCTCCGTCGCCGAGGTCTCCACCCTTCTCTCCCTCGGCCTCCAGGACAGGATCGTCGCCAACCAGCAGACGTACGGCATGTCCGAGGTGCCGAGCCGAGCCGAGGCCATCAAGAAGCTGCCCACCGGTGACGTCGAACTCAACGAGGCCTACGACATCCCCCGTGAGACCATGCTCGGCCTGCGCCCCGACCTCGTCCTGTCCGTCACCACGTACGGCTTCGACCAGAAGAACGGCTTCGCCACCCGCGAGCAGCTGAAGCAGGCAGGAGCCAACAGCTACGTCTCCCCGCAGGGCTGCGACGACGACCCTTCACAGATGACCGTCGCCGACAGCTACCAACTGCTGCGCGACATGGGAAAGATCTTCAACGTCAGTGACAAGGCCGCGACGCTGATCGCCGAGTCCGAGAAGAACATCGCGGCGGTCTCCGAAAAGGTCGAGGGAGAGAAGCGCCCGCAGGTCATGGTGCTCTTCTCCAACATGTCGATGGGCAGCAACGACTTCAGCTCGGTTGTCGCCAACGGCATCATCAACGACATCCTCGCCAAAGCCGGCGCCTTCAACGCCTTCGAAAACGCGGCCGAGACCACCTTCGCCGACCTGAGCAAGGAGACGGTGGCCGCCACCGACATCGACGCTCTCGTCGTCATCGCCTACAACGACCCCGACCCGGCGGCCTACGCCAGGAAACTGCTGAAGGAGTTCCCCCAGTGGCCGGCCGCCAGGAACAACACGTACGTGACGGTGTCCGACTCGATGTACCTCGGCCCCAGCAACGACCTGGCCGTGGAAAAGATCGCCAAGGCCCTGGACCCGAACGCGTTCTGAGCCGGATCAGGGTCCCGCTGGCCTTCACGCTCCTGCCGGTCACGCTGCTCGCCACCATGATCGTGGCGATCAGTATCGGCGCCGTCAACGTCCCGCTCGGTGACGTGTGGGGGATCGTCCTCCAGCACGTCACCGGCGCGGGCACGGCGCCCTCCGACCCCGCGCTCGACCAGATCGTCTGGAACTTCCGCACTCCGCGAGTGCTGCTGGCGGCCCTGGTCGGCGCGGGGCTCGCCGTGTCCGGGGCGGTGCTCCAGACGGTGGTCGCCAACGCGCTCGCCGATCCCACCGTGCTCGGCTTCTCCTACGGCGCGACACTGGGCGCGGTCCTCGTCATCACCCTGGGCGGGGGCGCGGCACTCGCCGGGCTCGGGGTGTCCGCGGCGGCCTTCCTCGGGGCGGTCGCGGCCGGCGCGCTGGTCTTCGCGCTCGGTCAGCGGCGGGGCCGGCTGGCGCCGACCCGGCTGGTGCTGGCGGGCGTGGCCGTGGGCTACGTCTTCCTCGCGGCGACCAGCTACGTGCAACTCCGGGCGACGCCGACGGAGTTGCGGACGGTCATGTTCTGGATGCTGGGCAGCGTCGCGGGAGCTCAGTGGGACCAAATCCCCACAGTGACCGTGGTGGTGCTGGTCAGCACCGTGCTCCTGACTCTCTTCGGCCGGCCTCTCAACGTCCTGCTGGCCGGCGACGAGTCCGCCACCGCGCTCGGTGTCGACGTCAACCGGCTGCGCGCGGTCCTGCTGGTCCTCAGCGCGCTGCTGACCGGCACGGTCGTCGCCGTCGCCGGCGGCATCGGCTTCGTCGGCCTGATGATCCCGCACCTGGTACGCCTGACCATCGGCGCCGACCACCGCAGGCTCCTGCCCCTGACCGCGCTGCTGGGAGCCGTCTACCTGGTCCTCGTCGACCTGCTCTCCCGCACCCTCAACCGCCCCAACGAACTGCCGCTGGGCATCCTCACCGCCCTCCTCGGCGCCCCCTTCTTCCTGTGGCTGCTGCGCCGCAACAAGGGCCTGGACTGAAGCAGGACCGAAGCATGAAACTCACCGTGGACCAGCTCCACATCACCCTGGACCGCACCTCGATCCTGCACGACGTGAGCCTCGACGCGGGCAAGGGCGACATCGTCGGACTCGTCGGCCCCAACGGCAGCGGCAAGTCGACCCTGCTGCGTGCCGTCTACCGCTCACTGCGCCCGGCGGAAGGGGTCGTCAGGGTCGGCGAGGACGACGTATGGGCCCTGTCCCCGCGGGCCGCGGCACGCCGTACCGCCGCCGTCCTCCAGGACGCCGGCGGCAACACCACCGGCCTGAGCGTGACCGAGATCGTCGCCCTCGGACGGGCGCCTCACCACGGTCTGCTGGGGCGCGACGGCGCCGAGGACCACCGGGCCGTGTCGGACGCCATCGACCGCTGCGGCGTACGGCCCTTCGCGGACCGCGACTACACCTCGCTCTCCGGAGGAGAACGCCAACGTGTCCTGCTCGCACGGGCGTTGGCCCAGGGCCCTCGGCTCCTGGTCCTGGACGAACTCACCAATCACCTCGACATCCGCGCCCGGTTCGAACTCCTGGACCTCATCCGCGCCACCGGCGTCACCACGCTTGCCGTCCTGCACGACCTCGACCTCGCCGCCCGGCTCTGCGACCATCTGGTCGTCCTGCACGAGGGAGCGGTGGTCGCCGCGGGACCGGTCCTGGAAGTGCTGACCCCGCAGGTCCTCGGCGAGGTCTTCGGCGTCCGAGCGACCACCGAGCGCCACCCCGACGGCGTCATTCGCATCACCTACGCGGCGCAGCCGCTGGCGGGTACGGATGCCGCGCCGCCGGCGGCCACGGATGCGGCGCCGTTCACCGGCACGGACACCGCGCCGGACACCAACACCGCGCCGGACGACCCTCGGCCGACCGCCGAGACCGCCGACCGCTGATCCGGCGGCACCCCCGGTCTGGCCCCGGAACCCGCAAGAGAAGGCGGGGTGGCACCCGTGCGAGTTTCCTGCGTACGGTGTGAATGCTGTCGCTGCACTGAACTGCTGGACCGGTCGGGTCAGCTCGTTCGCCCGACCTTCCGCGCGCGTTCCGGAAGATCCGAGAAGCGGGGGGCATACCTGACGCCCATGACCCGCGCAGGCGTGCGCCGTCGACACCGGGCTGGTAGTGGTTCGTCCGCTCACCCCGGAGGGCGACGGGGACCGGGCGCGCCACATGAATGCTGCGGTGCACCCGGCCACTGTTGTCTGCTCCATCAGACCATCCAAAGGGGCCTGTTGACGTCGGCGCGCGGCCCAGCCGACGACTGCTCCATCGCCCCGCGCGAGAGTTCAAAAGGTGCTCCCGTTCTCGTGAACATCGACGACGGCCCGGGCAGAGTGCCTCCCGCAGTCGTGAACAACTGCTGTCGTGAGCCGGATCAGGCACAAATTCCGTGAGGACGATCAACGGGGTTCCGCCTCGGCGACCTTGCGTCATCTGGGGCCGCGCTTGGCGGATCACGGTGTGCGTGGGAGCCATCCTGTGGGTCCTCGGCTCCGCCTACTTCGCTGCAACCAAGATCCGCAGGATCTGGCAGGTCATCCGGAGATGGGGCGGCATCCGTGCCGCCGTCAGCCGCGTGATGAGCGCGCGTACCCGGTACCTGCGCATGAATCGCCTGGCAACCATGATGATCACCGCAGGTTCCGCGATCCTGGGCATCGACACCGTCTACGACAAGTGCATCAAGACCAAGCTGTAGACACCTGGCGCTGTCGGCACTGACGCCAACGGCGCCCCGCCCGATTCATCTATTACCACAGCCTGCTCCGGCCGGGATCATCCCCGGCCGGAGCAGGCTGACGAGAAGGGTCCTGATGAGCTCCCCCACCCCCCTCCTGGTCGTCCCGGCGCTGCTGTGGACCGCAGCCGCCGGCGCCTCGGTGGTCACATCGATCGCGGTTTCCATCCGGGCCAAGCGCCAGGCGACTGCGGCCGCTGCCTGGAACCCGTTCGACACGGGCTTCCCGATCGCCGCGATAGCGGCGATCGTCGGATACGCACTCGCCGCAGTCATCGCAGGCCACTTGTCTGCCGGCAGCGCCGCCTTCAGCGTTCTGTGGCCCGCCATGGCCGCATCGGCCCTCGCCTACGCAGCAGGACGGCGCACCCGCGTCTGGCCCCAGTGGGTCAGCGCGGCCTTCGCCGCCGTGGGCGCGGCACTGTACGGTTCACTGCCGATGTGACCATTGCCTTGCGGCCACGTCCTCAGCCAAGAGAAGGTCCCAAGTTCCGCTGACGCCCGCGTCCAGCCCCCACCACTTCGCCACACGCAACGGGTCTCGCATCAGCCCGAGCAGCTTTCAAGCCGCCTGGGCTCCACGGTTTACGGGGACACGAACAGGTGCGTGCCGTTGTCCGCTTCGAACACGAGCCTGCACGCGTTCGTCGGTGGATGACATTCATGACCCTGGGTGAGCGCCGAACTCGCCCACCGGACCAAGATTGCGTACCGCTGCCGTGCGCACGGAGCCTGGATTCCGGCGTTTCCGCAGAGTCCGGTGTAGCGGGAGGCCCGGGCGACCTGGGCGGCGACACAACCGTTCACGGCTTCCACCAGGCCCTCCACGGGCGGGTGATGATCTCCCGGTACGTATGGTGCGAGGGATTGCGGCCGCCGTGCGCGAACACCCAGCTCTGCGGTTCGGCGAGGTCGGTGCCGGGCGGTGAGGTCTTGCCACAGACCGCGCACTGCATCGCGTAAGTGGTGGGCTCGGCGTCGGGTTCCCGGTCGGGCTGGAGGGTCCACTCCTTGTGGCACATGATCGCGCGGCTGGTCATCGAACCGCCTCCGGAGCCATGGCGACGTACGGGTGCTGGAGTGCGGCACGGAGGGCGTGCGCGTCGGTGAGGGTGTCGTCGTCGGGCAGCTCGCACCAGCCGCCGAACCAGTCCTCGATCCGTTCCGTCCCGGGCGCGACGAGCCATGAGTCGGTGGACAGATGCCGCACCGGCAGGTCGGCCCAGCTGCCGCTGGGTCCCGTTCCGATGGCGTAGTAGAGGCGTTGGTGGGGCCCGTCGTACAGCACCGGGCCGATCGTGGCACCGATGGCCCGCAGGTGGACCAGCACCAGGAAGCCGAGATCCGCGTGGATCCGTACGAGGTCCCAGCCGTGACCGACCTGGAGCAGTCGGAGTCCCGGCACGTCCGCGATCACGGGTGCGCTGCGGAGCGCCTTACGAATGGACACCACGTGTCGCCTTGGCTTCGGAGGCTGAGGTGCGCACCGCGGGGTGGCCGTAGTCGGTTGTCGGCTTGATGGAGCGGACCACGATGAGGCGTGTGCTCGTCGCTCCTATCTGTTGCTTCCGGGCTGCGGCAACGCGCCTTGGGCCGAGGTGGCTGAGGGCGGGTACCACCGTGCCGTAGGTGTCGGGTAGTTCGAGTGCGTCCAGGAGGCCGACAAAGGCGGGGCAGCGGATGGCCACCGTGGCGTAGCGGTCGGTGAAGACGCCGCAGAGGGCCGGCTCGTGTCGGCGGCAGTAATCGGTGAGGCAGTCGACGAGCGCGGCATGGCGGACCAGGCCGCCCGTGACGTGTCGGAGGTAGCCGAAGACCTGCGGGACGGCGACGCGTCGGCGTCCCGTGATGAGTTCGTCGTCCATGTCCACAGCGTCGGCTGGCGTGAACGGCCTTGAAATGACCTGCTGTTGCACTTCCGTTGCACTTCCCGCCCCAGGTCGTCACCGAGAGTGCTTCCCTACGTGACGGAGGGAGGCAATCCGTGGTCAGCGTTCAGCGGTGGACGGGCCGGGAAGCCAGCGCTCTGCGCGCTGCTGACGCACGAGGCGTCCAACTGGGCATATCGCTCGATTGGGCGAGGCGAAAGCGGCGTTCACGCACGTATTCGATCCGGACAGGATCTCTCGGTGATAATCGGGCCAAAACGTAAGGCCATGCCCGCCTCGACTGGCGCGACATACTGACCGTTCTGCCTGTATCAGGCCAATCCAGACTGGTATTGGACCCTCCTAAACAGCCGCAAAAGTAATGCGGACGTCCTCTGACTCCTGAGCAAGCGATGCCCGAACCCACAGCGGGGTTCGGGCATCGCGTTGCCGTGCTGGGATCAGGACGCTTGCGGGGACAGGAAGAAGGACTGCGCGGTGCTGCCGTTACAGGTGCTGACCTGGAGCTGGGCGCCGTTGGCGGTACTGGGGGTGGTCAGGCACAGGCCGTTGTTGCGGGCGACGAGCGTGAAGGTGCCGCCGGTCTTGGCGACGGCCTGCCACTGCTGGTTGGTTTCCGCGTGGTAGGACCAGGTCTGGAGCTTGGCTCCGGAAGTGGCCGCGGCGCCGCCGATGACGTCCCATGCCTGGGTCTGGGCCGCGGCGTTGCGGTTCAGCACCTCGGAGTAGCCGGAGCCGGCGGAGGCGAACTGCCATTCCTGGTTCGCGACGGCGGCGACGCAGGTGTACTGCTGGACGACGGTGCCGTTGGCGGTGCCGGCGCCGGTGGCGTCCACGCACTTGCCGCTGCTCTGGTTGACGACCTCGTACCAGGTCGAGGAGTTGACGGCGGACGCGGTCTTGTCGGCGAAGGAGAGGGAGTCGATGTTCCAGCCGGCCTTGTCCTCGTTGAGGGTCAGGACCTGCTGTCCGGCGGGGAGGGCCACGGTGGCGGTGACGTCTGTGAAGGTCTGGTAGCCGCCGGTGGCGGGGATGTTGACCGCGCCGCTGAGATTCGTACCCGACGCGTTGGACAGGTGCAGCGCGCCGGTCACGGCGGAGGGTGCCGCGACCCGCAGGCTCAGGGTGTACGTGCCGGCGGCGAGGGGCTTGACGGTGTAGCGGAACCACTGGGAGCTCGCGGCGAAACCGAGGTTGTAGCCGCCGCCGGTGTCGGTGGTGGTCTGGATGTCGACGCCGTCGGAGCGGTAGGCGGTGCCGTTGCCGTTGACGGAGGAGACGCTGTAGCCGATGCCCTGACCTCCGGTGTCGTAGTTCTCGGCCTGTACGGTGCCGGGCAGCGCGGCGGCGGTCCCACCGAAGGGCGCCTCAGTGGTGGCGGTGGCGCCGCTGCCCCCCTGCCAGCTGTTGTTGGTCACCGTGGCGGTGAAGGTGCTGGAGTTCTTCTGGTACGCCGTCATACCGGACTTGAGGCCGCTGACGGTGTTGCTGGTGATCGTCGCCGATCCGACGGGCGCGGGGAAGAACGGCGGTGCGATCACGATGCCGTTGCGTCCGGGGTTGGTGATCGTGTTGTTCTGCAGCTTCGAGTTGGTCGAGTTGGTGAAGCCGATCGCGTCGAAGAGGGAATCGGAGATGGTGTTGCCGGTCATGGTGACGTTGCTGATGGCTCCGTTGTTCTGGCCGGCGGCGCCGTCGCCGATGATCACCGCGGGCGTTCCCTGGCCCCAGGAATTGCCACCGGACCGGACAATGACGTTGTCCGTGATCGTCGCGGAGGTCAGGTCGCTGCCGTTGTCGCTGAACACGCCGGCGTTGAGGGCCATCATCCGCCCGGAGTCGGCGAGGTAGTTGTCGCTGATGACGTGGCCGCCACCGCCGTAGATCCCGATGCCGTGAGCGCCCCAGGGGGCGATCGCGGTGTTGTGGGTCATGGTGACGTTCGACATCGGCGGGTAGGTCTGCGACGGGTCGCTGGCCTTGAAGGCGACGGAGTTGATCGCCAGCTCGTCGTCACCGGTGCCGCGGATGTAGTTGTTGGTCACCGTCAGGTTGGACCCGGTGAACGTGTTGAGCGCCTGGTTGTTCACGTTGATGCCGTCAGCCCAGATGGAGGTCAGGCGGTTGTTCTGTATCGTGCCGCCGGTGCCTGAGGCCCAGAAGCCGGACATGGTGTGCTGCGACCACAGGCCGCTGGCGGACCAGTCGGTGCCGGTGGTGTCCATCGCGCCGCCGTCACCGTTGTGGCGGCTGGTGGAGTTGGAGTCGATGTGGAAGTTCTGCACCGTGCACGATGTCACCGAGAACAGCGCGCTCAGGCCACCGGTGTAGGGCAGGGGCACGTCGCGGTAGATGTTGCTGTACCACTGCCCGGCGCCGGCGATCGTGATCCCCTTGGCGGTCAGCCCGCTGGTGCCCTTGACGTAGAAGGTGCCCTGGGGGATCCAGAGGATCTTCTTCTCTGTCTGCGCCTGGTTGATGCAGGTCTGGATCGCGGCGCGGCTGTCCACCGACCCGCTGGCGGCCGAGCCGTTGGTCGGGACATTGCTGACGACCGCGCCGCAACTGGTGATGGAGAGGGAGTTGTCCGGCTGCGCGATGGGCGCGGGCGGGTTCTCTACGTCGATCACGTCGATGTCGTAGTAGGACGCGGTGTTCGTCGAGCTCTTCTTGAGCTGGATGGTGCTGCCGGCCGCGATGGGATTACCGGTGACGAATGTGCGCGACTCGTCCCAGAAGACCCGGGGGTCGCCGTTGGCGGGATTCTCGTCGGTGCTGCTGTTGTACGTGCTGCCTTCGTATATCCAGGTTTGCTTGGAGTTGAGGTCCAGCGACTGCCGGAAGGTGCCGTTGACGTACAGATCGAGGGTCGCGGTGGTTCCGGTGCCGTCGGAGGAGTCCGGGATGCTGGCGCGGACGTTGAGGTAACTGACCGGCTTGCCGGTGTTGTTCGTCCACTGCACTGACTGATTGGTCGCGGCGAGGTGCGCGTAGGCGAGCCCGGATGCCTCAAGGGCGGCACTGGAGTACTTGCTGGTGGGTGCGGAGGTGACCGCCACCTTTGTCGCACCGCCGGCCAGGGTGCCGTCTTCAGCCTCGTAGCTGGTGAAGGCGGTGGTGGCGCCGGCCGCGGTGGCCGTGGTGGTCGCCGCGCCGGCTTCGGGGGCGGCACTTGACGGGCCGAAGGTCATCCATGCCAGGCCGCCTACAGCGACGGCGGCGGCAGTGGCCACCGTCATCACGTGGCGCCTGGAGCGCGACAGACGGCGTAGACCCTTCGACCTTCCGAAGCGTTTTGGACGTGCCGGGGCCTCATGCACAAGAAACTCCTCGAAAGTGGGGGGAGGACGGGCGCAGCGATCCGCCGAAATCCGAATGAGCGCCCAGAACATGGGAGTCGCCCGGTGCCCGGACGTTTCCCGAACCTATAGAGCGCCCGGACGCGGGCACAAATTCTCAACCGGCGGCGCGACGGGAAAGCGCGGATAACAAATAGCGGCCGAGAAAAGGAGCGTGGCTGGGGAGGCTGTGACCTGAGGTCCTTTCACCGAGCGCCGATCTATCACTTATTTGATGTGACTTGATTCACTTCGGTGCGAGGTGTGACCGCGCCTGTTCGTGCCTCATCCCGGCAGCTCGGCCACTCCACTCAGTGGTGGTCCGGGCCCGGAGCAGGCTGGGGTCGGTGCCGGAGAAGTACGCCCGGCCGGCCCAGCTCGGGGGCGGCCCGAGGCGATATTCAGGTGCGGCTGTGCGTCACCGCCGCCAGACCGACCACGACGCCCCCACGGCTCAGGACCCGCGTTCTGCTCGCCGCCGATCATGCCCTCGTACTCGCCGGTTCGGTACGGGGGACATCGAAATCCCGGCTGTCGAGTGTGGCGCCGGCGGGACCCCGTCGAGCGCCCGGGCAGGAAGGGGCCCCCAGCGAAATCAATGTGCCCCTCAATGTGCCCTGGCCGCCTGACAGCCCCTCCAGGCACACGAAGAAGGCGAGGCCCGAAGACCCCGCCCGCTACCGCCAAATCCCCAACTAACGGCCAAACAAGACAATAAGGCTGATGCCCCGCCCCATGCAGCCGATGGCTGAAGTCCTGCCACTCGTGCGGCGAATGGTGGCGGGAGGGCGCCGACCTGGGGTTTCGCAGGCGAATGTGCGTTGACCTGGGAAAACTCCTCTCCGTAGTTCTCATGGGTCAACGCCGTTTCCCAGGCTCATGTGCCCTGGATGTGCCCTCGTAGGTCGGCCTGGATCAGACCCAGACGCCCCAAGCGGCGACGGCAGCCACTGCCAGGAGCGTGATCGAGACCGTCCATACGACCGCTGCTCGTGGAAAGGTCTGCTGCGGGCCGCCGACAATCTCGGCTCGTGCTGATCCGCGATGGTGTGCGACGGCGACGGGTGCAGTGACGGTCACGGAGGAGTTGTTGCCGGTCACGATGTTGATGTTCTGGAGGGCCTGGGCAACCTGGGCAGGCGTCGGGTCCTGCTGGCCGTGCGACATTGCGGCCCGCAACTCGCCGACCAGCTGCACGAGCCGGATACGAACCTGGTCGAGAACACCCTCCAATGCCGACGGATGGACAGCCCAGTACAGCCTGAGCACCTGCCGAGGGGAGTTCTGGCTCATGAACACGGCGATGTCGGCAGCCATGGCCGGCCCGAGCTGTACGGTCTGGCTGGTGTTCCTGGTGATAAGCGACTCGATCTGGCCGACGCCCTTCCCGAGTCGGAGTTCGTCGCCCAGACAGTCACGGGCGAAGTCCGGGAGGTCGAACATGCTGACCGGCTGCTCCCGGAACTTGTACATCCCGGCAAGGCCGTCCATGACCAGAGGTGCCGTGATTCGCCTGTAGTCGGGGATCGGCACGTCCGTGCCCTCGTAACCCTGGAGTTCACGTAGCGCCCAGGCTCTCAGCGGTTCGGAGTGGGCGTGCCCACCCGGCGCGATCACCTGGAGCAGGATCGGGGCGAGCGGACATCTCTCGTCAAGGACATCGTCCTCCAGCCGGTCGAGGCGGCTTCGACGGAGTCTCACTTCACGACCACGGTAGCAATGACGCCGACGACCGTCCCTACCGCCGCGATGGCCCCCAGATAACCGAGGTGCGGTGCCACCAGGGCTGTGAAGGCGCGGGCGCGGGTTCATTTACGTTGGCGTTCGCGGTGCCGCCGTGGTCCGCTTTCGCGTTCGGCGCGACGATGTTGAAGGTGAACCGTCGCCTCCGGTGATGTTGAGGGCCTGCTGTGCGGCCGAGTCGATCTGGTTGGGGTCGGGGTTCTGCTGGCCGGGGGGCATGGCTGCTCTCACTTCCGCGACGAACCGGGTCAGACGTGTTCTGATGTGGTCGAGGACGCCTTCGATGCCGGCTATGGAGACGTCCCAGTGCAGAGACGTGATGTCGGCGGTTTCGTTTCCGAGACGATGCTGCTCCTGTGTCATCTACAGGACGTACTCAGCGGAGCCGGGTGGGCTGAGGCGCACCACCCTGTCACCACGGGCGACTACGACGTCGAGTTCTCGGACACCTTGCCGAATCGGCGCGCTTTCTCCGATACCGAGGTCACGAGCATGCTGGGGAAGCTGGTGGGGACTGATCCGTCGGGTGTTGCCCTGAATGATCTGGCCCGGGAGGTTGAGATCCACCGCGACTTCGAGTGCTGCGGGCACCTTTCGGCACGAGGGCAGCTCATCCGCTGCCGCGTACCCTTCCAACTCCTTCAGCGCCCAGGCACGCAGGTCCGCGTGATGGGCGTAGCCAGCCAGCATGAGGCACTGCCGGAGGGCAGTGGCGAGGGAGGCGGTGTCGTCCAGGACGGTGCACTCAAGTTGCTCCAGCCCTCGGACGTCGGGTGTCGTCACGGCGTCCAGTCTGCGCTGCCCCACTGACAACACCGATTGGCTTTGTTGTCCTCGTGCTCAACCGCGTTCCGAGCACATCTACAGCCAGACCACTGACATCTCCCCCAATTTGTTACTGGTCGGCGGCCAGCACGTCGGCAAGCTCCCGCAGGTCCTGCGCGCTGTACCTGGGCGGGGTCATCGTCTGCGGGTACACGGAGGCTCCGCGCCGAAGCCACACGCCGCCCAGCCCGGCTCGCTGCGCTCCGTCAACGTCCCAGGGGTGTACGGCGACCAGCAGAGCCTGATCAGGTCGTGCGCCGACCCGCTCGACGGCATAGCGGTAGGCGGCCGGGGCCGGTTTCCAGCAGCGTGGGCCGCGCACGTCCGACAGGGCCTCGAAGCAGTCCAGCACTCCGGCCTTGTCCAGCAGTCGCTCGGTCAGGGCGGCACTGCCGTTGGTCATCGTCGTCAGCCGGTACCCCGCATCGCTCAACTTCCGTACGCCGTCCGGCACATCGGGGTGTACGTCCAGGTGAGCGAAGCCGTCCAGAACGTGCAAGGCCGCGGCTTCCTCATCTCCCGCCCAGTTTTCCTGGCCGGAGAGCAGCGCCCGTACCCCGTCGCGGGCGATGGACGCGAAGTCCGCGTATGCGCCGGCAGCTGTCAGCGCGAATCCGTCCCGCAGCAAGCTGGCGAACCAAACCGGCAGCAGGTACCCGGGGATGCCTATGTCCTCGAAGCGGCCGCCCAGAGAGGTGAGGTCGCTGAGGGTCTCGTTGACGTCGAAGACGAGGACCTGGTGCTGGTTCGCGGGCATGCTCTGCTCCACTTCACTCACGGGCGCGGCGGAGAGGGGCGGCCGCACTCCGATGCCGGATGCGAGACCCTTCAGGCCGCGAGTACCCGCCCCGCGTGCGACTGCTGCGGCACCCGGCTCCCTCCGTCTCCTTCAGCGGGCTGCCGGGGCGTGGGCAGACGGAGTCCACGGACGGTCCGGGCCTCGAACCGCACGGTGGCGTCGCGGCTGCGGCCGTGTTCCAGCAAGCGCCCCAGGGCCTGCTGGATGCGGGTCGCCGGCTCGTCTATGCAGATACGTTCCTCCGCATAGGCGTGGGTGAGCGGGTGAAGCCGGAAACGGCCGGGGTCGGTTCGCTGGATCAGGTGCGCTGCCGTCAGGGTGGCGAGGTGACGCTCGGCAATGGCGGACGGCTCCCCCAGGAGCGCGGCTGCCGTGGCGGCGTCCACCTCCTGTGGTGGGTAGAGAGCCAACAGGCGCAGCAGCCGTCGCGCGCACTTCGGCAGCCGTGTGTCGGAGGCGGACAGCGCGGCTCGCGCGCCGTCCTCCAGAGCCAGAGCGAGCAGGGGCTCGCGGTAGTAGTCGCCGAGCGCCCAGGCGGGATGGTCCCGCATATGGCGGCCTATGACCGACAGTGCCAGCGGGTGGTGGCCCAGCAGGTCCGCGATCTGCCGCACGGCCGGGATGTCGACAGCGAGGCGTTCGGCTCCCGCTGTTGCCCGCAGCAGGTCTAGGGAGTCGTCCGGGTCGAGCAACGGCACCGGGAGGCGGGTGGTGTCGCCGAGGCCCGTCAGGGCACGTCGGCTGGTGATCAGGGTGCGGGATCCAGGGGCCCCGGGCAGGAGGGGCTGCAGTTGTTCCGAGTCTGCCGCGTCGTCCAGGACGATCAGCGCATCTGTTCTCGCCAGTAGCTGGCGGTAGAGAGCTGCTCGTGCGTCGAGGTCGTAGGGAATGCGGTCGCCGGTGGCACCGAGCAGTCGGAGAAAGGTCTCCAGTACGGCGGCGGGGTCGGCGGGCGGGCCCTGTGGGACGGAGCCTCGCAGGTTCGCGAACAGGACGGGTGTGTCGGTGTGGTTCTCGGCGAGCAGCCGGTGGGCGACGTGCAGGGCCAGTGACGTCTTGCCCACGCCTGCCATGCCCTCAAGGGCCAACGCTCGTACGTTCCTGCCGGAGCTCAGCACCGCCTCCGCCCGAGCCGCCAGGTCGGCCCTGCCGACGAACGCGGGAAGCCACGCGGGCAGCCGGTCGTAGGCGCTAACCCGTGCGGCGGCCTCGGCCTCGCCGAGCACCGCACGAAGCGACTGCCGCCAGACGGAGACGATGGCTTCGTCGGCGCCGACAAGCGCCTGCACCACGGCCAGCAGCAGGTCGGAGTTGGGGCGGCGGCGGCCGAGCTGGAAGCAGTTGCCCACCGTCGAACGGGCGGGCCATTCACCGCGCGGGCGTCCGGCCCGCTGCCAGTCCCGGTGGATGCGCCGCGTGATCTCGGTGATCGACGGGTTGCCCGCCCATGCCTTCAACAGTCTGATTTCTGCGATGAATTCGTCCATTGTGCGGGCTTTGTCGGGATCTAGCACCTGCGGCACGAACATCCTCCCCCATCGGACACGTGAGCCACGAACAACATGGAACGCTCGTTTCAAGTTAGACGATGCGGGGCCGTGACTGTCAAGCGGTTTCCGTCCGTTGGCCACCGGACACGGAGAGCATCCAGGATCATCCACGATCTGTACGGAAGCTCAAGTTCCGTCCTGATGCTGGGGCCCGATCCCGCTCGTCGGCTTCCCGGAGATCCCGGCCCGATCCCGCGTTCCCCGTTCCAGGACAGGAGTCCGTGTACCGCCATGCCTGAAATCGCAGTGTCCCTTCGCCCCGTCGGCGGCAGTGTCGTCGTGGGCCAGGCCAGAGACCACACGGTCACCATCGACCGGCCCAAGGAGAAGGAGGGGACCGACGCCGGCCCCATGGGCGGGGAGCTGCTGCTCCTGGCTCTCGGCGGGTGCTACGGCAGCACCTTTCTGGCTGCCCTCAGAGCCGAGGACCCGGAGGCCGACGCCTCCGACATCCGCTTCCAGGTCGACGGAACGCTCGTGAGCGCGCCGACCCGCTTCTCCGAGATCACCGTGCTGGTGTCAGCGCCCGCCGCCCTCCAGGACCTGATCTCCAAGCCCCTGCTCAAGGCCGAGCGGGGCTGCATCGTCCACAACTCGATCCGCGACGCCGTGACGGTCCGCTTCACCCACGAGTGGCGCTGAGGCTTCCCCCCACCGAAGGAGACAAGACCGTGGAAATGCAGCAGAGCATGATGCAGGACAGCGCCATGGACAGTGCGGCCGACGCAGCCCCCGGCACGCGGCGCGTCACGATCGTCGGTGCCGGGTTCTCCGGCACGCTCACCGCCATCCGGCTGCTCCACTTCGCTGATACGCCCCTGGAGATATGCCTGATAGAGCGGGAGGAGGGCTACCGCTACGGCGGTATCGCCTTCGGCTGGGCGTCCACCAACTGGGAGCACATGCTCAATATCCAGGCCGGCCGCATCACCCTGCGCCGTGAGCGCCCGGAGGACTTCCTGGAGTGGGCCAACGAGGAGGCGGACCGTTCCGAGTGGCCGCAGAAGTGGCAGTACCACTCCTTCGGCGTGGTCTGCGTCGTGCCGCGGCGGATGTTCCGGCAGTACCTGGCCGAGCGGCTGCGCGGCGCGGCCGCCGACGCTCATGCCGACGTGACGCTGCGGGAGTTGACCGGTGAGGTCATCGATGTACGCGGAGAGGGCGAGGGTTACGTCGTCAAGTACGCCGACGCCGGACCGCAGGGCGGTGTGCACGACCTGCGGTCGGACCAGGTGATCCTCGCGACCGGCCACCTCTCGCCGATGCAGGCGCCCTTCTACCACCGCATCAAGGACTCAGAGCGCTTCATCGCCGACCCCTACGCCCCTGGCGCCCAGGAGCGGTTCCAGGCTGTCGGTGCCGAGGAGACCGTCCTCGTCACGGGCTCCGCGCTGTCGGCCTTCGACACGGTGATCTCGCTTGTCCACGCCGGCCACCGCGGCCAGATCCTGATCTGCTCGCGCGGCGGCCACATGCACGGCACCTACCCCGTCGACCACGAGCACGACATCTGGCAGGCCCGCCGCCCGCCCTTCCTTGACACCGAACAGCTCACCCCCGAGGCGGTGGTGGAGGGGATCAAGGCGGAGTACGCGCACCTGCGTGACGAGCACGGTGTCGAGCCCGGCAGCGCGCTCGACGACGTCTTCCCCGAGCGCGTCATGAAGGCGTGGGAGCCGTACGTCATCGAGCTGATCTCCCGCATGGACGCCCGAGACGTGCGGATGCTGCTCGACCGGTACAAGAGCCTGATCGTCACCAACCGCACCAGCACCGTGCGGGAGATCGGCGGAGTCGTACGCAGCCGGATGCGCGGATTCAACGGCGCGCCGAAGACCGTCGAGGTCCTGTCCGGCGGCATCCAGGACATGCGCCTCGTCGAGGACGGCGCGAGGATCCGGGTGGTCTTCGCCGACCAGCCGGACATCGTCGTCGACCGGGTCGTCAACTGCCTGGGAAACAAGACGGATTACGAGCGCCCCGACCACCCCCTGTGGAACGGCCTGGTCAACGGACACGGATACGCGCAGCCGCAGACCAAGACGCACCGGGGCATCGAGGTCGGCACGCACGGACAACTCATCGCCGCCGACGGCGAGGTGACACCGGGCCTGTTCGGCGTCGGCCCGATGCGCCAGGGCGACGAGACCACCCGCCGTGGCCGACTGGGCGCGTTCGTGTTCAGCATCGGGACCCTGCGTAACCAGTGCTTCGACACGGCGATGGAGGTGCTGCGCCGCCTGAGGTCCGCGAGCGACGAGGAGCAGATGGACATCCCCGATGGCATCCACCACTGCCTGATCCGCAGCAGCGACTGGATCGCCGCCGACCTCGCCACCGAGGAACCGCAGGCCACCCGCCTGCGGGAACGACTGCTGAGCCACGCCCGCGAGAGCGCCTACCCCAACGCCGTCAACCACCTCCAGGCGCAGGACCGCACCGAGCGCCGCAAGTACCGCGGCATCCTCGACGACGACCTGGCGGACTTCGGCGCCGCCCTGACCCGCGAGTTCGACCTCACCGCACAACAGGCCCGGCGCACCGTCTCCCTGCTGGCCACGCTGGTGGACAAGCACGCCGTCCATAACTTGTGCGACATCACCAAGCTGGCGGGCTGGGACTCCCAGTACGGCGATCAGGTCAAGCACGCCCCGAAGAAGGACGCGTGATGACCGACCACAACGAGCAGGAGCTGCTCAGCCAGCTCTTCATGGTCCGGCACGGCGAATCGACCTGCAATTCCGTGCACCGCATCGCCGGGCAGCGCGACGCCCCGCTGACCTATCTCGGCAGGATCCAGGCCGAGAAGGTCGCCAAGGGCCACCGTGATCAGCACTTCGACCGCGTCTACGTATCCCCGCTGACACGTGCCTACGAGACCGCCGACATCATCTTCGGGCTCGACAACCTCGACGAGCAGGTCGTGGTCGACGAGCGCCTGATGGAACGCGACTTCGGCAGCTACACCCTGGAGAGCAAGGCCATCCTCCAGCGCCGCCACGGCATCGGCGAGTACGAGCGGGCCATGAACGCCGACAGCCCGACCATGCACGGCGGGGAGACGTTCGCCCAGTTCAAGGACCGTGTCCACGCCTTCTACGAGGAGGAGTTGCTGCCCGCGCTGCGGCGCGGCGAAGTGGTCTGCGTGGTCTCGCACAAGTACGTCGTCGAGCTGATCTGCCGGTTCATCCTGGACCGGCCCGCCGACGAGTCGTACGACCTGCGCCTGCCCAACTCCCAGATGCTGCAGGGCGACCGGATCCACGGCTATGTGAAGAACGAGAACGAGACCATGAACATGGTCTACGACTGGATGGTCGTCAACCATCCCGTGGTCTTCTGTGCGGGTCTGGCCGCCGGTCTCCTCGCCAACCTGGCGGGACTGCGGGTCTCCACCTCGCCGTACGTGCTGCTCCTGCTGCTGGTGCTGGCCAGCGTCATCACGATGTGCCGCATCGAGTTGGAGAACGCCCGGGCGTTCGTGACCGACCGCGGCACCCTCCGCTCCGTCGCCCTGCGCTACCTCGCCCTGCCGATCGCCTTCGCGGCCCTGGTCCGCTGGTCGGATGCGGGCAGCACGAGTACGGCGGCCATCGCCGCGGTGTTCCTCGCGACCCCGAGCTCGGTGGTCGCGATGACCGTCAGCCGCTGCCTCGGCGGAATGATCATGCCGACGTTCGCACAGGTCCTGCTCTCCTCGCTGGCCGCGACCGTATCGTTCTCGGCCGTCCTCGCCCTGACCCTGCGCGAGGACGTCGCGCCGGCCATCGCCATCAGCGCCGCCACCTCCACCGGCATCGTCACCGCGGCCTACGTCCTGGTCAAACGCCTGCGGGAGCGCTCTCCCATCCGTACGGCGAAGTACGGCGAACGCAACGGATACGTGGCGGTGCTGCTGCTCACCGCGTTCATCGTGCTGGTCTGCCTCAAGCTCGACCTGGACGGCTTCACCACCTACGCGCCGACCGCCGTGGGCATCGCCGTCGGCCTGCGGCTAGTCGCCGCGCTGCTCAAGCGGCGCCGCCACGTCCAGACGCTCGACGACTACACCGCCATGACCTACCCGAACGTGTTCGTGGTGGTCATCATCGCCGCGCTCACCGGCAACGGGCCGCTGGAACAGGTGGCCATCTGGACGCTGCTGCCGATGTTCCTCCTGTCGTTCTTCGACAGTTGGTACGCCCGTTTCCTCGTCGTCGCACCCGACGACGCGCGCTGGCCGACCGTCCTCAAACTTCCCGCGCACCTGCCCGTGCGCGGCCGTCCGGCCACCGAGGATCCGCGCGAGCCTTCCGTCCCCGCCCATTCCTGATGACCACGGGAGTTGTTGTGCACCCCACGCACGCCACGCACCCCACGGCCTATCTGGCCGCCACCACCGACAAGAATCTCGAACTCGTCCTCCACGTCCTGCCCGCGATCGTGGTCATCCTGGCCGCCTCGGCCCTGTGCGGACGCCTCGCCCTCCTGGTCAAGCAGCCACGGGTGCTGGGAGAGATGGTCGCCGGCGTCCTCCTCGGCCCCACCCTGTTCGGCGCCCTCTTCCCCGCAGCGCAGAAGGCGGTCTTCCCCGCCGAGGTGAAGCCCGTCCTCTACGTCTTGAGCACCATCGGCCTGACCGTCTTCATGTTCCTCGTCGGCGCCGGCCTCGACCACGGCGGCGGCAACGGCAAGAAGGACACCAAGAACGCCGCCGTCCTCGCAGTCTCCGGCATCCTGCCGTCCCTCCTGCTGGGCGCCGGATCCGCCTACGTCCTCTACGACCGGCTTTCGCGCCCCGACGTCACCCCCTTCGAGTTCGCCCTCTTCATCGGCGGAGCCCTGTCGATCACAGCCTTCCCGATGCTCGCCCGCATCCTCTACGAGAGGCACCTGCAGAACTCGCCGCTCGGCCGCATGACCCTGCTGGGCGCATCCATCGACGACGCTGCGGCCTGGTGCTTTCTGGCAGTGCTGTCCGCCATGCACAGCGGCGCCGGTGCCCTGCACGTCCTGCGCACGATCGGCTCCACAGCGCTGTTCGCCCTGGTCATGCTCACCGTCGTGGCCCGTCTGCTGCGGCCCATGGGCGTACGGGTCGAACGCACCGGCCACTTCGGCTTCGACCAGATGTACCTGGTCGTCGGCATCGTCCTGCTGTCCGGGCTGTGCACGGACTACATCGGCATCTACTCCGTCTTCGGCGGGTTCATCGCCGGACTCGCCATGCCACGCAACCCCGCCTTCCGTGAGGCCCTGCACAGCCGCATGATGGACATCGTCTGCGTCCTGCTCCTGCCGATCTTCTTCGCCTTCTCCGGCCTCAACACGGAGCTCGGCGGCATCGCCGGATGGGCCATGATCGGACCGTTCCTGCTGATCCTGGCGGCGGGCTTCATCGGCAAGTACGTGGGCTGCGCGACCGCCATGCGCGCAGTCGGCTTCTCCTGGCGGGAGTCCTGGGCCGTCGGCGGCCTGATGAACGCCCGCGGCCTGATGATCCTCATCTTCATCAACATCGGCCTCGCCCAGGGAATGATCACCAAGGACGTCTTCTCCATGCTGGTCCTCGTCGCGGTCATCACCACCGCCGGCGCCATGCCGCTGTACCGCTGGGCACTGCCCGAGCGACTCGAACAGCGGATGTCTCCACCGACCCCGGCCCGCCCCCAGGGCGCCCCCGGATCAACCTCGCCCGAGGCAAAGCCCGTTCACGCCTGACCCACCGGCCGGCCGGACGCGTATGCGCCCGGCCGGCCCTTGCGTGATCACCTGCTCGAAGTCCTTCGTCCCCGCACGGGAGCAACCATGCCCAACGGCGTGAACGGCGTCGCCCTCGCCGTCTTCATCATCTTCTTCCTGGCCGTCACGGTCATGGGCTTTCTCGCCTCGCGCTGGCGCAGACCCGACAACGAACACAGCCTCGACGAATGGGGCCTGGGTGGCCGGTCGTTCGGCACCTGGATCACCTGGTTCCTGCTCGGCGGCGACGTCTACACGGCCTATACGTTCGTGGCGGTCCCAGCGGCGATCTACGCGGCGGGCGCGGCCGGTTTCTTCGCGGTGCCGTACACGATCCTGGTCTACCCGCTGATCTTTACCTTCCTGCCCCGGCTGTGGTCCGTGTGCCATCGGCACGGGTACGTCACCACGGCGGACTTCGTGCGGGGGCGCTTCGGCTCGAAGGGCCTGTCGCTGGCGGTGGCCTTCACCGGGATCCTGGCGACGATGCCGTACATCGCCCTCCAACTCGTCGGCATCCAGGCGGTCCTGGACGTGATGGGCGTCGGCGGCGGCGAGAACACCAACTGGTTCGTCAAGGACTTGCCGCTGCTGATCGCCTTCGCGGTGCTGGCCGCGTATACCTATTCCTCAGGCCTGCGCGCCCCCGCCATGATCGCCTTCGTGAAGGACACGCTGATCTACATCGTCATCGTGGTGGCGATCACCTACATCCCGATGAAGCTGGGCGGCTTCGACGAGATCTTCGCGGCGGCGGACAAGAAGTACACGGAAGCCGGCGCGGGCGGACTGTTCCCGGCTCCGGCGGGTCAATGGACGTACGCCACGCTGGCGTTGGGCTCCGCCATGGCCATGTTCATGTACCCACACTCGATCACGGCGACGCTGTCGTCCCGCAGCCGCGAGGTGATCCGACGCAGTACGACGGTGATGCCCCTCTACACCCTGATGCTCGGCCTGTTGGCGCTGCTGGGCTTCATGGCGGTCGCGGCCGGAGTCAAAATCGCCAACGGGCAGTTGGCGATCCCGCAGCTGTTCGAGGACATGTTCCCGGACTGGTTCGCGGGCGTGGCCTTCGCGGCGATCGGCATCGGCGCGCTGGTGCCGGCGGCCATCATGTCCATCGCGGCCGCCAACCTCTTCACCCGCAATATCTACAAGGACTTCATCAAGCCCGATGCGACGCCGGCCCAGGAGGCCAAGGTTTCCAAGCTGGTCTCGCTGCTGGTGAAGGTGGGCGCGCTGGTCTTCGTGCTGACCATGGACAAGTCGGTGGCGATCAACTTCCAGCTGCTGGGCGGCATCTGGATCCTCCAGACCTTCCCGGCCCTGGTCGGCGGCCTGTTCACCCGCTGGTTCCACCGCTGGGCGCTGCTCGCCGGCTGGGCGGTCGGCATGGTCTACGGCACGGTCGCCGCGTACGGGGTCGCCTCGCCGACCCAGCAGCACTTCGGCGGCTCTTCGAAGCAGATCCCGGGGATCGGCGAGATCGGCTACATCGGCCTGACGGCGTTCGTGATCAATGTCGTGGCCACGGTGTTGCTGACCTTCATCCTGAAGGCGGCCAAGGCCCCCGAGGGCATAGACGTCACGTCCCCCGAGGACTACACGGCGGATGCGGCAGAAGCGAAAGCAGCTCCCACCCTCCGTCCGGGCACTTCGCCTGCTCCCCACCCCAGTTGAGAGCCGGATCCACGCACGTCTACGCCGCCCCCCGGCCGGAGATCGAGCGCAGGGCGGCGGTCACTGTCTTCTGTAGTGTCGCGGCGTCGGCACCGGCACGGGAGCGCAGGTTGACGCCGTAGGCGAGCAGCGCCAGCAGATCGGCGGAAGCTCCGGCTTCGGCGCCGGGGGCGAGCTGGCCCTGGTGCTCGGCGGTGACGAGCGCCGCGTACAGCGCGTCGCGCAACTCCTGGTGGTGCTGGTCCAGCACGGCGCGCACGTCCGGCTCGCTGTTCTCGGCCCCGGCGTGCGCGTTGGAGACCATGCAGCCCCAGCGGGCGTACTCACCCGAGCAACGAGCATCGATCAGCCCGCCGAAGAACTCGGAGACGGCCGGCAGCCCCCGCTCGTCCTCCGCCAGACGCCGGAACATCGGCTGGGACCGCTGCTCCAGGTAGCGGTGCAGCGCGGCGAGGTAGAGCTCCTGCTTGCCGCCGAACGTGCCGTACAGGCTGGAGCGGTTGAGCCCGGTCGCGGTCACCACGTCCTGGATACCGGTCGAGGCTACGCCCTGCCGCCAGAACAGCCGCACCACGGTCTCCAGGGTGGCGTCCGGATCGAAGTGCTTGATGTCCGGCATGTTTCACCCCGCCATCTTGAAATAGGGATTCCAAGATACTCCCCGTTCACCGCGCCGCAAAGGCGCTGACGGGTACAGAGCGGAGCGGGCTGCCCACCTGCGCAGCGGCGTCCAGCATCGTCCACGATCCGCCCGAAGGCCACCGCGCGCCGTGACCATGCCCTCATGAATCGCATACCAGCCCTGTGGGCGGCCGCGTACGGGTCCCACACGCCCCGACTCCGCCGCTTCCTCGCCCGTCGCGCGGTCCGCCTCGGCGGCTTCATCAAGGCCCTCGCCCTGGCTGACCACCATCCGTTCACCACCCTCTGATTCGTTCGCACCCCCGCACGGCTGGCGCGGGGCCACGTATGGGCTTATCTTGGAACGGTCATTTCAAGATTTGCCATCGGTGCCGCCAGGGCCCCGAGCCGCATCCGGTCCCGCTCCAGCCGTCAGCCAGGAGGAAGAAGCACCATGACCACCCTCAACGCCGAACTGCGCACCTTCTACGAAGCCCGCCAGCAGCA
Organism: Streptomyces sp. NPDC087263; assembly: GCF_044744645.1. Lineage (NCBI taxonomy): Bacteria > Bacillati > Actinomycetota > Actinomycetes > Kitasatosporales > Streptomycetaceae > Streptomyces > Streptomyces sp. NPDC087263. The sequence goes on from NZ_JBIUYT010000013.1 coordinate 102,181, forward strand.
GATCCCCGCCGAGATCCGGGAGATCATGCAGCGGGCCAGTCAGGAACTCGCCGACTCCGGCCAGGCCGACCGCGTCCTGACCGTCGGCGCGCAGGCCCCGCGCTTCAGCCTCCCCTCCACGACGGGACAGAGCCTGGCCCTGGAGGACCTCCTCGCCGACGGCCCGGTCGTGCTGACCTTCTACCGTGGCGCCTGGTGTCCGTACTGCAACATCGCCCTGCGCTCTCTCCAGCAGCACCATGACGCCATTGCCGCGCGTGGCGCCCGCTTGGTGGCCGTCTCCCCGCAGATCCCCGACGAGTCCCTCTCCCTCGCCGAGAAGCACGACCTCGCCTTCGACGTCCTCAGCGACATCGGCTCCGACACCGCCAAGCAGTACGGCCTCGCCTTCGACCTTCCCGGCGACCTCGCCGCCGTCTACGACAAGCTCGGCTTCGACCTCCAGCGCGTCAACGACGGCCACCCGCGCACGCTCCCGCTGCCCGCCACGTACGTCATCGACCGCGACGGCGTGATCCGTTGGGCCTTCGTCAACAGCGACTACACCACCCGGGCGGAGCCGGCCGCCATCATCGCCGCTCTCGACGCACTGGACTGATCGCCTTTCAGCCGTCTCCTCAGATGTCCTGCTCGACGGCGTCCAGCACCCTGCTGCGCAGAGGTTCGGCTGTCAGTGTGTCGGCGAACTGCCATGTGTAGTCGGTGACTTCCTCCTCCTGCAGCTCGATGTCCGTGCTGTCGGTCCGGAGAAGGAACCGGAAGTCGAAGTGCTGGTGCGCGTCCTCGCCCTTGGCTGGGTTGACAGGAATGGGGTGTACGTCGATATCCAGTGGGATGCCGCTGACGAACCACACGCGGCCGGGGTCGATGCCGGTCTCCTCGGCCGGCTCGCGCAGGGCGGCGTCGAGCAGCGTGGCGTCGGAGTCTTCGACGTGGCCGCCGCCCTCAAGGCCCACATGAAGGAGTTCCCGCCCGTCGCCGTCGCCCTGCCCTGGGCGAAGCCGGACGGCGAACCGAAGACCTTCCGCCTCCTCTTCGTCGATGAGAAGAGCCGGGCCTACAACCGCAGCGTCTTCACCATGGGCGCCTGGAAGCTCGCCCTGGCCGCCGCCGGCGTGATCCCTCCGCGAGCGCGGTGCGAGGTATCTCCAGGCGGCCCCGGAAGACGGCATGCACGCCCTCCGGCACGCCTACGCCTCCGTGCTCCTGGACGCGGGGGAGAGCATCAAGGCGCTCTCCGAGTAGCTCGGCCACTCGGACCCGGGCTTCACGCTGCGGACGTACACGCACCTGCTGCCGTCCAGCGAGACCCGCACCCGCAAAGGGATCGACGACGCCATCACGGAAGAAGCCGAGGCGGAAGACGAGGGCGACCGGCCCGGCATCCAGGGCACATCAGTGCCCCCAGCAAAACCAATGTGCCCTCAATGTGCCCTGGCCGCCTGACGGCCCCTCCCCGCCACGCAAAAGGGCGAGGCCCGAAGACCTCGCCCGCTACCAACGAAACCCCAGGTCAGGGCCACACCAAGCAGTACGGCTGATGCCCCGCCTCATGCAGCCGATGGCTGAAGTCCTGCCACTCGTGCAGCGAATGGGAGCGGCGGGGTGGTGACCTGGGGTTTCTTGGTGAGATGTGTGCCGACCAGGGGAAACTCCTCTCCGTAGTTCTCACTGGTCGACGCCGTTTCCCAGGCTCATGTGCCCTGGATGTGCCCTCGCAGACTCAGGCTGTGGTCCGCTGAACTGGTGTTCGCCGTTCCCTTTGCGGAGGCCCCCCGTCACCTGTGCCGCACCGCATACGGAGCGCCCGGCACGGCATGTCACCAGTCAGTGGGCACGTATGTGGCGGGGTAGCGGCCGCCGGCGGAGCCGTGGGGCAAGATCTCGACGATGCGCTGGCGGTCGGCCGCGGTGAGTTCCACGTCGGCGGCGCCGGCGTTCTCCTCGAGCCGGTCCGCGCGGCGGGCGCCGGGGATGGAGACGATGTCGTCGCCCTGGGCCAGCAGCCAGGCGAGGGCCAGTTGGGCGACGGTGATGCCCTTGGCGGCGGCAAGGTTCTTCAACTACTCGGTGGCGCGCAGGTTGTAGTCGTAGTTTTCGCCCTGCCACCGCTCGTCCCAGCGGCGCATGTCGTCCTCGGCGTACTCGTGGCCGGGCTTGACCGCGCTGGTGAGGAAGCCGCGGCCGAGGGGTGAGTAGGGCACGAAGCCGATGCCCAGCTCCCCTACCACAGGCAGGATCTTCTCCTCCACGTCGCGCTCGAAGAGCGAGTACTCGGTCTGGAGAACCGAGACGGGGGTGACGCTGGAGCGCACGACAGATCGGTAAGGAACTCGATGTCTGCGCCAGTACGGTTAGCAATAAGCTCAAGCGGGCCGGTGTGCAGATGCGCGACCTACACAAGCGGGGCTGACCAAAAACCACGCGTCGCGAATGCCCCACTCGCCCATGGTCGGCGAGTGGGGCATTCATTTTCTTCTGGCATAGCGCAAATCTTACGGCAAGTGCCGTATAACTGAAATTACCAACCACTAAACGGAAGGAGCTCGCAATGGGCGAACAGCAATCAGATATTTAGCTGTAGGTCCCACAAGAAAAAGAACGCAAGGTCGTGGTGTTCGCCGTACGCATTGACCCCACACTGCGTGAGCAGATCGAGGGCCTACGGGGTATAACCAGGCACAGTGTGAACTATGTGGGCGTGGAAGCACTCAACGACTGGGCTGCAAAGACACTCACCGACGAGGGCCGCCCAACAGAAAGCCATGGCCGAGTTAGACGCTCAAGAGAAACGGCTCCAGGAGCGGCGGGCTGCCAGTGTGGGCATCTTGGGCCAGCAAGCAATAGGAGCGGGAGCATCCAGCAACACCAACCCGACAAGTAGTGCTCGGAGCGACCAGCGAGGGAAGGTTCAGCCTAAATCCTAGGCAAACAGTCTTACGCCAGCCTCTTGTATCGGTATTTGCCCAAGATGAAGCGAGCATGATAACTACCCTTACTCCGAGCCGCCATCAGACCCTGATACGCGGAAGTAGGAACATTGAAGTACTGGTAAATCGACCTACTCCTGAACTGGATTTCAAGTACGCCAGTAGATGGCTCGTACCCCACCGACGCCAGATTGGATGAACTAACAGGGGTTCGTTGCATTATCTTCCACACTCCCGACTCGAATGATAGGCCACTCGCATCGCCGCGGTGCTCACACTGGTAGGAAAATGGACACTATAGTGTCCGAAGGAACGCCTCCACTTCTAGCATGTTGATATGGTAGTAGTCCTTGGGATGGATGACGATAGTGAGTTGCTTGCAGACCACGCTTTGCCGCGAGCGAGCAACAAACGACAGCAAAATCATCTTGAGCAGACTCTCCCGGTTCAGGCAGGCCACTCGCGCCAACTCGGATCCAACTATGGGGATTGAAATCTCCTTCCGCTGCCCCCGCACGTAAACCGAATCCCACACGGCACCAAGACTCTGCCACAAGAAGTCCACGTTCGAGCTAGCGATGAGGTTGTTCCCCATTTTTGAATAAGCAACGCAGAAAAAATGCCGAGCAGGATTGCCGAGTACGGCAACGGTACCAATTGGATAGCGATCGCGCTTACCGACAGATTTGGCCGAGATGTCCTCTGCCTCCGTGACAAGCTGCGACGCGAGAGCTGTCGTAAGCTCGGCATCAAGTCGCACCAGGTCATTTCCGTAGATTTTGTCCTGGAACTGGCCTTGAACACTTGCCTGATTGATCACCACGTTGTTTGTCGTGTCGGTGTCGAAGAGGTCATTGAATCCAATCACCAGATGGGTTTGCTGTTCGAAGAGATCTCCGACAATAACCCGCACTTTGATGTCCGGGCTGTCGAAATCCCGACTTGCCACACGTCGCGGCCACGCACGGATAAGCCCAAACAGGATCGAGAATCCCAGCAAAGAAAGCAGCAGCACCCACCGGTCATGGCTCGTCAGCTTAATGCTTGCCCACAGGGCCAGCGCCACTTGAAGGAGACCGGATGCCAGACCGAAGGCACCCAACGCGTTTCGAGAGAGGAGCAAATACCCGCGTTGGGTGCCAAACAGCAACCTCAGGCTGTGGCGCACTACTTACAGTCCAAGGTCCTTGTAGACGTGCGTCTTGTATTGGTAAGGCCCCGTAAGGGGATTGGCGGCAGTCAAGTTCTTGTTGAACCTTTCTACGTAGTCATCTAGGGCGTATTTAATAATTGCAGGCTGGAAAGATACGTTCATCGAGTAGTGGTCTTTCAGCGTAGTCGGAATCATAGAAGATTCGACCGTCCGAGACTGATTCAGATTCACAAAGACCACCGACAGATTGCGCCGCTTGATCGCCTCAATCTCGTAGTAGAGGAAGCTTGACGACCTGCCAGCCTTCGGTTTGGTGGTGCTGCTCAAAAGCACGACCGTCTGCTTCGTATTTGAGAGCCGCTCACCAAGGCGGCGACGGATCGTTTCCGGCTGGCTCGTGTCCAGCGCCGTATTGATGTCATGCGCGTCGAAGAAATCGAACTCGATGTGCTCGTTCTCGCGCCACGCCTTCATCAGGTAGTACGAACGGATGTCTTCGCTGGCGAAGGCGACGTAGGTCTTGTTGCGGTAGGCCATGTGAACCCCTTTCAGGGCTTCGGCAAACGACGCACGAAAGTCGCTACCCGAAGGAACAGGCGCTGCACGTCTGCACCTTCGGTCGCTCTACACACAGTAGCCGCGCAGACTGACAATCCCTCACGCTCCGTCAAACCGTGGGCAGACAAAAGGAGTAGACCACCCTCCTTCTTGACCGACTGTGATCACTTCTGTCGATCGGCGACCGTGCGTATCTCCCGCTCCAACACCCACACGAAGACCACGCCTCCCTTGGGAAACGTCCAGCCCGGATATGCCACCTGAACGCTTGGTGATGGGTCGGTTGCGGCCAGTTCAGCCACACGCGGCTGTCGAGGCCCAGGCAGGTAGTCCAGAACGTTCATACGCCGGATACCGCAATCGCCGTACCAAAGTTCAGCCGTGAAGTCCCTGGTCGGTTGAGCGAGATCCAGGTGCAGTACGTGTCCGCATTGCTGGACCAAGGCGCGGTAGGTGTACGCCAGCGACACCTGTTTGCCTCGTTCCACCTCGTCACCGAGGCTCACGCTGAAGAGCTGGCCGTCCTTCCGGCTACTCCGGCGGATCGGGCGCGACTTGCCATCTATGGTGACACTCACCAGCTCGAAGGCTTCAGGTGATCCGGCGTCAAGCTCGTTGATCGGCTGGAAGTACCAGGTCAACCTGTCACCCGAACTTGCAGCAGACCCGGGAGACACGACCCGAACATGGATTGGGAGTTGCTGCGGCGGGGCGTGGCTCGTGGTCCATCCGTACGGATTCCGCCGTTCAGGTCGTGCTTTCCAGTCAACTATCAGGAAACAGTGATGGGTTACTAGAGACCATCGACGCTTGAAGTCTCTTACGAGGGACCATCTATCCGTCACGGACGCGCGTAGCACCATGCTCGGCATCTATCTCGGGGGTCTTCCACGTGCTTGACGCAGCAGCCATAGCCATCTCCACCGGCGCAGCCGGCAACGTTCTCGCCTACCTGCTTCAAGGTCGGATCGACACCCTACGAACCCGGATCTCTGCGATCTTCCAGCGCGGGACCGCGCAGGAAGAATCGAATGCGTTGCGTGCGCTTGAAGAGCACGCTGAGGCCCTGGCGCAGCGGCGGACTACCGAGGCCGAGGTCACTGCCCAATGGATCAGCATGTTGACCGCCTTCCTCACCATGCACCCCGAAGCCCGAGCGGACATTGAGGAACTTCGCTCTTCCGCGCCTTCCGGTACGAAGACGGTCCACATCGGATCTCAGCACAACCACGGGCGCGGCACTTTCATCGGCGGCGACAACCACGGAGACGGTGCCTTTGTCGGTGGTGACAACCACGGCGAGATTCGCATCGAGGCGGTCGACGCGAAGACCAAAGCGCTGCTCAGGAAGATTTCAAAAGACTCCCCTGTCCTAGTCCAGTTGCTTGAAGAGGCTCTGGACGATGGGCTGATCTCCCCTGAAGTCGCGAGCTTGCTCGCGCTGGCGGCGCGCAGCATCAACGAAGACGTCGCGCACACTCTCTGGCAGGCTTCCCAGCGCATCAACGAGGATGTCGCTGGGTTGCTCACGCGTGCTAGTTACAGCATCAACGAGGATGTCGCAGGCCAGGTGTCCCATGCCGCAGAGACGCTCGATAGGGCATCGAGGCAACTTGACCTCGACGAGTTCAACAGGATCGTCCGTCGCCTTGAGGGCGCTGTCAGCTCGCCAAGCCGCGACGACCTCAGCGGTTTGGTCGTGCGACTTGAAGGCAGCCTGAGTTCCCTCGACCAACTGGTCAGAGACGTAGACAGATTGCAGAACGGGGCAAGCCTCTTGGCCGGATCGAGGAGATAGGGACCGCGCTGAGTGGCGTGGCTCAGCGGATCGAGGCCACGGTGACCCCACCTCCACCGAGGATCCTTCCCGATCACCGGGCGCGAGCCGTCGCGTTCTTCTGGGGCCTCGGAATCGGCGCAGCCGTCATTCTCTACCTGGTCAACCGCTGAGCTGTTCGTCGACCTTCTGGACAACGCCCAACAGCACGCCGCCACCACTATCACCCTCCCTGCCCGGCTGCTGCTTTCGCAACGTGCAACTGGGCACTCCAGACAGGCGCCGTCGCCTGTTCCGCCTGGCGGCAGGACATCGACTTCGTCTGCCTCGCCGACGTGGACGCACCCCCCGTTCGTCCGACCGCCAGCCCAGGTAGCCCTCCGCACCTTCCTGGAACGGGAGTGCTCGTTCCCGAGCCGCTTCGAGGCAACACCGAACCAGCAGGCCGCGATCGGCCCACGCCTGGCTGCGGAGCGGACGACGAGTTGACCGCTCGGAGCGTCTCCGCCGTACAGCATCAGCGGCCTCCGCGGCACCCTTCTTGTTAAAGTGACAGGAACCGAAGTACCGTAAGCGGCATGCAAGTTGATGTGTGGTCACCCCCGCCCGTGCTGCTGACGGTCGATCTCGTGATCCTGACGCTGCGTGAGGGGCGATTGTGTGTCCTGCTCGTGGAGCGGGGCGAAGATCCTTTTCGGGGCATGCTGGCTCTGCCTGGCGGATTCCTCAATCACGCTGGTGAGGAGATCCTGGACGCCGCCCACCGTGAGTTGAGTGAGGAAACCGCTTTGCTCGCCGGATGGGTGCATCTTGAACAGTTGGCCACCTACGGGGACGCAGGCCGTGATCCACGGGGCCGAGTCGTTTCCGTGGCCCACTTGGCGATCGCGCCGGGACTCCCCGAGCCAGTCGCGGGAACGGATGCCATGGATGCTGCGTGGGTTCCCGCGGAAGCCGTCCTGTCCGGCGAGGTGGAACTGGCCTTCGATCACCGCCGGATCGTGACGGACGGAATCGAACGCGCGCGTACCAAGCTCGAATTCTCGGCGCTGGCCACAGCATTCTGTGGAGAGCTTTTCACCATAGCCGAGTTGCAGCAGGTGTACGAGGCGGTTTGGGGCACCGAACTCGACACCCGTAATTTCTACCGGAAAATCCAGGCCGTAAAGGGATTTATCATCGCCGACGGCTCGGGGCGTAGGACCACGGGAGGACGGCCTGCGCGGCTGTACCGGGCCGGGCCGAAAACAGTGCTGTTCCCACCGCTGATTCGACCTGTGCCGTCCACGACGGAAGAGGACATGGGAGAGGAAGGGGAATAAATGTCGAAAGACCTGGTGGTGATCCTCACCGCCCTCAATCTCGAGTACCAGGCCGTGCGCCAGAAACTGACTGGTCCACAGGTGCACCGTCATGAGCGTGGGACGCGGTTCGAGGTGGGAACCGTGCAGGGCGCTTCATGTCGTATCGCGCTCGGTCTGACGAGCAAGGGGAATCATTCCGCTGCGGTGATCGCTGAGCGCGCGATACAGGAGTTCTCGCCGGTGGCTGTGTTGTTTGTCGGCGTCGCCGGTGCCCTGTGGGACACGGCCAGACTGGGCGACGTGGTGATGGCGACACACGTGTACGCCTACCACGGCGGGACCAGCGAAGACGACGGACTCAAGGCCCGTCCCCGGGTGTGGGAGGCGCCGCACGGTATCAGCCAGCTCGGCTCGCATCTGGCTCGGGTGAACGACTGGGCTGACGACACGCCTGGTCATGAGCGCGCGCCGCAGGTGCGATTCGGTGCGATCGCCGCTGGCGAGGTCGTACAGAACTCGAAGATCTCGGCCCAGGCGCGGTGGATCCGGCAGCACTACAACGACGCGCTCGCGATCGAGATGGAGGCTGCCGGTGTGGCGCAGGCCGGTCATCTCAACGGGGCACCGGTGGCCATCATCCGTGGAATCAGCGACCGAGCGGACGGTACGAAGAGCAGCGCGGAGGACCGTAACTGGCAACCACGGGCTGCGGCGAACGCGGCGGCATTCGCCACACGGCTGGCCGTGGAGCTGGTGGGAGAACAGGAGCAGATCGCAATGTCCCAGGCAGACAGGGCCCATACGGCCGACGGACTCAATGAGCACGTCAGCAACACCGCCCATAACAGCACCGTTGGCATCATGGCCGGCTCAGTCAAGGAGAGCAGCGTCTACTTGAACGCGGACCCGAAGGTGACCAGGCCGGCGGACCTGGTGGCGGAACTGGACGGTTTCCGTGAGCACCTGAAGCGTCACCACGTCGAGGGCGCCCTCGACGACGACACCTACCGAGAGGCACTGGCCGAGCTGGGCTCTGCCCGCCGGGCGGCAAGGGAGGAAACTCCCGAATCATTCAAGAGGGCGACCATGGCACTCAAGAGGTTACGCGGTCTGAACGCAGAGATTCCCGAGTTGGTGGCCAGGCTGGCACCACTGGTTGTTGCGGCGGGTAACTTGTCATGAACGACGGCAGTAGTGTCACGCACAATTCGGCCGCATACGACTCCACAGTCGGAATTCAGGCTGAGACCGTACACAACTCCAACGTCTATTTCGTCAATCCGGATGCATCGCCTCAGGAAAAGTACAAGGTCGGTGTGCGGTTCCTGGAGGATGGCGTCCCCAGTCGTGCTCGCGACATGATCAGTGACGCGATCGCCCACGGACACGACAACGCGGAGGTCCGTTTCTATTGGGTGCTTGCCATGCTCAGTGCACGCGCCTACCACGACCTCAACACTGAAGAACTTCAGCGGCTGCACCATGCCTCCGGGCTACGGACCTACGCCGAGGGAGAGTGGAAAGACGCTCTGCGCGTCGCTTTCGAACTGCTGGCGATGCTCAGCACCGCGGACGGCGAAACAGGACGCGTACTGGAGCGGTTGCGAGCCCTGTCACCTCGCCAGCGTGACGCGATTCTCCGCCACTTCGACCTCGTACTCACCGGAGGGCTGAAGGACAGCCTGTGGGTCGAGAACCGGGAGGGGGCCGAGACGGCTCGCTTCGGCAACGGTCGGGTCCAACGGGTCTGGGCTTATTTCGAACCCGACCCCATCGGGCCACGGGCCCTGCTGCCCCGTCCGAGCACCGCTGCTGCTGCCCAGGCAGCTCTCCCAGTCCGAGTCGGCCTGTTCGTCGTCGTCACCGCATTCCTCTGGATCTTGGCGCTCGTCGCGGATCCGGCTGCGGCTGTCATCGAGTTACTGGTGGCGCTCGGTGCGGGCCTGACCGCAGCTCACTTCGGTCGTCGATGGTGGTACCAGGAACATCAGCTGAAGGCCGAGAACCATGAGTCCCACGTCCCGCACACGGGCGATCCTGCCTCTACCGGCGACGGGTTCACCAACCGCGTCCGTCATTCGTTCGACCACTACTTCAGTACCCGCGCGCCTCACGGATTCGCCCCGCACGAATGGCTCGGTCATACCGTCCACATTCGCAACAGGCTCGTCGCCGAGATCGCGCTCCTCTACCGCGAGAGCCGAGTCAGCGTGGACCGGGTCAACTGGCTGATCCGCTATCTCGCTGAGGATGCCCGAGACCGCCACAATAAAGGGACACTGTTCGATCAGCGCCACCAGAACTACGCGCTGGCGAAGGCGCTGTGCGTGGTCGCCCTCATCCCTCTCGGCATCACGACTCTGGCCCTGCTCGGAACAGTGGCCTCAGGTGCCAGCGGGTCGCAGCTGCCGCTGGCCATCCTGGCCTTGGGCGGTGCGGTCTGGTCCGGACGCGCGGCTGCGTCCTCGTGGCTGGCGGTCCGGAGTGAAGAGCACCGACTGGTCGAGAAAACCCAGGAATATGAAGAGCGGCTGACCGCGCGGCAAATCGCGTACCAGAACTGGAAGTCGTTCCTGGACGCCACACGGCCCAGTGAGCTGGAAATGGAGACCTGGCTCACCTGTGACAAGACGCTGTTCGTCGACGAAGCACTCCGCCACTATCAGCTCACCTGGCGCGATCTGATCACCCACACCATCCTGATGACACCTGCACGTCCCTACAAGCGAGGGCGTGTGAAGGGCGGTCCTTGGCGATACTCGCGCTACAGTTTCCGTCTTTTCCTGGTCACACAGGAGGGCGTTCGTGAAATCAGCACGGAATTCGATTTTGCTGACGCAAAACGTGGGAACGAACAGCGAAGCAACTATCGGTTCGACGCGTTGTCCTCCGTGCAGGTCACGGAACGTGCCCATATCGGCTACGACCTGGAGCTCGTCCTCACCAACGGGCCGGCCAGGAACATTCGTGTCAAAGACGCCGACACCCATCAACTGGCTCCGGACGAAAATTCTCAAGAAATCGCGGAAATCAACCTCAATTCGGCTGGTTTCATCCACACCTTCCGTCTCCTTGAAGGAATCGCGGCGGACGGAAAAGTTTGGATCGAACGAAACAATCCCAACAACCTGCCGTCTTTCCGGGCTGCCGACTGAGCCTTCCGGGCCTTCAGGACGGGCAGGGGGCCGGAGCGCCGGAGCCCTGCCCGCCCACTCATCAGCTCAGCCGGGATCCGAGCTTAGGAATGGCCGTGACTGCCACAGAAGACGTCACCGAGAGCAGACTGCTGTTGGCCGAATACGACCGCATAAAGGAGGAGCAGAAAACCCGGATAGGATTCCGTGACAACCTGCTCTACTTCACGCTCGCCGCGTCCACCGCAGTCCTGGCGATCGCCGTCCAGAGCAGGCAGGATCAGCTGCTGCTCGCCGTCCCCGTGATCTGCCTGGTCCTGGGCTGGACCTATCTGGTTAACGACGAGAAAATCTCGGCCGTCGGCTGCTATATCCGCGACCAGTTGGGGCCGCGGCTTGCCGAGCTCAGCGGCGCCCATGGCGCAGTGTTCGGCTGGGAGATCTATCACCGTGACGATGAGAGTCGCACCACGCGCAAGCGACTACAGGCTGCTGTGGATCTGTTCACTTACTTGGCCTTGCCGATGATCTGCGTAACCGCATTCTGGTGCTCTTCCGCCGCCCAGCCTCTACTCGTGATCGTCTCCCTCGCGCAGACACTTGCCTTGGCCGTACTGGGCTGGCAGTTCCTGCGCTATGCGGAGCGGTAGTACTGCTCTGGCGCTCCGTTTCACGTTGAATTGGCCGTCCCGACCCGCACGGCCGGGTAACCGCCTCCGCGGCGCTGGGCTGCACGGTGTGTAGCCCGGACCGGGCTACGCACCGACCCGTTGTTGCGCTTCGGGTGAGCCAACGGAGTAGGGCCTACTGCAGGTTTGGGTGACAGGTTCGGTCACGCGGCCTGGAGGGCCGGCGTGGTCATGACGATCTCGAATTCGATAGGGGTCAGGCGGCACCCGATTGTGTACCAGACCCCATCCAGCTTGCGGTCGGGCACTCGACAACGTGTCCGGCGGACAGGGTCGGCTGGGAAAAAATCGAACAGGATCCATCTAGATCGGTTCGATTCGGTCAGATCTGTTCACGGCATCAATAAGCCATCTCCACGGACATATGATGATGCGCCTGGGTCGTCTGGTGCCCAGGTCAATGTCTGAGGTGAGGCACCGCGTCAGATTGCGGCCGTCCCCAGACGCCAGGGAATGGAGCGGCAGAGAACGGTGCACCTGCACAGCTTCACCGTGTGTGGATTCCGGTCCCTCAAGGACGTCCGCGCGATCCCGATCAGTACGCCGACCATCCTCGCCGGCCAGAACGACGGCGGTAAGAGCGCAGTACTTGCCGCGCTGACTTTCCTCGTGGGCAAGGAGCAGTTGGCCGAGGACGACCGCACGTACGAGCTCGGCTCGTCCGCGGAGGAAATTGGGGCGACACCTTTCTCCCGGTGCTCGACCACCTGGGTGGAGGGACTGTTCACGCTCGACCCTTGGGAGCAGGAGACGTTCGTGCTCCCCGTGAAGAAGCTGCGTGTACGCCGACGCGCTGCAGCCGACGAGACTCCCGTGCTGGAGTGCTGGGCGCCGCTTGCCGATGATGAACGACTGCGCGATCCTTCCCGGTTGTCTCTCGCCGAGGTCCGGGCCCTGGCCAAGGAATTGCTTCCAGAGCTGGCCTCCATCAAACGTCTCGATATCGAGCCTGAGCTGCGCAAGTACGGTATGGCGCACGCCTCGACGACGTCGGACTGGGTGCCGGCTCCGAAGGAGATGGAGCGACGCCTGCCCCGGCTGATGCCGTTCGACGGGAAGTCGGCCGACCCGGATGGTGCCGTCAGGACGGCGCTGATGGGGCGCTATCAGGCTCATATGGCAGATCCCACTCTTCAGGGTCGCCTGCAGTCGATCGAGGACGGGATCAGGGAGCGGCTCCAGGACGACGCGCAGTCTCTGTGCGAGCACATTCAGAGCCGCTGCGACGACCTCACCGAGGTGTACGTCGAGCCCGAGGTCTCCTTCTCCCACGGCCTTCGGGGCGCACCCCTTCGGATTGCCCGTACGAAGGGTGAAGCTGTCGGCCTGTCACGTTCCGGACTGGGCAGCGCGCGCCGTATCTCCCTTGCCATCTGGGAGTGGAACAGTCGGCTCCTCACACGCGAGGAGCTCGGCGACGTCGATCCTTCCGCCGAGCCCGAGGTTGTCGAAGACGCCCCGCCGCCGGTACAGACGATCGTGATCTACGACGAGCCGGACACACATCTCGACTACGGCCATCAGCGCAAGATCATGCAGCTCATCCGTGACCAGAGTGCGCTGCCCCATGTGAACGTCATCGTCGCCACCCACTCCATGAACCTGATCGACGGTGTGGACATCGCCGACGTCGTGCATCTGCGGCTGGAGGACGGCCGGACACTGGTAGAGCGGTTGGGCGCCGACACTCATAACGAGATCGACGGCCACCTGGGGCGGATCGCTGCTGCGGTGGGCCTGCGTAACTCCGTGCTCCTGCACGAGCGTTGCTTCCTGGCTGTCGAGGGCGACACCGAACAGCGGGTGATTCCCACTCTGTTCCGACTGTCCGAGGAGCAGTCCCTGCAGTCGGCCGGCATCGCACTGTGGGCGTGCTTCAACAACGAGGGGGCGCTGCACCTCGCCCACTACTTGGTCGAGCACGGCCGAACCGTGATGCTCATGGTGGACGCCGACAGCCGTACCCTGCCCAAGGGGCTCTTCAAGGAGGCCCGCCTCCAGCAGTTCTTCGGCAATGCCGTCGACGATGTTGTCCGCTTTGTGGGCGAACCGGACTCCTTCAACGAGCTGGAAGAGCTGTTCCCGGACGACCTGTGGGCTGCGGTCGCCAACGACCTCTGGCCGAAGGGCGAACCGTGGACCGCGACCGACTTCACCGTTCAACGCCCCGGCAAGAAGTTCAGCAAGGAAGTGCTGAACATGCTCCGGACCTGCAGTCCGAACGGACCCAGCGGCAAGCCCGACATGATGTTCGGGCTGGTGAGCACGCTCACCAGCCCTGATCAAGTACCCGCGCAGCTGCGGGAGGTCTTCGGTGAGCTCAGAAAGCTGGCCGCAGGGTAACGCTGCGCAGCGTCGGCCTGGTCTCGTCGGTGCCACGACGGCGCCGCCGCCGTGCCAGCATGCGCTCCTTGCGCTGCTCGGACGTCGGCGGTTCCCACTTGTGCCAGCCCACTGGCGGCTTCCATCGCTGGGCATGCTCCCGTGCCTCAAGCCCGCACCAACGGCAGCCACCCGGCGCAGGTATGTGCTGGTCAGATGCGTTGTGCTCGTCAGTCATGAGTTTCCCTCCCCACAGGGGATTCTTCCCTACGGCACTGACATCACCCTTGCAATCGAAGCGATGTATTTCACGCTAAAACGGAATAATCGCGCGAGCCACTCGTGAGTTCTCTACCTGATGACGTGAGCCGTTGCGGAGCGCGGTGGCCAGACGACCAACAGGACTGGGAACAAGCGCACCATCGTCAGCGTGGTCCTGGTCCATGCGAATGGTTCTGTCATGGGCGGCCGGCTCACGGGGATGAACTCGGTGCCGATGGAGGTGACGAGTGTGGGCTAGCCGAGGACGGCACCTGCCGCAGCGAACAGCGTGCGCGTAGTAGCGGCGGCCTTACTGCATGAACCTCGGGTGTGGGGTCAACTGCGGACCTCCATCTGGATGGCCAGGGCGCCGAGGGCTTCCTTATCCGGTGGGTAGATGGCCCGGATGTTGGCGAGCTGCTCGTCGCGGGTGGCCGTGGGGTTGACGTTCGAGGGGCCTTCGCCGTCGAGCAGGGTGCCGAAGTCGGGGTACTCAGTCACGCGCCTGACCTCGACCTCGCAGGTCTCGTCCGTGCCCTTGATGCGGAACCGGATGACGTCACCGGCCGCCAGGTCGGCGAGGTGTGGGTATTTGACCCGTACCTCGATGGTCTTGGTGCCGGCGGCGACGAGGTCGAAGTACTGGCGGTAGAGGTTGAGTTCGCGGACGCGCGGGATGGTGTTGCTCATGGGGAGGGAAGGCTCCTGGGGGCTGGTGCGGTGATCAGGCGGCCGATCTCGGCTGCGGAGTACGAGCGGAAGAAGTGCCGGGGGTCGGACAGCAGCGTTTCGGCGGTAGCCAGCAGTTGATCGGCATATTCGGAGCCGGTGCCAGGCCATCGTCGGGTGTCGAGCATCCAGTCGTCGGCGCCCTCGGGCAAGGGGACGTGGCCCTCGCGGATGAGGGACTTGGAGAGTTTCGCGCCGGTGTCGGTGACGATCTGCGGGCAGAACAGGCGGGCGGGGAGTTGGGCGCGGGTCAGACCGACGGCTTGGAGGGCTTCGTCGACGAGGAGGGAGCCGAAGACCCAGTCGCCGCCCTTGACCATGACGTGCAGGGTTCCACCCGCCCGCGTGCTGGTGTGGGCGAGTTCCTTGACGAGGTTGCGGTAGAGGGTGGCCAAGTGGAGATAGGCGCCAGCGGTGAGCGTGATTGTGACCTGGTAGGGGCCGTGGTGGAGGCAGACGGCAGCGACGGTGGCCGTTTCTCGGTCGGTGAGATGTACCCGCGTGCGCTCCGCGTGTTTCTCGGACCAGCCGCAGCCGGGGTGCGGACAGGGGATGCGCACGTGTGGGGTGCCGGTGGAGGGGGCGAGCCACCAGCGGGCGGCGTCGAGCCGGGGCAGTAGCCGCAGCCAGGTGCGGCGGAAGTGTTCGCCGGCTTGCTGGTGGGTGTAGGTCTCGACGCGGTGTGGGATGCCCAGCCGCCGGGAGAGAGCCGTGAACAGGGGTTGGTACAGGGCGGCGACGAGGTCGGTCAGAGCCTGGTCGCCGAGGGCCTGGGCGTAGGCGCGTTGGTAGCGGTGGCCGCTGGCCGGGTCTGTAGCCAGTTCGTACGGAGCGTTGTCGAGGGCGCTGAAGAGCACCTCGGTGGGGATGCCGAAGCGGTCACGCAGGCGGGCCGCCATGGCGAAGGCGAGCGACTGTACGAGCGAGGTGCCGATGTGCGGGGCGCCGTTGATCTGGGTGCCGACGACGAGCACGATCCGCTCGGGCGGAGCGGCCAGGATGCGTGGCGTCAGGACGTCCTCGGCGCGGAGAAGGGCGTTGGCGAGGACGGTGTTCGGTGAGACGAGGTGGGGCGTCATGGATGTCCCCTTGTGGTCAGGTCGGAGGGAAGTAGGTGTTGCCGGGTCTGACGGGGCGTCCCTGGCACTAGAGACCGGCGTCAGTGCGCGCTTCTTCTTGGGCACAGGCGACGTACGGGTGTTGGAGCGCGGTGCGGAGGGCTTCTGAGTCGGTGAGGGTGTCGTCGTCCGGTAGCTCGCACCAGCCGCCGAACCAGTCGTCGAGCCGCTCCACGCCGGGCGCGACGAGCCAGGAGTTGGTGGAGAGATGCCGTACCGGCAGGCCGTCCCAGCAGTCGGCGGTGCCGGTTGCGATGGCGTAGTAGAGGCGCTCGTTGGGCCCGTCGTAGAGCACCGGGCCGATCGACGCACCGGTGCCGCGGAGGTGGGTCAGGGCCAGGAGGCCGGTCTCGGCAGAGGTGCGCACGAGGTCCCAGCCGTTGCCGACCTTCAGCAGACGCAGTCCGGGAACGTCGCTGACCATGGGCGCGCTGCGCAGCGCGTCGCGCACGGACATCATGTGTCCCCCTGCGGCTGGAGGTTGGGGCTCGTGCTGCGGGAAGGTGCGGACTCCGTGATCGGCTTGAGGGAGCGGACCACGATCAGACGGGTGCCCGTTGCTGTTATCTGTCGCTTCCGTTCGTTGCCGATGCTCCTGGGGCCGAGGTGGCTGAGGGCGGGGACCACGGCGCCGTAGGTGTCGGGTAGTTCGAGGGTGTCGACCAGCCCGACAAAGGCGGGGGAGCGGATGGCCACCGTGGCGTCGCGGTCGGTGAAGACGCCGCAGAGGGCCAGTTCGTGCCGACGGCAGTAATCGGTGAGGCAGTCGACGAGCGCCGCATGGCGGACCAGGCCGCCGGTGACGTGTCGCAGGTAGCCGAAGACCTGAGGGAAGGCGACGCGTCGGCGTTCCGTGATGAGTTCATCGTCCATGTCCACAGCGTCGGTCGGCGTGAAGGGCCTTGAAATGACCTGCTGTTGTACTTCCGTTGCACTTCCCGCCCCACGTCGTCACCGAGAGTGCTTCCATACGTGACGGAGGGAGGTAATCCGTGGTCAGCGTGCAGCAGTGGACGGGCCGGGAAGCGAGCGCTCTGCGCGTTGCTCTGCGAATGAGCATGCGGGCCTTCGCCGAGCACCTGGGTGTCGCGCTGCGTACGGTGGCCAAGTGGGAGAGCCTGGGAGTCGAAACCCAGCCCCGGCCCGATACCCAGGCGATCCTCGACACCGCGCTTGCTCGTGCCGATGCTGCCGCCCATGCCCGGTTCGAGGCGGTGCTGTTCCCCGAGCGGAAGAGCGCTAGGCCGGCGGACTACGAGACCTGGACCGAGGACATCGAGCGCGCCGTAGTCTGCGTCAGCCGCCAGGACTTCCCCTTCGCCGCGACCTTGTTGAACCGCTGGCTGGCGAGCCGTGACGCGCACGGCCTGGATGACAAGGGCCTTTATCTGTATGGGCGTTCGCTTGTCCTGCTCGGTGATGTGCAACGAGACCAGGGCGCGATCCTCGGCCCGCTGTCCGCCCGGCAGTCCTACCTGACTGCGCGCGACATGTTCTCCGAGCTGGCCATCCCGCGCCGGGTCGCCCAGATCGAGCTGTCCCTCGCTGTCGTGCAGGAGATGTCAGGTCAGCTGGATGCCTCCGCCCGATGGTACGAGCAACTCGCCGCCGACCAGCGGCTCAGCCGACGAGACCGAGCCCGGGCCCGGTTGTGGATCGGCACGGCTCTGAGCAAGGAGGGCAACAACGAGTACGCCACCAACGTCATGGCTGCTGCCACCCGCGAGTTCGAGGAACTCGGCGAGCCGGAGGACTGGTCCGTGGCACACCAGAAGCTCGCCCTGGCCCACCGCGGCGCCGGCGACCTGAAGCAGGCCCTGCACTACATCGACATCGCGCGCACCACCGGCACGGTCGACTCCCCGATGCAGCGCGTGCGGCTGGACACCGCGTACGGGCACATCCTTCTGTCGGATGCGGCGACCCGGAATGATGGGCTGTCCGTCCTCGATCAGGCGGCACAGGTGGCCCAGCAGTTTGGGCTGAGCCACCAGTTGCGCAGCATCGAGGGCATCCGAAAGGGCCAGCAGGGATGAGTCAGGGAGTGCCAGTGCCGGAGCACCAACAGCGTCAGATCACCGACGAGCAGTTCCACGACGCGACGTTGATCTGGAACTACCACCAGATGGGACATGAGGAGCGGCCCTGCTCGGCGGCAATCGGCCTGGGCAGCCACGACCTGGGCGTGGCCGCCACAGCCGCCGACCTCTACCGCGCCGGCCTCTTCCCCGTCGTCGTGTTCAGCGGCGGAAACAGCCCCACCACCCGCGCCCGCTTCCCGCGCGGCGAGGCCGTCCACTACCGCGAGCACGCGCTGAGTCTGGGCGTGCCGGACGAGGCGATCATGGTCGAGTCGAAGGCGGCGAACACCGGCCAGAACATCACCTTCTCCCGGGAGTTGCTGGCGGAGGTGGGCGTGGAGGTGGAGTCGTTGCTGCTGATCTCCAAGCCGTACATGGAACGCCGCTCGTACGCGACCTGCCGCAAGCTGTGGCCCGAGGCCGAGGTGGTCTGCGCCTCCGAGCCGCTGGAGTTGGACGACTACATCAAGTCCATCGGCGACGAAAAGCTCGTCGTCGACATGCTCGTCGGGGACCTGCAACGGGTGATCGAGTACCCGAAGCTCGGCTTCGCCGTCGAGCAGAACGTACCGGGGGATGTGCGTGACGCTTACGAGCGCCTCCTGGGCGCCGGCTTCGACAGCCGACTCATCAACAGCTGACACACGTCGACTCGGGGCGAGCGGCGGGGTGTGCGCGATCCACCAGCCGAACCTGTTTCCTCGGCTGTCCACGCTGGCCAAGCTGTTCGCCGCCGACCGGTGGATCGTCCTCGACGATGTTCAGTTCGCGCGCCGGGACTACCAGCAGCGCACCCGGCTCGCAGCTCTCGACGACCCGGGCAGGCAGCAGTGGCTCACGCTCCCCACGCACCTGCCCAACGGACGCCCGACGCTCGTCAACCAGGCGTTGCTCGTCCAGCCGCGCCGGTCTCGCCGAACGGTCAGCCTGCTCATTCGCCAGTACTACGGTCGTAGCCGCTACTGGCCTGCGGTGAGTGAGGTCCTGGACGTGGTCCTCGATCGGTTCGAGAACACGGACCGTGTGGCGGACCTCGCGAGGACATCGACCCTCGCCCTGCTCACCGCTCTCGGCTGGAATGGTGAAGTGCTGGAAAGCAGTGCCATCCGGACCCGCCAGAGCCGGTCCGAGCGACTGGCCGACCTTGCCGTGGCCACCGGCAGCAACTACTACCTGTGTGGCACCGGCGGCCTGCGCTACCTCGACTACCAGCCGTTCGCCGCCCATGGCATCACCGTTGTGCCTTTCCGCACCCCTGTGGATGCAGGCGATCGGCTCTGGCAGCGGGCCCGACGGGTCAGCAGCCTCTGGGCATTGAGCGCGACCGGCCCGAGTGAACTGGCCACCAGGCTGACGGCCGAACGAGAAGCTCACCTCCTTGGAGGCCACGCTGATGACGATCTTTGAAAACGGGTCTGGCCAGAATTTCGTGACGGTCACGACGGACGGTCTTCCCCACAGACTGCCGCCCACGATCAGCGTGAGCACCCCGACAGACCGGCACACCAGCCCTTTGACCAGCGACTTCAAGTTGGCGGAGGCTCAGTGGCCAGTAGCAGTGCACGGCTCTGGTCGCTCGGAGCGCGGACCCAGTGTCCTTGGTGCCCCGTGCAGGTCTCTGGCGGGTCCCCCCATCGCGGACGGACAATACGATGATTTGGGAGGCAAGTCAGCCCGCGTATGTCTTCGCCTGATTCTGAGTGTAGGCAGGATGTATTTGCTTGCTGACCACACGTAGGGGGGTGTTCGCGTGGTGATCGAGGCCGGGGTAGTGGCTGGATATGTGATCGCGTGGGCGGTAGGCAAGGCACGCCGAGCGGCTGGCCGTCTGGATGCCGAGACTGATGCGGTGTTGGACGCGGGGCTGGACCGGCTGCACACGGTAGTGACCGCCAAACTCGGCGCCCATCCTGCCCTAGATCATCTTGCTGCGGAGACCGCGGCCAATGATGGACAGATCAGCGACCTGACCCGTAAGCAAGTTGAGTCGGCGGTCGCTGATGCAGCACGTGAGGACGACGAGTTCGCTCAGGAGGTCACCGAGATGGTGGCCGAGCTGGGGGCTGCCAAGCAGGACGGCGGCGTGTCCGTGGTGGCCGGCGCAGGGTCGACGGTGTTCACCGGGGACTCGCACCTCCGCGCCAGCGGTGACGGGATCAATATCGCTTTCGGCCAGGTTGCCGGGACGGTGAGTCTGGACGGCGTTGCCGCGGATGGGCAGCGGCCGGACCCTCCCGAGCCGGGCCGGTCGCGCCACTGACCGCACCCGGAGTATCCGGTGGCATGGCCGACACCGAGGATCTTCAGCCGCCAAATGGTCCGGTCGGTCCGGCATCTGATGACCCCCATGAAGAGAGGGGCGGGCCCAGCTTCAGGCATGTCGCCGGGAATGTAGCGGTGACCATTCACCAGCACCGCAGTCTTCCTACGGCACGGCCGGTGCACTCGACATACTTGCGACAGGTAGAACGGATCGCCCCACCCCAGTTGGTGGACCGGGACGCTGAACTGGCTGAGCTGGCTGCTTTCTGCCTGGAGGAACAACGCGGTTCGTACGTGTGGTGGCGAGCCGGGCCATGGGCCGGCAAGTCCGCGCTGTTGTCCACCTTCGTGCTCAATCCACCTGCTTCGCTTGCCGTTGGCCAGGTGCGGCTGGTGTCATTCTTCATCACCGCCCGGCTGGCCGCGCAGGACACCCGTGGGGCATTTGTCACCCTGTTGACGGAGCAGCTGTGTGCGCTGCTCGACCTGGATCTGCCAGCCGGCGTGAATGAGGCGACTCAGGAGGCAGCCCTGCTGGATCTTCTCGCTCAGGCTGCGGCGGCGTGTCAGCATGCAGGCGGCCGACTGGTGTTGGTCGTTGACGGATTGGACGAAGACCGCGGAGTGACCACCGGACCGGGAACACACAGCATCGCTGGACTGCTGCCTGGCCACCCGCCGGCAGGGATGCGAATCATCGTCGCCGGGCGGCCCAACCCGCCGATCCCCTGCGACGTGCTTGACTGGCATCCGCTGCGCACTCCAGGCATCATCCGCATGCTCAGCGACTCGCCACAGGCCCGGGATCTGCAACGGCTCAGCCAGTCCGAACTCGTACGCCTGCTTGACGGCACTCCTGTTGAGCAGGATTTGCTGGGTCTGCTCACCGCCGCCCGGGGCGGCTTGACCGGCCCGGACCTGCGCGAGCTAACCGACGCGGACCTCGTGCACATCGAGAGAATTCTGCACACCGTGGCCGGACGCACGTTCAACCGTCGCGTTGCAGCCTGGAGGCCGGACAACAGATCGCAGGTGTACTTGCTCGGCCATGAAGAACTACACAACGCTGCCTGCCACTACCTGGGCTCCGATCGCCTGGCTGGCTACCGAAACCGATTGCACGCCTGGGCCAAGGGCTACAGCGCCTCCACGGGCGACAAGCCGTCGTGGCCGCCGCACACCCCCGAATACCTGCTAACCGGCTATTCACGCATGCTGTCCTCCTCCGGCGACACCAACCGCTTGGCTGCCCTGGCCACCGACCCTGCTCGCCACAACCGAATGCTCGATTTGTCCGGCGGAGACATCGCAGCCCTCACCGAGATCAGAATTTGCCAGGACTTGCTCCTGCAGTGTCCGGAACCAGATCTGTACACGCTGGGCAGGCTGTCTCACCACCGCGGTCAACTCGAGTCCCGGAACGCCCACATCCCCAGCGGCCTTCCCGCGGTATGGGCCACCCTTGGCCAGCCCAACCGGGCTGAAGCACTCGCCCACGCCATCAGCGACCCAGAACTGCAGACCATTGCGCTGGCCCTAGTGGTGCGGGCAGTGGCCGCGACTGGTGACCACCAGAGAGCCATGCAGATCTCCGGCACCATTGCCATGCCGGAGCGGCAGGCGGCTGCGCTGGGCGCGGTAGCGGAGGCAGTAGCTATCACCGGTGACCATGGCCGGGCCGAGCTGATCGCCCAAACCGTTACAGACCCTTGGTGGCAAGCTGTTGCGCTGGGTGTGGTGGCGAAGGCGGTCGCGGCCGGCGGTGATCGCATCCGGGCCGAACAGATCGCACACGCCGTTGCTCACCCGCAGGGGCGGGTGAATGCACTGGGCTTGGTAGTAGAGGTGCTGGCTGCCGCTGGCGAACATCAACAGGCTCTAGATCTGGCCACCGCCGCCGAGACAATCGCTGGCACCATCACCGACACATACCAGCAGCAGCGAGCATGGGGTGTGGTGGCGAAGGCGGTCGCGGCCGGCGGTGATCGCATCCGGGCCGAACAGATCGCACACGCCATTACCGACCCGCTCGAGAAGGCTTTTGCACTGAACCGGTTAGCGAGGGCCGTGGCCGCCACTGGAGACCACGAGCGGGCCGAACAGATCGTCCGGACGATTACCGACCGGTACCAGCAGACGCAGGCGCTGGGCAGTTTGGCTTTGGCGGCGCACGCTGCTGGTAACCACCAGCGAGCTACAGAGCTAGCCACCAACGCCGAGGGAACGGCCCGCAGCATCACCAACCCACGGGACCAGGCAGTTCCGCTCTCGCATGCAGCAGAGGTGGCAGCCGCCGTGGGTGACCATCAGCGAGCCCGACGGCTGGCCACCGACGCCGAGCGGATCGCCCGCACCACCAACGACCCGGACCAGGAGACGCGGGAGCTAACTGCAGTGGCGGAGGCTGTAGCTGCCGTGGGTGACCGTCAGCGAGCCCGACGGCTGGCCACCGACGCCGAGCGGATCGCCCGCTCCATCACCACCCAGTACCGACAGACTGAAGCACTGACCGAGGTGGCGCGGGTGCTAGCCACTGCTGGTGATCACGAGCGGGCCGAGCAGCTCGCCCGCACAATCGACAATCCGTACCAGCAGACGAAAGCGTTGACCGTGGTGGCGCGGGTGCTGGCCACTGCTGGTGATCACGAACGGGCCGAGCAGCTCGCCCGCACAATCAACAATCCGCACGAGCAAACACAGGCATTTGCCGCAGCGGCGCAGGCGGCGGCTGCCGCCGGTCTTCATCAGCGAGCCCTTGGGCTGGCAGCCGAGACTGTGGAATGCGCCCGCACCACTTTCGATTGGGACGTAGAGAGGTGGGTGCTGGGTGTCGTGGCGGGGGTGTTGGCTGCTGCTGGTGACCACGAACGGGCCGAGCAGATCGCCCTGACGATCACCGACCGGTATCAGCGGACGCAGGCGCTGGGCAGTTTGGCTTTGGCGGCGCACGCTGCTGGTGACCACCAGCGAGCACGAAGGATGGCCGCCGACGTTGAACGAATTGCCCAGGCCATCACCGACCCGCGTTGGCAGATACAGGCGCTGACCAGAGTGGCGGAGGTGATGGCTGCCAGGGGTGACCGCGCACAGGTCCAACGACTGGCCACAGACGCCGAGCGGATTGCCCAGGCCATTTCCGACTCGGACGAGCACGTTGCCGCACTGGGCAGAGTAGTCGTGATGGCGGCTGCGATTGGCGACCATCAGCGAGCACGAAGGATAGCCACCGATGTTGAGCGCATAGCCCGATCCGTCTCCGACCCGCGCCATCAGATGCAGGCGGTGGCCAGGGCTGCGGAGTATATGGCTCTCGCCGGTGATCACGAGCAGGCCGAGCAAGTTGCCCGCTCCATCACCGAACCGCGGCGGCAGACGCAGGCATTAACCGAGGTGGCACGGATAGCCGGTCGGCCGCGGGCTAGTCACTTGTTGGGGCAGGCATTCGTCCTGGGAACTTGGCTGACACCTCTGCCGGTGCTGGCGCAGCTCTACCCACGCGAGGTGATTCGGATCTGTGACGCGGTGTATTCAGACGGAGGCATAGTGTCAACTGTCCGGAGCTAAAGGCACCCGGTTTGCACAACGCACATCTCTGGCGATCACGTCCCGCGCAGTGGTGTAGTGGCGCGATCTTGCTGAGTCTCTGTGTTGAACGGGCCAGGGGGCTGGTGCAGGCGCGACCTGAGAGGTGATCGCTGCTACACCACTCGGCTGGACATTACCTATCTGGCCTTGTTTCGGCGTCAGTAGAGGCCGTGGGAGCGGGTCGAACAACGCCTACTCCTCTGAGGAAATCACAGGCGTCGACCACTGTGTGGAGTGGGTACGCAGAGGAGTGCCATGGCCTGATGGTTTAGGTAATTACCAGTCCCCGTCAAGATGTCAAGCAAGACGACTGCGCAGATTCTGCGCGCGCCGCGCAGGATTTGAAGGACGTGTACAGGAGAGAGTCTCGCTGAAATCCGGGCCATGATGCTGAGAAGACATCGGTTGTCGCCCGCTTAGATGCGGCGGCATTCTCACAGCAGAGGAACGGCGATGCCACCCGAAGACGACCCGTCCCGCACTGAGCACACGCGCATAACTGATCTTGCTGCGCTGCTGTGCTGTTTGGCGACCCTGGTCTCTGCGATCGCGGGTCTGGTATCGGCCGTGCGCGGCAGCTAGAGGAGGCTGACCATGGGCATGGAGTTCAGCGGCTCTTACGAGCAGGGAAAGAAGCGCCGCAACGAGATCGACTGGAGCATGGTTGACGGAGTCCTGGAGGGCTGCGCACGCGCCAAGGAGAAGGCGGACGCTCTGCACCTCATCCTAACCACGGAGCACGCGCCGGAGGAGGAGTCAACGGCGGTGAAGTTCGGTCAGATCTTTACGAAGATCATCGACCAAGCCGCAGACGTGCCAGGCGTTACGCGACAGGCCCTGTGCAACGAGATGCACTATCACCCCAGCAGCGTGAAAAGGATCGAGAAGGCTGAGAAGCTGCCAGAGGAAGAGGAATACATTAAGAAGCTGATCCCGGCAATCGAAAAAGGATCGGGTCGCCCTGTCAAGGTCGAACTACAGGCCGAGGGGCGGGAGCTTCTTACTGAGGCGCATGAGATTCGCCGAAACGCCCAGGAGAAGTACGAGTTCGAAATGAGGAGGTGCGACGAAGCGTTCGCACGGATAGAAGCCGGGGCGGCACGGGCCAGCGAACTGAAGGTGGAGATTGAGTCGCTGGAAGGACGGATCAACAAGTTGGAGGCCAGCCGGTCCGGCGCTTCCAGTGCTCCTGGCGGGCAACAGGTCACGGCGGACCCCAACGTCTACCTGCAGATGTTCATCTTGCGCTCTCAGCTTGCAGACGCGAGGGCGGACCTGGCACGCGTCTTGGAGCAACAGGAAGGAGACATTGGGGAGCTACGCAACTGCCTCCAACAGCTGAGCGACACCTTTGCTGAAGTGGATCAGTCCCTCGGGCGGGTACTGAAGGCCATGGCCAGGACCGCAGATGAGTGATCGCCGGCTACTCTTCGACCGGCGTCTCGGTCTCGGGTAGGGGCAGCAGGCCGTAGCCGAAGAACGCGTAGGCATGGTGTAGATGCGCTCCACGGCGCGCAGGGTGCCCGCCGTGGCGTCGCGCGGATTGGCGAACGGCTGCCCGCCGTGTGCACCTCGTTGTTGTGCTCGAACTGGGCGGTTGGTCATCAGGACTTCACCGCGCACCTCGACGGTGACCGGCTCGGCGAGTTCATCCGGCAGGCCGTCGATTCTGCCAGGCCCTCCATAGCAGCTGAGCTGAGGGTCGGGTCAGGCGTCCGCTGCGGCAACAGCCGCGCGGAACTCTTGCGCCATCAAGGCGACCGAGCCACGCTGGAAAGGCATCTCGCCCGACACTCTGGCCATTGCTAGTGTGATGCGCCAGAAATCCTGAAGGTTAGTTACTACCCTGTTGGCATGTCGCATCCGGGGCCTTCTGCTGTGGAGATCACGCTGTCCGAAGCGGATGGTCCCCACCGCCGATCACGGCATCGGCAAGCGCTGGCAGGTCCGTTACCGCGACTTGGACGGCCATCAGCGGAAGGAGAACTTCGACACGAAGGCTGCGGCCGACAATCGCGCCGCCGAAGTCGACGTCGAGATTCGTCGCGGCTCCTACGTCGTCCCTGCTGAGACGAAGCAGACGCTCGGCGCCTACGCGGAGAAGTGGCTCGACGCGAACTCCGTCGGCCCGACGACCGCGCTCCGCTACGAGGCGACCGTCCGCAACCACATCGTGGAGCACCTCGGTCGGCGCGAGCTGCGGTCCCTCAACCAGCCCTCGATCATTCAGGGTTGGATCCGCACGCTCCAGGACGCGGAACTGGAAGTGTCGACGATCGAGGGCATCTTCGACATCCTCTCCAGCATCCTCGGGATGGCCGTGGAGGACGGGCTGCTGCCGAAGAACCCCTGCAAGTCGAAGTCGGTCAAGCTGCCGACGGCGACCAAGAAGAAGATCATCCCTTGGTCGTTGGAGCGCGTACGTGCGGTCGTCGCCGGACTCCCGAAGCGCTTCCAGGCCGGTGGCAATCTCGCCTTCGGCTGTGGCCTGCGCCAGGGCGAGGTGTTCGGCTTCGCAGTCGACGACATCGACTTCAAGGGCGGCTGGATCCACGTCAACCGCCAGGTGCGGCTGGTCGGTACGAAGCCTGTCTTCGCCCTGCCCAAGGGCAACAAGATCCGGTCAGTGCCCCTGTCGGCCCAACTTGCCGCCGCCCTCAAGGCCCCACATGAAGGAGTTCCCGCCCGTCGCCGTCGCCCTGCCCTGGGCGAAGCCGGACGGTGAACCGAAGACCTTCCGCCTCCTCTTCGTCGATGAGAAGAGTCGGGCCTACAATCGCAGCGTCTTCACCATGGGCGCCTGGAAGCTCGCCCTGGCCGCTGCCGGCGTGATCCCTCCGCGCGAGCGCGGTGCGAGGTATCTCCAGGCGGCCCCGGAAGACGGCATGCACGCCCTCCGGCACGCCTACGCCTCCGTGCTCCTGGACGCGGGGGAGAGCATCAAGGCGCTCTCCGAGTAGCTCGGCCACTCGGACCCGGGCTTCACGCTGCGGACGTACACGCACCTGCTGCCGTCCAGCGAGACCCGCACCCGCAAAGGGATCGACGACGCCATCACGGAAGAAGCCGAGGCGGAAGACGAGGGCGACCGGCCCGGCATCCAGGGCACATCAGTGCCCCCAGCAAAACCAGTGTGCCCTGGCCGCCTGACGGCCCCTCCCCGCCACGCAAAAGGGCGAGGCCCGAAGACCTCGCCCGCTACCAACGAAACCCCAGGTCAGGGCCACACCAAGCAGTACGGCTGATGCCCCGCCTCATGCAGCCGGTGGCTGAAGTCCTGCCACTCGTGCAGCAGTTGGTACACGTTGTACGCATCTCGCGGCCCGCCCCGGTCCGGCACCGTCGACCAGATGAAGGCCGCCGCGCCGACCTGCTCCTCGCCTATGCCCCGGAGGGGGTCGACGACGGTCATGGGGAGCTTGACGACGGCGTAGTCGGGGTGGAGGACGACGAGTTCGAGCGGGGGCACTTTGTGGAGGGGGACGCCTTCTATGCCGGTGAGGACCATGGCGGCCATGGTTTCCGGCTTGATCTTGGTGAACATGCCGTTCATCCCGAGTTCGTCGCCGCCGAGTTCTTCGGGACGCATCGAGATCGGGACCCGGGCTGCCGTCGCACCGTCGGGCGCGCCGAAGTATTTGTACGTCACCCCCACCCGGCCACCATTCCCGCTCCCTGCCGCCAGCCGCTCGATCCTGCGGTCGGCACGCTCGGGGTCCTGTCCGGCTCTGGCTCCGGCCGCTTCCTCCGCCTCGCGTCGGTGCTTTCCCCCGCGGGCACGCCGAGGACCGAGGTCATCGGTCCCCTCGCCCAGTCCGCCACCGCGATGCATATTCTCCACCCGACTGCTTTTCTAAGGCGCGCGACCCCCGCCACGCAACCCGATCATCGTGACAGTGACCTCCCCCACGGCCGCACGCCGAAACGTGCGCTGAAACACCTGTCCGCAGGATCTTCGCGGCCTCTGAACACCATCGTTCATGTGAGCTGTCCGTACCAGGTCCCAGTTTCGCAGATGGCCGGCGGCCGCAGCCCGTTTGTCGTACCGAGCATGGGCCCGTCGGCTGTGCGATGGCTGGGATCTTCCGTACGTGGAACGGGGCGCCCGCGTTCACGACACCTCCACTCAGGTGTCCACCGCGTACCCGCGACGGCGCGTTCTCGTGCCCGCGGCGGCCGGAAGCAGCTGGCCTACCCTGAGTAGGTCACTAGCCCCCCGGAGTCGGAGACGTCGCAGGTCATGACCGAACTGCCTTATCCCTATGAAGCCCCAGCCTCGCAGTCTCTATTCGACCGTGCGGGCGTTGTCACGCCAGGTGGCGTGAACTCTCCTGTGCGCGCGTTCCGTGCCGTGGGCGGTACGCCCCGGTTCATGGTGTCCGGTAACGGTCCCTACCTCACCGACGCCGACGGGAGGGAGTATGTCGACCTCGTCTGTTCCTGGGGACCGATGATTCTCGGGCATTCTCAGCCCGATGTCATCGCCGCGATCCAGGACGCCGTCTCCCGCGGTACGTCCTTCGGTACGCCCGGCGAGGGCGAGGTCGTCCTCGCCGAGGAGATCGTCGCCCGGGTCGGGCCCGTCGAGCAGGTCCGGCTGGTCTCCAGCGGGACCGAGGCGACGATGTCGGCCATCCGTCTCGCGCGCGGGTTCACCCGGCGGGCGAAGGTGATCAAGTTCGCCGGGTGTTACCACGGTCACGTCGACTCGCTGCTCGCGGCGGCGGGGAGCGGGGTGGCGACCTTCGCGCTGCCCGACACCCCCGGCGTCACCGGGGCCCAGGCCGCCGACACCATCGTCCTCCCCTACAACGACCTCGAGGCCGTGCACGCCGCCTTCCACGCGCATCCCGGCGAGATCGCCTGCGTGATCACCGAGGCCTCGCCCGGGAACATGGGCGTCGTGCCGCCGCGGCCCGGGTTCAACCAGGGACTCAAGGACGCCTGCGCGAAGAACGGCGCCCTCTTCGTCTCCGACGAGGTCATGACCGGGTTCCGCACCAGCAAGGCCGGCTGGTACGGCATCGACGGGGTCAAGCCCGACCTCATGACCTTCGGCAAGGTCATGGGCGGTGGCTTCCCGGCCGCCGCCTTCGGTGGACGGGCCGATGTGATGGGCCACCTGGCGCCGGCCGGCCCGGTGTACCAGGCGGGCACGCTGTCCGGGAACCCGGTGGCCACCGCCGCCGGGCTCGCGCAGCTGCGACTGCTCGACGACGCCGCGTACGAGAAGATCGACGCGGTGAGCGAGCAGATCCGCACCCTCGTCACCGAGGCGCTCAGCAAGGAGGGCGTGACCCACCGGCTGCAGAACGCCTCCAACATGTTCTCCGTCTTCTTCACCGGGCGTGAGGTGCGCGACTACGAGGACGCGAAGGCGCAGGAGTCCTTCCGGTTCACCGCGTTCTTCCAGTCGATGCTGGCGCAGGGCGTGTATCTGCCGCCCTCGTCGTTCGAGTCCTGGTTCGTCTCCACCGCGCACGACGACCGGGCCATTCAGCGGATCGCCGACGCCCTTCCGGCGGCGGCACGGGCAGCAGCGGAGGCCACGGCGGCATGAGCTACGACGACAACAACAACGGCAGCAGCGCCCGCGGCAACGGCAGCAGCGGCGCCTCCGACAAGGCCGACGACATCACCGTCGTACACGTGATGCGGCACGGTGAGGTCGCCAACCCGGACGGTGTTCTTTACGGGCGGCTGGCCGGGTACCACCTCTCCGAGCTCGGGCGGCAGATGGCCGACCGGGTCGCCGAGCACCTCTCGTCGCGGGACGTCACGCATGTCGTCGCCTCGCCGCTGGAGCGGGCGCAGGAGACCGCGACGCCCATCGCCAAGGCGCACGGACTCGACCTGTCGACCGACGGGCGCCTCATCGAGGCCGAGAACATCTTCCAGGGCAAGACCTTCGGCGTCGGGGACGGCGCCCTGCGGCGGCCGGAGAACTGGAAGTACCTCGTCAACCCCCTCAAGCCGTCCTGGGGCGAGCCGTACGTGGATCAGGTCGTACGGATGATGGGGGCGCTGGACGCCGCCAAGGACGCGGCCCGTGGGCATGAAGCGGTGTGTGTCTCGCACCAGTTGCCCATCTGGATCGTGCGCTCCTACGTGGAGCGGCGGCGGCTGTGGCACGACCCGCGCAAGCGGCAGTGCACGCTGGCGTCCCTGACGACCTTCACCTACCGCGGCGACAAGATCGTCTCCGTCGGCTACACCGAGCCCGCGCGCGACCTCGTCCCCGCCCACCTCCTCGCGGGCGCCAAGCCGGTGAAGGGGAAGGACAAGGCGTTCGGCGCGTGAGTGCTCGTACGGGGGGAGTGTCCGCTTGTCCCCGCAGGGCGTACGCCCCGTCACATAGCGTAGGGAGTCCTGCCATCTGAGCGTATCTTCGTAAAAACAGCTAAATGTGCGCGAGTTTGGCGGAACCCCTGTCTTTCTCGCGCCCTCTCATGGGATGTCGGCCGGAGCCGGCCGAGAGGGCGCGAGGAGACGGGGACGGAATGCGGGACATCAGTCGCAGGGGAATGATCGGCCTGGGCGCCGGTGTCACGGCCGCGCTGGGGCTCGCGGCCTGCGGTACCGCACCGCAAGAGGGTGCGGGGCAGGGTCGCGGTTCCGGGAGTGGGCGGCCGGGGGCTCCGAAGAACCCCGTGCGACCCCTCGGTGACGGGTCCACCGCCTTTACGGGCAAGCAGCCGGGGCGCCCCGCGCAGCCGGTCCCGCTCGAAGCCGGCGAGACCCCGCCGCAGTTCGTGATCTTCTCCTGGGACGGTGCGGGAGAGGTCGGGACCGGACTCTTCTCCCGCTTCCTCGATCTCGCCAAGGACCACGACGCCCACATGACCTTCTTTCTCTCCGGGCTCTATCTGCTCCCCGAGTCGAAAAAGCGCATGTACGCGCCCCCCAACAATCCCCAGGGCGCCTCCGACATCGGCTACCTCACCGACGACCACATCAGGACGACGCTGAAACTCGTCCGTCAGGCCTGGCTCGAAGGCCATGAGATCGGCACGCACTTCAACGGCCACTTCTGCGCCGGCACCGGAACCGTCGCCGACTGGACGTCCGCGCAGTGGCGCAGCGAGATCGACCAGGCGAAGTCCTTCGTCAAGGAGTGGCGGACCAACAGCGGCTGGACCGACCTGCCCGCGCTGCCCTTCGACTACGAGACGGAACTCATCGGCGGCCGCACCCCGTGCCTGCTCGGCCAGAGCAATCTGCTGCCCACCGCCAGGCAGCTCGGCTGGCGCTACGACGCCTCCTCGCCCGGCGGCGTCCAGCGCTGGCCGCGGAAGAACCAGGGACTGTGGGATCTGCCACTCCAGGCGATGCCCTTCCCCGGGCACAGCTTCGAGGTGCTCTCGATGGACTACAACATCCTCGCCAACCAGTCCGTCAACACGACCAGGGCCCCCGCCTACAACTACCCGGCCTGGCGCACCCAGGCGACGCGGTCCTACATCGCCGGATTCAAGCGGGCATACGAGACGAACCGCGCCCCCTTCTTCGTCGGCAACCACTTCGAGGAGTGGAACGGCGGCATCTATATGGACGCCGTCGAGAACGCCTTCACGTACATCGCGCGGGAGAAGGAGAAGGGCGAGGACGTACGCCTCGTCTCCTTCCGGGAGTTCGTGGACTGGCTGGACGTGCAGCGGCCCGAGGTGCTGGCCGGCCTTCAGTCGCTGGACGTGGGGCAGGAGCCGGCCGGCGGCTGGAAGGCGCTCCGCGGCGATGTCGGGACACAGTCCTCCAAGGGGTCCGAAAAGGCCGCCTGAAATGCGGGTTTGCGCCCGCAAGGGGGGCGCGCAAGATCCCCGGAACGGACATGCGAAACTTTTCACATGAGTGCTGCCTGCCGCGCCGACCAGCGTTCGAACCGCACCCGTAGTCGTGCCGCCCTGCTGACCGCGGGGGCCGCTGCCGTGGCTCTCGCGCTGTCCGCGTGCGGTTCCGGGGGTACTTCCGGAGGCTCGGGCAACACCAACTTCGTCGCAGGCGAGGACGGCATCTCCACCGTCGCCAAGGGCGAACGGAGCGCCGCGCCCGACCTCTCCGGCGAGACCGTCGACGGCAAGCAGCTCGATGTCGCCGACTACAAGGGCAAGGTCGTCGTCCTCAACGTGTGGGGCTCCTGGTGCCCGCCGTGCCGCGCCGAGGCGCCGAACTTCGTCAAGGTCGCCAAGGACACCGCGGCCCAGGGTGTTCAGTTCGTCGGCATCAACACCCGTGACCCCAGCACCGCTCCGGCCAAGGCCTTCGAGGAGGAGCAGGGGATCACGTACCCCAGTCTGTACGACCCCACGGGCAAGCTGATGCTCCGCTTCAAGAAGGGCACGCTGAACCCGCAGGCGATCCCCTCCACGCTCATCATCGACCGGGACGGGAACATCGCCGCCCGCACGCTGCAGGCCCTCAGCGAGGACAAGCTGCGCGAGATGCTCGCTCCCGTCCTCGCGGAGAAGTGACCTGACGTGTCCCTTCTCGCCGCGTCCACGGATCTCGCGACGTCCGCGCACCTCGCCGCGTCCGCGCATCCCGGGGCAGCCTCCGGCCTTGGCACGACCCTCGCCGAAGGCGTGACCGGCAAGAACGAGACGGTCTACAGCGGGGCTCTGCTGCTCGCCCTGCCGATCGCCATGCTCGGCGGACTCGTCTCCTTCTTCTCGCCGTGCGTACTGCCGCTCGTGCCCGGCTATCTGTCGTACGTCACCGGGGTCGGCGGCGCGGATCTGGCGGAGGCCAGACGGGGGCGGATGGCGGCGGGCGCGGGTCTGTTCGTGCTCGGCTTCACCGCCGTGTTCGTCTCCGGCGGGGCGCTGTTCGGCTTCTTCGGCGCGACCCTCTACGAGAGCTCGGGCACGCTGAGCAAGGTGCTCGGCGTCCTCATGATCCTCATGGGTGTCTTCTTCATGGGGATGATGCCCTGGCTCACCCAGCGCGAATTCCGTTTCCACAAGCGGCCGGTGGCCGGTCTGGTGGGCGCTCCGGTCCTCGGCGCGCTCTTCGGGATCGGCTGGACCCCGTGCATCGGCCCGACCCTCGCCTCCGTGCAGCTGCTGTCCATGGAGCAGGCGAGCGCCGGCCGAGGGGCCATACTGACCGTCGCGTACTGCGCCGGTCTCGGCGTGCCCTTCGTCCTCGCCGCGGTCGCCTTCCGCAAGGCGCTCGGCGCCTTCGGCTGGGTCAAGGCCCACTACGCGTGGGTGATGCGCATCGGCGGCGGCATGATGATCGTGACCGGCCTCCTTCTGCTGACCGGCGCGTGGGACAGCCTCGTGCAGCAGATGCAGGTCTGGTCCGAAGGCTTCACGGTAGGGATCTGATCGATGAGCACCACTGACACGGGCAAGACGACGACCGACGGCACGGGCGGGGCCCCACGGGACACCGATGAGGCGCCGGAAGCGGTGCCCGCGAGTCGGCACGTCGGTGTGAGCGCCGACGGGGAACTCGGTGCCGCCGGGTCCCAGCTGTCCACCGCCCCGGTCGACACCGTCGTCCCCGGCTCCTTCGGCGGCGTACGCAAGGCGGGTGCCGTCGGATGGCTGGCATGGACCGGGCGTGAGATCTTCGGCTGGGCCCGTTGGTTCTGGCGGCAGTTGACCTCCATGCGGGTCGCGCTGCTCCTGCTGTTCATGCTGTCGCTGGGGGCGATCCCCGGCTCGCTGATCCCGCAGTCCGGGACCGACGCGGTGAAGGTGCAGGACTTCAAGGACGCGCACAGCCTGCTCGGGTCCGTCTACGACAAGCTCGGGCTGTTCCACGTCTACAGCTCGGTGTGGTTCTCGGCGATCTACCTCCTTCTCTTCGTCTCGCTCATCGGCTGCATCGTGCCGCGCACCTGGCAGTTCGTCGGGCAGCTGCGCGGCCGGCCGCCGGGCGCGCCCAAGCGGCTGAACCGGCTGCCCGCGTACGCGACCTGGCGCACCGACGCCGAGCCGGAGCAGGTCCGCGAGGTTGCCCTCACGGTGCTGAAGAAGCGGCGCTTCCGGGCGCATCTCGCCGGGGACGCCGTCGCCGCCGAGAAGGGCTATCTGCGCGAGACCGGCAATCTGCTCTTCCATATCGCGCTGGTCGTGATGCTGGTCGCCTTCGCCTGGGGCCAGCTCTTCAAGTCCGAGGGCAACAAGCTGGTCGTCGAGGGCGACGGCTTCTCCAACACGCTCCTGTCGTACGACGACTTCAAGTCCGGCAACCTCTTCTCCACCGACGACCTCACGCCGTTCAGCTTCGAACTGAAGAAGTTCACCGGCACCTACGAGGAGACCGGCCCCAACAAGGGCACCCCTCGCACCTACCAGGCGGACATCACCTACAGCGTGGGCGCCGAGGGCAAGGAGCAGAAGACCACGGTCAAGGTCAACGAGCCGCTGGAGATCGGCGACTCGAAGGTCTACCTCGTCAGCCACGGCTACGCGCCCGTCGTCACCGTCCGGGACGGCAAGGGCAAGGTCGTCTACTCCGAGCCCGTGCCGATGCTGCCGCTCGACTCGAACGTCACCTCGCAGGGCGCGATCAAGGTCATGGACGGCTACCGGAACGCGAAGGGCGACAAGGAGCAGCTCGGCTTCGCCGCCTTCTTCGTGCCGACCTTCGCGGGCGCGGGCAAGGGCGACATGTTCTCCCAGTTCCCCGCGCTCAAGGCCCCCGTGCTCGCGCTGAGCGGCTACCACGGCAGCCTGGGGGTCGACTCGGGCCTTCCGCAGAACGTGTACCAACTGGACACCTCCCAGATGAAGCAGTTCAAGGACTCGAAGGGCGAGATCCTCAAGTCGAGGCTGGCGCCCGGAGAGACCATGACGCTGCCGAACGGCGCCGGCTCGATCACCTTCGAGAAGGACATCAAGGAGTGGGCCGGCTTCCAGGTCACCCAGCAGCCCGGCAGTGACTGGGCGCTGGCCGGAGCCTTCACCGCGATCTTCGGTCTCGTCGGGTCGCTGTTCATCCAGCGCCGCCGCGTCTGGGTGCGGGCCACCAGGGGCGCCGACGGCGTCACCCTCGTCGAGATGGCGGGCCTGGGCCGCAGCGAGTCCACGAAGCTCCCCGAGGAACTCGGCGACCTGGCCGCGCTCGTGCACGACCAGGCGCCCACCAAGCCACACGCAGACGAAGACGCAGACGAAGACGCACACGAAGACGCACACGAAGCCGTAGACGTAGAAGCAGACCACCCCGATCCCGACGCCGAACCCCCCGTACCTGCCGCCGGAAAGGCTGAGAAGCAATGACTCTCGCCACCGCAACCACTCTGGCCACGGCCACCAACGAACACCTCGCCAACATCAGCAACACGCTGATCTACTCCGCGATGGCCGTCTACACGCTGGCCTTCTTCGCGCACATCGCCGAGTGGCTCTTCGGCAGCCGCAGCAAGGTCGCCCGCACGGCCGCCGCGCTGACCGCCCCTCAGAAGGCCGCTCCGGCGGTCACGGTGAAGAACGCGGGCGGCACCGCCGTCCTGGAGCGCCCCCAGGTCGTCACCCGGTCCGCGGCCGGCGCCCGGGACGTGCCCGACGGTCCCGGCGCGCACGGCGGGGACGTACAGGGCGACCTCTACGGACGTATCGCGGTGTCTCTCACCGTGGTCGCCTGGGCTGTCGAGACGGCCGGCGTCGTGGCCCGCGCTCTGTCGGTGGAGCGGGCGCCGTGGGGCAACATGTACGAGTTCAACATCACCTTCTCCACCGTCGCCGTCACGGTGTACCTCGTGATGCTCGCGCTGAAGAAGAACGTCGGATGGCTCGGCCTCCCCCTGATCACCACGGTCCTCCTCGATCTCGGTCTCGCCGTCACTGTCTTGTACACCGCCAGTGACCAATTGGTTCCCGCGCTCCACTCGTACTGGCTGTACATCCACGTCTCGACCGCGATCTTCTGCGGCGCCGTCTTCTACGTGGGCGCGGTCGGCACACTGCTGTACCTCTTCAAGGACAGCTACGAGAACAAGCTGGTCACCGGCGGCAAGCCGGGCCGCTTCGCGACCTCCGTCATGGAGCGGCTGCCCGCGTCGGCCTCGCTCGACAAGTTCTCCTACCGCGTGAACGCGGCCGCCTTCCCGCTGTGGACCTTCACGATCATCGCGGGCTCGATCTGGGCGGGCGACGCCTGGGGCCGCTACTGGGGCTGGGACCCCAAGGAGACCTGGGCGTTCATCACCTGGGTCGCCTACGCCTGCTACCTGCACGCCCGAGCCACGGCCGGCTGGAAGGGCCGCAAGGCCGCGTACATCGCGCTCGCCGCCTTCGCCTGCTGGATCTTCAACTACTACGGCGTCAACATCTTCGTCACCGGCAAGCACTCGTACGCCGGCGTGTAAGTCCCTCGCGGGCATCCAAGTCCCTTGCGGCGAAGGCCGGTTCCTGTGACGCGGGTCACGGGAACCGGCCTTTGTCGTACGGAGTGCCGGGCGGGACCTCGTGCTCGGCCGCCAGGGCAAGGCGCCGCGCCCCCGTCCGCGGCGGCTAGGCAGGCGGCAGGCACTCCTTCGCCGGGGGCTTGCCCTCCGGCCAGGCGATCTCGACGAAGCGGGCCTTGCCCTCGGGGGTCAGTTCCACGATGGGGACGGCCTTGTCGTACGGGTTGCCGTGGACGTCCAGGCAGATCCAGCCGCTCGCGCCACTCACCCGCTGGGAACCCTTCGTCAGCGTCCACTGGTTGGCGACGTCGGCGATGGGCGGGACCGTCTTTCCGTCGGCCGTGGCCTCGCGGATGCCCTGGACGGCGAGGGTCATGGCGTCGTACGCGATGATCGTCTGCCCGTCTTCGAGGGAGACGTCGCCGATGGGACCGACCGGCTTCCGCTCGCCGGCGTCGAGCAGTTCGTCGAGCACCTTCGCGTCGGCGGCGCTTCCCCCGCTCTTCGGCGCATCCTTGGCGAGCCAGGCGTCCGGGTGGGCGAGTGCCGTGTAGCGCACGGAGATGCGGTGCGTGAGGGCTGTGCGGTCGAGGTCCTTGTCGCCGGTGAGGTAGGAGCCCTCGTCGCCGGTGAGGAGGGTGAAGCTGCGGTCCTGGCAACCGCGGTCGCCCAACGCGTTGATGAACTGGCGCAGTTGGGTGTGCCGGCCGGCGAACAGGATGGTGTCGGTGGCGGGCGCCGTGTCGCACACGAGGTGGGTGATCTGCCGGAAGGTGTTGGCGGTGGTGCCCTCCTCGCTGCGGTCGGCGGGCGGGGTGAACGGCTGCGGCTGGTACGGCGAGCCCTCCAGCAGCTTCTCGAAGGACTGCTGGAGCGTGCGCGAGTACGGGTCACCCGGCTTGTCGTAGACCAGGAGCGCCTTGCCGGGCGAGACGTCGGCGAAGGAGGCCAGGGCGCGGGCCTCGTCGGTGTTGGTGGGGGAGACGCGGGCGAGCCCGGGGTAAGGGTCCTTGCCGTCCTGCCCGTTGGCGAGGTCGTCGGCCGTGATGGAGGAGCCGATCACCGGGATGCCGAGCCGGGTGAGTTCCTTGACGGCCTTCTTGTTGTTCTCGGTGCTCAGGCCGACGCCGGTCACCGCGCGCAGCCGATCGGGCCCGGTGGTCATCCCCGCCAGCTGGTCGACCGTGTGCTGCCACTGCTCGCCGGTGGTCCCGGGGTTGGCCAGCACGAGCCGGATCTTCGGAGTCTGGTCGTTCGAGTCGTGGTTGGCCCGGTACTGCGCGAGATAGGCGCCCTGGAGCTCGTGCAGCGCGTCGCCCAGGTTGTCCGCGTCGGTCGCCGTGAAGGGTTCGAACAGGGCGACGGTGACCCAACTGCCGGGCTTGAGCCTCTTGTTCTCCGCGTCGATCGCCCGTACGGCCTCGGTGAACTGGGAGCGGCCCCAGTTGTACGAGCTCGCCGAGACGCCCACACACTCGTCACTGCCCTCGGCACGCTCGACGCCGGGGGCACAGGAACGGTCCTCCTGCGCCAGTGTCGTACCGCCCCAGACGCCGAAGGCGACGAGGACGGCCGCCAGCAGCAGGGCGATGTACCGCCGGAACCTGATCTCCCAGACGTCCTCACGCAACCACACCCACCAGCGCGCCATTTACCGGCCCCCGTCCTGAGTCATGAGTTGGCTTCGCCGTCTCGCGTCATGAGTCGGCTTCGCCCTCGTCGTCCTCGTCGCCCGGGACCCGGAAGGGCCGGCCCGCGAGCGCGTCCGCCGGCCAGTCCCTGGAGGCCCGCCACAGCAGGGCGTTGCCCGCGGGCCGCAGATTCGACAGCTGCTCCAGCTCGAACCGCAGCCGCTCGGTCACCTTCGGGTCCGGCAGCACCAGCGGGTCGGTCAACTGCCAGACGGCGTGCAGGAGTCGGCGTACCCGCAGATGCAGTACGGCGTCCACGCTGTCCGGCGGGGACTGCGCGGCGTCCGTGCGGCCGAGCGCGACGGCTGCCCGGTGGTCGTGGCCGTCGAAGTCGTGGCCGTCCGGATCGTGCGCGTGGTAGTAGGGCGCCGAGGCGATGAAGACCAGCGCGGACAACCAGGCGCGCGTGTCGACGCGGTGGAAGGTGTCGCGGAGGTAGGCGACCGCGAAGTCCGCTTTCCCCAGGGCGAGTTCGTGGTGCAGCCGGTACTGGGCGCGGCCGGGGTTGTCGTCGCTTCCGGGCACGTCGGTGTAGTGGTCGATGAGGGTGCGGTGCGCGGCCTTCCACTGCTCGTGGCCGGGGTCGCGGTGGTGCAGGCGCAACAGCAGCAGGGCGCGCAGGAACGGGTCGCCGACGAACTGGTCCGCCGCCACCGGCCAGCCCTCCTCGGCGAGCCGCGCCTCCAGACCCAGTACGCCCGACGCGCCGAAGTCGTCCGGGAGTTGGGCCTGAGCCAGCGCACGCGCCGAGTCGGGATCGTGGGCGGCGGCGAGCACGGTCAGTTCGTCCAGGCTGTCGCCCGGCACCAGCTTGTCCAGGAGTTCCTGGTAGGCGGCCCGTCCGTCGTGGTCGTCCAGCAGGGCGACGTCGGTGGTGAGCAGGGCGCCCAGGGTTGCGGCCTCGGGAAGGTTCTGGTGGGCGGACTCGGCGAGCAGGGCGATGCCGAGCGGGTTGCCGCCGGTCAACCGGTGAGTGGCATGCGGGAGTTGAGGTGGGACAGGGACGTCGAGGCAGGTGGCGCCCACGATGTGCAGGGTGTCGTCCGGCGTCAGCGGCGGCAGCGACACGAGCAGCGCGCGCGAGGAGGGCGAGGTGTCCGGCGTCCAGTCGCTGCGCCGGGCGACGTCGGGCAGGGTGCGGCGGACGGCGTTGCGGAGCGCCGGATGGCTGTATCCCCGTAGGGAGGTGAAGAAGACGACCTGGTCGGCGATGCCGTCGGCGCGGTCCCGCAGCACCGACTCCATGAGGCCCAGGCCCGCGGGTGCCTGCACGTTGTCGACGAGGACGACGGGGCGGCCGAGCCGGTGCGAGCGCTGCAAGGCCCCCGTGTACGCGTCGTCGAGGTCCGCCAGCAGGGCTCGTACGAGATAACGCTCCGCGTGGGTACGGGAGTTGCCGCCCGCTCGGAAATGCCGGGAGAGGAGGATCAGCCCCAGCTTCGGGTTGCCGCCCGCGTTCGGGTAGTCGCGGTACCAGGCCGCCGCCCTGCGCAGCCGATGGTGGGTGGGGGAGACGCCCTCCGAGAAGGCCTCCAGGGTCGCTTCGATGATCGGCTCAAGTACCGGTCCCGTACCGGACATGGAGGCGACCAGCTTGGCGACGACCTTGTTCACCCAGCGGTTCGCGAAGCCGGAGAGCCAGGAACCGGACTCGTTCAGCAGCAGGATCCGCTCCGCCTCCTGGCGGATGCGCGGCAGGTCACGGTCGCTCCAGCCGCTCGCCGCGACGGCCAGCAGCCCGGCCGCGAGCCGCGGGAAACTGATCCGCTTGGCCCCCGTCACCGGCTCCGCGAGCTGCTCGGCGATCGTGGTGAGCGCCTGCGCGAGGGGCGACCAGGCCTCGGCGGGACGCTCCTGCGGCGGCCCCGAGAACTGTGCCTCCTCGCCGTCCACCAGCGCGACCGGCGTATGCCCCTTGCACGCGTTGCGCAGCTCGGTGAGCAGCGCGCTCTTGCCGAGACCCCGACCTCCCGCGAACACCACGAAGGGCAGTTCCTTCGGGTGTTCCTGCGGCGTCGAGCGGTGCTGGTACGGACGCAGGCCGACGAGCCGTGGAGCGAGACCGGGCGGATCGCTGTCGAACAGCGCCCCTCGGCCGTGCAGCCCTCTGTGCACCGCAACTCCCCCCGGGGCGGTCCGATCCGATGTGCTGCTGTGAGGTGTATCAACACCAGTGTAAAAAGGGGGACTTGATTCGGGATAGGGCGCCTGGTGACCGTTGGGTTACGAAAGTTCGCTGTCTGTCAGTGGACTGTGATCGAGTCGAGCTTCTCCCGCAGGTAGACATGAGAGTCCACGGGCGGGTACGCGACCCGGCCCACCGGCGCCGGTACGGACTCCACGAGCGTCCCCGGGGTGCACTCGCCGAAGTAGACCAGCGACATCAGCTCCTCGGCGGGCACGTCGGCCGGCGGGGGCAGCACCCGGTGCCGGCCCGAGCGCCACCTGTCGCCCGTCCAACGGGCCATCAGATCCCCGATGTTGATGGTGAACGCCGCCGGATCGAAGGGCGCGTCCTCCCAGCCGCCCTCGTCCGTGAAGACCTGGAGCCCGCCCTTGCCGGCCTGCCGGTCGAGGATCGTGACCGTCCCGAAGTCGGTGTGCGGGCCGATGCGGAACTGGTTCTCCTGCGGCTCGCCGATGATCTCCGTACCCGGATACCAGTTGATGTTGAAGCCGTACGTCGGATGGTCCATGTGCTTCGTGAAGAAGTCCGGCTCCAGACCGAGGGCCTCGCCGAGCAGCGCGAGCAGATGGTTCTCCAGCTCGCCCATCCGCGTCAGGTACTCCTCGCACAGCTTCTGCAGCTCCGGCGCCTCGGCGGGCCAGACGTTCGGCGCGTACCACTCCGCGTTGGTCTCCGGGTCATCGAACGCCTCGTGCGTCGCGAACGTCAGCGACTCCTTGAGGTCCGGCGGGGTCTCGGTACCCTCCGAGTACCCGTTCGCCTCGGCACCCGGACCGAGCCAGCCACGGCCGCCGACCCGGGCGGTGTACGGCTCCTTCGCCGCGGTGGGAAGGGCGAAGAAGCGGCGGGCCGCCTCGCGGATGCCGCTGCGCAGCGACGGGGCCACGCCGTGTCCCGTGACGAGCAGGAAACCGGCGGTCCGGAGGGCCTGGTCGACGGTGCGGGCGATGTCGGCGCGGGCGGCCGGGTCGCCGGAGAGCCAGGGGCGCAGGTCGATGGTGGGGATGCGGGGGGCGGCGGGGGTGGCCCCGGGGCCGGCCTGTTGTGTGGCGTCAGTCACCAATGTCCTCGTTCCAAAGGGTGGGGTGGTTCTTGATGAAGTCGCGCATCAGGGCGGTGCAGTCGGGGTCGTCGAGGACCACGATCTCAACGCCGTGTTCGGCGAGCCAGTCGTGGCCGCCGTGGAAGGTGGCGGCCTCGCCGATGACGACCCGCGAGATCCCGAACTGCCTGACCAGACCGGAGCAGTACCAGCAGGGGGAGAGGGTCGTCACCATCGTCGTACCGCGGTACGAGCGCTGCCGTCCCGCGTTCCGGAAGGCCGCCGTCTCCGCGTGCATGGACGGGTCGCCGTCCTGGACGCGGCGGTTGTGGCCGCGCCCGAGGAGGGTGCCGTCCGCGCCGTACAGCGCGGCCCCGATGGGGACACCGCCCTCGGCGAGCCCGGCGCGGGCCTCGGCGAGGGCGCTGGCGAGCCAGGCGCGGGCCTGCGCCGGGGCGCGCGTCCCTGTCGGCTCCGGTGGCTCTGCCCGTGCCCGAGCCTGGCCCATGGGCTGGTCCATATCCATGGGCTCATCCATGCCCCGGCCCCCAGTCCGGGAAGCGGCGCGTCCGCGCCCCATCAGCCGATGAGCCTCCCAGGACTCCGCAAGGCCGGACTCCGCGGTCACCGGCAGGATCACCGCCCCCTCGTCCACCGTCCGAAACGTCGGCGACCTCGGCAGCTCGCCGGGCGCCGTTCCGGTCAGGCTGAGGATGGAGAACCCGGCGACGGAGAGACCCGTGGGGTACAGCTCCGGCTGGCCACCCGCCATGTCTGTCAGTCGCGGCTCCCGCGCTCTGACCCGGACTCACTTGACGAAAACCGCCCGTGCGATCTCATCGGGGGCGGCGCCAGCCTCCGCGAGGAGTTTCCCGTCGGCGGACCAGATGCCCGAACGGCCGGACGTTCGGTCGAAGCCTCCACCGGTCGGACCCGCGAAGGCCGCCGTGGCGACCCATACGCCGATGTCGGCGGCGACCCGGCGGGCACGCTCGCCGTGGACGTCGGCCTCGTGATCGGCGTGGACAACCCCAGCCACGTACCCGTCGATACCCATCGCGGCCGTCTTCGCGGCGTGCTCGGGGACACCCGTGTCGCGGCAGACAGCAAGCCCCAGCCGCCACCCGTCCACTACGAGCACGGCGGGCTCCCCAGGCACAAAGTGGGCGGCCTCGCTGCCGTGGAGGTGCACCTTGCCATAAGCCACGCGCGCGCCGTCTCCGTCCACAGCCAGGATGCCGATACGCGGGCCCGGCACAGGTGCGCCGACCAGGGCAAGCGACCCGGTCTCGGCGCAGGCGGCGACGATCGGAGCCAGCCGTTCATCGTCCGGCGTGACCGGCACCGCGTCCAGTTCGTATCCCGTCAGCGACATCTCCGGGAACAGGACCACCCGCGCGTCCGCCGCCCGAATGGCCTCCGCGTGAGCCACCGCGTTGGCCGTCACGTCGTAAGCCGTGCACCTCGGCTGCGCCACTGCGATGCTCAGCTGTTGCGCCACCCGGAACCCCCCTCATCTAATCTCACGATCAGCCTACAGATCGGCCGCACAGCGCGCCGTTGCCCACCTGCCGCAGAAGCCTGCAGCCGTCCACCAGCGCATCACCGCTGCCCGGAATCTACGCTTGCGGCACCTAGCGGGAGATCTGGCGGCGACTGCCCGACGCACCGTGGTCTCTCCGCAGATGCCGGCGCAGCAGCACGTCTGCGTCGGTCTCCTCGCCCCCGTCGAAGCCCTCCCCAACAGCGGACCCGTACAGATAGACACCGACCAGCCGGTCCCCGACCGCGTCCCGCACCTCACGCACGAGATCGGGCAGAACGCGACGCACCTCGGTGGGCAGCGCACTCATCACGAGGACGAAGCCTCCGGCTTCCGGGCCAGGATGAACGCCTGAGCTGTCTTCTCCGGTGCCTCAGCCTCGCGCACCAGCCGCGCCACCTCGACGAACCCCGCCGCGCGCAGCAGTTCGGCGACGCGCTCGGGTGGGAAGCGGTGGACGTCGAGGTCCAGGTCATGGCCGTACGCGTGGTCCAGATGCACGTGCTCGTCGCCCACCTTGAAGGCGAGGAGGAGATGACCGCCGGGGGCGAGGACGCGGTGGAACTCGCTGAAGAACAGCGGTAGTTCGTCCACCGGTGTGTGCACGGTGGAGTACCAGGCGAGGGCTCCGGCTAGGGAGTCGTCCTTGATGCTGTCCAGAGCGGTCATCGAGCCGACCTCGAACCGCAGGTGCGGGTGGTCGCGCCGGGCCACCGCCACCATCCCGGGGGACAGGTCGATTCCGAACGCGTCGAGGCCGAGCGCCTCCAGGTGTGCGGTCACGCGCCCCGGTCCGCAGTCCAGGTCCGCGACGGGCCCGCCCCCGCCCGCCCGTACGTGATCGGCGAAAGCGGCGAGCATCGCCCGGTCCAGCGGCTTGTTCTCCAGCTGGTCCCTGAGGAGCTCGGCGTAGTCGGTGGCGACGGTGTCGTACGACGTCCGGGTGGCGTCCGGGTGAGAGGTCATGGCCGGAAGGCTAGAGCCAGGATCTGACAGTGCAGTCGCCAATCCGGC
The DNA here is from genome assembly GCF_044744645.1 of Streptomyces sp. NPDC087263. Lineage (NCBI taxonomy): Bacteria > Bacillati > Actinomycetota > Actinomycetes > Kitasatosporales > Streptomycetaceae > Streptomyces > Streptomyces sp. NPDC087263. The sequence continues at coordinate 145,920 of NZ_JBIUYT010000013.1, forward strand.
AGCACCGTCGCCATATTGGATCCTGTATGCCATCCTGTGGCGATGACCTATGGCGACGACGCGACAATCAGCGACATCCTCACCGGCGCCGGAGACATCTGGGCCGTGGTCGGACTGTCCAGCAACCCGGAACGGGCCGCCCACCGCGTGGCCGAGAAGCTGCAGCGCATCGGCAAGAAGGTGGTGCCCGTGCACCCCAAGGCCGAGACGGTGCACGGCGAGCAGGGCTACGCCTCGCTCGCGGAGATCCCCTTCCCGGTGGACGTGGTGAACGTGTTCGTCAACTCCGCCCTGGCCGGCGACATCGCCGACCAGGCCGTTGCGCTCGGCGCCAAAGCGGTCTGGTTCCAGCTGGGCGTCATAGACCTGGCCGCCTACGACAGGACCCGCGAGGCCGGCCTGCGGATGGTGATGGACCGCTCCGCGGGACGGGAGATCACCCGGCTGGGACTACTGGGCTGAGCCACAACGGGAGATCACCCGGTTGGGGACTACTGGGCTGAGTCATCGGCGCCATCGGCTGATCGATCCGCGCCATCGCTCACGCCGATCCCCCCATCGGCAGGACCCCCCACTGGCTCGTGGACCGGCCGTGGCCCCCGCTCGTAGCTTCGGAGCATGGCCTACGAAAGCAGCCCCGAGCACAAGGGCACCGTCCAGCTCACCGCCGCGATGGTGCTCTCCGGAACGCTGGGCATCTTCGTCGTCGAGTCCGGCGCCTCGCCGTTCAACGTCGTCTTCTTCCGCGTCCTCTTCGGCGCCGTCGCCCTCGGCGGCTACGCCCTGGCCCGCGGCTACTTCCGCGACCACGGCCTCACGCCGCGCAAACTCGGACTGGCCGCGCTGGGCGGGGTGTTCATCGTCTTCAACTGGGTGCTGCTCTTCCAGTCGTACGAGAACACGTCGATCTCGGTCGCGACGGTCGTCTACCACACGCAGCCGTTCTACGTCGTCCTGCTGGGCGCCCTGCTCTTCCGCGAACGCCTCACCGCGGCGAAGGTCGGCTGGGTCCTCGTCGCCTTCATCGGCCTGATCCTGGTCTCCGGGATCGGCCCCGGCGACTTCACCGGCTCGGACACCACCTACCTCCTCGGCATCGGCCAGGCCCTCCTGGCGGCCGTCCTCTACGGCCTCTCCACCCTCGTCACCAAGCGCATCACGGGCGTACGCCCCCACCTCATCGCCCTCGTCCAAGTCCTCATCGGCATACCGCTGTTGCTCCCGCTCGCCGACTTCGGCGCGATGCGCGGCACGGGAGCGGACTGGGGCTGGCTGGTCGGGCTGGGACTCATCCACACGGGCCTGATGTACGTCCTTCTGTACTCCGCGTACGCCAAACTCCCGACCGCGAAGATCGCCGTACTGGCCTTCACCTACCCGGCGGTGGCGATGGTCGCCGACTGGGCGGTGTACGGCCACCACATCGGCCTCGTCCAGGCGCTCGGCGTCCCGCTGATCGTGCTGGCGAGCCTGCGCGTCACCCTGGCGAAGCCGGTGGAGGTCACGACTCCGACGACTCCGACGCCTGCTCCCGCACCAGCCGCCTCGCCTGCTCCACGAACAGCCGCACATGTGCCGGAAGCCGCTTCCCGGCCCGCCACGCCAGCTGAGTCCGAAGGGTGAACGGCGCCTCCCACGGCAACCGCAGGAGAGTGCCGGCCGCCAGTTCCGCGGCGACCGTCACCTCCGGCAGCAGCGCGATCCCGAGCCCCGCCGCCGCGGCACGCTTGGTCGCCTCGATCGTCCCGAACTCCAGGAAGGCCACAGGGGAGCCTTCCTGGACAAGGGAGTTGAGCTCCCGCTCGAACAAGTCCCGGTAGGCGCAGCCGGGTTCGGTGCCGAGGAGGGACTCCCGTACGAGATCGGTCGTGAACACCGCGGCGGAGGCCAGCCGATGGCCCGGCGCCGTGACGAGCGCCAGCGGCTCGACCGCGAGCACCACGGTCTCAAGACCCGCGTGCTCGGTCTCCCGCTCCATCAGGAAACCCACGTCGTACGTGCCCTGCCGCAGCGCCTGCCGGGTCTCGTCACCGACAGTCGTACGCAGCGACAGCCGGACGCCCGGGTAGCGGTGGTGGAACAGCTCAAGGAGGGGCAGCAGGCGGTACGCGGTCAGCGACTCCATCGTGCCGACGGTCAGCGCACCGGTCGGCTCCGCGGCGCCGACGACCGCCGCCCGCGCCTCCTCGCTCAGCTCGATGAGCTGCCGGGCGTACGGGAGAAGTCGCTCGCCCGCCTCGGTCAGCCGGATCCTGCTCCCCAGCCGGTCGAAGAGCTCGGTCCCGAGCGAGGACTCCAGGGCGCGGATCTGACCCGTCACGCTGGACTGCGCGTACTTCAGCTCGGCGGCGGCCTGCGTGAAGCTCAGCACGGTCGCGACCTTCTCGAAGGTGACGAGCAGCCGCAGTTCCAGGTCAGCCATGGCGGGCCCGCATCTCGTACATTTGCGGCTCAGGCCTCGTCGTCGCGTTCACGCCGCTTCAGTTCGTCCTCGCGGCGCTGGAGGTCGGCCTCCCACTTCCTGAGGAGCGCTTCGTCGTCCTTGCCGCCGCCCTGGTCGTCCTTCTTGAGGGACTTGAGGAACTCGGGGTTGTCGTCGGGCGCGACGAAGCCCGTGCGCTGGTCGCGGCGCCACGCGGAGGGCGCGGCGCCGTCTCCGGGCGCCCTGCGCGCCTTGCCCGCCACCAGCCAGGCGACCGGGCCGACCAGCACCTCGCCGAAGAGCAGGATGATGATCACCCACACCACCTTCGGCAGGCCCCGCACCTCCTCCTCCGGCGTGTTCAGGCAGTCGATGAAGGCGTAGATCCACAGCGCCAGGACCAGCAGGAAGGGCAGATACCTGAGCATGGGCGGACGTTCCCCCAGTGAGCGGTGGCGGGGCGGTGAAGGGCCCCGGTGACGGGCACAGGTTATCGGGTGGCCGATACTGGGACGCATGGCTTACGACGATCTTCGCTCCCTGTTGCGGGCCCTGGAGCGCGAGGGTGACCTCAAGCGCATCAAGGCCGAGGTCGACCCGTATCTGGAAGTCGGGGAGATCGTCGACCGGGTGCAGAAGGCCCAGGGCCCGGCGCTGCTCTTCGAGAACGTCCGCGGGTCGGCGATGCCGCTCGCGATGAACGTCTTCGGAACCGACCGGAGACTGCTGAAGGCCCTGGGCCTGAAGTCGTACGGCGACATCTCCGAGAAGATCGGCGGGTTGCTGAAGCCCGAGTTGCCGCACGGGTTCGTCGGGGTGCGCGAGGCCTTCGGGAAGCTCGGCGCGATGGCCCACGTACCGCCGAAGAAGGTCAAGGACGCGCCGGTCCAGGAGGTCGTGCTCCGGGGTGAGGACGTGGACCTGGACCAGCTTCCGGCGCTGTTCACCTGGCCGCAGGACGGCGGGTCCTTCTTCAACCTCGGGCTGACCCACACCAAGGACCCCGACTCAGGCATCCGCAATCTCGGGCTGTACCGCCTCCAGCGTCACGACAAGCGCACCATCGGCATGCACTGGCAGATCCACAAGGACAGCCGCAACCACTACCAGGTGGCGGCCCGGCGCGGCGAGCGGCTGCCGGTCGCGATCGCCTTCGGGTGTCCGCCCGCCGTGACGTACGCCGCGACCGCCCCGCTGCCCGGTGACATCGACGAGTACCTCTTCGCCGGGTTCATCCAGGGCAAGCGGATCGAGATGGTCGACTGCAAGACGGTGCCGTTGCAGGTGCCGGCGAACGCCGAGGTCGTCCTCGAAGGGTGGCTGGAGCCGGGCGAGATGCTCCCGGAGGGGCCGTTCGGCGACCACACCGGGTTCTACACGCCGCAGGAGCCGTTCCCGGCGCTGACCATCGACTGCGTGACGATGCGGAAGCGGCCGCTGATCCAGTCGATCGTCGTAGGCCGCCCTCCGACGGAGGACGGACCCCTGGGCCGGGCGACGGAGCGGTTCTTCCTCCCCCTGCTCAAGATCATCGTGCCGGACATCGTGGACTACCACCTGCCCGAAGCGGGCGGTTTCCACAACTGTGCGATCGTCGCGATCGACAAGAAGTACCCCAAGCACGCCCAGAAGGTGATGCATGCTGTGTGGGGAGCCCACATGATGTCCCTCACCAAGCTGATCGTGGTCGTCGACTCCGACTGCGACGTCCACGATCTGCACGAGGTCGCGTGGCGGGCGCTCGGCAACACGGACTACTCCCGCGACCTCACCGTCGTGGAGGGCCCGGTCGACCACCTCGACCACGCCTCGTACCAGCAGTTCTGGGGTGGCAAGGCGGGCATCGACGCCACGAGGAAGTGGCCCGAGGAGGGCTACACCCGGGACGGAGGCTGGCCCGAGATGGTGCTGTCCGACCCGGAGACGGCGTCGAAGGTCGACCGCCGCTGGAAGGAGTACGGCCTGTGAGGTCGCTCGACAACGGAAAGGCGGGAGGCCGGTGAGCAGCGCTTCCGCGGCACTCCCGCAGCCGGGCCGCACCAAGGCGTTCCTGCGTCTCGTCATGATCGAGCACTCGGTGTTCGCGCTGCCCTTCGCGTACATCGCCGCGCTGACCGCCATGTTCCAGTGGGACGACAACGTCCACTGGGGACGGCTGCTGCTCGTCACCGTCGCGATGGTCGGGCTGCGTACGTTCGCCATGGCCGCGAACCGGATCATCGACCGCGAGATCGACGCCCGCAATCCCCGTACGGCCCATCGCGAACTGGTCACCGGCGCGATGAGCGTGAAGCACGCCTGGACCGGCGCGCTCGTCGCCCTCGTCTTCTTCCTCGGCGCCGCGGCCCTGCTCAACCCGCTGTGTCTGGCCCTCGCGCCCCTCGCGGTCATCCCGATGGTCGTGTACCCGTACGGCAAGCGGTTCACGAACTTCCCGCAGGCCATCCTCGGTCTCGCCCAGTCCATGGGCCCGATCGGCGGCTGGCTGGCGATCAGCGGCGAGTGGTCCTGGGACGCGGTGATCCTCGGGCTCGCGGTCGGCATCTGGATCGGCGGCTTCGACCTGATCTACGCCTGCCAGGACGTCGAGACGGACCGCGCCGTCGGCGTGATGTCGGTGCCGGCCCGCTTCGGCATCCCCGCCGCGATCCAGGGCGCGCGCGTCTGCCACGCCCTCACCACGGCCCTGCTGGTCTGGTACGCCCTCGCCACCGACGCCGGAACGTTCTTCTGGGTCGGCCTGGTGATCGTCGCGGGCGCCTTCCTCTACGAGCACTCCATCGTCAAGCCGCATGACCTGTCCCGCCTGAACCGTGCGTTCTTCAGCGTCAACGGGTTCATCGGGATCGCGCTGTTCGTCTGTGCGCTGCTGGATCTGCTGGTGCGCGGGCTCAGCGTTTGACCTCCTCCTCGGGCTCAAGCCCGAGGAGTCCGGCCTTCTCGTATGTACGGCCGACCGCGGTTGCCCCCGGTCGTCCTCACCGCGGCCCGGCGCTACTCGTCAGCTGAGGGAGCTGTCTATTGAGGACAGTGGCACGGAGTACAGCACCCGTTGCGGAATCGCGGTGTCGGTACCTGTCCAGTGCCCCGCGCTGTCGGCCGCCCATTCGGTGAGCGTCCACACCCGGCCCGTGCTCCACCAATAGGACATGCTCTCGGTGTGCTGGCCCCAGCAGGCGTACGTGATGTCCTGCCCGCAGTTGGCGGCCGCCTTGGCTCCGGTGGTGTTCTGCCGCCACAGGATGCCGTGCTGGCCGACACCGCCGCGCGCGTCGTCGACGTAGAAGTTCGGTGTGCCGCCACTGGTGGCGCTGTGCGAGAGCACGCCCTGCAGCCCGACGGCCTTCGTCTCGTACGCCTTCGAGGCGTTCACGTAGCCGCTGCTGTCCGTGGCGAGGTAGCCGGGCTCGGAGCTGAAGTTGTACCGCCAGATGCGGGCGGGCTGCGTGCCGCCGGAGGAGAACCACTCGGTGGCGACCAGACTGTCCGGCGCGCTGCTGCGGTCCAGTGAGATGGAGCCGAAGCACGGCCGGGAGTTGTCGTTGGCCGAGTTGCAGGCCCCGCCGGCGAGGCTGTAGGAGCCGATGGCCGGCATCACGTACTGGTTGCCGTCCGCCGACCATCCGCCGCTCACCTTGCCGACCGCGGAGCTGTTGACGGTCGCCTGGAGGATGCGGTCCATGTCGAAGACGTACATCACGTTGTTGTCGGCGTCCCCCGCCCACGACGTGACGATCAGCTTGTCCTGGTACCAGACCATGCCGCCCAGGTGGGACTTGAGCGCCCGGTAGTCGGTGCCGCCGTTGAGCGGGATGACCGGCAGCACCCAGCGGTACTTGAAGTTGCTCGGGTCGTTGGCGTCGATGAAGGCGATACGGCCCATGTGCTCGGTGGTGGTGGTGCCGTTCTGTCCCCACCCGGACAGGATGACCTTGTCGGTGCCCCAGACACCGTCGTCCTCCGCGTCTCCGGAGGAGGTCACGGACTGCGGCAGCCAGTCCTGTGTCACCGCGTCACCGGTGTCCCAGCAGTACGAGGACTCAGCGGTCGGTTTCACCGGCAGGGCGGCGGCCTCGGTCGCGCGGCAGTTCGCCGCGTTCCGCATCGGGTGGTTGGCACTGGCGAGGACCTGGTCGACCCGGCGGGACGTGCCCATCTCGCTCGCCAGTTTGTCGAGAGAGACCGTCGAGACCCGGTGCTCGACCAGTTGGAGCTTCGACAGCTCCGAGGAGGAGGTGATCGGGGTCAGCGCCCCGGGGTTGTCGCCGGGGGCCGCCTGAGCGGTGCCCGCCGGTACTAACAACATGGCCACCGCCAAGTACACGGTGGCCACAGCAGGTCTTAAGCCATTTCTGCGCATCCCTGGATCCTCACGTGACAGATGTTGAGGCGAGGTTGACCGCGACTCTCAGCGACCGACGATGGGCTTTCAGGGCAACGAGACAGGCCGGGGCCCGGCGCACTCGGCGCCGGGCCCCGGGGAGCGCGACTACCGAAGGGTGCCGTATCTACAGGCAGTGACCACGTCTCCCGCGTACTGGCAGACCTTTATGGAGATGTGGATGCTCTCGCTGAGGTCCTTCGCGAACGTGGCGCAGTCTCCGTCGTTGCTCGGGTCGTTGCCCTTGATGAGGACGGTGCCGTTGCCGGGATCACTGCTGGAATTGGGGGTGTAGATGTAACCGCGAACTCCGTATCCGTCCGAACTGATGTCGCAGACCTGAAGAGTGTCGCCGCTTTCCGTCCATCCAGCCCAGCCGCCACTGCCGACGGTGTAGACACCCCCGTCGGCGGCGTACGAAGTTCCTCCGCCGATCAGGATGCTGGCTGCCGCCAGGGCAAGGGCTCCGGTCACTCGGAACTTCATGTTTTCTCCTCCGTAGAGTGGATCAGGATCCGTCGGGCGCGAGCAGCCGAAACGAGCTCAACCCGAAGGGCAGCGTTTTCTGGCCACTCGTCCGGTACAAGAGCAACGCGCGCCGTCGTTTTGTACGTCACCCGCGGTGATCACAACGATGCCCGGCAGGCCGCCCGCCTGTCGTTAGCGGACGGTCCCCACCCACTGAGCGGAGAGTCCCAAGGCCTTCCCACCGCTTACGGCGTCAGCTCAGCGCACTTCGCTCGGAGGGATGCCATAGGCGGTCCGGAACGCTCGCGTGAAGTCGGCGGCGCGGGAGAAACCCCAGCGGGCGGCGACGGCATTGATCTGCATCGCGCGCAGTGCCGGGTCGGCCAAGTCGCGGCGGGCGTGTTCCAGCCGCTGGTCGCGGATGTACGAGGCGACGGTGATGCCCTCGGCCTGGAAAAGGCGGTACAGGCGGCTGCGCGAGATGTGGTGCGCGGCGGCTACCAGGGCGGGCGTCAGCTCCGGGTCGCCGAGATGCCGACGGATGAACGCCTTGATACTCAGGAGCAGTACCCGGCCGTGGGCCTCCGGTGGCATGAGGAGGTCGGCGTCCAGGGTGTGCGCGAAGGCGGCGGTGACCAGATCGGCGACGACGGTTCCCAGCCGGGGCGCGTCCTGCGGCTGGTATGGGCCGGTGTTGGAGGCAAGCTGGACGAGGAACTGCGCCAGTAACCCGCCGACTCCCTCACGGCCCGATGTCTGGCGCCCGATCACCAGATCGGCCCGGCTTGCGGGGAGCGCCACCAGAGCCCGGGGGATCTCCACTCCGATGATGGTCACTGGTTCGGGTCCGGCACTTATCTCGAACGGCCGCGACGAACTGCTGATGTGAATGTCGCTGGTCCGATACGCGACTTCCTGCCTGCCCCAGGTGGCCGATCCATTCCCTTGCACCAGGAAAGAGAGGTGATAGACCTCGGGATCGGACTGGCGTATGAGCCTCTGGGTCCGGCGGAAGACCAGGGAGTCGAAGGTCGCCGGCCAGACCGTCACGTCCGCGAGCTCGATCAGCCGCTGGCGTCCGCGGTAGTTCGCCGCGCGGTCGCTGGACAGTTGCATGGGTGCGTGAGTCCGCCCCATTCGCTGGACCCACGCCTCGAATCGGTCTTCCCTCGGCAGATCCATGGTGTGAAAGATCGACTCCTGTAACACGGCCGTAGTCAATCACAGGAGCTGTCGGCGGCGATCAACTTTCCGTGGTCAGGCGGTACATCCCGGTAGCTGTAGCTGTAGCTGTAGCTGTAGCGGCAGCGGCAGCGGCAGCGGTACTTACGCGGTGACGGCCCGTCGGTCCGCCCGGCGTCGGAACAGGAACGCCGCCGCCACCCCCGACACCAGGCCGACCAGGTGGCCCTCCCAGCTGACGCCCGTCTGTGTCGGGGCCAGGCCCATCAGGATCGAGCTGCCCCAGACCGCGCCGACCAGCAGGCCGACGAGGACACCCAGCGGGCGGCGCTCGATGAAGCCGCCGACCAGGAGGAAGCCGAACAGGCCGAAGATCAGCCCGGAGGCGCCCGCGGTGTTGGTGTTCGCCGGGGATATCAGCCAGACGCCCAGGCCGTCCGCGACGATGATCATCGCGCAGACCGCGGTGAACCGGCGCAGTCCGCCGAGGGCCGCGAGAAAGCCGAGGACCAGCAGCGGCACGCTGTTGGCGGCGACATGGCCGAAGCCGAAGTGGATGAAGGACGCGGGCACGACGTCGACCAGCTCGGAGGCCCTGCGCGGGACGATGCCGAGACCGTCAAGGGCGTGACCGCTGACCACGTCGACCACTTCGAGCAGCCACAGCAGGGCCACCCAGCCCACCATCAGCTTGGCGGCGGACCGCGCGCGGTCGCCCCGCGTCCACTCAAGTGCCGTACCCGATCTCGTACCCGACCCCGCACCAGACATGGCAACCCCCACGGTCAACTCGTCCCTTCCAGGGAACGCTCCGGCCCCCTTGGCCGGTTCCCACCCCGCCACGCCGGATAGGCTCAGCACCATGAACCCAGGACAGACGCAGCGCCGGCCTTGGATCGTGGGGGTGTCGGGCGCGTCCGGTACCCCGTACGCCGCCGCCGTGCTGCGTGCGCTTCTGGATGCGGGGGAGAGCGTGGACCTGGTGGTCTCGCGCGCCTCCCGGCTCACCCTGCTCGACGAGACGGGGCTCGCCTTCCGGGACGCCCACTGGCAGCAGGACCTGCGCGAGTGGCTGGCCAGGGGCGCCGACGGGAAGCCGGACACCTTCAGCGCCTTCAAAGGACGTATCGATGCCGTACGGCACTGGAGCGCGCGTGACCTGGCGGCCGGGCCGTCCTCCGGCTCGTACCCCACGAAGGGCATGCTCATCGTGCCCGCCTCCACGGCCTGCGTGGCCGGTGTCGCCCTCGGTCTCTCGAAGGACCTGCTTCAGCGCGCCGCGAGCGTCACTCTCAAGGAGGGCCGCAAGCTGGTCGTCGCGGTCCGCGAGACGCCGCTGAGCGGGCAGACACTGCGGCAGCTGGTCGCCCTGGACGACGCGGGCGCGACGGTGCTGCCGGCCTCGCCGGGGTTCTACGCGGGGGGCACGCACATCCAGGACCTGGTGGACTTCGTCGCCGGGAGGGTTCTCGACGCGGCGGGCGTCGAGCACGACCTGTACCGGCGGTGGGAGGGCGAACTCGGCGGGGGTTCGCGCACCGATTGAGTACGGCGTTCGGCACCACCTGGGCACCAAGCAGGACCCATTCAGCACTTTCAGGAACTCTTCAGCGGAAGGCTATCGATCGCATGGACGCGGTGGACAGGCAGCTCATCCAGGCCCTGAGAGAGAACGGCCGGGCTTCCTACGCGGAACTGGGGCGCCTCGTCGGTCTGTCGGGACCCAGCGTCACCGACCGCATCAACCGGCTGGAAGCGGCCGGTGTCATCACCGGCTACCGCGCGACCGTCGACTCGGCCTCGCTCGGTCTGGGCGTGATCGCCCTGATCGGTATCTCGCTCTCCGACGCCGCCGACCACGAGGACGTGGCGCGCCGGATGCGGGACCTGGGCGAGATCGAGGACTGCTGGTTCATCGCCGGCGACGACTCGTTCATGCTCAAGGTGCGCGCCAGTGACGTGGACGGCCTGGAGAAGACCATCCGGCGGCTGTCGGGAACGAAGGGCGTCTCCAGGACCCGTACGACCATCGTGCTCTCCACGAAGTGGGAGAACCGGGTGGGAGAGCTGCCCGAAGAGGAGTAGCCGCCTGCTTCAGGAAGGCCGGACGGCTAGGCGTACGGTTGACAGGGTTCGTCAAAAGGGAGAGGTACACGCATGGATGTCGGGCTCAAGCGCGAGCTGGAGGACAAGGTCCGGGCCGGTGAGCGGCTGACCCGCGAGGACGGCATCGCGCTGTACGAGTCGGACGACCTGGCCTGGCTCGGCGGTCTCGCCCACGAGGTGCGGATGCGGAAGAACGGCGACGTCGTCCACTTCAACGTCAACCGCCACCTCAACATGACGAACGTCTGCACCGCGTCCTGCGCGTACTGCTCGTTCCAGCGCAAGCCGGGCGAGAAGGACGCGTACACGATGCGCATCGAGGAGGCCGTCCGCCTCGCCACGGCGATGCGGGGCGAGAACCTCACCGAGCTGCACATCGTCAACGGCCTGCACCCGAACCTGCCGTGGCGGTACTACCCGCGGTCCCTGAGCGAGCTGAAGAAGGCCCTCCCGGAGGTCTCGCTGAAGGCCTTCACGGCGACGGAGATCCATCACTTCGAGACGATCTCCGGGCTGTCGGCGTCCGAGATCCTCGACGAGCTGATCGACGCCGGTCTGGAGTCCCTGACCGGCGGTGGTGCGGAGATCTTCGACTGGGAGGTCCGGCAGCACATTGTCGACCACCGCACCCACTGGGAGGACTGGTCGCGGATCCACCGGCTCGCGCACGAGAAGGGTCTCAAGACCCCGTGCACGATGCTTTACGGCCATATCGAGGAGCCCCGCCACCGCGTGGACCACGTGCTGCGGTTGCGTGAACTGCAGGACGAGACCGGCGGTTTCCAGGTTTTCATCCCGCTGCGCTACCAGCACGACTTCGTGGACGTGAAGGACGGCAAGGTGCGTAATCGCCTCCAGGCGCGTACGCAGATGGCGACGGGTGCGGAGGCCCTGAAGACCTTCGCGGTCTCCCGGCTGCTCTTCGACAATGTGCCGCACGTCAAGGTCTTCTGGGTCATGCACGGTGTCCAGACCGCGCAGCTCGCCCTCCAGCACGGTGCCGACGACATGGACGGCTCGGTCGTCGAGTACAAGATCACGCACGATGCCGACAACTACGGCACCCCGAACAAGCTGACCCGCGAGGACCTCCTCGACCTGATCCGCGACGCCGGCTTCCGCCCGGTCGAGCGGAACACGCGGTACGAGATCATCCGCGAGTACGACGGTCCGGACCCGGCCCGCCGCGAGTCCCCCCAACCCATGCGGGTCTGAGCGGGCGCGCACGATGGCACTGACCTTTCAACTGGACCCGTCCGTCGGTCCGGAGCTGCGTGACGGCGTGATCGGTCTGTGGGCGGACGTCTCGAACGCGGGCGGCTCCGTCGGCTTCGTACCGCCGGTGGACGTCGAGGACGTCCGGCCCGAGTGGCGCAAGCACCTCACGGCGATGGCGGACGGCCGCATCCGGCTGCTCGTGGGGTTTGACGACAACGACAACGGCGACGGCGCCGTCGCGGCCACCGCGTTCTTCGGCTTCAACACGCACCGGCTGATGAGGCACTGGGTGTGGCTGTACACGGTGATGGTGCATCCCAGGCACCAGGGCAAGGGGTACGGGCGGCAGCTGCTGGCCGCCGCCGAGGAGGCCGCCGCCGGCTTCGAGGGGATCGACGCGATACGGCTCACCTGCCGGGGCGGCGAGGGCCTTGAGCACTTCTACGGCTCCTGTGGCTACAAGGAGGTCGGCCGGGTGCCCGGTGCGATCCGGGTCGCGCCCGGCGATGACCGGGACGACATCACGATGCTGCTGACGCTCGGCGCCCATGGCTGAGGAGCTGTCTCCGCCGCCCGAGGCCCCCCTGCAAGATCCGTGTCCCGCCGTGCTTCACTGGACGGTGCCCTTTGGGATGTTCCAAACGGATTCGGATCGGAAGAGTGGATTGACATGGGCCGCTACACGCTGATGCGTCTTGGAGTCTTCGCGGGCTGCCTCTTGGTCGTCTGGGGCCTCGTCTCCCTTGGTCTCGCCCCGCGCGGCTTCGGTGACTCCAACTACATGTGGATCGTCCTGCTCTCCCTGCTGATCTCCGCCCCGATCAGCTTCGTCGTACTCCGCAAGGAGCGCGACCGCGCCTCTGCCCAGGTCGTCGCACGAGTCGACCGCATCAAGACCAACCTGGATCAGAACCGCAGCCAGGAGGACAGCGTGGACGAAGCGGCCCGCGGCGGCGCGCAGGGCCAGCCTTCCTGAAAGTTCCCTGTGCACGGTCGGCGGCAGCCGATCGTACGCTTGCCCGCATGGGTGCTGTGAAGAGCAAACGGATGCCGCGGGCGGTACGCGAACAGCAGATGCTGGACGCGGCCGTACGGACCTTCGGGCAGTTGGGGTACCGGTCCGCGTCGATGGACGAGATCGCCGAACTGGCGGGCGTGTCCAAGCCGTTGGTGTATCTGTACCTGAACTCGAAGGAAGAGCTCTTCACCGCCTGCATCCGACGCGAGGCCAAGGCGCTCACCCGCGCCGTCATGGCGGGCGTCCAGCCGGAGCTGTCGGCCGACCGCCAACTCTGGGACGGGCTGCGGGCGTTCTTCACGCACACCGCGGAGAACCCTGACGGCTGGTCCGTGCTGCACCTCCAGGCCCGTACGCACGGCGAGCCGTTCGCCGCCGAGGCCGGCGCGATGCGCGAGGAACTCGTCGCGTTCGTCACGCGGTTGATCCTTGTCGCGGCCCGTGAGGCACACCGCGACCCGTCCCTGCCGGAGGGTGAGGTCGCCGGGCTCGCCGAGGCGCTGGTCGGCGCGGCCGAGTCGCTCGCGGCCTGGGCCAACGCCACGCCGGGCGTCTCGGCGAAGCAGGCCGCGGCGACCTTGATGAACTTCGCCTGGGCGGGCCTCGGCGACCTCATGGAGGGGCGGCCCTGGTCACCACCGGTCAAGGAACCTCAGCCCGGGTAGCCCCATGCCCGTGCCCACGCCCTTGCCCGCGCCCGTACCCGCGCCATCGGCTGCGGGCCCTGCGGGAGCTCACCCGGCCGCGGGTGGACGATTCGGGGCGGCGGTCGGGATCCTGGTAGCGGAGGGTGTGATCGGATCTCGAACGCGGACTTCGCCGTCCGCTTCAGGTCTTCGCCGTCCCCTTCAGGTCTTTCCCGTCCCCTTCAGGTCTCTGTTCCAGGTCATTCGTGCATGATCTCCGCCAGGAAGGCTGCCGATCGCTCGGACCTGCCCGGTCCCGGTTCGAGCCGGTCGGCGAGGTCCGCGCAGACGGTGATCTCCACCCCGGTACCGGCGAGGGCGAGGGACAGAGTGTGCACTGTGGCGGACAGACTGATCAGGGTGTTGGCGACCGGGCCCTTCAACAGCGCCAGTTCCACGGGGAGTTCGGGCTGCACGATTTCCAGCTCGGCATGCTCGGCGATGAGCCGCAGTTTGTCCGGGTCCTCGCGGCGGTCCGCGAAGTAGCGCTCCGCGTTCACCTGGTCGGCGAGGGAGATGATCCCCCGTATGTACCGCTCGAAGCCGATCAGGCCGTTCTCGGCGAGCGAGCTGCCGATCAGGTCGACGCCGGGGTGGACCTGCGGCGGCCCGTACCGCTGCCGCGCCCAGCTGTAGGTGTTGGCCGAGGTGATCGAGCCGGGCGGCAACTCGAGTTCGGACGTCCGGCAGGAGAAGACCTCGAGGTGCCCCCCGTCTTCGGGGGCCATCCGGCGTGCGACGCGGGCAGCGGCCGCCGATGCGGGTCTCCTGCGGTGCCAACGGACCGGCGGTGGGCTGCCGGCGAGCAGGCGGCGGGAGAGCTCCAGGGTCGCCGTGCCGTCGTCGACGAGCACGAAGTCCCGTGTCCTGGCCGCCGGTAGCAGCCGCTGGAGCATCCGCGAGAACGGGTCGCCGATCACCAGGCGCTCCGCCCCGGCCAGCTTGGACACCAGCGCCGCCGGGACGCGCGGAAAGCCGACCGGGACCCTGCGGATGTCGTACAGACCGACGCCGATGCCCTCCGCGCGGGCCAACCGCGCCATCACGCCCAGCTGGTGGCGGGTGGCCGGGTCGCGCGGCAACAGGACCGCCGCCTCGCACCCTTCGGGATCCGGCGCACCGTCGTGCTCGCCCAGGGCCCACTCCAGCACGTTGAGGAGCTGCAAGGGGTTCTCGACGAGCGCGAGAGTGCGGGTCATGGTCTTCCCTCGGTGTCGCGGATCACGAAGTTCTGGCGGGGGCGCGGATCACGGAGCAGCGCAGGGTGTGCATGACGGTGCGGTGTGAGGACACCTGTGGCGTGCTGTGGCGAGGACGTGCACGACGGCGTTGTGGCGAGGACGTGCCTGACGGTGTTGTGCGAGGACGTGCCTGACGTGTTGTGCCCGGCGTGCACGACGTGCTGTTCCCGGGGCGGCGGCTCAGGCCTGTCCCCAGCGGCGGAGGGTCGGTGCGACTCGCTTGTGGCCCATGCGGTAAAGCCGCCTGGCACCGCGGCGGGTGACCCCGCGGACGGCCGCCTTCAGGGAACGGTCGAACGTTGCCGGCTGCACGGGCAGCGGCCTGCCCTTCTCGTCGAAGCCGTTGCGCGCCAGCAGACCGCCCAGGTAGATGCCGGCCCGCTGGGGTGTGTAGTACGGCCGCAGTTGCGGAAGCGGACCCGCGGCGCGCAGCGCGGCGATACGTGCGCGTGCGCCGGCGTACGGGTCGCTCTTGCCGATGCCCTGCGCGGCCGCCCACTCCGGGTTCACGCGAGGCAACGCGCCCCCGTCGAGATCGTCCCAGGAGGCGAGGCAGCCCGATTCCACGAAGTAGTGGTTGCCGTGCGCCTCGCGGACACCGAAGTCGGTGAGTATCGCGGTGGGTATGTTCCGGTGCATCGACTCCAGTGCGGCGGTGGAGCTGACCGTCACCAACAGGTCGGTGCGGTCGAGGACTTCACCCATGTTTCCGTACACGAGCTCGAGGTTGGGCGGGGCCGGCTCGGCCAGGTTCTCGATGAGTTCCTGGTACGGGTTCGCCTCGACGTGGGTCGTCTGCTCGCCCGGCAGACTGCGCAGCTTCATCAGGACCCGGCGCTCGGGATACCGGCGGGCGTGGGTCGCCGCACGCTCCAGGAGCAGGAGCCGTTCCTTCTTGCTGGGCACCGACGGCTGCACGGCGAAGGTGAGCGTGAAGGGGCGCTCGGTGGACGGCACGTACGGGGCGCCGCCGAGGAAGGGCAGCGCGCACTCGACGACTGTTTCCGGGTCGATGCCCACGTTGGCGAAGACGGTCCGGAACCGCCCGCAGTCGTAGCCGCTGTTGGCCAGGACGAGATCGGCGCCGGCCCGGGTGAGCAGGCCGTCGACCATCTTCTCGTAGACGACTCCGACGTAGCCGGTGACGGTGACGGGCCGCTGGGGGCGCAACTGCCAGGCCAGGCCGAGGCTGTGCACGAGTGCGAGAGCCGTACCGCCGATGACCGACAGAACCACGATGTCGGCGCTCGCGAACTCCTCGTCGTCCACCAGCTCGGCCGCGGTGACCTCGCGCTGGGTGTCCGGCACGATGCCGACCTCGGCGAGCTGACGCTCCGTCGGGGTGGCCCGCGTGCGCAGGAAGTACGCGTCGAGAGCGTGCTCCGGTGCGATCTGCCGTGCGACGGAGGCGCCCCACTTCCAGCGGGTATCCGAATCGGCGAGAACGGCGATACGTCTGGGTGCGTGGGGCATGTCTTGAGGAGCGCCTTCCTGGCGTGGATCCAGCACGTGGACAGAGGCTAGAAAGGATGCCTGAGGGTGGAATAAGTGAAGCATTGCGAGAACCTTGGTATGGCCAAGGATTTACTGTCCGAGGTGCCGAACTCGGCTGGCTGACCTGCTGGTTCACGCGAGAGTCGGTGTAAAGCGGGCATATCGCCAAGGTGTGATTGTGCGAGAAAAATTTGCCCGTTGTTCATTTCGGGGCAGGCGCGTCCCGTGGATGAGGGGCCCGGCGGAACGCCGCGTCTGCCCCTGAACGCACCGGAAACCCGCACGTCACCCGCCCGTCGGCCCCACAAACCCCACACTCCGGAGTCGTACGATCCCACCTCGGTCGGCCTGCCGTGCCGCCCCTCCACCTTGAACCCCACGACCTCCAGGGCCGTATGAGGATGTGCCCCCCGCCCCGCCCGGCCCCCGGCCGACAAGGAGCCACCCCGTGTCCAGTCAGCACCCCTCTGAACCTGCGCGCCTGGAGCCCGAGATCAAGCGGCTGGACGGGGTCGTACGCGAGGTGTACCTGCCACCGCTGGCCGGCCCGATGACGCACGGCTCCCTCGCGGACATCCCGTTCGACAACGCGAGCGTGGCCCCGCAGGAGCCCGTCCTGAGCCGCAAGGGTCCCGGCGGCGAGTGGACGGACGTGACCGCGGCCGAGTTCGCGGCGCAGGTGGAGGCGGTGGCGAAGGGCCTGATCGCGGAGGGCCTGGTCCCCGGCGACCGCCTCGCCATCATGGCGCGGACGACGTACGAGTGGACGCTCCTCGACTTCGCCGCCTGGGCGGCGGGCCTGGTAACCGTCCCCATATACCCCACTTCCTCCCCTTATCAGGTCCGCTGGATCCTCCAGGACTCGGGAGCCGTAGCGCTCGCCACCGAGTCCGTGGCGCAGGCCGCCGCCCTTGGTCCGGAACGTGACCGGATACCCGATCTGCGCCACATGTGGGTCTTCGAGAAGGGGCACGTGGAGCGGCTCGCCGAGCTGGGCAGCGACATCCAGAATCAGGAAGTCACCGTACGGCGGGGGGTGTTGGGCCCCGACACGCTGGCCACCCTGATCTACACCTCGGGCACGACGGGCCGCCCCAAGGGCTGCGCCGTCACCCACGGCAACTTCTTCGACGAGATCGACAACGCGATCGAGCTGCTCTACCCGATCTTCCGGGCCGGCACCCGGGAACCCGCCTCCACGCTTCTCTTCCTGCCCCTCGCGCATGTCTTCGGCCGGATGGTCGCGGTCGCCTGCCTGCGTGCCCGCGTGAAACTCGGCCACGCGCCGAGCCTCAAGGCCGAGTACCTCCTCGACGACCTGGCCTCCTTCCAGCCGACCTTCCTGCTCGCCATCCCCTATGTCCTGGAAAAGGTCTTCAACACGGGCCGGGCCACGGCCGAACGGATGGGCCGAGGCTCGTCCTTCGACCGGGCGGCGCGCATCGCGCAGAAGTACGGCGAGGCGCTGGAGGCCCACCAGCACGGCACGGGCCCGGGCCCCGGCCGGGGCCTGCGCACCGCCCGCGCCCTCTACGACCCCCTGGTCTACCGCCGTATCCGCAACGCCCTCGGCGGCAAGGTCCGCTACGCGATCTGCGGTGGCTCCCCGCTGGGCCGCCGTCTCGCCGCGTTCTACGCGGGTGCCGGCATCGAGATCTACGAGGGGTACGGCCTGACGGAGTCGACCGCGGCCGCCACGGTCACCCCTCCGAACAAACCCCGGCTGGGGACGGTGGGCCTGCCGCTTCCGGGCACGCGGGTGCGGATAGCCGCCGACGGCGAAATCCTGCTGAGCGGCGCCCAGATCTTCCGCGGCTACTGGGATCTCCACGCGGACGGCGTGATCGACGCGGCCCCGGACGGCTGGTTCGCGACCGGCGACATCGGCGAACTGGACGACGGCGGCTACCTCACCATCACCGGCCGCAAGAAGGAGATCCTGATCACGGCGGGCGGCAAGAACGTGGCCCCGGCCCCCATGCAGGACTGGCTCCGCGCCCACCCCCTCATCGCCCAGTGCATGGTCCTGGGCGACCGCCGCCCCTATGTCACGGCCCTCATCACCCTGGACCCCGACGGCCTCACCCACTGGCGCCAGATGAACCACAAGCACCCGGTTCCCGCCGAACTCCTCATGGACGACCAGGAGTTGCTGGCCGTCCTACAGCGGGCCGTCGACGAGGGCAACAAACTCGTCTCCCGCCCCGAGTCCATCCGCCGCTTCGCCGTCCTCCCCGGCGCGTTCACGGAGGAGGCGGGTCACCTGACTCCCACCATGAAGCTGAAGCGGGACGTGATCGCCCACGACTTCGCCCGGGAGATCGAGGACTTGTACGCGGAGTACAAGAAGTAGGCTGCCACTCCACGGCGGAGCTCTCAGCCGTCTCACTGGCTGTGCACTGCCCTCGCAACGTTCTCGCAACGCTCGCGCATCGGTCTCGCGCCGGCCTGGTACCGCGAAGACATCCGCTGTTCGCTTTCCGGTTCACAACCATGCTTGTGCGCGACGTGTCTCAGCCATTGACTCGTCCGGCACGACGCCGAGCCGATTGCGTTCGGCTCCCCGGGGGACCCGGGCACGGCCGCCTCGTGCATCTCTCGACAAACAAGACAAGGGGATCACTTTGTCCGGCAGCCCGTCGCGCGACGGAATCGGTGGAAGTCCTTCGCCGAGACTCGACATACAAGGGCTTCGCGCCCTGGCCGTCTCGTTGGTTGTTCTCTCCCACGCGGGGGTGACCCAACTCAGCGGCGGATATGTCGGCGTTGACGTGTTCTTCGTAATCTCCGGCTTCCTGATCACCTCGCTGCTGCTGCGCGAGCTGTCCAACACCGGCCGGGTCTCGATCCGGAAGTTCTACGCCCGCCGCGCGCTGCGCCTGCTGCCCGCGTCGACCCTGGTGGTGGTCACCACGCTGGCCGGGGCCTGGCTCTTCCTGTCGAAGATCCGCCTGGCCGAGTACACGAGCGACGCGCTGAGCAGCGCCTTCTACGCGGTGAACTTCCGGCTCGCCATCTCCGGTACCGACTATCTGCAGCAGGGCAGCCCGCCCTCACCGTTCCAGCACTTCTGGTCGCTGGCCGTGGAGGAGCAGTTCTACCTGGTGTGGCCGCTGCTCCTCGTCATCAGTTGGAAACTGGCGAAGCGGCGACGCGCGCTGCTGGCGGTGCCCCTGGTCGCGCTCTGCCTGGTCTCGTTCTGGCTGAGCCTGACCGTGACGGAAAGCTCGGCGTCCTGGGCGTACTTCGGTTCACACACCCGCGTCTGGGAGCTCGGCGTCGGTGCCCTGCTGGCCATGTGGGCCACGACACCGATGCCGGCGCGAATACCCACCTGGCTCTCGGCGCCGTTGACCTGGACAGGCCTGGCCGCCATCGTGCTGGCCGCCCTCCGCTTCAACGACAACACTCCGTTCCCCGGATATCACGCGCTCGTGCCGGTCCTCGGCACCGCCTTCGTCCTCGCCGGTGGATTCTCGCCCGCCCGGTTCGACGCACGGCTGCTGCTCGCGAGGAAGCCCGTGGTGTGGCTGGGCGGGATGTCGTACGGCTGGTATCTGTGGCACTGGCCGATCCTGGTCATCGGCCCGACGGCGCTGGGCAGGCCCGAGAGCGTCTGGCTCGCCCTGGTGCTGTCCGCGGGGGCCCTGCTGCTGGCGATGGCGACGCTCCGGCTGGTCGAGAACCCGGTGCGGTTCCACACGTCGTTCCGCGGACGGCCGAACCGGGCCCTTGTGCTCGGTGTCGGCCTCTCGGCGATAGTCGTCCTGTCCTCGCAGGCCGTGGCGGCCCTTCCGACGCAGATCAGCACCGGGGGGTCCGCACCCGCACTGGCGGTGTCCCTCGCGGACGCCCCCGACCCGCAGCTCAGCCTGGCGGCACTGCTGGAAAGCTCCGGCTCGAAACTGCCGGACAACCTCTCACCTCCGGTCACCGGGGTGAAGGACCTCAGGTCTGCGGTCTACAAGGACGGGTGCCACGTCAACTACACGGAAATGGTGCCGCGGGAGTGCGTCTACGGTGACACCTCCTCGGACCGGACGGTCGTCCTCGTGGGTGACTCCCACGCCGCCCAGTGGTTCCCGGCCCTGGACCGGCTTGCCCTTCAGCACCACTTGAAGCTGGTCTCCATGACCAAAGCGTCCTGCAAGATGGCCGAGGTCACCATCGTCCGTGAGGGTGCGGGGTATTTGTCCTGTGACATCTGGCGGCACAAGGCGATCATTGCCATCAAGCACTACGATCCCGCACTGGTCATCGTCTCGTCCTCGGAGGAGGGTGACGCACTCAAGAAGCGGGGCGACGGCGACAGCCTCAAGCAGTGGACCGACGGGTTCCGGGCCACCCTTGAGGACATCCAGGACACCGGCGCCCAGGTGGCCACCATCCTTGACACCCCCTGGCCGAAGAGCGACGCCGTCGACTGTGCGGCCCAACATCCGCTGAAGCTCGAAGCCTGTGCGAATTACCTGCCGGTGGCGATCCACGACCAGATCCGGCGCGACGCGCTCAAGGACGCCGCGAAGTCGGTCGACGTTCCGGTCATCGACCCGGAGCCGTGGCTGTGCACCGCCGAGGGCTACTGCCCGGTGGTCGTCGGGAACACCATCGTCTACCGCGACGACAGCCACATGGCCGAGACCTTCTCGGAGTCCCTGGCGCCCGTTCTGGGCGAGCGGCTGACCGAGCTCTTCGGCAAGGATCTGACCGGCCGGTAGGCGACGCCGTCGACGCGTACGTACAAAGGCAGGAGCCCCGCGACAGGCTGTCGCGGGGCTCCTTGGGTATTGCTATCCGATCCTGTTCAAAGCACTGGGCTCATGGAGCCGCAGGCTTAGAGCGGGGTGACGTTCTCCGCCTGCGGGCCCTTCGGACCCTGCGTCACGTCGAAGGAGACCGACTGGTTCTCCTCGAGTGAACGGAAACCGTTGGCGTTGATCGCGGAGTAGTGGACGAAGACGTCCGGTCCTCCGCCTTCCTGGGCGATGAAACCAAAGCCCTTTTCGGCGTTGAACCACTTCACGGTTCCGGTAGCCATAAGCCCTCCTTGGGCCCAAAGGGTTGCCCTGCTCCAGAACCTGCAAGGTGTAAACATCTGCGTGTAAACAACTGCATTCATCTGAAAACGACGAGAGCCCGCGGTCACATGCTCCGCAGGCTCTGTACTGCAAGGGAAACCAAACTGCAACTTGCGGCGAGCTTAGCCACCCGGGCAGCTGAAAGCAATAGAGGGCAAGATCACGTCACCCAGAGGTTTGACCAGCGAAGGGTCGGGGTTGACGTCGCAGTGGACCAAGATCTGTCACAGGGGTTGACACAAGGGGTCCGGATGGTTTCCGAAGCCACTCAGGGACCCGAAGCCTGCACCGTACCCCACTGGGGCTAGCCTCGCGATGTGGACAATTCTCGCAACCGGCCGCGCGTCGGCCACATCCAGTTCCTGAACTGCCTGCCCCTCTACTGGGGGCTAGCGAGAACAGGCACGCTCCTCGACTTCGAGCTCACCAAGGACACCCCTGAGAAGCTCAGCGAGAAGCTGGTGCAGGGTGACCTCGACATCGGGCCCATCACGCTCGTCGAGTTCCTCAAGCACGCCGACGAGCTGGTCGCCTTCCCCGACATCGCGGTCGGTTGCGACGGCCCGGTGATGTCCTGCGTGATCGTCTCGCAGGTCCCCCTGGATCGGCTGGACGGCGCCCGCGTCGCCCTCGGCTCGACCTCTCGTACGTCGGTCCGCCTCGCCCAGCTCCTGCTGGCCGAGCAGGTCGGCGTCGAGCCGTCGTACTACACCTGCCCGCCCGACCTCTCGCTGATGATGCAGGAGGCCGACGCCGCCGTACTCATCGGGGACGCGGCGCTGCGCGCCAATCTGACCGAGGGCCCGAAACTCGGCCTGGAGGTGCACGACCTCGGCGCGATGTGGAAGGAGTGGACAGGCCTGCCGTTCGTCTTCGCCGTCTGGGCGGCCCGCCGCGACTACCTGCAGCGCGAGCCCGCCGTCACCCGCAAGGTCCACGAGGCGTTCCTGGCGTCCAGGGACCTATCCCTGGACGAGGTCGGCAAGGTCGCTGAGCAGGCGGCCCGCTGGGAGGCCTTCGACGAGAAGGTCCTGGAGCGGTACTTCACGACCCTCGACTTCCGCTTCGGCGGCCCGCAGCTGGCGGCCGTACGGGAGTTCGCCCGCCGGGTCGGCTCGACCACCGGATTCCCGTCGGACGTGAACGTCCGGCTGCTGGGGTCCTGAGGCTCCGGGGGCTCACGGCACTACTCTGCTAGCAGTAGTGCGTACGGGGGAGAGGGATGAGCGCCATGCAGCCGCTCGGAGTCGACGAACCGACGGTCGTCGGGCCCTACCGGCTGCTCGGCCGGCTGGGGGCCGGCGGCATGGGCCGCGTGTATCTGGGCCGCAGCGCGGGCGGCCGTACGGTCGCGGTCAAGATCGTGCACCCGCACTTCGCGCTCGACGAGGAGTTCCGCGCCCGTTTCCGCCGCGAGGTCGAGGCCGCGCGCCGGGTGGGCGGCGCATGGACTGCTCCCGTCCTGGACGCGGACCCGGAGGCGCCGGTGCCGTGGGTCGCGACGGGCTACGCGGCAGGCCCGTCCCTCGCGGCCGCCATCGCCGACAGCGGCCCGCTTCCGCTCCATTCCGTACGGGTCCTGGGCGCCGGCCTCGCCGAAGCGCTCTCGGCGGTCCACGCGCTGGGCCTCGTCCACCGTGACGTCAAGCCGTCGAACGTTCTGCTGACCCTCGACGGCCCGCTGCTCATCGACTTCGGCATCGCGCGCGCCACGGACGGCACGGCGTCACTGACCTCGACCGGCGTCTCGGTCGGTTCCCCCGGCTACATGTCTCCCGAGCAGATCCTCGGCAAGGCGGTCACGGGCGCGGCGGACGTCTTCTCGCTGGGCGCGGTGCTGGTGTACGCGGCGACCGGTGAGCCGCCGTTCCCCGGCGACTCCTCCGCGTCCCTCCTCTACAAGGTGGTCCACGAGGAACCCCGACTCGGCTCCCTGGAAGGCGAGTTGCGTGACCTGACGGCCCAGTGCCTGGCGAAGGACCCGGACGAGCGGCCGGCTCCGGGGGACCTGTCCCGGCGCCTCGCCCCGGAGGGAACGGCCCGGCTGGTGACCGCGGGGTGGCTGCCGGGGCCGATGGTGGAACAGGTCAGCCGCAGCGCGGTGCGGCTGCTGAACCTCGACACGGTGGAGACGGAGTGGGCGCCGGCTTCGGGGCCGGTGGAGTTCAGCAGTCCTTCGGTGGGGACGAGTGGTCCTTCAGTCGGGACGAGTGGTCCTTCAGTGGGGAGTAACAGTCCGTCGGTGGGGTTCGGTGAACCTTCGGCGGGGGTCGGCAGCCCTTCGGTGGCAGGGGAGTTCGGGCCGCCGCCGGTCATGACGCCGGCCGGCCCCATGTACGTACCGGATCAAAGCGGGGCCCACTCGTCCCGTGGCCGCGAGACCTACCCGCCGGACGGCCGCGAGATCTCCCCGCCGGACGGCCGTAAGGTCCCCGTCCCGGATCAACGCGAGCCGCGCGACGCGACGCCACCGCCCGCCGACCGCCCCGGCAAGGTCTCCGTCAGTGTGGCCGCCGTCTCCGCGACCGGTGTGGACGGCCGTGGCCGCAGGCTGAGTTGCACGGTCGCTCTGGCGGTCGCGGGAGCGCTGGCGGCGGTGACCGTGGGCTCGGCGTTCCTCTTCGACCTGCTGCCGGGCGGGGACAGATCGACCGATTCGGGCGCTTCGAGCGACACCCCGGCGAGCCCCCGCCCCTCCACCACGACGAGCGCGTCCGCCCCCGGCGACCAGTCGGTCCCCGCCTCCTACCTCGGCACCTGGGAGGGCGACGGCCTGGCGCTCAGTGGCGCCCTGCCCATGGGCACCTTCCGCGTCAGCGTCCATCAGGCCGCGGTGGGCGAGGAGTTGGGCACCTTCCGCCAGACCGACCAGATCGGCGGCATCTGTGACGACGTACTCATCCTGAAACAGGTGACGTCCAAGCAACTCGTCGTCACGAGCATCGCCAAGGAGTCCAACCGCGATGTGTGCACGACCGGCGAGCACGAGGTACGCCTGACTCCCGTCGGGGACGACCTCAAGTACGAGACGGACAACCCGAAGGCGGGGGATCCGGTGGCTCGGATGTCCAAGGTCGAGTAGCGCCTCGGCGTTGTTGGGCGGACCGGCCCGTCGGCCCGTCCGCCCAACTCCCCGCGTCACATCGGGACGGTGACCGTGACCGGTTCCCCGTTGCCCAGGTGCAGGAGCCCCTTGCCCGGTGTCACCGGGCCGCCGACCATGCTGCGGGTCGTACGGATGCCGATCAGTTCGCCGGCGGAGGAGTCCTGCGGGGAGAGCAGGATGCCGCGGCGGCCCTTCTTCGCCTCGACCTGCCAGCCGGAGAAGCCGCCGCACACCTCCTCCTCGTCACCGCCGATGACCAGGGCGAGGCCGCGTTCGCTGCCGCGCTGGACCAGACGCTTGAACTCGCGTTCGGCGTCGCAGTCCTCCAGGACCTCACCGTCGTCGACGATGAACACGATGGGCTCCTCGGGCGAGGCCGACTCGACCGCCTCGTTGAAGTCGTCACTCTCGATGTCGTCGTCCGTGAAGATCTTCAACACGCCGTCCTGGCCCGCGAGTTCACGCAGGGGCGAGGGGCGCGGGGCGGCGATGACCAGGCGAACTCCCTGGAGGAGGTAGGAGCGTGCCAGGTTCAGCAGGGTCGTACTGCGTCCCGACTTCGCCGGACCCGCCACCACGAAGGTCGGCACGCCCTGTGAGAGGTCGGGGCCGAAGGCCATGATGTCGTCGCCGCCGATACCGGCCAGACCCCACAGCTTGGAAGCGGACGTCTGAGGGTCGCGCATCTCCCAGGCCTCCGCGAAGGCGATGCGGCTCGGCAGCACGTCGACCCGGAACGGGCGCCGCGTGCGGGGCAGTTGAGCGTCGCGCGTGGCCGCCGTCTCGCCGATCGCCGCCAGTGCGGCGGCCTGTCCCTGGCCCGTCAGGTCCTGGGACAGCAGCGCGAACTGCGTCTCGGTCGCCGTCTCGTTCTTGAAGCCACGCCCCGGAGGGATCTCCTCGGGCACCTTGCGTGCGTTGATGCCGAGCATCGTGAAGTCCGACCGGTCGGCGAGCCGGAGGCCGTACTTCTCCTCGGTCAGCGACGCCATCCGGCCCAGCAGGACCTGGCGGTCACCCGTGACGACCAGGTGGATGCCGACGCTCGCGCCTTCGCGCATCATCGTCTGCAACTCGTCCGTCAGCTCACCGTGGTTGTACTCACCGAGGGTCGGCAGCCAGCCCTCCCAACGGTCGAGCAGCACGACGAGATGCGGAAGGCGCTCGTTCTCGGCCGAGCTGGCTCGCTGCTCGCCGATGTCGGCGAAACCCTTCTCCGACAGCAGGTCCTGACGTTGCGTCAACTCGCTCTTCAGGCGGGTGATCAGGCGTACCGCCCGTTCCGTCTGGTTACGTGCGACCACGGCCCCGCAGTGCGGCAGCCGCGTCAGCGCGTTCAGCGCGCCGTTGCCGCAGTCGATGCCGTACAGATGCACGTCGGCCGAGGAGTGGGTCCGGGCGATCGAACCCGCGATGGTCCGCAGGATCTGCGAGCGGCCGCTGCGGGGCGCACCGCCGACCAGCAGATGCCCGAACGAGGCGAAGTCGATGACGACCGGGCGCCTCGCCTGGTCGGCGGGCAGGTCCTCGACACCGTAGGGAGCCGGGGGCAGTTTGCCCGGGCCCAGCTGGGTGGTCGCCACCTCGACCTCGTCGAGCAGCAGTGTCTCGGAGAGCGCGGGCAGCCACGGACTGTGCTGGGCGGGGATGCCGAGCGCCTGGTTGGCCTCCCGCACCGCGTCGACCAGGACCTTGAGGTCCGTGATCTCCTCCTCCTCACGCGCCTCGGCCTTCGGCTTCACCAGCGCGGCCCGGCCCAGGTCCGCCCAGCCGAGCGGTCCCGCCCACGGGGCGAGCAGCTGCGGGTCGGCAGCGCCGGGACGGCGACCGCCGACCCGGCCCGACTGGAACGGCACGAGCGAGGCGTGCCCGAGGCGGACGTACGCGCGCCCCGGCGTGCTCTTGGAGATGTGTCCGGCCTCGGGGGAGTCGATGACGTCGCTGGACTCACCGCCGTCCGTCACGCGCAGCGCGATGCGGAGGTTGGTGTTGGCGCGGATCTCGGGGGAGATCACACCGCTCGGCCGCTGGGTGGCAAGGAGCAGGTGGATGCCCAGCGAGCGGCCTCGCTGGGCGATGTTGACCAGACCGGCCACGAAGTCGGGCAGGTCACGCACCATGGAGGCGAACTCGTCGATGACGATGAGGAGTCGGGGCACACGCGCGAGTGAGGGGTCGCGGCGCACGAGGTCCTGGTAGTCCTCGATGTCCTTGGCGTCCGCGGCGGCGAGGATGTGCTCGCGGCGCTTCAGCTCGGCGCCCAGGGACTCCAGCGCCCGCTCCACGAGGTGTGCGTCGAGGTCGGTGACCATGCCCACGGTGTGCGGCAGCTTCACACAGTCCTTGAACGCCGCGCCGCCCTTGTAGTCGACCAGAACGAAGGTCATGTTCTCGGGGGTGTTGGCGACGGCCAGCGCGGCCACGATCGTCTGCAACAGCTCCGACTTACCGGAACCGGTCGTACCGGCGATCAGGCCGTGCGGCCCGTCCCGCCGGATGTCGATGCCGAACGGGCCGTCGTACGACTCACCGACGACGGCCATCGTCGACTGCCCGCCCATGCGCCAGCGGGCGGCGATCGCGTCCCGTGTCGGCGGTTCCAGCTGCAGTACGTCGAGGAGCCGGCTGGAGCCGGGCAGCGCCGAGTCCTCGGTCTCGCCGCTGATGTCACGCAGCGGGGACAGCGACCGTGACAGGCGCGCGCACCAGGCGGGGGAGACGAAGTCCGGCCGTACGTTCTTCACGCGGGCCGTGCCCGTCTGCTCGACGCGCAGCCGCAGTTCGTGCACCTGCTGCGCGCCGGACCGGGAGTCGTCGGCTTCGGCGGCATGCCAGGCGTGGAAAGAGGGGAAGCCGCCCGCCGGGGCCGCGGCGGCCGGGTGGTGGGTGGTGACGCCCGCGGCGGCGTGCTCCTGCGGCTTCGGCTCGGCGATCACGATGGCCTGGCACTCGCCGGGCAGGAACCGCTCCTCGGCGTCCAGGCAGATCGCGTACATGGATACGGCGGGACCCTCCCGCAGCAGTCGTACGACACCGGGCATCGACCGCAGCCTGCGCGAACCGTCCCAGACGACCACGATGTCGGGGTCGCTGAACGCAGCCTGGCGGCCGCTCTCCTTGGCCGCCTTCTGGCGGGCGTCCAGCAGTTGGGTCAGCTCGCCGATGCGGGCGCCGACGGTCTCGGCGTCGGTGCCGATCAGGACATTGGTGTCCTGGGCGCCGGACGGCCTGGAGTGCGGCAGCCAGCGGACCCAGTCCCAGCTGTCCTGAGCGGCGTTCTCGGTGAGCACGTAGAACTGGACGTCCATGGGGCTGTGCAGTGCCGCGCACTGGGCCACCGCCCAACGCCCCAGCGCCTGCGGCGAATCGCCCGGCCCCGCGATGCCGATCACGCCGCGTTCGGCCAGCGGCAGCGCCACCGGTGCGTCCTCGATCTGCCAGGTGACCTCGCGCTTGTGGTCGTCCTGCTCGGGGTCGTCGAGCACGACCTCGGAGGCCAACTGCCCGGTCCCCACGCGCAGCAGCAGATGATCGGCGTCGGTGCGCCGCCGCTCCCACAGTCGGGTGCGGGGTCCGGTGCCCAGACCGAGCACGGTGGCCGGATCCGGCACGGCCTGCCGACGGTCGAGCCGCTCGGCGACGAGCGCGTCCTGGGCGTCCTTCTCGATCCGTTCCTTGTGCTCCTTGTACTCCTTGAGCTGCTTCGCATGGGACTTGCGCCCGTGCTTCTTGTCCATGAAGTAGTTGCCGAAGAGGATCAGCGGACTCAGCAGAGCCATGATCAGGTAGTACCAGCGCCCGAAGATCATCACGGATACGACAGCACCGACGAGCGGGGTCAGGGCCATCAGCCAGGGCAGCGGCCGTGCCTCGAAGTCGCGGGGCGGTGCGGGCAGCTTGAACCTGGTCTGGCGCTCGGGCGGCCGGAGCCGGGGCGGCCGGTTGTAGTCGAGCCCGGCGCCGTCCTCGGACCATTTGAGCGCGGCGTTCGGAGGCGAGTACCGGTCGAGTCCCAGGAGGCTGTTGCCGACGGCGATCTGGCTGCCGAGTGGCCACTCGGCGCCGTCGATCTGCTCCCCGTCGAGCGTGACGCCCTCCTTGTCCCCGTGTACGGCGACCTGGCAGGTCCCGTCGGTTGCAACCGACAAGGTGAGGGCTCGCTGCGGAAGTTCGGGGTCGTCGATCCGCAGGGCGGAAGCGGCGCCGCTCCCGATGTCGTAGCGCCCGATGCCGAGCCGGTGGACGGCGCCGGCGGCGGGACCACCGGCCACCCGCAGCTCGACGAGGCCGGTGGGCTCTCCCGGCAGACAGCCGGCCGGATCGTGCAGGCTGACGATGGCGCCCTCGCGCAGCGGCGAGGTCCCGATCGTGGCCGACGGATCGACGGGATACCCGTCGACGTAGGTGACAGGCGCTCCGCCGCCGGAGGCGTGATGCTGCCCGATGGGGATGATCTGCGCACCGCCGCTGTACCCCACATGAGTGGCCAGCTCCTTGGCGATGTCCCCCACGGTGGACTCGGGGTCCGCGTCGAGCACGACGTCGGCGTCGGCGCCGCCGAGCGGATCGACAACGGTCAGAGTCAGGCGCACGATCGTCCTCCCCAGGAACCCCCGACACCGCTTCGGAACGCGGGCCACAGTGCCCACGACGATAGCCTCTTGCCCCTTCCCGCAGGCAACGGCATGTGTGCTGGTTCCCTGGAGGCTGTTGAGAGATCTGGGGTGTGCTCCTGCAAGCGGTCTGAGTAGGCTGCAGACTCAGCGGACGATCGCATCATCCGCAACGGGAGCCACGGGGGTTGGCCCTGCGGCAAGTCGAGCTACGGAGGACGCCACATGGCCGGCGGCAAAGACGCAGATATCACTTATGACGAAATGCACAAGGCGGCGACCAAGCTGACCGACGCCAAGGACAAGATCGACGAGAAGCTCGACGCCCTGGAGCGCTACATCCAGGGTCTCGTCAAGGACGGCTACACCACCCGCAAGGGTTCGCAGGCCTTCGAGGACTCCTTCACCGAGTTCAAGAAGGGCGCCAAGGACACGATCGACGGCCTCACGGGCATGTCCAAGTTCCTGACCAGCGCGGCCAAGGCCTACCAGGACCTGGACGACGAGCTGGCGAAGGGCGTCAAGGGCTGAGTCCGCCCTCGGCACGCAGACATTCCGGTGCGGTGGGGTGCGTCCAAGCCTCATCGCACCGGTCTGTGCCGGGTGAATTGGTGGAATGGCTGGTTCGGTGGATTCGGCGGATTCACGTTGAGTGAAGAAGTGATACCGCGCCCGCATGTTCCCCTCCGGGTATCTGCCCCCGCCCGAACGGCCAGTTATCCTCTACCGACCTCGTGAGAATGGGAGAGCCCATGTCTGTTGGATCAGGGCCCGGGGCGGCCCGGGCGCAGAGTCCTGGGCGCTCGCTCGCGGGGAACGTTGCCTTCGGTGCCGGACTGCTGCTCGTTCTGGCGACCATCACGCTCGGAGGTTATGCGGGCGTTGCCCTGACTCTCGGCCTGGCGGACGACTCGTTCCTGTCGTCGGCGGTCCCCGGCGACGGGCGCAATGCGGTGGTCGTCGGAGGCATCGGCGCGGGCGGCCTGGCAGGACTGTTGTTGCCGCTGCTCCTGTTCGCGGCGGTCCGGGGGACTGATGCAAGGCCCAGGATCGGCCCCGGCGAAGCCCTGCTCAAGATGCTTGGCGTACTTGTCATCGGCGTCTATCTCCTGGTCGTCTCCCTGCTTGCCGCACAGCTCGGCTGGATTCTTCCCACGGGGCTCGTCACTCTGCTGAGCGTCTTCGTCGTCGGCTTCAGCTGGGTGCCGCTGGCGCTCATCCCGTGGGATCGGCTCGGACTGGGGGGTGTGGGAGGGCTGCTCGGCACCTCTCCCGGCCAGGGCGGTTCAGACAAGTCGGACTGAAGCCGCCAGCTCGTCGGCAACCTTCCCCAGTTCCTCACCGAGACCCAGTGCCCCCCAGAGGAGTCGGCACTCCAAGGCGGTGGGGTGCGCCCGGGGGAGGACATAGTGAGCCACGCCCTCCCGTACCGAGCCGCTGTGGGCGTCGGGGTCCGTGGGTTCCAGGCGATGTACCCGCAGCGCGGCGCCCAGCGGTAGCTCGACTTCCGTAATGCCAGGGGGCCGGAAATACGGGCCCTCGGCGCGCTCGGCCTCGGTGCGCAGCACATCCAGGCGCAGCGACTCAGGCCGTACGGTCAGCTCGCGTACGGAGTAGAACGCGACGACGCCGCTGTCCTGAGGCGTGAGGAGAGCCGCGCAGAGCGCTTTCTGCCGTGCGGCGGCGGCCCAGTACCAGAGCACATCCTCGGCGAACGCCTCGCGCCACTCGGCGGGTGCGCCCATCGTGAGGTGTTCGTCGGCCGCGGATCGCGCCCATGTGTCCGGCTGCTGGGACGCGAGGTCGAGAACGAGCCAGTTGTGCGGGGCGGGCAGCGTGACCCGGCACTGGTGCCAGTCCGCGGCCGCGCGGTCTGCGCTGTGCATGAGCGGCTACCTTTCGGCCAGTGAGGCATCGGGGCCGGTCACATCGATGTCGTTGCTGCCGAAGAGCCCGACGAAGCTCGTGGTGTCCGAGGCCGCCCCGGTACCGGTCGCCCCGAGAGCCCATGAGTTGTACTGGAAGGCCTGCTTGAAAGCATCAGGCGTTCCGATGAAGTTCAGATCCGCGGGTTTGATGTTCTTGATGCGCGCCAGTTCGTCGACCATCCCGGGGCCCACGTACATGCTGCCGAGGCCGCGCAAACCACCGGCGTTCCACGCCCCGCGGACCGCGGAGAGATTGTCGCCGACCTTGAACAGGTCACCCCAATTGCTCCGGATCGTGCCGAGGTCTTCGGCGAAGGCACGAGGCAGGCCCTTGAAGGCGGCGCCCAGAGTGACATTGGGCAGCGCGGTTGAGGCCGCTCCGCCCCGCGCACCCACCATTTCCACCACAAGCGCGCGTCGTGCCGCCGAGCCGAGAGCAGGATTCCAACCGCGTACGTACTGGGCCGCAGCGGTCCAGACGCGGCTGCGGCCGACTGTGGCGGCGAGCTTGGATCCGGCGGAGAAGACGCGGCCGATACCGAAGGTGGCGAGTCCGAGAACGTCCAGGGCGACGTCTCCCCAGGACCCGTCGCCGTTGATGGCGAGAAGCAGGTGACAGACGAGCGAAATGGCGGTGGCGATCAGCGCGATGGTGCCCAGTACACCGGCGATCGCCTGCCCGATGATGGGGATCCAGCCGACCAGAAGCGCCACCAGCCCGCACACCGCCGCCACGGCGCCCGCGATGTCGGCGACGATCGTCAGGGTGTCGCGCAGCTCGTCCAGCCACGAGTCGTTGAGGTCATCGCTCTCGGTGATCTCATGGATGCGCTTCGCGGCCGCGTCACCTGCCTTGCTGTGACGGTTCTTGAGCGGGGTGAGCTGCCCCCGCAGACCGTCCAGGTCGCCCTGAAGGTCTGTCACCTTGGTGTCGAGCGTCTTCTGGCCTTTTTTGTCGGTCTTTTCGGGCGGGTTGTCGGCCTGGGACTTCGCGGTGGAGAGATCACCGCTCTTCGTCTCCGCCTGCCCCAGAAGCCGATCCGCTTCGTCCTGAACCTTTTCGAGCTCGGTGTAGTACTCCTTGAGTGCGGAGCCGGCCTCTTCGTAGCGGCCGTGCGCCTTGCTCACGGTCTTCGCGGTGTCTTCGGCCTTCTCGGCGAATTCGCGGCCCGCTTTGGAGTCCCAGCTCTTCTGGTCTCCCAGGCGGCGCAGTGCGGCGGCGGTGTCCGAGATGGTCTTCGCCGTGGCGGTGAAGCGCTTGGAGAGCGCCTTGAGGTCGTACACGTCGCCGGGTACCGGGTCTTCGCTCTCGCCCAACACTTCCCAGCGCTGATCGGCCGGGCGGGTCACTTCTTCTTGTCCTTGCCGACGAGGGCGTTGTAGAGCTGAGTGTCGATCTCGGTGTACGCCTCGCCGGCTGTCTTGGCCACCTCGCCCAGGCCCTTGATCTCCTCGATCATCTTCTCGCGGTTGTCGTTCCATCCGTCGGAGAAGTCCTGAAGCCGTTCCTGCAGCAGGTTGTGCCCGACCGTTCGCCGGTCGAAGGTGTCCATGAGCTTGTCGAGGCCCTCGAACTCCGTGGCCACGGTCCGAAGGCCCGTGCCGGCCGCGTGCAGATCGTCGGTGGATACCCTGAGTCGCTCGCTCATCCCTGTTGCCCCCGTGATTCCTGAGTCCGATTCCGCCAGCGCAGGGTACCGGCGACCGCGTCGAAGAGCTCCGCCATCGCGTCCGCGATCGGTTCCAGAGGGGTGCTGAACGTCAGCATCAGTACCTCGTCCCGATCGGGTACCGGCACGAAGTACTCCACGATCGTGTCCTCGAACTCCGTACCCATCCGCCTGGCTTCCCGGGTTCGCTCGCTTCGTCGCCGACGCGCTGCCCGTCCGGCGGCAGGCAAACGCACCGGAGCCACCTCACCCTTGCCTGCCAGCGCGGCGACAGCGTCAAGACTGTCGAATCGCTGGTGGAGGCGGGAAATCAGCAGAGAGGCGGACAGCGGGATCCCGGCTGCCTCCAGAAACGACAGATAGAGCACCACACCACCCCCGTCGGCCCCCTTCTCGGCGGCGCCCAGAAGCTGCTCCTCTGCCTTGCGGCGGAGCACCGGCTGATCGTCCACACCCGCGAACTGCCGTTTGATCAGAGCGTTTACGGACGCCTCTCGGTGCTCCGGGGGCTGAAGCGGAATGCGATACCAGTCCTCGGGGGTGATCAGGCCGAAGACGTTCTCGGCTTCGGTCGTCCGGTCGGGCGGCGTGGTCTGCTGCATGCTTGTGGCTCTCGGTTGCGACGGGCCCCTGAGGGGGTGACCGCTTGCCCTCCCGTGGGACAAGCGCGGTGTCACGGGCACGGACGCTACCTGTGATGCGTCTGGTTCCGCTACGGCGAGTCTTGCTGGGCGAGATGTATGAGCTCGGCTATTGCCGTTCCGTCGGGATCTCCTCCGACAGCTGGTCCACACCGCGGGCGACGATCCGCCGTACGGCCTCGTCCGTGCCATCCAGCAGGGGGATCATGTCCCAGCCAGGCGGGGGGGACGAGCCGGTATCCGACTGGAACCCGGGACGTGCAGGGGTTCGGGCTCCGAGCCGGGCCCGGCCCCGGAGTCGCATGTACGTCGTCGGAAAGGTCAGGCACTGCGCAACCTCTCTGCGATCGAAGAGCCGGCCACCATCAACGGGGTGACGAAGGCGCCGGAGACAGCAGGCCAGAAGCCGGTCACGACCGCCGGCAGGACGAGGAGGCAGGAGACGGCGAGGGCGTGGGTGAGGCCTGCCGGCCGACGACTGTGCCATGGGTACCGCGTGAAGATCCACAGCACGCCGAGAATGCCCGCGGACACCACCGCCCGCTCCGTCCAGACCCAGACCGGGACGAGGGAATGCGGGGTCACGATGGCCAGCAGGAAGTACACGACGATGAACACCTGCGGAGCGATGACGCACAGGCGTGCCGCCGCCACGACTCCACCGCCGAGACGGGTCACCACCGCGGATTCGGTCACCCGGCGTCGATCGTGTTGCCGTCCGTATCCGCGGTCGGATCGGTGAAGGACACGGTTTGGAGAATGCCTACGGTCATGTCGCAGAACTCGGCCCAGTAGCCCATGGACGCCGTGTGAAGTGTGAAGACCGCGGTGAACGGGCCGGTAGGGAAGGGGACATAGACCTGGATCTGCCCTGTGAGGAGATCGATTTGCTCGCCGTTCTCCGTCATCTCTGGCATCTCTGGCTTGACCTTGTACTCGCGCAGCGTGACGCAGGACACCGCGGGTCCGCACGGCAGGTCGAGCCAGCGGGCGTCGTTGTACGGGTCGCTGGAGAGGATCGCGAGGATGCCCTGGGCCACCACGTCGGTGTCGTCGTCGTCCTGGTCGGTCGGGACAGCCGCCACGGTGAAGGCGCACTGGGCGACACCTTGGGAACCTTTGTGCCCGACCACGCTCTCGCCTTCCGCTTCTCCTTCCTCCGCCGTGGAGAACAGTCCCATCGCCGAGTACGAAACCCCGGTGTCCGCCACGAGCTCGGCTATCGCTGCGTAGTACGGGGCGGCGGGCTCCCAGACGTTCTCATCGCCGCGGGAGTAGAGCTCCCGTACGAAGGACTGAGAGCGCTCGGCGCGTTCTTCGGGGGTGGCGGCGAGGGGGAGGGCGAAGAAGCCGTCGGGGACGTTGAACGAGAGGGGTGGGGGGTCTCCAGCGGTGGGAGTAGGCGGAAGCACGCTCGTGGCATCGGCGGGGGGCGTCATGGAGGTGGGCCGTTCTGGTCAGGCTCAGAGGCAGCGTGGGCAGAGTCCGAGGTCAGAAGTCGTCCGGGTGCTGGGCCGTGAGTTCGACCTCTGCGCCATCTGAGTCCATGATTATTTCTAGCTCGGAGGCGCCGGAGAACGAGTCGAACTTGCTCGGCGGCAGAACCTCGACCCTGTAGTGACCGCAGGGACGACGAGTGATTACGGGAGGTCCGGCGTCCGGAGCCTCAGCCCGAGCTGTCGCGAGGAAGCTGTCGACTGTGTTCCGCTGTGCTGGTGTGAGCGATCCCAGAGGCACGAGGTCGAGAGGATGAACCAGGTGTCGAGTGAATTCTGTCCTGGAGAAGGTCCTCAGCCTGCACCAGGAGTCGTCAGTGAAGACGACCTTTACGTCCCTATCGTGACGGAAGTTCCTTGGCTCTACCCTGCTGATCGTGGACCGTGCGGTCTCCCATAGGACCTCGTCCTCGATGACAATCCTGTCCTTTTTGTGAAAAGGCAGCCCCACGATGACCAGACGGCGGTCAGTGACGATCGCATGCGTGCGGTAGCGCTCTTCGGAGGAGCGTCCTGGGTCCAGTTGCCACGGCAGGGTGCGGGCAATGCTGCCAGGCGCTGCCCACATGACGGGGAAATCGTCGATCTCGTTGGCGCGGTCGTCAGAACTCCCTGAGCCGGATTTGGAACTCGAGGGGCCGCTGCCTCCGCCGCCTGTGAGGGCCGCCATGACCGCGACACCCAGAGTAATTGCCGCGCCCTTGACGGTGTTCCGCACCAGCGCGTCGCCCGTCGAACGGGCCGTGTACACCGGTCCTTCGGGCCAGCCCGGGAGCTCGCTCTGGATGTCGTTGCGTTCGGTATCGCGGAACCATCGCATGCCTCTGACACGCATGACCTCACCCGTCGCAAAGGCGACGGGAGTGCGGGCGAGGAGCGCCTCGCCCGGTTCGGGCTGCCAGATGTTCATATCCGTCTTTCTGCGTGGTGGCCTGGGGCCGTTGGCCTGTGCGCTCCACTCTGTCACTTTGCGCGGGACGCTCAGTTGCCCGAGGCTGACTTTGCGAACTGGTCGCCAGGGAAGAGTGCCTCTCCCACGTGCTCGTGGATGCTCGGGATTTTGGGGAGGATCTTGAATCCGGCGTCCAATGCGATGCCTGCTCCCAGGGGATTGATATTCACCCCCGGAATGAGGTTGGCTCCCTTGGAACCGAGCCATTGGCCCGCGTGGTAGCCCTGGTTGGCGATGCCTCCCATGCGCGACATCGCGCCACTGGTGGCATGCGCGACCTCGTACACATTCTTGGCTGTGCCGCCGAGTACCACCTTGCCGGGCAGCAGCGGTAGCCCGCCCGTGACCTTCGTCGCAGCTTCGCCGAAGGACATCAGCATGCGAGCGTCGCCGAGCCTGGTGGCCTTGAATCCGTTGCCGAGCGCCGAGGCTTTGGCCAGCGCTGGGGCCTTGCCGACCACCTTGATCCCCTTGCTGAATGCCCCGATCCCAGGGAGCAGTCCCACAGCGTCCAATCCAATCTGCATCCAACTCACATCGGCCCCCGCTGCCTTGGCCACTCCGTGCGCCACCAGCGCTAGCCCAGTGGTGATGAGCGCGGCCGCACCGAAGATCGCCGCGAGAGGCGGGAACGGAAGCGTGATGATGGCCAGCAGGGCCAGAATCGCGGTCAGGTCGCTCAGCAGGTCACCGATCAACTTGATCATGTCGGCGTGGTCCTTGATCCACTGGCCGGTGGCGTCCCACGCGTCCGCGACGCCCTTGGTGAGCTTGTCCCAGAAGCCGGGCTCGTCCGGGGCGATGTCGCCGGCCTTGTCGAGCTCCTTGCTGATCCTCCCGGCGGCTTGCTTGTATCGCTCCTCAAGGTCGTGGACCTTGCCGGTGACCTCGTCCACCGCACCGGAGGCCTTGCCGAGTTCCTCGCTGCCTTTTCCCTCGGCCTTCTGCTCGGCCGCTTCCTTGGCTTCGAGCTTCTCCCCGGCGGACTGTTCGAGCCGGTTGGCCTCGTCCTGGAAGTCGTGCAGTTCGTTGGCCCACTGGTGCAGGGCGCGTGAGGCCTTGTTGAAGGAGTCGTGGCTCTTGCTGATGAGGGGGGTGACGTCCCTCCCGATGTAGTCGGTGAAGGCGACCGCGGTCTGGCCTTTCCACGCCCCGGCCTCGATCCGTTCCAGCTCCTTCAGGGCCGTCCCCAACTCGGTGGCCAGGCCGCCGAGTTTTTTGGCGAGTTCCCGGGTGTCTTCCACGTCGCCGGGGGTGGGGTCCCAACCTATGTGCGGGAAGGCGGGGCGCTTGCCGGCCACGTCACTTGCCCTTCTTCTTCGGGGCCTTGAGTGATTCGGCGAGGTCCAGGTCAAGTTGGCTGAAGGATTCGCCGATCTTGTTGATCATCTTGACGGCGCCCTGGGTGTGCTTGCCGAGCTGCTTGATGCCGTAGCCCCACTCGTCGGCGAAGTCCTGTACGTCCTCAACGAGTTGGCTCTGGCCGACGGCCGAGGCATCCGTGCCGCGGAGGGTGCGGCGGGTTGCGTCCATGCGGTCGCTGATAGTGGAGAAGGTCTTCTTCAGATCTTCGAAGATGGTGTCTTCGAGGCGCAGGTCACTCATGTGGTGTCCGGGTTCCTGAGGGGGCGATGGCGGCTTGGAGCTCGGGATGGTGGCTACTGGTCAACGGTTGACGGACTGGACTTCCTGGACGGTGACTTCCTGGTCATTGCCGAAGGTGCCGTCGGGGAGGTCTCCGCCCGCGCCGCCGGTTCCTGTCCAGGTGATGTCCCAGGTGATGGTTGCCCGGAGCTTGTACGTTCCGTCGCCGGAGGAGCGGAGGTAGGTGATGCCGCAGGGTGGGGTCTCGTCCGCTTTGCCCTTGGCATAGGGCTCGCCGATGGACTCGTCGTCGTTGATCCGGCATTCGCCGGAGCCCGGGAACGTGGTGGCGTCGCCGGTGCCGGGCTCAAGTTTGAGGGCGACGGGAGTGGCGGTGGTGGTCGCCTGGATGTTCAGCCCGGGTGTGTT
Source organism: Streptomyces sp. NPDC087263 (assembly GCF_044744645.1). Taxonomy (NCBI): domain Bacteria; kingdom Bacillati; phylum Actinomycetota; class Actinomycetes; order Kitasatosporales; family Streptomycetaceae; genus Streptomyces; species Streptomyces sp. NPDC087263. The sequence goes on from NZ_JBIUYT010000013.1 coordinate 183,633, forward strand.
GAGCGAGGCGGTGACTGAGACAGGCTGGAACTCGCCCTTCTCCAGCCACGCCCAAGTGGGGAGATTGACCTTGGTGATGCCTGCGGGTGACAGAGTCACCTCTGTGCCGGGCACCTTGATCTGCTCGTAGGCGAGGCCGGCGAGGATTTCTGGTGTGATGGCGTTCTCGACGTCGGGAGTGTCGCCGTCTTCAACCCAGAACGGCAACTTCGAGTTGCATGCTGTCCGCTGCAGAATGGGCGCATTCGGATTCTCGACGGCGCCCCACCACATGCCCTCGTCCTGCTTGTCGAGGTTGTAGTTCTTGTACTCGCCATCCTTGTACATCTGGCGAAATTCGTACGAGGCACTCCGTGCGTGAGCCGGCTGGTTGGCGTCACCGGAGATCTCTTTGTACCCGGCCTCTGTTTCCTTGGCGAACTGCTCCGCCGTCCACTGGGGGGCGTACCAGCAGGCCGGCGGTGTCCAGTCGCTGCCGCTGACCGTGACGGAGCCGACTGAGGATCCGGAGCCGTTCTTGGAGGTGTCGTACGAGATCGCGGTCGCCTTGGCGTAGAGATCATCGCCGTCGAGGCCGGTGTCGGTCTCCGTGTCTGTTGAACTCTTGTCCGTCGGACCGCCCGCGAAGGCGTTCTGCGCGGATGCCAGGAGCACCGCAGCCAACAGGCCGACGACAACGACTCCTCGTCGCTTCAGGCCTTGCACTGCGTCGCCTCCTTCTGCACCTGAACGGCCTCGGCTGTCCACAGTCCCTCGGCGTCCTTGGAGGTAGTCATGACGATTTCGAAGAAGTAGTAGTCCTTGTCACTCGGTTCGGTCTTGAGGACCTTCCCGGACTTGACTTCCTTGCCGTAGAACTTCGAGTCGTCATCGCAGAAGGAGACGGAAGCGCGCTCCCCTCCGCTCGCCATGTCAACCTTGCCCCGGGTGTAACTCTGGGTTCCGGTGACAGTCCATCCCCCGTCGATGTACTGCTGGATCTGCTTCTTGGCGTACGCCTGTGCGGTGCCCCGCGGGTCCGAGTAGAACTTGTACGCCGCATCCTCCGCGTCCTGTTGAACGACGCCGTAGTTGATTGCCCGGACGAAGTTCTCGGCGTCGTTGAGGGCGGCAGCCTCTTTGGGCTCCGCTGGCTCGGTGCGGTCGAAGACCATGGTGAAGTCCGAAGGGAAAGTCATCTTCGGACGATCGATAGCGTCCGCCCCTGCCGAGGCACTCGGGGAAGCCGACGTCCCCGTCTCGCTGGTGTCGGCCCCCGCGATCTTGTCGTTGTCCTTCGAGCTGTCGTCCCCGCTGCCGCACGCGGTCAGCAGCAGGGCTGCGGTCGCGGCGAGCGCGGCAGCAACGGGCAAAGAGCGGCGCTTCACAGTGGACTCCCCGTGAGACAGATGTTCAGTCAAGAGCAATGACCGTATCCATGTGGCAATCGGTTTCGCCACAGTGAACTTCCTTGTGGGGATGGGCAGAGAGGGAGAAATGAGGACAGCTCGGCTGGGTCTGTGACTCGATGGTGTCCAGGTGCACAGCGGCCGGAATGCCAACGGTTCGCTCGGGGCTGCCGTCGGGAAGATGTCGGCCGTCAGGGTTTGTGCGTTGCTTGAGCGATGAGATGGCGCGCTGGGGCAGGTGCCGTGGAGCGACTGTTCAGCCTTCCGCGCCAGCCCTGGAGGCGGTGGTCGCGGCGTCCCGTGCGCCTGGGCGCCGCCGACTGTAAGCCACGTACAAGCAGATCAGCAGCGCGGCTGTGGCGAGCGTGGACGCGAGGCCGACAGCCCACAGCCAGGGGTAGTTCCTGAAGGCCCAGCTGGGGGAGGCCGAGGTACCCCGGCCCCATTTACCAGTGTTCTGGGCGTTGAAGACCAGCGCCACGAGCTGCACCATCGCCGTACCGCACCCGACGGTCAGCAGGATGCGGCCGAACGTGCGGGTCTTGTGTGCCCTCCAGGACTTCCTGTCCATCCGGGCCAGTGACAGCCCGAAAAGCGTCACACCAATCGGCACCAGTGCTCCCAGGAACACCGCGAAACCGTACGCGCCGCCCGGCCATGCGTCTGCCGCCCACTGCCAGGTGTCGTCGCCCCAGAACGTGTCCGCCAGAACCAGGAAGGCGATAGCTGCCGCGAGGGACAGGAACATGAGGAAGCCGAACAACTTGTTCCCTTCGCCCGAGCGCTCGCCCTCAGACGCGGGACGCTTCCCTGACCGAGTCTCGTGCCGCAGAGACGCAGCGGCTGCTTTCCCTCGGCGGGGCCTGGTCGACCCTCCCATGTCGCTGTTTCCCTCCCGTGTGTTGCTGTCGCGGTGCGCGAAGAGTCTGCCACGGCTATCGGCTGTCGAGGTTGCGAGATCGTTCGCCGACGGCCGTCCACGGCTGTAACGCCTCAGTCCTGCATCGGGGCGAGGCCCTGAAGTCGGTCAGTATGCCGCAGCGTGGCCTACTCCCCGGCCACGACGTCACTCAGCCACAGGCTCCTCGCGAAGTCGTCCACTTCGTCGAGATGAGCGGCCCGCCAGCCGGGATCATCGGCCACAGTGCGCAGGGACAGATCGATCCCGAAATCCTCAGAACGCCAGGCGAAGTTGAGCGACATCATCAGCGCGCCCTCGCGGGATCCCCAGTAGCGAAGGGATCACAGACCCTCTCCAAGCCGTTCCGTCGTGAACGTGTCCACCTCGACCGGACGCACCGGGCTCTCCTGGTCGGCCTGAACCGCCTCGCGGAGCTGTGCACCGCGATCGCCTTCGACGGGAACCGTGAGGGCGTAGAAAGCCAGCGGAATGCGGCGCGGGTCCGGTGCGTAGAGAAAGACCTGGTGGACCGGGACACGGCCGGGGATGCCCTCGACCAGCATGTCCAGGCGCGTCGCCAGTGCGCGGATCTCGCGCCGTTTCGGGCGCTTCTCGCGCAGCCGCCAGAGAACGTCGGCGCTCTTGTACGCCCACTCCTGGCGCTCGTCGACGCTGTCCCACCTCAGCGGCATGAGCAGCCACTCCGCGGGGTCCGAATCCGTCTCCAGGAAAATCACTCGTAGCTCCATCGGAACGTGGTCATCACGGCATCGAAGAGTTCCACCAGGACGTCGGCGAACTCGCCGCGGGGGTCCCCGTCGGCGATGGTGCTGAAGCAGACGGTCGCCCACTGCGCGACTTGGCTCCCCGGAACGGGAAAGCACGTAGTCGATACGGCGGGAAGCGTGCTCGACCTCCCGATCCGGGGCGGCGGCGACGACCTTGTCCACGCGGACACCGTCGGCGCTGTCGACGGTCACACCGGCTCGTTGCCCGCGCCGTCCGCCAGCAGGTGGGCGACGATTTCGCCGCTGGAGACGTTCACTCCTGGGCCGGTGAGGGCCTCCGAGACGACGAGTGTGGGCAATTTTGGATATAAGGGATTTCTCTGGACGGGTTCTGTGCCCTGATCGTGTCCAGACATTTCCGATGGACCCGTTCGCCTTGGCGGCACTGGAGACGGGGGAGTCCTGGGCGCGCACGCCGGTACCCGTGAACGCGAAGACGACGAGGTCGGTACGGGGTGCGGGTGCGGTGCCCTCACTTGGCATAGTTGACCCCGCCAGAGCGGCAGGGAAGGAAGGGCATGGACGAGGAACCGAAGCGCTACCGGGTCGAGTTCGCGAGTGGTACTGCCGCCTCGGTGGAGAAGCGGCGCTCGTTCCGCGACCGCGAGCGCAACGATATAGAACCTGACCTGCCCGGCTGGCCTCCTGGGCAGGCCTTCGCGGTGCGGGGGTTCTTCGGCAAGCTCGGCCGACACGCCCTGACTGTCGTTACCGCGCTCCTGATGTTTCCGCTGTACATCATCGCTGGCGTCCTCGGCGGTCCCGCGTCGCCCGACAAGCGGGGGAGGCTGGAGGAGCGTGAGAACGAAGTCGACGACTTCCCCGTTATGTGGGCGGGCGTGGGCGAGATGGCTCGTACGCTGCCCTGGCAGCTCGATCCCTCCCGGCGATCCTGGCGAACGGTGACCGAGATCGAACTGACCGAGTCTGATGAGCTCGTGCGCATTACGTCGTACGAGGACACGGCGCGGGGCAACCAGTTCCTCGAATGGGGCGGCGGCGGGAAGGTTCAGGGATCCGAGGCCGTCCTCTGGTCGTTGCCTCGGAAGGAGATCGTCGGCGCGGAGATCAAGCGATTCAGCATGGCCGAGTCCGACTTCAAGATCTCCTTCAGGGATGGGTCGTGGGCCCGGCTGACGACTTCGTCGGACGGTGCGCGGAGGATCGTGGCTCTCCTTGGGTAGAGGTCGTTTTCGCTCGGCCCCCGGCCCCCGGCCGCCGACCTCCGCCGACCTGGGAAAGCCCACGGCCCCGACTGGCTGACCCAGGCCCGGGCCCAGGCCCGCCGGGGTTCAGGAACATCCGTGCGCACTGGCCAGTCCGGCCTGGGTTCCCAAACCCCGTGGCACCGGCGCTGGTCGGCCTTGCCGCACGCCGATGCCAAGGTACGGGGCGCCTACAGGCGCCCGTTATCTCAGGTTTGGGCGGTTACGGCCTTGCCCTGCACCCGGGGCATCCGCAGGGTGGGAAGGCGGAGGTCTGGGGGGCGGGGTCGATACGGCTGCCCGTCCAGGTGTGGATCTCGCCGTGGGTTTCGACGACCGAACCCTCAGGCGTGACCTTGTAGACGCGCATGGTCATCCGGGACGGTCTCGGGGCCTCCGCTTCGAGGAGTTCCAGGGGGTCCGTCATGGGCGGGTAGTGGTCGGCGCAGTCCGGGCAGGCGTAGACGTTGAAGCCGGGGCCGGTGGCCGCGTGCACCTCGTGGACCAGGACCGGTTCGTCGGTGGTGCATTGGCAGCGGGCGCACATGCGGACCGGTGGGCGGGCGGTCATCGGGTGGCTCCCACGGGGATGCCGTGGATGTGAGCCGGGCCGACGTCGATGCCGAGAGTGGCGAGGTAGAGGGCGCGGCGGCGTTCGCGTTGCCTGCGGCGTTCCAGGTATGACTCGGCGTTGCCCAGGAGGAAGGGACGTACGAGGGGTGATGCAAGGCCGTCAAGTAGGCCGGCGTGGTGGGGGAGTTGGGGAGCGAGGGGGGCTGAGGGGTGTCGGGTGAGGTGTGCTGCTCGGTGTTGGCCGCTCGGGTGCGGTGTTAAGGCGGTGAGGATCCAGGTGAGGAGTCGGAGGATAGGGTTTTGCATGCTGGCGCTCCTTCGAAGCGTTCGGCCATGCCCCGGGACGGCTCGCATCCGTTGCCGGGGTCTGTCATAAGAACCGTAGGGGCCCTTGCTGGGGGTTGTCTACCCATATGGGGGGTGAGAGGTCTCTATGACTTCATGCTGGGTGCTACGTACAGTTCGCCTATGTTCGAATTTGATCCCACGAGGCCCAAGTGGCAGCAGATCGCCGAGGTGGTTCGGCAGCGAATCGCCAGCGGTGAGTACCCCGTTCGCGGACTGATCTCCGAAGTGAAGTTGGAACAGGAATTCGGAGTTGCTCGCGAGACGGTTCGCAAGGCGACCGCTGCTCTGCGGGAAGAGGGGTTGATCACCACCACCCGCGGCATGGGCTCCTTCGTCGCCGACCGGTGACCGGCGGCCAGGCGGATGCGACGACAGGGCAGGTCGAAGGCAAGTTCACCGTGCTGACGGGGTATGGATCGCGACCGGCGTGATCGCGCTCACTGTCGCGGCCAGCGTTCTGCTGTGGGTACTGGGTGCCTGGAAGTGGCTGGTTCGGCAGACGGTGCCGGTTCTGCTGGAGGGGTCCGGAGGCTCGTGGGGATTCGGTGTTCTCTGTGGGCTGGTCAGCGTGGCGGGCGGGGTCGGTGTGCTGTGGTTCTTCGTGGGGAGAGGCGGCGAGTTCGCGGCTCCGGCGCTGGGGCGGTCGGCGGGGGCGCCGATTTGCGCGTCTGTGCCCGGAGCCGTCGGCTACTTCGTTCCGCGTTCGCCGTGTTCAGCCACCGAAGAGATCATGGGCCCGCCCGTGCAGCGGCCGTACGTCTCGATCGCTGAATCCCTGTGGTGGACGCTGGAACGCGCGACGTGTCAATTCAGTGAAGCCGTGGTGTGCGGTGCTCCATGAAGCGATCACGTTTTGCTGCCGCACTTGGCGCAAGGCGCGCCCGTGATGCCATCATCCCTTGGCACGCTGGTCATCTACCTCTGAGGACGCCTGCCATGCTGACAATGCGACGGAGAGCGGCTGCGGCCTGTCTCATTGTTGCTGCTGCCCTGTCCGTGACTAGTTGCAGTGGTGGTTCATCCGACACTGGCAACGACAAGATCGCGGGAGCGGATTCGGGCGAATCGGATACCGCGTCGCCTTCCGCCTCCGCATCGGCCGAGGCGGGCGCGCCGACCTTTGATCTTCCTTCGGACGTCAAGGTGGCCGTCGATAGAGGGACGACGGGGGACGTCACGAAGGACGCGATTCTGCGGGACACGGCGTATGCGGCTCAGGCTCGCGTCGAGGCCTTCGCCAAGGGGGAGGGCCAGACCGTAAACATGAATCGCTACTTCGCGGTCTCTGCCCTCACCTACTGGGTCGATCGGGTCGCGACGGTCAAGAAGGACGGGCTCACCATCACTGGCGACTACCGGTTCTTCGGTTTCGAGGTCACGGACGCCGCGGACGGCAAGACGGCCGCGGTCCAATACTGCGAGGATCAGAGCAAGGCGTACGGCAAAGAGATCAAGACGGGCAAGGTACAGCGCACTGAGCCGAGCGACGATGACTTCATCCTGAACACGCTCCAGGTCTCGAAGGATTCGCGCGGTGACTGGCAGGTGACGGTGCAGAGCTGGAAGCAGGGGGACGCGTCATGCGTGCGGGGATAAGGGCAAGGGCAACACTTCCGGTACTTCGGACGGCCGCGGCCGTAGGCCTCGTCATGGCGCTGGGGACGGGTTACCCGGCATACGCGGGTGATCCTCAGTACGGCGGTGGTCAGGGGTCCACCAAGCCCGACCCGCCGACCCCCGACTCCAACGCCACCTCCGGCAACGGCTCCATCGGCGCCAACATCCGCATCAAGCAGAGCAAATCCGGCTCGGGCGAGTCCACCACGACCGCCACGTCATCGAACGCGAACTGGAAACCGCCGGTCTGCTGGTACGAGCCCATGTACACGCCGGAGGAGTACGAGGAGTTCATCAAGTCCGCGTACACGGGAGCGCTGGAGCCTGCGGCGAGTTACGCCAAGGCGCGGGCGGAAGAGAAGTACCACAAGGACGACAAGGGTCTTTGGTGGCAGGTGAAGTTCCGTGACGACAACTACACCGAGGCCTGTCCTGTCACCACGGACAACTGGGAGATCTGGGTCCCGCCGGCGGATCCGCAACCCGACCCCAACAAGCTGACTCCGGAGATCCTCTCCGAACTGGCCTACAACTCAACCAAGTTGCCTACGCCACCTGTCGAGTTGAGCCCGAGCGAGGACCGGCTGATCGTCAATCTCGGCACGCGGGTGGCGTTCAAGGGCGACTTCGATCGTGTGTGGACGACCGCGAGCATCAACTACAAGGGTGTCCAAATGGCCGCGACCACCGTCGCGACCCCGGTCGCGCTCAGGGTCGAGGCCGGCACCGACGAGGCGGACCCGCAGAGTTGCACGTACGACCTCGTCAAGGGCGAGGACGGCTATTCGGTCGACAGCAAGAACGCGGGCTGCAACGTCACCTACCGTCGCTCGTCCGGTACCGGAACCTATCCTTTCAAGGCGTCGATCACCTGGAAGGTGACCTGGACCGACTCCGCCGACCCGGACGGCCCCGCGCGGCAGCCGGCTCTGCCGGACGGATTGTCCACGTACGAGCAGGACGTGACGGTCAAGGAGATCGAGTCCGTGAACCGCTGACGGTTCACCGAGACATGGAAGCGCCCCGCGAACGCGCGATCCGTGGAGTCCACTGGGCGGAGGCGAGCGGTGAGCCTTAAGACGTTCGCTGACGAGTAGGCCTGCCGGGGCCATCGACTCCGCCGTACGTTCGCTGAATACGATCACTTGGCCCCCGACGTCCTACGGTGTCGGGGGCCAGGTGTTTCATCCGTTGTTTCCCGGCAGAACCGCCGGTCCCGTCCGGGCCCCCGACTCCGGCGGAGTGATCCGCACGGTTCCCTAGCCCCGCCCCAAATGCCCCTCCATCACCCCCGCCAACCGCTCCAACGCACCCATGACCCAGTCCCGGTCCTCCCCGAGCCCTGCCAACAGCTCCACCTCGGCGGCCAGTTGTCGTGGGAACAGGCTGTCCACGGCCTTCTCGCCGGTCGGGGTGATGGTGACCAGAGCGGTGCGGCGGTCGGCGGGGTTGGGGGTGCGTTGGATGAAGCCGCGTTTTTCCAGTCGGGCGAGGGTCTTGCTGACGCCGGCGCGAGAGAGGCCCATCTGTTGGGCGAGGCGGCGGGCGATGGCCGGTTCGGTCGCGTGGCGGAGGGGGATGAGCATGTCGACTTCCGGCGCGGTGAGCGGGGCGCCTTCGTAGAGCGGCTCGACGGCGCGGTCGAGCAGCGCGGTGATGCGCTTGAGCAGGGCGATGAGTTCCATCGGGGAGGTGTCGAGGCCGGGGTTGTGCGCGGCCCACTGCCCCCGAACGTCGGTGGTCGGGATTGACATGCGTATCGCCCTTTTTAACCTGGAGGAAATTGTTAACCAGTGAACCATCAGTTACCTTTAAGTCCATGGTAGCCCTGTCCTCCGGTCAAAAGGCCGTCTCCCGCGACGCCGATACTCCCTCTTCCGCCCAGCCGTCGAAGCGCGCGGCCACGGTCCTCGTGGTGGTCCTCGCCGCGCTCACCGCCGTCGCGCCCCTCGCCATCGACACGTACGTCCCAGGCTTCCCCTCGATGGGCGCCTCGCTGCACGCGAGCAGTTCGGCGGTGCAGCTGACCATGACGGCGTTCCTGGCCGGTCTCGTGGTCGGGCAGCTGGTGATCGGCCCGATCAGTGACGGTCTGGGGCGGCGCGGGCTCCTCGTATCGGGAACCGCGGGCTTCGCCGTCTTCTCCCTCGTCTGTGCCGTCGCGCCGAACATCACCGTCCTGACCGGCGCCCGCTTCTTGCAGGGCGTCGCCGGAGCGGCGGGCATGGTCCTGGCCCGCGCGGTGATCACCGACCGTTTCCACGGCCCGGACATCCCTCGCTACTTCGCGCTGCTCTCACAGATCCTCGGCGTGGCACCGATCGCGGGGCCCGTACTCGGCGGCGCGATCCTCTCCGTCTCCACCTGGCGCGCGGTGTTCGTCACCCTCGCCGTCGTCGGCGGCGCGATGCTGCTGGCCGTACTGCGGAAGGTGCCGGAAACCCTGCCGCCCGAGCGCCGGCAGACCGGAGGCCTCACGAACACCTTCCGTGCGATGGGGGAGCTGCTCGGCCGCCGGACCTTCATGGGGTACGTCCTCGTCCTCGCCCTCTGCTCGGCGGCGATGTTCGCCTACATCAGCGGATCCAGCTTCGTCTTCGAGGGCCTGCACGGGGTCTCGGCGACGACGTACTCGCTGATCTTCGCCTCCAACGCCGTCGGCATGCTGCTCGCCGGTGCCCTCTTCGCCCAGCTGGCGGCGCGCGGCGTACGCCTGAACACCCTGCTCACGGCGGGCGTCTGCACGGCGGCGTTCGGCACGCTCGCCCAGGTCGTCCTGGTCGCCACCCTCGGCGAGACCCTCGCGGGCACCTGGGCCACCCTGTTCGTGACCATGACCGGCATCGGCATGGTCTACCCGTCGACGACGAGCCTCGGCCAGACCCTGGGCCGGGCCGCCACGGGCGCCGCCTCCGCCCTCCTCGGCGGCGTGCAGTTCCTGTTCGGCGCCCTCACCTCCCCGCTCGTCGGGATCTTCGGCGAGGACAGCTCCCTGCCCATGGCGGTCATCATGCTGATCGCCGTCGCGGGGGCGGGAGTCGCGCTGGTGGGGCTGGCGCGGCCCTGGGAGGGGCGGGGGGAGATGGCGGGCGGCGCGGAGGGTGCGCAGTAGGGCGGGCCTTGGGAGCGGGGCGTGCGACCGGTTAGCTCGTACTCGGTCCTCGCGACCGGGATCTCAGGCCGCGTGGTCCTCGAAGCGGAACTCGGGGATCGTACGCGGGTCGATCCGTGCCCCCGATTCAAGGGCGGTGGCAAGTCGCTCGATCAACTCAAGAGTCGGATCGACGCCGCTCTCCTCGATGGACTCGATGTCCTCCTCGGACATATCGGCCCGTCGAGCCAGCTCAGCCATACTCCAGCCCAGGACGGAACGTCGGTCGTAGACCGCCTGGGCGAAGTCCATCCGTCGCCCCGCGGCGCGGTACTCCGGGTCTTCGCGGTGCTCGGGCGGGACCTTCCAGCTGGTGTGGTATCCGCTGCTCATCAGGCCTCCTCGTTTCTACTGTAGACGTCGTGCTCACCGGCTGGAGGGTGCTCGGCCTCGCACCGCTTCCGAGCCCGATGTGCCTTCAGGACCTCGTCGGTCTCGCGCATCCGCGTCTTGCGGAACACGGTGAGTAGAACCGCCCTCCTTCCAGGTGCCAGCCAGTACGTCACCCGGATCGCACCGATACGCAACTCCCGCAGACCGTCGCCCAGATGACTGGCCAGGGGAAAGGGCAACGCCGGGCCCTCGGCTGAGAGTCGGTCGGCAAAGCGTTCGACGGCCCGGTGGTCGGGAAAATGCGAGAGTTTTCCCTGGTTTTCCACTGGCGCAGTGGCTACGGCGCCCGCGCCAGGCCCCGATCCCGGTACCTCGTAGGCTGGCCCGAGTCGAACAGGTGAGCAGGCGTGCGGTGAGCAGGCTTGCGCAGGTGCAGAGGAACGGGGGGCACACCAATGGCCCGGTACATGGAGACGCTCACCATCGAGCGCGGCGGGTTTCGGATCAAGGTGCCGGAGTCGTGGTGGGAGTTCGACGTGCGGCCCGAGTCGCGTGACGACTCGATACGGCGGATGGTCGACGAGCGGATTCGGCAGCGGCCGGAGCTGGCCAAGTACCGCGACACGTATGCCGCGTTCCTACAGAAGGCGGCGGCCGATGCCTGGAAGTCCGGTGCGCTGTACTGCGGTTGCATGGCGGAGGCCTTCGGCGGTGACACCCCGATCACCGGCTCGGTCACCGTCTCGATCGTCGGCGGCCGCTCCGCGACCGGGGAGCCGCTCTCCACCGACCCCCAGACCATGGCCGGCCAACTCTCCACGCGCGAGGCCAAGAAGGAGGGGGACGCCTGGCGCAAGGTGACGACGGTCGACATCCCCGGTGTGGGTCCGGCCGCGCGCACGTACGGCATCGAGGACATCGCCGTACCCGACGACGCACTGAATCGCACCATTCGCGCCGTGCTCATGCAAACCTTCGTGCCCGTGCCGGGACAGGAGGGCAAGGTCGCCCTCGTCGCCGGGAGCAGCCAGGTCCTCGACCTCGCGGACTCCTTCTTCGACATCTTCGACGCGATCACTTCGACGTTCCGGTTCGCGGAGTAGGCGCCGCCGTCTTTCGGTGGCTCGGGCAAATCCAGTAACTTCGCTCATGTGTACGGATGTTGCTGACGTGCTTGCAGTCACGGGGGATGAACGTGGTGAATCGGCCGAGGGACTGGCATGTCCTGGACCTGGACAAGGACCCGACCCCGGGCGACCCGGACCGGGTGCGCCAACTATCGAAGAATCTCCAGGACTTCGCGGACGATGTCGGGGACGGGCTGCGTCTGATCAAGGGGATGGCGGACGAGGAAGCGGTCCTGGAGTGGGCGGGGAAGTCGGCCAAAGCCTTCCAGGATCAGTTTTCGGGTGTGCCGAAGCAGCTGAAGAAGCTGAAGACGTCGTATGACATGGCAGGCGACGCGCTGGCGGCGTACTGGCCGAAGCTGGAACGCGCCCAGGCCCTGGCCGACAGGGCGCTGGCCGACGGCCGCGCCGCCCAGACTGACCTCACCTCCGCCAAGTCCCGCCTCACAACAGCCGATTCGTGGGTGACGAAAGCCGGCAAGGAAGCGGACAAGTACAAGGACGATCCGACCGGCAGTAAGAGTGCGGAGAAGCCGGACGAGGCGAAGGTCCGCGCCGCGACGAGGGATGCGCAGCACGCGAAGTCGGCTCAGACGTCGGCCCAGTCGGACGTGAGCTCGGCGCAGAACGCGCTGGACGCGGCGAAGAAGATGGCCGAGGACGCGCGCACCATGCGCGAGGAGGCCGCGCGCGAGGCGAAGACCAAGATCGATGAGGCGTCGGATGCGGGGATCCGTAACCGGAAGTGGTGGGAGGAGGTCGGGGACTGGTTCTCCGACAACTGGGACACCATCGTCACGGTCTGCAAGGTCGTCGTGGCGGTCGTCGGAATCATCGCGATGATCATCGGGGGGCCGATCCTCGGTGCGATTGTGCTGATCGCGGCCCTCGTCGTGCTCGCCGACACCCTCAACAAATACGCGAAGGGCCAGGCGTCCCTGTGGGATGTCGCATTCGCGGCGCTGGACTGCATACCCGGCATGAAGGGCCTGACCACACTCGGCGGACTCGCCAAGGGACTCAAAGGCCTCAGGGGCGGCCTGAAAGGGATGGCCGCAGGCCTGCGAGGCCTGAAGTCCGGCCGCGGCATGCTGGCGGAGGGTACGAAGGGTGCGTACAACAGGCTGAAGAGTCTGTTCAAGGGGTGCGGTGACCCGGTTGATCCGGCTACCGGGTGGATGTACTTGACGCAGACCGACGTCGCGTTGCCAGGGACCCTGTCTTTCGACTTCACGCGCCGGGTTTCCACGGGCTACCGCGCGGGTCGGTGGTTCGGCCCCACCTGGGCCTCCACCGTCGACCAGCGCCTCGAGATCGACGAAGACGGTGTCGTATTCGTCACGGATGACGGCATGCTACTGGCGTATCCGCACCCCGAAGAGTCGGCGGCACCGGTGCTTCCGGAGAGTGGTCCACGCTGGTTGCTGACCCGTACGGACACCGGCGGCTACCTTGTCACCGAGCCGCTCACGGGCCTCAGCCGCCGTTTCGCCACTCCGGCCGACGGTGTGGCGCTCTTGGAGCGAATAGCAGACCGGAACCACAACACCATCGACTTCGATTTCGACCACGAGGGCACCCCTCAAGCCATCCGCCACTCCGGCGGCTATCACCTCCGGTTCACTGTCGATGACGGACGCGTCACCACTCTGCACCTGGCCGAAGCGGGTGAAGACGGCCTGGACGTCAGGATCAAGCAGTACGGGTATGCCGACGGAAATCTCGCCACCGTCACCAACTCGTCAGGTCTGCCGACCAAGTTCACCTACGACCAGCAACTGCGCATCGCGTCGTGGGAGGACACCAACCGCCACCGCTACGCGTACACGTACGACGAGCGGGACCGATGCGTCTCTCAGGGTGGTGAAGCGGGGCACCTGGCCAACACCTTCACCTACGATCAGACTGACCCTGCCTGGCCCGACCGCCGCATCACCGAGGTCACCACTGCGGAGGGCGCTACCACCCGTCTCGTCGTCGACGACCGCTGTCTCGTTGTCGCCGAGATCGACCCGCTGGGTGGCACGGTGCGTACCGCCTACGACGCAGACCAGCACATCACCTCTACGTCGAACGAGCTCGGCCACACCACGCGCATCAGCAACGACGAACATGGCCGACCCGTAGAGATGACCGGGCCCGACGGTGCAGTGGTCCGCTATGAGTACAACGACCTCCATCTCACCACCCGCATCCACCTGCCGGACGGCGCCTCGTGGCGTTATGGATATGACGAACGCGGCAACTGCGTGTCCCTCACAAATCCGGCCGGAGGCAGCTCTCACAGCACATACACATCGGAAGGCCATCCACTCACTGTCACCGATGCTTTGGGCCGCACCACTACCGTGCGTTGCAATCGCGCGGGCCTACCTGTCGAGGTCACCGATCCATTGGGCACCACCACCTGGCAACGTGACGCGTTCGGCCACCCCGTCGCCCTCACGAATGAACTGGGGCGCACCACCCGACTGGACTGGTCGACGGAGGGGCAACTTCTCCGCCGCATCACGCCCGACGGTGCCGTGGAGGGCTGGAGCTACGACGGCGAGGGTAACTGCACAAGCCACACTGATCAGTTGAGCCAGACAACCTGTTCCGAATACACCCATTTCGATCTGCTCGCGGCCCGCACCGACCCGGACGGAGCCCGCTACGAGTTCTCCTACGACGCGTCGCTGCGTCTCGTCCAAGTCACGAATCCTCTGGGCATGACCTGGAGGTACGACTACGACGCTGCCGGCCGCCTGGTGTCCGAGACCGACTTCGATGGCCGCGCCCTCACCTACGCCCACGACGCAGCGGCGCGCCTCATATCCCGCACCGACGTCCTTGGTCAGACGATCACCTTCGCGTACGACGTTCTCGGCCAGTTGGTTCGCAAGGACTCCTGTGGGGCGATCACCACCTGCGCCTACGATCTTCTCGGCAACCTCACGCAAGCCACCGGCCCGGACTCTTCGCTCACCCTTGAGCGGGACAGAGCCGGCCGTCTTCTCTCCGAGACGGTCAATGGGCGCACCCTGATTCATGCGTACGACATGGCAGGGCAGCGTGTGGGGCGTACCACTCCCTCGGGCGCGATGAGCAGTTGGACCTACGACGAGGTGGGGCAGCTGGCCCGGCTCACCGCTTCCGACCGCGCCATCGACTTCGAGCGCGACCAGGCGGGCCGGGAGGTGACTCGTCACATCGGTGCCAACATGGCCTTGTCCCAAGCGTTTGATGAAGGCGGGCGCCTCGCCAGACAGTCGGTCACCGGCAACGCGGGCCGATCCGTCCTCGACCGGTCCTTCACCTACCGGGCCGACGGCAATCTGACGGGCATCGATGGCCCGTTCGACGAAAGCCGCCGCTTCGATCTGGACGCGGTGGGCCGAGTCGTCGCCGTACAGGCGGCGAACTGGACCGAGAGCTATGCCTACGACGCCGCAGGCAACCAGACCCGGTCCGACTGGCCTCGCACCCATCCCGGTCACGAAGCCACCGGGCCTCGCGCCTACACCGGCACCCGCATCACACGGGCTGGGCGTGTCCGCTACGAACACGATGACCTCGGTCGCATCATCCTGCGGCAGAAGGCTCGTTCGTCCCGCAAGCCCGACACCTGGCACTACGCCTGGGACGCGGACGATCGACTCACCTCGGTCTCCACTCCCGACGGTACGTGCTGGCGGTACACCTACGACCCTCTGGGCCGTCGCACAGCAAAGCTGCGCCTGGCCGCCGACGGAGTCACTGTGGTGGAGCGGGTCGACTTCACCTGGGACGGCACGGTTCTCTGCGAACAGACGACCACGGCTACGTCGTTCCCGAACGCGGTCACCCTCACGTGGGACCACCAGGGTTTGGCGCCCATCGCGCAGACGGAGCGGGTGTCGGCCGCCGACGCACCTCGGCACGAGATCGATTCCCGCTTCTTCGCCATCGTCACAGACCTCGTCGGCACTCCGACCGAACTCATCGGCGAAACCGGCGACATTGCCTGGCGTGCACGCAGCACCCTCTGGGGTGCCACCGCATGGGCGGCAAACAGCACCGCATATACGCCACTGCGCTTTCCAGGCCAGTACTACGACCCCGAAACGGGGCTGCACTACAACTACTTTCGCCACTACGACCCCGAAACCGCCCGCTACCTCACCCAGGACCCCCTCGGGCTCGAACCCGCCCCCAACCCCTCGGGGTATGTGGACAACCCTCACACATGGGGCGACCCTCTTGGCCTGACACCGTGCGAGATCGCAGCCAGGAAGAGCGCGACCCAGCTTCGAAACTCCCCCGGCATGGTCACAGGAGGCGACAGGCTCGCGGATGTCAGCGGAAAATGGCTCAGAGGAAGCGAGGGAAATGCTGGGCGGATCCCCGGACAAGTGGCTCGAGGCCTGCAAGGGCAGGAGTTCAAGAGCTTCGACCACTTCAGAGCGGCGTTCTGGGAAGAAGTCTCGAAGCATCCGGAACTGGCAGGACAGTTCAAGAAGTCCGGACAGACAGCGATGGCCGAAGGCAAGGCCCCGTTCGTCGCCGCCAATCAGGCGATCCCAGGTCAAGGGCGTTACGTACTGCACCACGTACAACCAATCGGGCGTGGTGGAGGTGTGTACGACCTTGACAACCTCGTGGTCGTGACACCGCGCTACCATAAAGAGATCCTTGACGGTGGCTATCACTATGGCAGTTAGCAGGATCAAGTTGAGAGGATGTGCTACATGATCTCGAAGACCCGTGATGAGCTCATTCAAATGGTGCAGCAGCTCATTGACGCGACTCTCCCGGAAGATGAGGAAGACGCACTCGTGGAGGAACTGAAGAACAGTGTCCTGCATCCGCGGGTAACCGACTTGATCTATTACTCAGATCCCGAGCTCACGGCAGAGGAAGTAGTGGACCAGGCTCTGGCCTATCGCCCCGTTGAACTATGAACTTGCCTTCCGCAGAACCAGGCAACTAGCCCGAACTGCTCCCGCTCTGACATCCGGGGCAATCTCGGGAAGGAAGCATGGATCTTCCGTCCACCATCGCCGGATTCCGCACCGTGGCACCTCTTGGCGATCTGGAGCAGGCCTGGCAGTGGAGTCTCAACCCCGTGCTGCACTTCGCAGGAGCCCTGACCTGTTGACGGGAAGCGTCTCCTGCAGACGAACCAACGCCGTTCCGGAGGTGCACGGGCATCACAAGGCGCAGAACCCGCAACTCACGGCCGTGACCTACATCGTCTTTCCCGGCGTACGCCTGCGAGTTCTCCGGCGCGAGAGCCTCGCCGAAGCGGAGGCCAGGTACGCGGAGATGCTCCCTCGCGAAAGGTATGGAGTCGATGTCAACGACGCGGCGAACGGCATACCTCTGGGGCACCCGAGCCCGCACAACTTCACCCACCGCGAGCCCTTCCTGCAACGAGTCAACCAGCGTCTGGAGCAGGTTGTGGAGGACAGGACGGCCCGCGGCTTCGGTGCACGCGCCCTCCGCACCGAGCTCCGACGGGAGTTGCGGGGTATCGGACGAGAGGTCGAGGGTGAAGTTTCGACCGGGGTCCCTTCACCGACTGCAGTCTGGACGGCACCGTATTGACTGAAAATCCACAACAGAACCTTTCTGTCTATCGATTGTTGCCGCGCATGGGTGAGTTCCGTACCCTGCTTCTCGGCAGCTCCCTCAGGAAACTCATCCGTTGGCAGATCAGCGGATCAGAGTCGGATCTCCCGACGTCCTTCAGCGGTTCCTGGGATGGAAATTCTCGGTGGCGGAAGGGTGAGTTCCCGTGCGGATGTCCGGGCGCTCCCGTGCTCGGCCGAAGCGTTGCCGATGCGCTGGCGGACGAACTGTCGGCGGCGGGACGTCTTGTGCCGTTCGTCATCGACGGCAACGAATCCTCCGAATCCGACGACTACTTCGTCTATCTCGTAGAGCGGATCGTCGACTGCCTGGATACGCGGCGCTCGTCCAAACCGAAGAAGACGACCGGCGAGATCACCAAGGCGGTCTTCTTCCCAGACGCGCTCCCCGCCGAGCTACCCGCGTTCCGAGTACCGCAGTACTGCGGGGGCGTCTACTGGAACGGCTGGGCGGTCGACTGCCTGGCCGAACTGCTCGGCGACGACATCGAGGCCCGCCTGGTCTGGTCGGAGGATCCGTCCCTCACGCCGCATCCCAATCTCTGGGGCTTCTGAAGTCTGTTCATGGCATGCGATCTTTGATGGATGTTCGGCTTCGGAGAAATGGGGACGCCGTGACCGCGCAAGACGACCTCCTGCGGCTGATGCCGCCTATCGACGACGTCGAAGTGGATGTCGACTGGCCCCAGATCGAAGACGCCCTGGGCGTGGTGCTGCCCGATGACTACAAGTGGCTCGTCGAACGATATGGACCGGGCTCATTCAACGAATTTCTCTACATCTTGCAGCCCAGCTCGCCGTTTTATCCGACGCGCCTCGTGGAATCCGCTGACCGAGCCGCAGAGATCCTTGATGACCTCCGGGAAAGCGGAGGAAATATCCCCTACGAGACCAATGAGTTGCTGCCTGTCGGCAAGACGGACAATGGTGACATTGTCTACTGGGTGACGCGACCGGAGGACGCACCCAATTCTTGGACAGTCGTGGCGAATGGTGCGCGCAACATGAAGTGGCCGCATTTCGATGGCGGTATTGTCGATTTCCTGGTGGCCGTGTTGTCGGGGGCGCACCGAGTGGATGTCTTCCCGAACGACTTCGTCAGGGCCGAGCCTGTATTCGAAGGTTATCCGTCTCCCGGCGCGAGGCGGCGCTGATCCTCCCCCCGGTCGCGTGGGTGTCGTGAGGGAGGCGGATAGCCCTCCACGCCTGGAACGCGCACCACGTAGATCCCCTCACCGCACACCTCGCACTGGGCTTCCGCGTATCCGGTCGGACTATCCGGACGGTCGGCCTCCCGACAAGTCACCGCCTGGCGCCACAGTGGGGGCATTTCGCGTCCTCGGCGGCGGTCTGGCCGCGCAATATCTCCCTGGCCAGCGCAGACCAACTCTCGCCGAGCCCCTTACCGATCCGCCCCACCCGGTCCATGCCGTTATTGTCGTCGATGGTCCAGGGCGACACGGAACTTGGAGCTTGCCCTCTTCTGTGGACATCTCTTGAAGATCGGATCGTGGGATCCGAGGAGGAGGTATTCGTGAGGAGAATCCAGAAAGGCAGGACAATATCATGTGGCGTGAGATTGTCAATGAATTCACATCCGCAGCTCCGCAGTTTCCGGTGGAGCCTGGTGTGCTCGACCGGATCGAGGTGGCACTCGGGCAGAGGCTCCCTCAAGATCTCCACCTTTTCCTTTTGGAGAGCAACGGTATGGAGGGTAAGTACGGGACAGGCGTCATCTGGCCTGCGGAGCGCATCCTGAGCGATAATCTCTCTTTCCGTGAAAATGATCAGTATCGGTCTCTGTATATGCCATTCGATTCACTGATCTTCTTCGGCGATAATGGCGGGGGGGGATCAATTCGCTTTCGAGCGAACACCGGAACGCGGTGAAGTGTTTGTGTGGGATCACGAAACGGACAGTCGAAATCTCGTTTCCTCGAGCTTGGAGAACTATCTGCGCCGTTCACTGGAAAGCGATGGAGGGGACTGGTATCGGTAGTGGGGTAAGTGTCACTTCCGATTTTCTCCGCGGGAGCGGAAGTGGGCGGGCATAACCTGTGGGACTGGAGGGCTTGCTGGTGGTTACGGCGAACTACTTGGACAGCTGGGATTCAACGGGTAGTGCATGGACATACGCGCTGTCGTGAGTCGCCTTCCGTGATGTGGAACCGCTCGCAGGGCTGGTCGACGCCTGGCACTGGACGCCGGTGCCGGGCCACTTCGAGTTTGCCGGTGCTCTCTCGGCCGACGGGCAGCGGTTGTTGCAGTTGAGCGGGTGTGCCCCGTACGACGAGGTGTTGGCCGTCGCGACGCTGGACTCGCGCGAGGGCATGAGGAGACGATCTTCGCCCGGAACCCTTGCCTTGGTGTGGCCAATGGCTTCAAGCCACCCGGCGGGTCGACTTCGACGTCGTCGTGGGCCTCGCACCCGAGATGCACCGCTTCTATCGTGTGCAGAACCTGGCCCTGACCCCTTCCCCGCCGTTGAAGAGGATGAACAGGCGGCCGTCGCAAGCGTGAAGTAGGCGACTTCCAGCGCGAGTTGGACGAGGCACCCGCGCGATGCCCCGCTCTGCTCCGTGTGCCGAGGCAAGGGGTCGGAGGAGGTGAGGCGACCCCGACTTTCAGGCATCGTCCCCCGTGTGGCTGAAAGATCACTACGCCTGGCCGACCCGTCCGTGAGTACCTCGTGCAGGCATCGTGCACACCTCGTAACGAAACCCCCGCGGCCGCACGCCAGACGATTCGCTGCTGCACAGCAACCTCGCCTCCCGGATCCCCGTACTCAACACGGCATCCCGCGCTCCTCATTGCAGCTGTATAACGTCGGGCTCTGTGGGGTTCGCGAGCATCAGCGCGCCTTGAGGGGCTCATGCGCGGCTGATACGGTGCCATGGCTTGAGACTCGCTTCCGCGCTGGCTGTTCGGCCAGGTCGGGCGGTACGTCCGAGCAAGGGCGGACCGGGGTGGAGTGTCCCGGTTGGCGCGGTAATTGGTCGAAATCTTCTTGGGTGTACGGGGAGCGGTTGCGTGAAGATCCAAGAGCGTACGGGGGCGGGCAACAACCGTTCCGCTGCGCCGGTCCACCCGGCGATGGGCGAGCGCCTTCCCGCGCCGCCTCGCGAGCGCAAACCCGCGCTCGCCGCTCTCGCGGTGCTGCTGATCCTCGTGGGTGCGCTGGGCGCGACCATGCTGGTGCTGCGTGCGGGGGATCGGATTGAGGTCGTCCAGGTGACGGCCGACATCCAGGCCGGGGACTCCGTGGGCGACAACGTGAAGTCCGTGATGGTCGCGGACGACACCGGCGTCAACTACATCAGGTGGGCCCAGGTCAAAACGCTCCAGAAGCTCAAGGCCAAGTCACCGATCTACGAGGGAACCCTCGCCATCGGCCGGATGTTCGAAGAGACCCCGGCCATCCCCGAGGGCAAGGCCTCCGTAGGCCTCGCGCTCAAGGAAGGCCAGTACCCCGTGGGCATCAAGTCGGGCGACACCGTGGCCGTGTACCGCGTCAGCGACGACAGCGGCAGTGGCAACTCGTCGGGCGCCGCGGGTGCCGGCAACACGTTGATCGTCGACTCGGCCAAGGTCAGCTACGTCAAGACGACGACGGACAGCACGATCAGCAGCACCAGCCTCCCGGTCACGCTCACCGTGGACAGTGACGACGCGGCCGCTGTCGCTCAGGCCTCCTCGGCCGGCGAAGTCGCCCTCGTTCTCGTCCCCGGCAACTAAAGGCGAGTGAGTAAAGAGACATGGCGCTCATCGCCCTCGCCGCCGACAAGGGTTCCCCCGGCGTCACCACCGCCGCGGTAGCCCTGTCGGCCGTCTGGCCCCGCCGGGTTCTGCTCGCCGAGACGGACCCCGCCGGCGGTGACCTCGTGTACCGCAGTGCTGCCGCGCACGGCGGTCCGCTCAACCCGAACACCGGCATGCTGTCGATAGCGGCGACGGCCCGCCGCGGCCTCGTACCGGATCAACTCTGGGACCACGTGCAGCCGTTGAGCGGCGGGCTCGAAGTCCTCGTCGGGCTCGGTGTCGCCGAGCAGGCCACCGGGCTCGCCGGGCTGTGGCCCACCCTGGGCCGCGCCTTCGCGCAGCTTGCCGACTCCCCGCACGCGCCCGCCGACGTCATCGCCGACTGCGGCCGGATCAGCGGAGACACCCCCGCCGTCGAGCTCTTCCCGCACGCGGCCCTCGTACTGCTGCTGTCGCGCACGGAGCCGGAGGCGATCGCCCGTGTCCGGGACCGGGCCGCCGCCCTCTCCGCCAAGCTGCACGGCGGCGGCCGCGGCGCGGCCACCCTCGCCAACCCGCTCATCGGGGTCATCCTGATCGCCGAGCCGAGCGACTCCGCCAAGCTCGTCCACCAGGTCAACAACATGCTCGTAGCGGCGCAGACCGGTGCGCGGGTCGTCGGCACGCTCGCCGACGACCCCTCCGGCGCCGACCAGTTGGCCGGGCGCAAGCGCGGGCGGCTCGACAAGTCGCTGCTCATCCGCTCCGCCCGCAAGGTCACCTCGGACCTGTACCAGCAATACGGCGCCGCCTGGGCCGTACCCGCCCATGGTCAGGTTCCCGGACCCCACGGACAGCCCGCCGCCGGAGCCGGCCGATGACCGCGGTCGACCACCAGCTGGTCAAGCGGTTCCGGCAGGACGCCGGTGACCGGATCTCCGAGCAGCGCCGCGAGGACCAGGTCCGCGGCGTCACACCGATGTCCAACGAGGACGAACGGCACTACGCGCGCGCCGTCATCGCTCAGATACTTGAGGACTACGCCCGAACCGAGATCAACCTCGGCCGGACACCTCTCGACGCCGAGACCGAGGAGCAGTACGCGGCCGCCGTGCACGCCGCGCTCTTCGGCGTCGGCCGCCTGCAGCCGCTGCTGGACAACCCCGAGGTCGAGAACATCGACATCAACGGGTACGACCAGGTCTTCGTCGGGTACGCGGACGGCAGCGAGGTCAAGGGCGACTCCGTCGCCGAGAGCGACGAGGAGCTGATCGAGCTCATCCAGATCCTCGGCGCGTACTCGGGTCTGTCCTCCCGGCCCTTCGACTCCGCCAACCCCCAGCTCGACCTGCGGCTTCCGGACGGTTCGCGACTGTCGGCCGTCATGGACGTGACGCGCCGGCCCGCACTCTCCATCCGTCGTGCGCGGATGGGCAAGGTCTTCGTGTCCGACCTCGTCGGCAACGGGACGATCTCGCCCGAGGTCGCGCACTTCCTCGCGTGCGCCGTCCGCGCGCGCAAGAACATCATGATCGCGGGCGCCACGAACTCCGGTAAGACGACGCTGCTGCGCGCTCTCGCCAACGAGATCCCGCCGCACGAGCGCCTCATCACCGTCGAACGCGCCCTGGAACTCGGCCTCGACACCTTCGCCGAACTGCACCCGAACGTCGTGGCCTTCGAGGAGCGGCTGCCCAACTCCGAAGGCCAGGGCACCATTTCCATGGCCGAGTTGGTGCGCCGCTCGCTCCGTATGAACCCCTCCCGCGTCATCGTCGGTGAGGTACTCGGCGACGAGATCGTCACGATGCTCAACGCGATGTCGCAGGGCAACGACGGTTCGCTGTCCACGATCCACGCGAACAGCTCCAGCGAGGTCTTCAACCGCATCTCCACGTACGCCCTCCAGGCCAAGGAAGGGCTGCCGATCGAGGCCAGCCAGATGCTGATCGCGGGCGCGGTGAACTTCGTCGTCTTCATCCAGCGGCGCAACGACTACGAGACGGGCGGCCGCCTCCAGCGCATGGTGACCTCCGTCCGCGAGGTCAACGGTGTCGACGGACGCGTGCTGTCCAGCGAGGTGTTCGCCGAGGCCCCGGACGGCCGGATCGTCCCGCACGCGCCCATAGCGTGCCTCGACGACCTGATCCAGCAGGGCTATCGGCTCCCGGGCAGCGGGAGTTGGGGATGACCATGACCCAGGACACGCACAGCACTTCACTCGCCGCGCTCGACTCGCTCGGTTCCATGGGCGGGATCTTCTCCACGTCCGTCCTGTTCGCGCTCGTGTGCGGAGTCGCCGTCGGCGGCGGAATCGCGCTGCTCGCCGTCGCCGTACGCGGACTGCCCGTCAAGCCCGAACACGAGAAGCAGAAGGCGAGTGAACGGGCGGGCGAGCTGATCCGGTTCGTCGGGCAGCGCGGCTCGATCGCCGCCATCGCCGGGGTCGTCGTCCTCCTGCTCACCCGCTGGGCCGTCGCCGGAATCGCGACCGCGATCCTCGTCTTCTTCTGGGACAAGCTCTTCGGCGGCGCCTCGGAGGAGAAGGCCGCCATGCGCCGCGTGGAGGCCCTCGCCTCCTGGACCGAATCGCTGCGCGACACCATCGCGGGCGCGGTCGGCCTGGAGCAGGCGATCCCCGCCTCCGCCCGCGCCGCCGCTCCCGTACTGCGACCGCATCTCGACGCGCTGGTGGACCGGCTGCGCTCCCGCACCCCGCTCCCCGAGGGCCTGCAGCACCTCGCCGACGAGATCAACGACGCGTCCGCCGACATCATCGTCGCCGCGCTCATCCTCAACGCGCGGCTGCGCGGACCGGGACTGCGCCAAGTCCTGGGCGCGCTGGCCAAGTCGGCGCGCGAGGAGGTCGACATGCGGCAGCGGGTGATGGCCCAGCGCTCCTCGACCCGGCGTTCGGTACAGATCGTCGTCGCGGTCTCCATCGCCTTCGTCCTCGGCCTGTCCATCTTCAACCGCGACTTCGTCGAGCCGTACGGCACCGCCGTCGGACAGGTCGTACTGGCCTGCGTCTGCGGCCTGTTCGCGCTCGGCTTCTGGTGGCTGCGCAAGCTGTCGACGATCGAGACGCCGGAACGGTTCCTGGTGCGGGACGAGTCGTCGGTGCGGTTCGTACGTCCTCGCACGCCGGTTTCTGGGGATGAGGCGGTACGCCGATGAACCTGACCATGCCGATCCTGATCGGTGCCGTCCTGGGCCTGGGCGTCTACGCCCTCGTACGCGCCCTCATGCCGTCCAAGCAGAGCGCGGTCGCGCAGGTCGCGCGGATCGACGCGATGCGGGCGAGGGGCGCGGCGTACGAGTCCGCGCACCACGGCGCCGCCAGTAAGGATGCCGGACGGCTGGGTGACGCACGGGCCCGCGTGGGCGTCCGCGTCTCCGAGTTCTATCTGCAGCAGGGCTGGGAGCTGCGCTCGCTCCGCGCCGACCTGGCCGTCCTGGACCGGAGTTGGGAGAACTTCCTGGCGACGAAGGTCCTGCTGGCCGCGGGGGGTGTCTTCTTCGGCCCGCTCCTGTTCGCGGTGGTCTGGACGATCGGCTTCAGCCGCAGCCCGATCATCCCGGTCTGGCTGGCTCTGCTCTTCGCGGTCGTCTTCTTCTTCCTCCCGGATCTGGAGGTACGGCGGGACGCGGCCGACAAACGGCGTGACCTGCGGCGTGTGATCGGCGCATATCTGGACCTGGTGTCGATGAGCCTGGCCGGTGGCCGGGGTCTCCCCGAGGCGCTGATGGCGGCCGCCGAGATCTCCGACGGCTGGGCGACCCAGCGCATCCGCAGCGCGCTGGCCGACGCCCGGATCACCGGCGTCAGCCAGTGGCAGGCCCTCGGCTCGCTCGGCGAGGAACTGGGCATCGAGGAGCTGAAGGACCTGTCCGCCTCGCTGGCCCTGGTCGCGGACGACGGCGCGAAGGTACGGGACTCGCTCGCCTCGCGCGCCGAGACGATGCGGCACCGTGAACTCTCCGAGATCGAGGGCAGCGCGGGCGAGAAGTCGCAGTCCATGCTCGTCGCGCAACTGCTGCTGTGCGCCGGATTCCTGGTCTTCCTGATCTTCCCGGCCGCGATGCGCGTGTTCCAGGTCTGACGTCCATTCCCTACCCGTTACCCGTTTGAACTAGAGAGGACAACTCACCATGAACGGACGGAACTTCAACACCGGGATCCCGGGGGTGGACTTCCTGATCACCTTCCTCCAGGGCCGGGTGCAGCGTGCCCGCTCCGGCGAACTCGACCGGGGTGCGTCTGCGGTGGAGTGGGTCATCATCTCCGCCGTCGTCGTGGCGATCGTCGGCGTGGTCGCCGCGATCATCAACACCGCGCTGAGCGACGGCGCCAACAAGGTCGGGGACTGCATCGCGGGCGCCAATCAGAGCGGTACCTGCTGATCCAGCAGGCCACTCGTCCACCCGTCCATCCGCCCCCCAGTCCATCCGCCCACCCGTCCACTTCGGAAGAACGAGAACCGCTCGTGTGCGTAAGTCGCTGGGTCCGCCGCAGGGTGGAGGCCGCCAAAGAAGCCGCCTCCACCCGCGGTGACTCCGGCATGACCGCGATCGAGTTCGTCTTCCTCACACCGGTGCTGTTCTTCATGATCTTCGCGACGGTGCAGTTCGCGCTGTACTTCTTCGCGGATCACGTGGCCCAGGCGGCGGCCCAGGCGGGCGCGCGCAAGGCCCGCGCCACGGCCGACGAAAACCGGGGCGGGTGGCGGGGCGAGGCCCGCGACGTAGTCGACAGCTACATCCAGCAACTCGGCCCGCAGCTCGTGCTGTCCCCGGACGTGACGATGCTCCAGCCGGAGCAGAACACGGTGGGGGTGGAGATCACGGCGAAGGTGCCCACGGTGTTCCCCGGCTTCGACCTGACCGTGCACGCGCAGTCTTCGGGGCCGGTGGAGAGATTCGTAGCGGAGGATGGGAACTGATGGGTTTCCCCACCAGGAGCCGCTTGGGCCGTTGGATCCGCTGGAGCCGTTGGATCCGCGAGCGCGGCGCTGCTGCCGGACGGGACCGGGGGCTCTCCACGATCGAGGTGGTGATCCTCGCTCCGGTGATGATCCTTTTCATCCTCGTCCTGGTGGCCTTCGGGCAACTGGTGGACGGGCGCGGGGCGTTGGACGGCGCCGCACGGGACGCGGCGCGTGCCGGATCGATCCAGAAGGACCACGCCACCGCCATGGTCGAAGCACAGAAGGCCGCGGAGGCGGATCTCGGGGACGTCTGTACGGGCCCGGTGACGGTGAACCAGACCAGCGCCGGCTTCGAACCCGACACCATCTTCACCCTCGAGGTGAGCTGTGAGGTGCGTGGGCTGGCGATGCTCGGCCTCGACGTACCCACGACGCTGACGTCCACCTTCAGCTCGCCGCTCGACCCGTTCCGGAGGACGGCGTGAACTTCCCTCCGCTAGTACGGAACTGGCTCGACACTCGGCGAGCGGCGCTGAACGACCGCGGCTCGGGCGCCGGCGCGGTCATCATCTTCGCGCTCGTCTTCCTCTCCCTCTCGGCCTTCGTCATCGACGGCGGCATGTCCATCTCCAAACGAGAACGCGCCGCCGACATAGCCGAACAGGCCGCGCGCTACGCCGCCCAGGACATCGACAAGGAAGCCCTGTACGACAACGCGGGCGGCCCCGCACCCATCAACTTCGCGAACTGCGGCGCCCGAGTACAGGCCTTCGCCCGCGAAATGGGCATGTCCGGCGCGGACATAGCGGCAACCCACTGCGTCGCCGCCAACGCCGACCAGGTCGAGGTCGAGGTCCAGCTCACCTACTCCCCGATCTTCACGGGGATGTTCTACGACGGCGATGTGGTCGTCCGTGGGCGGGCGGTCGCGGAGAACGAGGTTGGGTAGGACGGCCCCAGGTCGGTGCCCGAGGGTAGGAAGGGCAAGGACGGGGATCTCGGATGGCTGACCACTTGAAGGTCGACGGCACCGAACTGGACAAGTTCTACACAGACTTGACGAAGGCGAAGGACTCTTTCCTCGCTCTGCACAAAGCCCTGCGGGACTCCGGCGTCGCCGGCCTCGGCACGGACGATCTGGACAAGGCGTGTGACCAGTTCCAGGAGGACTGGCACTACGGCGCCAAGGAGATCGCCGACCAGATCGAGGACCTCACCGACATCACGAAGAAGGCCAAGGACGACTTCCACGAGGTGGACGTCGCTCTGGAGAAGGCCCTGGAGAAGGCGGCGCAGAAGGGGCGGCAGAAGTGACCGTTCCCACCGTGGACGCGGACCGGCCCCAGGGTCTGAAATCCGACCCCGGCGTCACGAACCCCTACACCCACCTCGGCTTCAATCCCGCGCCGGGCGCCACGGAACTCGTACGGGCCCTCCACCACAAGCTGACCAGCTGTGTGAAGGAGATGGAGAAGGCCCACTCCAAGGTGACGAAGCTGATGGACGGCAGCTACTGGGAGGGTGACGCCGCGGTCGCCTTCCGTGAGCAACTCGACGGCGGTCCCCTGCCGCTCAACCTCCAGAACGGCGCCCACTCCGTCGGCAAGGCAGCCAAGCAACTGGACCTGTGGGCCGGGGAACTTGAGGACTTCCAACGCCGTGCGAAGAAACTCGACGGCGAGGCGGAGGACGCGCGCGCCGCACTGGAGCGCGCCCAGGGCCACGCGGACAAGGCGGAGAACGATCCAGCTCTGGAGAAGAACAAGGGGCGGGCCTACGACGACGCGCACTCGGCCCTGACCAAGGCGGACAGCGCGGTGACCACAGCCCAGGAGAACCTGGACGACGTACTCCGCCGTGCCCGCTCCCTCGCGACCGAGCACGAGACCACCGCGCGCAAGCGAGCCCGTCTCATCGGGGATGCCACCCACAAGCTGGCGCCTCACGAACCCGGTATGTGGGACAAGTTCACGGACTGGCTGGGCGAGAACCTGCCCGACATCCTCAGCGCGTGTGCGGCCGTACTCGGCGTGATCGCGCTCCTGGGACTCACCGTGATCGCGCCCTGGATGCTCTTCCTCGCGGCGGGACTGCTCAGCGGAGCGGCGTTCGCCCTGCGAGTCAGCGATCCCGAGGTGATGGCGTCATTGAAGGACGGCATCATGAACGGCGAGCTGGATGCCGACTTCTGGGGTAACGCGTTGGGGGTCGCGGGGGATTTTCTGGGGATGGTGCCGGGGTTGGGGGCGGTGACCAAGGGCCTCATGAAGGCGCCGGAAGCGCTGGTCGCGGCTTCCAGGACGGTGGGCGAGGTCGGTGAGGTACTGACGCTCGGCCAGAAGATCGCCCAGGTTGGGACCTCGGTCAAGACGATCGGAACCTCGGTCAAGACGGAGGCCGCTGCTGCCGAAGGCGCCGCGAGCATCCTGGCCCACCAAAGAGTGTTCGGCGGACGACTGGCCCCGGTCCTGGAGCGTATCGACAAACCTGCGACTCTCCTGGGAGCCGGAACAGCTGTCTACGGCGTGGCCGGAAGCCTTGTGGACAGCCTGGACAACGACACGGCGAGCGTGGTCACCAGTGTCCTGGACGGCCCGAGAACCCTGGGAGTCGACCTTCCGGCGACTGCGGGAGCTCTGCACTTCCTGCTGGTCGGCGCAAGGGGAGCGTCATGAGCAACGCGCCCTATCTGATTGACGAGTCCGCACGGAGTGAGGAGGCGGACATCTGGTTCGCACTGCCCGCGGGCTTCGTCGCGCTCCCGCTCCTGGAGTTGACGGAAGCGGGGGACAGCTCAGAGGGGGCGCGCCTTGGGGATACCCTGCGTCCGCTGCTGGAGGCGTTTCCCGATCCCTCGTCCCGGCAGCAGCTCCTGACCGAGATCGCTCCGGTCCGGCGGATGGCCCAGGTGCTCCTGGAGGCCGGAACCATCCACTGCTCGCTGGGACTGCACACGGACGATGAGGGCGACGGCGGCCTGTTGCTGTCCCTGTTCACCCTCTCCTGGCGGACCATCGACTGGATGCCACGCAGTGTCCTCGCGCTCCGTGCCGTCGCGGACACGGAGGATGCCGAGCACATCGAGACCCTCGATCTCCCCTGCGGTCCCGCATCGCTCGTACAGACGCGCCTGACCGGACCCCCGGAGGTGGGTACGGCCACTGGAAGACAGCTGCTCCAGGTCACCGGATACGTTCCTTGCCTTGACGGCGAGAGGATCGCGATCCTGAAGCTGGCCACGACGGCGGTCGAACACAGCCGGGACTACCGCAGCCTGCTGCGGGACATCACCAGCACGGTCAGCTTCGACAACCCGCTCCCTGACGTACCCGACGAGGAATGAAATGCCCCCCACGCAGCCCCCTACCGCATGGGACGACCCGCAGACGCGCCGTGCCTGGAAGAAGCTCATCTCCTGCGCGATCGCGGGCCAGGTCATCTGGCCGGTCGTGTGGGTGGGCCTCCTGGCGGCGTACGTGATCATGTCGATCACGTGGACACTGTGGCTCTTCTTCATCCCGATGCTCTACTCGTTCTATCGGGCCTTCCTCCAACCCGCCTACTTCACCTGGGCCCTCCGCACCCGCCGCATCCTGCAGGAATATCCCTGGCAGGTGTTCGAGGCGCCGGAGAGTGGCATCGGCACGATTCCCGACACGACCGCGGGTGACGTCTGGCTGAGTTTCCCTCACCCCGAGCGATCGGATGAGATGGTGCCGGTTGTCCTGCGTGTGCACATTCGGTCCGCATGGTGGAGGCGACGCCTCGGGCGCGGTTTCAGCACGGAGAAGACCGCCCAGGCCAAGACGGTCTGGTTCGCCGGCGACCCCCGCTTCGCCGCCGTCATCGCGGTGCCGGGCCCCCGACGCCTCTACGTGATTCACCAGCGCCCGAGCTACGGCAAAAGCATGTCGGCCGAAGCCGCCGGAGCCACCCCGCAGGCCCTCGACCGCGCCCGTCGCGCAGGGGTCCACGTGCCGGATCCGCACTCGGCGGCATCGGGTACTCGGGGGATGTGAGGTGTTCTGGACGGCTTACGCGCCGCCGCCCTTGTCTCCCCCCGTTGACACTCGGGCAAAGGATCATCCAGGCCGGGACGGGAATCGGGACGTCGGCGAAGACGATCGGGAACTCGATCAAGGCCGAGGCCGCTTCCGCCGAAGGGGCGGCGAGCCTCCTGGCCCATCCCAGGGTGTTCGGAGGGCGGCTGGCTCCGATTGTCGAAAAGATCGACAAGCCCGCGACGTTGCTGGGCGCCGGAACCGCTGTTGTAGGCGTGGCCGGAAGCCTTGTGGGGAGTCTGGACAATGACGTAACCACCGCGGTCACCGGTTTCCTGGACGGTCCCCGAACCCTGGGAGTCGATCTCCCGGCGACAGCGGGAGCTCTGCACTTCCTGCTGGTCGGGACTGGTGGAACATCGTGAGTACCGCGCCGTATCTGATTGACGATTCCGCTCGGGCCGAAGAGGCCGACGTCTGGTTCGCGCTTCCCCCGGGCTTCGTTGCCCTCCCGCTCCTAGAGCTGATGAAGGCAGGAAACGGTCCGGAAGAGCTGGGTCCGGGCGGCACACTGAGCTCGCTGTTGGACGTGTTTCCCGACCCAGCATCCCGGCAACGGCTGCTGGCCGAGATCGCTCCGGTGCGGCGGATGGCTCAGATGCTTCTGGAAACCGGAACAATCCACTGCTCGCTCGGACTGCACGCGGACGACGAGGGCGACGGGGGTCTGCTGCTGTCCCTGTTCACCCTCGCCTGGCGGGTGACCGACTGGGCGCCGCGCAGTGTCCTCGCGGCCCGCGCCGCCGCAGGCGCCGACGACGCCGAACACATCGAGACACTCGATCTGCCTTGTGGTCCGGCCTCGCTCGTACAGTCGCGCATGACCGGGCCCTTGGAAGCAGGTCTGGCTGCCCACCGCCAACTGCTTCAGGTCACCGCCTACGTACCGTGCCCCGACGGCCGGCGGATCGCGATCCTCACGCTGGCCACGACCGCGGTCGAGCGGGCCCGCCACTACCGGAGCCTGCTCCTCGACATCGCCCGTATGGTCAGCTTCGACAACCCGCTCCCGGACACACCCGATGAGGAATGACATGCCCCCCACCCAGCACCTCACAGCCTGGGAGGATCCGGCAACGCGTCGGGCCTGGACCAAGCTCGTCATCTGCGCGATCGCCTGTCAGATCCTGTGGCCGGTGGCTTGGATGGGCCTTCTGGCGTGGTATGTGGTCATGTCGATCACCTGGACACTGTGGTTCTTCTTCGTCCCGATGCTCTACTCGTTCTATCGGGCCTTCCTACAGCCCAGATACATCATTGGTGCATTCCGAACGCGCCGCCTCCTGCGGCACTATCCCTGGCAGGTTCATGAGACTCCGGAGAGCGGTGTCGGCAACATTCCGGGTGTCCGGGCCGGCTATACCTGGCTGAGGTTTCCCGACCCCGAGGCGCCGGGCCAACTGGTGACGATGGT
The DNA here is from genome assembly GCF_044744645.1 of Streptomyces sp. NPDC087263. Lineage (NCBI taxonomy): Bacteria > Bacillati > Actinomycetota > Actinomycetes > Kitasatosporales > Streptomycetaceae > Streptomyces > Streptomyces sp. NPDC087263. The sequence continues at coordinate 214,817 of NZ_JBIUYT010000013.1, forward strand.
CATGCATTCGCACGTGCGGTCCGTCTGGTGGGGAGGACGCCTGGGGCGCCGCGCCACACCTGAGCGCAAGGCCCAGGTCCGGGAGATCTGGTTCGCCGGAGATCCCCGCTTCGCCGCCGTCATCGCCGCCCCCGGCCCGCGTCGCCTCTACGTCATTCACCAGCTCAGCAGTTACAACTGGGCGATCCCCGCCGAAGCCGCCGGAGCCACCCCGCAGGCCCTCGACCGCGCCCGTCGCGCAGGGGTCCACGTGCCCGATCCGCACTCGGCGGCATCGGGTACTCCGGGGATGTGAGACGTTCCGGACGGCTTACGCGCCGCCGCCCTTGTCTCCTCCCTCGCCCCCTTGCTTCACGCCCTCCGAGACGTCTTTGGCGAGCTGGTCGTCGAGTTTCTTGAACTCGCGGACGACGGCGTCGGACATGTCGGCGAGGGCGTCGAGCGCCTGGGTGATGTCCTCGCGGCCGTCCTCCCAGCCGGACTCGAAGTCGTCGAGGGCGTCGTAGACGGTGTTGTCGCCGAGGTCTTCCTTGTAGGACTCGAAGAGCTTCTTGGTGCGGTTCATCCGGGTCTTGATGGACCGCAGCCGACTTCCGTAATCCTCCAGCTCACTCAGCGGGAGCGCGAGGTCACTCTTGCCGTTGCCCATGTCGGGTCCCCCCAAGGTCGGTCGTTAAGCATCGTCAAGACTTGTGCCCGTCACTCGTCAGACGAAGCGGAACGTTCCGGTCACCGCATCGAAGATGTCGTGGAAGGCCTCGGCCAGGTCCAGTACGGGGCTGGCCCCGGAGACGAGGACGGCCTGGTCGGTGGTTCCCGGGACGGGGATGTACGTCTGGGTCAGCGCCATGCGAAGGATACGCGTGTCGCCCTGCGCGCCGGGTCCAGCGACTCTGACCAGCACGGTCAGCGGCACCAGTGCGGGCGAGTAGCAGCGGTAGTAGGCGAGTTCGCCGGTGCTGCGGTTACGGCGGATCAGCAGCTGCCGACTCCCGGGGCGGGGGTCGGCGAGGTCGATGACTGCTCAGTCGTAGAAACGGTGGCCCTTGGCCCCGGGCCTGGCGGAGAGCTTCTGCCAGGCCCGCTTGGGCACCCTTCTTGGCCAAGGTGTCCGCACGGAACTTCCCTGCACCGGTGGTGACTTCGTGCGAGCAGGCCACCGAGAGGACGTAGCCGGTGCCGCGTTCCGCCAGTGCGCCTACGCAGCTTCGGGTTACCGCCGTAGACCTCGTCGCCGGCAACTCATGCGGCCTGGTGGCCGGCGTCCATGCGAGCAGCCAGTTCCGGCTTGGTGGCGAAGACGGTGTCCTCGGCAAGGCCCGCAGCCCGGCAGCGGTCGGGGTCCAAGGTCCAGGAGCGCGGAACGTAGAGTTCCCGGTCCACTGCGGCGTGGCCGTGCTGACCTGCGTGGACCAGGTAGACAGCGACTTGGGAGTTCTTAATCCTGCCAGCGGTGCCGGTGTACTGGCGCTGCACCCCGACCGTGCTGGTGCCCTTCTTCACGTCCCCGGTCTCGTCGACCACCAGTACCGCCCGGTCGTCGCGCAGATGCTCCACCACGGACTCCCGTACGTCATCGCGTACCGCATCGGCATCCCACTTGGCCCGGCCCAACAGGTGCTGCATACCGTCCGGAGTGGTCTCGCCGGCCCACTCCGCGATTGTCCAGCAGTTCTTGCGTGGCAGGTCGGCCAATAGACCGAGCACCAACCGCGCCGCCCTGCGCCGGGGTTCGACCCGCGCGAAGCGCCCCGCGATCCGGCCCATCAGACCCTCGAACGCGTCCTGCCAACGGGCGGGTTCTATGCTGTGACCTGCGGCCACCGTCTCTTCGTCAGTCCACACAACTCACGATGATCAACGGTGGCCGCAGCGTCTTATCGTCGGCCCTGACCAGCCAACATTACGATCTGTGCCTGGAGTAGGCGGCGGTCGATGGGGCGACGCAGGCGCACCGTCCCGTGTCAGGAGGACATATGCGACGTGGCGAAGTCTGGTGGGCAGATTTCAACGAGCAGCGGGCAGTCGTGCTGCTGTCGGGAGAAGAGGCGTCCGGTTTCTTGGCGATGCAGGTCGTCGCTCCCGCGGGCACCGATCTCAGCGGCGTGGCCGTTGAGGTGGCAGTAGGTGCCCCCGAAGGACTGCCTCTCGAAGGCGTCCTGAGAGTCGCACTTCCACGTCCTGACCTCATCCCTTGCACTTGGCTGGTCACCCTGGCCAGGGAAGACCTGACCGGGCAGGCGGGCGTCCTGCCGTCCGCGAAGCTCAGCGAGATCGAGGATGCTCTTCGTCTCGGTGGACTCAAGTAGGCAGAGAGGGATGGACGCCGCCGATGGCGCGGCCGGTCTCGTCGAGATGGTCAATGGTGGCCGCGCCATATCAGCGGTGCCCCCACTCACAAGATCACGATCTACGGCTGGAGTACTAGCTGCGTACGTCGTCGCGGATCTGATCGGCATCCCACTTGGCCCTGCCCAGCAGGTGCTGCATGCCGTCCAGGGTGGTGTCGCCGGCCCACTCGGCGATGGTCCAGCAGTCTTTGCGCGGCAGGTCGGACAGCAGTCCAAGCACCAACTTCCTCATCCTGCGCCGGGGTTCGACCCGGGCGAACCGACCCGCGACACGGTCCATGAGCTTGTCGAACGCCTCCCGCCAGCGGGCGAGCTTCCCGTTGGGCGCGGCGGGCACCATCCGGCCGCCGGACGCAGGAGGTTCTTTCACCGGCCCAACTGGTCGCGCATCGCGTCGGCGTCACGCAGGGCCCAGTGCTCGACGATTCGGCCGTTGCGGACGCGGACCATGTCCATGCCGAGGACCTCGTAGCGTCGGCCGGATTCCGTGTGGGTGCCCCGGCTGGTGTATCGGTTGACGGAGGTGTCGCCGGAGACGACGTTCTGCTCGATCGTCACCGAGACGTCGTGAAATGCACTGCCCGCGCCCATCGACTCCCACTTCTGTCGCCAGGCGTCGCGTCCACGGTGATCGCCTTCCGTGCCTCCTCGATGGTCGACGACCTCCGGGCCAACCAGCGTCAGGGCGTCTTCGAGCCGGCCTTCCAGGACCTGCGCGTAGCTCTCAACGATGCGCCGGTGGATCTCTCCCGGCCCTGGGTGTGCGGTGTCTTTTACTCCCTGCGGCATGCAGATCTCCTCGGGTGGGGGACGCGTGAGGCGACAAGTGGGGAACTCCCCGCTTGCCGTGTTCGGCTACCGTAACCGGGGAAGTCCCCGATTAACAAGGAGGGTCATGCCATCGCAGAGCGCCGAACCTGCGCCGCGCTCGGAACCCCAGCGTCGTCGTCGCGCGGACGCTCAGCGCAACTACGACCTGCTCGTGGCCGCGGCCAGGGACGTCTTCCACGACCACGGCGTCGACGCCCCGCTTGACGACATCGCCCGCCGGGCCGGCGTCGGCAACGCCACGATGTATCGGCACTTCCCGACGCGTCGCGAACTGATCATCGCCGTCTACTCCGAGGAAGTGGCCGAACTCTGCGCCCGGAGCCAGTCCCTGCTGGCCGAGGATCCTCCCGGCGACGCCCTCTTCGACTGGCTTCAGGATTTCATCGCACACGTGGCGGCCAAGCGGGAACTGGCGCTGTCGATCACCGACGACCGCACCGGCCAGCGCTCCGCGCTGTTCGACCGCTGGCACCACTCGATGCACACAGCCGCGTCCGCACTGCTGACCCGGGCGCAAAGCGTCGGCGCTGTCCGCGCCGACCTCAACGCCTCGGAACTACTCGCCCTGGCCAACGGGATCGCCCTGACCACCACCGACGCCACTCAAGCAGAGCGACTCGTCCTCCTGGTCAGACAGGGCACCGACACTCCCTCGACGCCGGACGGCAGCATCCGCTGAAAGCGGCAAGCGCGACGCCGGCTTCCGCGCTGCGTGCTCGTCCGGAAACACGCACTCTGGACCGCTCCTGCGAGCCACTCAGGCATGAAGATCGTGATCTACGACGGGAGTACTGGGGGGCTTTCAAGTGCCCCAAGACCGAGGCGGCTCAGGTCAGCCTCTTCCCCCGGTGGGACGATTTCGTCGCCAGGGTCGGCTCAGCCCCTATGAGGGCTGGGCCGAGTCACTTCCTGCCGAGCCGCCGGCTGCCCCAAGGTCTCTGCAGATCCATGGGTGACGGAGTCGTTCCCGCCTATCGCGGCCCCGAGGGTTCGGCCGGTCGATTCGGCACAGCCTTGGCATTCTTGGCGGCGGCTGCCGCGACGGTTGCCAGGTCTTCGCCCGAGAAGCCGGCGCGGCTCAGCACCGCCAGAGATTTGTTCGTCGCCAGCGTGCACAACGCCAGCTCTACCGCCTCCTGCTCACCGGCCCCCGCCGCCAGCAACGCCTGCTCCAGCATCGCCCGCAAACCGTCGATCATGGCGCGGACCATCGCCTGACCCTCCGCGTCAAGCGCCGGGAACTGCGTTGCCGACACCGTGAGCAGGCAGCCATCCGGGACCGTCGGGTCGGCGATACGGTTCAGGGCGACCTGCAGGTAGGCGGCCACAACGGCGCTCGGGCTCGGGTGGGGGCCGGACAGAGCCTGCTCGTACAGCGCGTGGTAGGTCTGCGCGTACCGTTGGAGGCTTTTCCGGAAGAGGGCACTCTTGTCGCCGAAGGTGCCGTAGAGCGAGCCCCGGCCCAGGCCCGTGCCCTCGGTCAGGCGATCGATCGAGGCTTCCGAATAACCCCAGCGCCAGAAGACGTGCATCGCACGTCGTAGCGCCTCGTCCACGTCGAATTGCTTGCGGCCTGCCATGGTCGGTCAGCCTACACATCTTGTACCGATCGTTCAAAGATGGGTAGGGTCGCCGGCATGACAACCTTGAGTTCGCTGCGGCTGCCTGACGGATTCCTTGACGTCTTCACCAGCCGGCTCGTGGAGGTGAACGGACTGCGGCTGCACGCGGTCACCGGTGGGGACGGCCCGGCGCTGCTGCTGATCGGCGGGTGGCCCCAGACCTGGTACGCCTGGCGGGAAGTGATGCCCGCGCTCGCCCGCCGGCACACCGTCGTCGCCGTCGACTCGCGCGGGGCCGGGCTCTCCGACAAGCCCGACGACGGCTACGACGCCGGCACGCTCGCCACCGATCTGGTCGCGTTGATGACCGCGCTCGGGCACGACCGGTTCGACGTGGTCGGCCACGACATCGGCACGTGGACCGGATACGCCCTCGCCGCCGATCACCCCGAGCGGGTGGGCCGGCTCGCCATCCTCGAAGCAGTGATCCCCGGCCTCACACCGTCCCCGCCGTTCTTCGGCCCGGCCGCGGCCAACCTGAAGCTCTGGCAGTTCGGCTTCAACCGGCTCACCGACCTCAACGAGGAACTGGTCCGGGGACGGGAACGGCTCTTCTTCGGCTGGCAGTTCGCCACCAAGGCCGCCACGCAGACCGCGATCCCCGCGTACGCCGTCGACGTCTACGTCGACGCGATCACCGCGGATCCTCGCGCACTGCGGGCGAGCTTCGCGTACTACCGGGCGCTGGACGAGACGATCGCGCAGAACGAGCAGCGCAGCAAGACCCGGCTGACGCTGCCGGTGCTCGCCGTCGGCGGCGCGCTGTGGAGCGGCGCGAATGCCGCCCAGACGATGCGGCTGGCGGCCGACGATGTCACGGGCGTCGTCCTTGACGACTGCGGCCACTACCCGGCTGAGGAGCAGCCGGCGCGGTTTGTCGAGATCCTGGAGAACTTCCTCGTGGCCAACCGGTAGCAGGCACGCCACACGGCTGAACTTCGCGAACGACAGGCGGAGCTCCACAAACTCCGCTACGTCGTCGAGCAGGCCCTCGCCCTCCTCCACCAGTTCAAACGCCTCGCCATCCGAGGGGAACGACGCCTCGAACTCCACGACGCCTTCGTCTCCCTGGCATGCCGCCTCATCTGCTGGAGAGGCCTCAAGAAGGCCCACCCATGATCCTGTTACGAGCTCGAAAGGCCTCTTCTATCCAGCGGTATCCGTTTCGACGTATCTCGATCCGAATGCTCTGAGGTTGGCTTATCGCGCTCTGAGTTCCTCGTCAGACACGGAGTCAACTCTGATGTCATAGTCAAATACTGGCCTACCGGCACGAGCTTCGATGAGATAATGAACGATGGGTCCCCAGTGGCCGATGAGTGTGAGTCGCATGATGCAGAGGGGGGCCATGGGTGCAGTCTGGAGAATTTGGCGAGACGATGAGCTTCTCGGAACGCTCCGTGAATTCGCGGTGGATCAACCTGTCTTTGTTTGCAGGTTCGAACCCACAGAAGTGTGGGCGACAGTCAAACCGTACTTCGACGACTTGTCGGAAGTTCCACGTCCCGATGCGGACGGTCTGCGGACAGCGCAGGTCGTCAAAAAAATCCTCGACCTGGGTCTCATCCTCGAAGACGCGGACAGTGGAGAGCATTTGGAGAACTACTTCCTCACCATCAAAGGAGATGTAGCCAGGCTTAGGTGCTGAGCTAGCTTGCCCTACTTTCTGCGATCCGACCCAGTTCATACCCGGCATACAGGCGGAGCAAGGCGGGAGCTGGGGGCGCTAACGTGGGATTCATGAACATTTTGAGTATAGAGATCGCCCGGCATGACTGGGGGCGTATGACGTGTGGATGCCTCGGGACCGGCGAGCACATTCCGGTGGACTTCCTCCGATCGCTGGAGGGCCCTCCGCCAGATCGAGAAGGGGAAGGATGGGCTGACAATCATGCGTTCGTGCAGTCGAATCTAATGCAGCCTGCTGTCGCAACGGCGTCGATCGTCATGGCTGCCTTGACGAGGGGGGTCCCCGCCGAGCATCGGCGCCAGTTGATGCTGGTCCTCCATGCACTGGCCAACGGCGAGCAGGATGACGTTGCCGAAGAATGCCAGGAGACTATTCGAAGTGGCGCATGGCTTCTTTATGAAGAGATCTCGTCCGGCCGTAATATCGACGCGGCGTCATACGCGTATGAATTGCTCGAACTTATTGAAGGTGAGTCCAACCGATTGGAGGATTTTCATGCAGCGGTGAGGCAAAATCTTCCATCGGATCTACAGTGAGATGCCAGAACGATCGCTGCGCGCGGGCGGAGTGCCTGAGATGGCACCGCCTCGGTGGCTCCGGGTGGCTGTTCGCGGCCGCCACCCCAGGGCGCAGCCTGGTTCGGTTCGGTGCGAACTGGTACGAGTGAAGCAACAGTTGGCCGGACAGGACCTGTACGCGAGGGCGCAGTGTGGTGGTGTGCGCTGGTCGAAGGGTGAACGCTTGCTGACGAAGAGGGGCTTCTGAAAGCTTCTCGTCGGGCGTATGCGGATCAATCCTCTGCGTCAACGGGACGCCCATGCCCGGGAAGGCGACTGCGGTTCGGCCGGTTCCGGGGTACTTACGCCGGGGGTGTGATGAGGGTGCCGGTCTTTATGCCCCGGAGAAGGTGGGCGAGGGGAACGGCGGTGGTGGTGAGGTGGGTGGTGGGGGTGTCGCTTTCGCGGAGGTGGACCGCGGCGGGGCTGGTGGTGAGTTCGACGCAGGCGTTGCCGTCGCCGCCGCCGGAGAAGGATGACTTCTGCCAGTTGTGCGGGTTCGTCATCGTGCGCCTCACAGTTCTTTCGTCAGCCTGTGGATGAAGTCACGCGACCGTGCGGGTTCGAGTGACACACCCTCCACTCTACGGAAGAGCGTTCGAAAGCTGCTGAGTTGAGCCTCGGAATCGACGATGGCCGAGCCATGCGGTGCATCCCGTACGACGGTGTCCAGCTTGGGGACGGCGCCGCCCGCGTACACCATCGCGCTTCCGGCATCGATGAAACGGTCCAGGCCGAAGGGGATGACCCGTACGGTCACGTGGTCCGCTTCAGAGAGTTCTAGGACCCGGTCGAGCTGCGCACGTCATGCGGCGCGGTCGCCGACCCTGATGCGCAGTGCCGCTTCGTGCACCACTGCCTTGTAGGGAATGGGTTGGGCGCCGTTGCCGAACCCCATGGTCGCGTCGCCGACGAGCAGGTTGCCCATCGCCTGCACGTCCATCGCGTCGATCACGTCGAATACGTCTTGTGCGCTGCTCATGTGGAGCTCCTCAGATCTGGATGCGCGCGCCGTGCTGCTCGGACAGTCCGGCGAGGCGCTCGAGGTCGTCCGGATTGAACGGCGGAGACTGCTCACCCTGCCGGGCCGGGATGCCCGCTTCGGCGAAGAACTTCTCGAAGCCTCCCGGCGTGATCAGGATCAGCGCACGAGCCGCGTTGACGGACGGGTTGGTAAAGCAGTGCACGATCTCGCGCGGCAGAAAGATGAAGTCGCCGCCTCGGACGAGGTGCTTCTCCTCGCCGACCGTTATCTCAAGGACTCCGTCGAGCAGGTAGAACGCTTCGTCCTCTTTGGTGTGGACATGCGGCGGCGGGCCGCCGCCGGGCGGGATGGATGCCTCGAGCAACGCGAACGCGCCGCCGGTCGACTCGGTGGTCGCCTTGAAGGTGTACGTGTCGCCGGCGACCCAGGCCGCGGGCCCTGCACCGGCCCGGACGTAATTGATCGTCATGGTTCCCCCTTTTCTGACGGAAACGCTACTGATCTGCGACAACTCTGCCTATACCACTTTTATGGGGGTCCATGCGGAGCCATGATGTGCGACCATCGAGGTGTGAACCACGCAACTCGGGCACGCGCGGTCGAAGGCATAGCGCGGCTCAGCGAGGCCGAACTGGATCTGGCGACCTTGTTCGTGGAAGTGAACCGGTTGGTGGCGCGGGCGCTGCCCAACGACGGCGCCTGCTGGCACACAGTGGACCCGGCGACGCTGGTGGAGACCGGATACTTCCTGCACGACATGCCGCCGCCCGATGCCAACGTTGCCAAGTTCGCCTATCTCAGCAGCGACTTCAACTCGTTCGTCAAGCTGGCCAGGGAACCTCGGCACAGTGGTGTGCTCAGCGCGGCGACCGGCGGACAGTTGGAACGCAGCCTGCGCTACCGGGAGTTGCTGGCGCCGTACAATATCCGAGGCGAGTTGCGGGTGTCGTTCGTCGTGGAAGGTCAAGCCTGGGGATGCCTCGCGCTGTTCCGGATGGCTCCGGCTGACTTCACCGAGGTGGATCAGGATTTCGCACACGACCTGTCTTCCCTGTTGGGCCGTGGACTCAGGGCCGCGGGGATCCGTGCGTGCACGACGGGCCATCCGGTCACACTGTGGCCGGGGCTGGTTCTGCTGGACGAGAACCTGCGGGTCGAGTCGGTCACCGAACCGGCCAGGACATGGCTGGAAGAGCTGAGCCATCTGGGGGTGTCCGGACGGGACGCGCTTCCCTTCGCCCTGCTCGCCGCCGCCGAGCGGGCCCGCGGCCCGGAGGGCAGCGCGAGTGCCAGGGCGCTCGGGGTTTCCGGGCGATGGGTGCAGGTGCATGCGTCGCCCATGGCCGGTGCGCCGAAGCGGATCGCGGTCATCCTGCAGGCCGCGCCTTCCCCGTCCCTCGCTCCGCTGATCTCGGCCATCTATGGGCTGACGGCACGGGAGCGGGAGCTCACCGAGCTGGTGGTGCAGGGGTGCGGGACGCACGAAGTCGCTGAGCGCCTGTTCATCTCACCGCACACCGTTCAGGCACACCTCAAGTCGATCTTCGCCAAGACCGGGGTACACAGCAGGCGGGAGCTGGTCGGCCGCGTGTTCGCCCCGTGACTCCTGATTACGGCGGACGGCTCAGCCCGGATCCACCGGTTGATGTCCGGCAGTAACGTTGCCGGGAACGAGGAAGTGCCCCGCGGCCTGTGATGATGGGAGTTCTCCAGGCTTCCAGCACGCACGACCGGCAGGGCACTTCTGAGAGGCAGTTTTCTCATGTGGCGGCGCGGATCTCCGCGCGGTTCGATGATCCGAATCTGACTGCGTACGGCGGGCTGGAGCCGCTGGCGCGCCTGGCCGAGTGGTGCGGGCTGCTGGAGCTGACCGGCGAGCTGGTGCGGCTGCCGACCTCGAAGGACGGCACCGGCTCTTTCCGCCGTGAGGTCGCATGAGCGGGGAGGGACCGGTAGGAGCTTGTTCGGGCTGACGTGAGGCCAGTCGCGTCAGCGGTTGACCGACTGGATCTCCTGGACGTTCATGTCCTGGGTCGTCTCGAAGGTGCCGTCGGGGAGGTTGCCGCCGGTGCCGTCGGAGCCGGTCCAGGTGATCTGCCAGGTGACGGAGGCCTTCAGTTCGTACGGCTTTCCGTCGGTGGCGCGGAGGTAAGTGAGGCCGCAGGGCGGGGTTTTGTCGGCGTCGCCCTTCGTGTACGGGGTGCCGATGGAGCCGTCGTCGTTGATCCTGCACTCGCCGGAGGCGGGGAGGGTCTCGGCGTCACCCGTGCCGGGTTGGAGGTGGAGGCTCACCGGCTTCGCCGTGGTCTCCGCCCAGAGGCCCGTGTTCGGCAACTCGGCGCGGACCTTGACCTCCTGGAACGTGCCCTTGTCGAGCCAGACCCAAGTGGGCAGGTTCACCGTGGACTTGGTGGCGGGCTTCAGTTCGATCTCGGTCTCGGGGACCTTGATCTTGTCGTAGGCGTACTCGGCGAGGGTCTTGGGCGTGGGGGCGTTCGGCACGTCGGGGATCTGGCCGGCGCCCTGCCAGAACATGAGCTGACCGCACAGCGACGTGTCGTCGACGTTCGCCAGGTCCGGAGCGACTCCGCGCCAGAAGTAGCCGTCCTTGCCGAGGTTGTAGTCCTTGTAGCCGTTGGCGGTCGACGGTGTGGCGAAATAGTTGGGGGCGTCCTGCTCGTCCCTGAAGTGGTCCGTCCACAGGCTCGTTCCGTCCCAGGCCTGCCGGAGGCTGACGTCACCGTCGGCACCGGTCTCCGAGAAGGCCTTCAGCTGAGCGGGAGTGAAGACGGGCTCGTACCAGCAGGGCGGTGGCTTCCAGTTCACGTTGGTGGACGAGAGCGAGCCCTGCTTTCCGCCGGTGGGGCCGCTCACCCGGGTGACCTTGATCCGGGTGTGGGAGGAGGCGGAGGCGGCGATGTTTCCCTTGTCATCGACCGATCCGTTGGCGCCGCCGTCTCCGATGGCATGGGCCGGTGTCGACGCGAGGAGGATCGTGACCAGTGAGGCAATGGTGAAGGACGGCCATCCGCAGCGGCTGTTCATCACTGGCAGGCGCCCCTCTCCGAGCGGGTCGACACGTTCTGCCAGACGCCCTGAGAATTCTTGGCCAGGGAGGCGATGTAAAAGACCTCCGGGTCCGTGCCCGCGGGATTTCCGGCGACCTTGCCGGTTCCGCGGTTCCTTGAGTACGCCTTGCTCTCGTCGGTGCAGTAATTGAGCGACGCGCTGGTCTTGTTCGATCCCAAGGTGACCTTGGGGTCGAAGGCGGGCAGGTCGCCGAACACCGTGAGGTCCTTGTCCGAGTAGGTCTTGATCCACTGTCGGTCCTGGGAAAGGCCGGATTCGGTGTCGTAGAAGGCAAGGGCCGGACCGCCGTCGGGCTGCTTCGCGATGATGGCCGCGTACCCGGCGCGGAGTTGTTCCTTGGCGTCGTCGAGAACCGCCTGCTCGACGGCGTCGCCGCTAGTCCAGCCCTCAAAGGTCAGCTTGAAGTCGCTCGGCAGGGTGATCTCGGGGCGCTTGACGTCGGACGCCGCTGACGCTGATGCGGAGGTCGAGGCGGACGGGCTGCTCGTCCCCGTGTCCGCCCCCTTGATGTCGTCCGAGGACGAGTCGTCGCTTCCGCCGCAGGCGGTGAGCAACAGGGCCGTGCTCGCGGTGAACGCGATGGCGGCGGTGGTCATGGTGCGACGGGCCACGGGCCTGCTCCCCCAGTGATTCGGCTGTGTGTGACAGAGGCTGTGTGCGACAGAGAACGAAACTATCAAGGGTGGGTAGAGGGGATCAGTGCGGTGGTGGGGGATTGTGTGAGGGCCGTGAGAAGTGTGGTGTGACGGTTGCGAATGGTGAGGAGGGTGGGCGGCGCGAAGGTTGCGAATGGACGGGCAACTCGGGCTTAGTGGACAGAAGGTGAGGAAACGTACCGGGTGGCGGTACCCACCCCCTGGTTGGTCTTCCGCGCCAAACATAAGATCTCAGTAGGCTCAGTACGCCCCCCTTATCCCACCCCCTCCACACACGACCCCAGGACACCCGCCATGGCCCGACGTACCACTTCTTCAAGCTCCACGGGAAGCCCGCCGGGTCCGAGGAATCGGACGCCGCAGCCCCTGCCCCGGCGTCGTCGGACGTTCGGGGACCTCGGGAAGGCGTTCGGGGCGTTCCTCGCCCTGGTCGTGCTGCTGGTCGGGGTGCCCGGCGCGCTGGCGACGCAGATGGGGTGGCCGCTACCGAGCGGGGCTCCGACGCTGGACTGGTTGCAGCAGGAGATCACGGTCGACACGTTCCTCAACGTGCTGACTGTCCTCGTCTGGTTCGCCTGGGCCCAGTTCACCGCCTGCGTGCTCGTCGAGGTGAAGGCCGCGCTGTCGGGCGTGGGGTTGCCGAACCGCGTACCGGGCTCCGGGCCCAGCCAGTTGCTCGCGCGCCAGCTCGTCGCCGCGCTGCTGCTCGTGGGCGCCACCGCGGCCAGCTTCACGCCGGGACTCTCGCAGCTCGGGCACAGCATGGAGGGGAACCAGCGGGGGACCGTCGCCGCCGCTCAGCAGACGCCGGGCGGGCTGTTCGGGCAGCAGCAGGAGCAGGCTGCCTCGAACGCGGCCGCCGCCATCGCCGAGCAGGCCGCCAACGCCGCCTCGCACGTAGAGAGCGGGGCCAGTACCGCCACGGCGGGCGACACCAAGTACTACCGGATCCAGCCGCCCGAGGGCCGTCACCACGACTCGATGTGGGAGGTCGCCGAACGGCATCTGGGCGACGGGCGCCGGTACAAGGAGATCTACGAGCTCAACAAGGACCGTACGCAGCCCGACGGTTCCAAGCTGTCGGAGGCGAGTCTCATCCGGCCCGGCTGGATCCTGGAGATGCCCGCCGACGCCCGCGGCGGCGACCTCGTCGAGATGCCCGACGAGGCGCCCAAGGCCGCGGAGCCGGCCCAGCGGCAGATCCAGGAGTACGCAGAGACCGGGGCAGCGGACCAACAGCAAGGCGCTCAGCAGGGCGCTCAGCAGGGCTCCGGCGACCGCGACACCGCGCACATCCACGTGCCCCAGCAGCGGCCCGAGGGCACTGACCAGGGCGGCAGCGGCCAGCAGCACGCGCCCGCCGCTCAGGCCTCCTCCGACGACAGCGGCTTCTCCTTCGGGCTGCCCGAAGCCCTCGTCGGTGCGCCCCTGCTCGCCGCCGGGCTGCTCGGTGCGCTCGGGCGCCGGCGCCGCCAGGCGCTCTGGCAGTCGGCGCTCGGTGCCGTCGGCGGGCGCCGCGGGATGGAGCCGCCGACTCCGACAGGCTCCGCCGCGGACGCGCAGGACGCGCTGCTCGTGGGCGCCGACCCCGAAGGCGTACGCCTTCTTGACCTGTCGTTGCGCGGGCTCGCCGCGGCGCTCGCCGCCGAGTCGCGGCCGCTGCCGACCGTCTACGCGGCCTGGCTCAGCGGCAACGGCGATCTGCACCTCCAGCTCGCCCAGCCGGCCGGGAAGCCGCCCGCGCCGTGGCAGCTCGGGCAGGACCAGACGTTCTGGATGCTGGCGCGGACGGACGCCGAGCGGTACGAGGATGTCGACACCGCCGCTCCGTACCCGGGGCTCGTCAGCCTCGGGACCATGGACGACTCCCGGCTGCTGCTCAACCTCGAGTCCGTCCCCGGGATCGTCTCCCTCAGCGGCAGTGACCGCGACCGCGCCGGTGTCTTCGCCTCCGTGGCCGCCGAGTTGGCCACCAACGGCTGGTCCGACCGCATGACGATCACGCTCGTCGGGTTCGGGCAGGACCTCACACCGCTCGCGCCCAACCGGCTGCGCCACCTCGACGACATCGAGGCGCTGCTTGAGACCATGGAGGCGGAGACCCGGCAGCGCCGCGGCGCGCTGGGCGCCGCCGGTCACGACTCCGTCCTCACCGGGCGTACGGGCCCTGCCCAGCACACCCGTTGGGCCCCCCACCTCGTACTGCTCGCGGCCGAACCGCAGGGCGAGGACGCCATCAGGCTCGCCGAACTCGCCGCCGACGCCAGCCGGTTGGGCATCGGATACCTCGTCGGCACCGAGAGCGGCGATCTGCCGGGCGCCGCCTGGGAGATGGAGATCACCGCCGGGGGCAAGCTGCTCGCCCCGCTGCTCGGGCTCGAACTCGACGCGCAGACACTGCCGTTGGCCTTGCAGCAGGCGGTCGTGGAGCTGTTCGTCGAGGCGGACCCGGAGCGGGAGAGCACCAACGCCGCCGCGCCGCCGTTCCTCGTCGACATCAGCGAGCAGGGGCGGCCGGCCGTGTACGCACGGCTTGTGGGTCCGTACGAGATCATCGGTCTTGAGACGCCCGACGGTGAGCGCAGCCCGCTGATGCACGAGGCGCTGGCGCTGTTGCTGCTGCACCGCGAGGGGGTGCACCCGCGGGTGCTGTCCTCCGCGCTGTGGCCGCGCGGGGTCACCGACGACGTACGCGACGCGCTCGTCGAGCGGCTGCGGAGCTGGCTGGGCAGCGACCCGGACGGCACGCCGCGGCTCGGCACCGACGCGAGCGGGCGGCTCACGCTCGCGAAGGCGGTCGTCTCCGACCTGGATGTGCTGCGTTCGCTGTACCACGAGGCGACGCAGGGGCAGGGCGTCAACAGCCGTGCGGTGCGCGGGCGGTTGCTCACGGACGCGCTCGTGCTCGTACGCGGTCCACTGCTCGCCGACCGCCCGCAGGGCCGGTACGGCTGGCTCAGCCACGAGATCATCGACGCCCAACTCCCGCTGCTCGTGGCGGACATCGGGCTCGCGCTCGCCGAGTTCCACCTGGAGAAGGGGCGTGCCGAGAAGGCCATCGAGGCCCTCAACGCCTCCCTGAACTCGGCTCCTTCGGACGAACGCCTCTGGAACGAACTGCTGCGCGCGACGCACGCGACCGGTGACAGTGACCGCCTCAAGCGCCTCGCCGCCGACCTCGTCTCCCGCAGCGGCGCCCGCGGGGTGCCGCCGCGTACGGAGGCACTCCTCGACGAGCTGCTGCCGACCTGGCGCAGTGGCGTGGCAGCGGTGGGATGAGCGAACTGGCGCTCGCCGCCTTCGCCGCGGTGTGGGGCGCGGCGGCGGGGCTGCTGCTGCCCCGAGCCGCGTACCGGCTCGCGGTCGACCCGGATGAGACATGGCGGGACAGCTGCCCCGCCGGGCACCCGATCACGGGCCTCGCGAAGGGCTGGCTCGGCTTCGCGCGATGCGGTGCCTGTACGGCGGGGGCGGCGCCCGGCAGCACCGGGGCGGCCTCCGCGGGTGCGGCGCCCGGAGACGCGGAACGGGCGGCCTCCGCGGACGGGACCTCGTACGGAACCACGAGCGGGTCCTCGTACGGAACCGCGAGCGGGTCCTCGTACGGAACCGCGACCCCGCCGTCGTACGGCCCCCACACCCCCCTCGTCTCCCTGGTCACCGCCTTCCTCTGCGCCGCCCTCGCGTCGGCCACCGGCACCCGCCCCGAACTTGGCGCATGGCTGCTGCTCGTGCCGCTCGGGGTGCTGCTCGCGGTGGTCGACTTCAAGGTGCAGCGGCTGCCGGACGCCCTGACCCTGCCGCTCGCGGCGGCGGCCCTGGTGCTGCTCGGGGTGGCCGCGGCCGTCCCCGAGCACGCGGGGGACTGGCTGACCGCGCTGTTCGGGGCGCTCGCGCTCGGCGGCGCGTACTTCGTGCTCTTCCTCATCAACCCGAACGGCATGGGGTTCGGGGATGTGAAGCTCGCCCTCGGACTCGGGGCGGTGCTCGGCTGGTACGGGTGGAGCGTGGTGTTCCTGGGGACCTTCGCCGGGTTCCTGCTCGGGGCGCTGTACGGGGTGGGTCTTGTCGTGGCGCGGCGCGCGGGGCGCAAGACGTCGATCCCGTTCGGGCCGTTTCTGATCGCGGGGGCGTACGCCGGGCTCCTGATCGGGGCGTACGCCGCCTGATGCCGGGATCGCGGCGTACGCGGCCTGACGTCGGGCTTGTCAGAGGGCTGGCGTAGTCTGGCTTGGTCCGTCCACACCCTGATGAAAGGGACACTCCCGGTGACCGAGAAGGCCGACCTTCAGTCCGTCCTCGACCGTGCCGCCGAGGGTGGGCGGATCACCCCGGAAGAGGCGCTCGACCTCTACCGCGACGCCCCGCTGCACGCGCTCGGCGTCGCCGCCGACGCCGTACGCAAGCGGCGGTACGCGGGCACCGAGCACATCGCCACCTACATCATCGAGCGCAACATCAACTACACGAACGTGTGCGTCACGGCGTGCAAGTTCTGCGCCTTCTACGCGCCGCCCAAGGACACCGCCAAGGGCTGGACGCGTGACCTCGACGACATCCTGCGCCGCTGCGCGGAGACCGTCGAGCTGGGCGGTACGCAGATCATGTTCCAGGGCGGACACCACCCGGACTTCGGCGTCGAGTACTACGAGAAGCACTTCGCCGCGATCAAGGCCGCGTACCCGCAGCTGGTCATCCACTCCCTCGGCGCGTCCGAGGTCGAGCACATGGCCCGTATCTCCAAGGTGTCGGCGGAGGAGGCCATCGCGCGGATCCACGCCGCGGGCCTCGACTCCTTCGCCGGCGCCGGTGCCGAGCTGCTGCCCGCGCGGCCGCGCAAGGCCATCGCCCCGCTGAAGGAGAGCGGCGAGCGCTGGCTGGAGATCATGGAGATCGCGCACGGCCTTGGCGTCGAGTCGACGTCCACGATGCTCATGGGCACCGGCGAGACCAACGCCGAGCGCATCGAGCACCTGCGGATGATCCGCGACGTACAGGACCGCACGGGCGGCTTCCGCGCCTTCATCCCGTACACCTACCAGCCCGAGAACAACCACCTGAAGGGCCAGACGCAGGCCACGCTCTTCGAGTACCTGCGGATCATCGCCATCGCGCGGCTGTTCATGGACAACATCGCCCACATCCAGGGCTCCTGGCTCACCACCGGCAAGGAGGTCGGCCAGTTGTCGCTGCACTACGGCGCGGACGACCTCGGTTCGATCATGCTGGAGGAGAACGTCGTCTCCTCCGCCGGTGCCAAGCACCGCTCCAACCGCATGGAGATCATCGACCTGATCCGCAAGGCCGGGCGCGTGCCCGCCCAGCGGACCACGACGTACGAGCACATCGTCGTCCACGACGACCCGGCGAACGACCCGGTCGACGATCGCGTCGCCTCGCACATCTCGTCCACGGCGATCGAGGGCGGCACGGCACACCCCGAGTTGAAGCTGCTCGCGTCCAACTAGCCTCGCCGTGTTGACGATTCACGCCGCCGACGAGGTGCGGCGCGCCTGGGACGGCGAGCCGCTCAAGGACGCCGGGGTCGCCGTCGAGGGCGACCGGGTCGCGGGTGTCGGCCCGCTCGACGAGCTGCGCGAGCGGTTTCCGGGGGCGCGGGTGCGGCACTGGCCCGGGGTCCTCGGGCCGGCCCTCGTCCACGAGGGGCCGCTGCCCGAGGCGCCGTCACCGCGCGAACGCCTGCACGCCGTACTGAAGTCGGGCGCCACCGCCGTACTGGCGGAGTTCGCCGACGCACCCGACCTGCGTACCGCCGCCTCCCGCAACGACATCGCCGTACTCCCGCGGACGAAGAAGGCCGCGATCGCCGACACCGGACGTGCCGACCTCGCGGTGTTCGACGAGGACGGGGCGTGTGTCGCCACCGTGTGCGCGGGGCGTCTGGTGCACCGGCGCCGTTAGCTCATCCGGCGAACGCCTCCGCGAACGCCCCCGCACTCTGCTCGACCCCGCTGCAGTCCGTGGCCGCGTCGTCGCTCGACGAGCCGTCCTCACACTGCTGGTCGCGGAAGCTCGACCACGCGGAGACCCAGGCGATCCCCTGTTCCTCGGCGAACGTCCGGACCTGTGCCGCGTCGGACAGCGTGAACGTCTCGTTGTCGATGTCGTTGACGCCGATCATCGAGGTGAGGGCGAGGCCGTGCCAGGCGTTCTCCGAGGAGAGGCCGAAGACGTCCGCCAGTTGGGTGTGGGCCGCCTCGGCGGAGGTGATCGCGTAGTCGCCCATGTCACCGTCGTACGAACTGCCGTAGTTCATGGTCATGATGTTGACGGTGGAGACCGCCACGGAGTTGTCGTTGGCGGACTCCAGCAGTGCCAGGCTGTCGGCGTCGAGGCCGGAGGGCATCACGGGCAGGGTGAAGGAGACCTGGAGGTCGGTGCGTTCCTTCTGGAGCAGGGCGATCGCCTCCGAGCGCAGCGCGACCGAGGCGGAGTCGGTCAGCGCGTCGCCCTCGATGTCGAAGTCCGCCTGGGTCGACCCGGCGGCGTCGAGGGCGGCGCCGTAGGCCGCGGCGAGTGCGGACGCGCTGTCGCAGGTCTCGGCGAGTTCCTTGCCGGACGCCCCGCCGAAGGAGACGCGCACGTCCGCGCCGGACTCCGTGAGCGCGGAGATCCGGGACTTCACGGCCGCGTCGTCGATCGCGGACGTGTCGTTCCAGGTCGGCGTGCAGTCGCTGCCGTTCGCGATCACGAAAGCCAGGTTGTACGTCGTCGGGGACCCGGCGGAGTCCGTGGCGGAGGCGTCGGTGGCGCTCACATAAGGGGCGTACGAGGTGGACGACGACTCGCTCTGCGCGGGGGTCGACGCGGCCCCTGAGGGCTCCGAAGTCGCCGCGCCCGAACCGTCGTTGCCGCCCGAGGAGCACCCCGCACAGGCCAGAGCCACCAGGCAGACGAGCCCGGCGGCCGGCTTCAGGAAACTCCTCATTGCGCATGCACCCGCTCTCGTGGTTTCTGTCTCAGGATGGAAACAAAGCGCGTTTCCGCAGTGGAAAGGTGTCACATCCGACCGTGAATCCTGAATACAGGAAGAGCACAGGAACGTCATGGGAAAGTACTCACAAATCGGATGAATTGGTCGTGAAAATGGTGCATAAGGTTTATATGTGACCGTCTTGAGCTGGGAGGATGCTTATGGATTCTCTCAGGGAAGAGACAGGCTGGGGCGTTTCTCATTGGTGCCTCACATGGGAACCCGAGTTTTTGACACATAAATCCCTCCTAATGTCTGGTGAATGCAATCCGAGTCCGCCATCGAAAACCGCACCACTATGAGTGGCCGCCGCAAGAAACGTGGCAACGGGTCCGCGGACGGTCCCGTGTTCGTTGACAACTCCGGGCGCAGATCACGTCTGCTGCGCCGGATGGGCACCCTCCTCGGTGTCGTCTGCCTCGGGTACGCGGTCGTGCTCGGCATGACCTTCATGGGCTGGGGCATCTCGGTGACGCCTTCCGCACTGCTTCCCTTCAGGGGCGGCGAGGCGGGCGGGGCGCCCGGGACCGGCGGCCACGGGCAGCTGCCGGGCGGCCTGGCCCGTACCGGAACCCCGCCCGCACAGCCCGTCACCGCATCGCCCACCGACGTACCCACGGACGAAGCCGCGTCCCCCTCAGCGTCCGCCTCCGCCTCCGCGTCCGCCTCCACCGGCGCCAACTGACCGGAGCGCACCGACACTTATGACTACGACGACCTCGCGCGGCCGCCGACGGGCCCCCTCCAGGATGGAGCGGGCCGCCGGCAGGGCCGCGGCGCTGCAGAAACCGCGTGTGATCCTTGCCGTACTGCTCCTGGTGGCCCTCTCCAGCGTGATGCTCCTCGACGGATATCTGCGCTCGGAGATCGGCAACGATTCGCGCGTCCGCGACGGCGCGGCCTACGACAAGGTTCCCCAGAAGGTCCTTGACGGCGGCCCCATCCTGACGTTCGACGATGGGGCGGAGAAGACGCAGTCCGTGCCCGACAAGACCATCGTGCTCACCTTCGACGACGGTCCCAACCCGACCTGGACTCCCCAGATCCTCAAGATCCTTGCGGAGAACGACGTACAAGCCACGTTCTTCATGGTCGGTTCGGCGGTCTCGCGCAATCCGGGCATCGTGAAGGACCTGGTGGACCAGGGCAACGAGGTGGGCATCCACACCTTCACGCACGTCGACCTCTCCTACCAGAGCACGGCGCGGCTCCAGCGCGAGTTGAAACAGACGCAGCTCGCCCTGGCGGGTGCCGCGGGGATCCAGACGACGCTGTTCCGCGCCCCGTACTCCGCCGAGATCGACGCCGTAGACAACTACAGCTGGCCGGTCTACGAGGAGGTCGGCGCCCTGGACTACACCACCGTCTTCGTCGACGACGACAGCGACGACTGGAAGCAGCCGGGTGTCTCGGAGATCATCAAGGGGGCCACGCCGAAGGACGACAAGGGCGCCGTCGTCCTGATGCACGACGCCGGCGGCAACCGCGAGCAGACGGTCGCCGCGCTCGGCACGTACATCAAGGACATGAAGGCGAAGGGGTACTCCTTCACCACGGTCAGCGGCGCCGAGGCCAAGCTGCGCAGTCAGGACTCGGGCGACGCTGAGGCCGTCGGGGTCGCTCAGCAGCCCGGTCAGTCCGCCCAGTCCGCGCAGTCCGGTCAGTCCGGTCAGCAGTCACCGGTGGCGCAGGGCACCGCCGGCCGGAACACCGAGCAGTCGGCCCACACCAAGGCCACCGGCGCCACCCTCTACGAGGGCAAGGCACTCGTCGCGGCGGTCGCGGTCGCCGAGTGGGTCGTACCGGTACTGGCCTGGTTCCTGGGCGTCGTCGGCTTCGCCGTCATGGGCAGGTTCGGCATGATGCTGATCCTCGCCCGCCGGCACCACAGACAGCGCAACAGGAAACGCGGCAAGCGCGGCGAGTTCAGCTGGGGGCCGACCGTCACCAGGCCGGTGACCGTGATCGTGCCCGCGTACAACGAGAAGGAGTGCATCGCCAACACCCTCCGCTCGCTGGCCGAGAGCACCCATCCGATCGAGATCATCGTCGTCGACGACGGCTCCACGGACGGCACCAAGGAGATCGCGGAGTCGCTCGGCATGCCGAACGTCCGGGTCATCCGGCAGGAGAACGCGGGCAAGCCCGCCGCCCTCAACAACGGTGTGCGCAACGCGAGTTACGACCTCGTCGTGATGATGGACGGCGACACCGTCTTCGAGCCGGACGCCGTGCACCAGCTCGTGCAGCCCTTCGCCCGCCCGGAGATCGGTGCGGTCGCGGGCAACGCCAAGGTCGGCAACCGCAACACCCTCATCGGCGCCTGGCAGCACATCGAGTACGTGATGGGCTTCAACCTCGACCGCCGCATGTACGACCTGCTGCGCTGCATGCCCACCATCCCGGGCGCCATCGGCGCGTTCCGCCGGGACGCGGTGCTTGAGGTCGGCGGCATGAGCGAGGACACGCTCGCCGAGGACACCGACATCACCATCGCCATGCACCGCGGCGGCTGGCGGGTCGTCTACCAGGAGCACGCCATCGCCTGGACGGAGGCGCCGGGTTCCTTCAAACAGCTGTGGTCGCAGCGCTACCGCTGGTCGTACGGCACCATGCAGGCGCTGTGGAAGCACCGCAAGTCCCTGACGGACAGGGGCCCTTCGGGCCGCTTCGGCCGCGTCGGCATGCCGCTCGTGGTGATCTTCCAGATCTTCACGCCGATCTTCGCGCCGCTCATCGACGTGTTCACCGTCTACTCGATGATCTTCGTGGACTTCAAGGCTGCGCTGCTCGCCTGGCTGGCCGTCCTCGGTATCCAACTCTTCTGCGCGGCCTACGCGTTCCGCCTCGACAAGGAGAAGTACCGCTACCTCGCGATGATGCCGCTCCAGCAACTCGCCTACCGCCAGATGATGTACCTGGTCCTGATCCACTCCAGCGTCACGGCACTGACCGGCGGACGACTCCGCTGGCAGAAGCTCAAGCGCACGGGCGAGGTCGGGACTCCGGCGGGGGTGAGCTAGATGAGCTGGGGGGCGGAGCAACCGGGGGAGTCGGGGCAGTCGGGGGAGTCGGGGCAGGAGGGATATGCGTACGGGTACGGGTACGGGTACGGGGAGCAGCCTCAGCCGTACGTGCAGGGGTACCCGCGGCAGTACGACCAGGGGTACGTGCAGCCGTATCGGGAGACTGTGCAGCCCGTGCAGCCCGTGCAGTACGAGCAGCCCTGGCAGTACGTTCCCGAGGAGCCGGAAGGGGTCTCGACCACCGCGTCGTTGACCCCCGTCCGGGCCGAGCCACCGGACCCCGTACCGGAAGAGCCGGAGCAGGAGGCGGAGCCCCCGCCCAAGCCGAAGGCCGGCGGCCGTGACCGCTACTTCGACGCGCTGCGCGCCGTGGCACTCGTCCGCGTGGTGGCGTACCACACCTTCGGCTGGGCATGGGCGGGCCTGGTCTTCCCGTCGATGGGCGTGATGTTCGCGCTCGCCGGCACGTTGATGGCCAAATCCCTGGAGCGCCCCGCGCTCAAGGTGGTCTGGAGCCGGATGCGGCGGCTGCTTCCGCCGTTCTGGTTCTGGGGGTTCTTCGTCGTGGTGGCGATGCTGATCCACGACTGGATGCCGGGCTGGCAGATCGTCTTCTGGATCGTGCCGGTCGGCGATCCGCCGGGCAACCACTGGGGCGTCCAGGCCTGGGAGATCCTCTGGTACCTGCGGACCTATCTCTGGTTCGTGCTGCTGTCGCCACTGCTCCTGTGGATCTTCCGGAAGGCACCGATTCCGGTCCTGCTGCTCTCCCTCGTCCCGATCGTGGTCTTCCAGTACGGGTGGACGCCGCCGTGGAACCGTTTCGGCAGCGCGATCACGGACCTGGCCACCTATCTGTTCTGCTGGCTCGTCGGCTTCGCGCACCGCGAAGGCGTGCTCCAGCGGCTGAGACCTCCGCCGGTGGTCCTGGCGGCGCTGGCCGCGCTGGCGTACGGCGGCTGGTACGCCTTCTCCCACCAAGGGGAGTTCGGGACGTACGACCTGGACGAGATCCCGCTCGCCCAGGCCTTCTGGTCGGCCGGCTTCGTGACGCTCCTGATGTACTTCAAGGCGTACCGCGACGTCGACTTCGGGTGGCTGGCCCGCTTCAAACGGCTCGACAGGATCGTGACGATCTTCAATGGGCGGGCCGTGACGATCTATCTCTGGCACGAGATCGCACTGGTACTGGCGGTTCCACTGATCGACCAGTTCTGGAAGGTTCCCGCGTTCGAGAAATGGCTGCCGCTGGAGAGCCAGTGGTTCATGTTCGGCATCGGCTGGGTGCTGATCTGGATCGCGATCCCGCTCTTCGGCTGGGTCGAGGACGTCGCGGCGAAGAAGAAGCCGAAGCTGCTGCCGTAAGCCCGTAGCCCGTAGCCCGCAGGCCGATAAGGCCGTAGACCGTTAAGCCCGTTTTGTTGGAGACCGGCGTACGGGCCGGGCGCCGGAGAGTCGCCCGGCCCGTACTGCCACAATGGGGGCGTGACCCGCGCATCCCTGAACAAGCAGCCGCACGAAGTCGCCTCGATGTTCGACGACGTCGCGGAACGCTACGACCTGACGAACGACGTGCTCTCCCTCGGCCAGGACCGGGTGTGGCGCAAGGAGGTCGCGAAGGCGGTCGACGCGCGGCCCGCGCAGAAGATCCTGGACCTGGCGGCGGGCACGGCCACCTCGTCCCTCCCCTTCGCCCGCACCGGCGCGTACGTCGTCCCCTGCGACTTCTCCCTCGGGATGCTCCGCGTCGGCAAGAAGAACCACCCCTGGCTGCCGCTGACGGCGGGCGACGCGACGAAGCTGCCCTTCAAGGACGACACCTTCGACGCGGTCACGATCTCCTTCGGGCTGCGCAACGTGCAGGACACGGACGAGGCGCTGCGCGAGCTGTACCGGGTGACCAAGCCCGGCGGCCGGGTCGTGATCTGCGAGTTCTCGCACCCGACGTGGGCGCCCTTCCGTACCGTCTACACCGAGTACCTGATGCGCGCGCTGCCGCCGGTCGCCCGCGCCGTCTCCTCCAACCCCGACGCGTACGTCTATCTCGCCGAATCCATCCGAGCCTGGCCCGACCAGCCCGCGCTGGCCGAACGCCTGCGCAAGGCGGGCTGGTCCAAGGTGGCGTGGCGGAACCTGACGGGCGGGGTCGTGGCACTGCACCGGGGTTTCAAGACCTCCTGACCCAAGGCTCAGTACCTGAGGACCTCGAACGGGTCGCCCGGCTCGTCGAGTTCGCGGTACAGACCGCCCGGCGGGGGACCGGTCCGGCGCGGCTCATGCACCCCCGCGCCCCCGCCGCCCTCGGCGTCCCCGAAGTCGAACCACACGGTGATCACGGTGCCGCGCGGCACCTCCGCATCGGGCGGCGGATACTGCCGTACGACATAGTCGACGACCGTGAGATGGAAGTCGGGCCGGTCGGGCGCGGCGAGCAGCACACCTCGCGCTTCGGCCGTCTCACGCGCGTCCACAGCCATCAGGCCCACGAGCCGCGGTACGCGCACTTCGGGTGTCTTGGGTGTCAGGCGCACGGACGTCACCCCCAGCGGTACCGGAAGGGTAAGCCCCGGCCGTGCCCTTCCGGAAGCCGTCGGGCGAGGGGCCGGTGGCCGTTCCGCGGCCGTCAGAGGGCCAGATGAAACCTGTGGGCCGGCAGGGGCGAGGCCGGCGACGTGACCGCCTCCGCGAACTCCATGCCGAGCCGTCTCGTCACGGCGATGGAGCGTTCGTTGCGCGAGTCGACCACGGCGACGACATCGGAGACGCCCGCCGCGCGGAGCCGCTCCAGGGTGGTGCGCGCGGCGGCCGTCACATACCCCTTGCCCCAGTGCGCCCGGCCGAGCCGCCAGCCGATCTCGATCTGCCCCGTCGGCCCCCACGCGTACGGCCATGGCTGCGCCCCGGTGAACCCCAGCACCTCACCCTGGGAGCCGACCAGGGTCCACAGACAGAAACCCAGCTCCGCGTCGTGCCGGCGCTGCCGCGCGGTGAGCTCCTCGTACACGGACAGCTCGGCCCTTCTGCCCCCGTGGAACTCCATGACTTCCGGGTCGGCGAAGATCCGGTGCCAGGCGAAGGCGTCCTCGTCGGTGGGGACTCGGAGTGTCACGTCGGGGAGAGCTCGGTTCACGGGGCAGCCCTTCAGCCAGGTGATCAGTACCGCTGCATAGACTGCCCATGTCCAGTGCCCGTCGGCACGTTGATTGCGAATCTTGGGGAGAACCCGCCGTGACCGAGCCCCAGCCCCTCTCCGAAAACACCGCCGACGTCATCGTCGTCGGGGCCGGGCCAGCCGGTTCGACCACCGCGTACTACCTGGCCAAGGCCGGACTCGACGTCCTGCTCCTGGAGAAGACCGCGTTCCCACGGGAGAAGGTGTGCGGCGACGGACTGACCCCGCGCGCCACCAAGCAGCTCGTCTCCATGGGCATCGACATCTCGGAAGAGGCCGGCTGGCTCCGCAACAAGGGCCTGCGCATCATCGGCGGTGGCGTCCGCCTCCAGCTCGACTGGCCGGATCTCGCCTCCTTCCCCGACTACGGACTCGTCCGCAAGCGCGACGACTTCGACGAGCAGCTCGCGCACCAGGCCCAGAAGGCGGGCGCGCGCCTCTACGAGCGCTGCAACGTCGGCGCCCCGATCATCGACGACCGCACCGGCCGCATCACGGGCGTCCACGCGAAGCTGGGCGACTCGGGCGAGAAGCGCGAGGTCACCTTCCACGCGCCGCTGGTCGTCGCGGCCGACGGCAACTCCACCCGCCTCTCCCTGGCGATGGGCCTGCACCGCCGCGAGGACCGCCCGATGGGCGTCGCGGTCCGTACGTACTTCACCTCGCCGCGTCACGAGGACGACTACCTGGAGTCCTGGCTGGAGCTCTGGGACCGCCGGGGGGCCGAGGACCGTCTTCTCCCCGGCTACGGCTGGATCTTCGGGATGGGCGACGGCACGTCGAACGTCGGCCTCGGAGTCCTGAACACCTCCGACTCCTTCAAGGAACTGGACTGGCGCGAAGTCCTCAAGGCGTGGTGCGCCTCGATGCCGGAGGACTGGGGTTACACCCCGGACAACATGACGGGCCCGATCCGCGGCGCCGCCCTCCCCATGGCCTTCAACCGCCAACCGCACTACACCAAGGGGCTGCTGCTGGTCGGCGACGCCGGCGGCCTGGTGAACCCCTTCAACGGCGAGGGCATCGCCTACGCCATGGAGTCCGGGCAGATCGCCGCCGACGTCATCGTCCAGGCGCACGCGCGGGCCACCTCCGGCCAGCGTGAACTGGCCCTCCAGCGCTACCCGCGCGTGCTCAAGGACACCTACGGCGGCTACTACACACTCGGCCGCGCCTTCGTGAAGCTCATCGGCAACCCGAAGGTCATGAAGATCGCGGCGGAGCGCGGCCTGACCCACCCGATCCTGATGAAGTTCACGCTGAAGATGCTCGCCAACCTGACGGACCCGACGGGCGGCGATGCGATGGACCGCATCATCAACGGACTGTCGAAGGTCGCTCCGAAATCATGATCATGCGGGACCACCTCTGACTCGGTCCTACCAAGGTGGCCCCCAACCTGGGCCTTGGCCGCCGGGCGGGGCATGGCGGCCTACTGTCCGCTCAGCCCGGCCTCTTTGGCCGCGCGGCGGGTGACAACCCGCTCACGCCGGTCCGCCATCTGCCGCAGCGCTTCCCGCCGTTCCCGCTTGGAGAGCCGGTCCAGGTAGACCTGCCCGTTGACGTGGTCGGTCTCGTGCTGGAGGCAGCGGGCGAAGTAGCCCGTTCCCTCGATCGTGAGGGCGTTCCCGTCCTTGTCGAAGCCGCGCACGACGGCGCGATCGGGGCGGGGTACGTCCATGACGGCGCCCGGCACCGACAGGCATCCTTCGCCCTCGTCGAGGAGCCGCCGTCCGGCCGGGGCGAGCTGATCCAGGACCGGGTTGGCGATATGGCCGACATGCCGGACTCCGTCGTCGTCCGGGCAGTCGTACACGAACAGGCGCAGATCGACGCCCACCTGATTGGCGGCGAGGCCCGCTCCGTCCGCGACACGCATCGTCAGGAACATGTCGCCGATGAGCGCCGCGAGATCGGGGCCGAACTCGGTGACGTCCCGGCACGGCCGGTGCAGCACCTCCTCCCCGACCTCGGTGATCCGGCGCACCACTCCCCGCCGGGCCTCCGGCGAGAGCGCCGGGTACGAGTCGACGGGCTTGCCCTGTACGAACACTCGGGGCATAGCTGTGTCTCCTTCAGGTGTGGGGCTGTTGTGAACCCTTGTGGGCCCCCTGTGAACCCTTGTGGGCCCTCGCGGGGAGCCTTGCGGCTCCACGACAGCAGAACACCTGGCACAGCGCCACAGCGCACCCCGCACAGCGCCAGGGCGCACCCCGCACAGCGCCGGCGGCACACCGGGCACGGCGAAAGGACCGCCGCTCTCCCGAACGACGGCCCTCAACCGTGAAGAATCGTGCGACGCAACTCAATCGCGCGACTCGGCTCGATGCTGCGACTCAGCTCAGAGGACGCGCACCGCACCGGTGGCCGGGTAGCCCGAAAGGTCCTGAATCACCACACCCTTGGAGGGGTTGGCCGCATCGAGGTACTGGCCGCCGCCGATGTACACACCCACGTGGTACGCCGAACCGGCCGAGCCCCAGTACAGGATGTCCCCGACCGCGAGGTTGGACAGCGAGACCGGCGTACCGGCCGTCGACTGGTCACTCGAGACGCGCGGCAGGTCCACGCCGGCCTGCTTGAACGCGGCCTGCACGAGACCGGAGCAGTCCCACGAGTTGGGGCCGGTGCCGCCCATCACGTACGCGTCGCCGACCTGCGCCTGGAGGAAGGCGATGACGGTCGCGACACTGCCGCTGGCCGGGGCGGAGACGGTCGTCGACGTCGAGGCGGACAGGGTGGTCCGCTCCGAGGAGCGCGAGGCGGCCTCGGCGGCGGCGGCCTTGCGCGCGGCCTCGTCGGCAGCCTTCTTCTTGGCCGCCGCCTTCGCCTTCGCGTCGGCGAGGTCCGTCTTCGCCTGCTGCGCGGCCTCGGCGGCGGCAGCGTCACGCTCCGCCTCCAGCTCGTAGTTCGCGGCGGCCTGCTGGGTGGCGTCCGCGGACTGCGCGATCTGAGTGGCCAGGTCGGCCGTCAGAGCGGACAGGTCGAGCGTCTGGGTCGTGGACGACTCGGCAGCGTTCGCCGAACCGGACGCCCCGGCCACTGCCAGGGTGCTGAGAACGCCACCGGCAACTCCGGCGCGCATCGCGAGCGTCGACCCGTTGCGGCGGGGTTTCCGGTGGCTACGTATGTGAGCGGTGTGGGACATGAGAACAACCGGTACCAGGGACTCCCTCATACCTTCAAGAAACGTGTGCTGCGCCACAGTTGTTCAATCCTTGTGTCGAATTCACCTGGCGTCACTCCTTATTGACGCCGTAACGGGCATTGCGGACACCGCCCATCAAGCCCGTGATCATGGGCTTTCCGCATTACGTCCGGATTGCCCGTCGCCTATCACCGGTTGGATCGATGGCCAAGCCCGGCTTATTTGGACCATAGGGAGATGTGGCGCAGGTCACGGAACGGTCACCGCGGCGACGGCGTCACGCGCGGGCTCCCCGACCGTCGCCGCTCGTGAACGCGTGCACGCGTCCACATCCGTCCGTCGGCCTCCCACTGATGTGTGAACGAGCCCTCTATCAAGGCCACGCGTCCAGCACCAATTTGCTTGCTGCTGAAGTCTCTTGATATGGAGATGCCGTCCTGGACCTGGGGTGACGAGCGGAAATGTCACCTCTCGTGACCGGGTGGACGCTTCACGTACGAAGATCGACGCTCGTCGGACTTCATGATCGTTCGCCAGGTGGTGGAGATCACAAAGTCGTTGTCGTACCCCGTGTCGCAGATCACAGACCGGCGGGCATAAGATGCGGGGCAGTTGGGCTTGTGACCTGCTTCACATGTGCGCGATCTTCGCCGGGACGGGTGGAGCTCGTGAAGCACGCGGGGCGGGAGTACCTGTCCGACGCAACCGCCAGCAGTCAACGCCGACTGAGAGGAGCGAGGAGCGTGAACGCGTATGCGCCGATCCTCGTACTGGGAGCCCTCGGGGCAGGCTTTGCGATCTTCTCCGTGGTTATGGCCACGCTTATCGGTCCAAAGCGTTACAACCGAGCCAAGCTCGAGGCCTACGAGTGCGGTATCGAGCCGACCCCCACGCCGGCCGGCGGCGGGCGCTTCCCCATCAAGTACTACCTGACGGCGATGCTCTTCATCGTCTTCGACATCGAGATCGTCTTCCTCTACCCCTGGGCCGTCACCTTCGACGCCCTGGGTGTTTTCGGGCTCGTGGAGATGTTGTTCTTCGTGCTCACCGTCTTTGTCGCGTACGCGTACGTATGGCGGCGCGGCGGTCTGGAATGGGACTGAGGGGCCTTTAAGACATGGGACTCGAAGAAAAACTGCCGAGCGGATTCCTGCTGACCACCGTCGAGCAGGCCGCGGGCTGGGTGCGTAAGTCGTCCGTCTTCCCCGCCACGTTCGGACTCGCCTGCTGCGCCATCGAGATGATGACGACCGGCGCCGGACGCTACGACCTGGCGCGCTTCGGTATGGAGGTCTTCCGCGGATCACCGCGGCAGGCGGACCTGATGATCGTCGCCGGCCGGGTCAGCCAGAAGATGGCGCCGGTGCTGCGGCAGGTCTACGACCAGATGCCCAACCCCAAGTGGGTGATCTCCATGGGGGTTTGTGCCTCATCGGGTGGAATGTTCAACAACTACGCGATTGTGCAGGGAGTCGACCACATCGTCCCGGTCGACATCTATCTGCCGGGCTGCCCGCCGCGGCCCGAGATGCTGATCGACGCGATTCTCAAGCTCCACCAGAAGATCCAGACCTCCAAGCTCGGCGTGAACGCCGAGGAGGCGGCCCGCGAGGCGGAGGAAGCGGCGCTCAAGGCGCTCCCCACCATCGAGATGAAGGGGCTGCTGCGGTGAGCGACGCCAGCAACGGGGTCAACCCCGAGAAGGATCTCGGCGCCTCCAACCTGCCCGGCCGTCGTGGCGAGGGCGGCGAGGAGATCCGCGTCCAGCGCGGCATGTTCGGCGCCAACAACGGCGGTGACACCTCCGGTTACGGCGGCCTGGTCCGCTCGATCCGGCTGCCGGGCCCGACCACCCGCCCGTACGGCGGCTGGTTCGACGAGGTCGCCGACGAACTGGAAGGCGCCCTGGAGGAACAGGGACTCGTCCCCGAGAACGTGATCGACAAGACGATCGTCGACCGCGACGAGATCACCTTCCACATCGAACGCGAGTACCTGCTCCGCGTCGCCCAGACCCTGCGCGACGACCCGGCCCTGCGCTTCGAACTGTGCACCGGCGTCTCAGGAGTCCACTACCTGCACGACAAGGGCCGCGAACTGCACGCCGTCTACCACCTGCGCTCGATCACCCACAACCGGCTGATCCGCCTGGAGGTCAGCGCCCCTGACGCCGACCCGCACGTCCCCTCGCTCGTCTCCGTGTACCCGACGAACGACTGGCACGAGCGCGAGACGTACGACTTCTTCGGGCTGATCTTCGACGGTCACCCGGCGCTGACGCGGATCATGATGCCGGACGACTGGCCGGGCTTCCCGCAGCGCAAGGACTACCCCCTCGGCGGCATCCCCGTCGAGTACAAGGGCGCCCAGATCCCGGCTCCGGACCAGCGGAGGTCGTACTCATGAGCACGCAGACCCCTTCCCCCGGCGCGTCCGCCGCCGCGGCCCGTGAGACGACCGAGGGTGCCGTATATACGGTCACCGGCGGCGACTGGGACGAGGTCGTCCAGTCCGCCGCGAAGTCCGACGACGAGCGCATCATCGTCAACATGGGTCCGCAGCACCCGTCCACCCACGGCGTGCTCCGGCTCATCCTGGAGATCGACGGCGAGACGGTCACCGAGGCCCGCTGTGGCATCGGCTATCTGCACACCGGCATCGAGAAGAACCTCGAGTTCCGCACGTGGACGCAGGGCACCACGTTCGTGACGCGCATGGACTATCTGACGCCGTTCTTCAACGAGGCGGCCTACTGTCTCGCCGTCGAGAAGCTCCTCGGCATCGAGGACCAGATCCCCGACCGCGCCACGATCATCCGCGTGCTCCTGATGGAGCTGAACCGGATCTCCTCCCACCTGGTGTGCATCGCCACCGGCGGTATGGAACTGGGCGCCACCACGATCATGATCTACGGCTTCCGAGATCGTGAACTCATTCTCGACATCTACGAACTGATCACCGGCCTGCGGATGAACCACGCGTACATCCGTCCCGGCGGACTCGCCCAGGACCTGCCGCCGGGCGCGGTGGACCAGATCCGCGAGTTCGTGAAGAAGATGACGAAGAACCTTCCCGAGTACGACAAGCTCGCCACCGGGAACCCCATCTTCAAGGCCCGTATGCAGGACGTGGGCTATCTCGACCTGGCCGGCTGTATGGCCCTCGGCGCCACCGGCCCGGTCCTGCGCTCCGCGGGCCTGCCGCACGACCTGCGCAAGTCGCAGCCCTACTGCGGCTACGAGACCTACGACTTCGAGGTCCCGACCGCCGACACCTGCGACTCCTACGGGCGCTTCCTGATCCGCCTGGAGGAGATGCGCCAGTCCCTGCGCATCGTCGAGCAGTGCCTGGACCGGCTACAGCCCGGCCCGGTCATGGTCACCGACAAGAAGATCGCCTGGCCCGCCCAGCTCGCGCTCGGCCCCGACGGACTCGGCAACTCCCTCGACCACATCAAAAAGATCATGGGCACCTCCATGGAGGCCCTGATCCACCACTTCAAGCTGGTGACCGAAGGCTTCCGC
The DNA here is from genome assembly GCF_044744645.1 of Streptomyces sp. NPDC087263. Classification (NCBI taxonomy): domain Bacteria; kingdom Bacillati; phylum Actinomycetota; class Actinomycetes; order Kitasatosporales; family Streptomycetaceae; genus Streptomyces; species Streptomyces sp. NPDC087263. The sequence continues at coordinate 246,463 of NZ_JBIUYT010000013.1, forward strand.
GTCCCGCCGGGACAGACGTACGTGGCGGTCGAGTCACCCAAGGGCGAACTCGGGGTGCACGCCGTTTCCGACGGAGGCACTCGCCCCTTCCGGGTCCACTTCCGCGACCCGTCCTTCACCAACCTTCAGGCCATGGCGGCGATGTGCGAGGGCGGCCAGGTCGCCGACGTCATCGTCGCCGTCGCGTCCATCGACCCCGTGATGGGAGGCGTCGACCGGTGACCACCACTCCCTCCCAGGGTGTAGGCCTGGGCATGCCCCAACTGCCCGCGCCCGTCTACCCGGACGACGTCCGAGCCCGGCTCGAAACCGACGCGCGCGAGATCATCGCCCGCTACCCGGACTCCCGCTCGGCGCTCCTTCCGTTGCTGCATCTCGTGCAGTCGGAGGAGGGCCACGTCACGCGCACGGGGCAGCGGTTCTGCGCGGAGGTGCTTGACCTGACCACGGCCGAGGTCGCCGCGGTCGCCACCTTCTACTCCATGTACCGGCGCGGGCCGAGCGGTGACTACCAGGTGGGTGTGTGCACCAACACCCTGTGCGCGGTCATGGGCGGCGACGCCATCTTCGAGGCCCTCCAGGATCACCTGGGCGTCGGCAACGGCGGGACCACCGACGACGGCAAGGTCACCCTGGAGCACATCGAGTGCAACGCCGCCTGCGACTTCGCGCCGGTCGTGATGGTCAACTGGGAGTTCTTCGACAACCAGACCGTGGCCTCCGCGAAGCGCCTCGTGGACGACCTGCGCGCAGGAGCCCCCGTCGATCCGACCCGGGGCGCCCCCCTGTGCACTTTCAAGGAGACCGCCCGGATCCTGGCGGGCTTCCCCGACGAGCGCGAGGGCGCCGTCGAGGCGGGCGGCAGTGCGGGACCGGCCTCACTGATCGGGCTGCGCCTGGCCAAGGGCGAGACGCAGCCTGCGCGCGTAGTACATCCGCGTGGTCGTGGTCCCCAGGACCAGCCGCCCGCCGAGCACCTGAGCTCACACGACGCGCCGCAGGACACGTCGGCGTCCGACCCGTCCCACCCGGCGGGTCCTGTCGAGGAGGGGGAGTGATGACCTTGGCACCCGAAAACGGGGGCACCGCCCACGCGAGCGAATTCGACCGTGGGGGCGAGACGAGCCCCGAGAAACTGCTCGCACCCGTGCTGTCGGCCTTCTGGGACGAGGAGAAGTCCTGGACTCTGGACGTCTACCGAAGGCACGAGGGGTACGAGGGTCTGCGCAAGGCGCTCGCCATGTCGCCGGACGACCTGATCGCCTACGTCAAGGACTCCGGTCTGCGTGGCCGCGGCGGTGCCGGATTCCCTACCGGAATGAAGTGGCAGTTCATTCCCCAGGGTGATGGCAAACCACACTATCTAGTTGTCAACGCCGACGAGTCGGAGCCGGGAACCTGTAAGGACATCCCGCTCCTCTTCGCGAACCCGCATAGCCTCATCGAGGGCATTGTGATCGCGTGTTATGCCATCCGGTCTTCGCATGCCTTCATCTATCTACGTGGTGAAGTGGTCCCCGTATTGCGGCGGTTGCACGAGGCCGTACGTGAGGCCTACGCGGCGGGCTACCTCGGCGAGAACATCCTGGGCAGCGGACTCGACCTCCAGCTCACCGTGCACGCGGGCGCAGGCGCGTACATCTGCGGTGAGGAGACCGCACTGCTCGACTCGCTCGAAGGCCGCCGTGGTCAACCGCGGCTCCGTCCCCCTTTCCCTGCTGTGGCAGGCCTCTATGCGTGCCCAACTGTTGTAAATAACGTCGAATCGATCGCGTCAGTTCCCGCCATTCTGCAAAAGGGCAAGGAATGGTTCCGGTCGATGGGCAGCGAGAAGTCCCCGGGCTTCACGCTCTACTCGCTCAGCGGCCACGTCACCAATCCGGGCCAGTACGAGGCCCCGCTCGGCATCACGCTCCGCCAACTCCTCGACATGAGCGGCGGAATCCGCTCCGGACACCGGCTGAAGTTCTGGACACCGGGCGGCTCCTCGACCCCGATGTTCACCGACGAGCACCTCGACGTCCCTCTTGACTACGAAGGAGTGGGCGCCGCGGGTTCCATGCTCGGCACCAAGGCGCTCCAGTGCTTCGACGAGACGACCTGTGTCGTACGGGCGGTCACCCGCTGGACCGAGTTCTACGCCCACGAGTCCTGCGGCAAGTGCACACCGTGCCGCGAAGGCACGTACTGGCTCGTGCAGTTGCTGCGCGACATCGAGGCAGGCAAGGGCGCGATGTCCGACCTCGACAAGCTGAACGACATCGCCGACAGCATCAACGGCAAGTCGTTCTGCGCCCTCGGTGACGGCGCCGCCTCGCCGATCTTCTCCTCGCTCAAGTACTTCCGCGAGGAGTACGAGCAGCACATCACGGGCCGCGGCTGCCCCTTCGACCCCGCCAAGTCGACCGTCTGGGCGGACCACCACACGGAGGTGAACGCATGACAGTGACCACCAGCGCTCCCTCCGGAGGCGGGGAGGCGGCGGTCCCGCCGGAGGACCTCGTCGCGCTGACGATCGACGGCGTGGAGATCAGCGTGCCCAAGGGCACCCTGGTCATCCGGGCCGCCGAGCAACTCGGCATCGAGATCCCGCGGTTCTGCGATCATCCGCTCCTCGACCCGGTCGGCGCCTGCCGCCAGTGCATCGTCGAGGTCGAGGGCCAGCGCAAGCCCATGGCGTCCTGCACGATCACCTGTACGGACGGGATGGTCGTCAAGACCCACCTGACCTCGCCCGTCGCCGAAAAGGCCCAGCACGGGGTGATGGAGCTGCTGCTCATCAACCACCCGCTGGACTGCCCGGTCTGCGACAAGGGCGGCGAGTGCCCCCTGCAGAACCAGGCGATGTCGCACGGCCAGGCCGAGTCCCGCTTCGAGGGCAAGAAGAGGACGTACGAGAAGCCGGTCCCGATCTCCACGCAGGTACTGCTCGACCGTGAGCGGTGCGTACTGTGCGCCCGGTGCACCCGGTTCAGCAACCAGATCGCCGGCGACCCGATGATCGAGATGGTCGAGCGGGGTGCGCTCCAGCAGATCGGCACCGGAGAGGGCGACCCCTTCGAGTCGTACTTCTCCGGGAACACCATCCAGATCTGCCCGGTGGGCGCCCTGACCTCGGCGGCGTATCGCTTCCGCTCGCGCCCCTTCGACCTCATCTCCTCGCACTCCGTCTGCGAGCACTGCTCCGGCGGCTGTGCCACCCGCACCGACCACCGGCGCGGCAAGGTCATGCGGCGCCTCGCGTCTGCCGACCCCGAGGTCAACGAGGAGTGGCTCTGCGACAAGGGGCGGTTCGGCTTCCGGTACGCCCAGCAGCGGGACCGGATCGAGACGCCCCTGGTGCGCTCCCCGGAGGGTGTCCTTGAGCCGGCATCGTGGCCCGAGGCCCTGGAAGCCGCCGCTCAGGGGTTGCTGGCCGCTCGCGGCAGGACCGGTGTGCTGACCGGCGGCCGTCTCACCGTCGAGGACGCCTACGCGTACAGCAAGTTCGCGCGCGTGGCCCTCGACACGAACGACATCGACTTCCGCGCGCGCGTGCACAGCAGCGAGGAGGCCGACTTCCTGGCCGCCAAGGTCGCCGGACGCGGACGGGATCTCGACGGTACGGGCGTCACGTACACCTCTCTGGAGAAGGCACCCGCCGTCCTGCTCGTCGGTTTCGAGGCGGAGGAGGAGGCGCCCGGCGTCTTCCTGCGACTGCGCAAGGCGTGGCGTGGGCACGGGCAGAAGACCTTCTCGCTCGCCACGCACGCGACGCGCGGTCTGGAGAAGGCGGGCGGCACGCTGCTGCCCGCCGCACCCGGCACCGAGACCGAGTGGCTGGACGCGCTCGCGAGCGGATTCGGTCTGGAGGGCGACGGGGCCAAGGCCGCCGAGGCGCTGCAGGCCGAAGGCTCGGTGATCGCTGTCGGAGAGCGGCTGGCCGCCGTGGCGGGCGGGCTCACCGCCGCCGTCAGGGCCGCAGCCGCGACCGGCGCCCAGTTGGTGTGGATTCCACGCCGGGCCGGAGAGCGCGGCGCGATCGAGGCGGGGGCACTGCCCACGCTGCTGCCGGGCGGACGTCCGGCGACCGACCCGCGCGCGCGGGACGAGGTCGCGGTGGCCTGGGGAGTCTCCGAACTCCCGCACCGACACGGCCGCGACACCGGGCAGATCGTCGAAGCGGCCGCCACTGGTGAGCTGCGGGCACTGGTCGTCGCCGGTGTGGAGCTCGCCGACCTTCCCGAACCGGCACGCGCGCGTGAAGCACTTTCCGAAGTGGGCTTCCTGGTGTCGCTCGAACTGCGGCCCAGTGAGGTCACCGAACACGCGGACGTCGTGCTCCCGGTGGCCGCGGTCGTCGAGAAGGCAGGCACCTTCCTCAACTGGGAGGGCCGGGCACGCCTCTTCGAGGCCGCGCTCAAGCCCGACCAGATGACCCGACGGCTGGCGCCCAGCGACGCGCGCGTCCTGCAGATGCTGGCCGACGCCATGGACGTACACCTCGGTCTGCCGGACCTGCGCACCGCGCGCGGGGAGCTGGACCGGCTGGGCGCCTGGGACGGGCCGCGGGCCACCGATCCCCTGGAGACCGCGGTGGGGCTGCCGCGGCCCGCCACGGGGGAGGCCGTGCTCGCAGGGCACCGCCTGCTACTCGACCAGGGCCGTCTCCAGGAGGGCGACGACGCGCTCGCCGGGACCAGGCACGTGGCACGCGCACGCGTGTCGCCCGCCACGGCCGCCGAGGCGGGCGTCAAGGAGGGCGACCTGCTGGCCGTGACCGGCCTCTTCGGAGTGGTCGAACTGCCGCTGCAGATCACCGAGATGCCCGACCGGGTGGTCTGGCTCCCGCTGAACTCCACCGGTGGGGGCGTCGCCTCCGACACCGGGGCGCTGCCCGGCGCACTCGTCCGCATCGCCCCGGCGACGCTCGCCACCGAGGCCCCCAAGGAGGTGGAGGCATGACGCCGTACCTCGCCGCGGAAGACCTCTCCATGTTCGGCACCGACCCCTGGTGGCTGGTCGTCGTCAAAGCGGTCTTCTGCTTCGCCTTCCTGATGGTGACCGTGCTCTTCTCCATCGTGTGGGAGCGCAAGGTCGTCGCCTGGATGCAGCTGCGCATCGGCCCCAACCGGCACGGCCCCTGGGGCATGCTCCAGTCGCTCGCCGACGGCGTGAAGCTGATGCTCAAGGAAGACCTCATCGTCAAACGCGCGGACAAGGTGGTCTACGTCCTCGCGCCGATCGTCGCGGCCATCCCGGCCTTCATGGCGATCGCGGTGATCCCCTTCGGGCCCTCCGGCAACGAGGTCTCGATCTTCGGTCACCGCACCACGATGCAGCTCACGGACCTGCCGATCGCGATGCTCTTCATCCTCGCGGTCGCCTCGGTGGGCATCTACGGGATCGTGCTCGCGGGCTGGAGCTCCGGATCCACGTACCCGCTGCTCGGCGGTCTGCGGTCCTGCGCGCAGATGATCTCGTACGAGATCGCCATGGGCGCCGCGTTCGCCTCGGTGTTCCTCTACTCCGGGTCGATGTCGACCTCGACGATCGTCGACGCGCAGCAGGACCGCTGGTACATCGTCCTGCTGCCGGTCTCTTTCCTGATCTACATCGTGACGATGATCGGCGAGACCAACCGCGCCCCCTTCGACATGCCCGAGTCCGAGGGCGACCTGGTCGGCGGCTTCAACACCGAGTACTCGTCGATCAAGTTCGCGCTCTTCATGCTCGCCGAGTACGTGAACATGGTGACGGTCTCGGCCGTGGCGACCACGCTCTTCCTGGGCGGCTGGCGTGCCCCGTGGCCCATCAGCACCTTCTGGGAGGGCGCCAACCACGGCTGGTGGCCGATGCTCTGGTTCGTGGTGAAGGTGCAGCTGCTGCTGTTCTTCTTCATCTGGCTGCGCGGCACGCTGCCACGCGTGCGCTACGACCAGCTGATGAAGCTCGGCTGGAAGGTCCTCATCCCGGTCTCCGTGGTCTGGCTGATGCTCGTCGCGACCGTGCGGACGCTCAGGAACGAGAACTACGACTTCGCCGACATCGCGTTGTACGTCGGCGGCGGCGTCCTCGTCCTGCTGTTGCTCTCGTTCCTCGCGGACATCTTCCGGGAAAAGCAGGGAGCCGAGGAGGTGCCCGCCGAGACCCCGGCGTTCGACCCGATGGCCGGCGGATTCCCCGTGCCGCCGCTGCCGGGGCAGGAGCTTCCACCGGTGCCACGGCGCAGTCCGCGCCGCGAGCGGGAGTTGATTGTCAGTGGTGGGTCCGATACTGCGAGTGACGGATCAACTGGCGGATCTCGTGACGGAAAGGAGGGGTCCGATGGCTGAGGAGCCCAAGGAGACCGGGCAGACGAAGCCGGGCTTCCAGAACCCCGTTGCCGGCTTCGGCGTGACCTTCAAGGCCATGTTCAAGAAGCGGCTGACCGAGCAGTACCCGGAGCAGCCCAAGACCACCGCCCCGCGGTTCCACGGCCGGCACCAGCTCAACCGCCACCCGGACGGCCTGGAGAAGTGCATCGGCTGCGAGCTGTGCGCCTGGGCCTGCCCCGCGGACGCCATCTATGTGGAGGGCGCGGACAACACCGACGAGGAGCGCTACTCGCCGGGCGAGCGGTACGGCGTCGTCTACCAGATCAACTACGCCCGCTGCATCCTGTGCGGCCTGTGCATCGAGGCGTGCCCCACACGCGCGTTGACGATGACGAACGAGTTCGAGCTCGCCGACAGCAGCCGCGCCAACCTGATCTACACCAAGGAGCAGCTGCTCGCCGGGCTCGAAGAGGGCATGGTCGACAGCCCGCACTCGATCTTCCCCGGCACGGACGAACAGGACTACTACCGGGGCCTGGTCACGGAGGCCGCGCCCGGTACGGAGCGCCAGGTCGCCGTCTCCAGGGGCGAGAAGCCCGAGGAAGAGGGGGTGGAGGCATGAGCGCTCAACTCGCCGCCTACTCCACCTCCACCGGAGAGGCCTTCCAGTTCTGGGTCCTCGGCACCGTCGCCGTGATCGGCGCGCTGTCCACCGTCTTCATGAAGAGGTCCGTGCACAGCGCGCTCTCGCTCGCCGGGACCATGATCATCCTGGCGGTGTTCTACCTCGCCAACGGCGCGTACTTCCTGGGCATCGTGCAGATCGTCGTCTACACGGGCGCGATCATGATGCTGTTCCTCTTCGTGGTCATGCTCGTCGGTGTCACCGCGGCGGACTCCCTGACGGAGACCATCAAGGGGCAGCGCTGGCTGGCCCTGGTGTGCGGACTCGGCTTCGGCATCCTGCTGTTCGCGGGCATCGGCAACGCGTCCCTCACGGAGTTCAACGGCCTGGCCGCAGCGAACGCGGGCGGGAACGTGGAAGGCCTCGCGGCCCTCATCTTCACGAAGTACGTGTTCGCCTTCGAAATCACCGGCGCCCTGCTGATCACGGCTGCCGTCGGTGCCATGGTCCTCACGCACCGCGAGCGCACCGAACGGGCGCTGACCCAGCGCGAGATGTCCGAGAAGCGGGTACGTGAGGGCAAGCACCTCCCGCCGCTGCCGGCGCCCGGTGTGTACGCCCGGCACAACGCGGTGGACATCGCGGGCCTCCTCCCGGACGGCACCCCGTCCGAGCTCACGGTCAACAGGACGCTGCGGGACCGCGGCCAGATCCGTGACGTGTCGACCGAAGCACTGAGCGACCTGAAGGCCCTGGAACAGCGCGCCGAAGAACGCTTGGAGCGCACGAAGACAGAGGAGGCGTCGAAGTGAATCCCGTCAACTACCTCTACCTCGCCGCTCTCTTGTTCACGATCGGCGCCACCGGTGTGCTGATCAGGCGGAACGCGATCGTGGTGTTCATGTGCATCGAGCTCATGCTCAACGCCTGCAACCTCGCGTTCGTCGCCTTCTCCCGTATGCACGGCAATCTCGACGGCCAGATCATCGCCTTCTTCACGATGGTCGTCGCCGCCGCGGAGGTCGTGGTCGGGCTCGCGATCATCGTGTCGCTGTTCCGTTCCCGCCACTCGGCCTCGGTCGACGACGCCAGCCTGATGAAGCTGTAAGGGGTCGCTGAATCGTGGACAACCTGATTGCGCTGCTCGTAGCGGCGCCTCTGCTCGGAGCGGCCGTACTGCTGTGCGGCGGGCGGCGGCTGGACGCCGTCGGCCACTGGATCGGTACCGCCCTCGCGGCCTCCTCCTTCGTGATCGGCGCGATCCTCTTCGCCGACATGCTGGGCAAGGACGCCGAGCACCGGGCCATCGGCCAGCACCTGTTCAGCTGGATCCCGGTCGAGGGCTTCCAGGCGGACGTCGCCTTCCAGCTGGACCAGCTGTCGATGACGTTCGTCCTGCTGATCACCGGCGTCGGCTCGCTGATCCACCTGTACTCGATCGGGTACATGGAGCACGACGAGCGGCGCCGCCGCTTCTTCGGCTATCTGAACCTGTTCCTCGCGGCGATGCTGCTGCTCGTCCTCGCCGACAACTACCTGCTGCTGTACGTCGGCTGGGAGGGCGTCGGCCTCGCCTCGTACCTGCTGATCGGCTTCTGGCAGCACAAGCCCAGCGCCGCCACCGCCGCGAAGAAGGCCTTCCTGGTCAACCGCGTCGGCGACATGGGCCTGTCGATCGCCATCATGCTGATGTTCACGACCTTCGGGACCTTCGCCTTCGGACCGCTGCTCGGCACCCATGAGGAGCCGGGACTCGTCGGCGACGCCACCGAAGGCAAGCTCACGGCCGTCGCGCTGATGCTGCTGCTCGCGGCCTGCGGCAAGTCCGCCCAGGTGCCCCTGCAGTCCTGGCTCGGCGACGCGATGGAGGGCCCGACCCCGGTCTCGGCCCTCATCCACGCCGCGACGATGGTGACCGCGGGCGTGTACCTGATCGTCCGCTCCGGCGCGATCTTCAACGCGGCGCCGGACGCGCAGCTGGTCGTCACGGTGGTCGGCGCCGTCACGCTCCTCTTCGGTGCGATCGTCGGTTGCGCGAAGGACGACATCAAGAAGGCCCTCGCCGGGTCGACGATGTCGCAGATCGGCTACATGGTGCTGGCCGCAGGGCTCGGCCCCATTGGCTACGTCTTCGCGATCATGCACCTGGTGACGCACGGCTTCTTCAAGGCCGGGCTCTTCCTCGGCGCCGGTTCGGTCATGCACGGCATGAACGAAGAGGTCGACATGAGGAAGTACGGCGGCCTGCGGAAGTACATGCCGGTCACCTTCGTCACCTTCGGCCTCGGCTACCTGGCCATCATCGGCTTCCCCGGCCTGTCCGGCTTCTTCTCCAAGGACAAGATCATCGAGGCGGCCTTCGCCAAGGGCGGCACCGAGGGCTGGATCCTCGGCGGCGCGGCCCTGCTGGGCGCGGCCATCACGGCGTTCTACATGACGCGCGTGATGCTGATGACGTTCTTCGGAGAGAAGCGCTGGCAGCCGGACGCCGAGGGCCATGAGCCGCACCCGCACGAGTCGCCCAAGTCGATGACGATCCCGATGATCGTGCTCGCCTTCGGATCGGTCTTCGCGGGCGGCTTCTTCAGCATCGGCGACAGGTTCCTGCACTGGCTGGAGCCGATCACCGGACACGACCACGGCGACGCGCCGATCAGCGCCACGACGGTCACCCTGGCCACCATGGTGGTGCTCGTCATCGGCGTCGGAATCGCGTACGCCCAGTACGGGCGCCGTCCCGTACCGGCCGTCGCCCCGCGCGGTTCGCTGCTCACCCGCGCGGCCCGGCGCGACCTGCTCCAGGACGACTTCAACCACGTCGTGCTGGTGCGCGGCGGGGAGCACCTCACCCGCTCCCTGGTGTACGTCGACCACACCCTGGTCGACGGCGTCGTCAACGGCACGGCGGCCTCGATGGGCGGCCTCTCCGGCCGTCTCCGCAAGCTGCAGAACGGGTACGCGCGGTCGTACGCGGTCTCGATGTTCGGCGGTGCGGCGATTCTCATCGCCGCGACCCTGCTGATGAGGGCGGTCTGATACCGATGTCGTTTCCTCTGCTGACAGCGACGGCGGCGCTCCCGGCCCTCGGGGCGATCGCCACGGCCGCCGTGCCGGCCGCGCGACGAGTCGCCGCCAAGTGGCTGGCGCTGCTCGTCTCGCTGGCCACGCTGGTGCTGGCGATCGTGGTCCTGGTCCGTTTCGATCCCGACGGCGGTCGTTACCAGCTCACCGAATCCCACGCCTGGATCGCGGACTTCGGGGTGCGGTACGAACTGGGCGTGGACGGCATCGGCGTGGCGCTCGTCGCACTGACCGCACTGCTGATCCCGTTCATCATCCTGGCCGGCTGGCACGACGCCGACCCGCACGAGACGGGCAACACACGCTGGCGGCCGACGCAGGGCTTCTTCGCCCTGATCCTGGCCGTCGAGGCGATGGTGATCATCTCCTTCGAGGCCACCGACGTCTTCCTCTTCTACATCTTCTTCGAAGCCATGCTCATCCCGATGTACTTCCTCATCGGCGGCTTCGGGGACAAGGCCCACGAGCACGGCGACGAAGTGGCGGCCACCCAACGGTCGTACGCCGCCGTGAAGTTCCTCCTCTACAACCTGGTCGGCGGCCTGATCATGCTGGCCGCCGTAATCGGTCTCTATGTAGTGGCCGGAAACTTCTCGCTCCAGGAGATCGCCGAGGCTCGGGCCAACGGCTCGTTCGAGATGGCGACCAACACGGAGCGATGGCTCTTCCTGGGCTTCTTCTTCGCGTTCGCGGTGAAGGCGCCGCTGTGGCCGCTGCACACCTGGCTGCCCAACGCTATGGGGGAGGCCACGGCCCCGGTCGCGGTACTCATCACGGCGGTGGTCGACAAGGTCGGCACCTTCGCGATGCTCCGCTACTGCCTCCAGCTCTTCCCTGAGGCCTCGAAGTGGGCGACGCCCGTCATCCTCGTACTGGCCCTCATCAGCATCATCTACGGGGCCCTGCTCGCGGTCGGCCAGCGGGACATCAAGCGGCTGGTGGCGTACGCGTCGATCTCGCACTTCGGGTTCATCATCCTGGGCATCTTCGCGATGACCAGCCAGGGCCAGTCGGGCGCGACGCTCTACATGGTCAACCACGGGATCTCGACCGCCGCCCTGATGCTGGTGGCGGGCTTCCTGATCTCGCGGCGCGGTTCGCGTCTGATCGCCGACTACGGAGGGGTGCAGAAAGTCGCCCCGGTGCTCGCGGGCACCTTCCTGATCGGCGGTCTGGCGACTCTCTCGCTCCCCGGGCTCGCGCCCTTCGTGAGTGAATTCCTGGTCCTGGTCGGCGTGTTCACGCGCTATCCGGCCGTCGGCATCATCGCCACCTTCGGCATCGTCCTCGCCGCGCTGTACACGCTCGTCCTCTACCAGCGGACGATGACCGGCCCGGTGAAGCCACAGGTGGCGGCGTTGCCTGACCTCAGGGTGCGTGAACTTCTGGTCGTCACCCCGCTGATCGCCCTGCTGATCTTCCTGGGCGTCTACCCGAAGCCGCTCACCGACATCGTCAACCCGGCGGTCAAGCAGACCATGTCAGACGTCCATAAAACGGACCCCCAGCCCGAGGTGGAGGCGGCCAAGTGAGCGCAACAGCCGTCCACAGCCTGTGGACAACCGCAGCCGACCCGATCTCGAAGATCGACGCGCCGAAGATCGAATACGCGCAATTGTCGCCTATCTTGATCGTCATCGGGGCGGCGATCGTCGGAGTGTTGATCGAGGCGTTCGTCCCGCGCAAGTCCCGTTACTACGTCCAGGTGTTCGTGTCCGCCGTCGCACTCGCCGCCGCGTTCGCCGCGGTCGTGGCACTCGCGGCGGGCGGATACGGCACCACGAAGGCGCACATCGCGGCCATGGGCGCGATCGCCGTCGACGGGCCCGCACTGTTCCTCCAGGGCACGATCCTCCTCGCCGGACTGCTCGGCGTGTTCACCTTCGCCGAGCGGCGGCTCGATCCGGAGGCGCACGGCAACCGGGTCGACTCGTTCGCCGCGCAGGCCGCGTCCGTACCCGGCAGCGACAGCGAAAAGGCCGCGGTGAAGGCCGGGTTCACCACCACCGAGGTGTTCCCGCTCCTGCTCTTCGCGGTCGGCGGCATGCTGATCTTCCCGGCGGCCAACGACCTGCTGACGCTGTTCGTCGCGCTGGAGGTCTTCTCGCTCCCGCTGTACCTCCTGTGCGCCGTGGCCCGCCGCAAGCGGCTCCTGTCACAGGAAGCGGCGGTCAAGTACTTCCTGCTCGGCGCCTTCGCCTCCGCGTTCACCCTCTTCGGCATCGCCCTGCTGTACGGCTACGCGGGCTCGGTGTCGTACGCCACCATCTCGCAGGTCGTCGACGGCACCATCCAGAACGTCGACCCGGCGCTCGCCGACACCATGGGCAACGACGCGCTGCTGCTCATCGGCGTCGCGATGGTCGTCATGGGCCTGCTCTTCAAGGTCGGCGCGGTGCCGTTCCACATGTGGACCCCGGACGTCTACCAGGGCGCGCCGACACCGGTCACCGGCTTCATGGCGGCCGCGACGAAGGTCGCGGCCTTCGGGGCACTGCTGCGCCTGCTGTACGTCGTCCTGCCCGGCCTGCGCTGGGACTGGCGGCCGGTCATGATGGCCGTCGCGATCGTCACCATGCTGGGCGGGGCGATCGTCGCGATCACGCAGACCGACATCAAGCGGCTGCTGGCGTACTCGTCCATCGCGCACGCTGGCTTCATCCTCGCGGGTGTCATCGCGACCTCGCCCGACGGTGTCTCGTCCGTGCTCTTCTATCTCGGCGCGTACTCGTTCGTCACGATCGGCGCCTTCGCGGTCGTGACGCTCGTACGCGATGCCGGTGGCGAGGCGACGCACCTGTCCAAGTGGGCGGGGCTCGGGCGCAGGTCTCCGCTGGTGGCGGCCGTGTTCGCGGTCTTCCTGCTGGCCTTCGCGGGCATCCCGCTGACCTCCGGGTTCGCCGGGAAGTTCGCCGTGTTCAAGGCGGCGGCGGAGGGCGGCGCGGGCGCGCTGGTCGTGGTCGGTGTGATCTCGTCGGCGATCGCGGCGTTCTTCTACATCCGCGTGATCGTGCTCATGTTCTTCAGCGAGCCACGGCCGGACGGCCCGACGGTCGCCGTGCCGTCGCCGCTGACCATGACGGCGATCGGGGTGGGTGTGGCGGTCACGCTGGTGCTGGGCGTGGCGCCGCAGTACTTCCTGGACCTGGCGGGTCAGGCCGGGGTGTTCGTGCGCTGAGCCGGGCCGGCCTGAGCCGGCCCGGGTACGGATCGGGGCCCGCTCCCTTCGGGGAGCGGGCCCCGATCCGTTTTCCGGGGGTGTCTCACTTCAGGACTTCAGGGGCACTTCACCGTCGGGTTCCACGGCTCGAACAGGCCGGTGGGGTTGGGCTTGTAGATCCAGGCGTGGAGGTAGATCCAGGCGTGGAGTGTGTAGAAGCCTGGGATCACGGTGTTGTCCAGGTCCTTCCCGAACAGCGTCGGCGCCTCGGTCTGGCCGGTGTCCGTGACGGTCCACTCCACCGCGACCAGCTTGGGCTTCCCGTATGCCCCGGTCTCGTACATGAGGGTCGCGGGCGTGGCGGGGTCGAGCGCCGGGGTTTTCGTCGGCGGCGTGGGCCGGGGCGGTGGCCAGGGACAGGGCGGCGGCCAGGGCGAGGGTGCAGGCGGCCTTGAGGGGGGACAGGTGGGGGCGGCCCTTTGGGGAGAGGGGTGATGAGGGGGATGGGGCGATGAGAGGGGTGGGGAGGGTGGCGGTGGGAGTGAGGGCGCCCTTGGGCGGAGCGGGCCTCGCATCAGCGAAATGTTCCGGCTTGTCCCGTGGCTGCCATGCGGCGAACCCATTGGGCTGAGGAGGGCGGGGCGGTCCGAGGGGCAGCCTGTGGATAACTCCGAGGCTGTCGGTGCGGAGGCCTAAGGTGGCTGTCGTGGGCGAAGTAGGACGGACGGGGGACGGGCGATGGGTGGGACAGGTGTGATGACCGAAGCGGGTGCGACGGAGACGCTGGGTGAGAGCGAGGCGCTGGCCACGCTCCACCGGGTCTTCGGGTACGGCGCCTTCCGCGGCGAGCAGGAAGCGATCATCGAGCATGTGGTGACGGGTGGTGACTCCGTTGTCCTGATGCCGACCGGCGGCGGCAAGTCGCTCTGCTACCAGATCCCGGCCCTGGTCAGACCGGGTACGGGAGTTGTGGTCTCCCCGCTCATCGCGCTGATGCAGGACCAGGTGGACGCGCTGCGGGCGCTGGGCGTGCGGGCCGGCTTCATGAACTCGACGCAGGACTTCGACGAGCGGCGGACGGTCGAGGCGGAGTTCCTCGCGGGGGAGCTCGACCTGATCTACCTGGCCCCGGAGCGGCTGCGTCTGGACACGACGCTGAATCTGCTGTCACGCGGGAAGATCTCGGTCTTCGCGATCGACGAGGCGCACTGCGTGGCCCAGTGGGGCCATGACTTCCGCCCCGACTATCTGGCGCTTTCCGTGCTGGGCGAGCGCTGGCCGGACGTGCCGCGGATCGCGCTGACCGCCACGGCCACGCGCGCCACGCACAAGGAGATCACTCAGCGCCTGGGCATGCCGGATGCCCGGCACTTCGAAGCGAGCTTCGACCGCCCCAACATCCAGTACCGGATAGTGCCGAAGGCCGACCCCAGGAAGCAGCTGCTGTCCTTCCTGCGGGAGGAGCACGCCGACGACGCGGGCATCGTGTACTGCCTCTCGCGCAAGTCGGTGGACACGACGGCCGAGTTCCTTTCCCGCAACGGCATCGAGGCCGTGCCGTACCACGCGGGCCTCGACGCGGGCACCCGCGCGCGCCACCAGTCGAGGTTCCTGCGCGAAGAGGGCCTCGTCGTGGTCGCCACCATTGCCTTCGGCATGGGCATCGACAAGCCGGACGTACGGTTCGTCGCCCACCTCGACCTGCCGAAGTCGGTCGAGGGCTACTACCAGGAGACGGGCCGCGCGGGGCGCGACGGACTGCCGTCCACGGCCTGGATGGCGTACGGGCTTCAGGACGTGGTCCAGCAGCGCAAAATGATCCAGGGCTCGGAGGGCGACGAGGCGTTCCGTCGCCGGGCGACCGCCCACCTGGAATCGATGCTGGCTCTGTGCGAGACGGCCGAGTGCCGGCGCTCACAGCTCCTGGCCTACTTCGGCCAGGACCCGCACACCCCCGCGTGCGGCAACTGCGACACGTGCCTGACGCCGCCCGAGACCTGGGACGGCACGGTCGCCGCGCAGAAGCTGCTGTCCACGGTGGTGCGGTTGCAGCGCGAGCGTGGGCAGAAGTTCGGTGCGGTCCAGATCGTCGACATCCTGCTCGGGCGCCGGACCGCCAAGGTGATCCAGTTCGACCACGACCAGCTGTCCGTGTTCGGCATCGGCGAGGATCTCTCCGAGAACGAATGGCGGGGCGTCGTACGGCAGTTGCTGGCGCAGGGGCTGCTTGCCGTCGAGGGCGAGTACGGGACGCTGGTGCTGACCGAGGCGAGTGGGACGGTGCTGCGGCGCGAGCGAGAGGTGCCGTTGCGGAAGGAGCCGCCGAAGCCGGTGGGTGCTCGTTCGTCCTCCTCTCGCGGCGAGAAGAAGGCCAAGGCCGCCGTGGCCGAGCTGGCACCGGAGCTGGTCCCCGCCTTCGAGGCGCTGCGGGCCTGGCGCGCCGAGCAGGCTCGGGAGCAGGGCGTTCCGGCGTACGTCATCTTCCATGACGCGACGCTGCGGGAGATCGTCACGGTGTGGCCCAAGTCGGTGGCGGAGTTGGGCACGATCAGTGGTGTGGGTGAGAAGAAGCTGGTGACGTGGGGGGAGGGGGTGTTGGGGGTGCTTGGGGCACTTGGGGACGCTTCCGGTGCCTCCGGTGCCTCCGGTGCCTCCGGTGCTTCCAGTGCTTCCGGGGGCGGGGGAGCTGCGGCTCCGGCAGTTGGTGAGGCTCCGGATCCGGACTGGCCGGAGATGGGGGAGGAGCCGGAGCCGGAGCCGGAGGACTGGGGGTAGCTCTCCGGGGTGAGGTCTGCCACCGGGCGGGGTGCTGGTCTCGGCGGGGGCGGTGGGCCGGCGGGGCGGTGACGCGGTGGGGCGGCGGTCGTGGGTGGGTCGGGGCCGTGCCGGTACGTCCCGCTCGTCGCCGCCGGATCAGACGTTGGTCAGGAGGCGTGGCGTCCGGTGACGCGAACGTACGCGACGAGCATTTGGACGTACCGGCACGGCCCCTTCCGTGGTTTGGCGACTGCGGCTCCGGATCTGGCTTCGGCTCCGGATCTGGCTCTGGCCGCGACTGCGACTGCGGCTGCGGGTGCGGCTCCGGTTGTGGCTTCGGATCTGGCTGCGGCTGCGGCTGCGGCTGCGGGTACGGCTCCGGCTGTGGTGCGGCTGTGGGTGCGGCTCCGGGTGCGTGAGGGTGTCGGTCTCTGCCGGGGTGGGGGAAGACGCTCAGGAGGTCGGTTTGATGCGTCCCGTTACCTCTCCCAGGCCCACGCGTGTTCCGCCAGGCCCCGGGGCCCACGCTGTCAGCGTTACCTCGTCGCCGTCCTCCAGGAAGGTGCGCTTGCCGGTGGGGAGGTCGAGGGTGTCTCGGCCGTTCCAGGTGAGTTCCAGGAGGGAGCCGCGCTCGGAGTCGGAGGGGCCGCTCACCGTTCCGGAGCCGTAGAGGTCGCCTGTGCGGAGGGAGGCGCCGTTGATCGTCATGTGGGCCAGTTGTTGGGCGGCCGTCCAGTACATGGTGGAGAAGGGGGGCTCGGAGACGATGTGGCCGTTGATGGCGACGGAGATGCGGAGGTCGTAGCCGCCGGGTTCGTCGTCGGAGTCGTCCAGGTAGGGGAGGACGGGGTGTGTGCGTGAGGGGGGTGCGACCCGGGCGTCGGTCAGGGCGTCCAGCGGGGTGATCCACGCGGACACCGAGGTGGCGAATGACTTGCCCAGGAAGGGGCCGAGGGGGACGTACTCCCAGGCCTGGATGTCGCGCGCCGACCAGTCGTTGAGGAGGCAGAGGCCGAAGACGTGGTCGCGGAAGGCGGAGAGGGGGACGGGGGTGCCCATGGCCGAGGGGGCGCCGACCACGAAGCCGACCTCCGCCTCGATGTCCAGGCGGATGGAGGGGCCGAAGACGGGGGCCGCGTCCGTGGGTGCCTTGCGCTGGCCCGACGGGCGTACCACGTCCGTTCCTGACACCACGACCGTGCCGGACCTGCCGTGATAGCCGATGGGCAGGTGCTTCCAGTTGGGGGTGAGGGAGTCGGCCGCGTCGGGACGGAAGATCTGGCCCACGTTCCGGGCGTGGTTCTCGGAGGCGTAGAAGTCGACGTAGTCCGCGACCTCGAAGGGGAGGTGCAGGGTCACCTCGGAGAGGGGGTGGAGGTGGGGTTCGAGCGTCTCGCGGTGAGCCGGGACCGTCACCCACGCGGTCAGGGCGCGGCGGACGTCGGACCAGGCGGTGCGGCCCGCTGAGAGGAGGGGGTTCAGGGTCGGTCGGGCGAGCAGTTCCGCGTACGGGGAGCCGAGTGCCCGGGCTGCCGCGCCCGCGTCGAGTACGTGGTCGCCGAGGCGGACTCCGACGGTTCGACCGGTCGGGGCGGCCGGGTCGTTCGGGTCGTTCGGGGTGCGGGCGTTCAAGGAGAACACCCCGTACGGCAGGTTGTGGGGGCCGAAGGGATCGCCTTCGGGGACGTCGAAGGAGGGCATCGGGTGCTGCCTCGCTCTCGTGGCTTGCGGGCGTACTCGCCATGCGGGACGTGCGTTCTGCTTGGTCGCGGAACACGTTACGGGGGGTGAACTTGGTGGGGCCGCGACTGGAGGGTTCGTAATGCCCTATAAGTCTCGTTCGGCTGTGTCGAGTTGCGCTGCCCACTGCGATCCGGAGGGCGGCCGACTGGACTTCGTGCCGTTCGTGGCGCTTGTCACCCCCGTGCGGTGAACGGCGTTGCTGACGGGATACCGGACGTCGTCCGGTTCACGCCGGGCCGATGTGTCGTTCGATCCGTATTCTTCGGATCATGGCCGCTCCGACTGCATATTCACTTATCGCCACCGACCTGGACGGAACGCTGCTGCGCGGCGACGACACGCTCTCCGAACGGTCGCGGGCCGCGTTGGCGAAGGCCACGGCCAAGGGTGCTCGGCATCTGGTGGTGACGGGTCGGCCCGCGCCGAGAGTGCGGCCGCTGCTCGACGAACTCGGCAGCCAGGGGCTGGCGGTGTGCGGGCAGGGGGCACAGTTGTACGACGCGGGGGCGGACCGTCTGCTGTGGTCGGTGGCCCTGGACAGGGAGCTGGCCGAGACGGCGCTCGGCAAGATCGAGGCGGAGGTCGGGCAGGTCTACGCGGCCGTGGACCAGGACGGGGTGGACGGGCTCACGCTCATCGAGCCGGGGTATGTGATGCCGCATCCGACGCTCCCGGCGGTGCGGGTGCAGCGGCGTGACGACCTGTGGGCGGAACCGATCAGCAAGGTGTTGCTCCGTCACCCCTACCTGTCCGACGACGAGTTGGCGATGACGGCGCGTGCGGTGGCCGGTTCGCTGGCGACCGTCACCATGTCGGGGCCGGGGACGGTCGAACTCCAGCCATGCGGCGTGACCAAGGCGACGGGTCTGGCCCTCGCCGCCCGTCACCTCGGCCTCACCTCCTCCGCCACCATCGCTTTCGGCGACATGCCCAACGACATCCCGATGTTCGACTGGGCCGCGCGGGGCGTGGCCATGGCCAATGCCCACCCGGAGCTGAAGGCGATGGCGGACGAGGTGACGCTGTCGAACGAGGAGGACGGGATCGCGGTGGTGTTGGAGCGGCTCTTCGGCTAGCGGCCCTGGGTGTTCGGCTCGGATGCCCGCCCGGTTGTCGGTGCGTCTGCCCTTGGCGGGTGCCTGTGCCCGGTTGTCGGTACGGCTGCCCGGGTGCCTGTGCCCGGTGGTCGGTACAGCTGCCGGGTGCCCGTGCCCGTGCCCGGGTGTCGCTACGGCTGCCCGGTTGGCGGGCGGTTGTCGGTACGGCTGCTCAGTCGGCGGTGTGTCTGCCCCGGGCGCCCGCTTGCCCGGGGCAGACACCACCCACAGTCATACGTCCGAACTGCCCCGTCAGTAGGCCCCGTTGACGTTGTCGATCGAGCCGTACTTCGCCGCGGCGTAGTTGCAGGCCGCCGTGATGTTCGCGACCGGGTCGTAGGGGTCCATCGACGTGCCGGCCACGTGGTAGGCGGCGAAGGTCGGGTCGATGACCTGGAGAAGGCCCTTGGAGGGGGTGCCCGCGGCGGCGTTGGAGTCCCAGTTGTTGATGGCGGCGGGGTTGCCCGCGGACTCGCGGATGATGTTGCGGTAGATGCCGTCGTAGGTGCCCGGAATCCCGGACTGGGCCATGACGGCCAGGGATTCCTTGATCCAGCCGTCGAGATCGTTGCTGTAGGTCGCGGGAACCGCCGCGGACTTGGTGGTCGAAGCGGTCGACTCCGCGGACTTCGTGGACGTCTGGGTGGTTTTCGTCGTGCCCACGGTCAGAGTGGTGCCCGGGCGAAGCAGCGCCGGGTCGGAGCCGATGACCGCGGCGTTGGCCTTGTAGAGCGCCTGCCAGCCGGCGTCCTTGGTGTGCTCCCGCGCGATCTTGGACAGGGTGTCGCCCGAGACGACCTTGTACGTGACGAGCTTGACGTCGGGGACGGCGGCCGGAGCGGCCTTCGTCGCGGCGGTTGCCTGAGCCGGAACGCTGGTCGCGGTGGCGGCGTGCGCGCCGGTCGCGCTCACCAGGGGGAGTGCGAGCGCGGCTCCGCCCGTTCCGGCGGCGACCATGCCGCGGGTGAGGTTGCTGGTCCTGGGGCGGCGGTGCTTGCCTCGTGCGGGCATGACGAAATTCCTCTCCGGCGCCTGCGAGGTGAGCTGTCGGGTTCGGGCGGGAGCTGCCCGGCCGCATGGGTGGGTGCGGCTTCACCCCTAGCCGTTCCGGTGTCCGGATCGGCGGCTTACCTGGGTCCCCCGCTCCTGCCGTGAGCGTGTGGATGGGTGGGGTTCCAGGCGGCGGCAGGATTCGGCGTTCCACCTGGATCGACGTGAACGTATGCGAGAGCACATGTCTGGAACAAGGCCCGATTTGACGCCGTAGATCGCTTTCGCCTGCACACACAACAGGGTGAATCGCCCGATTGTGTCCGGAATATGAAACTCAACTTGCCTTTCGCGAATGGGCAATTGTGAGGCATTCCGAGACGGACCGAGACGTCGATCTTGTGTGGACGTGACTCATTTCACGCGACCAAGCATGAACAAAGCGGCACCGCAGGCAATCAAGGTGCAATACGGGCAACCCGCGAGGGCTGCCGACCGCAGCGCTACCCCACCGTCCGCGGGATCCTCTTCTCCCACGTCCGGTGGAAAACCACCTCGTCCCCGTCCCGGCAGATCACCTCGTTCGAGGTGATGAAGTCATCGCCGTCGCAGGTGATTTCGGAGCGGGTCTCTACCCTCGCGTCCCATGCCGACTCCGGGCGGTGCAGCCGGATCGACCACGTCGAGCGCGTGCGGGCCGACAGCGGATCCGACTCGTTGATCGTGTACGTCTCCAGCGCGTCCTCCGTGAATTCGAGACCGTCGGGATAGACGCGGGTGCCGCCGTAGTGGGGGTCGACTTCGAGGCGCCACTCGCCCTTGGCCACATCGCGCACGACGAGGCGTTCGGGGCGGGGTTCGTCCAGAGTCGCCGGCACGACCACTCCCAGGGGTGCGGACTCCTCCGGCTCCTCGAAGGCGATCGGGAACGTCGACTGCCTTGCCCGTACGGGGAGTTCGAGTGCGCTGCCCGCAGGGTCCAGGGTGAAGCCCGCCTCCGAGCCCGGCTGGGGCCAGATCCAGGGCCAGTACGCGGAGGAGACCGCGAGCCGGATCCGGTGACCGGGCGGGAACGAGTAACCGATGCCGTTCAGCTCGAAGACCACGTCCTCCGTGGAGCCCGGCTTCCAGGGAACCGCCCGGTCACGGCCATGGCGCGCCGACAGGTTCAGTACGCCTCGGGTGACGAGGGTGGAGGAGCCGTCGGGGGCCATGTCGCAGAGCCGGGCGATCACTTGGCCGCGTTCAGCCTCCGACGTCAGTCGCAATCGCACCTTCGGGCGGCCCAACACCCATGTCTCCTCCGGGACTTCGAACTCGAAGTACGCCGACCGTCCGTCCTCCTCCCGCTGGTCCGGCGGCAGATCCGCGTCGTTCCCGAAGGGGAAGAAGCGGCCCGCGTCGACACCCGTGTGCTGCGGCGAGCGGACCAGTACCGGTGCGCCCCGGAGGCCGTACGAGATGGGTGTCACGGAGGGGGACGGCCAGACCTCGTCGCCCACCCAGCGGCCCGGCAAGGTGTCGTACACCGTTGCCGGAGGGTGCGCGTCCATGACGTACGAGCGCAGGAGCGGCTCGGACATCACTCCTGTGTTCCCGTCCATCACTCCGCTGTCCCCGTCGCGCAGCCAGTGGTCCCACCAGCGCAGGGTCTCCTGGAGGAAGCCGATCGCGGGGCCCGGCGGCAGGCCCCGGTCGGGGTACTGGTGCGACCAGGGGCCGATCAGGCCTCGTACGCGATCCGGTGGCAGGTTCTCGACCAGCCGCAACACCGTGTCGCGGTACGGGTCGTGCCAGCCGCCCACCGCGAGGACGGCGGCCTGGATGGCGCCGTAGTCCTCGCAGACGCTGCCGTGCTTCCAGTACGCGTCCCGGGTCTGGTGGGACAGCCAGGTGTGGAGGTACGGCTCCACCGCCGCCAGGCGTTTCACCCACAGGTCGTGCCACATCACCTCGCCGACGTGCACCGGGTCCGGCGGGCGGGCGACGAAGGCGAGCATGGTGGCCGCCCAGGCGTGCATGTCGACGGCGAGGACGGAACCGCCCATGTAGTGCACGTCGTTGTCGTAGCGGTCGTCCGTCGAGCAGACCGTGACGACCGCTTTGAGCGGCTCGGGTGCGAGGGCCGCGATCTGGAGGGAGTTGAAGCCTCCCCAGGAGATCCCGAACATGCCGACCTTGCCCGAGCACCAGGGCTGGGACGCAAGCCAGTTGACCACCTCCACGCCGTCGGCCAGCTCCACCTCCGAGTACTCGTCCGTCGGCATGCCCTCCGAGTTGCCGTGGCCGCGGACGTCCACGCGGACGGAGGCGTAGCCGTGACCGGCGTACCAGGGATGGCGCTGCCAGTCGCGCGGCGCCGTCCAGTCCGTGAGGCGGTAGGGGAGGTATTCGAGGAGCGCCGGTACGGGCTCGTCGGTCAGGGGGCGCCAGATGCGGGCGTACAGACGCGTGCCGTCCGGGAGGGGGATGAGGACGTCCTCGTGAGCGGACTCGTAGGGGAAGGACGTACGGATGTGCATGCGTGATCCCGGTGGTTTCAGTGGACGGGGTGCATCGTGCGGCGCAGCCAGGGTGCGAGTGCCATCACGGCGAGGCCCGCGGCCACCGCGATCGCGCCGTTGACGCCGAAGTAGGCCGGCTTGGAGACGTCGTCGTAGAGCTTCACGGTCTGGGCCTGGATGCCGTTGGCGAGCGCGAGGGACAGGAACCAGAGGGACATCGTCTGGCTGGAGAAGGCGACGGGGGCGAGCTTGGTGGTGGCGGACATGCCGGACGTTTCGAGGAGGATGTCGCCGAGGCCGAGCAGCAGGTACGAGCCGACGATCCACCAGGCCGACATCAGGTAGTCGTCGCTGCTGTGGCCGCTGGTCGGCAGCACGATCAGCAGGAAGGACAGGCCGCCGAGTACGACCCCGATCGCGATCTTGTTGGAGGCGTGCGGCTGCTTGCGGCCCATCCGGACCCACAGCGCGGCGACCACGGGCGCGAGGGCGACCTCGAAGGCGCCGAGCGCGGAGGCGTACCAGCCGGCCGGGAAGTCGTAGCCGAGGATCCTGCTCTCGGCGTTCGACGCGGCGAGCAGCATCATCGTCGAGTACGCCTGGAAGAGGATGAAGTTGAAGACGGTCGAGGCGAGGAAGAGGACGACGTACGGGCGCAGGTGGCCGCGTTCGGCGTCCGTCACGCGCGGGCTCCTGAACATCACCGCGAAGTAGACGACCGGCGCGATCACCGAGATGAGGGTGAGCAGGTCGACGAAGCGGTCCATCGTCAGATAGCCGGCCAGGGCAAGGAGGGTCGCGAGTGCGGCCGCCGCGAGGAGGCCGAGGACGATCAGCAGCACCGTGCGGCGCATCGCGTCGGGAGCGAGGGCGAATTCCGCCGCGTGCTTGCGTCCGGCCAGGTGACGGCGGCCGGCGACGTACTGGATCAGGCCGAACGTCATGCCGACCGCCGCCGCCGAGAAACCCCAGTGCCAGCCCCGGTGGTCGCCGAGCCAGGCGGTGACGAGCGGGCCCGCGAAGGCGCCGATGTTGATCGACATGTAGTAGAGGGCGAACCCGGCGTCACGGCGCTCGTCCTCGGTGCGGTAGAGCTTGCCGACCATGGTGGCGACGTTGGGTTTGAGCAGGCCGGTGCCCGCGCTGATCAGGCCCAGGCCGACCCAGGTCATGGTGCCCGTCGGGACCGCCATGGAGTAGTGGCCGCAGGCGATCAGGATGCCGCCCCACAGGACCGCGCGGTACGAGCCGAGCATCCGGTCGGCGAGCCAGCCACCGGCGACCGAGACCAGATAGACGAGCGTTCCGTACGCCGCCGACACCGAGGCGGCCGTGCCCGACGACATGCCCAGGCCGCCGTGGGCCACGGTGTCGGCGAAGTAGAGGACGAGGATCGCCTGCATGCCCAGGAACGAGAAGCGCTCCCAGACCTCCAGGCCGGAGAGGGTGAGCAGGCCCCTGGGCTGGCCGAAGAAGGCGTGGTCGTCTCCGGGAGGCGGCGGCGGCTCGCTGCCTGGCTCGGATTCGACGGTGCTTCGGGACACGGCGGCCGGTCTCCTCACGGGGCGCTGACGGGGCAGAGGGGAGTATGGCAAGTCGTCGGATATCGGACCGTATTAATTGATCAAGAACATACCGCTCGTGATG
This sequence comes from Streptomyces sp. NPDC087263, assembly GCF_044744645.1. Taxonomy (NCBI): domain Bacteria; kingdom Bacillati; phylum Actinomycetota; class Actinomycetes; order Kitasatosporales; family Streptomycetaceae; genus Streptomyces; species Streptomyces sp. NPDC087263. The sequence goes on from NZ_JBIUYT010000013.1 coordinate 270,363, forward strand.
TCCTGCCGCCGGACGTGGAGATGTCCCGCCGCCGGACGTGGAGCGGCCTCCCGTTCGGGTGGAGGTTCCGTTTCTTTGCGGCCGTGGACTGTCCGTCCCGCCCGGGGGAACTCGTGAGGGAAGTCGGCGATGGGGACGGTGGGCGCTCGTGGTGATCGAAACGTGACCGGATACGCTGACTTGAGTGATGGCAGCGACACATCGACAAACCGCGTCACCGACCGAATGATCGACCGAGTTCGCCATGTGATCGTCAGCAGACAGGAGAACCTCTCGTGACCGTCGTCGGGCCGTTCGGGCTGAGCGTGCGGGACCAGGCTCTCGAAGCCGATGTCCAGGCCGGATTGGCGGCTGTCGAGGAGGGTTTGCTCGAAGCCACCAAGAGCGAGGTTCCGTTCATCACGGAGGCCGCCCAGCACCTGGTGCGGGCCGGCGGCAAACGTTTCCGGCCACTGCTCGTGACGCTCGCCGCGCAGTTCGGAGATCCCTACGCGCCGGGTGTCGTGCCCTCGGCCGTGGTCGTCGAGCTGACGCATCTCGCCACGCTGTACCACGACGACGTGATGGACGAGGCGGACGTACGGCGCGGAGTGCCCAGCGCGAACACCCGCTGGGGCAACTCGGTGGCCGTCCTCACCGGCGACTTCCTCTTCGCGCGCGCCTCGTACATCCTGGCGGACCTCGGTCCCGACGCCGTCCGGATCCAGGCCGAGGCGTTCGAACGGCTGGTCACCGGGCAGATCCTGGAGACCGCGGGTCCGCGCGACGGCCGTGACCCGGTCGACCACTATCTCGATGTGCTCAGCGGCAAGACCGGTTCCCTGGTCGCCGTCGCCTGCCGGTTCGGCGCGATGATGTCGGGGGCCGACGAGGCTGTCGTGGATGTGCTGACGCAGTACGGGGAGCGGCTGGGCGTCGCCTTCCAGCTCGCGGACGACGTCTTGGACATCGCGTCCGACTCGCGCGAGTCGGGCAAGACGCCGGGGACGGATCTCCGTGAGGGGATTCCCACGATGCCGGTGCTGCGCCTGCGGGAGCGGGTGGCCCGGCTCGGTCTCGCCGAGGACATCGCGCTGTGCGAGCTGCTGGACTCCGACATGACGGACGACGCCCGGCACGCCGAGGCGCTGGCCCGACTGCGGGCCCACCCGGCTCTTGAGCAGGCCCGGCGGGACACCGTGCAGTACGCGGAGGACGCGCGGGCCGCGCTGGCTCCGCTGCCGGAGTGCGACGCGAAGGCGGCGCTGGTGGAGCTGTGCGACGCGGTGGTGCACCGGGCGGGGTGACTCGAACCCCGGTCGACTTCACCAAGCTGCCGGCCACGAGCAAGACCAGAGCTAGGCCAAAGGCAAGGCCAAGAGCAAGAGCACAAGAGCAAGGTCAGGTGGTGGTGCCTCCTCCAACCCCTACGGGTTGCGGGAGGCACCTCCGCGTGACGTCATACCGCAGGAGTACGCGGAGTTGCGTCCGGGGTCTGACGCATCTCTCCCGTCGATTTGGTCAGATGGTGAACACCACTCCTCACCGGTTCGGGTGAGAATGGCGGCTAAGAGTGGACCAGTGCAGTAGGACGAGCCGCCGCCGACGACGGAGGTAAGGCACACATGGCACCGTACGAATCCGACCACAGCACGAACGCCGACGAGGCCGAGGCCGATGACGTGCGCACCGGCCGGCGGAAGGCGGCGCGCTACGTCGTCCCGGTCGCGGTGATGGGGATGGCGGCGGCGACCATCGGGCTCGTCCCGGCGCTTGCCGACTCCGGTGACCCCGATCTGCCCAAGATCAGCGCCCAGCAGCTCATCGAGAAGATCGCCAAGTCGGACGTCGAGCAGCTGTCCGGCACCGTCAAGATCAGCACCGATCTGGGGCTGCCCGACCTCGGTGGCCTGGAGAGCAGCTTCGCTTCCGGGGCCGTACAGGGCGGTGGCAGTGGCGGTTCGTCCGCCGACCCGTCATCCAAGCTCCTGGAGCTGGCCACCGGCACGCACACGCTGCGCGTCGCGGCCGACGGCCCGGACAAGTCCAAGGTCTCCCTGCTGGACAGCGCCGCCGAGTACAGCCTCATCCACAACGGCACGGACGTGTGGGGGTACGACAGCAAGTCGAACGAGGTCTACCACTCGACCGCGCCCAAGTCCGGGACGGAAAAGGGTCAGGAAGACGTCCCGGCCACTCCCCAGGAGCTGGCCGACGAGGCCCTCAAGGCCGTCGACGACACCACCTCCGTGACCGTCGACGGCACCGCGCAGGTCGCGGGCCGTGACGCGTACAAGCTGCTCATCAAGCCGAAGCAGTCCGGCTCCACGGTCGGCGCGATCACCATCGCGGTGGACTCGAAGACGGGGCTGCCGCTGAAGTTCACGCTGACCCCGGCGAGCGGCGGCGCGGCCGTCGTGGACGCCGGCTTCACCAAGGTCGACTTCTCCAAGCCGGCCGCGTCGACCTTCGACTTCACCCCGCCCAAGGGTGCGAAGGTCACCGAGGGCGACGACGTGAAGGCGCCGGAGTCCTCGCAGAAGTCCGGCGAGGACCTGGGCGCGGGACTCGGCGGACTCGAAGGTCTCAAGACGATCGGCGAGGGCTGGAACTCCATCGCCGAGTTCGACACCGGTGGCGAGGGCGTACCGTCCGGCTCCTCCGGCAACAGCAACGTCGACGGGTTCCTGAACTCCCTCGGCGACCAGGTCACCGGCAAGTTCGGCTCGGGCACGGTCTTCTCGACCCGCCTGGTCAACGCGCTGATCACGGACGACGGCAAGGTGTACGCCGGTGCCGTCACCAAGGACGCGCTGGTCAAGGCGGCCGACGCGGCCCAGTAGAACTCGTATGGACAGGCCGGATCACAGGACGAGTCACAGGCCAGATCACAGGCCGAATCACAGGCCAGATCACAGGCCGAATCACAGGCCAGATCACAGGACGAGTCACAGGTCGGATCACAGGACGAATTGAGGAGTCCATGGTGGAGCTGTCCGCCGCGGAGCCCGACCCGGTGGGCGACACGGGAGGGGCGGTGAGCGCGGTCGCGGCGCCAACGGCTGAGGTGAACTCGGCTGAGGACACTGACACCGTGATCGTCACCCGCGCGCTCACCAAGCGCTTCCGCGGTGGACAGCTCGCCGTCGACGGCCTGGACCTGACCGTCCCGGCGGGCAGCGTCTTCGGCTTCCTCGGTCCGAACGGCTCGGGCAAGACCACCACCATCCGCATGCTGATGGGCCTGATCCAGCCGACCTCGGGCACGGCGCGTGTCCTGGGGCAGCCCATGCCCCGGGCCACCCGCGCCGTGCTCCCGCAGGTGGGCGCCCTCATCGAGGGCCCCGCGCTGTACGGCTTCCTCTCCGGCCGCGACAACCTCCTCCGGTACGACGCAGCCGACCCGACCGCCGACCCGCGCACCCGGCGTACACGCGTCGCGGCCGCCCTCGACCGGGTCGGGCTCGCCGCCGCCGCGGGCAAGAAGGCGAAGGCGTACTCGCTCGGTATGAAGCAACGGCTCGGGCTCGCGGCGGCGCTGCTCCAGCCCCGCCGGCTGCTCGTCCTGGACGAGCCGACCAACGGCCTCGATCCGCAGGGAATGCGCGAAATCCGTTCCCTGGTAAGGGAGTTGGCCTCGGACGGCACCACCGTCTTCCTCTCCTCACACCTGCTCGACGAGATCGAGCAGGTGTGCACGCACGCGGCCGTGATGGCGCAGGGCCGGCTCATCACCCAGGGCGCGGTGGCCGATCTGGCGGCGGGTGCGCGCGGGCGTCTCGTCGTGACGACTCCCGATCCCGCGGACGCGGCGCGCGTACTGAAGGAACAAGGCGTCGGGGATCTCGTCGTGACGGACACCGGGGTGACCGCCGAGCCCCCGGACCGCGAACTCGCCGAGCTGAACGCCGCGTTGGTCGCGGCGGGCGTCCGGGTCCGCGGTTTCGGGGTCGAACGCGCCTCGCTGGAGGACGCGTTCGTGGCGCTGACAGGGGAGGGCTTCGATGTCGCGGGCTGAGGTCATGTCCGAGACGCAAGTGATGCGTGCGCCCAGCCCGCTGTGGACGTTCGGGCTGTTCCGCAGCGAGCTGGTCACCACCTTCCGGCGGTGGCGGACCATCGCGCTGCTCGGCGTGCTCGCGGCGGTGCCGGTCCTCATCGGTATCGCCATCAGGATCGAGACGAGCGACGGATCCGGGGGCGGCCCGGGCGGCGGTGGTGGCGAAGGACCCGCGTTCATCTCGCAGATCACCAACAACGGCCTGTTCCTGGTGTTCACGGCGCTGGCCGTGACGCTCCCCTTCTTCCTGCCGATGGCGATCGGCGTCATCGCGGGCGACGCGATCGCGGGCGAGGCGAACGCGGGAACCCTGCGCTACCTCCTGGTCGCGCCCGCCGGCCGCACCCGCCTCCTCCTCGTCAAGTACGCGACCACCATGACGTTCTGCCTGGTCGCGACCCTCGTCGTGGCGGCCTCGGCGCTCGCGGTGGGCGCGGTGCTGTTCCCCCTGGGCGAGCTGACGACCATCTCCGGGACCCGGATCAGCTTCGCGGAGGGACTCGGCAGGGCCCTGCTCATCGCGCTGGTCGTCGCCGCGTCACTGATCGGTGTCGCGGCGCTCGGCCTGTTCATCTCGACGCTGACGAGCAGCGGTATCGCGGCGATGGCGACGACCGTCGGGCTCGTCATCACCGTCCAGATCCTCGACCAGATCCCCCAGCTCCATGCGCTCCAGCCGTACTTCTTCTCCCACTACTGGCTGTCCTTCGCCGACCTCATGCGCGACCCGGTGTACTGGGACGACCTGGTCCACAACCTCGGCCTACAGGCTCTGTACGCGGCGGTGTTCGGGTCGGCGGCGTGGGCGCGCTTCACGACGAAGGACATCACGGCCTGAGTCGCGGGGACCTGGTGCTCAGCTGTCGTAGGGGAAGCGGGCGAGCGTCGGCTGCTGCGCGAAGAAGGTCTTCGCGCGGGTCAGGGCCTCGCTGTCGTTGAGTACGTCACCGGGCTTGCTGCCGTTGCCGAGCAGGACCCCGCCGAAGCGCATCCCCATGTACGCGGCCGAGTGGTTGAGGGTGCCGATGAGCGGGTCGGCGACCTCCTGTTCCTCGTGCGCCAGCGCGGTGACACCCCAGAAGGTGCGCCCCGCCATCGTGGCCTTGAAGTCGACGCCGGGGGTGCGCAGCCAGCCCGACCAGTAGTCGAGGTAGCGCTTGGTGGACGCGGAGACCGAGTACCAGTACAGGGGCGAGACGATGACGATGTCCGTCGCGGCGAGCGTCGCGTCGAAGAGCAGGCCCGTGCTGCCCTCGGTCGGGCGGACATGGTCACTGTCGTGGCGCAGGTCCTCGAAGTCCGGCAGCGGATGCTCGGCGAGGCTCAGCCACCGCTGCTCGGCCTCCGCGGGCAGCTGCTCGGCGGCCTTGCGGGCCAGCAGTTCGGTGTTGCCGTCGGAGCGGCTGCTGCCGAGCAGGAACAGGAAACGGCGGCTCATGGGTCCCCCTAGGGTGCGTGCGGCGAAGGGTGGTCGCCGCGACTACATGCGTGGACAATATATGCGTACGCATTTAGTTGTCCACTGGATTGCCGTTTCGCAACCCCGGCCGGGATCGGCGTGAGGTGGGAGGCGAGGATGTGCACGAGGGTGATCGGCACCGGGGTCGTCTCCGCCCCGGGACCGTCGGCGTTGACGCACCGTGGTCCGCGGGACCAGGGTGGACCGATGGGCACCTGCGCGGACATCTTTTTCGGCGCCGTCCTCCCTGTCCACCCTTTCTCCCCCGATCACCCCGAGTGAGGGCACGATGTCTCGACTCAGCCGCGAACAGAAGCGGGAACTCAAGCGGCGGCGCGCTGAGGAGGGTGCCGACTCCGGGGAGTACTCCGGGGAGTACCTGGACCCCGCGGTGACGCCGGTGGAGGTGCGGGTGCCCGCGGAGGGCGCCGCTCCGGGCGGTGGCGTGGCCTCGGTCGGCGGCGTGCCGGTCTTCGCCGCCCCCGGCCAGACCGTCCAGGCCGCCGTCCTCGACCACCTCCACCGCCTCGCCCTCACCACCGGCCGGCCCGTACTCGCCGCGATCCACGACGAACGCACCGGCTTCGTCGTACCGATTCAGGTGTACGTGGACGGGTCGAGCGCGTACGTGGGGGAGCCGCGTCGATTCCAGCCGCACCCGCAGGCGGAGTCGTACTCGGCCTCGGACTCGCAGCCGGAGTCGTACCCGGACCCGCGGTCCCAGTCGTACCAGGACCCGAACCGACAGCCGCAGTCCCAGTCGTACCAGGACGGGCAGTCGCAGCCGCAGTCCCAGTCGTACCCGGACCGGCAGCCGCACTCGCCCCCGCCTGAGCCCGCGGCCGGGCAGGTGCGACAACCGCCGATGCCGCCACCGTCGTCACCACCGCCGGTTCCGTCCATGCAACCGGGCGGGACGCCCCCGGTGCCCCCTGCCCCGCCGGTGGACCCGGTATGGCCCGCGGCGCCCACCGACCCCGCGCCGAGCGTCCTCCCGCCGTCGGCCTTCGCTCTGCGGACGCTGCCGGAACCGAAGGGGGAGACACCGCCCGGCGTCGCGGGGCCCCCGACGGGCGAGTTCGGCCCGCCGCCCGACCTGGCCCCCGTGCGGAAGGCCGCCAGGTCCCCGATCGCCCTGAACCTGGATCTGGTACCGGAGTCCGAACCGGAGCCGAAGCCCGCCCCCGTGCGGGGCTTCGACGCGGTCGCCGAAGCGGTACTGGCGCCGGTGCCGGAAGGAGCGGGTGAGGCGGCCTTCCTGTCGGAACGTGTGACGCGGATCAACGAGGCCGTGCAGGAGGGCAGGATCGAAGAGGCCGCGGGCATGGCGGAGCGCGCTGTCGCGGAGGCGGCGCAGACGCTGGGCCCGGAGCACCCGGAGGCGCTGCGGGTGCGCGAACTGACCGCGTACATCGCCTACTTGGGTGGCGACGCGCCCCGGTCCTTCCGGCTGTCGCTCGACCTGGCCAGGGTCCACCGCAGGCACCGGGACCCGGACGCCGCGTACGGCAACGTTCAGAGCGCGGCCACGGCCTGGCGCGCCGTCCGCGACCCCTCACAGGGTCTGGACCTCGGACGCGACCTGATCGGCGTGTGGACCGAACTCACGGCCGACGGCGGCCCGGCCGCCGACGACATCGAACAACTCGAAAAGACCCGCACCCGCATGGGCCGTCTGACCGAACGCGCCCGCGGCCACTCCGACTAGGACGCGTCTGCGACATGATCGGCCGGACAGGTCCTAGCCCTGCGCTCGGAGCCCGCACACCCGGAGCCCGCACACCCGTGGCCGGTGACCGCACGTTCGAGACGCTCGAGAGGTTCAAGACGTTCAAGACGTTCGGGCAGAGACATGGCACCGACCACGGGGCAGGACTACGACCGGACCCCGCGAAGGGCCCGTCACGGCACGACTGTGGATAACTACAGGGGGACTACGGCGGAGCTAGAAGGACAACTCCCACACCGCATAGGCCAGAGCGTCCCCGTTCCGGTCCAGCGCCGTGTCGTTGATGTTCGACGCCGTGTCGCAGGACGCGTGGTAGCAGCGGTCGAAGGCCAGGCCGGCCGTGCCGCCCCACTTGGCGGCCTGGGCTGTTGTCTTGATGTAGTCCGCGCCGCTGAACAGACCGCCGACCGGGATGCCCGCGGTGTCGAACGGCGCGTGGTCGGAGCGGCCGTCGCCCTCGGTCTCGATCTCCGTCGCTATGCCGATCCCGGCGAAGTAGGTCTGGAAGGTCTTCTCGATGGTGGGATCGTCGTCGTAGACGAAGTACCCCGGGTTCGGTGAGCCGATCATGTCGAAGTTCAGATAGCCGCTGATCCGCGACCGGTCGCCGGTGGCAAGGCTGTTGACGTAGTAACGCGAGCCGACCATGCCCAGTTCCTCCGCGCCCCACCAGGCGAACCGCAGATGCTTTGTGGGCTGGTACTGCGCCCGCGAGACGGCGAGCGCGGTCTCCAGCACGGCCGCCGAACCCGACCCGTTGTCATTGATGCCGGGCCCCGCCGTCACGCTGTCGAGGTGGGACCCGGCCATGACGACCTGGCCGGTGTCGCCGCCGGGCCAGTCGGCGATCAGGTTGTACCCGGTACGGCCACCGGACGTGAACTGCTGGACGGTCGTGGTGAATCCGGCCGCGTCCAGCTTGGCCTTGACGTAGTCGAGCGAGGCCTTGTAGCCGGTGCGGCCGTGCGCGCGGTTGCCGCCGTTGGCGGTCGCGATGGACTGCAGCTGTGTGAGATGGGCCTTGATGTTGGCCACGGGGAGATCAGGCGCGGCGGCCACACGTGCGGGCGCCGCGCCGGCTATCGAGCCGGTGGTGAGGAGCGTGACAACGGCGACGACAGCAGCCGCAGTGGCACGCCCGGTAGCGGAGAGCTTCATGTGGGGGGCTCCGAATTCCGCGGGAATCACAGGGATTCCACAGTGAATGGGGTGCCTGGATGGTGAAGCTGTGACTGACTTTCCGTCAAGGGCGCTATTTGGTCAGGGGAGTTCGCATATCGGGGAGGGGGCGTGTCCGCGGCTACGGTGAACGGGGGAGAGAGAGGGTGCTTCCGCGGCTACGGTGAACAGGGGAGAGGCCGCGTCCGCGGCTACTGCACACAGAACTCGTTCCCCTCGGGATCCGTCAGCACCACCCACTCGCCGCCCGGCTCCTTCACCTGCCGCAGCACCGTCGCTCCCAGCCCCTCCAGCCGGGCGACCTCGTCCGAACGCCGATCGGCTCCCGCGTGCAGGTCGAGGTGGAGTCGGTTCTTTACGGTCTTCGGCTCCGGTACGCGCTGGAAGAGCAGCCGTCGCCCGAGCCCGGTCCCGCTCTCCTCCTCGTACGGATCATCCGGATGCCGTACGGCGATCAGATCCCGAAAGGCCCGGTGACCGTGGGACTCGACGGTGAGCTCGGCCGGTACGGCGCCGAGGCCCAGCAGCTTTTCGACGAGCGCGCTGTTGTCCTCGACCTCGTAGCCGAGGGCGGCAGCCCAGAAGTCCGCCTGGGCGTGCGGGTCTTCCGCGTCGATGACGAGCTTCCAGTGCAGGGTCGCGTGAGTCATGGTAACCACTTATAGTGGTTACGTGAGCGAGCGCGCAATGGAATCGCCAGGGTTGACCCTCGTGTCGTACGGCGGGACGTCCTACCGCTTCGACCCCGGCGCGCTCTGCCTGGAACTGCTGACGACGGGCGGTCCGGGCGAGTTCGCCCGCTACGAGGTGCTGCACGAGCCGTCCGACCTGGCGCACTGGGCGGACCGGAGCCGTCTCTCGCCGGGGCTCGAACTGTCGGTAGACCAGCGGGAGTTGGAGCACACGCGAACCGTGCGCGACGCCCTGTTCCTGCTGACCGCCGACCGCGCCCACGGCCGCCCACCGAGCCCCCGCGACCTGGCCCTCGTCAACGCGGCCGCGGCCGAACCGCCACTGGTCGCCCGCATCGCGTCGGACGGTACGCATGCCTGGGCCCCCGGCGCCACGGGAACCCAGCTCCTCTCCACCGTCGCGCGCGACGCCGTCGACCTCTTCACCGGCCCGCACGCCCACCGCATCCGCGAGTGCGCGTCGGACAACTGCTCGCTGCTCTTCGCCGACACATCCCGCCCCGGCCGCCGCCGCTGGTGCGCCATGGAACACTGCGGCAACCTCCACAAGGCCCGCACCCACCGAGCCCGCCGAGCAGGCCCTGCCGGCCCGTCCGGCGCTTGAGGACGAGGCGGCGCCGTCCCGATCGCCGCCCCGCCCGCTCGGGGCTCCGCCCCGTTTCAGCCCGTCCGGCGCTTGAGGCCGAGCGCGTTCAGCGCGACAGCGGGGGTCTGGGGGCGGCAGCCCCCAGGAACAAGGGACGGGAAGGGGCGGAGGGGGCGAAAAAAGCCCCCGTCACCCCCGTCACCCCCGTCATCCCGCCCCCGTCACCCGCCCGCCACCGCTGACGCCCGCGAGTCGTAGTCCGCCCGAGCCGAAGCAATCTCCCCCTGATGCCGCTCCGTCCACGTCACCAGCGACTGGATGGTGGCATGCAACGTCCCGCCCAACGGCGTGAGTTCGTACTCCACCCGCGGCGGCACCACGGCGTGCACCGTCCGCTTCACCAGCCCATCCCGCTCAAGCTGCCGCAAGGTCACGGTGAGCATCCGCTGACTGACCCCGTCGATCTCCCGCCGCAACTCCGTGAAACGGAGCACGCGCCGATCGAGCAGCGCGATCACCAGCAGGGACCACTTGCCGGCGACCCGGTCGAGGATCTGCCGCACCTCGCAGTCCTCCCGGGTGTCCCACTGGAAGGGATCGGCGTCCCCGTAGTCCACGGTGCCTTCGCAGTTACTCGGTGACTTCAAAGTGCCTTCTTCCATACCTGTCGATGCTGCCGCAGGCTGGCGTCGGTTACTAGAGGGAACCGAACCCCAGTCAGGGAACCGAACCCCGGTCACGGAACCGACCCTCAGTCACGTAACCACCCCCTACCCGAGGAGTCCCCGTGGGCACCCGCGCCTGGGCACTACTGCTCGTCCTCTGCGGAACGATCTTCCTGGAGGGCATCGACGTCGCGATGCTCGCGGTCGCGATCCCCTCCATCAGGTCCGACCTCGACCTGTCGACGACCACCGCGGCCTGGGTGATGAGCGCCTATGTCCTCGGCTACGCCGGCTTCACCCTCCTCGGCGGACGCGCAGCCGACCTTCTCGGCCGCCGCCGGATGTTCCTCATCTGGCTGACGGTCTTCCTCGCCTTCTCCGGACTCGGCGGCTTCGCCACGGAGGGCTGGATGCTGATCGTCGCCCGCTTCGTCACGGGAGTGTCCGCCGCGTTCATGACCCCGGCCGCGCTCTCCCTGATCACCACCTCGTACGAGGAGGGTCCCCGCCGCAACAAGGCCCTGCTGGTCTTCGCGGGCACGGCGGCCGGCGGCTTCTCCCTCGGCCTTGTCATCGGCGGTCTGCTCACCGAACTCGGCTGGCGCTGGGTGTTCTTCGCACCGGTACTGCTCGCGGGGGCGATCCTCCTCGCGGCGCTCCGGCTGATCCCCGTACAGGAGCGGCGCCCCCAACTCCGTACGGCAGAAGCACGATTCGACCTCACCGGAGCCGTCACCGCCGCCGGAGCCATGCTGCTCGCCGCCTACGCCGTCCTCCGCCTCGAACACGGCCTGCACGACTGGCAGTTGACGGCCACGGCGGCGCTTGCGGCGCTACTCCTCGCCACCACATTCGTCGCCGTCGAACGGCGCGCCGCCACCCCCCTCGTACGCCTCGGTCTCCTCCGCAAGGGATCCGTGGTCCGTGCCGACCTCGGCGCGCTGCTCTTCGTGGGCGCCTTCTTCGGCTTCCAGTTCGTGCTGACGCTCTATCTACAGGAGTTGCGCGGCTGGTCGGCGCTCCAGACGGCGGTGGCGCTCATCGTGATGGGCTGCGACGCGGTGCTTGCGCCGACGCTCACGCCGAAGCTGGTCGAGCGGTACGGCCACGCCCGGGTGATCCTCGGCGGGTTCGTGCTCGCCGTCATCGCGTACGGGCTGTTCCTGCCCGTCGGCGCGGACTGGTCGTACGCGGCGATGTTCCCGACCCTGATCATCGCGGGGACCGCCTTCGCACTCGCCTACGGGCCGCTGACGATCGCGGCCACGGACGGGGTCGCCGAGTCGGAACAGGGGCTGGCGAGCGGGCTGCTGCACACGGCGACGCAGTTCGGTTCGGCGATCGGGATCTCGGCGGTGACCGCGGTCTACGGCTTGGCGTCGACGGGATCGGGGCCGGCTGCCGATGAGCCGGACGCGACGCTTTCGGCCTTCCGCGCGGCGCTGACGGTGCCGGTCGCGATGGTGGTCCTGGGAACCCTGGTCTCGGCCCTGAGCGTCCGGGCCGCTCGGCGCGCGGTGCGCAGCGCGTCGAAGGTGAGCAGCGACAGCGCGAGCCAGACGAGCGCGAACCCGGCCCAGCGCTCGGGCGGCATGGCCTCGTGGAAGTAGAGGATGCCGAGCAGGAACTGGAAGACCGGCGCGAGGTACTGGAGGAGCCCCAGCGTGGACAGCGGTACGCGGATCGCGGCCGCGCCGAAGCAGACCAGCGGAATCGCGGTCACCACACCCGTCGACGCGAGCAGCGCCATGTGCCCCGCGCCCTCCGCGGCGAAGGTCGCCTTCCCGGTCGACCCCAGCCACAGCAGAAAGCCCAGCGCGGGCAGGAACTGGACGGCCGTCTCGGCGGCGAGCGACTCGATGCCGCCGAGGTTGACCTTCTTCTTGACCAGCCCGTAGGTGCCGAAGGAGCAGGCGAGGGTGAGGGAGATCCACGGCGGGCTGCCGTATCCGAGGGTGAGGACGACCACTGCCGCGAAGGCGACGCCGACCGCCGTCCACTGCAGGGGCCGCATCCGCTCCTTGAGGATCAGCACACCGAGCGCGATGGAGACCAGCGGGTTGATGAAGTAGCCGAGCGAGGCCTCGACCACGTGACCCGCGTTCACGGACCAGATGTAGACGCCCCAGTTCACGGTGATGAGGGCCGCGGCCACCGTGATCAGTCCGAGCTTGCGCGGCTGCCGGATCAGTTCACCGGCCCAGGCCCAGCGCCGCAGCACGACGAGCGCGATCCCGACGAAGGCCAGCGACCACACCATCCGGTGGGCGAGGATCTCGGCCGCCCCGGCGGGCTCCAGCAGCGGCCAGAACAGGGGGACGAGGCCCCAAATGCCGTACGCGGCGATGCCGTTCAGCAGACCTATGTGCTGCTCGCCCCTGGCCTTCACCGCCATCGCGTCCTCCTCGCCCGTCCGGCCGTGCTCGTACGGCCTTCAAGAAGGTAGCGCCGAGCGCCCCCGCCTGTCATGCCCGTATCGCCATACGGTCATGACAGGCGGGGGCGCTCGAAAGCGGCAGCGAGGGCCAGAGGGGGGAGTCAGCCCTTCAGCGCCGCCGCGACCGATTCGGCGATCGGCGTGGTCGGGCGGCCGGTCAGTCGGGACAGGTCGCCGGTCGTGGCCGCGACCTCACCCTTCTCGATGGACGCGTCCACGCCCACCAGGATCGTGGCGAAGGCCTCGGGGAGCCCGGCGCCGGTCAGGATGCCGAGGTAGACGTCGGCCGGAACGGAGTGGTACGCGATCTCCTTACCGGAGTGCTTCGCCACCTCGGCGGCGTACTCGGCGAAGCCGAACGTGGTGTCGCCGCTCAGCTCGTACGTCGTGTTCTCGTGGCCCTCGCCGGTCAGCACCGCCACGGCGGCAGCCGCGTAGTCGCCGCGCGAGGCACCGGCGATACGACCGTCACCGGCGGCCTGGACGACAGCGCCGTGCTCGAGTGCGGGGGCGAGGTTCTCGGTGTAGTTCTCGTTGTACATGCCGTTGCGCAGCAGGGAGTACGGCAGACCGGACGCGAGGATCGCCTCCTCGGTGGCCCGGTGGTCGTCGGCCAGGGCGGCCGTGAGACTGCCGGGAGCGCTGGTGTACGCGAGGAGCGCGGCCCCGGCGGCCCTGGCGGCGTCGATGACGACCTGGTGCTGGCCGACGCGGCCGAGGTGGAACTCGGTTCCGGAGATCAGCAGCACCTTGTCGCCGGCGGAGAAGAGGCCGTCGAAGGTCTCGGGGGCGTTGTAGTCGGCGACCGCGATCCTCACCCCGCGGGCAGCGAACCCGGCGGCCTTCGCCTCGTCCCGGACGACGGCGGTGATCCGGTCGGCCGGAACCTTCTCCAGCAGTCCCTCGATGACGTGGCGGCCGAGGTGTCCGGTGGCTCCGGTGATGACGATGCTCATGTTTGCTCTCTCCTTGGGGGGCTTGGCACTCACCCTAGGAGCTGCACTAACTTCTTGAAAGTACCCACTTTGAAGTAAGGTACTGGCATGGCCGTAAGTAAGTGGAACGTCGAGGGCGAGGCCATGTGCCCGCGCCGCCTCGTCCTGGAGCACGTCACCAGCCGCTGGGGCGTCCTCGTCCTGATCGAGCTGAACGAACGCCCCTACCGCTTCAGCGAGCTGCGCCGAGCGATCGGGCGCGTCAGCGAGAAGATGCTGACCCAGACCCTGCAGACCCTGGAGCGCGACGGTCTCGTCCATCGCGACGCCAAGCCCGTGATCCCGCCCCGGGTCGACTACTCCCTTACCGAGCTGGGCCGCGAGGCCGCCCTGCTGGTGAGCGCGCTGGGGACCTGGACGGAAGAGCGGATGGACGACGTGGTGAAGGCGCGAGAGACGTACGACGGGGCCCGGACCTGATGGCCCGGGCCCTGTAGGACGTACCTGTGTGACGACGTACGGAGCGAGGGCCCTGTAGGACGTCACCGAGCGATCAGCCGACGACTGTCCAGGTGTCGCCGCCGGCGAGGAGTGCGGCGAGGTCGCCTTTGCCGTTCTGTTCGATGGCGGTGTCGAGTTGGTCGGACATCTGGGTGTCGTAGACCGGTCGTTCGACGGAACGCAGGACACCGATGGGGGTGTGGTGCAGGGTGTCGGGGTCGGCGAGGCGGGAGAGGGCGAAGGCGGTCGTGGGCGAGGCCGCGTGCGCGTCGTGGACGAGGATCTGCGCCTCGTTCTGCGCGGTGACGTCGACGACTTTGAGGTCGCCGGTGTCCGGGTCCCTTACGACGCCCTTGGCCAGGTCGGTGCCGAAGCGGATGGGCTGTCCGTGTTCCAGGCGGATGACCGCTTCCTGGGCCTGCTGTCTGTCTTTGAGGACTTCGAAGGCGCCGTCGTTGAAGA
>NZ_JBIUYT010000014.1:0-212277 GCF_044744645.1 Streptomyces sp. NPDC087263
TTATTATATTTTGTTGGCGGGGGGGGGGGGGTGGCGGCGCCCCGGGGGGGGGGTGTCTGCCGGGGGGGGGTGGGGGGGGGGGGGGGGGCCCCGGGGGGGGGGGGGGGGGGGGGGGCCCCCCCCCCCCCGAAACGGGACGGGCAGGGGCGGAGGGGGCGAACAAACCCCACCCCAGCCCACCCGGCACCCCGCACCCCGCACCCGCCACCCGCCACCCGCCACCCGCCACCCGCCACCCAGCCACAATGACCCCATGCCCGACGACCTCGACGCCCTCGACGCCCTCCGCACCCGCTGGACCCGCGCCCTTGAGGGGTCCCGCGCCCCCGGCGCCCCGGACCGGGCCCCGGACCCGACCCCGTACGCGGACAACCTCCTCGCCCGCTGGCAGGAGCCCCAGCGCCGCTACCACACCGTCACCCACCTCACCGCGGTCCTCGACCACATCGACGTACTGGAGGAGTACGCGGACGCCCCGGACCTGGTGCGCCTCGCCGCCTGGTTCCACGACGCCGTCTACCTCCCGGACCGCTCCGAGAACGAGGAGCGCTCGGCCCGCCTGGCCGAACGCGCGCTCCCCGAGGCCGGGGTGCCCTCCCCCGGCACGGCGGAGGTGGCCCGCCTGGTCCGCCTCACGATCGGCCACGCCCCCACGGACGACGACCGCAACGGCCAGGTCCTCTGCGACGCCGACCTGGCGATCCTGGCCTCGGCCCCGCCGGCGTACGCGGAGTACACGGCGGCCGTCCGCGAGGAGTACACCTTCGTCCCCGACGAGGCGTTCCGCGCGGGCAGGGCGGCGATCCTGCGCCAACTCCTGGACCTGCCGAGGCTGTTCAGGACGCCGTACGGGGAACGGGAGTGGGAGGAACGGGCACGGGAGAACCTCCGTGCGGAGCTCACGCGACTGGGCTCCGGGTGACGGGACCCTCGCCCCGAACAATCCGATACGTACCGAAGCCTGATCGCGCCTATCCTCACCCGCATGCGAGACATGGGCGGGGACCAGGTGTCGGAGGCCGTGGCGGGCAGCGCGGCGCTGCTGCGGACGGTGACCGGGCGGGACTGGGAGGGCGTCAACGCGGGTCGCCTGGACTGGAGTTGCCGCAGGACGGCCGAGCACATCTGCCTCGATCTCATCATGTACGCGAGCCGGCTGGCCGTGCGTGCCCCGGGATTCATCCCCTTCGAGCTCGTCATGACCCACGGCGCCGACAACGCGGGTGTCGTCGACGTGATCGAGACGACCGGCGCCCTGCTGACCGCCGCGATCCGCACGGCACCCCGCGAGGTGCGCGCCTTCCACCCCTCCCCCTTCCGCAGCGCGAACCGCGAGGGCTTCGCCGCGATGGGCGTCGCCGAGGTCCTGCTGCACACGCACGACATCGCCGAGGGCCTCGGCATCCCGTACGAGCCTCCGGCCGAGCTCTGCGAGGACGTACTCACGCGGATCTTCCCGCACGTCAGGCCAGGACCCGACCACTGGCGCACCCTGCTCTGGGCGACCGGCCGCGGCGACCTGCCCGGCCGCGCCCCGGTCACCGAGTGGACCTGGAGCAACAACCTGGTGATCGCCACCGAGCGGCTCACCCTGCAAGGCGTCACACCCGCGGGCGCCGCCGATCTGCGCGCGGGCGGCACGGGCGGCTTCGAGTGGATCGAGGGCGGCCCCTTCGAGGGCACCCGGGACGCCGCCGGAATGGTCGTGAAGGCGTACGAGGCAGGGGTGCTCCGCCCCGAGTGGGGCCTCTTCGTCCTGGTGCGGACCGAGGACGGCCGGGCGGTCGGCGGCATGGGTTTCCACGGCGCCCCCGACGAGGAGGGCCGCGCCGAGATCGGCTACGACCTGGTGGAGGGCGCCCGCGGGCAGGGTTACGCCACCGAGGCGCTGCGCGCCCTGACCGGGTGGGCGCTCGCGCGTGACGACGTACAGGCACTGTTCGCGACCGTCGACCGGGCCAACGTGCCGTCCCAGGGCGTGATTTCACGGGCCGGGTTCACGTGGGTGAGCGAGGACGAGCAGCAGTTCGCGTACGAGCTGCTGAACTGAGCAGGCCGGGGCCGTAAAACAGTCCAGGCTACGAACTCCCCGGCCCCGCCCACCTCTTGGCCCTGCGCAGCCCCGCCCCGTACAGCAGTCGCACCACCTCGCGGCTGCTGACCTGCACCGCGCCGGCGCGCACGGCGTCCTCGTAGCGGTGCGAGGGAATGTCGTAGTGATCACGCTCGAAGGCGCGCCGGGGGGCGCCCAGGTCCGCGGCGAAGGTGTGGAGTTCGTCGTACGAGACGTCGCTGATCAGGTGGGACCACACGCGGCCGTGGCCCGGCCAGGTGGGCGGGTCGATGTAGACGGTCACGAGGGCGGGGTCCCGCCGCTCGCCGTGCCGAGCAGACCGACCGACGCCACCTTCACGCCGGCCTGGTGGCAGACCCAGTGCGGGTCGGGACCCAGCTCGGGTTCGACCTCCAGGGTGTGCGGGTCGCCGGAGCCGCAGACGGAGCACAGCGGCCAGCGCCCGTACCGTTCGAGAAGGCCGTCCTGTACGTCCTGGGCGACGAGCCCGGCCACGTACGCCGCGCCGTCCGGCCACTGCTCGACCCACCAGCGGCGCTGCACCACCGACTCCTCGACGAGCGAGACGACATCGGCGTCGGCGACCTCGCGCGCGGCGAGATCGGCGAGGACGCGGGCGCGAGCCGCGTGCAACGCCTGCTCCAGAGGGCTGACAGGGCCGCTGCCGGGGTCGTCGGTGGGATCACCGTTGGGGTCGCCGATGGGGTTCATGCACCTATTGTGCGCACCCTTGACCGCATGCCCCAGCGGAAAATATCTTTCAGACGTGACCCATGAAGTGAAGGAAATTTTCGCCGGCGAGGCACCGCCCGCCCCGGCCGCCCTCGCGGCGAAGGTCCGGACGCTCGCCCCGTCGATGACGCGCTCCATGCAGCGGGTCGCGGAGGCCGTCGCCGCCGACCCGGCGGGCTGTGCGGCCCTCACGGTCACCGGCCTGGCGGAGCTCACCGGCACCAGCGAGGCGACGGTGGTCCGCACCGCCCGCCTCCTCGGCTACCCCGGCTACCGCGACCTGCGCCTCGCCCTCGCCGGGCTCGCCGCCCAGCAGCAGTCGGGCCGCGCACCCGCCGTCACCGCCGACATCGCGGTCGACGACCCCATCGCCGACGTGGTCGCCAAGCTCGCGTACGACGAGCAGCAGACCCTTGCCGACACCGCGGCCGGGCTCGACATGGCCCAGCTCAGCGCGGCGGTCACCGCGCTCTCCACGGCCCGCCGTATCGACATCTACGGACAGGGCGCGTCCGGCCTCGTCGCCCAGGACCTCGCCCAGAAGCTGCTCCGCATCGGGCTCATAGCCCACGCGCACAGCGACCCGCACCTCGCCGTCACCAACGCGGTGCAGCTGCGCGCCAAGGACGTGGCGATATCCATCACCCACTCCGGCTCGACCGGCGACATCATCGAACCCCTCCGGGTCGCCTTCGAGCGCGGCGCGACGACGATCGCGATAACCGGCCGCCCGGACGGACCCGTGACGCAGTACGCGGACCACATCCTCACCACCTCGACGGCCCGCGAGAGCGAGCTGCGGCCGGCGGCGATGTCGTCCCGGACGAGTCAGCTGCTGGTCGTGGACTGCCTGTTCGTGGGAGTCGCCCAGCGGACGTACGAGACGGCGGCGCCGGCGCTGTCGGCCTCGTACGAGGCGCTGGCGCACCGGCACAGCCCGCGGGGGCGCTCGCGCTAGCCGGGCCCGGGAGACCTGAAGCCGTTTGGAGCGCTGCGGACCGTCAGTGGCTGGTCGCGCAGTTCCCCGCGCCCCCGAAGGGCGCCTCCTCACCACCCCGCACGGAAAGAGCCGCTCCTCATGACCTCCAACGCCAACTACCGCCACCTCCGCGCCGAGTTGGAGACCCTCACCACCGAGGCGTTCCGTCCCGAGCTCGCCGAGATCGATCAGTTGCCCACGGCTGAGATCGCCCGGCTCATGAACGGCGAGGACGCGACCGTCCCGGCGGCGGTCGCCGCGCGGCTCCCGCTCATCGCCGCCGCGATCGACGACGTCGCGGAGCGGATGGCCCGGGGCGGCCGCCTGATCTACGCGGGCGCCGGCACGGCGGGCCGACTCGGTGTCCTGGACGCGTCCGAGTGCCCGCCCACCTTCAACACCGACCCGTCCGAGGTGGTGGGCCTGATCGCGGGCGGCCCGAGCGCGATGGTCACGTCGATCGAGGGCGCGGAGGACTCCAGGGAACTGGCCGCGCGGGACCTCGCGGATCTCGCCCTGACACCCGACGACACGGTGGTCGGGGTCTCCGCGTCCGGCCGCACCCCGTACGCCATCGGCGCCGTCGAACACGCCCACAAGCAGGGCGCGTTGACGATCGGCCTGTCCTGCAACGCGGACAGCGCGCTGGCGGCCGCCGCCGACCACGGCATCGAGGTGGTCGTCGGTCCTGAGCTGCTGACCGGCTCGACCCGGCTGAAGGCGGGCACGGCCCAGAAGCTGGTCCTGAACATGCTCTCGACGATCACGATGATCCGGCTCGGCAAGACGTACGGGAACCTGATGGTCGACGTACGCGCCTCGAACGAGAAGCTCCGCGCCCGCTCCCGCCGCATCGTCGCGCTCGCGACAGGCGCCACCGACGACGAGATCGAGCGGGCCCTGGCCGCCACGGACGGCGAGGTGAAGAACGCGATCCTCACCATCCTGGGCGGCGTCGACGGCCCGACCGCCGCCCGCCTTCTGGAGGAGAGCCACGGCCACTTGCGCGCGGCGCTCGCGGCGGCGCCCCGCTGACCAGCACCCTCGGGTGGTGCGCACACCGAAAGACCCCACCTCGCCCGCCGCCACCGCGGCAGCCCTGCTCCCCCTCCTCGGCGGCCCCGCGAACATCACCTCCGTGGCCCACTGCATGACCCGCCTCCGCGTGGGCCTGCGGGACCGGACCCTGGTCCAGGAGGACGCCCTGCGAGCCCTCCCCGCCGTACTCGGCGTGGTCACGGACGACGACACCTACCAGGTCGTCCTGGGCCCCGGCACCGTCGCCCGGGTGACCCCGGAGTTCGAGGCGCTGCTCACGACGGCGGGTGAACTCGCCGCGAAAGGCGCCGGGTTGAAGGAGGTGAGACGACAGCGCAACGCCACCCCCACCAAGCTCCTGCTGCGCCGCGTCGCGAACATCTTCGTCCCGCTGATCCCCGCCCTGATCGGCTGCGGAGTCATCGCGGGCCTGAACGGCCTGCTGGTCAACCTGGGTTGCCTCCCGTCCCTCACCCCCGCCCTCGCCGCCATCGCCTCCGGCTTCATGGCGCTGATCGCGGTCTTCGTCGGCTACAACACGGCGAAGGAGTTCGGCGGCACCCCGATCCTGGGCGGCGCGGTGGCGGCGGTCATCGTGTACGCGGGGGTCGCGAAGGTGACGGCGTTCGGGGTGACGCTGGCGCCGGGCCAGGGCGGCGTCCTGGGCGCACTGGCCGCCGCGCTGCTCGGCACGTACGTCGAGAAGTGGTGCCGCCGCTGGGTCCCCGAGGCCCTCGACGTCCTGGTCACCCCCACCCTCACGGTCCTGCTCACCGGCCTGGTGACCCTGTACGCCCTCATGTACGCGGCCGGCGAGCTCTCCACCGCCATCGGCTCGGCCGCGAACTGGCTCCTCGCCACCACCGGCGCCTTCGCCGGCCTGATCCTCGGCGGCCTCTTCCTCCCCGTCGTCATGCTCGGCCTGCACCAGGCCCTCATCCCCATCCACACCACCCTCATCGAACAGCAGGGCTACACGGTCCTGCTCCCCATCCTCGCCATGGCAGGCGCGGGCCAGGTCGGCGCGGCCCTGGCGGTCTACGTCCGCCTCCGCCACGACCACTCCATGCGTACGACGATCAAGTCGGCGCTCCCGGCAGGGCTGCTGGGCGTGGGCGAACCCCTGATCTACGGCGTCTCACTCCCCCTGGGCCGCCCCTTCCTGACCGCCTGCGCGGGTGGCGCGGCGGGCGGCGCCTTCATCGGCTTCTTCGCGATGCTCGGCGACCAGGTGGGGTCGACGGCGATCGGACCGTCGGGGTGGGCACTGTTCCCGCTCCTGGCAGGCAGCGGAGGGCTGGCGATGACGGCCGCGATCTACGCCGGCGGGCTGCTGACGGGGTATGTGGTGGGCTTCGGGGCGACGTATGTCTTCGGTCTCGGGCCGTCTGTCAGAGACGCGCTCAGTGGCGCCGGCGGCGGGGTTGTGACGGGCGCCGCTGTCAGTGGCGTGTGCGACCCTTCGGGAAGTCAGGAAAACGCCCGGGGAGGGAACCGAACACCGTGAACCACGCACAGCTCACCGCTCTCGGCCGCGCCCTGCGCGTGCTTGGCGAGCACGGCGACGCGCTGAACTCGGACACCCCCGACGCGAAGCTGCACGAGGTGAAGGCGGACCTGAAGCGGGCCCTCGACCTGCTGGACGAGACGGTCACGACGGCCGCGCCCACCACCCGCTGCGCCGAGCACCCGAACGGCCCGGTCGACAAGGCCGCCGCCGACCTCTGCCTGCTCTGCGAGACCCGCCGCCGCACCGCCCGCCGCTCGCAGGTGAACGACACCTACTCGCACAGCCGTCCCCTCGGCCCGGAAGAGGCCACGGAGCGCACGAAGTCCCGCTACGGCCTGCGCGAAGACCGCCCCCAGCCCCAGCAGCGCTGGCTCCCGGAAGTCTGGAACGGCCAGGCCTGGCAGCTCTGCGGCACCCCCCGCCGCGACCGCATCGAAGCCGAGCGCTACCTCGCCGCCGAGCGCAAGACCCCCCGCCCCGGCATGGCCTACCGCCTGATCCACGAGTTCACGGACTACGAGGTGCTGCGTATCTGGGGCACTCCGGTGAAGATCGACATCGAACCGATGGGCAACCTGTAGACACCGCGCCCCGCGCCGGTCAGGCGGCCTGATCCGAACGCGGCCCGGTCGTGCCGTCCGAGGTCGTTCCGGGTTTCGTGTAGAGGATCTCGCGGGCTTGTTCCGCGGCGCGGGTGATGGCTTCGCCGACGAAGTCGAGGAAGCGGGCGACGTTCTCCAGGCGGGTGGCGGCGGGGGCGCGCGGGCCGAGGACGCCGACGCTGGCCGCGCCTCTTGCGATCTCCGCAGAGGCGAGGCCGTCGGCCAGCCCCGACGCGATCTGCCGACGTTTCTGCTGGGTGACCCTGTCTCCGGGTATTGCGGTCTCCTTCGCGCTCCTTGAGGCCTCCAGCATAGCGTTCACCTTCATTTCATTGCAACGCACACACGACGATCGTTGCATTACCATTGAGGATTGTTGCAACGATTACCTGGCTCCTACCTGCATATATAGCGATCTCACGCAACAAGAGCATTGAAGAATCCATGAACGCAACGTAGCTTTTCCTTCATCGGAAACACCGAATCGAAGGAGAGCACCATGCAGAAGTTCGCCACCCCCACCCCGGTCGCCGCCGTCCTGGACATCCCCGCGGGACGCATCCAGTTCATCGCCGCCGACCGGGCCGACACCACGGTCGAGGTCCTGCCCGCGGATGCCTCGAAGGGCCGCGACGTGAAGGCGGCGGAGCAGATCACGGTCGCCTACGACGACGGCGTCCTGCGGATCGCTACCGCACCGGCGAAGAACCGGATCCTCGGCCCCTCCGGATCGGTCGAGGTGACCATCCAGTTGCCCGCCGGTTCCCGCATCGAGGCGAAGTCCACCGCCGCCGAGCTCCGGGGCGTCGGACGCCTCGGCGACATCGCCTTCGAAGGCGCCTACGGGCAGATCAAGATCGACGAGGCCGCCGGCGTCCGCCTCACCGCGATCGACGGCGACGTCGAGGTCGGGCGGCTCACCGGCCCCGCGGAGATCAGCACCGCAAGGGGCGACATCCGGATCACCGAGGCCGTACGGGGCACGGTCGAACTGCGCACCCAGTCCGGCGACATCTCGGTGGCCGCCGCTGCCGGGGTTTCCGCCTCCCTGGACGCGGGCACCGGCTACGGCCGCGTCAGCAACGCCCTCAAGAACGACGGCGCCGCCGAACTCGACATCCGCGCCACCACCGCGCACGGCGACATCACCGCCCGCAGCCTCTGACCGCGCCACGCAGCCTCTCAGCCCCTATAAGGAGCACTCATCATGACCAAGCTGGCCATCGCGGCGAACGGGCTGCGCAAGTCCTACGGCGACAAGACCGTGCTCGACGGCATCGACCTGTCCGTCCCGGCCGGGTCGGTGTTCGCGCTGCTCGGCCCGAACGGTGCCGGCAAGACCACCGCCGTGAAGATCCTCTCCACCCTCATCACCGCCGACCCGGGCACCGGCGACATCCACATCGGCGGCCACGACCTGGCCACCGCCCCGCAGGCCGTACGGGCCGCGATCGGTGTCACCGGCCAGTTCTCCGCCGTCGACGGCCTGATCACCGGCGAGGAGAACATGCTCCTCATGGCAGACCTGCACCACCTGCCCAAGGGCGAGGGCCGCCGGGTCACCGCCGAGTTGCTGGAGCGCTTCGATCTCACCGAGGCCGCGACGAAGCCCGCCTCCACCTACTCCGGCGGCATGAAGCGCCGCCTCGACATCGCCATGACCCTGGTCGGCAACCCGCGGATCATCTTCCTCGACGAGCCGACCACCGGCCTCGACCCCCGCTCCCGCCACAACATGTGGCAGATCATCCGCGAACTCGTCTCCGACGGCGTCACCGTCTTCCTCACCACCCAGTACCTGGAAGAGGCCGACGAACCCGCCGACCGCATCGCCGTGTTGAACGACGGCAGGATCGCGGCCGAGGGCACCGCCGAAGAGCTCAAGCGGCTCATCCCCGGCGGACACGTACGGCTCCGCTTCACCGACCCCACCGCCTACCAGTCCGCCGCCACCGCCCTGCACGAGACCACCCGCGACGACGAAGCACTCTCCCTGACCATCCCCAGCGACGGCAGCCAGCGCGAACTGCGCTCCATCCTCGACCGGCTGGACGCATCCGGCATCGAAGCCGACGAACTGACCGTCCACACCCCCGACCTCGACGACGTGTTCTTCGCCCTCACCGGCCCCACCACCCTCCCCAACCAGCCCAACCAGCCCAAGGAGAACGTCCGATGAGCACCCTCTCCCTCGCCGTACGCGACTCCACCACCATGCTCCGCCGCAACCTCCTGCACGCCCGCCGCTACCCCTCCCTCACCCTCAACCTTCTCCTCACCCCGATCATGCTGCTCCTGCTCTTCGTCTACATCTTCGGCGACGTGATGAGCGCCGGCATCGGCGGCGCCGACCGCTCCGACTACATCGCCTACATCGTCCCCGGCATCCTGATGATGACCATCGGGTCCACCGTGATCGGGGCGGCGGTGTCCGTCGCCACCGATATGTCCGAGGGGATCATCGCCCGCTTCCGTACGCTGGCGATCCACCGCGGGTCCGTGATCATCGGGCACGTCGTGGGCAGCGTGCTCCAGGTGCTCGCCAGCCTGGTCCTCGTCGGTGCGGTTGCCGTGGCCATCGGCTTCCGGTCCACGGACGCCACGGTCCTGGAGTGGATCGCGGCCTTCGGACTACTCGCCCTCTTCGCCCTGGCACTCACCTGGATCGCGGTCGGAATGGGTATGGCCAGCCCGAACGCCGAAGCGGCCAGCAACATGGCGATGCCGCTGATCCTCCTCCCGCTCCTCTCCAGCGCCTTCATCCCGGCCGACACCATGCCGGGCTGGTTCCAGCCGATCGCCGAGTACCAGCCCTTCACCCCGGCCATCGAAACCCTTCGCGGCCTCCTCCTCGGCACCGAGATCGGCAACAACGGCTGGCTCGCCATCGCCTGGTGCCTCGCGCTGACCGTGCTCGGCTACTTCTGGTCGACCTCGAAGTTCAACAGCGACCCGAAGTAACCGCCGTGGCAGCGCGGGCCACCTCCCGCAACTCGTCCCGCCCCAGGGCGGCGTTACTCCGACACCACGTCGGCGTACGCCGCCCTGACCGCGGTCTCGGACGGCTGCTTCGCATCGTGGGTCGGTGATTCAGGGGAGGCGCGCCGCACGGTTCCTCTCCCGTACCCGGGCCCGCAACACCTCCTCCTGCGCCGCGGGCCCGGTCGACTCCGGCGGGCAGTCCCACTCCCGGCCCCCGCCCACGGGCCGCAACTGCGCGTTCCCGCCCACATGCCCCATCACCTCGCCGACCCGCCCATCCCGTACGTCCACGACGTGCGCCCCGACCGGCGGGCGCTCCCCGCGCAGCACGGACGCCAGCTTCTCGGCCGTACGCACGTTGCAACGCCCCAGGACGACCAGGGCGAACGGCTCGTCGCTCGCGCCGGTCACCGGGTCGACACACAGGGACGGCAGGACGACACCCACGCCCGTGAGCGCGTCCCGAAGCGCGACGACCTCTTCCGTCGACCGCAGCATTCCTTCACCTCCACGCAGAGTTCACTCTTCGCAACACAGCGTGGCCGTTACGCCTCTAACCTGGCCAGACAGGCCGCCCCAACAACATCGGCTGTCGGACAGGGAGTTGCCGTGGCAGGACCGAAGGACCTCGACCCGTCGTCGTCACCACGCGCCTTGCTGGGCGCCGAGCTGCGGCATGCGCGGGAGAGGTCCGGCCTCAGCCAGGCCAAGTTAGGCGAACCGCTCTTCGTCAGCGGCTCGTTCATCGGCCAACTGGAGGCCGGGACGCGGCGCATGCACCTCGAATACGCCGTCCAGATTGACGAGATCCTGGGCACGAACGGCTTCTTCACCCGCAACTGCGCGGCTTCCGCCAAGTCCAGGTACCCGAACCACTTCACTGAAGCAGTGGAGGCGGAGTCGCTCGCCACGTCGATCAGGCAGTACACCCCAACGCTGATCCCAGGTCTACTTCAAACGCCGGGCTACGCAAAGGAGTTGTTCCGCGCCTACTGGCCGACCCTTCGGGACACCGAGGTCCATGAGCTGGTGACGAACCGGATGGAGCGCACCCGCCTCCTGGACGATCCAACAACCCCGTTGTTGTGGGTGGTCCTCGACGAGGCCGCCCTCCGTCGCCCGGTCTGCGGACCGGAGGTTATGGCAGGGGCCCTCCATCATGTGGCAGACCTGGCACGTCGTCGCCGGATCCTCATGCAGGTACTCCGGTTCAGCGCAGGCGCGATCGGATCCCTACCGGGTGGCATCAAGCTCATGTACTTTCCCGACGCGCCTCCTCTCGCCTACGTCGAGGGCGTGGGCGTTGGACAGCTGATGGACGACCCAGCTGCCGTCACACGCCATGAGCTGACCTTCGACCTGCTCAGGGCCAGTGCGCTCTCCCCTCAAGAATCCCTGGCCCTGGTCGAGTCAGTGGCCGAGGATTACGCACATGAAGCGACACAGTCCTGAGTACGACCTGAGCACTGCCGCCTGGCACAAGTCCAGCTACAGCGGTGGCGACGGTGCCGACTGCCTGGAAGTCGCCCCCAACTTCCCAGGCCCCCTCGTCCCTGTCCGCGACTCCAAAGCCCCCCTCGGCCCGAAGCTCGTGTTCCGGGCCGAGGCGTGGTCGGCGTTCGTGACGGACGTGAAGAACTCCAGCGCCGAGTAGTCGGCGGCGCCCCGAAGCTCAAGTCCCCAGCTCCGAGCCTTCTTTGCAAGGAATGGGTGGAGGGCCCCAACCCGCCCTCCCGCCCCGCGAGTTGACTTGACGCGACCGGCTTGCCACGGACAGTCACCAGGGATTAGCGTGCCCAAATACGCAAACAGCCCCCGCCAGGCGCTAGCAACACCTGCGGGGGCTTGACCAACAAGATCGAGTTATAGAGGCCGATCCCGTGGCTGTAGCCAAGCTTAGTCCTGCCCTCCTGCCCGCGCACGCACTCCCGCACCCCATGGCCAACCCGGGTTACGGAAAACGCGCCACCCCGGGCCAACTCCCCCGCACGGCTCACGACTTCGCGCACCTCCCGCCCCGCGAAGCAGCAGTCGCCGCGTACATCGACCGCCTCCCCGGCGGCGCCGACATCTCCGTGAAGACGCTGGCCAAGACACTCCCGTACGGCCAATGCGCCCTGCGCACAGCTCTCAACAACCTTCAACGGGCAGGGCACTTGCGCCGGGGCCGCGAACACCTGGCCGACTCGGGCAGCCCGCGCTGGATCACCCGAACGTGGTTCTCGCGCACGGCGCGGGACGACGACTGGTGGGCGGCGTTCACGAGGGGAGACGTACCGCGGGAGCAGCCCGACAGCCCGGCCCCGACCCGCTCCCGCGCCTACATCCTGCTGGCGGCGCTGGGCCGCACGTCCCCGGCCCTGTCCCTGTCGGCCGCATCCTGCGCGGACCTCGCCCCCCTGCTGACGGAGTGGTTCGCGAGGGGCGCCACCGACGACCACGTACTCCAGGCGCTGACCTCAGGACTCCCGACACCGGTCCACAGCCCGGCCGCCCTCGTCCGCACCCGCCTGACTTCCAAGCTGCCGCCCGAGCCCGCCCCGGCCCCACGCCCGCCCCTGCGCGTGCTGGAGTGCGCGAAGTGCGGCACACCGGGCCGCCCGGATGCCCTGCCGGGCGGCGTCTGCGGCGCATGCCGGGGTGAGGCGGCCCCGCCCCGGCATACCGCCCCTCTGCCAACCTCCGCAGTTCACGCCCACGCAGCCGCAGCCCGCGCAGCGATGGTCGACCGACGAGAAAGGCCACGCGCTTGACCACCCGCCCGCAGATGTCAGTGAGCCCACCGCACACACACGCGGGTGTGTACAGTTTTTGCATGGAGACGTATCCGCTCGTGGAAGCCCGCAATCAGCTCGGTCAGCTGGTCGGCCGGGTCCGGCACGGCCAGGAGCACATCCTGATCACGGAGTACGGCAAGCCCGCTGCCGCGCTCATCCCCATAAGCGAGCTGGAAGAACTGCATCGGCTGCGCGACGAGGCGGACATCGCTGAAGCACAGGCGCGTGAGGCGGCTCCATCCGGCCCCTCCATGTCTCATGACGAGTTCATGGCACAGCTGGAGGAAGAGGACCGCCGGGAGGCCTCTTCGTGACTTACGCAGTGGCGTGGGAGCAGCACGCCATGGACGAGTTCCGGCGGCTCCGCATCGTCGACCCCGTGGGCGCCAAGGCGACTACTGCGGCAGTGCGCGCACTCGCCGACGACCCACGCCCGGAAGAGGCCGGCGCCCTGGCGCTTCGGGCTCCTACCGGCTGCACATCGGCACCTGGCGGGTGCTGTACCGGCCGGACGGCACCACCGTCACCATCCACGTGCTGAAAGTCGGTCGCAGCACCTGACCCGCCCCCTCAACGCCGAGGGCGGCACCCAGGAGAAAAGGGTGCCGCCCTCGGCGTACAGGATCTACCAGCGGAGCCGAGGCTCAGCTCAGTGACTTCAGGGACGCCGGGTTGTACGGCGCCAGCTCGCCGTGGCGTCCGTCCAGTACCTTCGCCGCCCACTCCGGGTCCTGGAGCAGGGCGCGGCCGACCGCGACGAGGTCGAACTCGTCGCGCTCCAGGCGGTCCAGGAGGTTGTCCAGGTCCGCTGCCGCCGAGCCCTCGCCCGCGAAGGCGCGGAGGAAGTCGCTGTCGAGGCCGACCGAGCCGACGGTGATGGTGGGCTTGCCGGTCAGCTTCTTCGTCCAGCCGGCCAGGTTGAGGTCGGAGCCCTCGAACTCCGGGAGCCAGTAGCGGCGCGTGGAGGCGTGGAAGACGTCCACTCCGGCCTCGGCGAGCGGGGTCAGCAGGGCGCCGAGCTCCTCGGGTGTCTCCGCGAGGCGGGCGTCGTAGGCCTCCTGCTTCCACTGCGAGTAGCGGAAGACGATGGGGAAGGAGGGGGAGACCGCGGCGCGGACGGCGGCGACGATCTCGGTCGCGAACTTCGTACGGGCGACCAGGTCACCGCCGTACGCGTCGGTACGGCGGTTGGTGCCCTCCCACAGGAACTGGTCGATCAAGTAGCCGTGCGCGCCGTGCAGTTCGACCCCGTCGAAGCCGATCCGCTCGGCGGCGGCCGCTGCCTCGGCGAACGCGGCGATGACCTCGTCCAGGTCGGCCTGGGTCATCTCCTTGCCCGTACCGGCCGTGCCGTCGATCCGCAGACCGGACGGGCCGACCGCGGGGGCGTCCGCGAACGGCGGCTGGCCCGCGCTGCGGACCATGCCGATGTGCCACAGCTGCGGCACGACCTTCCCGCCCGCCGCATGCACGGCCTCGGCGACCTTCGCCCAGCCCGCCAGCTGCTCCTCGCCGTGGAAACGGGGGATGCTGTCGCTCTGCCCGGCCGAGTCGTGGCCGACGTACGTGCCCTCGGTGACGATGAGGCCCACGCCCGCGGCGGCGCGGCGGGCGTAGTACGACGCCACGTCCTCGCCGGGGATGCCGCCCGGGGAGAACTGGCGGGTCATCGGCGCCATGACGATCCGGTTCGGGACGGTCAGGCCATTGAGGGAGACGGGGCGGGACAGGATCTGGGCCGCGCGGGAGGGAGCGGTTGTCACGTGAGGGCTCCTGTGGGGAGAGGTTCGGTCGGACGGCTGGCAGGAAGACAGGCAGCAGGATGCGTGATGCTCATGCATAGATACATGTGATGGATATGTGCACGCGCATTAGTTCCTGCCAGGAACTTCAACCGCCTCGCCCGTCAGCGCATTCCGGCTCCCGCGCGCCTTCCTCGTGATCCAGGACACGCGTCCGGATCACGCGGAGGGGGCCGGACACGCCTCCGTACGGCACCCGGAAACGCCCGAGGGCGGCACCCCCTGGAAGAAGGGGTGCCGCCCTCGGTACGAAGGACGGTGATCAACCGGGAGCCGAGGCCCCTAGGTCGATCAGAAGTCCATGTCACCGCCCGGCATGCCGCCCGGAGCGCCGCCCGCGGCGGCCTTCTCCGGCTTGTCGGCGATGACGGCCTCGGTGGTGAGGAACAGCGCGGCGATGGAGGCGGCGTTCTGCAGGGCAGAGCGCGTGACCTTCGCCGGGTCGATGATGCCTTCGGCGATCATGTCGACGTACTCACCGGTCGCGGCGTTCAGGCCGTGGCCGACGGGCAGGTTGCGCACCTTCTCGACGATGACGCCACCCTCGAGACCACCGTTGATGGCGATCTGCTTGAGCGGGGCCTCCAGGGCGAGCCGCACGGCGTTGGCGCCGGTCGCCTCGTCACCCGTGAGCTCCAGCTTCTCGAAGACCGAGGAAGCCTGGATGAGGGCCACGCCACCACCGGCGACGATGCCCTCCTCGACGGCCGCCTTCGCGTTGCGAACGGCGTCCTCGATGCGGTGCTTGCGCTCCTTGAGCTCGACCTCGGTGGCGGCACCGGCCTTGATGACGGCCACGCCGCCCGCGAGCTTCGCCAGGCGCTCCTGGAGCTTCTCGCGGTCGTAGTCCGAGTCGGAGTTCTCGATCTCGGCGCGGATCTGGTTGACCCGGCCGGCGACCTGGTCGGCAGAGCCGGAGCCGTCGACGATCGTCGTCTCGTCCTTGGTGATGACGACCTTGCGGGCACGGCCCAGCAGGTCGATACCCGCGTTCTCCAGCTTGAGGCCGACCTCCTCGGAGATGACCTCGCCGCCCGTGAGGATGGCGATGTCGCCGAGCATGGCCTTGCGGCGGTCACCGAAGCCCGGCGCCTTGACGGCGACGGACTTGAAGGTGCCACGGATCTTGTTGACGACCAGCGTCGACAGAGCCTCGCCCTCGACGTCCTCGGCGATGATCAGCAGCGGCTTGCCCGACTGCATGACCTTCTCCAGGAGCGGGAGCAGGTCCTTGACACTGGCGATCTTCGAGTTGGCGATCAGGATGTACGGGTCGTCCAGGACGGACTCCATACGCTCCATGTCGGTGGCGAAGTACGCCGAGATGTAGCCCTTGTCGAAGCGCATACCCTCGGTGAGTTCCAGCTCCAGACCGAAGGTCTGGGACTCCTCGACGGTGATGACGCCTTCCTTGCCGACCTTGTCCATAGCCTCGGCGATGAGCTCGCCGATCTGGGTGTCGGCGGCGGAGATGGAGGCCGTGGAGGCGATCTGCTCCTTGGTCTCGACATCCTTGGCCTGCTCGAGCAGGGCACCGGAGACGGCCTCGACGGCCTTCTCGATACCACGCTTGAGGGCCATCGGGTTGGCACCCGCGGCTACGTTGCGAAGGCCCTCGCGGACCAGCGCCTGCGCCAGAACGGTCGCGGTGGTCGTACCGTCGCCGGCGACGTCGTCCGTCTTCTTGGCGACTTCCTTGACCAGCTCTGCGCCGATCTTCTCGTACGGGTCCTCGAGCTCGATCTCCTTGGCGATGGAAACACCATCGTTGGTGATCGTGGGGGCGCCCCACTTCTTCTCGAGGACGACGTTGCGACCCTTGGGACCAAGGGTGACCTTGACGGCGTCGGCGAGCTGGTTCATCCCGCGCTCGAGACCGCGCCGCGCCTCCTCGTTGAACGCGATGATCTTGGCCATGTGAAGTGGTCCTCCCGGACTGGGGTGGATTGCTCCGGACCGCGCCCGCGCCCGCGACGGACGGCCTGCCTGCCTCGTGGTTCCTTGCCCCACTTGGCCTGCGGGCCTCACTGACCCGGTCCTCGTTGTCACTCTCACCTGCAGAGTGCTAACGCCAATGATTAGCACTCGCCCCTACCGAGTGCAAGCGACTCCGGAAGATCCCCAGGTGAAGCAGGGGGCGCGCACGGCGCGAAGACAGCCGGAGGGACCCGCGGACAGCCGGCCGCAGGGGGCGGGCAGACGAGCAGACCGACGAGCAGACGGACGGGCAGACGGACGGGCAGACCGAAGGGCCCGCACCCCCTGGTGGAGGTACGAGCCCTTCGTCACGTCGAACAGAACTATCAGTCGGCGCGTGCTTCAGCTGGTCGCCAGCCGGACCATGTCCGCCTGCGGCCCTTTCTGGCCCTGCGAGATCTCGAACTCGACCCGCTGGCCCTCTTCAAGGGTGCGGTAGCCGTCCATCTGAATCGCGCTGTAGTGGACGAATACATCCGCACCACCGTCGACCGCGATGAAGCCGTACCCCTTCTCCGCGTTGAACCACTTGACGGTGCCCTGAGCCATGCCTAACTCCCCTATTACTGGCCCTTGCACAGGACCGCACTTCGCGGGCCCGGGTCAGACCTCACCCCCCAAGGATTGGGGGTGTGCGCCGGAACGCGTCGACCGCGGCTGAATGTATCTGTCCAACTGCCCTCTGCAACAGGTCAATCGGACGAGAATTCTGAGCACGACCGATCGGGAATATGCGGAGAATTCGCAAAGTTTCAGGGCAAGTCGGGCCCCGTAAATGCCATAAACGGCTCAAAGAGGCGGGGCACTTTGGCTACTTCTTGTCGGGCATCGGGCGAGGACTCATATGCGCCCGGCATGAAACCAACTCGAAAGCGAAGCGGCTTCCCCAACTGTACCGCGCTCAACCATACAGAATTGCCCCCTCCGCTTCTCTCACGGAGGGGGCAATTCGATGAACTCTCGGTGACCGCAATTACCTAAGGTAACGGCAATCACCGTAAGTAATGACGCGTGACGGTCAGCCTCCGGCGACGGCCGGAATGATCGAGACGCCCGCGCCGTCCGGCGTCGACGTCTCCAGGCCCTGCTCGAAGCGGACGTCGTCGTCGTTCACGTACACGTTGACGAAGCGACGCAGCTTGCCCTGGTCGTCCAGGACGCGTGCGGCGATGCCGGTGTGGTTCTGCTCCAGGTCGGCGATCACCTCGCCGAGGGTGCCGCCCTCGGCCGTCACCTCGGCCTTGCCGCCGGTGTAGGTGCGCAGGATGGTGGGGATGCGGACGTTGACACTCATGACGCGAGGCCAGCCTCTCGGAAGGAGTCCAGGTTCGGGCGGATGGTCGCGGTGAGCCCGGTGTCCGAGGCCACCGCGTCCAGGGTCTTGAGGCCGTCGCCGGTGTTGAGGACGACGGTGGTGAGGGTCGGATCGAGCAGACCGTTCTCGATCAGCTTCTTCGCCACACCCACCGTCACGCCACCCGCGGTCTCGGCGAAGATGCCCTCCGTCTGCGCGAGGAGCTTGATCGCGTCGACGATCTGCTCGTCGTTCACGTCCTCCACGGCGCCGCCGGTACGCCGCGCGATGTCGAGCACGTACGGCCCGTCGGCCGGGTTGCCGATGGCGAGCGACTTGGCGATGGTGTGGGGCTTCTGGGGCCGTACGACGTCGTGGCCGGCCTTGTAGGCCACCGACACCGGCGAGCAGCCCTCGGCCTGGGCACCGAAGATCTTGTACGGCTTGTCCGCCACAAGGCCGAGCTTGATCAGCTCCTGCAGAGCCTTGTCGATCTTCGTGAGCTGGGAGCCGGAGGCGATCGGGATGACCAGCTGGTCGGGGATCCGCCAGCCGAGCTGCTCGCAGATCTCGTACGCGAGGGTCTTCGAGCCCTCCGCGTAGTACGGCCGCAGGTTGACGTTGACGAAGCCCCAGCCCTCGCCGGCCGGGTCGCCGATCAGCTCGGAGCAGAAACGGTTCACGTCGTCGTAGTTGCCCTCGATGCCGACGAGCTCGCCGCCGTACACCGCGGCCATGACGATCTTGCCCTGCTCCAGGTCGTGCGGGATGAAGACGCAGGAGCGGAAGCCGGCGCGGGCCGCGGCGGCACCGACGGCGCCCGCGAGGTTGCCGGTGGAGGAGCAGGAGAGGGTGGTGAAGTCGAAGGCGCGGGCGGCCTCGATGGCCTGGGCGACGACGCGGTCCTTGAAGGAGTGCGTCGGGTTGCCGGAGTCGTCCTTGACGAAGAGCTTGCCGGGGGTGACGCCCAGCGCGCGGGCCAGGTTGTCGGCCTTGACGAGCTTGGTCCAGCCGGGGTTGATGTTCGGCTTCTCCGCGACGTCCGCGGGGACCGGCAGGAGCGGCGCGTAGCGCCAGATGTTCGCGGGGCCCGCTTCGATGCGCTTGCGGAGGTCCTCGGTCTCGTAGGCCGAGAAGTCGTACGCGATCTCCAGCGGGCCGAAACACTCCTCGCAGGCGAAGAGCGGGCCGAGCGGGACGCGGTGTCCGCACTCGCGGCAGGAAAGCGCGGTGGCGGGGCCCAGGTCGACGGAGTTCGCGGAATCCGGGGAGGTCACGGGGTTCGTGGTGTGTGCAGTGGTGCTTGCAACTGTCTGCGCAGCCATGGAGGCGAGGCCCTTTCTCCTCATCTTCCTCACGACGCACTTCGCCGTGAGACGGATTTGGCACCTTCCCGAGCCGGGAGCCTCGCCACATCGATGTGACAAGAACCAGCTGGAGGGTTGCCGGGGCTTCAACGGGCCGTATCCCTCTGCCCCTCTGGATGAGCGGTATTCAGTTGTGCGCCGGACGACCCCCGACATGCGATGGTCATCAGCGTTGTTCAAGACTGTAACCGAAGGCCTGGATGGTGGAGAGAGCCGTCCGAACCGCGAGATGCCAGCGACACACCAAACGCTGCCGCGGCGACGGGCACAAGCATCCCAATGAACGCAAGGGAGAGCCGCACGTGCTTGAAGACGTCGAGCGCTGGCTGAGCACGCGCTCCTGGTCCGTGACCGACCGGCCGCTCAAGAAGCTCATAGCCGCGAAACGATCCACCAACTCCACGGTGAGCGTGGTCCTGCCCGCGCTCAACGAGGAGGCCACGGTCGGTGAGATCGTCTCCATCATCCGCCGCGACCTGATGACCCGCAAAGTCCCCCTCGTCGACGAGATCGTCGTCATCGATTCGGGCTCGACCGACCGCACCTCCGAGGTCGCCGCCGCCGCTGGCGCCCGAGTAGTCCACCGGGACGAAATACTTCCCCGCATCCCGGCCGTGCCCGGCAAGGGCGAGGTCCTGTGGCGGTCACTCCTGGTGACGAGCGGTGACATCGTCTGTTTCATCGACGCGGACCTCAAGGAGTTCTCGTCGGACTTCGTCTCCGGGATCGTGGGGCCGCTGCTCACCGATCCGGGCGTGGACCTGGTCAAGGCGATGTACGACCGCCCGCTGAACCTGCCGGGTGAACCCACCTCCGGCAGAACCGCGGCCGGTCAGGGCGGCCGTGTCACCGAACTGATGGCACGCCCCCTGCTGAACATGCACTGGCCGCAGCTGGCCGGCTTCGTCCAGCCGCTCGGCGGCGAGTACGCGGCCCGCCGCACCCTCCTGGAACAGCTCCCGTTCCCCGTCGGATACGGCGTGGAGCTCGGCATGCTCGTCGACGCGCTGCACCTGGTGGGCCTGGACGCGCTCGCCCAGGTCGACGTCGGTGTGCGCAAGCACCGGCACCAGGACGGCCAGGCGCTGGGCCGGATGTCCGCCGCGATCTACCGCACCGCACAGCTCCGGCTCGCCCGCGGCCACCTCATCCGGCCGGCCATCACCCAGTTCGAACGGGGCGAGTCCGGCTTCGAGCCGCGCACGTACTCCGTGGATACGGAAGAACGGCCTCCGATGGCGGAAATCTCGGAGTATCAGTCACGCAAAGCGGCGTAAACCGTCGACGGTATACGTCTGCGCGGTACCCCGTCCGTACGTTTGAGCGTTTCCGGGCCGGGCTAGATTGACGCGTATGGCTTCCACGGCTTCGACTGCTGCTTCCACGGCATCCCCGCAGGGCTCCCACCGGATCCTCGTCGCGTCCAACCGCGGCCCGGTCTCCTACGACGTGCGCGAGGACGGCGAGCTCCAGGCCAGGCGCGGCGGCGGCGGCCTGGTCTCGGGCCTGTCGGCGATCGGCCCGGACGCGGGCGCCCTGTGGGTGTGCTCGGCGCTCGGCGACGGGGACCGCGAGGCGGTGAGGCGCGGGGTCGGCGAGGACGGCGTACGGATGCTGGACATCGACGCCGAGGTGCACGCGGACGCCTACAACGGCATCGCGAACTCCGTGCTGTGGTTCGTCCACCACATGCTCTACCAGACGCCGCTGGAGCCGGTCTTCGACATGGAGTTCCGGCGCCAGTGGGCGTCGTACGAGGCCTACAACCGGGCCTTCGCGCGGGCGCTGGCCGACGAGGCGGCCGAGGGCGCCGTGGTGGTCGTACAGGACTACCACCTGACCCTCGTCCCCGGCATGCTGCGGGAGCTCCGCCCCGACCTGCGGATCGGGCACTTCTCGCACACGCCGTGGGCGCCGGTGGACTACTTCCGCATGCTCCCCGACGACATCGCCGAGCAGGTGCTGCGCGGCATGCTCGGCGCGGACCGGCTCGGCTTCCTCACCCAGCGCTGGGCGTCCGCGTTCACCGCGTGCGCGCAGGAGCTGGTCGGCGGGCTCGGTGACACCCGTGTCGGCGTGCACGGGCTCGGCGCGGACGCGGACTTCCTGCGCAAGCGGTCGCACGAGGCGGATGTCGCCGAGCGGATGGCCACCCTGCGTGAGCAGATCGGCGAGGGCCGGAAGGCGATCGTGCGGGTCGACCGCACCGAACTGTCGAAGAACATCGTGCGCGGACTGCTGGCCTACCGGCAGCTCCTGGAGGACCAGCCGTCCTGGCGCGAACGGGTCGTGCACGTCGCCTTCGCCTATCCCTCCCGCCAGGACCTCGCCGTGTACCGCGAATACACCGCCGAGGTGCAGCGGGTCGCCGACGACATCAACTCCACGTACGGCACGCCCGGTTGGACCCCGGTCCTGCTCGCCGTCGACGACGACTTCGCCCGCTCCCTCGCCGCGTACCGGCTCGCCGACGTGGCCCTCGTCAACCCGATCCGGGACGGCATGAACCTCGTCGCCAAGGAGGTGCCGGTCGTCTCCGACGAGGGGTGCGTGCTGGTGCTGTCCCGGGAAGCGGGGGCGTACGAGGAGCTGGGCGAGGACGCGATCGTGGTGAACCCGTACGACGTGGTCGGCACGGCGCGGGCGCTGCACGAGGCCTTGTCGATGGGGGCCGGTGAGCGGGCCGAGCGCACCAAGCGGCTGGCCGCCGCGGCGACGGCGCTGCCTCCGGCGCAGTGGTTCCTGGAGCAGCTGCGGGAGTTGGAGAGCCGGCCCTAACCGAGCCGCGCCGCCAGGGCCCTCAGCAGCTGTACGACGCCTGCCGGGCCGTCCACCACCAAGTCGGCCCGCTCGGCCAGTTCCGCGACCTCCGCGCTGCCGCTGCACACCAGGAGGCCCGGGATGCCGTCGGCGCGGAGCTTGTCGACGGCGGCGAAGGCCGGGAGGTCACCGAGGTCGTCACCGGCGTACAGGACCGCTTCCGCGGCGGTCTCGCGGACGTGGGCGAGCAGGGCGACGCCCTTGTCCATCCCCGGCGGGCGGAGTTCCAGGACCATGCGGCCCGGTTCGACGATCAGGCCGTGCCGGCCGGCCAGCTCGGTGAGGGGCTCGCGCAGGGCCTCGAACGCCGCCTGCGGGTCCGCCGCGCGCCGGGTGTGGATGGCGATGGCCCGGCCCTTCTCCTCGATCCAGGTGCCCTGCCAGGCGCCGACCGTGTCGAGGAACCCGGGCAGCTCTGCGCG
The DNA here is from genome assembly GCF_044744645.1 of Streptomyces sp. NPDC087263. Classification (NCBI taxonomy): domain Bacteria; kingdom Bacillati; phylum Actinomycetota; class Actinomycetes; order Kitasatosporales; family Streptomycetaceae; genus Streptomyces; species Streptomyces sp. NPDC087263. The sequence goes on from NZ_JBIUYT010000014.1 coordinate 22,377, forward strand.
GACGGTGGCGACGCCGGGGTGTGGGGCGGGGGCGCTGACCGTGCCGGTCCGCGCGTCCCAGCGCTCGGCGCCGTAATGCCCGAGCACGACCAGGTGCTCCAGGCCCGGCGCCCCCGCGAAGCCGCCGTGCTCGACCGCCACGGCGGCCGGGCGTCCCGTGACGACCGCCACGGAGGCGACCTTCGGGGCGAGGGCCGCGAGTGCGGGGACCGCGTCCGGGTGGGCGCGGGCCTGCTCGGGGTCCGCGACGATCGGCGCGAGCGTCCCGTCGAAGTCGAGCCCGATCACCGCGTGGCCCGGCCGGGCGAGGATCGCGTCGAGACCGGCACGGCCGGCGGGGGTGGTGGGGGTCGGCAGGGGGTCCGCATGGCTGGCCATACGGGGACCCTATCCGCGCATGGGCTGGGTGTGGTTTTTTCGCCCCCTCCGCCCCTGCCCGTCCCTTGGTCCTGGGGCTCCGCCCCAGACCCCGCTCCTCAAACGCCGGAGGGGCTGAGCTTTCGCCGACCGGGGCTGAGATCTTTCAGCGCCGGTCGGCGCTAGAGGTTTTCAGCCCGTCCGGCGTTTGAGGACGAGGCCGTCCAGGCCGAAGCGGGGGTCTGGGGGCGGCAGCCCCCAGAAACAAGGGACGGGCAGGGGCGGAGGGGGCGAAAAACACCCCCCACCCCCGTCACCGCTCCCCCCGCCGCGACTCCCGGACCCTCCGCAGCCGGTTCACCGTCACCGGATCATGAGCCAGCGCCCGCGGATCGTCGATCAGGGCGTTGAGGAGTTGGTAATACCGCACGGGCGCCAACCCCAACTGCTCCCGTATCGCCCGCTCCTTCGCCCCCGGCCCCCCGAACCCACGCCGCTCCATGGCGAGAATCCCCCGCTCCCGCGGACCGAGTTCCTCCCTGGATTCGCTGGATTCGCTGGATTCCATGGGTTCCATGGACAGAACCGTAGCCCCGACCACTGACAGCGCTACGCCGCGTTGTCCACCGCGTCGGCCTCCGCCTGTAGCGACCCCAGCACTTTGGCCGGACTCCCGTCCGCCCCCACGGCCTTTCCGATCTGCGCCTTGACGTCGGCGCTGACACCGGCCCAGGAGGTCTTGCCGACGGGGTACAGCTCGGCGGTGGCGAGTTCCTCGAGGAAGGGGGCGAGATCCCGGTCGTCGCTGTCGGCGGCCATGGCCTCGGACGCGGACGTGGTGACCGGCAGCAGGTCGTACTCACGGGAGAAGGCGAGCACGTTCTTGTCGCTGTAGACGAAGTCGAGGAAGTCACCGACCTGCTCGGCATGGCCGTTCTGCTTGAAGGCCATCATCCAGTCGGCGACACCCAGCGTGGACTTGCTCTGACCATCGGCCCCGGGCATCGGCACCATGCCGAAGTCCACCCCCTTCGCGGCGGCCATCTTCATCAGCGTGGGATGCCCGCTGAGCATCCCGACCTCGCCCTTCGTGAACGCGGAGAACGCGTCAGCCCGGTTGAGCTTGCCGGGCGCGGTGGGCCCGGTGAGCCCCTTGCCGACGAGTTCGTCCTTGAGCCAGGTGAAGGTCTTGACGTTCTCGGCGGAGTCGATGGAGTACGTACCGACGTCGTTGGTGTAGCCGCCGTCGCCGCTCAGCATCCACTGCAAGGTCTCGGCCTGCGCCTCCTCGGGCCCCAGCGGCAGCGCGTACGGGTACTTCACGCCCGCGGCCTTGAGCACCTCGGCGTCGGAAGCCAGCTGGTCCCAGGTCTTCGGCGGGGTGAGCCCGGACTGGGTGAAGAGGGTCTTGTTGTAGAAGAGCAGCCTGGTGGAGGAAGCGAACGGCAGGCCGTACTGCGCTCGTTCCTGCTCGCCCGCGTCGGTGAGCTGGAGGGCGAAGTTGGCCTGGACGGGTATGGAGAGCAGTTCGTCGGCCGTGTAGAGCTGACCCTTGGCGGCGTAGTCGGCGTACGCGCCGATCTGCGCCATGTCGGGCGCCTCCCCGGCCGCGACCATCTCGCTGACCTTGCGGTCGACGTCGTTCCAGGAGTAGACGCTGACCTCGACCTTCACTCCCGGGTGGTCGGCCTCGTACTCCTTGACCAGTCCGTCCCAGTACTTCTGGGAGCTGTTGGCGTCGGAGTCGCCGTAGTCGGCGGCCACCAGCCTCAGGGTCACATCTCCGGAGCCGCCGGAGCTTCCGCAGCCTCCGAGGGTGGCTGTCATGCCCAGTGCGGACACCGCCGCGATCATTCCTGTCCTACGCCGCCGCACCGCTTTGCCCCAACCCTGTGTCGATTCGCCGTTCGATATTCCGGCATAAGGTCTACACCACGTAAGTGGACTAGACCTCTTCCGGGTTGACGGGCCACACTGTCCCTCGTGAGACATGTCATCGCCCTCGATGTGGGCGGCACCGGGATGAAGGCCGCCCTCGTCGGCGCCGACGGCGGGCTTCTCCATCAGGCGCGCCGGGCAACCGGCCGCGAACGCGGGCCCGACGCCGTCGTCGAGGGCATCCTCGGTTTCGCGGCCGAACTGCACGCGTACGGCGAGCAGCACCTCGGCGAGGGAGCCGCCGCCGCCGGCGTCGCCGTCCCCGGCATCGTCGACGCCGACCGCGGCATCGCCGTGTACTCGGCCAACCTCGGCTGGCGCGACGTACCCATGCGCGAACTGCTCGGCACCCGGCTCGGCGGCGTACCGGTGGCCCTCGGGCACGACGTGCGCACCGGCGGGCTCGCGGAGGGCCGGATCGGCGCGGGGCGGGGAGCGGACCGTTTCCTCTTCGTGCCGCTCGGCACCGGCATCGCGGGCGCGATCGGCATCGGCGGCAGCGTGGAGGCGGGCGCACACGGCTTCGCGGGCGAGATCGGCCACATCGTCGTACGGCCCGGGGGAACCCCGTGTCCATGCGGCCAGCACGGCTGTCTGGAGCGGTACGCGTCCGCCGCGGCCGTCAGCCAGGCCTGGGCGGCGGCCTCCGGGGACCCGCAGGCGGAGGCGGCGGACTGCGCGAAGGCCGTCGAGTCCGGCGACGAGCGGGCCGTACGGGTCTGGCGCGACGCCGTCGACGCACTCGCCGACGGGCTCGTCACCGCACTCACCCTGCTGGACCCCCGCACCCTGATCATCGGTGGCGGCCTGGCCGAGGCCGGGGAAACCTTGTTCACACCACTGCGGGCCGCGGTCGAGCGGCGCGTGACCTTCCAGAAACTGCCGTCCATCGTCCCCGCGGCCCTCGGGGACACGGCCGGTTGCCTGGGCGCCGGACTGCTGGCCTGGGACCTGCTGAACACCACTGCCCCTGTTGACGCCACTGACCCCATTGACCCCACTGACCTCTCGGAGGTAACCACCTGATGGCCACTAGCAAGGTTTTCGCCGGTGCACAGGTGGTACTGCCCACCGGAATCGTGGACGGCGGCCGTGTGATCGTCGACGGCGCGCGGATCGTCGGGAGCGCTCCCGCGGACGCCGAGACGGTCGATCTGTCCGGGCACTGGCTCGTCCCGGGCTTCGTCGACCTCCACAACCACGGCGGCGGCGGCGCGTCCTTCACCTCGGGCACGGTCGAGGACGTCCTCAAGGGCATCCACACCCACCGCCTGCACGGCACCACCACGACCGTCGCCTCCACGGTCACCGGCGACATGGACGGCCTCGCCCAGCGCGCCGGGCTGCTCTCCGAGCTGGCGGAGCAGGGCGACCTCGCGGGCATCCACTTCGAGGGCCCGTTCATCTCGCCGTGCCGCAAGGGCGCACACTCCGAGAAGCTGCTGCGCGACCCCGACCCGGCGGAGGTCCGCAAGCTGATCGACGCGGCGCGCGGCCACGCCCAGATGGTCACCCTCGCCACCGAACTGCCGGGCGGCATCGACTCCGTACGCCTGCTGGCCGAGCACGGGGTGATCGCGGCGATCGGCCACACGGACGCGACGTACGAGCAGACGGTCGAGGCCATCGAGGCGGGCGCGACCGTGGCGACGCACCTGTTCAACGCGATGCCGGCGCTCGGCCACCGCACTCCGGGCCCGATCGCCGCCCTCCTTGAGGACGACCGGATCACGGTCGAGCTGATCAACGACGGCACGCACCTGCACCCCGCCTCCCTGGAGCTGGCGTTCCATCACGCGGGCCCCGGCCGGGTCGCGTTCATCACCGACGCCATGGACGCGGCCGGCTTCGGCGACGGCCGCTACATGCTCGGCCCGCTGGAGGTCGAGGTCACGGAAGGCGTCGCGCGCCTGGTGGAGGGCGGCTCCATCGCGGGCTCCACACTCACGCTGGACCGCGCCTTCAAGCGGGCGGTCACCGTCGACAGGCTGCCGGTCGAGGACGTCGTGGCGGCCCTCTCCGCCAACCCCGCCCGGCTCCTCGGCCTGTACGACAAGGTGGGCTCCCTGGAGCCCGGCAAGGACGCCGACCTGGTGATCCTCGACTCCGCCTTCGAGCTCAAGGGCGTGCTGCGCAGGGGCGAATGGGTGGTGGATCCCCAACTGGGCTGAGGGGGGGGCGCCGGTCGGCGCCGGGGGGGCGGACGTGATCCTCACCGTCACCCTGAACACGGCCCTGGGCCCTGGACCTCACCTACCGGGTTCGGTCCCTGCGCCCGCACACCTCACGCCTCACACCTCAGACCGGGTCACCGAGGTGTCCGAACGCCCGGGCGGCAAGGGCCTGAACGTGGCCCGGGCGCTCGCCGCCCTCGGCCACGAGCTGACGGCCATGGGCTGACGGCCACGGGCATCACGGGCGGCGCGACGGGCCGCGCGGTGCGGGACCAACTACGCCCTGACGTCGTCAGGCCCAACGCGGACGAACTCGCCGAACTCAGCGGCCACCACGACCCGTTGCGGGCCACCCGTGACATCCGACGCCTCGGCGCCCGCACGGTCGTGGCCTCACTGGGTGCGCAGGGCCTGCTCGCGGTGAACGCGGAGGGCCGCCGGCGGGCGAGTTCGACCGCAGGACGTACACGAGAAACTGCTGGCCCTGGTCACAGTCACGGTCGCGCTCACTCGGGACGCGAGCGCGCCATAGCCGCCGTTACTCCTTGACCTGGCCTTTCTTCAGCCACAGCTGGTCGAGGAGGGCATTGCAGCTGTCGCCGTCCTTGCAGGAGATGGCGATCGTGTTGGTGCCCTTGGTGAGGGTGGGCCACGAGTAGGTCTGCGTCCAGCCCTTGGCGAAGTCACCGCCGTCGGCGTGCGCGAAGTTGCCCAGGTTCAGCTTGCTGCCGAACTCCTTGCCGTTGACGGTGAGCGTCATCTCCTCGTCGGAGCCGGGCACGCTGTAGCGGGTGAAGAGGGTGTAGGCGCCGTCCTCGGGAATGCCGTTGACGGTCCAGGTGACCTGGGCGCCGACCTGGTTGAGGCCGGTGACATAGACACCGCCGTCGGACTGGGCGCCCTCGATGTCGGACGCCGTCGTCACGCCGGTGCCGAGGTTCAGGACCTTCGCGTCGGCCTTCGGCAGTTCGGCCGCGGGCTGGTCGCCGGCCGACTCGCTCGGCGACGCGCTCTGCGAGGTCGACTGCGTCGGGCCTCCCGCGTCGGCGGCGGCCTTGTCGTCGTTGCCCGAGTCGCTGCTGAGCATGGCGACGCTGATGCCGATGACGACGGCCGCGACCACGGCGATCGCGCCGATGAGGAGGCCCTTGGTGTTCGGCCCGTTCGATCCGCGGCCACGCCCGCCACCGTCGCCGACCGGCGCGTGCCGGGTCGTGGGCGCGCCGCCGGGAACCGTCTCGGGCGCCGCGTAGTTCGCGTTCTGCTGGCCATAGGCCTGCTGCTGCGGGACCTGCTGGCCGTATGCCGGCGGCTGACCGTACGCCTGCGGCTGGCCGTACTGCGCGGTCGGGGCCTGCTGGCCGTACGCGGCCTGCCCGCCCTGCGGAGGTCCGTTACGGCGCTCGCCGACCGCACGCACCCGGTTCACCGAGCCGGGGTAGCCGTAGCCGCCGCCTCCACCGGGTGGGGTGGCTCCGTTGGCCTGGCCGTCCTCGTACAGATAGCCGAACGGGTCATCGTCCTCGGGCGTGCTCGCGCCGTTGTTGCCGGGCGTCATCCCTTGGTCTCCTAGCGGGTGCGGTACAGATGCGGACGGTGCAGATTCACTGCATGGATGAATGGCGAGCCTACCCGGTCTCGCTGGGCCAAACGGGTGCCCTCACCGCTTCACCCCAGTGACCTGCTACTTATCCGGCCCGCCGATGCGCTTTGGGACGAGACCGTTTCTCGATGTACATCCGCTCGTCCGCGGACTTCAGCACCTCGTCCGCCGTCATCCCGCAGTGCGCCCACCCGATTCCGAAGCTGGCGCCCACCCGGACGGCCCGGCCGTCGACCCTGATGGGCGGGATGATCGCGTTCCGCAGCCGTACGGCGAGATCCTGGGCGTCGGCCCGGCCGAGCCCGTCGGCGAGCACCACGAACTCGTCGCCGCCGAGCCGGGCGACCGTGTCGCCGTCCCGGACGCCGTGGGTGAGCCGGCGCGCGACCTCGATGAGAACCGCGTCACCCGCGTTGTGCCCGAACCGGTCGTTGATCGACTTGAAGCCGTCCAGGTCGCAGAAGAGGACGGCCAGCCCCTTGGCGCCGTCGTCCGTCTCGCCCTCGGGCGCGATGGTGTGCACGTGGTGGTCGAAGGCTTCGTATGCCTCGGAACTGGGCCACGTGTCGAAGGCGTGTCCGTTCCCGTTCCCGCTGTACGCGACCTCCCCGTTGCCGTTCCCCTCGTACCGGCCGTGCTCGCCGCTCGGGAGCGCCCCCATGGCGGCCTGCTGCTGCCCGTGCGTGTACGCCGCGTCGAGGGACTCGATCGCGCCGGGGGGCAGCGCCGCCGGGCGCTTGCAGAGGCGGGAGCTGAGCCGGGAGCGCAGCTCGGCCGAGTTCGGCAGGCCGGTGAGGGAGTCGTGGGAGGCGCGGTGGGCGAGCTGGAGCTCGCGGCGCTTGCGGTCCTCGATGTCCTCGACGTGGGTGAGCAGAAACCGGGGGCCGTCGGCGGCGTCCGCGACGACCGAGTTGCGCAGTGACACCCAGACGTAGGTGTTGTCGCGACGGCAGAGCCGCAGCTCGGCGCGGCCGCCCTCCGCCGAGGTCCGCAGCAGCGTGCCGATGTCCTCGGGGTGGACGAGGTCGGAGAAGGAGTAGCGGCGCATCGCGGAGGCGGGGCGGCCGAGCAGGCGGCAGAGCGCGTCGTTGGTCCGCAGGATCCGGCCGTGCTGGTCGCCGCCCATCTCCGCGATGGCCATGCCGCTCGGCGCGTACTCGAAGGCCTGCCGGAAGCTCTCCTCGCTGGCCCGCAGCGCCTGCTGCTCCCGCTCGAGGCGGACAAGTGCGCGCTGCATATTCGCTCGTAGACGCGCGTTGCTGATGGCGATGGCGCCCTGGAACGCGTACATCTGGAGCGCCTCACGCCCCCATGCGCCGGGCCGCCGCCCGTTGCGCGGCTTGTCCACGGACAGGACGCCGATCAGCTCGCCGCAGCCGCTGCCGGAGACACCGGGGCTGTACATCGGCGCGAAGAGGCGGTCCGCGGGGTGCCACTCGTCCTCGAAGCGGGGAGCGGGACCGTCGGTGTACCACTGCGGCACGTCGTCCTCGTCAAGGACCCAGCCCTCGGAGTGGGGTATGAACCGCAGGTCGCCCCAGGCCTCGCCCATGGTCAGCCGACGGTCCCAGGAGGCGCGGGAGCCGACGCGGCCGGTGATGAGGGCCTCGGCGGCGGAGTTGCCGGCGAACGCGGCGACCACGAGGTCACCGTCCGGGCGTACGAGGTTGACACACGCCAGCTCGTACCCGAGGCCGGTCACCACTCCGTCCGCGACGGTCTGCAGCGTGTCCGCAAGGCTGCGGGCGGTGTTCATGTCCGCCATCACCGTGTGCAGTTGCCGCAGGGTCGCAAGACGGACGTAGGGCTCCGACTCGGTCTCCATTCGCCCTCCCCTCGAGACCTCGCAGCAACTCCAGGGTTCTCTTCGGCGCACCTGGTTTTCTTCGGCCTACCGCTTGGTAGCTTCTCACCTAGCGTCCCAGTCACTGAATCACAGCGCGCTGCTCACTCGGTACACAGGGTCAACAAAATATGGCTCCTGTGACTCAAGTCACAGCGTAACGTGAACAATTGAGTGGGGTTTCTGCATTTTCTCCGTGCACCTATTGAGCGCATATTGGAGAGCTGTGCACGCGCTGTGCGCGATTGTGTCCGTTGCGTGCCGCTGGGGTGTTGCGGCGGGTTCGCGGGGCCGGTTTTCCGCCGGGGGTTCACCGGCGGTCCGTCAGCGGGTTTTCCCGCCGGTGGTCCGACGGTCGGCCATCGGCCATCGGCCATCGGCCGTCCGCCGGTCGCCGTTCGTCCGCCGGTCGCCGTTCGTCCGCCGGTCGCCGTTCGTCCGCCGGTCGCCGTTCGTCCGCCGGTCGCCGTTCGTCCGTCGTCCGTCGGTCGGTCGTCGTCGTCGTCGGGTCGGTCGTCGTCCGTCGATGGTCCTAGGACCAGGCTCGGGCCGGGGACCGATGTGCGGCCCCGGGGTCGGAGACTAGCGTTTCGGCGTGCCGAACACTCCCCCCGCGGCTCCCTCGGTCGCGTCCCCTGCCCCTTCCCTTGTCGCTCCCGCTGCCGCCTCCCCCACTGCTCCCGTGCATGCTGAGGGGGTGAGCAACGACGAGTTCCGCGCCGCCATGTCCCGGCTGGCCGCGGGCGTGGTCCTGGTGACCGCGCACGAGCCCGCACTGGACCCGGAAGGGCCGGGCGGCGAGGACATCGGCATGACGGCGACGGCCTTCATGTCCGTCTCCCTGGACCCGCCCCTGGTCATGGCCAGCCTGCGCGACGGCTCCCGTATGGACGACCTGCTCGCCGAACAGCCCCTGTGGGCCGTCTCCGTGCTCTCCGAGAGCCAGCGTCACATCGCGGGCCGCTTCGCCATGAAGGGCCGCATCAGCGACCGGCTCCTCTTCGAGGACATCCCGTACGTCCGCGGAAAGGCGTCCGGCGCACTCCTGGTGGGCGGCTCCCTGGCCACCCTGGAGGTCCGGACCGAGCAGCGGGTGCCCGCCGGGGACCACACCCTCGTCATCGGCCGCGTACTGACAGCGGGAGTGCCGAGCGCGGACGGCGGCCCGCTGACGTACTTCAAGGGCAGGTACCGGCAGTTGGGCTGAGCCCGGGTCGGTGGCCCTACCCCCAGTCGCGCCCGTTGCGTCCGCGCTTGGTGTCGGAGCGCTGCTTCTTCTCGCGCAGCCGCCGCTCGTTGATCCCGCGGGGGATGCGAGTGGCCCGGCGGGGCTTGGGCGGGGGCGCGGAGGCCTCGGCGAGGAGGGAGGCCAACCGTACGGCGGCGGTCTCCCGGTTGCGCCACTGCGAGCGGTGCTCGGAGGCGCGGACGGTGATGACCCCGTCGACGAGCCGCCCGGCGAGCCTGTCGAGGGCGCGTTCCTTCCAGACGGGCGGCAGCGCGTTGGTCTTCGCGAGATCGAACCCGAGCTCCACCTGCGTGTCGCTCGTGTTGACGTGCTGTCCGCCGGGCCCGCCGGAGCGCGAGAAACGCCACATGAGCTCGGCCTCGGGGAGGGAGACGGAGCCGCGAATGACGTAAGGACCGGACATGAGGTACATGGTCGCGCGGATGTCCGGTCCACGTCACCATGTTTTCAGCGGCACGCGCACTGCTAGGTAAAGAAAGTAAAGCGGCAGGAACCTTCGGTACCCCTCGTGGCGTTCTTACGGGTAGCTGTAGCTTCGTGCCCGTACGAAGCCCAAACGTACGAGCACGGTGCACGTACGCAACGAGGGAAGGGACTCCCAACAATGGCTGTAAGCCTGTCCAAGGGTGGCAACGTCTCGCTCACCAAGGAGGCTCCGGGCCTGACCGCCGTCACCGTGGGCCTCGGCTGGGACGTCCGCTCCACCACGGGCACCGACTTCGACCTCGACGCCTCCGCGATCGCGGTGAACCCCGAGGGCAAGGTCTACTCGGACAACCACTTCATCTTCTTCAACAACAAGCAGACCCCGGACCAGACCATCGTCCACACCGGCGACAACCGGACAGGCGAGGGCGCGGGCGACGACGAGGCGATCAACGTCAACCTGGCGGGCCTCCCCGCCGACGTCGACAAGATCGTCTTCCCGGTCTCCATCTACGACGCGGAGACCCGCTCGCAGAACTTCGGCCAGGTCCGCAACGCCTACATCCGCATCGTCAACCAGGCCGGCGGCGCCGAGATCGCGCGCTACGACCTGTCGGAAGACGCCGCCACCGAGACCGCCATGGTCTTCGGCGAGCTCTACCGCAACGGCGCCGAGTGGAAGTTCCGCGCCGTCGGCCAGGGCTACGCATCGGGCCTGACGGGCATCGCGCAGGACTTCGGCGTGAACGTCTGACGTTCGCCCGCGGCACACCAGAGCGGGTCTACGGCCGCCCGGCCGGGGAGGTTTCCCGGCCGAGCGGCCGTGCCGTTGCCCACGCCATAATCTGCCCCGCATGATCCTCGACGTTCTCCCGGCCGCCCCCGACATCCCGTCCCCCCTCCTCACCGAACTCACCGCCCTCTACGCCTCCCACCGCGACTTCCACGCCCTCGGCGGTGACTTTCCCGACCCTGAGGACATCCGCCCGGAGCAGGTCGCGGCCTCGCTGGCCGAGGAGTTGGCGAACCCGGACGTGGAGGTTCTGCTGGCCCGGAACAGCGTCGGGGGGCGGCTCGTCGGGGTGGTGATCACTCTTGCGCGGCATCCTGATCCGGCTGATCCCGATCCGTGGATCGGGCTGCTCCTCGTGGAGGGGAGCGAGCAACGCCGGGGGTACGGGCGGGAGTTGGCGGGACTGGTCGAGGGGCGGTTCCGGGGTGCGGGGCGAGGCGCCGTACGGCTTGCCGTACTTGACGACAACCCCGGTGGCCTCGCCTTCTGGACCGCCCTCGGGTACGAGGTCATCGGGCGGCGCGTGGACCGAAAACTCCGGCGCCCCTGCGCGGTGTTGCGCAAGACGCTGCGCACTCCGCGCCCGGCGGCCCGCGTCGCCGTTCTGGACCCCGAGGGCTCGGTGTTCCTCTTCCGGTACGACAACGACGAGGTGGGCGTCCACTGGGCGCTGCCCGGCGGGGGGCTCGAACCGGGCGAGAGCCCACGCGAAGGGGCCGTGCGGGAGCTGCGCGAGGAGACCGGGTGGACCGACCTGGAGCCCGGAGCCCTGCTGTGCGCCTGGGAGCACGACTTCACCCGGGCCGGAGTTCCCGTGCGCCAGAACGATCACATCTACGTGGCACGCGGCCCGCGTCGCGACCCCGTCGGCGACCATCTCGGCGTCTCGCACACCGAGGAGGGGATCCTCGGCTGGCGCTGGTGGACCCCGCAAGAACTGGCCGCCTCGCCCGAGCCCCTCTGGCCGCCCCGACTACCCTCACTGCTTGCCGAGTTGGACGATGTCACGACGTCCGACTGAGACGGCGTTCACGGCGTCGCCGGTTTCCCCTCCCCGTACAGCCAGTCCTTCCAGATCGGGCCGAAGTCGGCGTCCGGCGCGGACTTCTCCACGTAGGCCGTGAAGTCGGCGGTGTCCGCGTTGCCGTGGCGGTGGGCGGCGGCCCAGCCCTGGACGATGTCGTGGAAGGTGTCGTCGCCGACGGTCTGCCGGATCTTGTGGAGGACCATCGCGCCGCGTTCGTAGACGGGGCTGTCGGAGAGGTGCGCGGCGCTGGTGGGCTTGGCGGGCGGGAAGGCCCAGACGGCCTCGTCGAGGTCCGGGTCGTCGTAGTAGTCGCCCTGGTAGAGGGAGTTGAAGATCTCGTCGGCGGTGTCGCCGTCGTGGTCCTCCTGCCACAGCCACTCCGCGTACGTGGCGAAGCCCTCGTTGAGCCACATGTCCCGCCAGGTCCTGGGCGTGACGGAGTCGCCGTACCACTGGTGCGCCAGTTCGTGGACGAGGAACTCGGTGTCCGGGGCGCCGGGGAAGACCGGGCGGTTCTGGGTCTCCAGGGCGTACCCCGCGTCCTCCTCGCGGTCGACGATCGCGCCGGTCGAGGAGAAGGGGTACGGGCCGAAGTTGGCCTCCTCCCACTCCATGGCCTCGGGGATGCTCGCGAGCACCTTCTTGCTCGCCTCGGCCTGCGTCGGGTCGACGGCGACGATCACCGGCAGGCCGTCCTTCGTCGTGGAATGGGTGATGTCGTACCGGCCGATCGCGACCGTCGCCAGATAGCTCGCCATCGGTTCGGCGGTGTGCCAGGTGGCGGTCGTACGGCCGTTCAGCGTCGTCTCGTCCTTCAACTCGCCGTTGGAGACGGCCCGCAGACCCTCGGGGACGGTGACCGTGATGTCGTACGACGCCTTGTCGGAGGGGTGGTGGTTGCCGGGGAACCAGGTCATCGAGCCGGTGGGTTCGCCGAGCGCGAGGGCGCCGTCCGCCGTGCGCAGCCAGCCCTCCTCCGAGCCGTCGGGGTCGGTGAGTGTCTCGGGGGTGCCGGAGTAGCGGACCGTCGTGCGGAAGGTGTCGCCCTTGTCGAGGTCGTCGTGCGGGCGCACGGTGAGTTCATGGCCTGCGCGGTTCCAGCGGGCGGCCTCGGCATCGCCCTCGCCCTCCGTGTCGGCCTCGCTTGTGACGGTGACCTCGTCGACGTCCAGGCCCTTCAGATCGAGGTTGAACGCACTGAGATCCTGGGTGGCCTTCGCCGTGATCTCCGCCGTCCCGGTCAGGCGCTTGGTCCCCGGGTCGTAGGCGAGGGTCAGGCCGTAGTGCGTGACGTCATAGCCGCCGTTTCCCAGTTTCGGGAAGTACGGGTCGCGTACGCCGGAGGCGCCGGGCTTGCCCTGCACGCCGCCGCTGCACGCGGTGAGCACCAGGGCGATGGCCAGGGCAAAGGGCACGGCGGAGGGCCGTGCGGAGGCCAGGGCGGCGGAGGATCGGGGCACGTCCGCGATCCTACGAGGACATGACACCATCACCTACGTGCTCGACATCGGCTACGCCCTCTCCAACCGCTTCCCCGACCCCCCGCAGACCGACTACCGCCGCGCGGACGTCCACGCGCTGCGTCACGACCTGTTCTGCGGGGATGTCTATCTCGCCGACACCAAGGCGGACCGGGAGCTGTCCACAGCCTGGGGATGGGTGCCGGTGCTCGACTTCGGATGGGCGCTGTGCGACATCGTGGAGCAGCTCGACCGGGATCCTCGCGGGAGCCGGGCCTCGCGGCCGCAGCGCGCGGAGCTCGACTTCACGGAGTCGACCGACCGGATGCTCTTCGAGCGGCGGTTCGGGTGGGTGGATGTCGAGGCGGACTGGATGCGGGTGGAGGAGGCGCCGTTGAGCTTTTCCCACGCCGAGCTTCGGCGTGAGGCGCGGGACTTTCTGCACGATCTGATCGCCGACCTTGTCGATCTCCACGAGGGGCTTCGCGACAACCCGGCGGTGTGGACGCTGGAGGCTCGCTTTCCTCGGGTGGCGTGAGAGTGGCGACCGAGTGGGCGCGGGGTGGTTTTTTCGCCCCCTCCGCCCCTACCCGTCCCTTGTTCCTGGGGGCTGCCGCCCCCAGACCCCCGCAGTCGGCCTGAACGGCCTCGTCCTCAAACGCCGGACGGGCTGAAACGGCGTAGCCCCGGAAGTACGGGACGCCTCCTACTCCACCCGCACCCCCATCGCCGCCGCCAACACCCCCGCCAGATCCACCAGTTGAGCCGGACTGATCACCGCCCCCGTCAGCCGGTCCACCCCCCGCGCGATGCTGAACTCGGCGGCCCCCCGCAGGTCCACGTCCGTCAGCGTCGCCCCCGTGAGATCCGCTTCCTTGATCACGCAGTCCACGAACTCCACGCGCTCGAGCCGGGCAGCGCCGAAGTCCGGCTCCACCAGGACGCACCCTTCGAAGACGACGTCCTTGAGGCGGGCCCTGCGCAGGTTCAGGTAGTCGATCTTGCCGCCGCGCACCAGGACGCGCTCCAGTACGGAACCGTGCAACTGCACCCCGCCCAGCCGGGCGTCGACCAGCTCGACATCGCGCAACGTCGACTCGGCGAGGTCGGTGCCCACGCCCCGTATGCCGGTCAGGACCGAGTCGAGGACGCGTGCGTGATGCAGCCGCGTCTCGTCCAGCGCGCACCCGGTCAGCGCGCAGTCCATGAACCGCGCGCCCCCGCCGTCCTGCCCGACGAAGTCCACGTCACGGAAGTCGAGGCCGTCGTAATCCCCGTCGGGCTCCAGCCCCGCACCGCCGTACGGCTCCAGGGGCGGCAACCGCACCTCCGGCCGCCGCGCACCCTTGACCAGCCTCTTCGCCCCGCCCGCCGCTTTCCGCACCATGCCCCCCATCGTGCACCCCACCACTGACAACGGCCCCGACCTGCGTTTTCCCCTCCCCATGTCACATTCCGGCCCCCTCGATCAGTCGTCACGGCAGAAGACAACGCCCCCGGAGCAGAGGGAGACCCCAGCCATGCCCCACATCACCGTCATCGGCGGCGGCTTCGCCGGACTCACCGCCGCTGTCACAGCCGCCGAGACCGGTGCCAAGGTCACCGTGTACGAGGCCCACCACACGCTCGGCGGCCGGGCCCGCACCGCCGAGGGCCGCTACAAGACCAACGAAGGGCCGCACGCCCTCTACAGCGGCGGCCCGCACTGGACCTGGCTCAGGCAACGCAACCTGCTCGGTCCGCTCGCCCCGATCCCGGCTCTGGAAGCGGCCCGCCTCAGGCTCCACCACAAGGGCGCCCTTCGCCGGACCCCGCCCTTCGCGATGCTCAAGCTGCTGCGCCGTACGTCCCGACAGGCGCCCGTGGACGTCGACTTCATGACCTGGGCCACGGAACAGGCCGGCGAGGAGGGCGCCCGGGCGGCGGCGCACTACTCCGCAGTCGCCCTCTTCCACCACGACCCCGGCTCCCTCTCCGCCGCCTTCGTGCAGGAACGCCTGCGCCGCGCCACGAAGTTGCCTCCGGAGGCGCACTACCCGAGGGGTGGCTGGGCGTCCGTCATCGACCGGATGGCGGCCCGCGCCTGGAATCTCGGCGTCCGGATGGAGACCCTGGCGAGGGTCGACGCGCTTCCCCAGGATGGTCCCGTCATCGTCGCCACCTCCCTCGACTCCGCCCGCCGCCTCCTCAAGGACGACTCGCTGACCTGGGCGAGCGGCCGTACCGCCCTCATCGACCTGGCCGTCCGCACCCGGCGCGGCGACGCGTTCGCCGTCTCCGACCTGGACTCACCCGGCTGGATCGAGAGGTTCACCGCGCAGGACCGCAGCCTCGCCCCGGCCGGCGAGCAGCTCGTCCAGGGGCAGATCCCGATCGCCCCGCACGAGTCCCGGGCCGATGGCGTCGCCCGCGCCGAGCACCTGCTCGACCTCGCCTTCGACGGCTGGCGCGAGCGCGTGACCTGGCGGCGCGAGGCCACCGCGAACGGCCGTACCGGCGCGGTCGACCTGCCCGGCACCAGCTGGCGCGACCGCCCCGCCATCGACCGCGGCGACGGCGTCTACCTCGTGGGCGACCAGGTCGCCGCCCCGGGAGTGCTCTCGGAGGTCTCCTTCAACAGCGCGCTCGAAGCCGTGACCCTGGCACTCAAGGTCCGGCAACGACTTGACCTCAAGCGAGCTTGAGGTCAAAAGCTGAGCCCACAACGAACGGACGACAGACGACAACGACAGACAACAACGACGGCCTACAGACAACGGTCAACAGACGACGGCCAATGGATGACGGCCAATAGACGACGGAGCCCACCATGCACGCCATCCGCCAGCACGCCTTCGGTCCTGCCGAAAACCTCTCGTACGAGCGGACCGAGGACCCCGAGCCGGGGCCCGGCCAGGTCCGTATCGCCGTCGCCGCGGCGGGCGTTCACCTTCTCGACACCGCGATCCGGGCGGGCATCCGCGGCCCGCTCCCGGAGCTGCCCGCCCTGCCCACGATCCCCGGCCGCGAGATCGCCGGCACCGTCGAGTCCCTCGGCGAGGGCGTGGCCGACCTCTGGCTCGGCAAGCGCGTCGTGGCGCACCTGGGCTTCGCCCCCGGCGGCTACGCCGAGCTGGCGGTCGTCGACGTCGACCGCCTCCACGAGATCCCCGGGAACCTGGACTTCGCGCAGGCCGTCGCGATGATCGGCACCGGGCGTACGGCGATGGGGATCCTGCAGTTCACCGAGCTCGGCCCCGACTCCGTGGTCGTGATCCCGGCGGCAGCAGGCGGTATCGGCACCCTCCTCGTGCAGTACGCCAGGCACGCGGGCGCCACCGTGATCGGGCTGGCGGGCGGCCCGGAGAAGGTGGCCCGCGTGCAGCGGAACGGCGCCGACCTGGCCGTCGACTACAAGGACCCGGACTGGCCGGAGAAGGTCCGCGCCTTCCTCGGCGGCGCGAAGGCAACCGTCGTCTTCGACGGGGTGGGCGGTGACGCGGCCCGCGAGTCCGTCGCCCTGCTGGGCCCCGGCGGCACGCACCTCGTCTTCGGCTGGTCCGGCGGGGGCCTGCGTGACGGCGGCGCCCCGCTGCTCGTCGAGGGCGTCTCCCAGGAGGTCCTGGGGGTCGCGATGATGCGGAAGGCGGGCGGCCCCAACCCCGTCCACACCCTGGAGCTGCGCTCCCTCGCCGAAGCCGCCGCCGGCCGTCTGACCCCGGCCGTCACCCGCTTCCCACTCGCCGAGGCCGCAGCCGCGCACCGCGCCCTGGAGAACCGGGGCACCGTCGGCAAGGTGGTACTGGAACCGTGATCAACGGTCAGTCCCGTGAGCCCAGCCTCGCAAGTGCGTCGTCCGTCAGCCGGTACACCGTCCACTCGTCCTGCGGCCGCGCGCCCAGCGCCTCGTAGAACTCGACGGCCGGCCGGTTCCAGTTCAGCACCGACCACTCCAGCCGCTCGTACCCGCGCTCCACACAGATCCGCGCCAGTTCGGTCAGCAACGCCTTCCCGTGCCCGCCGCCGCGCACCTGGGGCCGTACGTACAGGTCCTCCAGGTAGATCCCGTGCACCCCGCGCCACGTCGAGAAGTTCAGGAACCACAGCGCGAACCCGACCACCTCCCCCGCCGCGTCCTCGGCGACATGCGCGAACGCGGCGGGACGCTCCCCGAACAGCGCCTCCCGCAACTGCTCCACAGAGGCCCGCGCCTCCTCCAGCGCCTTCTCGTACTCGGCGAGCTCACGCACCAGGGCGTGGATGACGGGGACATCGGCGGGGGTGGCTGGGCGAATCATGGCGGCAGTGTCACATACGTACACAAGCCGCGCGCATACGGGGTCAGTGCCGCCCCGCCACCCGGTCCGCCACCCTGGCCAGTCGCGACGACTCCGCGCTGTGCGTGGTCAGTTCGCGGCGGTCGGCCGTGCGGTAGGTGGCGTACATGCCGTGGACGCCGATCCAGCGGAAGGGCTCCGGCTCCCACTTGCGCACCTTGTGGTCGACCCAGGGCAGGCCGGTCAGTTCCGTCTCGCCGGACTGCCCGGAGTCCCGCTGGACGAGGTCGCGCAGGGTACGGGCGGCGAGGTTGGTGGTGGCGACGCCGGAACCGACGTAGCCGCCGGCCCAGCCGAGCCCCGTCGAACGGTCCAGGGTCACCGTGGCACACCAGTCGCGGGGCACGCCGAGGACGCCCGACCAGGCGTACTCCACCCCCACACCGGCCAGCGAGGGGAAGAAGCGCACGAGGATCTCGCGCAGCGCATCGACGGTCGCGGGCTGCGTACGGCCGTCGTTGTCGGTGCGTGAGCCGAAGCGGTACGGGACTCCGCGGCCGCCGAGCGCGATCCGGCCGTCGGCGGTGCGCTGGGCGTACATGTACGCGTGCGCCATGTCGCCCAGGGTCTCGCGCCCCTCCCAGCCGATGGTCTCCCACTGCTCGGCGGTCAGCGGCTCGGTCGCGATCATCGACGAGTTCATGGGCAGCCAGGTCCGCTTCTGCCCCTTGAGCGAGGCGGTGAAGCCCTCCGTGCAGCGCAGGACGTAGGGCGCGCGGACCGTGCCGTACGGAGTCACCGCGTGCTTCGGCCGGATCTCCGTGACCGGCGTCTGCTCGTGGAGGGTGACGCCGAGCGCCTCGACCGCGGCGGCCAGCCCCTTGACCAGCTTCACGGGGTGCAGCCGTGCCCCGTGCGGCGTCCAGGTGGAGCCCACCGCGTCCGCGACCCGGATCCGCTCGGCGGTCGCCACCGCGCCGTACAGCTCGCGGTCCTTCTCCCCGTACGACAGTTCGTGCTCGTGGAAGGCCTTCAGCCGGGCCAGCTGAGCGGGCGTGTAGGCCACTTCGAGTACGCCGCCCTGATGGATGTCGGCGTCGATGCCCTCGGCCGCGGCGACCCGCACCACTTCGCCGACCGTCTCGTTCATGGCCCGCTGAAGCCGTACGGCCGCCTCCTTGCCGTGCAGTTTCGCGTACCGGTCGCGCCCCGCGATGCCGTTGTAGAGCCAGCCGCCGTTACGCCCCGAGGCGCCGTACCCGCAGAACTTCTGCTCCAGGACGGTGATCCGGAGGAAGGGCGCCGCCTTCTTCAGGTAGTACGCGGTCCACAGTCCCGTGTAGCCGCCGCCGACGATGACGACGTCCGCGGAGGCGTCACCGGGCAGCGGCTCGCGCGGTGCGGGGAAGCCGTCGTCGGCATACCAGAAGGAGATGCCGCCATTGACCGTGCTGCTGCTCATGGCCGGGACGTTAACGCCTGAGGGCGGCCAGTGTCTCCTTCGGATTCCATGCTTTTCCGCGCCCTCTGACCAGCGGATAGCAGGCCAGACCGATCAGCACCGAGGTGAAATGCCCGAGATCGGTGAAGGTGCGCCCGGCCGCCAGCGGCACCCCGTACACGAGGAGCACGATCGCCACGTACGGATACCGCCAGGGCGCCGCGATCCGGTACGTCAGCACCGCGATCACCCCCGCCAGCGCGTAACTCACCCCGATGTCCAGGGTGTTGACCGCCGACTGCGGCGCCACCCCGTGCCGGATCGCCAGCAGCAGCGCCCCCTCGCTGATCAGCGTCGCCAGGACGTGCGCGGCCACACAGACCGCCAGCCACCGCGCGGTACCGAGCCAGTGCTCCGCCTGGGCGTGAAAAACCGTGTACAGAAAGGCGTACGGCAGCCAGTACCCGCCGTCGATCCACATCGCGCTGGAGAAGAGCACCCGGATCGGGTTGCTCGACAGCTCGTGGATGTTGGTGGACCGCTGCCGCAGGAACTCCTGCTCGAACTCCGGCGACATCTGGTGCACGGCCACGGTCGTGACGAAGAGGACCAGCAGCCAGATGTACGTTCCCGGGGCACGGCTGATGTACGACCAGGCGGCGCGTGGAACTCGACTCATGGGGTGATTGTGATGGTGCGGGACGCCCGGCTGCTGGAGCGGGGGGCGGAGTTTCTGGAGCGGTGGGGACTGCGGCAGGAGGGGCGGCCGATGAGCGGGCAGGTCGCGGTCGTGCTGCCGGTGGTGCGCGGCGACGGGACACGGGCCGCCCTGAAACTCCAGGACCTCGACGAGGAGACGGCCGGCGAGGCCCTGGCTCTGCGGACCTGGGGCGGCGACGGTGTCGTACGACTGCTGGACGACGATCCGGACACCGGCACGATGCTCCTGGAACGGCTCGACGAGGACCGCCCACTGGCCGCCGTACCGGATGTGATGAAGGCGACCTCGATCCTCGCGGACCTGCTCGCCCGGCTGACATCGCTGCCGGCACCGGCGGAGCTGCGACGCCTCGGAGAGCTGACGGCGGACATGTTCGACCGCCTGCCGGCCGCGCTGGCGGCGTCGGCCGACGAGGACGACCGCCGACTGCTGCGGAACTGCGCCGCCGCGCTGCGCGAGGTCGCGGACGAACCCGGCGACCGCCTCCTGCACTGGGACCTGCACTTCGAGAACATCCTCGCAGCCGACCGCGAACCCTGGCTGGCCATCGACCCGAAACCGCTCGCCGGAGACCCCGCCTTCGACCTGCTCCCCGCCCTCTGGAACCGCTTCGAAGAGGGACACCTCCTGCGGCGCTTCGACCTGCTGACGGAGACCCTGGGTGCGGACCGCGAGCGCGCTCGGGCCTGGACGCTGGGCCGCGTGCTCCAGAACTCGCTGTGGCGGGTGGAGGAGGGGCAGGGCCCGGACGTCCGGCAGGCGGCTGTCGCGAGAACGCTGCCGGCTCGGCGGCACTGAGGCGGCGTCGCGCCGACCGGACACCGGGAGGGCAGTGAGGGCGTTCCGCCGACTCGGCGGAACGCCCTCACCCGGTACCTCTATCCAGCCCGCCCGGCCATCCGGGTCATCCGGGTCATCCGGGTCATCCGGTCAGGGCGTTCAACGCG
This sequence comes from Streptomyces sp. NPDC087263, assembly GCF_044744645.1. Lineage (NCBI taxonomy): Bacteria > Bacillati > Actinomycetota > Actinomycetes > Kitasatosporales > Streptomycetaceae > Streptomyces > Streptomyces sp. NPDC087263. Next base: position 42,612 of record NZ_JBIUYT010000014.1, read on the forward strand.
GCGAGATAGCCGTCGCGGTGACCCGCCACATTCGGGTGGTAGGACTCGTTGAGTTTGTCCCATTCAAGGCTGGTCAGCCAGACGGTGCCCGTCGAGCAGATGGTGTGCGGGTCGAATACCGGCCGGGCGTCCAGGAATGTGAAACCGGCCTCCGCCGCACGGGCGGACATGACACCTGCCAGGGTGTCGGCCGCCGAGTTCACGGCCCTTCGTTCGGTGTCGCTCAATCCGAAAATTCCGCAGGTCCCGCTGATGGTGTAGAACCGCGGATAACCGATGACAATGACTCGCGCATTGGGCGCCTTGGCCCGCACCGCCGCGTACGTCTGCGCCAGCGCGGTCGACAGAGTGGTCTGTGTGGCCTGCTTCGCCGCCTCGACTCCGTCGACACAGTCCTGGTCGTCGATGGTGAGGACGCAGTTCGCCAGCACATCGACGAAACCGACGTCGTTGCCGCCGACCTGAATCGTCACCAACGTGGTGTCCGCCGTCAGTTGGGGAATCTGCGTGTTGATCAGGTCGGCCGTGGTCGCGCCGGAGCACGACGCCTCCACATAGGCGACCGACGGGTGCTGGGCCGCCCACAGCCGGGAGTAGGCCAGTGGGCCCCGTCTGCACAGGTCGTTGACGGCGTCGTCGTACGTCCGGGTCCCGGGGGCGACGGCGTACGAGTCACCCAGAGCCACGTACTTGCCCTCGGCCGCCTGAGCCGAGCTCGATATCGTGACCGCCCCGACGAATGCCAGCAGGACGGTGAAAAGTACCCTTAATGAACGCACGGAAATACCTCTCCATGGCAGATGAATTAGCCCCCATGAATAGCAGTTCAGGACGTCCTCGCGCTGCCGCACCCATGAAGAAGTGATGACGTTTCAGGAGCGGAGGGATGCCGGTGGCCACCGGGCCCCGAGCGGCTGCCCAATGGCCGAGAATTCACCATGCCGATGGTTTGAGATCAGCGGGCCCGGAATCAATACCCTTGCCTGAAAGGTCCGTTCGAACTGATTGATGCCAATTTCCGCCTCGGCGAACTTCGGAGAAACCAGGTCCTCGCGGCCGCTCCGGCCCCAGGCGGGGCCCCTGCCGGTCATGGATGATGTGCGGGCCGGAAGGGTCGGAAGGATCGGAAGGAGATGTCATGGCGGGGGAGCCGAAGGCCCGTACACCCAATCGCTGGGGCGAGGGGGGCAAACTGCGGGAGGAGATCCTGCGCGCGGCGGAGCGGCTGCTCGGGGAGGCCGGGCGCGAGGATGCCCTGTCGCTGCGGGCCGTGGCCCGGGAGGTCGGGATCGCTCCGCCGAGCATCTACCTGCACTTCAAGGACCGCGCCGAACTGGTCGCGACGCTGATGGAGAAGGCATACGGGGAGTTCATCGCGGAGTTGCGCGCGGTGGGCGAGCGGCATCCGGCGGACGATCCGGAGGGCGCGCTGCGGGCGATGGTCCTGTGGTACGGACGGTTCGCACTGGAGAACCCGGCACGCTACCGGCTGATGTTCGGGGTCGAGCAGTCCGCGCTGCCGGTGGAGCGGTTCGCCGGGCACCCCGTGATGAAGTTGATCAACGTGTGGGCCCGGGCCTTCGCGGCCTGCGGGTTCGAGCTGGAGCCCCACCCGTTCAGCGACGCCGGCACACCCCGCGCCGGCTCCGCCGACGGCGCCCCCGCCCGGATGTACGCCGACCGCCGCGGGGCCCTGCTGTGGACCGCGCTGCACGGCATCACCACACTGCGGGTCGCGCTGCCCGTCCATCAGACCCCGGATGACATGCCGGCCCTCGCGGACGACCTGGTGACCGCACTCTTGGCCGGATAGCGACCTTGCCTTGGCAAAGAAGGGAGTACTCTGACGACAGTTGCCTAACACCGTTAGCCAACTGGTCCGAGGAACCACGCGCTCACCAGAGCCTGGAGGTACTGCCTTGCCCGACACCGGTCTCGCACCCCCCACACTGCCCACCGACCGGGGCACTTCCCCTCTTGATCCGCCGGGCGAATTCGCGCACTGGCGCACCGAGGGACCGATCCGCCGGATCGCCCTCCCGCACGGGCCCGTCCACTGGCTCGTGACCCGCTACGACGACATCCGGTCCGTACTCGCCCACCCCGCGGCAAGCTCCGACATCACCCGCGAGGGCTTCCCGACCCCCCGCGCGGGCAACGCGACCCGGGCCCCCGGCTTCTTCATCACCATGGACGATCCGGACCACGGCCTGTTCCGGCGCATGCTGACCCGCACCTTCATGCTCAAGAACGTCGAGGCGATGCGCCCCCGGCTTCAGCAGCTCACCGACCAGCTCCTCGACGAGCTGGCCGAGCAGCCCCGGCCCGCCGACCTGATCGAGAACTTCGCGCTGCCCTTCCCCTCACTCGTCATCTGCGAGCTCTTCGGCGTGCCCTACGCCGAACGTGAGGTGTTCCAGCGGAACTCCAAGGTGCTGGTCGACCTCACCTCCACCCTGGAGGAGGCCACCGCGGCCCGCGACGCGATCCTGGACTACCTGCTCGGGCTGTTGAAGGAGAAGGACCACAACCCGGGAGACGACCTCTTCAGCGAACTCGTCGTGCGGCGGATCCGGACCGGCGAACTCACCCCCGAACAGGCCGCGGGCATGGGCACTTTGCTGCTGGTCGCCGGGCACGAGACCACCGCCAACATGATCGGCCTGTCCACCGTCGCGCTGCTGCGCAACCCCGACCAGCTGCACCACCTGCTCGCCGAGCCCGAGTCGGTGCCGGCCGCGGTGGACGAACTGCTGCGCTACCTGACGATCGTGCACAACGGCCTACGCCGGATCGCCCTTGAGGACTTCGAGATCGGCGGTGTCACCGTCAAGGCCGGAGACGGCCTGGTGATCCCGATTCAGTCGGCCAACCGCGACCCCGCCGTCTTCGACCTCCCCGACGAGCTCAACCTCAGCCGCTCCGCCCGCAACCACCTCGCCTTCGGCTACGGCGTCCACCAGTGCCTCGGCCAGCCCCTCGCCCGCGCCGAACTGCAGATCGCGCTGCCCACGCTCTTCCGGCGCTTCCCCGACCTGAAGGTGGCAGTCCCCTACGAGGAGATCGCCTTCCGCCGGCAGACCGGCGTCTACGGCATCTCCGAACTGCCCGTCACCTGGTGAAGAACCCCACCGTGACTTGGTGAAGAACCCCATCCCGAAAGGATCCACCCCCCACATGAAGATCGAGATCGACCAGGACAAGTGCGTGGCCGCCGGGCAGTGCGTGCTCGCAGCCGCCGACGTCTTCGACCAGCGGGACGAGGACGGCATCGTCGTCATGCTGGACGAAGCACCGCCCGAGGACCGGTACGAGGCCGTACGGGAAGCCGCGCAGCTCTGCCCCGCGCTCGCCATCACCCTCCACGAGGAGTGAGATGACCACGTCCGGACGCGTGGTCGTCGTCGGGGCCTCGGCCGCCGGACTGACGACCGCCCAGAGCGCCCGCACCCAGGGCTACACCGGCGAGATCGTGCTCGTCGGAGAGGAACCCGAGGAGCCGTACGACCGGCCCCCGCTGTCCAAGCAACTGCTCAGTGGGGACTGGGAGCCCGACAGGCTGACCCTGCGCCCCCGCGCCGACCTCGACAAACTCGCCCTCGACCTGCGGCTCGGCGTACGGGCGAGCGCCGTGGACACCGCGGCACGGACCGTGGCACTGGCCGACGGCTCCTCCCTCACCTACGACACCCTGGTCATCGCCACCGGAGTGACCCCCGCACGGCTGCCCTTCGGGCACGACCTGGGCGGCGTCCACATCCTGCGCGGCCTGCGTGACGCACTGCGGCTGCGCACCGAACTGCGCACCGCCCGCCGGCTCGTCGTCATCGGCGCCGGTTTCCTCGGCGCCGAGGTCGCCGCCGTCGCCCGCGGCCTCGGCGTCGACGTCACCCTCGCCGACCCGCAGCCGCTGCCGCTGCTCCGGGCGCTGGGCGCGGAGGTCGGCGGCATGCTGGCCGACGTGCACCGCGACAACGGCGTCGACCTGCGCTGCGGTACGGGCGTACGGGCGCTGCACGGTCGGGAGGGACGGGTCCGCGAGGTCGAACTCGACGACGGCACCACCGTGCCCGCCGATGCCGTCCTCGTCGCCATCGGCTCGAAACCCGAGGTCGGCTGGCTGGCCGGCTCCGGCATCCCGCTCGGCAACGGCGTGCTGTGCGACGAACACGGCCAGGTCCTGCCCGGAGTGTTCGCCGTCGGCGACGTGGCCGCCTGGCGCGACCCCCGCACCGGCCGACACCACCGGGTCGAACACCGGATGACGGCCACGGACCACGGCCGGATCGTCGGCCGGGCCCTCGCCGGGACCGCTCCCACCGAAACCCCGCTGATCCCGTACTTCTGGTCCGACCAGTACGACCTCAAACTCCAGTCGTACGGCCTCCCGAGCGCGGACCGCGAGTTCACCGTGGTCGAGGGCTCCCTCGCGGAACGCCGCTTCGTGGCGGTCTACGGCGGCAGCACCGGCGAGGAGAACGTCGTCCGCGCGGTGGTGGCCAGCGGTATGCCACGCCAACTCCGCACCTGGCGGCAGTCGGTGGTGGACACGGCGCCTTGGCCTCGGCCGGCGAGCGTGGGCCCGTACTGACCGGAAAAACAGAGACAGTCCGTCTCCGTTTCCTGCGCGGCTGCGCGGCTGCGTGCTGCGTGCTGCGTGCTGCGCGGCTGCGTGCTGCGCGGCTGCGTGCTGCGTGCTGCGTGCTGCGTGCTGCGTGCTGCGTGCTGCGTGCTGCGTGCTGCGTGCTGCGTGCTGCGTGCTGCTCGATGAACGGGCCGAGGCCACTTTCGGTACGCCGCCCCGGCCCGTCAGTTCCCGGACAGCACGCGGCCCGGTTCGGCGCGCAGCTCGGCTCAGCGTGAGCGGACCGAATCCAGGTCCACCGTGAGGAGTTGCAATGCCGCCTCGTGCGGGGAGTCGGGCACCGCGTGGTAGAACTTCAGAATATTCCCGTCCTGCAGATCCGCGGAGTGGTACATCAACTCGAGTTCCCCCACAACGGGGTGGTCGAAGAGCTTGGTTCCCTCGATACAGTTCGCCACCCGCTGACGGCACCAGAGTTCCGCGAACTCCTCACTCTGAATGGTGAGTTCGCCGATCAATCCGGCCAACTGCGCATCGTGCCGGTGATTACCGCAGATGAACCGCAGATAGGTCACATTGGACTGCGATTCCATGGACCAATCACCGTACAGCGCCCGGACGTTCTCATCGAGGAAGTTCAGCTTGATGAGATTGGGACGCTCCTCGGCGATTTCCGGCAGGCCGAAGTCCAGATGGGGTGCGAACAATCTGTGGTACTGGGAGTTCCACGCGAGGATGTCGCACCGGTAGTTCAGCACGGCCACAGCCGCGTTACCGAGCGACCCCACCAGCATTCTGGTGGAGGGGCTCAGCTGATCGGTCCGCGGCGCCTGCTGCTGCGGGGCCTGAACCGAGGTGCCGATCTTGAGCAGATACGCCTGCTCGTCGGGGCCCAACTCCAGGGCACGGGCAATGGCCAGCAGGATCTGAGGCGAAGCATGTGCGGTCTGTGACTGCTCGAGCCGGGTGTAGTACGTCTGACTCACACCGGCCATCGCGGCCACCTCCTCGCGCCGCAGCCCGGGAACCCGCCGCGATCTGCGGTTCTCGAGCCCGACCTGCTCAGGCCGGATGCGCTCGCGCATCTGCCGCAGGTAACCGCCCAGGTCCGTGTTCACGATGTGCTCCACCCTTCAATTGTCGAAGTGCCGGACCACTCCGGCAAGTTCGCCTCGGATCTCCACCACCGCCGACGCAGGCCGGGGAGGCGGACCGCCTCCCCGGCCTGCGGTGAGATCCGGTCGTCACACCTGCTGCTGCCGGGGCCGCCTGCGCAGGGCAAGCCAGAGGAGGACCCCGACGGCGATCTGCGCGAACGCCGCCACGCCGATGGCCAGGTGGATACCGGACAGTTCCTCGGCTACGCCCACCGAGCCGTGTCCGATGCTCGCGGTGAAGACCGCGCTCAACAGGGGAATTCCGATGGCCATGCCGACCTGCTGGCTCTGCGTGGCCATACCGGTGGCCATTCCCTGCATGTCCGTGTCGACGGACGAGGTCGAGATGACCATGAAGGACAGCATCGCCAGCATGGAGAAGATCGCGTTCACGAACTGGGTGGCGATGAGCGGCACCAGCCAGCCGGTGTGTGCCGTCATCCAGATGCCGGGCAGCATGAACAGCCCCTGTCCCAGCAGGGCGATGCCGAGCATCGCACGCGGCGGAACCCGCTCGAGAACACGCGGACCGATCAGTCCACCGAGAATCTGGCCCACCCCGATACCGACCAGAACCAGGCCCGTAACCAGCGACGAAAGTCCGAGTACGTTCTGGACGTACAGGCCGGTGAAGAAAATCAGCGCGGTCTCGCCGCCGAAGATGAACAGTGCGGCCAGATTGCCGAAAGCGACCTCCGGCTTCCGCAGCACCTGTACGGGCACCAGGGCATCGGCCCTGCGGCTCTCCACGCTCCAGAAGGAACCCAGCAGAACGAGGCCGGCGACCATACTGCCGACCGATACGGCGTCCAGCCCGTCCTCACCGGCGCGCGTGATGCCGTAGATCCCGGCGAAGAGCCCCACGGTGATGAGGAGCGCACCGGGCAGATCGATGCGGCTACGGCTCTCGCCCTTGCTCTCCTGGACGACGAGCGGCACGACGACGATCGCCGCGATGGCTACGGGAATGTTGATGAAGAAGGCCCAGCGCCAGGACAGCAGATCCGTCAGCACCCCGCCGAGGACCGCCCCGACCGTGAATCCGGAACTCATCATCACGCCGTTGAGTCCGAGCGCCTTGTTGCGCAGCGAGGGTTCGGTGAAGGCGGTGGTGAGCAGGGCCAGCGCCGCCGGTGTGACGGCCGCGGTGGACAGCCCCTGGAGGGTGCGCGCCACCAGCAGCAGCTCGGGTGAGGTGGCGATGCCGCCGACGAGGGAGGCAACAGCCAGCACCGCCATGCCGGCGATGAAGATCCGCCGACGCCCCAGATAGTCACCGACACGGCCGAAGACCAGCGTGCATCCCGCCGCGCACAGGGCGAACGTGGTCGTGATCCACTGTAGGTTTCCCGCGGTGAACCCGAGGTCCACTCCCACGCGGGGCAGTGCGACATTCAGCACCGAGAAGTCGGCGGCCATCATGAATTGGGACGCGAGAAGCACCACGAGAGCGGAGACCTGGCGTCCGGTCATTGGGGTGGCGGGTGGCTGCCCGGTGGCAGCGGTCGTGGCGGTCGTAGCGGTCGTGGCGGTCGTCATGGGCCCAGCCTGTGGTGCACGGCTCTGACCAGCCAGATCCCCCTTGACGCTACCCCCACGGAGACTGTCACCGGCAGTGTCACCTTCACGACAGCCTTCACGACAACCACCGCCCGGTCGCGGTCCAAGCCCCGTCGCCGACCCTTGGAACCACCGCCGCGGCCGCAGGGGGCGCACACGCATCCCTCGATCCGGCCGACCACCGGAAGCACATATAGGGACTGAGTGGTCAGCTCCCTGCCGGTTCCTTCGTCGACGCGCGGACGACGAGGGAGACCGGCAGCAGCACCGAGCGCGCCGGGCGGGCGGGCCCGTCGAGTGCCTCCAGCAGCATCCGGGCTGCTTCGACGCCGATCTGCTGGTGCGGGACGGCGACCGTGGTCAGCGGGGGGCTCAGCTTGTCGAGGAAGGGCATGTCGTTGTACCCGACGATGCTGATGTCGTCCGGGCAGGTGACACCGCGCTCGGCGCAGACGTCGTAGGCACCCAGGGCGAGCAGGTCGTTGCCCGCTATCACGGCGGTGAAGTCCGTGCCGGCGTCCAGGACCTCACGCAGCGCGCGGGCTCCCTCGGCCTCGGCCCAGAAGTCGCAGGGCACGACGAGCGCGGGGTCCTCTTCGAGGCCGTACTCACGTACGGCGTTGCGGAAGGCTCTGGCGCGGGTGACCCCCGTGGAGGTGGTGGGCGGTCCGGCGAGGTGGAGGATCCGGCGATGGCCGAGCCGGGCGAGGTGGCCGACGGCCAGCGCGATCCCGGTCGCGTCGTCCGGGGTGACGGCGGGGACGTCGAGATGCTCGGTGCGGCGGTTGACCAACACCATCTTCACGCCCTGCTCGTGCAGTTCGGCGAGCAGGGGATGGTCCAACCGTGCGGTGGCCACGATGAGCCCCTCGACCTGGCGCGACCGAAGGGACTCGATCTGGGCCTTCTCACGCGCCGGGTCGTTGTCGGTGTTGACGATGAGTCCGCTGTACCCGGCGGGTCCGAGGACGTCGTCGATGCCCCGGACGATCGGGGGGAACAGAGGGTTGGTCAGATCGGGCAGCACCACGCCGATGCTGAGCGACTTCGCGGTCTTCAGGCTGCGGGCAATCGGGTTCGGCGTGTAGCCGAGGGACTTGGCGGCGCGGCTGACGCGTCGGGCGGTATCGGCGTTGACCAGCGACCGGGTGCTGGGGTTGAGCGCCCTGGACGCCGTGGCGACATGGACGCCCGCGGCCAGAGCCACGTCCCGGAGCGTTGTCTTCTGCACAGAGGAATCCTAGGGGGCTTCGGTGCGGACGCGCAGTGGCGTCCGCAGGAGGGGGCAGGCGCGCAGGGGTGCCGGGCAAGGGCGTGGGAGCAGATCAGCCCGGCGCGAGGGCGATGGGCTCCCGCCCGTCCACGGACGTCGGCAGAGGGAGGCCCCGCAGGCCGACCAGGGCGCGGAGTGCCGCCTGCTTGACGGGCCCCTCCGTGACCTCGACGGCCCGCTCCATGACGAGGCCTTCCCAGGGCACTTCAGCCGGGTGGCGTAGCGCTTCGCCGGGGAACGGTCGTATCCGCGGAGTGTGTTCGCCAGGGATCGGTCGAGTCCAAGAGGCGCGTGCGCCAGGGAACGGTCGTATCCAAGAACCGCGTGCGCCAGGGAACGGTCGTATCCAAGTAGCGCGTGCGCCAGGAAACGGTCCAGCCCGAGAAGCACCTTCGCCGGCGAGCCGTCGAGTCCGAGAAGCGCAGCGGCCGCCTCGGCCCTCCTCCTGGCTGCCGCCTCGTGGTGCAGTTCGCCGGCGGTCACGGCGCGAGCGGCATCCCGGTGCCTGGCGTCCCGCCGTAGTGCGGGGACGACCCGCCGTCGTGCGGGGACGACCCGCCGTCGTGCAGGGACGACCCGCCGTAGTGCGGGGACGAGAGTGTCGCCGCACGCGCCGCTGACGACGGCGCCCGGGCAGGGCGGCCGGTCGTCGGTGGCGAAGGCCTGCATCCGGCGCCCCGCCGCCTCGACGACAGGTGCGTTGCCGGCGTCGGGCCTGGTGGCAACGCTCCCGTCGGCCGACGGGGCCCAAAGGCACTTGGGCGCCGAGCCGAGCGCGATCAGTGGGTACTCCTCGCGCCGACGCCGACGCCAACGGGGTCGGCCAGGGCGTGGAGGGCGCGGGCGAGGCCGGAGGCAGGCACTTCGACACCCAGGGGGTTGTCAGGGACGAATCTGTACGCGCTCACATGGTCCGACCTGGTCCGAGCCGGACGACCGGGGCACCCGTCGAGGAGAGCAGGGCGGACGGTGTGGGCTCTCCCGTCGACCGGGATGGCGGCCATGGCTCTCTCCCAGGTCTCTCGGACGCGACTGGAAGCCGAGTCTACCGGAGAATTGCAGTCGATTGCAGTGATGGATCAGGACTTGGTGCGACCCCAGGCGCCCCCTTGATCCACCCCTTCCACCCCAGTTGTACCCCGCACGGTGCTTGACGCCGCCGTTGGGTGTGGGCAAAGCTTGCAGTCGTTTGCAGGAACTTCGTCACGCGTCCTGCGACGCCCGTAAGTGCAATCGATTGCAGGAGTGGCCCATGAACGAGACAACGACACGGCTGCCGGACCTGCGGCTCGGATGGATCGGAGCCGGGCGCATGGGAGCGGCCATGGCCGCCCGCCTGGGTGACGCCGGGGCCGCGGTGACCGTGTGGAACCGCACCCGGGCGAAGGCCGAGCCACTGACCGCGAACGGCTGCGCGATCGCCGACACGGTGGCCGAACTCCGCGGACTCGACGTCGTGTTCACGATGGTCTCGACGCCCGCCGATCTGGAGCAGGTCCTGCTCGGTGAGGGCGGACTGCTGGCCGACCCGGGCCATGTGCCGGGCATCGTCGTCGACTGCTCAACGGTCTCCACCGCCTCGTCGGAGTCGGTCCGCGCCGCCTGTACCGAGCGCGGCGTCGCCTTCCTCGCCGCCCCGGTCAGCGGAAACGGCAAGGTCGTCCGCGCCGGAGAGCTCAGCCTGGTGGCCTCCGGGCCGGAGGAGACGTACCAGAAGGTGGAGCCCTTCCTCCGCCGGATCGGCAAGTCGGTGACCTACGCCGGTGACGGCGACGTGGCGCGGCTGGTGAAGATCTGCCACAACCTGTTCCTCGGCGTGGTCACCCAGTCCCTGGCCGAGATCACGGTGCTGGCGGAGAAGGGCGGCGTCTCGCGCGCGGCATTTCTAGACTTCCTCAACAACAGCGTCATGGGGTCACCGTTCACCCGCTACAAGGCGCCCGCCTTCGTGAACCTCGACTACACACCGACCTTCACACCCGTCCTGCTGCGCAAGGACTTCGACCTCGGTCTCGCGGCGGCCAGGGAACTGGACGTACCCATGCCGCTCGCCGCCGCCACCGCCCAACTGGTGCAGGCCAGTGTGGGCAGCGGACGGGTGGAGGAGGACTTCGCCATCCTGCTGGATCTCCAGGCGCAGAACTCCGGCCTCAAGCTCAGCCCGGAGAACGTGCGGGTCGACGACGGTCTCGGTGCGGCCGACGAGGTGGCGAAGTGAGTACCCGTCCTGCCGTCGGGCCGGCCGTCACCCCGATGTCGGCCCCCGGACACATGGCCGTGGACTACGAGCAGCGGGTCGACTTCGACCGGCTGCGGGCGTACCGGCTCGCGCGTGCCAAGGCGTCCCTGGAGGCGAGTGAGTGCGGGGCCTTCCTGCTCTTCGACTTCTACAACATCCGGTACACGACGCAGACCTGGATCGGTGGAGCGCTCGGGGACAAGATGACCCGGTACGCGCTGCTCACCCGCGACGGTGAGCCGATGCTGTGGGACTTCGGATCCGCCGCCCGGCACCACCGGCTCCACGCGCCGTGGCTGGACCCGGACAACTGCCATGCGGGCATGCTGGGTCTGCGCGGGGCCATCGCACCCACCGCGGGGCTGATGGAGTCGGCGGTGCGCCAGCTCAAGGGGCTGCTGGAGGACGCCGGAGTCGCCGACGCGCCGATCGGGGTCGACATCGTCGAACCCCCGTTCCTCTTCGAGATGGAGCGCCAGGGTCTGCGGGTGGTGGACGCGCAGCAACTGATGCTCGATGCCCGGCAGATCAAGTCGCAGGACGAGATCATGCTGCTGACCCAGGCCGCGGCGATGGTCGACGGCGTCTACCAGGACATCGTGGACGTGCTGAAGCCCGGGATCCGCGAGAACGAGATCGTGGCCCTGGCCAACAAGCGCCTCTACGAGATGGGGTCGGACCAGGTCGAGGCCGTCAACGCGGTCTCGGGCGAGCGGTGCAACCCGCATCCGCACAACTTCTCCGACCGGCTGATCCGCCCGGGCGACCAGGCGTTCTTCGACATCATCCACTCCTTCAACGGCTATCGGACCTGCTACTACCGCACCTTCGGCGTGGGCAGCGCCACCGCTTCCCAGCGTGAGGCGTACACCAAGGCCCGCGGATGGATGGACGCCGCGATCGACACGGTGAAGGCCGGAGCGGGTACGGACGAGGTCGCGGCGGTCTGGCCGAAGGCCGAGGAGTTCGGCTTCGAGAACGAGATGGCCGCGTTCGGCCTCCAGTTCGGCCACGGACTCGGGCTCGGCCTGCACGAGCGGCCGATCATCTCCCGGCTGAACAGCATGCGCGAACCGGTCGAGTTGCAGGTGGGGATGGTTTTCGCCCTGGAGACATACTGCCCCGCGAGCGACGGCTTCTCGGCCGCCCGTATCGAGGAGGAGGTCGTGGTCACCCCGGAGGGCCCGCGCGTCCTCACGCTGTTCCCGGCCCAGGACCTGTTCGTCGCCAACGCCTACTGAGTCGCCAACGCCTACTGAGCAGCTCCCGTACGAAAGGTGCTCGACCATGGACGACAACACCCCGGACTCGGCGGTGCCCACCGAGCTGTACATCGGCGGCAAGTGGACCGCGGCCTCGGAAGGCGGCCGCTTCGACGTCCGCGATCCGTCGACGGGCCGGACCTTCGCCACAGTGGCGGACGGCACGGTCGCCGATGCCATCGCGGCCGTCGACGCCGCCGAGCGGGCCGCGGCCGGCTGGGCCGCGACCGCGCCCCGGGAACGCGCCGAGATCCTGCGGCGCTGCTGGGAGCTGATGACGGCACGGGCCGAGGAACTCGCCCGACTGGTGACGCTGGAGAACGGCAAGGCGCTCCCCGACGCGCGGGGCGAGGTGGCTTACGCGGCGGAGTTCTTCCGCTGGTACGCCGAGGAGGCGGTCCGGACGTACGGGACGGTGCTGACCGCGCCGTCGGGGACGAACAGGATTCTGGTCGTCCAGCAGCCCGTCGGGATCGCGGTGCTGGTCACGCCGTGGAACTTCCCGGCCGCGATGGCCACTCGCAAGATCGGTCCGGCTCTGGCCGCCGGGTGCACCGTCGTGCTCAAGCCGGCCAGCGACACCCCGCTCACGGCGCTGGCGATGGCCGCGATCCTTGAGGAGGCCGGGGTGCCGGCGGGGGTGGTCAACGTGCTGCCCTCCCGCCGTTCGTCCGCGGTGGTGTCCGCCATGCTCCATGACCCCCGGGTGCGCAAGCTGTCCTTCACCGGCAGCACCGAGGTCGGGCGGGTTCTCCTCAAGGAGGCCGCCGACCAGGTGGTGAACTGCTCGATGGAGCTGGGTGGCAACGCGCCCTTCCTGGTGTTCGCCGACGCCGACCTCGACGCCGCGGTCGACGGCGCGATGCTGGCGAAGATGCGCAACGGCGGCGAGGCGTGCACCGCGGCCAACCGCTTCTACGTCGAGGCCTCCGTCGCCGAGGAATTCGGCCGCCGGCTGGCACAGCGGATGAGCGCGGTACGGATCGGGCCCGGCATCGACCCGCAGACCGAGGTCGGACCGCTGGTCAACGAGGACACCGTGGCGAAGGTGGACTCCCTGGTCCGTTCGGCAGTGGCAACCGGGGCCCGGGCGGTGGTCGGTGGCCGGCGCCCCGACCGCGAGGGCTTCTACTACGAGCCGACCGTGCTGCTGGACGTCCCGCCCGACGCCCCGATCCTCCGCGAGGAGATCTTCGGCCCGGTCGCCCCCCTCGTCACGTTCGAGGACGAGGACGAGGCGGTCCGGCTGGCCAACGACACCGAGTACGGGCTGGTTTCCTACGTGTACACCGGCGATCTGGCGCGCGGTCTGCGGATCGGCGAGGCGCTCGACTCCGGCATGGTCGGCCTGAACCGGGGACTCGTCAGCGATCCCGCCGCGCCTTTCGGCGGCACCAAGCAGAGCGGGATCGGCCGCGAGGGCGGCCACGAGGGCGTCCTGGACTACATGGAGTCGAAGTACATCGCGGTCGGGTGGTGAGTGCCGCCGCTCCGGATCGTGTCCCGCCACGTGGTGTAGCCGATCAAGCAAGCGGAACGCCCAGGTCATGGCGCTGATCGCCTTTGCCGGTGGCTCTGTTGGGGCTTACGGAACCGGGACCGGCGATGACTGCCTGGCGGTCCAGGACGAGAGGTGCTCGCCGGACCCGGACCGGAGGTGACAGGTCATGATCGGCTACACCACGGCAGGGGACGCGGCCCCGCTCCGCCGTGCCCCGGGCCGCCGGGCCCCGGGCCGCCGTGCTGTCTCACCGCGGGGTCTCCTCGAAGATCTCGGGGTGTCTGCCGAGTTCGATCCGGGTCCGGCGGATGTGGCCGCTCAGAAACCGCTCGGCGTCGACGGTGTCGCCCTGCTCCACCGCGTCGAGGATGAGCCGGTGCTCCGAGTTGACCACCCACATCCGGCCCGGGCCGCTGAGCGACACATACGCCCGGCGGTAGTGCTGGGTGGAGTTCCAGAGCCTGGTGACCGTCGCGGTGAGCTGGTGGACGCCGCACCCCGCGTAGGACCCCAGGTGGAACTCCCGGTCCAGGGTGAGGAATTCGCCGATGTCGGTGGTGGCCTCGATGCGCCGTTGGATCTCCGTCAGGCCCTCGATGGCATCCCGGTCCAGGGCCGGGATGCTCTGAGCGAGCGCGAGCGGTTCGAGCCGTTCGCGCATCCGGTAGACGACGTCGACCTCGTGCAGGGTCAGCCGGGGCACCCGGGCGCCCCGGTTGGCCTCGTGTTCGGTCAGGCCCTCGGCCTCCAGGATGCGCAGGGCCTCCCGCACCGGGAGCCGGCTCGCCCCCAGGCGTTCGGCGACCTCCTCCTGGCGGATCCGTGTCCCCGGGGCGATGGCGCCGCTGAGGATGGCATCCCGCAGGTGGGCCGCCACCCGCTGGCTCGCGGCGGCCGCGCGCGACGGGGACGGCCCGGTGTCCGGTGTGCTCCCGGTGTCCGGTGTGCTGATGGTCATGCGGCTGGTCCCTGCTGCCGGAGGCGGTCGAAGGCCTTGCCATGGGGATAGGAGACGAGCTCGAACTGCATCCCCCAGGGGGCGAGGAAGTAGATCCAGCGGTTCCCCTCGGCGGGGCCCCTGCTCGGTGTCGGACCGGCGAGGACCTGGACCCCACGGTCGCGCAGATAGGCGACAGCCTCGTCGAGGTCGTCCACGTACAGGGCGACATGGTGGCCGCCGACGTCACTGTTCCTCGGCGGTACGTCCCGCCGATCGGGAGCGGCGTAGTCGAACACCTCGAAGACCGCCTGGTCTCCGCAGCGGAAGAAGCGGTTCTCCCGTACCTCCGCCCGGGGATGGACGTTGAGGTGGTCGCGCATCCAGTCGTCGTCGCCGCGGAACGGCCCGAGGGAGTACAGGAACTCACACCCGAGGACGTCGACGAGGAAGCGGGTGGCCTCCTCCAGATCGGGCACCGTGAACCCGATGTGGTCCAGCCGCTTCAATCCCGGTATGGCCATATTGGATCCTTTCTGACTCTCAGCTTCTCTGAATACCGTGCATGATGCCAGGAAAATCCTGATCTGCCCCCTGCGCATCTCTAGATAATGGATCCAATCCTGTGGCAGTCTGCCACTGCAAACGATTGAGGAGGCTGCCCGTGACCCAACACCGCAAGCTCAAGGCCGCATCCCCGTGGGTCGAGGTTGTCGCCACCGACAGGGACTGGGATGCGGCATCCCCGGAACTGCTGCGGACGATGCTCGGCCAGCTCGTGCTGATCCGGTCCTTCGAGGAGTACGTCCTCGAACTGGCCGGCGCCGGGCTGGTCCACGGGCCGGCGCACTCAAGCATCGGGCAGGAAGGAGGCGCGGTCGGATCGGTCCTCGCGCTCACCTCCGCCGATGCCATCAACGGATCCCACCGCGGCCACCATCAGTTCCTCGCCAAGGCCCTCCACCACATCGCACCCAAGGGCCTGGACCCCACCGCCGAACTCTCCCCCGAGATACGCGAGGTTCTCCTGCGTACGCTGGCGGAGATCTGCGGTCTGGACCGGGGCTGGAGTCACGGGCGCGGCGGCTCGATGCATCTCCAGTGGCACGAGGCGGGTGCGGTGGGGACCAACGCCATCGTCGGCGGCGGCGTCCCGATGGCCGCCGGGTACGCCTGGGCCGCCCGCCAGGCGGGCACCGAGGACGTGGCCGTCACCTATTTCGGGGACGGCGCCGTCAACATCGGGTCCACGCTGGAGACCTTCAACCTCGCCTCCGCCTGGCGGCTGCCCGTCTGCTTCTTCATCGAGAACAATCTGTACGCGGTCTCCACCAACGTCGCCGAGGCGACGGGCGAACCGCGGCTCTCGGCCCGCGGGCTCGGATTCGCCATCCCGAGCTGGAAGGTCGACGGGATGGACCCCCTCGCGGTCCACCTCGCCATGCGGGAGGCCGTCGCCCATATGCGGTCCGGACACGGCCCCACGATGATCGAGGCGGACACCTACCGCTACTTCCACCAGAACGGCGGCTTCCCCGGCTCCTCCTTCGGCTACCGCTCCAAGGAGGAGGAACAGCACTGGCGCGCCCGCGACCCCATCGAGCAGGTCTCCGCCCATCTGGCCCGGCGCGGCATCATGACGCCGGAGGAGATCGCCGCGGTGTCCGCCCACGCCGCACAGGTCATGGCCGAGACCGGCGACGTACTGCTGGAGCCGCTCCCCGACGGCAAGCCCGGGCAGCGCAGGATCAGGCCCGCGGAGTGGCCCGACCCGGCGTTCGCGGACGTCGGGATCCGCGGGGATCTCAGCGAGTTCCACGACGCGCGCTTCGCCGACCTGGATTCCTTCCCCGGCGAGGTGGCCGAGCAGCGGCTCGTCGACGCCGTCGCGGCCGTCCTGGGCCGCCGGATGGAGACCGACGAGTCCGTGGTCGTCATGGGCGAGGATGTGCACCGCCTCAACGGCGGCACCAACGGCGCCACTCGCGGGCTGAAGGAGCGCTTCCCCGACCGGGTCCTGGGAACCCCGATCAGCGAGAACGCCTTCGCCGGGCTGGGCGGCGGGATCGCGCTGGACGGCCGGTTCCGGCCGGTTGTGGAGTTCATGTACGCCGACTTCATGTGGGTGGCCGCGGACCAGCTGTTCAACCAGATCGGCAAGGCGCGTCACATGTTCGGCGGCGGTGGCGACGTCCCGTTCGTCCTGCGCAGCAAGGTCGCCATGGGCACCGGGTACGGTTCGCAGCACTCGATGGACCCGGCCGGGGTGTTCGCCACCGCGCCCGGTTGGCGCATCGTCGCCCCGACCACCCCCTTCGACTACGTCGGGCTGATGAACAGCGCGCTGCGCTGCAACGATCCGGTGGTGGTCCTCGAACACGTCGACCTCTACGGCGCCACGGGACCCGGTCCTGTGGACGATCTGGACTACTGCCTTCCCGTCGGTAAGGCCGCGGTGCGGCGCTCCGGTTCGGAGGTCACGGTGATCTCGTACCTGGCGATGGTCGGATATGTGCTCGACGCGGTGGACCGGCTCGGTTCCGTCGACGCCGAGGTGATCGATCTGCGGTGGCTGGACCGGGCGAGCATCGACTGGGACACCATCGAGACGAGCGTACGGAAGACCGGCCGGGTCCTCATCGCCGAGCAGGGCGCCCTCGGCACGTCGTACGGCGGATGGCTCGCCGACGAGATCCAGCGGCGGCTCTTCGACTGGCTGGACCACCCGGTGGAGCGTGTCACGGGCGGAGAGGCCTCTCCCAGCATCAGCAAGGTGTTGGAGCGGGCCGCGATCGCCCAGAGCGACGAAGTCGCCGCCAAGCTGCGCGAGATGACGAGGTTCTGAGATGGCGAACGTGCTGCGGATGCCCGAAGTGGCGGCGAACGTGACCGAAGCGGTTCTGCACGAGTGGTTCGTCGCGGACGAGGCTCGCTTCGAGGCCGCCGACCCGATCGCCTCGGTCGAGACGGACAAGGCCGTCGTCGAGGTCGAGGCCGAAACTCCCGGAGTCGTCCTGCGCCTCCTGGTCCCGGCCGGAACCCAGGTCGACGTCGGCGCGCCGATCGCCCTGCTGGGCAGCCCCGGGGAGCAGGTCGGGGACATCGACGCGGTCCTGGCCGAGCTCGGAGTGGCGGCCGCGACGGCGCTGACGGTGCCGGAGCGCCGTGACGTTCCGGCGAATGGCTCCGGGGGTGTGGCGCCGGACAGCGGCTCCCCGGGCCCTGTACCCAAGGTCCCTGAGCCGGGCCCCGAGCCGGCCGAAGCACCGCCCGAGGCGCGCCCCGCCGCCCTCGCCCCGGAAGACGGTCGGCGGATCTTCTCCAGCCCGCTGGCCCGTCGGGTCGCCCGGGAAGCGGGTCTGCCGCTCGACGAGATCACCGGGACCGGGCCGCACGGGCGGATCACGCGACGCGATGTGGACGCGGCCGTGGCCGCCGGGAACGCCGCGCCTGCACTCGCGGCCGCCGGAAACGCCGTCCTGGCACGGCAGGAGGACAACCCGGTGGACGTTCCAGGGGCCGTCCCGGCCCCGGCGCGGTACCCCGGCAGCGCCCCGCTGCCGTCCGCGTACACGGACGCACCCCACGGGCGGATGCGTGCCGCCATCGCCACCCGTCTCACACAGAGCAAGCGGGACGTACCGCACTTCTATCTGCGCGCCACCGTCCGGGCCGACCGGCTGCTGGCGCTGCGCCGCAAGCTCAACGCCTCGGGCGACGTACGGATCTCGGTCAACGACCTGGTGGTCAAGGCGGCGGCGCGCGCTCACACCCTGGTGCCCGCGATGAACGTGGTCTGGCTGCCCGAAGCACTGCGGCAGTTCACCTCGGTCGACGTGTCGGTCGCCATCGCCGGCGAACGAGGCCTGGTGACGCCGGTGTTGCGCGGGGTCGACGGGATGACCGTCTCCGCTGTCGCCGCGGGCGTACGGGACTTCGTCGAACGGGCCAAGGCGGGCCGACTGCGTCAGGAGGAGCTGGAGGGCGGGTCGCTGACAGTGACCAACCTCGGCATGTACGGCACCGAGGAGTTCGCCGCGATCATCAACCCGCCCCAGTCGGCCATCCTCGCCGTCGGCGCGGCGCGTGAGGAGGTGGTGGTGGTGAAGGGCCGGCCGGCGGTACGCAGCGTGATGCGGGTGACCCTGTCGGTGGACCACCGGGCGGTGGACGGCGCGCTGGCAGCCGAGTGGATGCGCTCGTTCGTCGCCGTGGTGGAGGAGCCCGTACGGATCCTTGTCTGACCCACTCCTCGGTGCAGTCGTTTGCATCAATGCTCAAGGATCAATCGCTTCAAGATCTCGTCACGGGGTCATAAAGACCAGCCTGGGGATATTTCCGACCGAGTCCTTGACGTGACGAGCCTTTCTCATGAGACTGCGCGAAACCGCAATCGATTGCGGTCGGCAAGGAGGAACAATGCCAACAAGCCCACAACGTCGTCGGCTGATGGTCATGGCTGCTGCGAGTTTCCTGCTCCTGGGAACCGCCGCCTGCGGTGGCACTGCCGGAGGCGACACGAACGGCCCGATCAAGATCGGCGCCTCCCTCCCGCTGACCGGCGAGTTCTCGCAGCCGGGCCAGGCGGCGAAGCGGGGCTACCAGGTCTGGCAGGAAATGATCAACAAGAACGGCGGCCTGCTGGGACGCGACGTCAAGCTCGTGATCAAGGACGACGCGTCCAACCAGAACTCGATCGTCGCCGACTACAACGCCCTCATCAGCCAGGACCGGGTCGACCTGCTGCTCGGCACCTTCTCCTCCCTGCTGAACCTGCCCGCGTCCGCGGTCGCGGAGCGCAACCAGATGCTCTACGTCGAGCCGGCCGGCGGGTCCCCGGAGATGTTCAGCCGGGACTTCAAGTACCTGTTCTTCAGCCAGCAGGCCACGGCCGAGAAACAGGGCGCGACCTTCGCCAACTGGATCGCCGGCCTCCCGGCGGACCAGCGGCCGAAGACCGCGGCCTACCCGGAGCTCGACGACCCGTTCGCGGCGCCGAACGCCGAAGGCGTCAGAAAGACCCTGGAGAAGGCCGGTATCCGTACGGTGTACCGCCAGACGTACGCGATCGACACCAAGAACTTCGACTCGATCGCCGGCGCGATGAAGTCCGCCGCCCCGGACCTGGTCGTCAACGGAGCGCAGTTCGAGGACGGCGTCGGTCTGGTCCGCTCGATGGCCAAGGCCGACTTCACCCCGAAGTGGCTCTACCAGACGAGCGCCCCCTCGCTGGGCACCCAGTACGCCAAGGGGGTCGGCGCGGAGAACACCGAGGGTGTGATGTTCGCGATCAGCCACGCCGTCCAGGCCAAGACCCCGGGCAACGCGGAGTTCGTGGCCAAGTACCGCTCGATGTTCAAGGAGGACCCGCCCGAGGACGCGGCCGACGCCTACGCGGCGGCCCAGACCCTCCAGGCGGCCGTGGAGGCGGTCGGCAACGTCTCCGACCAGGACAAGATGGCGGACTGGCTGCGCGGGAACGACGTCGAGACGATCCTCGGCAAACTCGGCTGGAACGAGGACGGC
Source organism: Streptomyces sp. NPDC087263 (assembly GCF_044744645.1). Taxonomy (NCBI): domain Bacteria; kingdom Bacillati; phylum Actinomycetota; class Actinomycetes; order Kitasatosporales; family Streptomycetaceae; genus Streptomyces; species Streptomyces sp. NPDC087263. The sequence goes on from NZ_JBIUYT010000014.1 coordinate 62,652, forward strand.
AGCCCCACCGGCTCGTTCCTGATCGGTCAGTGGCAGAACGGCAAGGTGCAGGTCGTGCTGCCCGCGGACGTGGCGACCACCCCGCAGATCGTCCAGGGCTGGAAGCCGGGAGGCACGGGATGACCGAGCTCCTCCAGAACCTGATCCTGGGGCTGCTGCTCAGCGGGGTGTACGCCCTGGCCGCCGCGGGACTGACCCTGATCTTCGGCGTGATGCGCGTGATCAACATCGCGCACGGCGCCTTCCTGATCCTCTCGGCGTACATCACCTACGCCCTGTGGAACGGCCTGGGCATCGACCCGCTGCTCTCCATCCTCATCACCACACCGGTCGTCTTCGCCCTCGGCTGGCTCACCTACCGCACGGTGGTCTCGCCCCTCCGCAACGCGCCGATGGCCTCCACGGTGCTGCTCACCTTCGGGCTGGCCCTGGTGCTCGAAGCGGCCATGGGAACCATCTGGGGCAACGACTCCACCACCATCCGCCCCGCCTACGCCGACCAGTCCTTCCTCGTCGGCAGCCTCTTCCTCCCCAAGTCCCAGGTCTACGGCGGGGCCGTCGCGGTCCTGGTGCTGGTGTCCCTGTGGCTGGTGCTCACCAAGACCTGGCTCGGCCGCTCCATCCGGGCCGCGGCGGTCAACCCCTCGGGCGCGCAGCTCGTGGGCATCAAGGTCGCCTCGGTCGGCGCGCTCGTCTTCGCCCTCGGGATCGCGGCGGCCGGCGCGGGCGGTGCCATCGTCGGAGTCATGTATCCCTTCGTTCCTGGGGCGCACTACCAGTGGATCGCCCGGCTGCTGGCGATCGTCGTCCTCGGTGGCATGGGAAGCATGGGCGGCGCTGTCCTCGGAGCCCTGATGTTCGGCGTGGCCGAGACCCTCACCTCCGCGTACGTCTCCCCGTCCTGGGCGACGGCCGTCCCCTACCTCATCGTCTTCGCCGTCCTGCTCTTCCGGCCCCAGGGCCTCCTCGGCTCCCGACTGCGTGAGGATGCGGTGGCAGCGTGAACACGAATCTCCGTACCCTCGACCAGCCCTTGTGGATCGGGCGGATCCTCGCCGCGATCGGGGCCCTGGCCCTCCTGGGATATCCGCTGGTCTCCCAGGACGCCTACTACCAGAACATGATCATCCTGTCGCTGGTCTTCGCGGTCGGCGCCGGCGGGCTCAACATCATCACCGGTCTGGCCGGCTACGTCTCGCTCGGCCAGGGCGCCTTCGTCGGACTCGGCGGCTACACCATCGGGACGCTGGCGACCCACTTCGACAGCGTCTCGCCCTGGTTCTGGATCCCGGCGGCAGGTGTCGTCACCGCGCTGGTGGCCGTCCTCCTCGGACTGGTCTCGCTGCGCTCGCGCGGACCCTCCTTCGTCATCATCACCGTGGCCTTCCTCTTCCTCACCCAGGTCATCGCCATCAACTGGGTGGACCTCACCAACGGCACCGCCGGACTGACACTCCCGCTGCCGTCGTGGAGCCGCGACATCATCAACTGGCCCTTCTACTACTCCCTGGTGGCCATACTCGCCCTGCAACTGCTGATGACGTGGTGGATCAGACGGACGAAGTTCGGCATGGGTCTCGTCGCCATCCGTGAGGACGAGACCAAGGCGGCCACCATCGGGGTCGCGCTGCCCACCCACAAGGTCCTGGCGTTCGTGGCCAGCAGTGTCTTCGTCGGCATGGCAGGCGCGGTGTACGGCTACTACCTGACCTTCATCGACCCGCGGGGCATGTTCAGCATCCTGATCAGCGTGCAGATCGTCCTGTCGCTCCTCATCGGCGGCAAGGCGACCCTGTGGGGTCCGGTGATCGGCGCGTTCGCCATCGAGCCGCTGAACGAGTACGCGAACAACAGCCTCGGCGGAGGCAACACCCGGCTCTTCCTCTTCGGCGGACTGCTGATGGCCGTCGTGATCCTCCTCCCTGACGGCGTGCTCCCCGCGGTGGAGTCACTCCTGCGCAGGCGCCGCACCTCCGGCAAGGCCGGCCTGGTGGGAGCCCGGATCGGCACCGGCGGCTCCCTCGCCTCGCTGACCTCCTACGCGGAACGCGTCCGGCCCCCGGCGCACGGGACCACCCCGGCCCCCGCCCTGCTCGAAGTCTCCGGTCTGCGGAAGAGCTTCGGCGGGCTGAAGGCAGTCGACGGCTGCTCGTTCACCGTGCCCGAGGGCTCCATCACCGGGCTGATCGGACCCAACGGCTCCGGAAAAACCACCGTGTTCAACCTGATCGACAACACCATCGCGCCGGACGCGGGCCTGATCACGCTGGCCGGCCGGCGGATCGACACCCTCCCCTCCTGGGAACGGGCCCACCTCGGCCTCGGCCGTACCTTCCAGATCACCCGGCTGTTCGGTGAGATGACCGTCCTGGAGAACGTCGTCGCCTCGCAGCGGAGTTTTTCCTGGCGCCAGCTCGGCCGGATCGCGGTCAGTGGCCGGGAGGCGGCGGCCGCGGACGAGCTGCTGGAGTTCGTCGGCATGCGGGCGTTCCGCGACCAGAAGGCGCAGGCCCTCTCGTACGGTCAGCGCAAGCTCGTCGAGCTCGCGCAGATCCTCATGCTCGACCCCAAGATCATCCTGCTCGACGAGCCGGCCGGCGGCATCAACCCGGTCCTCATCGAGCGGATGGGCGAGATGATCCGCGAGCTGAACGCGTACGGCAAGACGTTCCTGATCGTCGAGCACAACATGCCGTTCCTCCTCGATCTGTGCGACCCGATCCGGGTGCTCGCCCGCGGATCGGTCATGGCCGCCGGCACCCCCGAGGAGATCAGGACCGATCCGCGTGTCATCGACGCCTATCTGGGCGACGACTTCGAACTGGAGCAGGAGGCGGTGAAGTGATGTTGGAGATCCGCGGCCTGGTCGCCGGCTACGGCGGGGGCGATGTCCTCCAAGGCGTCGACATCGACGTCGACAAGGGTGCCCTCGCGTGCATCGTGGGGCCGAACGGCGCCGGCAAGTCCACCGTGCTCAAGGTGGTCAGCGGCCTGCTCACGCCGCGCCTGGGAGAGATCCGGCTGGCCGGGCAGCGCATCGACCGGTGCTCGCCCTCGGAGATCCTGCACCGCGGGATCTCCCAGGTGCCCCAGACAGGCGCCCTGTTCCCCAACCTCACCGTCCGGGAGAACGTGCTGCTCGGCGCGTACATCATCCGCCGGGACCGCAAGCTGGTCCGCAAGCGGTACGACCAGGTCGCCGAACTCTTCCCCTTGGTCACGACGCGGGCCGACGACAGCGCGGGCAATCTCTCCGGCGGCCAGCGCCGCATGGTGGAGTTCGCCCGGTCCCTGATGCTGGACCCCGCCCTCCTGCTGCTCGACGAGCCCTCCGTCGGTCTCGATCCCAAGGCGCTGCACGTGCTGTACACCTCGGTGATGCTCCTGCGCGAACTCGGCAAGACGATCCTCATCGTCGAGCAGAACGTGCGCTTCGGCATGCGGATGGCCACCGACGGCGTGGTGATGGAGAGCGGCCGGGTGGTCGCGCAGCGCCCCGCGGCGGCCATCCTCTCCGACCCGGACCTCGCCCAGATGTACTTCGGCGGCACCACCGGCCACGCACCGTCGGCAGACCTCAGCGAACCCAGGTCCGCGAAAAGCTAGATGATCCCTTTCGCTCCTGCGTCGCAGAAACCACGTACTCACGGGCCTCGCGACCCGTTGTCCATCCTGTTGGAGCCCCCTGTCGGATTCGAACCGACGACCTACGCATGACAAGTCCTGACGGGATCTTGCTGGATGGTTACGGACACTTCCTCGGTGTCCGAAACCACCAGGTCAGAACAGGTTTGCTGTGAAGCACGGTCCACGTCAGGACAGCTCCTGGCACACCGTCCGCTCACGCATCGCTCACGCCTATCAGCGGTTGCGGAACTCGAAATTCCCTGTAATGTCAGGCGAATTTCGCAAGTGAGTTCGCAGATCGTCGCATGCTGCCTTTCGACGGGCGGTCGGGGAGTGGCGATGGATCTACAAGCATTCGGCAATATTGCCGCGCTCGTGAGGCAGAGTCAGCGACTTGTCCGCGGCGCTGTCGAGGAAAGCGCGCACCATCGGGATGTTCAACGGGAGGATCCTCGATTGGGGCAGCAAGGAGACCAGTTCACTCGGAGTGAACCAGGCGTGTCCGGTGGCCTCCGCCGTCTCCTGGGATTCCCCGGACATCTCGACGACGACACAGAGCCCGATGTGGTTCTGCGCGGAGTCGGTGACGCAGACGAGTGGATGCGATGTCATCAGGACAGACGTCTCGACACCCGAAGCAGAGCCACTCTCACCGCCGACGAGGAATCTTGTGACGGTGAGCCCCGTCTCTTCCCGGAGTTTCCGGTGGACTGCGGCGGTGAGCGTTTCGTTCTGGAGGACAGGGGGCCTGTCCGGGATGGTCGTCGCCTGCGATGGTGACGGTCCGGCCGAGGGCACGGCAGAGCCGATAGCCGACTCCGTCGCTCCGCGTCAGCACGCTCGGCCGTGGTCCGGTCACCCGTGTGCCGAACTGCTCCAGGCCCAGCCCGGTGAGCGAACCTATCGGCGGCGGATCCCCCTACCCGGCCAAGGAGGTGTCGCTGTCCTCACCTGCCGGACGGGATAATTGAGGCAATGGAGGCGCATTCAGGTGGATTTCCGTAGTGGTCCACCGGAATCGGCCGCGAGACTCTCCGTCGAGATCTGCTCGACCGTCTTTCCTTCTCGCTCCCTGCCGCAATTGCGGGATCCACAGCCAGGCTCCTCACGCAGCGAAACCAGTTCACCGTCCCCTCGGCGAATATGTGATCTGGCGACTGTGGCACGCCGGGCCTACGGGTGGCTAATAGGGATTTTCGGCGCCGCGGATAAGGAATCCCTATACGACTCACATAGACAGACGAGCCCTGCTCGCCAAGACTCTCGAGGCGATACCCGCTGAGCAGAAAGAGAGTCACGGTATGTCCTAGTCACGCACAATGCCCACTGCGGAGTTTGGCGAACTGCTGCCACGGCTCCGTCACATGAGGTGGTCGCTGCCGCCACGGTTCACGGCCTCCGGCGCCCGACTCCATCAAGACCGACCCGTAAGGCATCAACGCCTACCTGGGTGACGACTTCCCACCGGAGCAGCAGGCGGTGCAGCACCGCCGACCGACAGAGGAGTGTCCTTGTACAAGCGCCGTGTCACCCATCCACGCCCCGGCCGCGGTCGTCTGCGATGGGCGCTGGCCGGTCACGCCGTGCGCCTTCTTCCCGACGCGGTGCTGCGCAGCGCGGCGCGCCGCGGACCACAGGGCAGTACGGCCAAGGTGCCGCCATTCGCCGACTTCGTGCGCTTCCTGGAAGCAGCCGGGCCCGCTGCCGGCATCGTCATGGGCGAACTCGATCCCACCGCGCCGGTGAGCCGGTCTCCCGAACTGGATGCCGTAACCGTGCGTCCGCTGAAGCTGGGTCCCCAGCAGGTACGGGCCCGTCTCTACAGCGCCGCCGACCTCTCGGACCGCGCGGCGCTGGTCTGGATCTCCGGAGGCGCATTCGTCGCGGGCAGCCTCGACATGCCCGAGTCGGACTGGGTTGCCCGCACCCTCGCGGCCCGCGGCACGCCCGTCCTGGCCCTCGACTACCGCAAAGCACTCAACGGCCTGCGCCACCCCGCCCCCAGCGACGACGTCCTCACCGGCTGGCACTGGGCTGTGGAACACAGCGCCGAGAGTCTCGGCGTGCCACCCGAGCGTCTTCACCTCGGCGGTGCGAGTGCAGGCGGCAACCTCGCCGCCGCCGCCACTCGGCGGCTGCTCGACACCGACGGCCCGCTGCCTGCCTCACTGCTGCTGGCCTACCCCGTCGTGCACGGCCGACTGCCGGAATGGGACCCCCTCGCCCTCGCCGCTGTCCGCGAGGTCACGCACGGCGCCTGCCTCCCGCTCGACTGGATAGCAGACATGTGCGTCAACTACGCCGGCCCCGACCATCTCCTCGACCCACACGCCTTCCCCGGCGAAGCCACGCCTCCCGAAAACCACCCCCCGACACTCATCCTCGCCTGCGAGAACGACACCCTGCGCACATCCGCGGAGCGATTCGCCGGCCAACTCGAAGCAGCAGGCATCACCACCGTCCTGCACCAACTCGACGGTGCGGCCCACCGTTCCCTCGACCGGCCGACCGAGCCCGACGGCCAACAAGCCCTCAACCACCTGGCCACCTGGCTGGCGCGCGAATGAACCTCCTCAGATTCGGTGCGGCACGCCGAGGCGTGTGCATACGGAGGTCGTTCAGCGCCGACTGCTACCGGGCAGCCGGCACCCCCGCATCGCTCCTGATGCGGGCGTGACACCTGACGACAACGGCCTCGCGTCCCACTGCGGGCGATGCCTTCGCGACGACGCGTACTTCCCCGACATCGCCGCCGTCAGCAGTCTCATCAAACTGAGCTGGCCCGTCACGGCCGACACGCTCGCCCTGTTCGGCCCGCCGGCGGCCCTGATCGACGACCACGTCCATGCGCGCCAGGATGCCCGGGAAGACCCTCCTTAGACCGCACCCGGGGTGGCCTAGGTCTCCTGATCGGCCGTCAGGAAGTCGGTGATCCGGCGGTTGGTCTCCGCATGCGCGGCGGTGGGCAGCGCGAAGTGGGTGAGATGGGCGAGGGTCTCGATCCGGGCGTGCGGTACGGACTTGCGCGCGCGGGCTGCGACCTTCGCCGCGTCGTGGGCGCCACTGCGGCCAGCGAGAAGGACCAGGACCGGGACGCTCAGCGCCGTGGGGTCCGGGCGACGGCCGACGACTAGCTTCCGGTTCGCGAAGCCCGAGGCTGCCAGCGCGTAGAGCCGCTTCCACTCCGGGTCGGTGTCCGTGCCCGCCGTCTCACGGTCCAGGTAGGCGAGAGCACGGGTTACCGTCGGGCGGACCAGTACCGGCAGCGACCGCAGGAGGAAGGCGGGGCGGTAGCCGGCAAAGCACTGGGTCGGGTCGAGCAGCACCAGCCGGTCGACCCGCTGCGCGGCGTGCAGGGCATACGTCAGGGCGATCCAGGCGCCGTAGGAATGGCCCAGCAGGTGCACACGGGATGCACCGAGCCCGTTGAGCAGTGCGTTCAGCCAGTCCATCAGGTCGGCGGTGGTGCGCAGCGGGCGCCCCTCACGAATGCTGCGGCCGGCGTCGCCGAGAATGTCGACGGCGAGCACCCGATGATGGGTGCCGAGCGCCTGGGCGTTGGCGAACCAGACTGTCCCGGTGGAGCCGCCACCGTGCAGGAGGAGTAGCGGGGTGGCGTCGGCGGGCCCGTAGGCATGGATGCGGGTGGTGCCGTACGGGGTGGGAACGTCGATCTCGGTGGTGCCGGCGGGCCAGCGGGCCAGCATTGCGTCGTAGGCAGCGAAGAACTCCTGGGATTCGGACACAGTGAACTCCTCGGAGATTGTCTCGTTGACCAATTCTCTCGCTTGGCGAGATACTAGCCGAGTGAACGATGACACCTCCCCAGCGATGCAGCTGGTCCACCTCCTGCGCGCGGTAACAGTGGAATTCGATCTGCGCGGAGCTGAGTTCGCCGGGCAGAACGGCCTACACCCGACCGACCTGCGGGCTCTCATCTGCCTGCTCGACGCCGAGCGGGCGGGCGCCACCGTCACCCCGGGACGGCTCGGCGAGGCGCTGCGGCTCAACTCGGCGGGCACCACTGCCCTGCTCGACCGACTGGAGCGCCTGGGGCTGCTCCGTCGCAAGCGCGACGAACACGACCGGCGACGGGTCCTGTTGGCGGTAGACCAGAAGGCCGCCGAGCTGGGCTGGGCCTTCTTCGGCCCACTCATCGCCAACCTGGTCCAGGTGGCCGAGGACTTCACCCCTGGTGAGCTGGACACCATTCACCGCTACCTGACCGCCACCCTCCACGCCGCCGCTCCCGCCACCACCCCCAAGGGCCGCTGGTCGCAGACCCACACGTAGCAGGGCGCCATCTTCTTGCCGCACCTCGGCCTCACATCGCCGTCGGCAGGCTCGCCGAGCGCTCCAACCCTCGCCAGAGAAGGTCAGGAAAAAGCAAAAGCCCCAGGTCACGGCGAGTGAGTCCTGGGGCTTCTACAGAGCCCCCTATCGGATTCGAACCGATGACCTACGCATTACAAGTGCGTTGCTCTGGCCAGCTGAGCTAAGGAGGCCTGGACGCGTCTGTGCCCGGCGGAACGGGCAGGCGCGCCCGTGCAGTGTACCCACGTCACAGGCGGGGCCTGCCGGAAATTTCCTTGAACTTCATCGGCGCGCGAGTACTGACAGATCCGGTGAGCGCGGGGTAGCGTCCTGACCCAGTTCACTCATGTGGACTACACCACTATGGAACGTTCGACGCGCTCGGCACACTCGATGCGTTCGACGCGTTCACAGCGCCCCGTAGTGGTCCACCACCTTCCACAACGGATCGTCCGGCACGTTCCTGCCGGTAGAAGGGGGCCCTCACCATGGCCACTGTCTCGTTCAACAAAGCGACCCGCATCTACCCGGGTGGCGACAAGCCCGCCGTCGACCAGCTTGAGCTCGATGTCGCGGACGGCGAGTTCCTCGTCCTCGTCGGCCCCTCGGGCTGCGGAAAGTCCACCTCCCTGCGCATGCTCGCGGGTCTTGAGGACGTCAACGGCGGCTCGATCCACATCGGTGACCGCGATGTCACGCATCTGCCGCCCAAGGACCGGGACATCGCCATGGTGTTCCAGAACTACGCGCTCTACCCGCACATGACGGTCGCCGACAACATGGGCTTCGCGCTCAAGATCGCCGGCGTCAACAAGGCCGAGATCCGCCAGAAGGTGGAGGACGCGGCGAAGATCCTCGACCTCACGGACTACCTCGCGCGCAAGCCGAAGGCCCTCTCCGGCGGTCAGCGTCAGCGTGTGGCCATGGGTCGCGCCATCGTGCGTGAGCCCCAGGTGTTCCTCATGGACGAGCCGCTGTCGAACCTCGACGCCAAGCTCCGTGTCTCCACCCGTACGCAGATCGCGTCGCTCCAGCGCCGCCTCGGCATCACCACCGTGTACGTCACCCACGACCAGGTCGAGGCCATGACCATGGGCGACCGTGTGGCCGTACTCAAGGACGGTCTGCTCCAGCAGGTCGACTCGCCGCGCAACATGTACGACCGCCCGAAGAACCTCTTCGTCGCCGGCTTCATCGGCTCCCCCGCCATGAACCTCGTCGAGGTCCCGATCACCGACGGCGGCGTGAAGTTCGGCAACAGCGTGGTGCCGGTCAGCCGCGAGGCGCTGTCCGCCGCGGCCGACAAGGGCGACCGCACGGTCACCGTCGGCGTCCGCCCCGAGCACTTCGACATCGTCGAGCACGGCGGCGAGGCCGCCAAGTCGCTGTCGAAGGACACCGAGGACGCCCCGGCCGGCCTGGCCGTCTCCGTGAACGTCGTCGAGGAACTCGGCGCCGACGGCTACGTCTACGGCAGCGCGAAGGTCGACGACAACCTCACGGACCTGGTCGTCCGCGTCAGCGGCCGCGCGGTCCCGGACAAGGGCGCCACGCTGCACGTCGTGCCGCGCCCGGGCGAGCTCCACGTGTTCTCGACCTCCACCGGCGAGCGCCTCTCCGACTGAGGCAAGCCGCAGCCGTTCAACACCCCCGTACGGGGTGAATTCACCCAAGTTGACGAAGAGGGCCCCGCAGCAGGCTGCGGGGCCCTCTTCCGTGTCGACAAATACCCCGGCAGACCGGTCATTTCGATACGTGTACGTCAACGTGCCACCGCGAATTCGCCGTTTCCCCGTCCCCCGAACCGGTGACTAAATGTCGCCAAATCATCACCCCGCGCTACCCTCACTCGCGTGAAGCACTCCACCACTAACCAACGGACCCGGCGTGGCCGTGGCCCCGCCCGTCGGGTCGGCCGCACCCTCGCCCTCGTTCTGCCTGTCGTCCTGGTTCTCTCCGGGACCCTCGCGGTCACCCGAGTCAACTGGTCGGGGACCACCTCGAACTCGGTGCTCACCGCGGCCGAGGCGTCCTCCGCGGATGTCTCCACCCGCGCTGTGTCCCGCACCCCACAGGACATCCTGCGCGACAAGCTCCTGCTGGAGCTACAGGAGGAGGATCCCGGCGTCGCCCTCACCCACCTCCAGGAGGCGGTGAACGAACGCCCGTCGCTCGCCGAGCACTGCGTCTCCATCGCCCGCGCACTGGGCCGCGCAGCGGTCCGTGCGTACGGCCCGACGCGTGCCCAGTCGTTCGCGCGACCGGTCTGCGACACGTCCTTCGCCTCGGGGGTCGCGGCCACGCACTTCTGACCCGAGGACTACCCGAGGACTATCCGAGAACGACCTGGAAACGACCCGCGAACGACCCGAGGACGACTGTCCAAGTACGGCTGGTTACGGAACGGTTGCTGACCAAAGCCGCGAGCGGGGCGCCACGTACAGTTCGGGCATGACCGATCCGAACGCCGCGTCGCGCCCCGTTCAAGCTGTTGTCCTGGCCGGCGGCCAGGGCTCCCGGCTGCGTCCCTACACCGACGACCGGCCCAAGCCGATGGTCGAGATCCCCGGCACCGGGACTCCGATCATCGGCCATCAGCTGACCTGGCTCGCCGAAGAGGGCGTGACCGACGTGGTCATCAGCTGCGGCCACCTCGCGGATGTCCTACAGAAGTGGCTGGACTCCGCCGACCTCCCGGTCAACGTCACGACGGTCGTCGAGTCGGAGCCCCTCGGCCGCGGTGGCGGCCTCAAGTACGCCGCCGCACGCCTCCCTCACCCGGACCGGCCCTGGTTCGCGACGAACGGCGACATCTGGACCCGTTTCTCGCTGCGCGACATGGCGGACTTCCACACCGAGCGCGACGCCGTCGCGACCCTCGCGCTGGCCCGTCCGCGCATCCCGTGGGGCGCCGTCAAGACGGACGGCTTCGGGCGCGTCACGGACTTCATCGAGTCCCCGCCGACGCAGTACGAGATCAACGCGGGCGTGTACGTCTTCTCGGCCGAGTTCGCCGATCTGCTCCCGGAGCGCGGCGACCACGAGCGCACCACGTTCCCGCACCTGGCCCGCGAACGCCGCCTGGCCGGCTTCTCACTCCCCCAGGGCGCCTACTGGCGCGCCATCGACACCGCGAAGGACCTCACGGAGGCGGCGAAGGAGCTTGCCGCGCTGGGGCGCTGAGCCAGTCCTCGCCGAGCCGATCCTCCGGGTGTACGTCGATGGGGCCCCGCACATGACACGTGCGGGGCCCCATCCTCGTACCGTCCGGAGGGAATTACCCCAGGAGGCCGCCCACCAGGCCGGGCTGGCCGGTGGAGCCTCCGCTGTCGGAGCCGCCGCCCGTCGAGCCGGAGCCGCCCGTGGAGCCGCCCGACGTACCTCCGCTGGACGTCGGGCCCGCGCTGGTGGTCGGGGCCTGGTGGGCCGGTGAGGACTGCTGAGGCGGGGCCTGGCCGCCGCCGCTGCCCTGGGTCTGGCTGGGGCCGCTGCTGACGGTGCCCGTGCCGGTGTCGCGGGCGGCGCCCGGCGTGCCGGCCGCTGCCTCCGGCGGGGCCGAGGAGGCGCCCTGGGTGGGCGCCTCGGAGGCCGACGGGGAGGGCTTGTCGCTGCGCTTGCCGGGCGTCTCGGGGAGCGGGGAACCGGGCAGTTCGTTGCGCGGGGCCTCGCCGGGGCCCGGGACGATGATGCGGTCGGCGTCGCGGACGGCGCCGCCCAGGAGCGAGCCGACCAGCAGGGTGACGCCGACGGCGATGGCCGCGATGAGCGCGCCCCTGCGCAGCACCCGTCGGCGCAGCTCCCAGATCTCGGCGCGCGGCCCGAGCGTGCGCCAGGCCTCTCCGGCGAGACGTCCGTCGACGGAGTAGACCGGGGCGCCCGCGATGATCAGCGGGGACCAGGCGGCGAGGTAGATGATGTCGGGCGCGTCGTAGGCGGGCACCGTCTTCCAGCTGACGGTGAGCAGGAGCGCGGCCGACAGCAGCGCGCCGACGACTGCGGCGACCCGCTGCCACAGGCCGAGCACCGTGAGGACGCCCACGATGACCTGAAGGAAGGCGATCACGAGCCCGGCGCCGACGGGGTGCTGGAGCGCGAACTGGCGCAGTGGCTCGGCGACTTCCCAGGGGTGCAGGGTGTTGAGCCACTTGACCATGGAGCCGCGCTCGCCGCCGTCGAAGTAGACGGGGTCGCAGAGCTTGCCCATGCCGGCGTAGACGGAGATGAAGCCGAGGAAGACGCGCAGCGGGAGCAGGACGACGCCGAGGTTCATCCGGCGGCCGGGGTAGTACGCGTGCCGCACCGGGTCGGCGCCGTGCCGCCTGGTGGGGGCGTCGCCGTCGTCGAAGCGGGCGTCGTCCCGGAAGCGGGAGTCGTCCTCGAACTCGTCGTCCGCGTAGCCGGGTTCGTCGTACGCGCTGCCCACGGTGCGCATGTTCGGCAGCAGGCGGGTGCCGCCGGTGTCGTGACTGCGCTGGCTGCCGACGATGGGCGTCTCGACGGTCTCGACGGTCATGTTGCCGTCGTACTCATCGTGTTCATGGTGTTCGTCGATGCGCGGGATGACCTGAGTCGCTCCGGCGTCGGCCGCCGGGTCGGGGGCGCCGTGGCCCACGCTCGTGCTCCGTACGGCCTGAAGCAGGCGGTGCGCGCCGGTGTCGTCCGGCGCGGACTTCCCGCTCCAGACGACGGGCGCGCGGCGGCGGGCGCCGGCGGCGGTGACCCCACCGGCCGCGCCCGCTCTGCCCGCGGCACCGACGACGGGGATGCGCGCGGTGTCGTCGGTGGAACTCAAGTGCCGCGCGATGCGCGGGGATTGGGTCCGCGGCGGGGCGCCTAGCTGCACGCGGAAGCTCGCATGATTGACGATGACCTGCGCCGGATCGCTCGGCACCTTCACCATGCTCAGCGCGGGAGCGTCGTCGAATCCCGACGAGAGGTCCCCCGTGGGTGTGCGGGGTGTTCTGGTGTCCACACTCATCTAACCGAGTGACATGTGTTTAGGACACTGCTTTGACCTCGCCGATGTGTCCGGACCCCGTCAAGGGCATCCGGAGCATCGTGATTACCCCACGGGGGTGACTACCCGGACAGGTGTTCAGGCGCGTCGCCGTGCCCCCTCGTGGAGCACAACTCCCGCCGCGACACCGGCGTTCAGCGACCTGCGACCACCGGGCGTCGGAACCCGCACCCGGTGGTCACAGGACCCATCCCCGCTGCCGCACTCGCATGCTTCGCGGCTTCGAGCGCCTGCGCCGGACTCCGGCCGTCGGCGTCACGCCCGACGCCGAGCCGCCTCATACAGGACAACACCGGCCGCGACACCGGCGTTCAGCGACTCCGCGCCACCCGGCATCGGAATCCGCACCCGGAAGTCGCAGGTTTCCCCGACGAGCCGGGACAGTCCCTTGCCCTCGCTGCCGACGACGATGACGACGGGACCGCCCAGGGCCGCCAGCTCGCCGACCTCGACCTCACCGTCGGCGGCGAGACCGACGACGGCGATGCCCGCCTTCTTGTACGCCTCCAGGGCGCGCGTCAGGTTGGTGACGCGGGCGACGGGGGTACGGGCCGCGGTGCCGGCGGACGACTTCCAGGCGCCGGCGGTCATGCCGGCCGCGCGCCGCTCGGGCACGACCACGCCGTGGCCCCCGAAGGCGGTGACGGAGCGGACGATGGCGCCCAGGTTCCGGGGATCCGTCACACCGTCGAGGGCGACGATCAGCGGGTCCTGGCCGGCGTCGTACGCGGCGGACGAGAGGTCCTCGGCGTGCGCGTACTCGTACGGCGGGACCTGGAGGACGAGACCCTGGTGGTTGAGGCCGTTGGTCATCCGGTCCAGCTCGGGGCGCGGCGCCTCCATGAGGTGGACGCCACCGCGGTCCGCGACCAGCTGGAGCGCCTCGCGCACCCGCTCGTCGTTGTCGATGAACTGCTGCACGTACAGCGTCACCGCGGGGACGCCCTCGCGCAGCGCCTCCACGACGGGGTTGCGCCCGACGACCATCTCGGACGTGCCCTTGCCGCCACGGCCGCGCGCCGCGGGACGGCGTACGGCCTGCTTCGCCTTGGCGTTGACGACGCGGTTCTTCTTGTGACCCTTGCGCGCCTCGGCGGGCGGGGTCGGGCCCTTGCCTTCCAGACCCCGGCGTCGCTGGCCGCCACTGCCGACCTGCGCGCCCTTCTTGCCGGACATGCGGCGGTTGTTAGCGGCCATGACCTACCTGTCTCTGCTCATTGGAAAGCGTGAAGCGTGCGTACATACGTATATGCAGTGTGCCGCCCGGAGGCCCGAGCGGCACAATCGATCAAGGTCGACGGGGTCGGCCGGGGGCCCTCAGCGCGGCCCGAGCGTCCAGCGCGGCCCCTGCGGACCGTCCTCGATGACGAGCCCCGACTGGTTGAGCTGGTCGCGGATCGCGTCGGCGGTGGCCCAGTCCTTGCGGCCGCGCGCCGCCTCGCGCTGCTGGAGCACCAGGCGTACGAGGGTGTCGACGACGCCGTGCAGATCTTCGCCGCGCTCTCCCTCACCGGCCCAGTGCGGGTCGACCGGGTCGAGCCCGAGGACACCGAGCATGGCCCGCACCTCGGCGAGACGTGCGACGGCGGCTTCCTTGTCGTCGGCGGCCAGCGCGCTGTTGCCCTGCCGGACCGTCGTGTGCACGATGGCGAGCGCCTGGGGCACGCCCAGGTCGTCGTCCATCGCCTCGGCGAAGGCGGGCGGGACCTCGGCGGCGGGCTCGACCACGCCCCCCGCCTTCTCCACCACCCGCTGTACGAAGCCCTCGATGCGCGCGAACGCCGACTCGGCCTCGCGCAGGGCCTCTTCGCTGTACTCGATCATCGAGCGGTAGTGCGGGGTGCCGAGGTAGTAGCGCAGCACGATGGGCCGCCAGTTCTTCACCATCTCGCTCACGAGCACCGAGTTCCCGAGGGACTTCGACATCTTCTCGCCGCTCATGGTGACCCAGGCGTTGTGCACCCAGTACTTGGCGAACTCGTCGCCGAACGCCTTGGCCTGCGCGATCTCGTTCTCGTGGTGCGGGAAGATCAGGTCGAGTCCGCCACCGTGGATGTCGAAGGCGGGACCCAGGTACTTGTGGGCCATCGCGCTGCACTCCAGGTGCCAGCCGGGCCGGCCGCGCCCCCAGGGCGTCTCCCACGTCGGCTCACCGGGCTTTGCGGTCTTCCACATGGCGAAGTCACGCGGGTCCCGCTTGCCGGTCTCGCCGACGCCGGACGGCTGTTGGAGATTGTCCAGCTCCTGGTTGGACAGCTCCAGATACCCGTCGTACGACCGCACGTCGAAGTAGACGTTCCCGTCCGCCTCGTACGCGTGCCCTCGCTCGATGAGGCCGCGCATCATCTCGACCATCTCGGTGATGTGCCCGGTGGCGCGCGGCTCGTACGTGGGCGGCAGGCAGCCGAGTACGTCGTAACCGTCGTTGAAGGCGCGCTCGTTCTCGTAGCCGATCGACCACCAAGGGCGGCCCTGCTCGGCCGACTTCGTGATGATCTTGTCGTCGATGTCCGTGACGTTCCGGATGAACGTCACGTCATAGCCGCGGTACTCGAACCAGCGGCGCATGATGTCGAAGTTGAGGCCCGAGCGGATGTGCCCGATGTGCGGTGCGGCCTGCACGGTGGCACCACAGAGGTAGATCGAGACACAGCCCGCGACGAGCGGATTGAAGTCACGGATCTGCCGGGCGCTGGTGTCGTACAGGCGAATCGTCACCACTCCAGGGTAGTGGGCGGTGGGTAGTGCCCCGCGACCCTTCCTGGCCATGGAGCAGGTATTCGTGACATCTCAGCCCGTCCGGCGTTTGAGGACGAGGCCGTTGACGAGGCCGTTGACGAGGCCGTCCAGGCCGACAGCAGGGATCCGGGAGCGGCAGCCCCCAGGGAGAGGGGACGGGTAGGGGCGGAAGGGGCGAAACGAACCCGCCTTCAGCCGCCCCGCACCACCAACGCCGTAGCCACCGCCATCAGCCCCTCCCCCCGCCCCGGGAACCCGAGCCCGTCGGTCGTGGCTCCGGAGACCGACACCGGCGCCCCCACCGCGTCCGACAGAACCTTCTGCGCCTCGTCCCGCCGCTTGCCGATCTTCGGCCGGTCCCCGACCACCTGCACCGCGACGTTCCCGATGACGAACCCCGCCGCACGGACGATCCGGGCAGCCTCCGTAAGAAGCGTCACGCCCGACGCCCCGGACCACTCCGGCCGCCCGGTACCGAAGTGGGCACCGAGGTCCCCGAGCCCGGCGGCGGAGAACAGCGCGTTGCACGCGGCGTGCGCGACGACGTCCGCGTCGGAGTGCCCCGCGAGCCCGGTCCCCTCCCCCTCCCAGAGCAACCCGGCGCACCACAGCTCACGCCCGTCCTCGAAGGCGTGGATGTCGGTACCGATCCCGACCTGGGGCAACACGGGAGCCCTGAACTTCTCAGACCCCTCAGAACCCTCAGAACCCATCGTTCGCCCTCCGCCTCGCGAGAACCGCCTCCGCCAGCACCAGATCCAGCGGCCGCGTCACCTTGAACGCCTCCTCGTGCCCGGGCACGACCACCACCCGCAGCCCGAGCTGCTCGACCATGCTCGCGTCGTCGGTCACATCGTCGGTGACGGTGTCGTGGGCCCGTACCAGGGTGGCGCGGTCGAACCCCTGCGGAGTCTGCACGGCCCGCAACCGCGCCCGCTCGGGCGTGGCCACGACAGGCTCGGGCGCGCCCGGAACGGTCGCGGGCTCGACCTCCTTGACGGTGTCGGCGAGCGGCAGAGCCGGTACGACGGCGGGGGCGCCGTCCCGTACGGCCTCGATGACCGTGTCCACGGTGTCGACGGGCACGAGCGGGCGGGCCGCGTCGTGCACGAGGACGATGTCGATGCCGGGAGGCAGCGCGTCCAGGCCGTACTTCACGGACTCCTGACGGCTTTCCCCGCCGGGGACGACGAGGAAGTCGGTCCGCTCGGGCAGGGCGTGCGCATCGAGCAGGGTCTTCACCTCGGCGGCGCCGTCCGGCGGGGCCACGACGACGACCAGCGAGACGGCACGGGACGCGGCCATCGCACGGACCGCGTGGACGAGCATCGGTGTGCCGTTCAGCGCGCGGAGCGCCTTGGGGGCTCCCGGACCGAGGCGCACGCCCCGGCCGGCGGCGGGAATCACGGCGGCGGTACGTGCTCCCGGAGGCGAGAGACGCGAATCGTCAGACATCGGTTCCTGTCAGGTTTGTGTGCTCGGCCGAGGTGGGTATGGCCTGGTCGTACCCGCTGCTCGAGCGAAACCTTGACCGGACCCCTTCCGTGACATCCGGTCGAGGCAGCTGCCCGGGTTCGGAGCACGCAGGTAGGCAGGCACCAAGCAGGTGTGCGGGGCCGTCGCAATTCTGGCACCGGGCAGTACCGCTTCCCGAACTGGGTGCGGGTATGAACGCGACCAAGAGTAGGTGCGGGCATGAACATGCCGCAGCGCCCGGCGACAGCTAATGCGTCATCGGGCACCGCGGCATTCATTGCACGCATCTCAATTGCACTGCGCAGGCTTATGCGTACGTCAAGACGACTGCCGTCTCGGCGATTGCGTACGTCGGGGCGATTACCGTCGTCACAACGATTACCGTCTCGGCGACCGGCGTCAGGACGCGAGAACCTCGTCGAGCAGGGCCTCGGCCTTGTCCTCGTTCGTGTTCTCCGCGAGGGCGAGCTCGCTCACCAGGATCTGCCGGGCCTTGGCGAGCATGCGCTTCTCACCGGCGGAGAGTCCACGCTCGCGCTCACGACGCCACAGGTCACGTACGACTTCCGCGACCTTGATGACATCGCCGGAGGCGAGCTTCTCCAGATTTGCCTTGTAACGACGTGACCAGTTCGTGGGCTCCTCGGCGTACGGCGCGCGCAGCACCTCGAAGACCCGGTCCAGTCCGTCCTGACCGACCACATCACGCACGCCGACGAACTCCGCATTGTCCGCTGGCACACGCACCGTCAGGTCGCCCTGGGCGACCTTCAGCACCAAGTAGGTCTTGTCCACGCCTTTGATCTGGCGAGTTTCGATGGCCTCGATCAGCGCGGCCCCGTGATGGGGATAGACCACGGTGTCGCCAACCTTGAACGTCATGTGACAGGTACCCCTTCCGTGGCTATCCAGGGTAACACGGAAACGGCGTCTTCTGAATGGCGTTTTCGCAGGTCAGGGCATATCTCGGGGCTTGACAACCGCAACAGGAACGTGCTGCGAGGGGGGAGCGCAAGAGGGTATTCGCAGGTGGGAGCCGCTGTCCAGGGGAAGTGAAACCCGCACGTTACACACCCCCGAAGCACCTGACCAGGGTCTGAACGTCCCGTTTTGTCCGGACCCAAGAGCTCGACTTCCGCTACTCCGTTCGGTGACCGGAGTCGGGTGCGGGGCGAATCCGGAATTGATCACGACTGTCGATGAACATCAGCTGATCCAGTCGGTGAACTGCCGATGATCTACTGATGATCAATTTTTCTGGACAGCCGGACATTCCCTGTGTGAAATCCGCAAGCAGCAGTCAGTGGCAGTTATGTGAATGGCGGACGAGTACGCACTCAAAGGAGCAGAAGCGACGGAGGAACCGGGCGTGACGGGCGGGGCGCGCGCACGGCGCACGAGAGCCCGTCGGTGCGTAGGGGCGGGTCGGGTGCGGCGGCGTGGGAACGGCTCGGTAACCTAAGGCCGCTGACAGACCCTTAGGGCGGCTTTACAACTGAGCCGCCCTGTTTCTTCCCACGTTCAAGGAGTTGCCGCAGCCGTGAGCAGCAGCCTTCGACGCGGCGCTCTCGCCGCCGCCGCCCTAGCGTTCTCGATCGCCTCACTCGCCGCGTGCGCCGCAGGCAACAACGCACAGACCCTGGAAGTGAAGCCGGACAACGCCGCGACCTCGGTCGGCCACATCAAGATCCAGAACGCCGTCGTCATCACCCAGCCGGATCTGGAGGCGACGGGCCCGGCCGCGATCTCCGCGACCGTGTTCAACAACGGTGACACCGCGCAGACGCTGGACTCGATCACCGTCGCCGACAGCGGCAAGACCGCCAAGATCAAGCCCGCCAAGGGCACCGGCAAACTGACGATCCCGGCGGGCGGCTACGTCATCCTCGGCGGCAAGAACAACGCCGCGGCGGTGCTGGCCAGTGGCAACGACGCCATCACGGACGGCAACGCCCAGAAAATCACCTTCAGCTTCAGCCAGACGGGTGATGTGAGCCTGCGCGCGTTCGTCGTGCCGGCCGACAGCTACTTCGCCGGGTGGGGCCCGAGCGCGGTGCCCGCGACGCCGGACGCCACGGCCACCGCGAGCACCGAGCCGTCCGCCACCACGTCCGCCTCGCTCTCGGAGTCGCCGTCCGACACCTCGTCGGCCACCCCCACCGACTCGGCCTCGGCGAGCGTGACGGCCTCGCCCACGGAGTAGTCGGCCGCCGACCGAGCCACGCACGCACGAAGGGCGGGACCCCGAGGGGTACCGCCCTTCGTCGTGCCTTCGTCGTGCGCAAGCAGTCGACGCGAGAGAGCCGACGTATGGGAGTCGGCGGAAGAGACCCGACTCAGGAGACCCGACGTACGAGAGACGACCGCCGTACGACATCGCTTTTACGAGGTCGCTGTACGAGGTCCGTTTACGAGGTCGGTTTACGGCTCGAACTTGTATCCCAGGCCGCGCACCGTCACCAGGTAGCGCGGTGCCCCCGGGTCGGGCTCGATCTTCGCTCGCAGACGCTTGACGTGGACGTCGAGCGTCTTGGTGTCACCGACGTAGTCGGCGCCCCATACGCGGTCGATGAGCTGCATACGGGTCAGGACGCGGCCCGCGTTGCGCAGGAGCATCTCCAGGAGGTCGAACTCCTTCAGCGGGAGGTCGACCTTGGAGCCCGAGACGGTGACCACATGGCGGTCGACGTCCATCCGGACGGGCCCGGCCTCCAGAGCGGCCGGGCTGACCTCCTCCGGCTCCCCGCGGCGGCGGAGCACGGCGCGGATACGGGCGACCAGCTCGCGGGAGGAGAAGGGCTTGGTGACGTAGTCGTCAGCCCCTATTTCCAGTCCGACGACCTTGTCGATCTCGCTGTCCTTGGCGGTGACCATGATCACCGGAACGTTGGAGCGGTTGCGCAGCTGACGGCAGACCTCCGTACCGGGCAGGCCGGGCAGCATCAGGTCGAGGAGAACGAGGTCGGCGCCGTTGCGCTCGAACTCGTCCAGGCCGTCGGGCCCGGTGGTCGCGATGGCGACCTCGAAGCCCTCCTTGCGAAGCATGTACGACAGGGCGTCGGAGAAGGACTCCTCGTCCTCGACGACGAGCACACGGGTCACGGAAGGACCTCCGGGGCAGGGAGCGGGTCAAACGGGGATGTGACGGTGGTCGTCCCGTCGGTGGGCTGCTCGTCCTCTTCGTCGAGGCCGGGCATGTGGTGTGTGGTCACGCGGTCGCGGGCCGCACCCGCCTCCGGCAGCCGCAGGGTGAACGTGGAGCCCTGACCCTCGGCACTCCACACCGTGACCTCCCCGCCGTGCGAGGCGGCCACGTGTTTGACGATCGCGAGCCCCAGCCCCGTACCACCAGTGGCACGGGAACGAGCCGGGTCGACGCGGTAGAAGCGCTCGAAGACGCGCTCCCTGTCCTTCTCGGAGATGCCGATGCCCTGGTCGGTCACGGCGATCTCGATGAGGTCTCCGCCGGGCCCGGTCACCCGGCGCGCGGCTATGCCCACCCGGGTACGGGCGGGCGAGTAGTTGACGGCGTTCTCCACGAGGTTGCCCAGGGCGGCGGCCAGCTGACCCCTGTTGCCCCAGATTCTCAGGTCGGCGGTGCCACCCGCGGCCATGGTGATCTGCTTGGTGCCGGCCTGGTGGCGGCAGCGGTCGACCGCCTCGGCGACGAGGTCGTCGGCCCGTACCGGCTCGGCGTCCTCCAGAGGGTCGTCGTTCTGGACCCGGGAGAGGTCGATGAGCTCCTGTACGAGGTTGGTGAGCCGAGTGGCCTCTATCTGCATCCGCCCGGCGAATCGTTCCACCGCCTCCGGGTCGTCCGAAGCGTCCATGACAGCTTCGGAGAGCAGGCTGAGCGCGCCGACGGGGGTCTTGAGCTCGTGGCTGACATTCGCGACGAAGTCGCGCCGTACGGCCTCGATGCGCCGCGCCTCGGTGAGGTCCTCGACGAGGAGGAGTACGAGCCGGGAGCCGAGCGGCGCCACCCGGGCGGAGACCGCGAGGGCTTCTCCGCGTCCCGTCCCCCTCCGCGGCAGATCCAGCTCCACCTGCCGTATCTCCCCGTCACGGCGGGTGTCACGTGCCATCTGGAGCATCGGATCGACGGCGAGTTTGCCGCCGCGCACCAGCCCCAGGGCGTACGCGGCCGAGCTGGCCTTGACCACGGCGTCCGCCTCGTCGAGTACGACGGCGGAGGAGCGGAGCACGGACAGCACCGTGTCCACACCGGGCGGAAGCACTGGATCCGTATGCAGCGAGGTGCGGGTAGGGCGTTTCAGGTCGCGCTCGCTCCAGCGGAACGCCAGCATGGCGATGACACCGGTAAGCACTCCGGCGATCGCTGCCGCTGCGGCGACCGCCGCGTTCACGTCCATGCCTCCAGGTTAGGCATGTCGTCAGCCCGGGCCACAGCCATCCGGGTGCGACCTCGAACACTCGTCGCCCAGAGTTCACCCAGGAGCCAGTGATGGTTCATTTGGGGGGCCGGAAACGGACGCGTACAGGCCGGACCGTGGGAGCGTGGGGTTCACGGGGCCTGTTCGGTGGCCAATTCCGCTGGTCAGGATCCAGCCTCCGGAACCCCGAAGCTGACGTGAGAGAGGGACAACCTGATGCGGGACGCGTACCACGAGGAACTTGACTCGATCGGCGAGGGCCTGGTCGAGATGGCCCGGCTCGTCGGGTCGGCGATCGGACGCGCCACGACGGCCATCCTCGACTCCGACCTGAAGCTCGCGGAGAGCGTGATCGCCGCCGACGAGAAGGTCGACGATCTTCAGCACGAGCTGGAGGCCCGGGCGATCGCCCTGCTGGCCCGCCAGCAGCCGGTGGCGACGGATCTGCGGATCGTGGTCACCTCGCTCCGTATGTCGGCGGACCTGGAGCGCTCCGGCGACCTGGCCCAGCACGTCGCGAAGCTGGCCCGGCTGCGCTTCCCCGAGCGGGCGATCCCGCACGACCTGCACGCCACCATCCTGGAGATGGGCCAGCTCGCCCAGCGTCTGATGGCCAAGGCGGCCGAGGTCATCATCACCAAGGACGTCGACCTCGCGCTCCAGCTGGAGCAGGACGACGACGAGATGGACCTCCTGCACCGCACACTCTTCCAGCACCTGCTGGACGACAAGTGGAAGCACGGCATAGAGACCGCAGTGGACGTCACCCTCCTGGGCCGCTACTACGAGCGCTTCGCCGACCACGCGGTGTCCGTCGCCAAGCGCGTCGTGTTCCTCGTGACGGGCGAGCACGCGGACGAGATCCAGCCCGACATTCAGCCGGTGACGGGGGTCGAGGGGGCCTGATCCGGACCCGGTGCCTGGCTCGTCCCGCACTCCGGGCCGCACTCCGGGGGCGCGCGAAAGACTCGGTGCGCCGAGCATGCGCCGTTGATGCGCCCGCCGGAGTGGGCATGAAATGGGCGACAGGAGCGGTGCGGCGCAGCGTGCCTCGCACACCTCGTGCCTGAAGGAGGGACCCATGGCCGAATCCCCCAGCACGCCCGACCCCACACAGGACAGCGACACCCAGCAGCCCGCCGAGATCAAGAACCTTCCACTGTTCGGCGCCTGCGGCTGCGGCTCGGGGTGCGGATGCGGATGCCAGTCCGGCAATCCCTGCCAGTGCGGCTGATCGCGTAGACACGTACATATACGTACGTAGAAGAGGTCCCGTCGTCATGACGGGGCCTCTTTGCGTGTGCTCGCCTCGTGTGCCCTCGCCCTGGGGTGCCGGGAACCCCGGAAGGGGACGGTCCGTTGCGAATTAAAGGAACGGTAAAGCGAGTTACTGAGTTACTGCGTTGCTGAGTCCGCAGTTCGCAGTTCGCAGTTCGCAGTTCGCGGAGTCCCACCCCCACTCTTCACGGAGGCCTGGAACCATGACCCAGAACCACCGTCCCCAGCCGTCCCGGCGTGCCGTTCTCGGCGGCGCCACCGTCGCCGCACTCGCGGTGGCGGCCGGTACCGGCGCCGGCACGGCGAGCGCCGCCGCTGCCACCCCGGAGGCCTCGTGGCCGACCGAGTTCCCGCTCCCCGACGGCTTCCTCCCCGAGGGGATCACCATCGGCAGAAAGCCGTACGCGTACATGGGCTCGCGTGCGAACGGCGCCATCCTCCGCACGGACCTGCGCACCGGCGAGGGCGAGGTCATATTCGCGGGCGGCACCGGCCTGGTGTCCGTCGGCCTGAAGCTGGACGACGACGGCCTGCTCTACGTCGCCGGAAGCACGGGCATCGCGCGGATCCACGACTCCCGCACCGGCGAACTGGTGACCACGCACCAACTGACGGAGGCGACAGGCCACTTCATCAACGACGTCATCCTGCTCGGCGACCGCGCCTGGTTCACCGACTCGCGCGACGCGGTGCTGCACGGCGTACCGCGCGGCCGTGGCGGGGCGGTCCGCGCCCTGCCGCTCACCGGCGACTGGGTCCAGACACCGGACGTGAACAACGCCAACGGCATCGTCGGCACCCCGGACGGCCGCGGCCTGATCGTCGTCAAGAGCAGCCCGGGCGAGCTCTACAACGTGAACCTCAAGACCGGGTACGCCACCAGGATCACGCTGGTCGGCGCGGAGACCGTCGTCAACGGCGACGGCCTCGTCCGCATCGGCCGCACGCTGTACGTCGTACAGAACCGCCTCAACCTCGTCACCGTGTTCGACCTCGACGCCAAGGCCACCACCGCCACCCTGCGCCGCACGATCACCGACCCGCGCTTCGACGTACCCACCACGGCCGCCCGCTTCGGCAACCGCCTCTACCTCGTCAACGCCCGCTTCACGAGCCCGCAGTTGCCGGACACGACGTTCAACGGCGTGGCTGTTCCGCTCTGATCCTTCCCGGAGAGTGGAGTGGGTGCGGCCCGGCGGTGCCGGGCCGCGGCTGCCTTCTCTGCCGCCCCAGCTCTCTGCTGCCCCCGCTGCTGCTGAGGCTCCTGGGTCTGCTGTTACTCTCATGCCGCTGTGCATGGGGGGCAGCCGGGGGGCTGGACATTTTCGCAGCACCGTCGACGCGCGCCTGATCGGCCGCCACCATCCCGTCACGCCTTTTCTGTTCGGCATCCCAGGAGGCGACGATGGCCCGTCGTACTACCGCCCGTGGCGTCGTCGCCGCGTTGGCAGTCCTAGCCGTGACCGCCGGTCCCGGCCCGCTCGCCGTCACGGCCGACGCGGACAACGGTGTCGGGGACACCAACGCCGTGAGCGCCACCAACGGTGTCAGCGGCACCGCCCTCGCGGCGGAGAAGGTCTTCCAGGCGGACCGCTACATACCGCGCAAGGACCGGATCCACACCGCGGGACCCAGCGGTTATCTGCATGCCCAGGAGGGGCGTTCCGGCTACCTGTGGACGTCGTACGACACCGGTACGACGACCGAGTTGGGCGACCTGGCCCGACTCGAACTCCCCGCGTACCTCGGATCGTCGTCCGACGTCGTGGCCGATGTCGTCTCGCCCACGCAGAAGGTCGTCCTCAGGGACCTCTCCGCCGGTACGGCCACGGACGTCGCCCTCACCCACGGCACGTACGGGGCGACCTTCGGCACCCATGTGCTGACCCAGGCCCGGGACACCGCGGGCAACCGCGTGCTGTGGCTCTACGGCGACGGCGCCCCCGCCGACGGCACCCTGGTCGACGGATGGCCGACCGGAATCACGACCAACTTCACCGTCCTGGGCGGCGACAGCGGCAGCGCCGTCATCGGCTATGTGTCGGCGAACGGCGAGCGGCACCTGGCGCTGGTGGACCTGGCCGGCGCGAGGGTCACCGGCGATGTGGTCGTCCCTGCCGCCCCGACCGGCGTCGCGCTGAGCGCGGACCGGCTGGTCTGGTGGTCCGGCAGCACGTCGGCACACGTCCTGGACCGCGCCGACCTCTCCGCCGCAGAGACGACGGTGACGCTGCCCAGCACGGAGGGCGGCACGCCGTACGTGGGCATCGCCGGACGCTGGCTGGTGGTGGCCCGTTCCGTGCCGTCGGGCTCGCACGACCTGACCAACGACTCCGGCGAGCGGCTGATGGCCGTCCCCCTCACGGGCGGTGACCCGATCACCCTGCTCCGGCACGCGAACAGTTCCCTCGTCACGGCACCGGACGGCAGTCTGCTGGCCGTCGGCGGCGCCGACGCCGGGCACTGGGCGGTACGCCGGGTCACCGACACGGGGGCGGACACCCCGACGCTGACAGAGCTGACCGCCGTACCGTCGGTGCCCGCGAGGATCGACCGGCTGTCGTTGCAGAACGGGACCCTGGCCACCGACGAGGCCGACAGCAGCTTCCTGGGCGCCTACTACACGCGGCGGATCGCCGCCGACGGAACGCCGGGGGCGCCGACCTGGGGAGACTGGGACGGCTTCGACGTGGGCCCGTACACCACGGGGGACGGTCGCGCGGTGACGTTCACGGCCGACTCCGACCCCACCGTCGGCTCGTACGTCGGATCCCTCGACAAGACCGACGAGGCCGGCTTCTTCTATTTGCCCTCGGCCGCCGGAACCGTCCTCGACATCACCGGCCGCTACGCCATCGTCAACGGCTCGTCCCCCGCCAAGCAGTACGTCGGCGACCTCGGCGTCTACAGCGATCTGCAGCCCATCCTCACCCGCTCCGTCACGGCCGCCTCCGTCTGGGGGACCAGCCTGTGGACGCCGGGTTCCGGCACCGGTGTCGTCACGGCCAAGGACCTCAAGACCGGTAAGACCACCGAAACCGTCAGCACCGGCGCTCCGTGTGTCCCCAAGGAGCTCCAGGCGGTGGGCCGTTGGATCTACTGGTCCTGCGGCACGGCCGCGACGGCGGGCGTCTGGGACCGTACGGCGAAGAAGAACATCCCCGTCCCGTCGGGCGAGGCCCTGCTCGGTGACGGCTACCTCGTCCGGCACGACACGTCCGCAGGGGCGCTCCTGCTCACCGACTTCGCCGACGGCACCGCGGCCACCCGCAAGATCGGCGACCTCGCGGCGGGCACCTCCAGTCTGCGCGGGGTGACCTGGACCGTGGACAAGTTCGGCGGACCCGCGGCCTACGTCGACGCGGACCAGCGGATCCACCTGGTGCCCAGCGAGGTGGCCACCCAGCGGCTCGCGGTCACCGAGTCCGAGGTGACCGACAACGCGGAGGAGAGCGACTCGGCCGGCAGCCCGTGGTGGCAGTGGCGCGGGCTGCTCTCCAAGCCCGCCGCCTCCTGGACGGCCACGCTCACCAGCAAGACCACCGGCGCCGTGGTCCGTACGCTCTCCGGCGGGGAGGTCAGCGGCAACCTGACCGCGCGCTGGGACACGCGCGACACCAAGGGCGCGTTCGTCCCCAACGGCACGTACACCTTCAAGCTGACGGCCCCGCCCGCCGACGGTTCAGGAACGCCGCTGACCGTGTCCCAGACGGTGAAGGTGTCCAACGGAGCCGCCGTACGCCACGACTTCACCAACAGCGCCACCTGGGCACCCGACGGAACCGGCGACGCCCTGACCCTCAGCTCGTCCGGCGTCATCAGCTACCGGCCGGGCAACGGGACGGGCGCCCTCGGCGCCGGCGTGTCGGCCTCGGGCTGGCCCTCCTCCGTGACGCCGGTCCCGTTCGGCGACCTCAACGGCGACCGCCGCAACGACATCCTCGTACGGTTCAGCAGCGGCGAACTCCGGGTGTACCGGACCAGGCGCGGGCAGGCCTTCACCACGAGCACGCCGTACACCTCGCTCGGTAAGGGCTGGAACCAGTACGACGTGCTGACCTCGCCCGGCGACGTCAGCGGCGACGGCCGCCCCGACCTCATTGCCCGCAACTCCGCCACGGGAGCCGTCTACCTCTACAAGGGGACGAGTTCCGGAAAGCTCTCGGCGCGCGTGAAGCTCTACGACAACTGGAAGACGTACAAGAAGATCGTGGGCGTCGGCGACCTCAACGGCGACGGCATCGGCGACCTGATCGCCCAGGACAAGTCCAACAACCTGTACCGGTACTTCGGCACGGGCAACGGCACGTTCAAGGCGCGCGTCAAGCTGTTCTCGGCCTGGGGAGGTTCCTACAACGCCATCGTCGGCGTCGGCGACCTCACCGGCGACGGCAAGGCAGACATCATCTCCCGCGACACCTCCGGCAACGTGTGGCGCAACAACGGCAACGGCAAGGGCTCCTTCGGCGGCCGCACGAAGATCGCCACCGGCTGGCAGGCGTACAAGGGGGTGTTCTGACGTCGGCGGCGCAGCGCCGGGCCCACGGGCCCGGCTGCGGAATCGTGGGGCTGTTGGTTGCTGACCTGGTTGAGCGGCTGGGTTGCGGGCTCTTCTCGCTGGGCCGCTTTCACTTTGGTTCCCCGCTGTTCTCCGCTGTTCCCGCTCGATCTGGTGCGGTTGTGGTGCGAGCTCCCGAGCCCGGCTTTCTGGCAGCCGCCACCGATCCCAGCCCGACCACAATGACGACAGGCGCAAAGCTCAACACGTCGGACACGACCACGACCGGGAACGAGGCGTTCAGAGCTCGGGGAAGCCTGCCCAGTGCCGCGACACCGATGATGAGGGGAAACCACACGCGGTAGCAGCGGAAGCGAAAGGCATCCGCTCCGCGGCTTACCTGTTCTTGCTCCACGAGGCGCCAGTACGCGGCGGCCACGACGAAGAGGGCTCCCATGCCCACGATGCCCCAGGTCATTGCTGCCACCATTCCCCCACCACGCTGCGTGCGCCTGCGAACGCAACTGAACGGGACGGAAATTGAGGCGCACCTTCTCGTGCTGACCTGAAGCGGATACTTTCGGCTCTACAGGCCACGAAGCGCCTCGTGGAGATCGTCGTAGGCGCACCAGCAACCGATACTGCCGTCGTCGTTCAGACTGCCCATGTACCAGTCCTCGTCGTTGACGGGCTTCAACAGACACAGTCCATGGAACCCCAAGACGATCTCAGGACAGAGGCGTTCATCCTTTGCCGGCCATCCCAGCCACGTCACTACGCGATCGGTGTCAAGAGCCGTGGCCCCCCGATCGCCGGAGACCTTGCGGATCCCCTCCAGAGTCCACCCTGCCGGTAGCTGCCCGTCTGCCATCCCACCCATGATGACAGCCACCGCGGTAGCCGAACTACTGCCCGCAGTCTCGTTATCTTGATCTTGAGAAACGTGATCCAGCACGCCTCTCGCGCGCAGGTCAACCTCTGTTGTCCGAGGTGGTCGGGCCCCTTGTGCCCGACCAGAATTGAGACCACGACAACAGAGCGCCTCAGGCGTTTGTAGGGGGAAACAGAACATGCGCGTGAACAAGAAGATGGCCGCCGCTGCTTCCGCGGTGGCGATGATGTCCGGTCTGCTGACCATGGCCGGATCCACCACCGCCAGTGCCGCGGACGGCTGCACCACCAACAACGCCGGGACCGCCCGGTCGGCGACCGGCGGCCGCGGCCAGCTCTTCGAGCTGCGGGTGAACGGCTCCGGGGACAACACCTGTGCGTGGGGCCGCGTCACCAACGGCGCCGCCGGCATGCACGTCTGGGTGGACCGCAGCAGCGACGGCGGGCGCACCTGGGAGCCGCAGCTGGGCTGGCGCGAGGTCGACGCGGGAACCAGCGTCTACACCGAGGCCTGGCGTGACCGCAACGGCCAGCTGATGCGGGCCTGCGGCGACTCCGGCTACAACACGACGATCACCTGCACCGGCTGGTACTAGGCGGCGCCCGCACCCCGCTGGAGAGCCTCCGAGGGAGCGCTCACCAGCGGGGTGCACGCGTTCCCGGCGACCCAGAGCGCGCGACTCCCAACGGTGCTTTGCGGAAACGAGCTGCGCGACAGGCTTCACCGTGCGAAGCACTCGGCCAACCCTGCGGCACAGCTTCACGCGAGCTACGTGCTGTGGCTCCTTGACCGCCCTGACATACCGAACACCCGGCACGTCTGGCGCACGTGGCTTTGATCCCACGGTGAGAAGCGTGGCCGACCAGTTGGCCGTACTTGGGCCGGGCTCAATGAGCGCACCCCGCGGTGGTCGCTCACGCCGCTTGAGTAGGCGTACTCATGCGGAGTGCGGGATGAAGCCCGCAAGCTACGTTCCATGCGGTTCGGCGCAGGATTGGCGACAGCTGGAACGGTGGTGGAAATGAAGCGTCCGAGCAAGCCGTCGACCGGTCAGCAGGTGGGAGTCAGTCTGGCGCTGCTCCTGGTCGACCTGATGGTGATCGCCTGGTTGGTGTACGGCTACGGGATCACAGGGTGGGCCGACAGCTACGACGAGTCCAATCCACCGGACGCGCCTCGGTTTGCTCGGCAAGCGATGTGGTTCCTGACCGGGGGTGCGGTGCTCACCGGCGGTGGTCTGCTTGCTCTGGGATGGCGCATCTCCGGCACCGTGCAGCTACTGCTTCTCGGCGGCGGGGCGGGATTGTTCGCCCTCGCCACTGCGCAGTGACAACTCTGTAAGCGACCTTGGAACCCGTCGTGGCAGCGATGTCGCAGTGGGTCCAAAACCCACACCCACCGCGGTTGAACGGCCCCTGACCACGCGAATCGGTCGGGGTTGTTTTATACGCGCAGTCCGTCAGCAACCGTGGTTCCCCGTCGGTTCCCGGCCGAACGGCACGGGAAGGACACGGGTACCACCTCGGCGGCCGCGGGAGTCCTTAGGATGGCCGAGGGGGCGGAGCTGTAGCGCAGAGGTCGTCGCGCGCGGTCTCCAAAATCGCGAGGACGCCGGTTCGAATCCGGCCGGTTCCGCCTTCTCGCCGTATCCGGCGTCTCTGCCGTGCGCCAGCCAGTACTGGTGCTGGGTGGGCGTGGGGCCCTACAGCGCTTCGTCTCGAACCAGGATCAGGCTGACCGAGCCCTCTTCGATATTGATGCCACCCTCAAGATGCTCGTGGTACCCGTCCTTGAGTTCGGGATCTGCGAGCCCCATGAGTCGCTCAGCCAAGTCGCGCAACCCCGCAGCATTGGCCGCAACGGTGATTTCGGTTGCTGAGCCGTACACCTTGATCCTGGGTTCCTCCATGCGGTCACGCTACAGCGGGCCTTCACTACCCATCCCAACTCACCAGTCACTCCCAGCTCCCACGACGTTCACCACGGATCCGCCGACACTCGTGAACGGCGCCCCTCCCGCCCCGGGGTCTGAGCAGACCTGAGGCACCAGTACAGCAACAAGCCCCCTACCTACGAGAAACCCGCAGGTAGGGGGCTTCTTCAGCTCTGCTTACTTCTTCTTGCCCTGGGTGTTGTCGGAGATCTCGGTGACCTGCGTTTTCGCTGCTCAGGGGCGGTGGGCTCGTGCGCCTGGTGGTTGTCGTCGGTCGTCCTTGGCCAACGTTGAGCGACCTCGGACGGCCCAGGGACGGCCCAGCGGAAAATTGAGGTCGAGACACCCCACCGTTTCACTCCAAAGGCCCCGACCCTCCCGAGCCGGGCCCCGCGAGATCACGACTCCACACAGACCCTAGGGATGTGGGCCGCCGTCACCGTCCGCGTCAGGCGCCTTGCCAGCGCTCGTCGGGGCCCCTGTGAGGGACTGTAGGGCGCGGACCAAGCACGTGGCGTCCGTACTGGAGAGCGGGGCGAGGAACCGGCGTTCCATCTCCTGGCGGGCGAATTCGGCGTCGCGAAGGCGCTCCCGCCCGGTCGGCGTCAACCGCACGATGTTCTTGCGTCGGTCCTGGGGGCTGCGGCGGCGCTCGACGAGTTCCTTGCCCTCCAACGTGTCGACGAAGGCCACCATCGTCGTGCGGTCGATGCCCAGCTTGCCCGCCACTTCCAGTTGAGACAGCTCGTCATGCGCGTCGAGCACGGCGAGAACCGCCAGTTCACGGCCGTCGATTCCGTGCGACGCCAAGGCCCGCGCGGACTCCTCGGTCAACCGCAGGTACGCGTGCTTGAGCAGATAACCGAGGCGGGAGGAGAGGACCTCGGGCGGTGCGTCGCGAGTCATGGGCACAGCGTATCCAGGAGCTGATCGTCAGCATTGCTGACGATCAGCTACGCTGATGATGATTACGCCGTCGTCAACGGCGGCGCGTCAAATCGAAGGGCGCGTGGCAACCATGTCCGACCAGCACCTCCCCTCCGTGACATTCGGACTCAAGACCACCCCCATGCGGGTCCCCTACGAGGACATCCTCCGCGTGTGGCAGGAGGCCGACGACCTGCCCGAAATCGCGGACGCATGGTTGTGGGACCACCTCATGCCGATCGCCGGTCCCAAGGATGGGCAGATCCTCGAGGGGTGGACCCTGCTGAGCGCCCTGGCCGCCAGGACCCAGCGGCTGCGGCTGGGCCTGCTCGTGACGAGCAATCGGATCCGGCCGCCCGCCGTCCTCGGTAAAATCGCCACCACGGTCGACGTGATCTCCGGGGGCCGCCTGATCATGGGCCTCGGCGTCGGCGGCACCGTGCAGCCGCCCCACGCGGGTGGCATCGCCGGCGAGAATCCGGCCGTCGCGGAGTACGCGGCCTACGGCCTCACGCTCGTGCCGCCCGCCGAAGGCATCGCCCGCCTGGAGGAAACCGTCGCCATCCTGCGCGGCATGTGGACGCGGGACGTCTTCGACTTCCACGGGGACTACTACACCCTGACCGGCAACCGCAACGAGCCGAAACCTGTTCAGAGGTCAGGACCGCCCCTGCTGATCGGCGGCTGGGGAAACAGGACGCTCCGCCTGGTCGCCGAGCAGGCCGACATCTGGAACATTCCCGGACCGCCGCACAACACCCTGGACTACATCACCGAGCGCAGTGCCGTTCTCGACGACCACTGCGCCACCATCGGCCGTGACCCACGGACGATCACCCGCTCCGTGCAGTACATCGTCTCCTACGACGACCCGGCCACCGACCGCAAGGCCGTCACGGAGCTCATCGCCGCAGGCATGACACACATCGTGCTGAGCCTGCGGAGCCCCTATCCCTCACAAGCCGTGCGGTGGCTCGCCGACGAGATCATCACACCCGTACGCGATGCAATCGGAGAACTCTGATGACAGGGCTGTCCGCCACCCGTCAGAAGAGCCCTCCCTGCCCAGATCGCCCACGCTGACACACCTCAACTGATCCACACGTCTTGACGATTCGCCTTCCGGGGGTGCCGCGCTCGGGGCGAGACTCCGCGAGCCCGGTAGCCCGTGCCCTGACCGGCACAACGACGTTGCGCGTAGCCTCCGACATCTCCAGCTCCGTACGCCCACGTCATCTTCTCCGCGTTCGAGCTGAGCTCTCGGCCCCCATGGCGGACGGTTGCCTGCGCCGGAACCCCTGCGACTCGCGCAAAGTGGCCCTGCCCCCGCAATGGGCGCCCGACGCGTCGCCCATGGGAGCCCGAACGCGCTCCCGTGGTCCCAGGCCATGAAAATGCCTCCCATTCGCGCCGTTCGCGCAGGTGGGAGGCACGATCACGGAACCTACTTCTTCTTGCCCTGGTTCTTGACCGCCTCGATCGCGGCCGCTGCGGCGTCCGGGTCGAGGTAGGTGCCGCCGGGGTTGAGGGGCTTGAAGGAGGCGTCCAGTTCGTAGGCGAGGGGGATGCCCGTGGGGATGTTGAGGCCTGCGATGTCGGCGTCGGAGATGTCGTCGAGGTGCTTGACGAGGGCGCGGAGGGAGTTGCCGTGGGCCGCGACCAGGACCGTACGACCGGTGAGGAGGTCGGGGACGATGCCGTCGTACCAGTACGGGAGCATGCGGAGGACTACGTCCTTGAGGCACTCCGTGCGGGGGCGGAGCTCCGGTGGGATCGACGCGTAGCGCGGGTCGGCCGACTGGGAGAACTCCGTGCCGTCCTCAAGGGCGGGCGGCGGCGTGTCGTACGAGCGGCGCCAGAGCATGAACTGCTCCTCGCCGAACTCGGCGAGGGTCTGGGCCTTGTCCTTGCCCTGGAGGGCGCCGTAGTGGCGCTCGTTCAGGCGCCAGGAGCGGTGGACCGGGATCCAGTGACGGTCCGCGGACTCCAGTGAGAGCTGGGCGGTGCGGATCGCGCGCTTCTGGAGCGAGGTGTGGACCACGTCGGGCAGCAGGCCGGCGTCCTTGAGCAGCTCACCGCCGCGTACTGCCTCCTTCTCGCCCTTCTCGTTGAGGTTGACGTCCACCCAACCGGTGAACAGGTTCTTCGCGTTCCATTCGCTCTCGCCGTGGCGGAGGAGGATCAGCTTGTACGGTGCGTCGGCCATGGCTCCGAGCGTAATCCAACCCGTGGGGCCGTGAGCCCCGGGGCCGTAGAGCGGACGGCGGACAGACAGCGGAGCGGACAGTTGACTGCTTCTGTTAATTGAGTGGCCATGCGAGGGCCGTCATTTGTAAGTTGCGCCTACTGCCCGAGCCGCTTACATCCGTGGGGTCCCGATGCCAATCGCCGTCATGAGACGTGCCGTCCGCGAGAGCGTCTCCGGACTCCCCCGCGAGTTCTGGTGGCTCTGGACCAGCACCCTCGTCAACCGGCTCGGTGCTTTCGTCGCCACCTTCATGGCCCTGTACCTGACCATCGACCGCGGCTACTCCGCCTCGTACGCCGGTCTCGTCGCCGCCCTGCTCGGCCTCGGCAGTGTCGTCTCCTCGCTCGGCGCGGGTGTGATGACCGACCGGCTCGGGCGACGGCCCACCCTGTTGATCGCGCAGGTGTCCACGGCGGGCTCCGTCGCACTGCTCGGGTTCATGCACGGCCCGGTCGCCATCGCGAGCGTCGCCTTTCTGGTGGGGGCCACGTCGAACGCCTCGCGGCCCGCCGTGCAGGCGATGATCGCCGACATCGTGCGGCCCGAGGATCGCGTACGGGCCTTCTCGATCAACTACTGGGCCATCAACCTCGGCTTCGCCGTCTCCTCCGTGGCCGCCGGTTTCATCGCCGAGTTCAGCTACCTCGCGGGCTTCCTCATCGAGGCCGGAATGACCCTCGTCTGCGCGCTCGTCGTCTTCGCGAAGGTCCCGGAGTCCCGGCCGGTCCAGGTCGCCAAGGAGACCGAAGACGGGGATGGCGTCGGGCTCGGGACCGTGCTGCGCAACCGGCGTTTCATGACCGTCGTCGGCCTGTCCTTCCTCGTCGCCGTCGTCTTCCAGCAGGGGTCCGTCGGCCTCCCGGTCGCGATGGGCGAGGCCGGCTTCACCCCGGCCGACTACGGCATGGCGATCGCCGTCAACGGTGTGCTCATCGTCGTTCTGCAGATCCCGGTCACCCGTTTCATCGAGCACCGGGATCCCAAGCGGCTGCTCGTCATCTCGTCGATCCTCGCGGGGTACGGCTTCGGGCTCACCGCCTTCGCCGGGTCGGTCGGCGTCTTCGCGCTCACCGTGTGCGTGTGGACCCTGGCGGAGATCGTCAACGCGCCCACCCAGACGGGGCTCGTCGTCCGGCTCTCCCCGGTACACGGCCGCGGCCGTTATCAGGGCATGTACACCCTGTCCTGGGCCCTCGCCTCACTCGTCGCACCGCTGATGTCCGGCCTCGTCATCGACCGCTTCGGCGCGGAGTGGCTGTGGGGGCTGTGCGCGGTGGTTGGGACGGTGGCGGGGGTGGGGTACGGGGTGCTGATGCGAAAGCTTCCGGCGGAGGAGTCGTGGGCTACGGCTACGGCTACGGCTACGGCTACGGCTACG
Source organism: Streptomyces sp. NPDC087263 (assembly GCF_044744645.1). Classification (NCBI taxonomy): domain Bacteria; kingdom Bacillati; phylum Actinomycetota; class Actinomycetes; order Kitasatosporales; family Streptomycetaceae; genus Streptomyces; species Streptomyces sp. NPDC087263. Next base: position 97,373 of record NZ_JBIUYT010000014.1, read on the forward strand.
GCTACGGCTACGGCCACACCATCGCCCGTCACCGCGAAGGCGGAGGGGGCCGGCTCCCTCCGCAACCGTGCCGGCACGACTGCGGGAACCGACACAGTTACGGAAGCCCGCACGACGGCAGGAACCGACGCGACTGCGGAAGCCCGCACGACGGCACGAACCGACGCGACCGCAGGACCCTGCACGGCTTGAGCCAACGCACACCCCCCACCTGAGTCCCCCACCCACCCGGCATGAGTACGCATGCTCATGTCCCCCCGGCCCCCCGCCGCCACGCTGGACGCATGACGAATCGGGGAACGCTTCTGACCGCCGCCACCGTCCTGGTCGCGGCCGTGCCGGTGGCCGCATGGGGGCTGATGGGACAGCAGAACTCCACGGAGCTGCCTGCCTCTCAACTCGACTACGCCTTCGAGCCGTTGGGGATCTCGGACGGCCCGGCCGGCGTGCTGGGCGCAACGGCCCTGCTGCTGGCGGGAGTTGGCGCGGCGCTGCTCGTACGGGCCTCGCGGAGTGGCGGTCTGGACAAGCGTTGGTGGGGGGTACTGGCGCCGCTGGTCATGGCCGGACTGCTGGTCGGGACAGGCTGGCGAATCCTGACGGCGGGTGTCATCGGCGCCAATATCGGTGCCGGGCTGGTCGTCTTCTTCATGGTCCCGGCGGTGGCCGGGCTGCTCCTTTGGGCGCTGGGCCGCGGTGTGTGGCTGGCGACCCGTCGCCCCACAGGAGGCCAGTGGTCGGGTTTCGCCCCGCGCGGCGCATAGCTTCAGCGATGCTGAACCAGACGCGACACCAATCGCGTCCCCGGTGTAGGCGCCTCAACTCCCTTCCCGCAAAGACCACTTACCGGCCCGGGGCACAGCCCGCCCCCGTATGACCGCACCGCCCGCCGACCACGCCGAACACGCCGAACACGCCGACCCGAAAGGAACACAGCCATGGCCACACCTCTGACCGCTGCTGAAACCCTCGCCGCGTTGAAAGCCGAAGGCCTCGCCTTCCACGAACACAGCGGCTGGAAGACCCACAACCGCGATTCGGCGACGGGTAAGCAGTTCGGCCCTGTGATCGGCGTGCTCATCCACCACACCGCGGGGCACAACGACAAGGAACTCTGCTACAACGGCAGGTCCGACCTCCCCGGCCCGCTCTGCCACGCCTGGCTCGGCAAGACCGACGGTCTGTGGCTGATCGGCCACGGCCGCACCAACCACGCCGGGTCCGTCGACCTCGACGTACTCAACGCCCTGCGCGCCGAGAAGTCCCCGCTCCCCAAGGACGACCAGGCCAACGCCGACGGCAACGACGTCCTGTACGGCCTGGAGATCGAGAACCTCGGCAACGGCAAGGACCCCTACCCGGACGCGCAGTACCGCAAGGCCGTGCTGTGGGCCGCGGCCCTGTGCCGGGCCCACGGCTGGACCGAGAAGTCGGTCGCCGGGCACAAGGAGGTCCAGCCCGGCAAGATCGACCCCAGCTTCGACATGGACGACTTCCGGGCCGACGTGAAGAAGCAGCTCGCGGAGACGCCCGTCAAGAACACCCCGGCCAAGCCGGGCAGCCCCAAACCCACCAAGCCCAGCACCGGTACCGCGTCCAAGCCCCGCGTCGATCTGTCCCTGCTCATCAGCGCCGCGAAGAAGGACCCGGCCGCCAAGCAGGGCCACGTCAGCTACATGACGGGCACCAACCTCACCGAGGCCGCCCTGGTCAAGCTCGGCTACCTCGCCAAGACCTACTCGGGCGACGGCTCCTTCGGCTCGAAGACCGTCGCCGCGTACGCCAAGTGGCAGCGCCACCTCGGCTACACCGGCGACGACGCCAACGGCATCCCCGGCAAGATCACCCTCAGCAAACTCGGCTCCCAGACCGGGCTGTTCACCGTCGTGGCGTGAGGCGGGACGAGTACGTCCCCGGTGTGTGGTGACTTGACGCCCACGCACCGGGGTTCGTTGCGTCGACGGGTGCAGCCGATACACCCCCCTCGCCAGCCTGGGAGAACCGGAGCCCGCGAGCCCGCGAGCCCGCCCCGCGACAGCCACCCACCTCACGGACGCATTCGCGAGGCCCACCTCACGGATGCATCCGCGCCCCCTTCAGCACCTTGTCCACCGCGTTCCGCGGCCCGTACACCGCGAGCCCCACGAGGTCCAGCTCGCCGGTCGGCACGGCCCGTACCGCCGTGCGGTTATCCCGGTCGTTGCCGGTGGCGAACAGGTCCGAGGTGAAGACGGCTCGCGGCAGCACCCGCGCGAGCGCCCGGCCGTGCGCGGCGGTCAGGGTCTCCTTCGAACCCTCGAAGATCAGTACGGGCTGGCGGAACATCGGCAGATACGGGACGCCGTCCGCGTCGGCGTACGGCTCGCCGATCACCTCGGGAACCGCCGCCCCCAGGCCGCTGACCAGGAAAGCGGTCACATTAAGTCGTTGCCAGGGCTCCAGGTCGTCCCGCAACAGGACGGCGATCTTGGTGTCGAAGCGGATGGCTTCAAGAGGTTGGTCAAGGGGTTCAAGGGTCGAGGCGCTCATGCGTCGAGACTGCCGACCGCCGTACGACATCGTCTTGTACGTTCTTTGCATGGCCCCGCAGCACCGCGCCCCACGCTCCCCGCGCCCCCAACGGGAGATCTCCGCGTGGCGCCCGCCGGTCCCGGGCGTCGTGGAGGTCTTCCACGCCCACTACACCGAGTACGCGTACCCGATGCACGTACACGACGCGTGGACGCTGCTGATCGTCGACGACGGGGCCGTACGGTACGACCTCGCCCGGCACGAGCACGGCACCCCGCACGACACGGTGTCGCTGCTCCCGCCGCACGTCCCGCACAACGGTTCCCCGGTCACCGAGCACGGCTTCCGCAAGCGCGTCCTGTATCTGGACCTGAGCCGGCTCGACGAGAGCTTCATCGGGCCCGCGGTGGACGCGCCGGACCTGGTGGATCCCGTACTGCGGCGGCGTGTGGGGCAGTTGCACAGCGCGCTCGCGCATCCCGGGGACGAGCTGGAGGCCGAGAGCAGGCTGACGCTGGTGGGGGAACGGCTGCGCGGGCATCTGCGGCCCCGGCTGCCCGGAGAGCCGCGCCCCGACCGCACCCTCGCCGGCCGGCTGCGTGAACTCCTCGATGCCCGACTCGTCGAAGGCGTCTCCCTGGAGGAGGCCGCCCGGCTTCTCCAGGCCCATCCCGCGCACCTGGTACGGGCGTTCAGCGCGGCCTTCGGGATCGCCCCGCACCAGTACCTGATGTCCCGCCGCGTCGAACACGCCCGCCGTCTGCTGCTCGACGGCCGGCCGCCGGGCGAGGTGGCACCGGCGACCGGCTTCTTCGACCAGTCCCACCTCACCCGCCACTTCAGGAAGCTGGTGGGGGTACCGCCGGGGCGGTACGCCAGGGCGGGGCTCGGGGCTGCCTAGAGGTCCCGCTGAGCGTCGTACAGGTTCCTTGGGCGTACGACGTCTGTCGTGCCGTACAGCTCCACGCGCGCGTGGAGGTCGCCGGTGAAGTCGGGTACGTCGATCTGGCCGAACTCCGTCACTTCGTTGACGCCGACGGTGGCGCTGTAGGGGGCGAGGCCGTCGATCTTCATCAGGCCGGCGCGGGAGTTGGTGACGCGGATGTTCCAGTGGGTGAAGCGGGCACCGAAGAGGGGGCCTGCCGAGTAGTCGCCGCCGTGCTGGCCGGTGTTGTCGACCGTGATGTCGGTGCGGACGTTGGCGAAGGGAAGGCCGCGGTGGGAGTCGAAGGTGCCCATCTTCATGTCGCCGCGGGACCAGACGTTGTAGGAGGAGAGGCCTTCCACGTTGATGCCGTGGAGCTGGGTTCCGGCGGGCGCCGGGACCGTGCGCTGCTCGACCGTGAAGTCCTCGACGAGGTTGTCGTGCGAGCCCTCGCGGCAGAAGTACGGGTGGTGCGAGCCGCGGCCCGCCACGCGTGTGCGGCGCAGGGTGCAGGCGGAGGCGGCGACCAGCCCGAAGCCGTTGTCCACGTGGCGTACGACCACGTCATCGGCCCAGCAGTCGTACGCGCACTGGAAGGTGACGCCGTTGTAGCCCTTGTCGAGAAGGTGCAGACTCTGCGGGGTTTCCACCGCCTCCAGGGTGAGCCCCTCGACGCCGGAGCCGGTCAGCGGCTCCACGAGCGTGGTGAGCCGCGGGTCCCACTCCGGGCGTACGTCCAGCGGAAGTGGCCTCTCCAGGGTGACCTTTTCGCCCTGCACGCGCGTGATGCGTACGGGCCACTCGTACGGGACGTAGCTCGTCAGCTTCGTCTTGTCGTCCCAGACGTACGCCTCGGTGCCCGGGCCGCCGCCCGACATGTGCTCCAGGAGAGTGTGGTCGGCGTCGTCGGCGAGGCGGAGGAGGACGAGTTGGCCGGGCTTCAGCTTCCCGGCGTCCGCGACGCGCACCGACCGCGAGCCCTGGCGCGCCGGTTCGAGCGTCGTCAGCGTCTGCCACTCGTCGCGCTTGTTGCCGGTCCAGCCCTCGAACGGCCATGCCTTCGTCTTGATGGCGGTCGTCAGGGTCGTGAAGCGGTCCGTCGGGCAGAGCCAGACCAGGCCGCCCGCCCAGGACCAGGACGACTTGTCGCCGCCGTAACGGGAGCCGTAGGCGCCGATCAGCTCGGTGAGGTTCTTGGTCGCGTACAGCTTCGTCACGTCGCTGCCTGCGCCGCGCAGGACGACGTTCGAGTACCCGATACGGATCAGGTCGTCGATGCGGAAGGTGCCGGGCGGGATGAGAACCGTGCCACCGCCGGCCCTGCCAGCAGCAGCGATGGCACGGTTGATCGCGGGGGCGGAGTCGGTGACGCCGTCCGCCACGGCTCCATAGTCGCGTACGTCGGCCACCACGCGGCGCCGGGGGAAACGTTCCGTCCCCGCGCGGTAGCCAGCGCTGCCGACGTAGGGAATCTGCGGGTGGGTGAAGGGGGTGCGGGTGAACTCGCGCCAGAGGGCGGGGGTTTCGCCCCTCTGGATCGCGGGCGTGGCGGCCGTCGCCGTTCCGCCGGTCGCGGCTGCGGCCGCCACCGCTATGGCGCTGCCGAGCAGGCCGCGCCTGCTGACCCCCATGTGCTGGTTGCTCATACCCGCCCGCCCTCCGCTGATATTCATGGATGTGAACGACGTTCATATCTGCGTCTGCGGTGAGCATCCCATGGAGATCCCAGGCAGGGAAAGGGGTGTGCAGGGCCTGATTGGCGAGCAAAGTAGGTCAGTTGGCGGGGCGCTGGGTCAGGTGGCTGAACGCGTCCAGGTTGCGGGTCGATTCGCCGCGGGACATCCGCCAGGCGTACTCCTTGCGGATCGCGGAGGCGAAACCGAGCTCAAGGAGGGTGTTGAAAGAGCCGTCGGCGGCCTCCAGGACCGAGCCGAGCAGGCGGTCGATCTCGTCCGGCGTGACCGCGGCCAGCGGCAGTTTCCCGGCCACGTAGATGTCGCCGAGGGAGTCGACGGCGTAACTCACCCCGTACAGCTTGAGGTTGCGCTCCAGAAGCCAACGGTGCACACCGGGTTCGTTCTCGTCGGGGTGGCGGATCACGAAGGCGTTGAGTGACAGGGAGTGCCTGCCGGCGATCAGCGAGAGGGTCGTCGACAGCTTCCGGGTGCCGGGGAGCTTCACCACGTAGTTGCCGGGCCCGGGGCTTTCCCAGTCGAGTTCGGCGTCCTTGAGGACCCCCTCGATGACCTGTGCCGCCTGCCGTACGTCAGCCATGGTGGGAGGGTACGCGACGCCTGTGTTCCTGCATCGCGGCCGTGTACACGTCCGCCGTGGCCGCGGCCGAGGCGTCCCAGCCGAAGCCCCGCGCGTGCCGGGCGGCGGCGGCGCCCAGCCGGGCGGACAGCTCCTGGTCGTCCGCGAAATCGCGCAGCACGCGCGCGTAGGCGGCGGGATCGTGGCCCTTCACCAGGAAGCCGGTCTCCTGGTCGCGCACGGCGACGGGCAGCCCGCCGACCGCGGCCCCGAGCACCGGCGTACCGGTCGCCTGCGCCTCGATGGCCACCAGTCCGAACGACTCGCTGTACGAGGGCATGACCAGCACCGAAGCGGCACGGAACCAGTCCGCGAGCTGCTCCTGGCCGACGGGCGGCCGGAAACGGACGACGTCCGCGATGCCGAGCCGGGCAGCGAGCTTCTGCAGCCCCTCGGGCTTGGCGAGGCCGCTGCCGCTGGGGCCGCCCACTACGGGGACGACGATTTTCGAGCGCAGGTCGGGGCGCTCGTCCAGCAGCACGGCGACCGCGCGCAGGAGCACGTCGGGGGCCTTCAAGGGCTGTATGCGGCCCGCGAAGAGGGGGATCAGGGCGTCCTGCGGGAGCCCGAGGCGGGCGCGGGCGGCGGCGCGACCGTCGGCGGGGCGGAAGCGTTCGAGGTTGACGCCCGGGTGGACGACGGCGACCCTGTCACGCTCGGCCTCGTAGTGGCGTACGAGTTCGTCGGCCTCTTCGGCGGTGTTGGCGATGAGCCGGTCGGCGGCGCGCACGATCTGGGTCTCGCCGATGACGCGGGCGGCGGGCTCGGGGGTGTCGTCCTCGGCGAGCGCGGCGTTCTTGACCTTGGCCATGGTGTGCATCGCGTGCACCAGGGGGACGCCCCAGCGTTCGGCGGCGAGCCAGCCGACCTGGCCGGAGAGCCAGTAGTGGGAGTGCACGAGGTCGTAGTAGCCGGGGCGGTGGCCCGCCCAGGCCTGCATGACGCCGTGCGTAAAGGCGCACAACTGGGCCGGGAGGTCTTCCTTGGCGAGGCCTTCGTAGGGGCCCGCGTCGACATGGCGTACGAGGACGCCGGGGGCGAGTTCGACGGCCGGAGGAAGGGCGCCCGTGGTGGCGCGCGTGAAGATCTCGACCTCGATGTTGATCGCGGCGAGCCGCTGGGCGAGTTCCACGATGTATACGTTCATGCCGCCCGCGTCGCCCGTGCCGGGCTGGTGCAGGGGTGAGGTGTGCACGGAGAGCATCGCTACGCGACGGGGCTTGCGGTGCAGCCTGAGCCGTCCGGACGCCGCCGGGGAGAGCCGCCCGAGCCTGCTGATGTACTGGCTCACGTGGCGTTCCTCCTTGCTGCGGGCAGGCCTGCCGGAGGATGTGGGGCACCCTCCGGAGATGGAGAACGCCGAAGCGGTCTGCTCCATTTCCACTTTGCCGAATCATTACCGCTGATCGCTCAACCGTTCGAGGGTCGTCTGCGTACCAGGGGTGCGCGGGGAGGTTATCCACAGGCTCGCACGGGCTCCGCCGCGCCCGCATACCCTCGTACGCATGACAGCCCGCGCAGCGTCCCGCCCCGTGGGAACGGTGACGCGCGGGACCACGAACCCCAATCGCCTGCGTCGCATGGACCGCTGGATCGCGGCGACGCACGGAGCCGAACTGCGCCGCGCGACCGACCCCGTCGCGGTCGACCTCGGCTACGGCGCCGCGCCCTGGACCGCGGTCGAACTGCTCCAGCGCCTGCGCACCGCCGCTCCACGCACACGCGTGGTGGGCATCGAGATCGAGCCGGCGAGAGTGTCGGCCGCGCGGCCGTACGAGCGCGAGGGTCTCGCCTTCCGGCACGGCGGTTTCGAGGTCCCGGTGCAGGGCCACCCATGGCTCATCCGGGCGGCGAACGTACTGCGCCAGTACGACGAGGAGCAGGTCGCCGCGGTCTGGGAGCGCCTGTGCGCCCGCCTCGCACCGGCGGACCCGTCGGCGGGGTCGCGGGGCGGCCTGCTGGTCGAGGGCACGTGCGACGAGATCGGCCGCCGGCACGTCTGGGTGGCCCTCGGCCCTGAGGGGCCGCGCACGGTCACCTTCGCCACCCGCCTCGGCTCCCTGGACCGTCCTTCCGACCTCGCCGAGCGCCTCCCGAAGGCCCTCATCCACCGGAACATCCCGGGCGAGCCCGTACACGCCTTCCTACGCGACTTCGACCGCGCCTGGGCCGCCGCCGCGCCCTACGCCTCGTACGGCGCCCGGCAGCGCTGGATACGGACGGTCCGCACCCTGACGGCCGACTGGCCGGTGACGGACGACATATCCCGCTGGCGGCAGGGCGAAGTGACGTTGCGGTGGGGGGCGTTGGCTCCGGAGGTGAAGTGAGGCTGCGCTGGGAGGCGTCGGCTTCGCGGGCGAAATGAGGCTGCTCGCTGCGAGGCGTCGGCTCCGCGGGTGAAGTGCGGGTGCGCCAGGAGGTGTTGGCTCCGGGGGCGAGCTGACCAGGTGGGGAACGTCGGGCGTGAGCCGTTCGTCACACACGTGGGGAGATCGTCTTGCGGGGGTGGAGAGGGGGAAAGGAGTCCTTGCCCTCCTCTGTCGTGTTGCGCGCCGACATGGCACGATCCCCCAGGCGTCCGTAAGTTACTGACGGTCAATCAGTTGGGGGCGGAGAAATGGGATCCGGCAAGCGGAGTCTGATCACGACGACGATGGCCCTGGCCTGCGCATGCGCCTGTGCCTGCGCGATACTGGCAGCGGCACCCGGCGTGGCGTACGCGAGTCCGGCTCCGGCTCCGACACCGACTCCGTCCTCAGCCCCGACCTCGGATCCGGATCTGACGCTGCCCCCCGGCGCGACGCCACCATCCGTGAGCAACGAGGAACTTGAAGCCGTACGCACGAAGCTGGACGCCCTCTACCACTCGGCGGCGGTAGCCACGGACGCGTACAACGCGGCGGAGGAGCAGACCCAGCAGCAGTCCGCCGAGATCGTCGGCCTGGCCCGCGAGATCGTCAAGGGCCAGCAGAAACTGGACGACTTGAGAGACCTGGCGGGCGCCGCCGCCCGCGAGCAGTACCGGAGCGGCGGGCTGCCGCCCGAGGCCCGGCTGTGGCTGAGTGAGGACCCGCAGGAGTTCCTGGACGGCGCGGGCCGCGTACGCCAGGGCGAACACGCGACCGAGGGTCTGCTCGCCGAGTTGACGCGCACCCAGCAGGACTTGGAGCAGTACGCGAAGGACGCCTCGACGCAGTGGACGAAGCTGGAGTCCAACCGCAAGGCCAAGGCCGAGGCCAAGAAGAAGGTCGAGCAGCAGATCTCCGCCGCGAAGAAGCTGGAGTCCCAGCTGGAGAAGGACGAGAAGGAGCGGCTGGCGAAGCTGGAGGAGGAGGCCGCGTACCAGGCGCAGACGGCCTGGCTGAACTCCGGTCTCGTCCCGCAGAGCGACGGCACGGCGTCCGAGCACGGCAAGAAGGCCGTGGCGTACGCGACCGCGCAGACGGGCAAGCCGTACGAGTGGGGGGCCGAGGGCCCCAAGTCGTACGACTGCTCAGGGCTGACCTCGCAGGCCTGGGCGTCCGCCGGAGACGCGATTCCGCGCACCTCGCAGGAGCAGTGGAAGCAGCTCACCCACGTCGACGTCCAGGACATGCGCCCCGGCGACCTGATCATCTACTTCGCCGACGCCAGCCACGTCGCGATGTACATAGGGGACGGCGCCATGGTGCACGCGCCCCGACCCGGGCGGACCGTGACGGTCGCGGGAGCGGGTTCGATGCCGATTCTGGGGGTCGTACGGCCGGACGCGTGAGGCGGGGCGGGGCGCACGCGGGGTGGGTGAGGTGCCCCGGGCGTAGGCGATCGGGCGTAGGCGCTCGGGCTTACGTGACTGGGCTTACGTGACCGGACGTACGTGGCCGGACGTACGTGACCGGACGTACGTGACCGGACGTGCCCGACCAGGCGTCCGGGTCCGGGCCGACGGCGGCCTACCGCACGTCGCCGGGTCTACACGCCCGGGCCGAGGCGGCCGACCGCACGCCCCCGGGCCTACACGCCCGGGCCTGCTTCGACCAGTCCGAAGCGGCCTGCCGCCCCACGCCCGGGCCCACGCGAGGCAACGCGAGGCGACTTGCCCGAATTGCCCCGCCCGGCGTGACCTGCCCCACGTGACTCAGCGCACGGTTGCCCTCCCCGCGCAACCGCGGGGACGTGACCTTCGTCATCCCTCGCGGAGCCCCGTCGTGTCCAACTGCGTTACAGGATGCGGCATATGACGGTGGCTGTTTGCCGGACCCCGCGCGGCACACCATTCCGTTTCGGCACCCGCTGACGCTATGGTCCCGGTCGGTGGTGCGAGCATTTCGCCGCGCCACGCCCTCGGGGGAGGGAAGGAACCCAGACGATGCCCGTACCCGTACCGCGGCAGAGAGCCATCCCGGCCGCGGAGAGTGGTCCGGCTCCGGACGCGTTCTCACCCGGCGGCCCACCCGGACTCGAACCCGGCGGCCCCGCCGGCTCGGGACCGGCGACCGGCGCCACGGCCCCTGCCGACACGGCCGCCACGACTCACCTGACCCTGCTGGTCATCGAGAACGACCCGGCGGGTTCACTCAGCGTGCCCGAAATGCTCGACGCCACGGGCAAGGCGATCCGGATCCGCAGCGCCCGCAACCTCACCGAGGCCGAGCGGCTGCTCACCGACGACGTCCACTGCATTCTCCTCGACCTCGCACTGCCGCCCGCGGGCCGGACAGCCGAGGCCGACGACGAGCTGGCCACGCTCAAGCACGTACTGCGGCTCGCGCCCCAGCACGCCGTCCTCGCGCTCACCGCGTCCGGTGACGCCGAGCGCGGCGCGGAGGCGGTGCGTGTCGGCGCCCAGGACTACCTGTTCCGCGACGAGCTGGACGCCCGGCTGCTGAGCCGCGCGATCCGGTACGCGGTGGAGCGCAAGCGCTCCGACAAGGCCGAGCGACGCCTCACCGAGTCCCGGCTGCGCGCACAGGAGAACGCCCGCCTGGAGCGGGGGCTGCTGCCCACACCACTCCTGGAGGGCTCCTCGCTCCGCTTCGCCGCGCGCTACCGCCCCGGCCGCTCCCGCGCCCTGCTCGGCGGCGACTTCTACGACACGGTCCGTACGCCCGACGGCACCGTGCACGCGATGATCGGCGACGTCTGCGGGCACGGGCCCGACGAGGCGGCGCTGGGCGTGGAGCTGCGCATCGCCTGGCGCGCGCTGACGCTCGCGGGGCTGTGCGGTGACGAACTGCTCTCGACCCTCCAGCAGGTCCTGGAGCACGAGCGCGACAGCGAGGAGATCTTCGCGACGCTCTGCACGGTGGACATCTCGCCGGACGGCCGCCATGCCGGGCTCTGCCTGGCCGGTCACCCGTCCCCGCTGATCGCCCGCCCGGGCCGGCCCGCCCAACTGCTGCCGTACGAGAACGGCGGCCCGGCGCTCGGCCTGCTGCCCGGCGCCCGCTGGCCGCGCCGGCAGGTGGAGCTGGGCGGTGCCTGGAGTCTGATGCTCTACACCGACGGCCTGATCGAGGGCCGCATCGGCGAGGGCAAGGAGCGGCTCGGCCAGGACGGCATGGTGGAGATGGTCCGCCGCCAGCTCGCCCAGGGACTCCAGGGCGAGGAACTCCTGCGCGCGGCGGTGAACGAGGTGCGCGAACTCAACGGCGGGGAGCTGACGGACGACGTGGCGGTGCTGTTGCTGGACCGTACGGCGTAAGCGTCGTACCGGATCCGGCTCCTGTAGTGGCCGTCCGTGGTGCCTACCGGCCGCCGTTGTAGGGGCCGTACGGCCCGTCGCTGCTGTTTCCACCGCGGCGACCGCCACCGCCGGAGACCTGGCGGATCGCGGGGCGTACGTCCACGAAGAAGACGATCGTGGCGACCAGGCCCGCGATCTGCAGGAAAATCATCGGGACCAGCAGGTTCACGGCCACCGTGATGCCCAGGATGATCATCCAGAACATCTTGTTCTGCTTGTCGGCGGCGCGGTACGCGTCGTCGCGGGCCAGTGCGGCCATCACGAGTGCCACCACGGCGAGCGCCAGGATGGCAAGGAAGATCACCGACATGAAGCCGCTGAATGCCGTCAACAGCACAATGCCCACCGCCCGATTCGAGTCGTCTCTACGCCACCGTACCCGGAGAACGGGCCGGGAACTCTGAGAGTGCCCGGCCCGTTGTCGTCGGCTTGATGCGGCCGCTTACTGCCGCTGCCCACTCCCGCTGACTTGGCGGGCTTCCGCTTACCTCGCGGAGCTCCCGCGTACGTCGCGGGGTTCCGCCTACTTCGCCGGCGGGGTGGTCTTCTTCGCGGCGGTCGTCTTCTTGGCGGCCGGAGCCTTCTTCGGCGCGGCCTTCTTGGCCGGGGCGGGCTCGGTCACGACAGCGACCGGCTGCGGCGCGGCCTTGGCCTCGACCGGCTCGGCGTTCGGCTCGACCGCGATGGCCAGCTCCTCGATCTCCTCGGCGGCCTCGCCACGCCAGGTCTTCACGACCTGCTCGCCCTGCTCGGCGACCTTCTCGTACGTCTCCCGCGCCTTCACGGCGTACTCGGCGGCGACGCCGATGCTGCGCAGGGCGAGGTCCTGAGCGGACTCACCGATCTTCTTCAGGTCGGTGTCGAGGGTGCTGACGAACTCCGTCACCTTGGACTGGAGCGTCTCCTGCGCCTCCTTGGCGCGGGAGGCCGCCTTCTCCTGGGCGGCGTTCGGGTCGAAGCTACGAACCGTCTCGATCCGCGCCGGGGCCTCGGTACGGATCTGCTCCACGATGCCGGGCACCTTCTTGGCCTGCTGAACGGCCAGGTCGGCGGTGCCGGCGAGGAAGTAGAGCGGCGTCGGGTCCGTGGCGGCCTTGCGGATGTCGTCGGTGATGGCCATGCGATGGTCCTCCCGGATTCGCGTTCAGCTGAGGGTTTGGGTGGTCCGCGGCGAGACCGGCCTGTCGGCGGTGCTGCGTGCGGTGTTCATGCTGCTGATCGTGTTGCTGTCGCACTACGAGTCGCACTACAAGTCGTAGTACGGGTCGTGCTACTGATCATGCTGCTGGTCGTGCTCGTCAACTGGCGGTCTGCTGCGGATCGGCATCACTGCCGTCGGTCGTACGGGAGCCACGGACGCCGGTGTCCGCTGCGCTCCGTGGATGCTCGGCATCCGATATATCCAGATCACTGTCCTGAATATCCAGATCACTGTCCTGATCGATGTGCACGTCGGCGTACTGCACGTCAGCGTGCCGCACATCGGCGCCAACACCTTGATCGCCCTCGTCCACCTGGGTGATCTCGAACCCGTTCTCCTTGCGGAAGGACTCGTAGATCTGGAGCAGCACCTGCTTCTGCCGCTCGTTCAGCGTGGGATCGGCGAGGATGGCCGCACGCGTCTCCACCTCGTCCCGATCCCGCTCGGCGTCGAGGATCCCGGCCCGCACGTACAGCGTCTCGGCGGAGATCCGCAGCGCCTTGGCGACCTGCTGCAACACCTCCGCGCTCGGCTTGCGCAGCCCGCGCTCGATCTGGCTCAGATACGGATTGGACACCCCGGCGGCATCGGCGAGCTGCCGCAACGACAGCTGCGCATTACGCCGCTGCTCACGGAGATACTCACCAAGATTGCCGACGTTGAGCGATGCCATGCCTCCACCCTGCCGCACCCTTGCTAACAATTGCAAGCAGCCGCTTGCAAAAGTGCGCTACGCCACTGTGGCCGAGTGTTGGTCCGACGCTCTGCGCATGTCGCGCTCCGTGCTCCCCTACGCTTCCTTGCTGTCGCTGGACGAGCGCCTGGACAAGGCCGCCGCGGTCCCGGTGATCGTTCCGGAGACGGTGGTCAGCGACCACGGCAAGGCGTTCATCTCGGACAACTTCCGCAATGCCTGCCGCCATCTGGGGATCTCGTTCCAGCCCGCGCACCCGGACACCCCGACCGACAGGCCGCACATCGAGCGGACTTTGGGCTCGGTGTCGACGATGTTCGCCCAGTACGTGGCCGGCTACACAGGACGGAGTGCCGAGATGCGGGGCAAAGATCCTTCCACGCAGGCGGCCTGGTCCATCCACGAGCTCCAGGATCTACTCCAGGAGTGGATCGTCGTCTGGCAGGCCAGGCCGCACGACGGGCTGCGCGATCCGCTGATGCCGGACCGGCCACTGAGCCCGAACGAGAAGTACGCCGCGCTGGTGTTGCGAGCGCATCTCCAAAACCGCCCTGCGAAACATCCGGATCGACCACAACAGCGAGTCGGATTCCCCGCCTGACGCGGGTAGGGAAGCGGGGTGAACAGGCCGTTCGAGGCCGTCGTCTTCCGTCCGCTGCCGCGTCCGCTCAAGCCCTTCCCACAGGAGCCCGAAGCCTCGTTCCTGGACCGCCTCGCCACGGCCAACGCGATGCCCGTCCAACGCCCTCAGCGGCCCTCCCACTGGCTGGAATCCCGCCTGGACCCAGTCGGCTGGCTCAGCATCCTCAGCGGACAGCCCCGGACCTCGATCCAGTACGCGATCCCACGCTGGGAGCGACAGGCGTGGAACATCCCCCAGGGTCCCTTCGCCGCAACTCCCCGATGGGCGTGCCGGCGATGCGTCGCCCGCAGGACCGGCACCCCCGGCCAAGGCGTCATGGTCTGGATGTCGAAACACCACGACCAGGTCTGCATCCCCCATCGCCTCTGGATCGGCCGGGCCGTCGAAGCCCCCGCCAACCAGCTCGACCTTGCCGATCTACCGGAGATCGTCGCCGCCCAGAAGCGCCACTACCGGCTCCTGCGCCGCTACGGCCCCGACGTGATCAACGTCTGCTACGAACAGAGCTCCCGCTTCTGGACCACCCTCCTGCAGCACGGCTACCGGATCAGCGACCTCACACAGCGGCTCGCCCGGCTCCAGCCCCGCCCTGCCCGCACCGTCCGGCCGTGGGACCCCAAGCGCTACGCGGCGATCTATCCCGAGATCGTCAAAGCCATGGTGTTCTACGCAGCTCCGCACTGGCGCAACCTGGCACTCTCCGGCACTGAAGAGGACTTCTGGGCCTTCCACACCGAATTCATCCGGCGGCTCCCCAACGAGAGTTCCCTCCGCACCACCGCCAAGCCGTGGTTCATCCACCAACTCCGCATGATCGCGCACACCATCGAGGCAGTCGCAGACCCACCGGCAGCACACGGGCCGACGGAGCAGGGACACTGACGTCAGCTGCATCGGAGCGGATTATTAGGCTCCGATCATGACCAGCAACCCCGGATTCACCTGCTCGTGCTGCGGCAGCCACCACGCCGAGCTGCCGATGAACTACTCGACCAAGGCCCCCCACGTCTGGGAACCGAGTTACGCGGACTCTACGGACTGCTTGCTCTCGTCGGATCAGTGCGTGATCCGGGCACAGCACTACTTCGTCAAGGGTCTGGTCGAGATACCGATCACCGGCAGTGACAAGGTGTTCTCCTGGGCCGCATGGGTCTCCCTCAGCCGGGACAATTTCGCCCGTTCCGCGGACCTTTGGGACACCCCGGGACGTGAAACCGAGGAGCCGTACTTCGGGTGGCTGTCCACCGACCTCTTCCTTTACACGCCCAGCACCATCAACTTGAAGACCCACGTCCACACCCGCCCCATCGGACAGCGTCCCCTCATCGAGCTGGAGCCGACCGACCACCCTCTCGCAGTCGAACAGCGAACCGGCATCACGATGGAGCGCGTCAGTGAAATCGCCGAAGCCGTTCTCCACCCCGCCGACAGCGAATCCAAGTGACGTCGAACGTGCTGCTGACCTAGCGTTCCGCCCATGACCACCCCAGACGTCAACACTGACGATGAGGCCGGCGTGACGATCCGCTGCCAGGACAACTCGTCTGTCGGTGCGAGGTTCTGTGATCGGTTCAGCTTCGACGAAGACTCCGTGCACTACGCCGTCGAACTACAGGCTCCAGGCTTGGCCGCCCGAGTCCATGAGGTCGTCGCCTGGATCTGGGACAGCGATCTGGTCCCGTTCCTGGAAGAGCTCGCCGCCGGCTACCGGGGATGGGACGGCGAACGGAGCTGGCAGACCAACGACCGTGACCTCGCAATGTCAGCCGTCTTCCGGTCCGGCGGCCACGTAGGACTGACCTGGACCTTGCGGCCATGGCCGAAGGCCGCCGGCGGCTGGAGCGCCTCGGTGACCACCTTGCTGGAGGCCGGTGAGCAGATGGCTTCCCTGGCGGCCGATGTGGAGCACTTCCTCGCCGGGGAGCCGCGGTGACAGCCGGCATACGAATCACCTGGACGCTGGGGGCGCATGGGTGGGCCGAATGTGTCGTTGAGGACCAGCAGGCGAAAGCGGAGCTCACCGCGTCCTACATCAGCAACGCGCCCGAAGAGTTCCTCACGGCGGTGGCCCGGCTCGTCGCGGGCGAGACGGAAGCCCGCGCCCAGTTTGAAGCCGAGCCGACCGCCTACCGGTGGATCTTCTACCGCGAAGCTGCGGATGTCTGGATCCGCTTGCTGGAACTACGTCGCGGCAGCGACCACGACAACAGGGGCACCGAGATCTGGTCGTCCCAACTCCCCATCGATGCACTCGCCCGGGCTGTGGTCCGCTGCTTCGACGAGGTGTCTCGGACCTACGGCGAGAACGGCTATCGAGGCAAATGGGGCGAGCACTTCCCTCGAATGGAACTCGAAGCCCTGAGACGCCTCCGGCACGCTCACCGCCACGACGATGGCACATAGCCACAGGCGCCAACTGCTCAGGTTGAGTGAGACAGAACAGCCATCGCCGTCTCACTCAACCTGAACCACCCCAGGTCACGGCTTCACGATGGCCCACATCTACTGAGACACGTCACTGTCCGTCCCCAGCAAAGGTGACCAGTCCCGCTGGATCTGATCGGCGGACTGATCGAGTCCTGGCGGATCTGATCCTCGAAGGGACCCGATGATTGTGCTTCGGCTGGCGGGGAGGCGCGGCACCGGGCGGGTCGAGTGAAACGATCGGCAGGCGAGGCCAAGGCTCGCCGCAAATCGGCACGAGCTCTCAGTCAGCGGCCAGGGCGGGTGAGGCTGGACAGTCCCCACAGCTCGGCGATCCGTCCGTCTTGGACGCGGAAGATCTCCATCATCGTGGGTGCGTGCTGGTCTTCGGCACCTGCCGGGAGCCCGTGCAGGGTCGAGCGTACGGCGACTCGATCGCGGTCGACGAGCATGTCCTCAACGACGACATGTATGTCGGGGTAGGTCGCGATCATCTTGGACCAGGACCGCGTCACGGCGTCGGGACCGGTTGTTCCCAGTGGGTGGCTCACGAAGTCCGCGGCGAAGATTGTCTCGACCGCCGCAAGATCGCGTGTATTGAATGCCGTGTAGATGCGCTGGCCAATGACTCTGGGGTCGTCTGTCATCTCAGTCTCTCCCGGTGGGGAAGGGTGGCATGAGCGGGCAGCCGCTGCGGGCTGTTGGTGGTTATGGGCTCGCGTGGTCGCGCTCAACGCTGTTGACGTTGGTGTCCAGGCGCCGGAGGGTCCGCAGTACGGCCTCCCGCTCGTGCCGCCTCCGCCGAACTCGCACAGATCCACCAGACCTACCAGGAGCAACTGCTCGACGGTATCCACACCGCCCCCGCCTCCGGGGCTGCCGCAGGGAACAGTCCGTACTCATCGGCCAAGCCTTCAAGCAGACGCCCACCACGGCGCCCCCTCCCCCCACCACCACCAACGCGCTTCGAAAGGGGTGACAACCCGACTGCGAACACGAACCTTGTGACAACTAGCCCGAGCAACTGGTGACAACCATCGCCGCGAACTCGACCGCGAGGACCAGGTCAGATCCTCCGCTCGGTGACAGTTATCGCTGCAAGTCACATGTGGCGGGAGCGCCACAAGTTGGCCAGTGAGCCGTCCGTTCCCTGCCCATCTGCCGATTGCCGTCGGATCTGCAGGGTGAAGTGACCGGGGCCCGGACGACCTGCGCAGCGAGCTGCTCTACCGGACCGCGGGGAGGATCGGAGCAGTTGATGCTGGTGCTCTCGCGCTTGGCGGTCAGGACGGCTGGACTTGGTCGAAGAGGGCGAGGGCTTCGGCGGGGTCCGGGCTCACGAGGCGTTCCAGACCGGCCGTCGTGATCTTCGCCCACCTGGCGGCCCGTGCCCACATCTCTTCCTCGAAGGCGCGGACGGCCTCGTCCAGATCTCCAGGGCCGGTGGCGATGGACTCGGCGAGTTCGGCGCCTTCCAGCATCGCGAGGTTCGCGCCCGCGCCCAATGGGGGCATCAGATGGGCGGCGTCGCCCAGTAGCGTCACCCCGGGGACGTGGGTCCAGGTGTGGGACACGGGCAGGGTGTGGATGGGGCGGTGGACGAAAAAAGCGGTGCGGTGGCGGAGGAGGTCGAGGACGGGAGCGGCCCAGCCGTCGAACAGAGCCAGCAGGCTCGATCGCACGGCCTCGACGTCGGACAGGTCCAGGTTCGCGTGCCAGTCCAGCGGCGCGCGGAACTGGGCGTACACCTTGACGTGGCCGCCGCTGTTGCGCTGGGCGACGAGAGCTCGGTTCACGCCGTACACAGCCACCGAACCGTCGCCGATCAACCGGGCGAGGTCAGGGTGGCGGGTGTCGACGTCGTCGAGAGAGGTCTCGACGACGGTGACGCCGGTGTAGTGCGGCGTCACCGACGAGACTGCCGGGCGGGTCCGGGACCAGGCGCCGTCCGCGCCGACTACGAGGTCGAACGTCTCCTGTCGCCCGTCCGCGAAATGGACCAGTACGCCGTCCCGGGTCCCCGGCACCACCTGTGTCACGCCCCACCCCCACCGGACGTCGAGAGGGCCGAGCAGCAGGTCGCGGAGTTGTCTGCGGTCGATCTCGGGATTGGCCCGGTCATCTGGACGGGGTCGCCAGTCGCGCAGGACGGTCCCGGCCGTGTCCAGGATGCGCATGGCCTGCCCCTCGGGACGAGACAGCGCCTGGAATTCCGCCAGCAGCCCCGCCTTGTCCAGCGCGCGCTGCCCCAGCCCTTCGTGCAGATCCAGCGTGCCGCCCGGGGGGCGGGCATCGGCGGCGGGATCGCGTTCGAGGACGGTGACGGGGTAGCCATGGCGATGCAGGACACGGGCGAAGGTAAGGCCGGCGGGGCCGCTCCCGACCACAGCGATACGATGTCTCATGTCGATACACTGTATTGCCCCTTACGATGCATCGCAACAGAACGGTGTGACCATGACTGTGTGGGACCGGCCGGAGCCGCCGACTCGCCCCGTGCCGCTCGACCGGGAGCAGATCGTCGCCGCCGCCATCGCGCTGGCCGACGAGGGCGGCCTGGAGGCGGTGTCGCTGCGCAAGGTCGCCGCCCGGCTGAACGCCGGCCCGATGCGGCTGTACGGATACATCTCCACCAAGCAGGAGCTGTTCGACCTCATGGTGGACGAGGTCCACGCCGAGATTCTCCCCGTGGAGCAGCCCGGTGACTGGCGGGAGGCGCTGCGCATCCTCGCCCACCGCACCAGGCAGGCCGTTCTCCGTCACGAATGGCTGGCCGACCTGCTCGGCGGCCGCCCGACCCTGGGCCCGAACGGCCTCGCCGTGACCGAGGCCACGCTGGCCGCCCTCGACGGCCTCGCCGACATCGACACCGTCATGCGCGCTGTGGAGACAGTCAGCGCCTACTTCACCGGCGCGATCAGGCGCGAGACCGCGAACCTGCGGGCCGAGCGCGCCACGGGCCTGTCCAAGCGCGACTGGCAGCGCGCCTCCGGTCCGCATGTGACAAAAATGCTGGCCACGGGCCGCTTCCCCGCGCTGGCCAAGGCCGTGTACGACGGCACGGACGTGGATGCCGAGGCATCCTTCGCGACCGGCCTGGACTGGGTCCTCGACGCCGTGGCCGCCAGACTCACCCGGCCGCCGGCCTGAGACTCAGCTCTTACCGAAAGCCCCTCGCCCAGCCTCGCCCCGGTAGTTGGGAGACAGGCCCAACCGGTCGTTCCACCGGGCCAACCGGTCCGCCGGTAGCCGAGGGGCGAGCCCGGCGACCCACCGACAGGGAGTTGCCCACGGGCCGCGAGTTGAGGCACTGGCCCCCGCGAGGACCAGCCCGTGCAGCTGCTTCGGGCGTCGCCGCGCGAACTCCGGCGAGGCGTATCCGCCGAGCGAGTGCCCGACGACCAGGGCCGGCCCGCGGTCGAGAGGGCCCACCGCGGAAGCGATGATCTCAGTCGCCGCGCTCAGGCTTGAATGAGTCGGTAACGATTCGGTGATCCACGGCAAATATTCCGGTGTGGTTCAGTCCGACTGGCAATGCACGGGAATGGTGCGCTCGTTCACGCATCGCCGAGTCGACTACCGAGTTCGCATTCGTGACGTCGGGTGCAGCCGTGACCTTTTCGCCCGCCGCCACGCCTCCTTCACGCAAGGACCAACTACCTCCATCGCCCCGCCACATCAGCAGTTCACGCTCCGTACCCCGAACGGCAACCGCGATGACGCCTCCAAGTCACCCAAAAAGAGGGCCAGTTCCAGCCAGCGCGTCCCGGATGTATTTGGGAGAGAGATGACACTCCGGCCGTTGCAATGATCGTCAACGTGCCAGACCCTTCTGGGAGAGGACGTTCTCGTCGGCCTCCTGCCGGTAGTTCCCCCGATCAAAGGACTGGCTACTTTGCGTACGCATTGGTGTGGAAGAGCCGCACTCACCACTGCCGCCCTGTCTCTTCTCGCCCTCGGTCTGTCCTGTACGCCAACCGTGGCGCAGGAGCAGTCGGCCGTGCGGATCAACGAGGTGGAGTCGAGTGGCGGCACACCAGGCGACTGGGTGGAGTTGGTCAATACCGGCTCCACCTCGACCGATGTGTCCAACTGGGTCGTGAAGGACAACGACGACTCCCACTCGTACAAGATCCCGTCGGGTACCTCGCTGGCTGCGGGCGCGCACCTGGTGCTGGACGTCGAGAGCTCGTTCGGTCTGGGCAGCTCCGACTCGGCCCGGCTGTTCGGGGCCGACGGCACCACGCTGGTCGACTCCTACAGCTGGACCGCTCACGCGACGACGACGTACGGCCGCTGCGCGGATGGTACGGGCGCGTTCACCACGACGACCGCGTCGACCCGGGGTGCGGCGAACGCCTGCGGCAGCAGCGACGGCGGAGGCAGTGAGCCCTCAACCACCCCGTGGCCGGGGGACGCCGCGGTCAGCATCGCCGACGGCTCGAACGTCTTCGGCGAGAACCTCAGCGGTCTTTCCTTCGAAAGCCCCAGCGTGCTCTGGGCGGTGGACAACGGCCCGAGCAAGCTCTACCGCCTGGTACCCAACGGCGCGACGTGGGTCCCCGACCCGGCCAACGGCTGGGCTGCGGGCAAGTCGCTGCACTTCGGCACCGGCAGCGGCGACCCCGACACGGAAGGCGTGGTCTCCACCCCGGACGGGATATTCGCCTCCACCGAGCGCGACAACAGCAACAGCGGCGTCAGCAAGCCGGAGGTCGTCCGCTTCGACCCCTCTTCCACGGCCGACTCGCTCAACACGACCGCGGAGTGGAATCTCACCTCCGACCTGCCCGCCGTAGCGGCCAACAGCGGTCCCGAGGCCATCTCCTGGATCCCGGACAGCTACCTCACCGCACACGGCTTCAGCGACGAGCACACCGGCGCCGCCTACGACCCGGCCGCTTATCCCGGCCACGGCAGCGGCCTGTTCTTCGTCGGGCTTGAGGCCAACGGCACCATCTACGCCTACGCGTTGGACCAGACCGGCGGTGGATACACCCGGATCGCCACGTTCTCCAGCGGCTTCCCCGGAGTGATGGACCTCGAATTCGAGCCCGAGACCGGTCACTTGTGGGCCGTCTGCGACGACACCTGCGAGGGCCGTACCGCGACCCTGGACATCGACGCGCAGGGCCGGTTCACCGCTACCGCCGTCCATGACCGCCCGGCCGGCATGCCCAACTACAACAACGAGGGCTTCGCCATCGCACCGCAGGCGGCCTGCACCGACGGCCACAAGCCGGTCGTGTGGTCCGACGACAGCAACGACGACGGACACGCACTGCGCGCCGGCACCCTGCCCTGCACCACGGTCAGCGCCGCCACGCCAGCCATCCGAACCGACTGATCTCACCGACGGACCGCCACTGGCACGGTAACCGGCCTGCCACCTGCGCGGTGACAAGCCGGGTCGCCGAAGAATCTCACCCCGGGCGACCCGGCTTCCGACACCTCACGGCCCGTCCACCCTCCTGGTGGACGGGCCGTCCCGGTGGACGGGCCATAGCTGTGGACCGGCCATACCGGTGGACGGGCCATACCGCGTCAGCGCACAAGCGACATGGCCCGCCGGATCAGTCCGGTCCGGATCAGTCCAGTCCGGTCCGGTCCAGTCCGATCCGGTCCGGTCCGATCCGGTCCATCGGAGATGATCGCTCCTCAGCGACGACCTCCTCCTCGTCGTCGTCGTCGCACGAGTCATCGCCGAATTGCACGGTTGACCTTCACCTTGGGGGAGGCCACAGCATCGGTGGGGCCGGGCGACGTGCTCGGTATGAGGAGGAGTGACCATGGGGTTGCTGACCATCGGGACGTTCGCGAAGGCGTCCCGGCTGTCGCCGAAGGCACTGCGTCTCTACGACGAGCTCGGCCTGCTGACCCCCGCTCGCGTGGACCCGGTGACCGGCTACCGCCTCTACGCACCGGAGCAACTGGACCAGGCCCGCCTGATCGCGTGGCTCCGCCGGCTGGGAATGCCCCTGGCCCGCATCCAGCGCATCTGCACGCTGGAGGCAGGCCCGGCGGCCCGGGAGATCCGCGCGTTCTGGGCCCACGTCGAAGCCGACACCGCCGCACGGCGGGACCTGGCCACCTTCCTCATCGACCACCTGACCTGGAAGGACCCAGCCATGCCCCCGACCGCGAAGCCCCTGGGAATCCGTTACGCCGCCCTTTCCGACACGGGCCTGGTCCGCGAGAGCAACCAGGACACCGCCTACGCCGGGTCCCGTCTGCTCGCCATCGCCGACGGCTTCGGCAGCGCAGGAGCCCCCGCAAGCGCGGCCGCCGTTGCGGCGCTCAAGCGCCTCGAAGCCGGCGGCATCCCGGCAGGCAACCTCCTCAACGTCCTCGAAGACGCCGTCGACCAGGCCAAGCAGGCAGTCCACGGCGTCGCCAGGACCGGCTCCTCGGCCGAAGAAGCCGGTACGACACTCACCGCAATGCTCTGGACCGGATCACAGCTCGCCCTCGTCCACATCGGTGACTCCCGCGTCTACCTTCTACGCGGCCACGAGCTGTTCCAGATCACCCACGACCACACCGTGGTGCAGTCGATGGTCGACGACGGACGCCTCAGCCCGGAAGAAGCCGCCTCCCACCCCCAGCGGTCGCTGCTGATACGAGCCCTGGGCCATGGAGCCGATGCCACCCCCGACATACGCCTCCAAGACGCCCAGCCGCACGACCGGTACCTGCTCTGCTCCGACGGTCTGTCGACCGTCGCGGCGATCGACGAGATCCGCCGGGTTCTTTCCGAGATCAGCGAACCCGAGCACGCGGTCCGCCAACTCGTCGCCCTCGCCAACGACTCGGGCGGCCCCGACAACGTCAGCTGCGTGGTTGCCGACGTCGTGGAGCTCCAGCAGTAGGGAAGCAATGGGCATACATTTCGCGTTGCGCCGGATCCGCCCTCACGCACTCATCCAAGAGGCGGACGACTACCGCCTCGCCCAGCAGATCACGAGAGCCAAGCCGGCTCCCCGATCCAGGCCGGCCGGCACATGGCGACCGACTTCACGGCGCCTGTCGGCTTGGCTCCGCGGGTGAACCATCACCCTCCCTCCGCTGTTCGGGACTCGGCGGACGCTCGCTCACCTCGGCCAGGAGTTCCGCGAGCATGGGGCGGAGTCGTGCAGCGAGTGCGGGATCGGTTCGTTCCAGTTCGCCCGTCACCACGGTGATGGTTGCGCCCAGCGCGCGGTGGAGTTCCGGTTCGGCGAGTGAGCGGACGAGGGTCGTCTCCAGCGGTGCTGTCAGGTCATCGGGCAGCAGGTGGGCGCCCTTGGCGTATGCGGTGGGGTGGCCCAGCCGCAGGCAGGCCAGCGTGATCGCGTGGTCGCGGATGGCACTGATCCAGTGCTCGGCCTGCCACCAGCGCCTGCGTCGGATACAGATTCCGGCGTGGAGGGCATGGTGCCAGACGAGTCCGACCAGGGTGTTGTGGTCGGGGTCCGCAAAGGGTTCGAGCGGTTGCGGCCGGCCGAAGACCGTCCGCCATTGCGGGCCCCGAGGGCCGAACTCGGCCTCGGGCGCGAAGGTCAGGTCGATCTCAAGCCACCCGGACAGGAGGAAGACGCGGATGGCGCCTGCACCGACTTGCAGGTCCCAGTGGTGTTGCGCGCCGAGTTCGTCGTAGAGCCATCTCGTCCAGCGGTTCAGCGTTTCGGTGAGATCACCGCGGACGGCGAGGACGATATCGGTGTCCGACCAGCGGTCACCGACTCCGACGGCATGCGACCCGGTGAGCGCGGCACCGACGACGGCCTCGTCGGCTTCGGCGTGCGCGAGCAGCCGGTCTCGGACGCTGTCCCGCTCTTCGACGGTGAACATCATGCAACTCCCCTCTCTTCGTGCTTGCCCATGGCGATTTCGATCGGAAGGTTACGAGGCCAAGGCGCCGCAACAAAAATCGCCAGGTGCAGCATCGGAAATCAGCCGGGAACGAAGTGGGGAGGGAATTGGGTATTGCCTCCGTGCTCGCCCAGGCATTACGGTTACGTCTATGACTGCCGGGTCGGCCTTGTGCCGTGAACGAGTTGGGCACCCGGCCTCCGAGTGAGGCCGGGGCGGGGTAGAGCCCCGCCCGCCGTTACCTCGTACGACGTGCTCGTACGACATCTCCGTACGTGATCCTCGTACGCGAGTACGCGATCCTTGTACGACATCTCCGCACGCGATCCCTGTACACGGTCCCACGCGATCCCTGTACACGGCTCCTGTAGGCGATCCCTGTACGCGATCCTCGTGCGTCTTCATCCACACCCGCATGCCTGGGCGCCCCGGCGCCCGGAATCCCGCCCGCCCGCGTGAACCCGCGAGCGCGAGCGCGTGCCTTTGTGCATCCCATTGCACCCATTCCCACCCCCCGGGATTCCCCCTGCCCAAAAACAAAAGAAAGCAGCGAATGCCCAACCCCTTCAATCAACAGGTCATCGAAGAATTCAGGGCCAACCACGGACGGGTCGGCGGTTATTTCGAGGGAGCGCGTCTGCTCCTCCTCACCACCACCGGCAGCCGCACCGGAACCCCGCACACGACCCCCGTCGGCTACTACCCCGACGGCGGCGAGCGGGTTCTCGTCATCGCCTCGGCCGGTGGCGCACCCGGACATCCGGACTGGTTCCGCAATCTCGTCGCGACCCCCCGGGTGACCGTCGAGAACGGCGTCTTCACGTACGAGGCGGAGGCCGTCGTACTCGAACCCGCCGAGCGGGACCTCGCGTTCGCCCGTGCCGTGGAGACCGACTCGGGGTGGGCCGAGTACCAGGCGAAGACGGATCGGGTGATCCCCGTCGTAGCCCTCCACGCCATCGCGCAGGGCGGTCCGCCGAACGTGAACGCGAGCTCCATGGCCGAGGGTCTGAAGGTCGTCCACGACGCCTTCCGACGCGAACTCGCCCTTATCCGGGAGGAGTTCAAGAAGACGGGTTCCGCGCTGGGCGGTCAGCTCCGCGTCAACTGCCTCACCCTCTGCCAGGGCCTGCACAACCACCACACCGGCGAGGACCTCGGCATCTTCCCGCTCCTCGCCGGCCACCACCCCGAACTCGGCCCGACCCTCGACCGCCTGCGCCAGGAGCACGAGACGATCGCCGAACTGCTGGGACAGCTACGGGAGGTGCTGGCCGCCGCCGAGCAGGCGGAACCCGGCCGGGTACTCGCCCAGGTGGAACACCTCACGGCCGCGCTCGAAGCCCATCTGACCTACGAGGAGGAGCAGTTGATCCCTCTCCTGACCCCGGTGGGAGAACCGGCCTGACAGGTCACCACGGCAGGGGCCGCGCGTGCACCACGTCCAGCCGCGACACCGCCCGCGTCAGCACCACGTACACGCGGTGCGGCCCCCGCGCCTCCGCCTCCGCGACGGCCGCGGGTTCGACGGCGACGACGTGGTCGTACTCAAGCCCCTTGGCGAGGGTGGCGGGCAACACCGTGACCCGCGCGCCCAGTTCAGCGGGTCCGGCGGTCTCGACACCCGCGGCGCGGAGCGCCTCCCGCACACATGCGACATCGGCATCGGCGGCGATCACGCCGATCGACCCCTCGTGCGTGAGCGCTCCGTGCACCGCGTCGACGGTCGCGGCGAGGACGTCGGGCACGTGCCGGACGTTCAACTCCCCGTCGGTCCTGAATGACTGAGCCGGAGGCACTCGCACGTCCAGGCGGGCCAGCAGCCGGTTGGCGAGTCCGACGACGGCTGCCGGAACCCGGAAGCCGACCGTCAGGGGGACGACCGCGGCATCCGGCTTGCCCAGATGCGTGAGCAGTTCGTCCCAACTCCGTGCCGCCCAGGGAGTCGTGCCCTGCGCGAGGTCGCCGAGCACGGTCAGCGACCCGAACGGCGCCCGGCGCGCGATCGCCCGGCACTCCATCGGCGACAGGTCCTGGGCCTCGTCGATCACCAAGTGGCCGTATCCCTCGGGGTGTTCGACGAGCCCGGCGACCTCGTCGAGAAGGACGAGGTCGGCGGCCGACCAGCGTGCCGACTTCTGCGAGCGCGGCGGCTTCGCCCACAGGATCGCCTTCTGCTCGTCCGCGTCCAGGAGCCCTTCCGCCGCGGCCGCCAACGCGTCCGCATCGGCGAGGAGTTCGGCGAGCACCTCCTCGGGAAGCACCTTGGGCCACACCGCGTCGACGTATGCGCTGACAGGCCTGGCCCGCGAGATCTTCCGCACCCAGGCGTTCGTACGCGGTCCGGCGCGCCGTTCCGCCTGCTCCCGCAAGCACCCCACGACCCGCGTCCGTACGCGCTCACGTCCGACGGCGTACGGGGGTTCCTCGGCGCGTACGTCGTCCACGATGCGGCGGAGCCCGTCGGCCGGGACCCGCCAGCGATACGAACCGTCCGGCACCGCAAGGGAGTTGGCGGAACCGGGAACGCCGATACGTCCGTACAGGGCCCGGCGGAGCACCTCCGCCATCCGCGCGTCGTGTTTGACGACGGCGGCGCGCTCGTCGTCCTCCCCCGTGACCGGATGGCGGGCGATCTCGTCCCCGACGGTCGACTGCCGTACGCCCGTCTCGCCGAGCGCGGGCAGGACCTCCGAGATGTACGACAGGAAGGTGCGGTTGGGGCCGAGGATCAGCAGGCCGGCGCGGCGGATGCGCTGCGGGTAGGTGTAGAGGAGGTAGGCGGCGCGGTGCAGTCCGACGGCCGTCTTGCCGGTGCCAGGGGCGCCCTGCACACAGACCGAGGACGCGAGATCACCTCGTACGAGATCGTCCTGTTCGGGCTGGATGGTCGCGGCGATGTCGCGCATCGGGCCGACGCGGGGGCGCTCGATCTCGCCCGCGAGGATGCGGCTCGGCTGCTGGGGGCGGGCCTGCCCGATGTGCTCGTCCTCCAGGCCCGTGAGGTCCGCGGAGTCCCCCATGCTCCCCGGCGCCCAGCCGAACCGCCGCCGGACGGCAACGCCCTGCGGCGCACGGGCACTCGCCTGGTAGAAGGCGCGGGAGACGGGGGCCCGCCAGTCGACGACGAGGGGCGGGGCGGAGGGGTGCTCGGTGATCCGCAGCCGCCCGATGTGATAGCTCTGCCCGGCGTGCTCGCCGGCCGCCGCACCCGCGCTCCCGAAGTCCAACCGCCCGAAGAACAAGGGGCCTTCGGGCAACTCCCGCATCTCCTTGGCCCTGCTGCGCAGGCGGTGCCCGAGCACTTCGGCGTCGGCACCGGAGGCGGAGACGTCCTCGCCGGTGACGACATGTTCCTCGGCACCGGCGACCATGGCGGCGAGGGCCGTCCGGCAGGTGTCGTGGTAGGCGCGTTCACGGGTGAGGGACTGGGCGAGCGTCCGGGGCCGGGCGAGGACGGGGTCGGGTGACGTCATTCCAACCAGGGTAGCGGAATAGCGCAACCGAGTTACATTCTTTACTCAGCATCACCAGAAGGTCGCACGTCGGGCAGCCCCGCGAACGCCCGCCGGGCAGCAGCCACGGCATCCCGCCGTACGTCCGCCACCCGCTCCCCCTCCGCGATCCGCCGCCAGTTCTCCAGGGCGAGGATGCGCTGTACGGCGGTGATCTGACCGGCGGCGAGCCGGGCGTCGAGGTCGCCGCCCAGGGCCTCGGCGAGCGCCGCCTCGGAACGCTCGACGTACGCGTACGCCCGTGCCGCCAGCGACGGTGTCCCGTAGAGCAGCCGATGGAAGGCGAGGACGTTCGGGTGATCGTTGAGCCCGGTCACGGGGTCGTGACGGCGGAGCCCGTCCAGGAAGTGCTCCAGCAGGGCGTCCGCGACCGACTGCCCCTCCGCCCGCCCGGCCACGACCCGCGCGGCCTCCGACTCGTGATCGGCGAAGCGGTGCAGGACCAGATCCTCCTTGGCCGGGAAGTACCGGAAGAGGGTCGGCTTGGAGATCTCGGCGGCAGCCGCCACCTCGGCGACGGACACGGCGTCGAACCCCCGCTCCAGGAAGAGCCCGATCGCGATGTCGGACACCTCCTGGTACATCCGCTGCTTCTTGCGCTCCCGGAGCCCGATCTCAGCCATGCCCCGAGCCTACGCACGGCGCCGGCCACCTCTTGACCTCAACCAAGCTCGAGGTTGAAGACTGTTGCGCGGTACTACCCCCTCTTGATTGCCCTTCTTGTTACCCCTCTTGCCAGGAGTGAACGATGCGAGCAGCGCAGGTAAAGGCGTTCGGCGGCCCCGAGGTTCTCGTGCAGGTGGAGATTCCGGACCCGCTCCCGGGACCCGGCGAGGTGGTGATCGATGTCGCCTACGCGGACACGATCTTCCTGGAGGCCCAGCTGCGGACCGGCTGGGGCCAGGAGTACTTCGCGGTGACACCGCCGTACGTCCCCGGAGGCGGCGTATCGGGTGTGGTCAGCGCCCTCGGTGCGGATGTCTCCGACGAGTGGCTGGGACGCCGGGTCACCGCCTCCGTGACCGGCAGCTACGCGGAGCGGGCCGTCGCCGCGACCTCGGCCCTCTCCGTCGTACCGGACTCCCTCGACCTCCGCACGGCCGCGGCCCTGGTCCACGACGGCCTCACCGCCACCGGCCTGATCGAACTCACCGGCATCGGCCCCACCGACCGCGTCCTCGTCCTCGGCGCCTCCGGAGGCATGGGCACGCTGCTTGTCCAACTGGCCCACGCGCGCGGCGCACGCGTGGTGGCAGTGGCCCGGGGCGCCGCGAAACTCGCCCTGGTAAGGGAGTTGGGGGCGGACGCGGCGATCGACGCCACCGACGCCGACTGGCCCACGGCCGCCCGGCACGCCCTCGGCGGATCCGTCGCGGCCGCCGATGTCGTCCTGGACGGCGTCGGCGGCCAACTCGGCGCCACGGCCTTCCCGTTGACTGCCAAGGGCGGCCGCTTCTCGGCCCACGGCGCCCCCTCGGGCGGCTTCTCCCCCATCGACCCGGCCGAGGCCGCCCGCCTGGACATCACCCTCTTCGGCATCGCCGACGTCCAGTTCACCCCCACCGACCTCCACCGCTTCACGTCCACCGCACTCGCCGAGGCCGCGGCCGGGCGGCTGCGACCGGTGATCGGCGAGGTGTTTCCGCTGGAGCGGGCGGGGGATGCGCATGCGGCTGTGGAGGGGCGGGGGTTGGTGGGGAAGGTGGTGTTGGAGGTGTGAGGGGGCACGCGTGAGGGGGGATCGCGTCTCACAGGGGGCACGTCTGGGGGCGATCAGGCCGACGTACCCCGCTCCCGTTGCACGCCGGACATGGCCGCCCCCTCTCCGCCGAGGCCCAGCGGTCCGACGCGATACCTCATACGCCCACGGGCAACCCGGCCCGGCTGGCGGTGCCATGGTCCCCATCGGGCAACGCGCGGGCGAGATAGGGGTTCGACAACAAACGCGGAGGCAGTCCGAGCGCCCCCTTCACCATCCGCAGGGTCATCCCGTACGAATCCACCGCACGGCTCACGTTGGGAGCGTCGAGGCTTGCTCCTGTGATCAGGCGGTCCAGGTCCACGTAGGCGGAGCGGACGTTCTCGATCCATCGGTAGACGTGCCAGTCCCGCTCCCAGTCCTTGGTGTGGGCAGGGGGCAGGGTGCTGCTCCAGCGCCGGAACATGCGGGCGCGGATCTCGGGCCGGGTCGGGGTGAGATGCATGTGCCGGACCAGGTCGTACAGGGGGTCCCCGACCATCGCCATCTCCCAGTCGATGATCGTGAGGGCCAGTTCGTGGTCCCGGCGCACCAGGTTCCAGGGGTTCAGATCACCGTGCAGCAGGGTCGACCCGCGCGGCGTCACTCGGTGACGGGCCAGCATCTCCCACAGACGGCGGGCGTTGGGCAGCCCCAGGACACCGGCCAGGTGTTGGGTCTCCTTGGGCAGCTCGTCCACCAGGTGGACGAGTAGCTCACTCAGCCAGTCGAAGAACCGAACGTCGTCCGCGGTGGGATCCAACGGTTGATAGTCCACGCGGGTCAGGGCCCGGAGTTGGTCGACCAGTCCGTCCGCCTCGTGCGGCAGCAGGCCGTGCACGGGATGGCTGGGGGGCTGGTCGCTGTCGTGCGGGCCGACATACGTGTGGATCGCGAAAGGGTCGTTCGTGTGGCTGGTGCCCAGCGCCAGCACCCGCGGCACCGCCACCTTGGCTCCGGACCGCTCGATGGCCCGCAGGACGGCGTGCTCACTGAGGAATGTGGGCTCGCGACGGCTGACGGCAGCCACCTTGCGGCGCACCATGACGGGGAAACCGACGCCCGGCACCCGCACCACCGTGTTGAGATGCGCGGTGCCTTTGAACACCTGAGCGGCCGGCGCCGCGCCCTCCGCACGCAGGGCGTCGAGCACCGCGGTGTGCGGGAAGTCGGAAGGCTCGCGCAGCCTTCTGTCGGGCTGCCAGCCGATGGCCGTGACGGCCCGCCGGTCGTCGTGCCATTCGCTCCGGGAAATCTGCCAACGGCGCAGGACCCGCTCGATCTCGGCCTCGTCGGGCATGTTGACGAGGCCCAGCGGCTGGGCCGCTGCCTCCAGCGCACGGCGCACCGCGTGGGTCGCCGTCTCCAGGCATTTCTGGTCGAGCGACACCTCCAGCGACTTCGCCGCACGCATCACATCCGGATACACGGACTGCGCGCGTTCGAAGGCGACGTAGTGACCGAGATCGTTGGTGAGGCCGGCCGTTGCCGCGGGCCTGACTCTGTGAACGGCGTTCGCCCAGGCATCGACGACCTCGTCCCACTGGGATTCCGGATAGCGCATGCGGACGAGGTGGGTGGCCAGGTCGTGCAGCGGGTCGCCGTAGGTCGCGAGTTCCCAGTCGACGCAGATCAAGGGCGGTTCGCCACGGTAGGTGACGATGATGTTGTCGCGGTGCAGATCGGTGTGGAGCAGGCTGTGCGGGCGGCGGGCCATCACGGGCACCCGGTCCGCCAGCCGGACCAGGGCGTCCTCGGGGATGCCCAGAGCGGCGAACAGTCCGCCGAAGCCAGGCCAATTGGGCCGACGGATCTGCCGGTCGGTGAGATGCGCCAGCGTACGCAGGAACCCTTGGCTGTCCTTGTTGCTGGGCGGCCATCCGTCCGGGAGCGGCGGTAACGCCTCCTTGCGCACCTTCGACATCTGCGCCAGCAGACCTGCCATCGCCTTGACCAGCACGGTGTCCACAGGCTTGCCGTTCGGGCAGACCGCGGAGAGCGGCAGGCCCTCCACATAACTGTGCACGGCGGTGCGGCCACGGCTGGCGACGCAGCGCGGTACATGCGGCAGAGTGCCCTCGACGGCACGGAGAATGTCCACTTCGCGCCAGGTCCGGATGACCACCGGCAGCGCTTCCAGCCTGCGCGTCCGTACGATCACCGAGGTACCCGGATCGCGGCTCACCTGGCGCGCCATGGCCTCGGTCAGCGGCAGTACGTAGTTCCGGTTGTGATGGCCGCCGCTCATCACTCCGTGCTGTTTCGCCAGCCGTACGAACGTGTCGTAGGCATCGTTGGCGATACGTTGCTCCCTGGGCACAGGCCCGGGCGCAGGAGACGCGCCCAATGGCCACCCCTGGAAGTGAAGGTGAGCACACCCTAGCCGGGTCGTGGATCCCTCACGAGCGGAGACCGGAACAGGTTGGTCTCAATGAGATAACCGAGGTGTACGGGACGCCTGGGATGGGCACCCGCCGACCGGTTCCCTCACTCCGCGAGCGTGCCCCAAATCGAGTCGAACCAGGACTGCATGCTGCTGACGAAGACGCTGCCCGTGAACTCCGGGTCGTCGGTCTTCTCGTAGTGCGTCAGCGTCGCCCCGAGTCCGAGGACGTCCAGCGCAAGGATGTCCTCCCCGTCGTCCAGCTCGATGGTCCGCTCGATCACTTCGTACGGACCGTGCAGCGCCTCGGTTTTGTTGAGGAGGTAGAGCTTGAAGGTCGGCGCCAAGGGCACATGGCGGATCTCGACATCGACGAAGGAGACCAAGCCGTCGACCCGCAGGTCCCGCAGAGCGCTTCTCAGCGAGGCCGAGTGCCGCGCCGTGATCCCGTGCAGTCGCTCCTGAAGGCGCAGATCGTCCGGAGCGCCCTTGGTACTCGGGTAGGGCAGCCTCAGGTCGTCGGACGGCAGCAGCATGCGCAGAGCAATCCGCTGAGGGTAGATCTCCCGGTCGCGTATGCGTTCGGCCTGCATACGAATGTGCGCGTCCAGGGATTCCGAGGTCAGCGTGTAGACGTCCAAGGTCACCTCGGTCGCCTCGAAGGCCTCGTTGATGAATGACCGCAGCGTCACCGCTTGCGCGGGGCGCGCGGTCCGCGTCCCCGAGGAGTGGATTCGCTGCGCCTTGATCACCCTGGAGCCACTGCCCTGACGGGTCTCGATCCACCCCTCGTTGCGCAGCGCCTTCAGGACGCGCTGCACGGTGTCCCGGGAGACTTCGAGTTCGGCGGCCAGAAAGCGCTGGGGTGGCAGCAGCGTTCCCAACGGGTAGACGCCGGCGGCCATGCGTTCCCGCAGCACGTCCGAGACCCTCTCGAACTCCCTGCCGCCGCTGTCCGCGACGCCCTCTCCGCTCACGGATGGACCGTACCGCTTCCGGACGACAGGCAAACCAATTTCAGTCAGGTGACCAGCCCAACACGACTGCCAGTTAAGGGATCTACGCGCACGGGGAAAACCAATTCAGGGCAACCAGTCCAATTGGTCGGCAAGTTGATCGCTTCACTGAAAGTGGCAAGAAGGGTGGGGGTCCATGGTCCTTCAACTACTGTGGAATGCCGTCGCGGTCGCCATGACACTGGTGATGCAGTGGGCGTTCGAGGCCCTGAGGAACTGGCTCCGCGTCCGGCGCTCCGCGCAGCTGCGGAGCGGGGCCCGTCGACCGACGACGGAGGGCGTCACCCCGTCCTCGGACGGACGCTCGGAGCCGGCCCCCTAAGCCCCTGGCCTCCGGAACAGCTCAGGCAGGTGCCTGGTCGCTACGCCAGCGGGCCAACGCCGCCTCGGTCTCCAGCAGGCCGGGAGCGGACTCCAGTCCCAACGGCTCGGCGGCAGCCGTGAGCACGCCTCGCAGCTTCCAGGCCGCCCGGCGGAGCCGTTGGTGATCGAGCTTCCCCCGGACGTCCAGGGCTTGCGACTCCCGGATGACATCGGTGAACACCGACTGAGCCTTCTTGAAGTCGAGCAGCCGCGGCAGATCCTCACCCCAGCCCTGTGAACTGCCCGGCCGGATCTCCTCGACGATCCCGCACCATCGCCGGATCATCAGCCGTTCCTGCGTCGGCGGATACCGCATCAGGTACAGATGGGTGGCCAGGTCGTAGAGCGGATCGCCGAACATCGCCAACTCCCAGTCGATGGCCCAGAGTTTCCCGTCCGGGTCGACGATGAAGTTCTCGCGATGCAGATCCGCATGGAGGAGACAGAAGGGCCGGTCCCGAAGTCCGGCCACCCTCTTCCTGAGCTGCCGAAAGGCATCGGGATCAAGACCGAGACCGGCGAACAGGCCTTCGTACGCGATCAGATTCCGTTCGTACACCTGCTCCTGGGTGAAGCAGATGAGCCTGTCGAGGAATGCCGCACTGTCACCTTCCTCCGCGCGGTCCTGCGGTTTGCACCTCCGCTCCACGCTCAGCATGGACGCGGTGACGGTGCCCAACTGCCCGAACAGGCCGAGGATCTGTTCGAAGAGCGGGGCCGGGACGGCCCGACCGGACGGATGCAACGCGCCCAGCGTCGAACCCTCGATGAACCGCTGCAGGTCCACGCCACCCATCCGGGCAACCTCGGGGATGACGTCGATACGCCGTTGCAGGTCGAACAGCAGGCGTTCCTCCGACTCGAAGCAACGCCGGTCGAACCACAGCAGGTTCTGGCGTGGTTCGCGGCACTTCCAGCGCCCCTGGAAGCCCGGTCCCGCCGTGACGGGCAGTGGAAACACATACGTCTCGTGGTGGTATCCACTGAGGGGGCCCTCGACCGCGTCGACGGCAGCACTCACAGCTGCGACACGCGGTGGGGTCTCGGGTGCTTCGGGCGCCATCGCCCCGTCTCTCTGAGTCCAGTCGGCGGGAAGTGGAGGCACGCTACTCCCCCGATGAGTCGTAGCGTGTCAGAGCCGTTTCATCGGATGGTGACCGCCACCTTTGTGAGCGAGAACGCGTCGAGAACTCAGAGTTCGCCGCGCAGCACCCGCAGAACCGGCTCCAGCGACCCCACCACGTCCTCGGCCCCGGCGTCCCGCAGCAGCTTGCCCTTGTGTCCGTTACGCGCGTAGCCCAGGAACGGAATCCCGGCGCGCTGGGCGGCGAAGAAGTCCGAGGGGGTGTCGCCGATCATGAGGGCGGCCGACGGGGCGGCACCCAGGGTGCTCAGGGCGCGGTTGAGGCAGTGCGGGTGGGGCTTGAGGTGGTCGAGGTTGCGGGTGCGGCCGTAGACGTTGGGGGTGAAGCACTCGGTGAGGCCGCGGCTCTCCAGGTAACGGGCCACCACGCGTGGGGAGTTGTTGGTGGCCACCGCGAGGCGGACGCCGACGGCGGTCCAGGTCCGTATCAGGGGATCGGCGAACGCGGTGGGCCAGGCGGACGGTACCGCCTTCAGCTCGTGCTGGGTGAGCAGCTCCTCGAGTTCGGCCACCAGGTCGCTGTGCGGATGCCGCTTGTTGACCACGCGCAGCACGACATGCGGATCGGGATGGACCCGTTCCTCCTCGCTCAGCAGCCCTCGCAGCCCCTGCTCCTCCAGCCACTCCACCAGGTTCCTCGCCACGTCCTCCGCCGAATGCCCCGCGAACAGCCGGCAGATCGGCCCGTCGAAGTCGAAGAGGACGAAGCGAGCGCGGTCGATCACTTGCCGCAGGTTCTCTGTCTCTGTCGCCACCGGTTCAGTCTGCGCTGTATGAGGAGTCACTAGGAGAGTGTCAGGTCCGTGGTGATGGTTTCCCAGAGGGCGTTGAACCACTTCTGGGATTCCTCCACGAACGAGGCGTCCCGTTGGCCGGTCGTCTTCTCGAAAGAGAAGAGGAGCGACGAGGAGCCGACGGTGTCATACATGTCGAGCACTCCTCCGCTGTCCACCGTCTCCTCGCGTCTGGTGATCATGTAGTACGCGATCAGCGCCTCCGACTCGTTCAGGAGGTACAGCTTCACCGGCGGGGTGAACGGCAGGGCGCGGAAGGCCACATGGACGTCGATGCCGTGCGAGTGGCGCAGGGTCTGCAGGTTGTGGCGCAGGACGTGTCCCTGGGCGTTGCGCTGGGCGAGCCAGCGCCTGTGGACCGCGTCGTCGTCGGTGCGGCCCTCGACCGGGACCGGGAACGCCAGGGTGATGTCCCGGGAGGGCAGCAGGATCCGGACGTCGATCGACTCCGGGCGGATGGCGCCCTCGTGGATCAGGCGTACCGGTTCGCCGAGGGCGACCATCAGGGTCTCCGCGGTGAGGCACGCCGCGTCTATACGGACGTGCCGGGTCGCGAACGCCTCGGCGAGGCGCGGCGCGAGGCCCACCATCGTCGTCTGGGGTTCGTCGCGGGTGGGTGACACGTCCGCGATCCGCGGCGGGCTGCCCCTGCCGGTGTTGCTGAGCAGCCCGTCGCTCTGAAGTGAGCTGAGGGCCTGGCGTACGGTGCCGCGCTCGACGCCGAACTCGTCCGCCAGCTCCGCCTGGGTGGGCAGGCGGTCGCCCGCCTTGAGGTGCCCGGCACGGATCCGGTCCCGCAGGACGTCGGCGATCTCCTGGGGCGAGAGCCTTCTGTCACCGTTCACTGCCACGTTCTCCTGGGTCACGACCAAACGCTACAACTCACATCCATCTATGGGGAGTTGTTTGAAAGTTGTTTATGAGCACCAGCCAAGTGGGGACAACTTAAGCATAGTTGGTTGCCAACTTAGCCAAGTTGGCGGAAGTTTTGCTTCCCTCTTTACCTCCCCCAGAAGCAGGAGGAACCACCATGCCTGTCATCGCCCTCCTCTCCGCCGTCTTCGTCGTCGGCTTCGAGCAGCTCGTCCAATGGCACTACGGCCCCACGGGCATCGTCGGACTGCTGCTGCTCACCATCGGGATCAAGGCGAAAAGCCCCACCTGCAGCTCGATCGGGGCGGTCGTCCTGGCCCTGATGGTCACGGGCCCCGCCCTCTGAGCCGCATGAATCCGCTCCGGACAACCCCCCGCCCAGGAGGCCTCAGCTCGTGAGCAGCAGCTCCGAGCTGATGGTCTCCCACAGCGCGTTGAACCACAGGTGGGACTGCTCGACGAAGGTCGTGTCCCGCAGCCCGGCCCCCTGCATGAAGGGGAACAGCATGGACTGGGTGCCCTGGACGTCGTACATCTCCAGGTGCACATGGTCGATCTCCTCCTCGCGCTTGGCGAGGGTGTAGTACGCGAAGAGCGCCTCGGACCCGTTGAGCAGATACAGCTTCACGGGCGGCGTGAAGGGGAGCGCGCGGAAGGTGACATTGACCTCGATGCCGTGCGTGGCACGCAGCGCGAACAGGTTGTGGCGCAGGACCTGACCCTGGGCGTTGCGGTTGGCCAGCCAGTTGCGCTGGAGCCGGTCGTCGCCGATCCCGCCGTCGGCCGACGCATCCACCGGAGTCGGGAAGGCGAGCGGTATGTCGCTGCTGGGCAGCAGAACCCGGACGTCGATCCTGGCCGGTTTTATTCGCTCGGCGTGGATCTGACGGAGCGGCTCGCCCATGGCGAGGGTGAGTGAGATCGATGTCAGGCACAGCGCGTCGATCTCCACATGAGGGGCCGCGAAGGCCTCCGTTATCCTCGCGCCGAGTGCCACCGTGGTGGGCTGCGGCGGAGCTCCGGGCCCGGTCAGAGCCCTTCCCAGGTCGTCCGCGACGGTCGCCGGGCTCCCTTTGGAGAAGTTGACGAGCAGTCGCTCCGACTGCAGGATCCGCAGCGCCTGCCGTACCGCCCCACGCTCGACGCCGAACTCGTCCGCCAGCTTGGCCTGGGTGGGCATGCGCTGGCCGGCCCGCAGCTGACCGGACCTGATCCGGCTGCGCAGCTCGTCGGCCACCTCGCGATGCGATGCCAGTGGCCGTGGTGACCTGTCTCGCCCATTGACGGTGGCGTGTTCCGGGTCCACAACCAAACCCTACAACTTCCCGCCATCTTTTGGCAGTTACGGGATAGGTGGTTATGAGTCGACCCAACGTGGAGATAACTATGGATAAGTTGGTCACCAACTTAAGCAACATGGTCAAACTTCCAGGGGGTTGGCCGCCAGGGTCGCAAGCGTCGACCAGGTGGACGGTTCCCAGCGGTTCTCAGCCGAGGTTCGCCTCCCCGTCCCCAAGGAGGGACCGTCATGCCGCTCGTCGCCCTCGTAATCGCCGCCCTCGCCATCGGATTCGAACAGCTCATCCAGTGGAAGTACGGGCCGATGGGAATCATCGCGTTCGTCGCGCTGACCATCGGCATCAAGGCCAAGAACACCATGCTCAGCGGCATCGGAGCTGTGATCATCGTGATGCTGCTCGCCCAGTCCGGCTGATCGGGCGCCACCGTCCGGACAGTCCGGCTGACCGGGCTTCCCCCTGGAGGGGAGCCGGAAGCTCGGTCAGTCAGCACCACCCACCACCACAACTGAATAGCTACTCGCTACAAGCTACGGATCAACGGCCACCACGGCAGGGAAGGAGCCCGCAGAAGAGCACGGCCGCACTGGTTCAACGGATTCAACAACCAGTTCTACTGGTTCAACAGGTTCAACAGGTTCAGAAGATGTCCGGGCACCACGGTCGCCTGGACGTTCGCAGCAGGGCGTCGGCCACCGAGCCGGCGCCCGCTCGTTCTTCCCGGATCCGGCCCAGCGCCACGAGCCGCACCGCCGACTCGTCTCCCAGCCACAGACTCGCCAACTCGCTCACATCCAGCGTGAGTTCGGCATCCTGTGTGGTCGGCGCACAGGACGCCCCGTCCGGCCCGGCGTCCAGCCGGTACCGCCCGGCCGACAGCCCGTCCCGGTCGGTCACCTCCAGCACCAGCGTCCCCGTACCCCCGTACGTACGCGCCTCCAGAGCCCGTACGACATCCAGGATCCGCACCCACAGCCAGTCCGACTGTGTGGTGATGCGGGCGGCCCGCGGGTCGGGCAGGAACTGCGGCAGCAGGTCGTCCGGGGCCCGCCAGCCCGTCTTGACCTTGGTGATCCAGTCGATCGAGCAGAGGTACTGCCACAGGGCGCGCTCCGCCGTCGGCGTCACCGCGATCAGCCAGTTCACGTCCACCGTGTTGTGCGGCTGCTTGTCGTGCCAGGTGTCGTCCGACTCGTACGAGACGAGACCCTCGACCTCGCCGGCCGCCGAGCGGTACACGGCGTAGAACGGTTCCGTCCACGCCGAGCTGTCCAGTTGCAGCACACCGGTGTTGATCTGCCACCAGCGCTCGTCGCGGCTGACCGCGCCGGGCTGCGCGCGCCTGAGCCGTTCGTGCAGTTCGGGGCCGGTCTTGCGGACGTCCTCGGCGTCGACGAGGTCGATACGGCCGCCGTCGGCCGGGCCCGACCAGCGCCGGTCCAGGCCTGTCCTGGGTACCTCGATGGTCCACTCGGCGGTGGAGGTGGCGGGGCCGAAGCCGTACCGGCCGTAGATCGGGTACTCGGCGGCGATCAGGGTCGCCACCACGTCGCCCCGCTCCTTCGCCGCCGCGAGATCCGTCGCCATCATGCGGGTGAGGAGGCCTCGACGGCGGTGGGTGGCGGTGACGGTGACGTTCGAGATCGCGTCCGCCGGGAGGGGGGTGCCGCCCACCGCGGTGAGCTCCTGCGGGAACGATCTGAAGGTCGCGACGCAGCGGCCGGCGTCGAACGCGGCGAGGGTGCGCTCCGGGAGGATGTACGAACTCCGGTCCCGGATCTCCGCCTCCGCCACCGCGGGCGAGCGCAGGAAGCCCGTGTTCAGCGCGCGGATCCAGACCGGTATCTCGGCCTCGGTGATCGCTCGTACATCGATGGCGTCGCGGTCAGTCATGAGGCCACGCTAGGTGTACGGGGGTGGGGGTGTCGCGGGGATTTTTCTCGCCCCCTCCGCCCCTGCCCGTCCCTTGTTCCTGGGGGCGGCAGCCCCCCAGGAACCCGCTGTCGCGCTGTCGCGCTCGTTCTCAAACGCCGGACGGGCTGAAACCGATGCAGCGGGAGCGGCCGGGGACGAAAAACTCTCTCTCCGGCTCGGGCAAATTTTACGGACGGGCCCCGTCACACGAGCAGGTCGTCGATCTGCGCTTCGCCCTCGCGGTATCTGCGGGCGATCTCCGCGCTGCACTCGTCGGCGGTGCGCTGGAGCTGCTGACGGCGCCGGGAGACCTGCTGCTCGTACCGTACGAGCCGTCCCATTCCCGTGCCCAGCTCTTCGTCCGTACGGGCGTCGAGGTCGGACAGTTCCACCTCGGAGAGCATGTCCGAGGCCAGTC
The DNA here is from genome assembly GCF_044744645.1 of Streptomyces sp. NPDC087263. NCBI lineage: Bacteria > Bacillati > Actinomycetota > Actinomycetes > Kitasatosporales > Streptomycetaceae > Streptomyces > Streptomyces sp. NPDC087263. Next base: position 137,116 of record NZ_JBIUYT010000014.1, read on the forward strand.
GCCGGTACTCCTCGCCGTGCGGCGTGCCCACGGTCACGTGACGGGCCGAGGAACGGTGCCGGGCGGGCGCGTCCGTGAGGATCTCCGAGAGCCGCTCGATGACCGACAGCTCCCCGGAACCGACCACCCGCGGCTGCCCCGTGCCGGGTGCCCGCAGTCCCCCGCGGCGCGCCAGCTCGGCCCGCAGGATGTCGATGCGCCCCTGGAGCAGCCGCCGCACATAGCTGAGGTCGGCCTCGTCCCGCTGGGCGTCCCGGCGCAGCACGCGCAGCTCGGGCAGCCGCAGCACGGCCAGGTCGTGCCGAGGACCCTCAGGGGACAGCGGGCTGTCGGTGCGCTGCACCGGCGGCCGGACCGTCATTCCCGCCACCTGTGCTGTCCGTCCCGCTCGTGGGCTCGTACGGATCAGTGACACGACCCCGGGCGGCTGCCCACTGATCGGTGTGCTCATGTGCCTCTACCGTCCCCTCGACCGGCGCGGTCCGTCCCATGCATGCGCCATGAATGCGCCCATGAATGCACCGCAACACCCCGCATGGTGCCACCCCGAGTGGTCGCTATGTGACCGAGTGCCCCCGATCGGCCCCGGATGGGGGTTTGGCGAACCGGGAAATCACACGAAGGGCCCGCACCGAGCCCCCGTCCGCGCGCACGGCATGATGGTCCGTATGCGTGCGGTGGTGCAGAGAGTGGACGGCGCGAGCGTCGTCGTCGAGGGCGAGACGGTCGGCGAGATCAGTGGCGAGGGGCTGTGTGTCCTCGTCGGGGTCACTCACGACGACACCAAGGAGAAGGCGGCCCAACTCGCCCGCAAACTCTGGTCGGTTCGCATGCTGAGCGAGGAGCGGTCCTGCTCGGACGTCGACGCGCCGCTGCTGGTCATCAGCCAGTTCACGCTGTACGGCGACGCGCGCAAGGGCCGCCGCCCCACCTGGAACGCGGCCGCCCCCGGCGATGTCGCCGAGCCCCTGGTCGACGAGGTGGTCGCCCAACTCCGCGCCCTGGGCGCGACGGTGGCCACGGGCCGGTTCGGCGCGCAGATGCGCGTCTCACTGACGAACGACGGCCCGTTCACCGTCCTCGTCGAGATCTAGGGCCTGTCCACTACGGCTCGACCACGACCTCCTGCGCCGCCGCCGTCGTGTCCGCGAGGAGCGGCGCGTCCAGCGGCACGTTCCGCTTGATGACCGCCAGGGCGATCGGGCCCAGCTCGTGGTGGCGTACGGAGGTGGTGATGACGCCGATCTTGCGGCCGTCGGGGCCCTCGTCCGCGCGGCGCAACTCCGTGCCGGGCGGCGGGAGAAGGACCTCGGTGCCGTCGAGGTGGAGGAAGACGAGCCGGCGCGGGGGCTTGCCCAGGTTCTGCACCCGGGCGACGGTCTCCTGCCCCCGGTAGCAGCCCTTCTGCAGATGTACCGCACTGTCGATCCAGCCCAGCTCGTGCGGGATGGTGCGGTGGTCGGTCTCGAAGCCGAGGCGGGGCCGGTGGCCCTCGACGCGCAGGGCCTCGTACGCGAGGAGCCCGGCCGCGGGGCCGCTCTTCTCCGCATACGACTCCAGTTCCGTACGCGGGAGGAAGAGATCACGTCCGTACGGCGTCTCGCGTACGACGACGCCCTCCGGGACCTCGGCGATCGATCCCGCCGGCAGGTGCACGAGCGCGAACTCGGCCGTCCGGTCGGCGACTTCGACGCGGTAGAAGAACTTCATCGACTCCAGGTACGCGATCAGCGCGTCCTGGCTGTCGGGCTCCACGTGGATCCAGGTCGTGGTGCCGTCGTCGACGAGGTACAGCGCGTGCTCGATGTGGCCGTGCGCGGAGAGGATCAGCGCTTCGGTGGCCAGGCCCGCCGGGAGGTCCGTCACATGCTGGGTGAGCAGCAGGTGCAGCCAGGTGAGCCGGTCGTCTCCGGTGACCGTGACGACACCGCGGTGCGAGAGGTCCACGAAGCCGGCGCCGTCGGCGAGGGCACGCTGCTCGCGGAACAGGTCTCCGTAGTGGGCGGCGACGCCTTCGTCCACACCCTCGGCGGAGACGGCGCCGGGCAGGGACAGCAGAGGGCTCTTCATATGCCTAGCCTACGACTTGGTAGTTGAATTCTTGAGCGAGCAGTCCTTGCAGAGACCGAAGATCGCGAAGTGCTTCATGTCCGTCTCGAAGCCGAAGGTCTCGCGGAGCTTCGCGGTGAACTCGGCGGCGATCTTGGTGTCGGCCTCGATGACGTTCTTGCACACCCGGCACACCAGGTGGATGTGGTGGTGGCGGTCGGCCAGATGGTACGTCGGCGCGCCGTGCCCGAGGTGCGCGTGGCTGACCAGGCCGAGCTCCTCGAGGAGCTCCAGTGTCCGGTAGACCGTCGAGATGTTCACACCCGAGGCCGTTCTGCGTACTTCGACCAGGATGTCGTCCGGGGTGGCGTGCTCCAGCGCGTCCACCGCTTCGAGCACAAGTTGCCGCTGCGGAGTCAGCCGGTAACCGCGCTGCCGCAGATCGCTCTTCCAGTCGGTGCTCACCACGCCGCCCAGTGTAGGCCGGGTCCAGGGTCTGTCCGGCGGAGCAGGTTGGAGGATACCTGCGGTGCGGAATCTGCGTCTTCGACATGAGCCGCCGGACAGGCACCTAGGGCGTCAGGATCTGCCGTACGCGCGTGACGATGTTCTCGAGGACGAAGGGCTTGGGGAGGAAGACCACCGGGACGTCGAGGCCGTCGTCGCGCAGGATGCGGGCGACTTCCAGACTGTCGAAGTCCGGCAGGCGGACGTCGAGGACGACGAGGTCGGGCGGCTCGGCGTACGCGGTGTTCAGCGCGGCGACACCACTGGCGACGGCGGTGACGTCGAAGCCGGCCAGGCGGAACGTTTCCGTGAGCTGCTCGCGGACGCCGTACTCGTCGTCGACGACGAGCACCTTGGAGCTGGGGGCACTGGGGGCGCTGTGAGCGCCGTGGGTACTGCGGGAAACAACGGTGGGGCCGGTCACACCAGCAGAGTGACCGGCCCGGATCAGAACAGTGTGAAGTTCGTCTTTGTGATGCTTAAGACCACCGGTCGGCAGCCTCGGAGGCCTACTTGAAGAAGGCGATGCCGTCGTCCGGCATGTCGTCCGGGAGGGCCTTGGCCCAGCGCTCGACGTCCTCCGGGGTGACGACCTTCTTCAGGTGCGCGGACAGGTAGGGGCGCAGCTCGACCTCGGGGGTCTGCTTCTCGCCGACCCACATGAGGTCGCTCTTCACGTACCCGTACAGCCGCTTGCCACCGGTGTACGGGCCCGCCGCGGCCGTGCGCGCCACGGCATCCGTGACCAGGTCGATCTGCGGCTGCTTGGCGGCCAGGTCGCCGTACCAGATCTCGACGACACCGTCGTCGCGGGTCATGACGACCTCGACCTTGCGGCTGGGGTCGATCCGCCAGAAGCCGAACTCGGACTCCAGGGGCCTGACCTTGTTCCCGTCGGCGTCGAGCACCCAGGTGTGCGAGTGGTACTCCAGGAAGTCACGCCCGTCATGGGTGAAGGTGACCTCCTGCCCGAAGTTGCACTTCTCGGAGCCGGGGAAGTCGTGGACACCCGCGCCTGCCCAGTTGCCGAGCAGGAAGGCAAGCGGGAGCAGGTCCTTGTGCAGGTCGGACGGAATCTCGATCATGAGCAGCTTTTCTTCGTGGTGGTCAGCGCTGGCCCTGGTACAGCTTCTTCGCGGTCAGCCCCGCGAAGGCGAGGACGCCGACGCAGACAAGGGCGAGCAGGGCTTCGAAGAATGCCTCAAGCACGGGGTGCTCCTCGGGTGACACGGTGAAGGCGGTACAGGGCCGGGCCCCACTCTAGTCGGGTGGGGCCCGGCGTTCTCTGCGAGGTGCATCCTGGCGGCTCAGTCGAGCAGCTGGCTCTGCAGAACCACCGTCTGCTCGAACGGCAGGGCCTTCGCGGTGCCCTTGCGGGACTGCAGCACCACGGCGATGGTGTCCGCAGCCGAGAGGTACGCCTGCCGGACCTGCTCGGGGCCGTAGGGCTTGGTCTCCACGTACGAGTACCGCGTGACGTCCTCGACCGTGGCGTCTTCGGAGAACTCCGTGTACGTGGTGACCGCCTCGGTGCCACGCGCCGCGTGAATCGGGGTGTCGTAGCTGACCAACTCGCTGGAAACCAAGTCGTCGGCGACGGCCGCGGTGCCGAACTGCAGCAGGTAGATCCGCGTGTGCGTACCGTCCGGCGTGGTCCAGCCGCGCGCCGCGATGTGCCGCAGCCCGTAGTCGGTCAGCAGCTGCCCGACGGTCTCCCGGTCGTACTCCGTGGCGTACTCCGCCAGGAAGGTCTTCGTCGCCAGCCAGCCGTCCTCGCCGCGCAGCGCCGCGTCGGCCTTCGCGCCCTTCGGAGCCGGGAGTACGAGCTTTCGCAGGTCGGCGTAGTGCGCGCCGGCCGTGTTCACCTCGGCGAACGGCCCCGGGCTGCCGGTGGGCAGCGGCGGCTTGCTGATCGTCGGGTACTCCCAGCGCCCGTCCGCCTCGGTCGCCAGCCCCGGCACGTCGGTCCGCTCCATCCGCGTGATGCCGTACGCCGCCGACGTACCGACGGACGCGAAGACCACGACGGCGGCGGTCCAGCGCAGGACGGCGCGAAGGACTCGGCGGTCCTTCTTCACGGGGGGCGAGGTGACGGGGGGCGCCTCGGGCATCGGCGGCAGGGGAGCCTGCGCCTCGACCGACGGCTGATCCTCGACCGACGGCTGATCCTCAACCGACGGCTGATCCTCAACCGACGACTGATCCTCGACCGGCGTCGGCTGCTCTACCGATGTCGGCGGCTCGACCTGCTCGCTCCGCCTAGCCGCCTGTTCACTCTGCTCCTGCTCGGTCGTCATACCGCCTCCCCCGGCTCCGTGATGCGGTCGAGCTGTGTACGCAGCAGCACCGCAACCCCCTTGGTGTCCAGTGGCTTGACCCCGTACGCGGTGGCGCTGACCAGCACGTCACCCTCGTAGGCGGAGCAGAGCATCATGTCGAGCTCCTCGTCGGCCTCCTTGGGCGGAAGGAAGCACTGGGCGTTCTTGTGGCCCTCGATCTCGGGTCCCTTGCGGAAGATGTCGAGGGCGTCGAGGAAGTCGTTCTGGAACGTCGACATGTCCCGGACCGTCGCCTGGTCCTCCATCTGGGCCAGCACGATGCTCACGGTGTAGGCACTGTCGCCGGCGAGCACGGAGTCGGTCGCGCTCTCCGCGTTCAGATAGCTGCGCATCACCATGCCCTTGGTGGGCTCTTTGTCGATCTGCTTCTCCAGCTCCCGCCGCTGAGAACGGGGCAGGTCGCGGAGCGACTCCTTGCGCAGGGCGGTGGCCTGGCCTCCGCTGAGGGAGACGTCCGCGCCGAACTCGGCGATGTCCGGGCCTCGACTCCAGCTGACGTCGTCGTACGGCACGAGCATGGCGGCGAGCCCGGAGGCGGCCTTCGCCGTCCTGGCGTCGTCCTTCGCGGCCTCCGGGAACTTCCAGGTGGGGGCGCCCGCATCACGGTCGGCTTCCTGGACGGTCACGACGGTGTAGCCGGCACCGCCGACGACGGCACCGGCCAGAAGAACGGAACCGGCGATGGCGGCGATGCGGCCACGGCGTACAGGCTTCTTCGCGGGCGCGGATACAGCAGCGGCTTCCGCATCGGATACAGCAGCGGCTTCCGCATTGGAACCCGCATCGGATCCCGCAGGCTCCAGGGGCTCCAGGGGCTCTACCGAGTCCACCGGCTCCACAGTCGTTGGTTGCTCGCTCACAGCCGCTCCATCTGCCGCTCGGCCAGGTCCATGATCTTCGCCTTGGGGATCGGCTTGCTGTCGTAGACCCAGATCTCCATGGCGATGTCACCGCGCCAGGCGTGCGCCTCCGCGCTGTACAACGGCAGATAGCCGGGGTCGATCTTGGGCTTGTTGGTGACGTAGGCCATCCCGTCGCCCGTGCCGGGGACGGGCCACTCACTGGCGCCGTCCACGTTCCAGAAGCCGGTTCTGTCCGCCGCGGCGAGGCTCTGCTCCTGGCGGTACTGCACGAGCCGGATCTCGACGCTGTACGTGCTGCCCACGTCCCAGCCGGTGGCGACCGCACGCCGGAACTCGGCACTAGCGAGGTCGCTGAACATCTCGCCCGACCTCAGCAACTGGTCCGCGTAGTCGGCCATGGTCAACCAGCCGTCGTCACCGGCTTCCGCGTCCTTCGCCCCCTTCGGCTTCGTGAGCAGCAGCTTGCGCAGGTCGCCGTCGGTCTTCACCTTCCAGTCCTGCGCGGCCGACAGAGGCTCGGGCCCCTCGCCCTTGGCCTGCGCCAGCACCGGCTGCGAGAGCGACGGCAGCTTGGTGGGCTCGCGGTCGGCCTGGACCAGGAAACCCGCGCAGGTACCGGCGACGAGGCCGAGCACAGCAGCGGTGGCGATCAACAGGGTCGTACGACCGCGTCGGCGCCGCCCGGGGACGGGCACGACTTCTGATGTCTCGGATGTCTCGGATATATCAACTGTCTCGGGTGTCTCGGGTGTCTCGGGCACTCCAGGCACCTCGGACACCCCCGATTCTTCGGGTATTTCGGGTACTTCGGGTACTTCCACAACGTCCCCCACGAAGGCGAAGCACGGATTCCATATCCGCGCTCACAGGAGACTGATGGTCCATACCTTGGGTTGCACGGAAGTTGATCACGATTCGGAGTACCACCCGACTACCATTCGGGCATGGCGAAGAAGCTCGTGATCAAGGTGACGGCGGGGGCCGACGCCCCCGAGCGGTGCTCGCAGGCGTTCACGGTCGCGGCGGTGGCCGTGGCCAGTGGTGTCGAGGTGTCCCTGTGGCTGACCGGCGAGTCAGCGTGGTTCGCGCTGCCGGGCCGCGCCGCCGAGTTCGAGCTGCCGCACGCGGCGCCGCTGCCCGATCTGATCGACTCGATCCTGGCGGCCGGCCGCATCACCCTGTGCACACAGTGCGCGGCCCGGCGGGACATCTCGGAGAAGGACGTCATCGACGGCGTACGGATCGCGGGCGCGCAGGTGTTCGTGCAGGAGGCGATGGCGGAGGAGACGCAGGCGCTCGTCTACTGAGGCGCGGGCTGCTCCCTCACCCAGAGGCAGAACGGATGCCCCGCAGGGTCGAGGAAGACGCGTACGTCCTCCTGCGGCTGATGGTCGGCGAGCCTGGCGCCCTCGGAGAGGGCCCGCGCCGTCTCCGCGGCCAGATCGTCCACCTCGATGTCGAGGTGGAGCATCATGCGCTGGTCGCCGGGGCCCGCGGGCCAGACCGGCGGGACGTAGCCGCGCGAGGTCTCGAACGCGAGCGCGGTACCGCCCTCCGGTGGGCCGATCAGCATCCAGTCGGGCTCCTCCGCGCGGACCACATAGCCCAGGAGCCGCAGGTAGAACCCGGCGATCGCATGCGCGTCGGGTGCCTCGAAGGCGACGGTCGACAGCCTCACGCTCACACGTACCCCCGTATGACAGATGACCGATAACAGATCACCGATAGCCGATGGCCGGATAGCCGGGTGGCCGATGGACAGGCCCCGCCCCTACGGCCGCCGCCGTTTCTTCCCGTCCAGCTCGTCCCACCAGTCGTCGGACTTGGGGTCGCCGGAGGGGTCGTCCCACCACCGGTCGTCCGGGCCGCGCCGGTTGGCGGCCATCGCGGCGACCGGCGGGATGACCATGGCCACGACGCACATGCCGACCGCCACCGGGACCGACCAGAGACGTACGACTCCCCAGGCCAGGACGAACAGCCCGATGCACGTCCCCATCATGGCGAAGTAGACGCGCCGCCGTCGTGCGTACATACGTCCAGGGTAGGCCCGGGCACGGCGAAGAGCCGTACCCCGGCGCCCGGAGTACGGCCCTTCAGTTGCTGCCGGTGTCAGACGGCGATGGCGACCTCGGCGAGGCCGCCCGTCTGGGCGACGACCGTGCGGTCCGCGGTGCCTCCCGGGACCAGGGCTCGTACGGTCCAGGTGCCCTCCGCCGCGTAGAAGCGGAACTGGCCCGTCGCGGAGGTCGGGACCTCCGCGGTGAACTCACCCGTCGAGTCCAGGAGGCGGACGTAACCGGTGACGGGCTCGCCGTCGCGGGTCACCTGGCCCTGGATCGTGGTCTCACCGGGCTTGATCGTCGAGGCGTCGGGACCGCCGGCCTTCGCTCCACACATATTTCGTTTCCGTCCTTCAGGCCTTGACTTGCCGTTCTTGCCGTACTTGCCGAATTACTTGTTGGCGCCGAGCTCGATCGGCACACCGACGAGGGAGCCGTACTCGGTCCAGGAACCGTCGTAGTTCTTGACGTTCTCGACACCGAGGAGCTCGTGCAGCACGAACCAGGTGAGCGCGGAACGCTCACCGATGCGGCAGTACGCGATGGTGTCCTTGGCCAGGTCGACCTGCTCCTCGGCGTAGAGCTCCTTGAGCTCGTCGTCCGACTTGAAGGTGCCGTCGTCGTTGGCGTTCTTCGACCACGGGATGTTGCGCGCGGACGGGACGTGGCCCGGACGCTGCGACTGCTCCTGCGGCAGGTGGGCCGGCGCGAGCAGCTTGCCGCTGAACTCGTCGGGCGAACGCACGTCGACGAGGTTCTGCGAACCGATGGCCGCCACGACGTCGTCGCGGAAGGCGCGGATCGCGGTGTTCTGGGCCTTGGCCTTGTAGTCGGTCGCGGCGCGCTCGGGCACCTCGACGACCAGGTCGCGGGAGTCGAGCTCCCACTTCTTGCGGCCGCCGTCGAGAAGCTTCACGTTCTCGTGGCCGTACAGCTTGAAGTACCAGTAGGCGTACGACGCGAACCAGTTGTTGTTGCCGCCGTAGAGCACGACGAGGGTGTCGTTGCCGATGCCCTTCGCCGACAGGAGCTTCTCGAAGCCCTCCTGGTCGATGAAGTCACGGCGGACCGGGTCCTGGAGGTCCTTCGTCCAGTCGATCCGGATGGCGTTCTTGATGTGGTTCTTCTCGTACGCGGACGTGTCCTCGTCGACCTCGACGATGGCCACGCTGGGGTCGTCCAGGTGGTCCTGGACGAAGTCGGCGTCCACCAGGACGTCACTGCGGCTCATGCTCGTTCTCCTCCGGGGCAGTTGCGGCGGGGCGTTGGCGTTCAGGAGAGGGGTGCGCGGTCATGCCGATAGCGGCTGGGCGGCGCAGGGGTGGCCATGACACGAGAGGTCAAAAGGCCCGGCTCGCGGAAGTAACGACGCTTCCGCTCAGAAAGTGCGACAGAGCATGGCGGCGACGCGGCACAGGTCCACTGCCCGCCGCTTCGTGAAATCCGCCTGTCCTCTCGACCGGAGGACGCTCAAATTGCACTGCATGTCCACGATCGTAGGGACGGACGGCCGGGGATGTCACCGGCGTGTCGAATACTGAGACGCGATCGTCCGCGATGTGGGAAGGATGGATCGCCGGGGCCATGTTCGTACGGTTTCCGGGCACCCGTGCGCATGCTGCATCCGTCACCCATCTGCAGGACGGACGGGGCGTCTCGCTCTTCGGACCGTAGGCCTGCCCCCGGGAGCGTCCGGCCCGGGAGCCCTCTTACCCGACCAGCCTGACGTCCGAACCCTTCACCGAGATGTCGACGCCGCCCTTGGCCGCCTCGACCTTGTCGAGCTGGATGCCGCCGGGCAGGTCGTCGATCTTCTGCTCGAAGTCGGTGACCGAGCGGGCCGTGTCCTCGGCGAGGTCGACACCCAGGTTCGGCACGGAGTCGGCGTGCACCTTCACCGTGTCGCCCTCGACGCTCACCGAGCTGAGCACGGAGACCGGCTGGGGCAGCTTGGTGCCGAAGACGGTCGCCTCGACGGAAACCTTGATCTTGCCGTTGCCGCCGTCGGAGAGGCCGACGACCTGGGCGGTGACGCCCGCCGTGACGTCCGTGGTCTCGGAGCCGGCGGCCTTGAGCAGCTCCGCGTACGAGATGGTCGCGGTGCCGGTGGCGGTGTTGGCGGTGGCGGTGCTGTAGCTGCCGCTGAAGATGACGCCGTGCATCTCGGCGTTGAGGTCGTCGAGGCGGATGGTGCCGGCCGTGTCGTTCGCGCCGCTCGTCGACGCCTCGTAGTCCTTGATGCCGATCTTCACGTCGTCGAGCTTGCCGCCAAGGGCCTGGGTGAGGAAGGGGAAGCCCTCGATGGACACGTCGGGGGTGCTGGCCAGGCCCTCGGTGGTCTTGATCCGGCCCGCCGCCTCGTCCTCCGCGAATCCGACCGCCACCCGGTCCGCGATGACGAACAGACCGCCCAGGATGACGGCGACGACCAGGATTATTCGCAGTGCACGCATGCTCGCTGTTTCCCCAACCTCGGCCCGGTGCCGACGATCCGTGACGATCCCCGAAACGGCCGAGTGGCCGCCGAACGCCGAGCCTAACTCCGAAGGACCACCGGATTGGGGGCCCTTTCGAACGGTTGTCGATCAACTGTGACGAACGGGCGGCGGCCAGGTCTCACAGCCGACGCACAGAGATCGCGAGCAGCGGCCAGAGATCACGAACGGCGGCCAGGGCCCGGGACTCGGGACGCAGAGCCCAGGCTCGGGGCTCAGGCTCGGGGCTCAGGGCTCAGGCTCAGGGCTCAGGGCTCAGGCTCGGGACGCTGAGTCCTGGGCCCAGGGCTCAGCCGAACGCCACCCGATCCAGCCAGAAGTCGAGCAGTCCCGTGTCGCCCTCGACGTCCAGGACGCCGTCGGTCACGGAGCGGCGGCGGTAGACGGCCAGCAGGAGTTCGAGCAGCGGACCCCGGACCGTCACCGCGGCGGGCTCGGCCGACCGGCGCCAGGCGAGCACGTCGCCGGTCAGGTCCACCAGCCAGGACGCCTCGCCGTCGGCCGGCCGTCGTGCATCGGTGGCCTCGAAGCGCAGGGTGCGGCCGGGGCCGAGGAGCTCCCGCTGTCGCGGGTGGAAGTCGAGCATCTCGGGCAGCGAGCCCAGTTCCATCCACTCGTCGAGGCCGTCGGCCGCCACCTCCGGGGCGAGCGTGTAGACGCCCTTGAGCGCCAGGACCGCGTCGGCCCGGTGGAGGGCGGTCTCATGGGCCATGCGGCGCGCGAAGAAGGAGGGGGCCCGCGGGCCTCTGGGGAGCGGCGTCCACCCGTCCGCGTCGGGACCGGCGGCCCGGAGCGTCGCCGCGAACTGCTCGGCGCCCTCGGTGAGCCAGTCGGCGAGCATCACCGGGTCCTCCCCGACGTACGGGGAGAGATCACGGAAGTCGAGGTCGGGCGGCGGCTGCGCGGCCCGGGTGCGGACGATCTCCTCGGCCCAGCGCTGGCCGCCGCCGAGGTGACGCACCAACTGGTTGACGGTCCAGCCGGGGCAGCTCGGCACCTCGGCGGCGAGATCCGCGCCGGGGAGGACGGCCGCGAGGAGTCCGGTCTGCGTGACGATCTCGGCGCAGTACCGCTCGAAGCCCAGCCCCTCACCCACTGCTGTGAAGGGTTCCTCACCCGCTGACGTGAACGGTTCCTCACCCACTGCTCTGAAGGGGTCGTCGCCCGCTGACGTGAACGGTTCCTCGTGCATGGGTTGGGTGTCCTCTCGGGACTCGGGAGGGGCGCCGGGCTGTCAGGTGGTTCAGGCGAAGGCGCGCCCCAGCAGATAGACGGCCGGGGCCGCGGCGGCCAGCGGAAGGGCCACGCCCGCGGTGAAGTGGACGAAGCGGGACGGGTAGTCGTAGCTGGCGACCCGGTGGCCGACCAGCGCGCAGACGCCCGCGCCGAGGCCGATGAAGGCACCCTGCGTGCCGACGTCCGTCATCCCGCCGACCGCGATTCCGGCGCCGGTGGCGGCCAGCAGCGCCACCACCACGGAGGCCGCCGTGGGCAGCGGCAGCGCGCGGGCGACAACCGCCACGGCGACCGCGACGGCGCCCACGGACACGGCGTCCGGCTCGGCCGCGAGATACCCGGCCGCGATGATCGCCAGCGCCGCCGAGACGACGGTCGCCATCAGCCCCGACATCCGCGTGTCCGCGTCGGCGTGACTGCGCAGCTGGAGCACGAGGGTCAGCAGCACCCACACCCCGAGGGTGCCGAGGATCGCGGCGGGCGCGTTCTCCCGGCCCGCGGCGAGCAACGCCACGTCGGCGGTCAGCGCGCCCGCGAACGCCAGCGCGATGCCTTGCCGGGCGGGCCACATCCCGTTCAGCCGGAACCATCCGGCCGCGGTGACGGCTTGCAGCACTACGAGGGGCACGAAGAGGGCGTACTCCCCCATCGCCGCCGTACCGGAGAGCAGCAGCCCTAGCAGCGCGGTGAGCCCGGCGGGCTGGATCCCGGGTTCGATGATGGGCGAGCGGCCCTCGGCGCGGGCGCGCTGGGCGTCGGTGACGCGGGGGTTGCCGGTGATGGTCGGGGGGCCATAGCCGGGGCCGTCCTGGGCGGCGGGGGCGTACGCCTCGGCCTGCGGCTGGGGCTGCGGTTCACGGGCCCATCCGTGGGCGGCCTCGGCCGCGGCCTCCGGCGGGAGAGGCTGGGCTGCCGGTGTGGCGGCGCCGTACCCGTACGCCAGCGACTCCCCGTAACCCTGGCCCTGCGGGACGCCGTACGGTCCCTGGTCGCCCTGCGGGACGCCGTACGGTCTCTGGTCGCCCTGCGGCGTGCCGTACGCCTGCTGGTATCCCTGCGGCGGCAGGTACGCGGTGTCCGGCGCGGACACCACGGGGGCGTGGGTCTGGGTCTCCCAGGTCTGCCCCTCCCACTGCTGGGTGTGCTGCTGCCAGTCGGGCTGCGGGGGCTGCTGGTGGGGGTCGTAGCCCTCGTACGGGGGCTCGTACTGCGGATCGTAGGGCTGGTTGCTCATCGTCTCGGTCACCCTCCTGCGAACGGCGGGAGCACCTCGACCGTGCCGCCCTCGGCCAGCCGTACCGTCTCATGCCCGCGGGTGCCCACGGGGTCACCGTCGATGAGGAACGAGCATCGCCGCAGCACGCGGACGAGTTCGCCGGGGTGTCGCTCGCGGGCCGCGTCGAGTGCCTCGGCGAGCGTCTCGGCCTCGTACGGCTCCTCGGCGAGGCCGGCGGCGGACTTGGCCGCGGCCCAGTAACGCACCGTGCCCTTTGCCATCACGTTTCCTCGGTCGGTCGTCGGTCATCGGTCGCTGTGAACACGATCAGGCTAGCCCGCGTGGGCGGCGGCCCATTCCCCGATACGGGCCAGGAGCTCGTCATCGGCCGCGTGTTCCGCGTGACCCATGCCACGCTCCAGCCAGAGCTCGGCGTGCCCGTCGGCCGCCGCGGCCAGCATCCGGGGGTGATCGACGGGGAAGTAGCCGTCGTTGTCCCCGTGGACGATCAGCAGGGGTGTGGGCGCGATCAGGGGGACCGATTCGACCGGGGAGGCCGGGACCGGGTTCCAGCCGCGGCCGTGGATCCGGGTACGCAGATAGCAGCGGGTGACGGCGCGGCCGACCGGCCGGGTCACCAGCCAGTGCACGCGCCGCATGGGGGCCGTACCCCGGTAGTACCAGCGGGCCGGTGCGCTCACCGAAACCACCGCGTCCGTACGCGCTTCCGCACGCCTCCCGTCCCCCTGCCCCTGCCCGTCCCCCTGCTCCTGCCCCTGCTCCTGCCCCGCCGCCCCGTACAGCGCCGCGTGCCGCAGTACCACGGAGCCGCCCATCGAGAAGCCGACGGTCGCGACCCGCTTATGTCCGAGCTCGCGCGCCCAGGCGACCACGGCGGCCAGGTCGTGGACCTCGCGGTCGCCGACGGTGGAGCGGCCGCCGGATCTGCCGTGACCCCGGAAGGAGAAGGTGACGACCGCCGCGTTCCGGGACAGCGCGTGTGCCGCGCGGCGCACGTGCGGGCGGTCCAGATCGCCCGTGAAACCGTGCGCGACGACGATCGCCAGGTCACCGGATGGCCGCGTTCCAGGGTCGTACGCCGCATCAATCGTGATCTCGTCGACCGTGCGCAGAAACTTCCGCAAAGGGGTGCGCGGGGTCGTCTCAAGGGATGGACGAAGGAAAGATCCCGTGACTTGACCTGCCGGACCTGAGCTCATGTGGGCTATTCTGACGGGCAGAGGACTCGGGCAGAGTAGCCCCCGGGTCCTTTTGTGCATTCGTAACCGTTGTATACGAAGCGGGAAACCGCAGGTGTACGGAGGCCACGAGCGCATAGCGGCTCCCAGGGGCGCGGGAGACGCGTGTGACAAGCAGTGCCGCAAACGTCCTCGCAGGGACCGAGGAGGAACCGACGTTATGGGCAAGCGAACCGTGCATGACCTTGTGACGACGACCCAGGCAGGTGGGGCGCGATGAGTTCTCTTCTGCTCCTGACCAATGCCCTTCAGCCGTCGACGGAGGTGCTTCCCGCTCTCGGCCTTCTCCTGCACAACGTGCGAGTGGCCCCGGCGGAAGGCCCCGCCCTCGTCGACACCCCCGGTGCCGACGTCATCCTGATCGACGGACGCCGGGATCTTCCCCAAGTGCGCAGCCTTTGCCAGCTGTTGCGCTCGACGGGACCGGGCTGTCCACTGATCCTCGTCGTGACGGAGGGCGGTCTCGCGGCCGTCACCGCCGACTGGGGCATCGACGACGTCCTGCTCGACACCGCCGGTCCGGCGGAGGTCGAGGCCCGGCTGCGACTGGCCATGGGCCGACAGCAGATCGTCAACGACGACTCCCCGATGGAGATCCGCAACGGCGACCTCTCCGTGGACGAGGCGACGTACAGCGCGAAGCTCAAGGGCCGGGTCCTCGACCTGACCTTCAAGGAGTTCGAGCTCCTCAAGTACCTGGCGCAGCACCCGGGCCGTGTCTTCACACGCGCCCAGCTGCTCCAGGAGGTCTGGGGCTACGACTACTTCGGCGGTACGCGCACGGTCGACGTCCACGTACGACGGCTGCGCGCGAAGCTCGGCATCGAGCACGAGTCGCTGATCGGGACCGTCCGGAACGTAGGTTATCGATTCGTTACACCGGAGAAGGTGGAGCGCACCACGGACGAGGCGAAGGCCAAGGCGGCCCAGCCAAAGCCGGAGGATGCGGACGAGACGGCGCACCTCGACGCCGTCGACGCCGCGGAGACCACAGCTCCGGCACAGGAAGTAGCCGTACGGCCTGCCCAGGGGTAGGTCCATCCGCGTAGACTCCGCGCGTGGCCAAGGTAACTCGGGATGATGTGGCGCGGCTGGCGGGTACTTCCACCGCCGTGGTCAGCTATGTCATCAACAACGGACCGAGGCCGGTTGCCCCGGCCACGCGCGAGCGCGTTCTCGCCGCGATCAAGGAGCTGGGGTACCGGCCCGACCGGGTCGCCCAGGCCATGGCCTCGCGGAAAACCGAGCTCATAGGCCTGATCGTGCCGGACGCACGCCAGCCCTTCTTCGGGGAGATGGCGCACGCGGTCGAACAGGCCGCAGCCGAGCGCGGAAAAATGGTCCTTGTCGGCAACTCCGACTACATCGCGGAGCGCGAGGTCCACTACCTGCGCGCCTTCCTCGGCATGCGGGTCTCCGGGCTGATCCTCGTCAGCCACGCCCTCAATGACAACGCTGCCGCCGAGATCGATGCCTGGGACGCCCGTGTGGTGCTGCTGCACGAGCGGCCCGAGGCCATCGACGACGTCGCGGTCGTCACGGACGACATCGGCGGCGCCCAGCTCGCCACCCGCCATCTGCTGGAGCACGGCTACGACTACGTCGCCTGTCTCGGCGGTATCGCGGAGACCCCGACCGTCGGCGACCCGGTCTCCGACCACGTCGAGGGCTGGCGGCGCGCCATGCAGGACGCCGGGATCCCCACGGAGGGCCGGCTCTTCGAGGCGCCCTACAACCGCTACGACGCCTACCAGGTCGGCCTCCAGCTCCTCGCCGGACCTGACCGCCCGCCCGCCATCTTCTGCTCCACCGACGACCAGGCGATCGGCGTGCTGCGGGCCGCGCGCGAGCTGCGCATCGACGTGCCGGGCGAGCTGGCGGTGGTCGGCTTCGACGACGTCAAGGAAGCGGCGCTGACGGATCCGCCGATGACGACGATCGCGACCGACCGTACGGCGATGGCCCGCGCGGCGGTCGATCTCGTACTCGACGAGGGTCTGCGGGTCGCGGGGTCGCGGGGCGAGCGGGTCAAGTTGTTCCCGTCGCGGTTGGTGGTACGGCGGTCCTGCGGCTGCGAGTAGCTCGGCCGGGGCGGTCGATCTTTGACCGCGAGCAACTCCCGCCGCGGCGGTCGATCTTTGACCGCCGGCAGCTCCCACTGGGGTCGTTTTTGACTGCGGGTGCGCTGTGGCTGGGTGCGCAGGTCCCCGCGCACCTGAGGACGCGCCGGCCTGGATCCCTGATTTTCCGGGCCCCCTGCGCCTTTATATCGGGCATACGAGCTTCTGCCGGGCTTCTCAGCGGGCGCTCAGGGAGCTCTCATGATGGGGCGCCAATCTCTTTTACATGACCGAGAGCTTCCGCCGCAGCGGCGAGTACGAGCACCCCCAGCAGGGCGACGAGTCCGGGTATGTGCAGGGCAGCCAACAGCCCGCGTACCCCCAGCAGCAGCATGCTTCCTCCCCCGTGAACCCCGAGTGGCCGCCCCCGCCGGCGCACCAGCCGGCACAGCCCGTCACCGTGGAGCCGGGCACCACCGTATGGCCGGGCTCCGGTCAGGGTGGCAGCGGCGGGAACGGCGACGGCGGCCAGGGCGGGGGCGCCTTCGGCGGCTACCCCGAGCCGGCCGCGGCGAGCACCGCCGTCCTCACGGCCGAGCCCGCGCCGACCACCCACCACACTTCGAAGAAGCGCGCCAAGGGTCCGCTGGCCCTCCTCGCCGCCGTCGCGATAGTCGCCGCGGCCATCGGGGGCGGCACCGCGTACGGCATCCAGGAACTGACCGGCAACGACACCGTGTCGAGCAGCACCAGCACGAGCGTGGTGCCGACCGCCGACAAGGGCACCGTCGCCGGGGTCGCCAAGGCCGTCAGCCCGAGCATCGTCGAGATCACCGCCTCCTCGAATGCCGGTGAGGCCACCGGTTCCGGCGTGATCATCACGACCGGCGGCGAGATCATCACCAACAATCACGTCGTCTCGGGTGCCTCCACGATCAAGGTGCAGTTGAGCACCGGCAAGTCGTACACCGCGAGCGTCGTCGGCACCGACAGCGCGAAGGACCTGGCGCTGATCAAGCTGGACGACGCGCCCTCCGGTCTGACGATCGCGACACTCGGCGACTCCGACGGCGTCCAGGTCGGCGACGAGGTCGTCGCGATCGGCTCCCCCGAGGGCCTGACCGGCACCGTCACCAGCGGCATCGTCTCCGCTCTGAACCGTGACGTCACCGTCTCCACGGACGAGAGCCAGGGCCAGCAGCAGCAACAGCAGGGCGGCGGCAGCGGCCAGTGGCCGTTCGAGTTCGGCGGCCAGCAGTTCAACGGCGACACCGGTTCGTCCACGACGACCTACAAGGCGCTCCAGACGGACGCGTCCCTCAACCCGGGCAACTCCGGCGGCGCCCTCATCGACATGAACGGCAACATCATCGGCATCAACTCCGCGATGTACTCCGCCGCGGACGCCACCAGCTCGTCGAGCGCGGGCAGCGTCGGCCTCGGCTTCGCCATCCCGATCAACACCGTCAAGTCCGACCTGGCAACCCTCCGCGCCGGCGGCTCGGGCAGCTGAGACGCCCCTCCGGGGCCGTAAGTGAGCAAGGAGTTCGACATGACCACGCAGATCAAGCAGATCAAGCAGACCACGCAGGCTTCAGCCAAGCAGCTCTCGATCAAGCAGGTTTCGCACAGCGTCGCGGGCGACGACCCGGCCGGTCTCGGCCTGGCCCTCGCGGTCGCCCGCGAGCTGCACGCTCCGGTGAACCGGGCTCCTGAGGTCTCCACGGCTGCCGCCCCGCGGTCCCGCCGGACTCCCGCCCACCGCCGTACCGTCCTACGAGGCTGATCCCTCGTAAGCAGGGCTGATCCTTTTCGGCCCTACGACACAGCCCGGAAACGTGCGAGGCTGAAAGCGACCGGCCCCGTCCCACCGCACCTGAGGAACCCGAGCCCATGAGCCCCGCCGAAGGCGACCGTGAACCCCAGCGCATCCTGATCGTCGACGACGAGCCGGCTGTGCGCGAAGCACTCCAGCGCAGCCTCGCCTTCGAGGGCTACGACACCCAGGTCGCGGTCGACGGGGCGGACGCGCTGGAGAAGGCGACCGCCTACCAACCCGACCTGGTCGTCCTCGACATCCAGATGCCGAGGATGGACGGTCTGACGGCCGCCCGCCGGATGCGCGGAGCGGGCACCACCACCCCCATCCTCATGCTGACCGCGCGCGACACCGTCGGCGACCGCGTCACCGGGCTCGACGCCGGTGCCGACGACTACCTCGTCAAGCCGTTCGAGCTCGACGAACTCTTCGCCCGCGTCCGGGCGTTGCTGCGGCGCAGCTCGTACGCTGCCGCCGCGGTCGGGGTTCCCGACGACGACGCCCTCACCTTCGGCGACCTGCGTATGGACCTCGCGACCCGCGAGGTCACCCGCGCGGGGCGTGCCGTGGAACTGACCCGCACGGAGTTCACTCTCCTGGAGATGTTCCTCGCCCACCCGCGCCAGGTCCTCACCCGCGAGCAGATCCTCAAGTCCGTCTGGGGCTTCGACTTCGAGCCGTCCTCCAACTCCCTCGACGTGTACGTCATGTACCTCCGCCGCAAGACCGAGGCGGGCGGCGAGCCGCGCCTCGTGCACACGGTGCGGGGTGTGGGTTACGTCCTGCGTTCGGGCGGCGCGGAGTGAAATCGGTGGTACGCCGGTTCCGGTCCCTGCCGATCCGGTCCCGGCTGGCGATGCTGGTCGCTGCGGCGGTGGCGTTCGGGGTGGCGGCGGTTTCGGTCACCTGTTGGTTCATCGTGCAGGGGAAGCTGTATGACCAGGTGGACGAAGACCTGCGAGCGACAGCTCAGCCCCAGCTGATCAGCCAGGTCCAGGGTGCGCTTCAGAACTGCACCCAGACTCCGCCGCAGAACACCAACACATTCGACGTCAAGGAGACCTACTACCTGCAACTGGTCCAGGACGACGGAACGCCCTGCGTGTCGGCGACCTCCGAAGGCACGGTCAAGGTAACCGGCCGCGATACGGATGTCATCAAGAACGCGACCACCAGCGGCAACGGCATCATTCGCAACGGCACCGACACCGACGGTAATGCCGTACGCGTCCTGACTGTCCCCTTGACCATCATCGAGGGGCCCGGCGCCCGGCAGGCGCAGCTGTACCCCGGCGCCGCACTCCTCATCGCCGTCCCCCTCAAGAGCACCCAGGCCACCCTCAACGAACTGGCCCTCGTACTCCTCCTGGTCAGTGGTGTGGGGGTCCTCGGCGCCGGTGCCGCCGGCCTCGCGGTCGCCCGTGCGGGTTTGCGGCCCGTCGACAAACTCACCGAGACGGTGGAACACGTCGCCCGCACGGAAGACCTCTCGATCCGTATCCCGGTCGAGGAAGACAGCGCGGACGAGATCGCGCGTCTCTCCCGTTCCTTCAACTCGATGACCTCCTCGCTGGCCTCCTCCCGAGAGCTACAGCAACAGCTCATCGCGGACGCCGGTCACGAACTCCGCACCCCCCTGACGTCGTTGCGCACGAACATCGAACTCCTCGCCCGCAGTGAGGAGACGGGCCGGGCCATCCCCCCGGCGGACCGCAAGGCACTGCTCTCCTCGGTCACCGCCCAGATGACCGAACTGGCCGCGCTGATCGGCGACTTGCAGACGCTGTCGCGTTCGGACGCGGGGACGTCGGCGGACCGCGTGCAGGTGGTCGCGCTACAGGAGACGGTGGACGCGGCACTGCGCAGGGCGCGGCTGCGTGGACCTGAGCTGACGATCAGGGCGGACGTCCAGCCCTGGTACGTACGGGCGGAACCGTCGGGCCTGGAGCGGGCGATCGTGAACATCCTCGACAACGCGGTGAAGTTCAGCCCCGAGGGCGGCACGATCGACGTCACCCTCCTGGACGGCCAACTGACCGTCCGGGACCACGGCCCGGGTATCCCCTCCGAGGAACTCCCGCACGTCTTCGACCGTTTCTGGCGCTCCCCGAGCGCACGAGCGCTGCCGGGCTCGGGCCTGGGCCTGTCGATCGTCGCGCGTACGGTGCAGCAGTCGGGCGGCGAGGTCTCGCTGACGCCCGCGGCGGGCGGCGGCACGGTGGCGACGGTACGACTGCCGGGGGCGCCCACGCCGCCGCCCGAGCTGTCGTGACCGAGTGACTCATGGCCCCTGCTCGGTGATCATCTTGAGCAGGGCCCGGGCTGTGTTGTTCTCGGAGTCGATCCCGTGGACCTCCGCGCCTTCGAAAGTGACGGCCTCGGCGCTGCGGGCGAACATGGCTTGTTCGTAGGCGGTGAGCGCGGTCTCCATGTCGTCGGGACCGCGCGGTACAGGGGCCGGACGGTCACGGCGTGCCTCGGTGACCGGACACCGGTGGCCGCCCGACCGTTGTGCGGAAGGTGACCCCCAGCCTCCCCACACCCCCCTCCAAGCTCTCCCACAGGCCTCCGCTACACGTTGGGCGGATGGCACGGAAGATCCTGCTGGCCGATGACGACGCGGACGTACGAGAGGGGCTCGGCAGACTGCTCAGGTTCGAGGGGTACGAGACCGTCCTCGCCGGGGACGGCAGGGAGGCGCTCGAACTGGTCGCCGCGGAGGACGGCCTGCCCGACCTGGTGCTGATGGACGTCACCATGCCGGGTCTCGACGGGCTGGCCGCGACACGGCGGATCAGGGCATCCGGGTCCACGGTGCCGATCCTGATGATCACCGGGCGGAGCGCCGTCGGCGACCGCATCGTCGCCCTCGACAACGGCGCCGACGACTACCTCACCAAGCCCTTCGCGGCCGAGGAACTCCTCGCGCGTGTAAGGGCGTTGCTGCGCCGCAGCCCCCAGCGGAAGCCGGCCGCGCCGCGCCCCGGCGAGCGACTCGCCTTCGCGGACCTCGCCATGAACCTGCGGGCCCGCACGGTGACCCGCGGCGGCCACGCGCTCGACCTCACCAAGACGGAGTTCGGCCTGCTGGAGTACCTGCTCCGGCACCCGGGCAAGGTCCTCAGCCGCGCCAAGATCCTCAAGGCGGTCTGGGACTTCGACTTCGAGCCGACGTCCAACAGGCTGGACGTGTACGTGATGTATCTGCGCCGGAAGATGGAGAGCGGGGGCGGACCCCGGCTCCTCCACACCGTGCGGGGGCTGGGCTACACGCTGCGAGCCCCTGAGGTGTCGTCGCCCGGCGCGGCAGGCATCCGGGGTGCTGCGGAGAGGCCCGACACGCTCGGAACCCGCGGGGGGCGCGGAACCCGCGGCACGCTCGGGATCAGATAGCCGCCGAGCCCCAGCGCCGAGCGGCCCAGCACCAGGGTCGAATCACCCGGCACCGTCACCGACGCCCCCAGCGCCGGCGCCGAGGCACCCGAGGCCACCAATCCCGCCACCGGGGCACCCGACTCCACCGCCGACTGCACCGCCGACTGCCCGAGATCCGGCGTGGCCAGTCGCGCGTACGCCCCGCCCCGCTCCATCAGCTCCTGGTGGGTGCCCGCCTCCACCAGCCGCCCGCCGTCCACGACGAGAATGCGGTCCGCGTCGGGGGCGAGGCTCAGGTCGTGCGTGATCATGATGGTCGTACGGCCCGCCATCAGGCGTCGCAGTGGCTGCACCACCCGGCGCGCGGCGACCGAGTCGAGTCCGGTGGTGGGCTCGTCGAGGACGAGGACCGGGGCGCCGCGCAGCATGGCACGGGCGATGGCGACGCGCTGGAGCTGGCCGCCGGAGAGGGTGGCGGTGCCGGGTGCGATCTCCGTGTCGTACCCGTCGGGAAGCGCGCTGATGAACTCGTGCGCGAAGGCGTCGGCCGCGGCCCGCTCGATGTCGGCCGGGGAAGCTCCCGGCCGTCCGCACCCGATGTTCTCGCGGATCGTGCCGTTCAGGATGAGGGTCTCCTGGGGCAGCAGCGCGACGTTCTCGCGCAGGAACTCCAGGGGTACGGCGGTCAGTGGGACCCCGTCCAGGCAGATCACGCCCGCGGAGGGGTCGTAGAAGCGCGTGAGGAGTTTGGAGAGGGTCGACTTTCCGGCGCCGCTGGGGCCGGTGACGATGACGAGTTCGCCGGGTGCGGCGGTGAGGGTCACGTCGTGCAGGGAGTCGCGGGCGGCGCCCGGGTAGCGGAAGGAGATGTTGTGCAGGCTGACCCAGCCGCGTACGGGCCAGGCCCTGACCGGCTCGGCGGGGTCGGTGACGGCCGGCTCGGTGTCCAGGATCTCCGCCAGCCGGTCGGCGCCCGCCGTCGCGGCGGTGAGCGTCAGGCCGAGCTGGCCGAGGCTGCGGATCGGCGGATACAGATAGCCGAGGAACGCGGCGAAGGCGAGCAACTGGCCGAGCGTCATGCGCCGTTGGGCGATCTCCCAGACGCCCATGCCGATCACCGCGAGCACGCACAGCGTCTCGACGACCTCGACGAACTGCTCGTACATCTCACTGGCCCGCGCCCCGCGCACGGACGCCCGCATCCAGGCGCGTGCCTCGCGGTCGAGCCGCTTCTCCTCGGCGCCGCGGCGGTTGTACGCCTGGGTCAGCACGACATTGCCGAGGGACTCCTCGACGACGGAGGTGATCGCGCCGTCGGCGGCGCGCTCCTCCTGGGAGGACGTCTTGATGCGGCCGGCGAAGCGGCGGGCCGCGACGAGGAAGAGCGGGGCGAGGAGGAAGGTGACGAGGGCGAGGTCCCAGCGGAGCCAGAGCGCGGCGGCGGCGTAGAAGACGGCCGAGAAGGCGGCGGAGACGGTGCCGACGACGCCGGACACCACCATCTGCTCGATGGCCTCGACGTCGCCGGTGAGGCGTTCGACCAGGTCGCCCTGGCGGTGCTTCTGGAAGAAGTCGGGGGGCATGTCCTGGACGTGCCGGAAGACGTTCGCGCGCAGTCGCAGCACGAACCTCTCGGCGGTCCACACGGCGAGCGAGTTGCCGAGGTAGCCGACGACCGCGCCGAGAACGGCGACGCCGAGCCAGGTGGCGGCCGGTCCCCAGAACTTGGCGAGCCTGCCGAATTTCAGCGCGTGGTCAGTGAGATCCGCGAAGATCAGGATCGAGGCCGTCTCGGCCAGCGCGGCCACGATCACGCAGCAAATGATCAGCGCCAGCCATTTACGGTCGCCGCGCGTCAGCGGCCAGAACCGCGCGAATGCCTCCCGGACTTCCCGCATGTCGACTCAACTCCCCTTTCCTTTCCGGAACATGGCCGAGGCGGGGCCACCGGACTCATTCCGGTGACCCCGCCTCGTTGCGGCTGCTAGCGGTCCTGGTGACCCACCGGACGCTTCGGAGCCTTCTTCGCCGTCTTCTTCTTCGACTCGGGCTTGGGGGCAGTCTTGCTGGACTTCTTGACCGGGGTGATCTTGTGGAAGCTCATGGTGTTCTCCTCTTCCGCTGCGATGTCGTGTGGTGAATTCCTTCTGCCGGAAGCCTCGTTCGCTTTCGACAAGAAGAACACTACGGGACAGAAAACCCGCAAATCACCAATTCGCCTTAGACCTCCGTGAATTGCATCTGAAAACAATTCTTAGCTCGGTTTTGGAACCAACCAACAACTCACACAGAGTTTATTACAGGCCTCACCTGGAATTTATCGGGGCGCCCGTCAGGATAAAGCGGTGGGGCCGGTACGCACAGGCGTACCGGCCCCACCGCTTTATTCGCTGTTGCTACTTCACGATCGTGATCCGGTTCGCCGCCGGCACCGGATACGGCGCCGTGGCCGACGAGTTGGCCGTCAGATACGCCTCGAACGCGGTGAGGTCGTCACTGCCGACGAGGACGTTCGCGCCCTTGCCGAGCTCGGCGAAGCCGTCGCCGCCGCCCGCGAGGAAGGAGTTCATCGCGACGCGGTAGGTGGCGGCCGGGTCGATGGCCGCGCCGTTCAGCTTGACGGAGTCCACCACCACGCGCGCGGCGCCCGACTTCGTCAGGTCCAGCGTGTAGGTCAGGCCCGCCGAAATCTGAAGGATCTTCGGCGCGGCCTCGTTCAGACCGCTGACCTGCTGCTGGAGGGCCGTGATCACCTGGGCACCGGTGAGATCGACCAGGTTGACGGTGTTGGCGAACGGCTGGACCGTGTACGCCTCGCCGAAGGTCACCACCCCGTCGCCCTCACTGCCGCTCGCCGTGTAGGTGAGCCCGGCGCGGATGCCGCCCGGGTTCATCACCGCGATGTCGGCTCCCGGGTCGAGGGACTTGGCGTGCGCGAGCTGTGCGTCGGCGATCAGGTCGCCGAGCGGGGACTCGGTGCCGGTGCTGGGGATCTCGCCCGCGATGTAGCCGATGGGGCGGGAGGCGATCGGGGCGGAGAGCGCCTTCCACCGGTCGATCAGGGCGGTCATGTCGGTGGCCTTCGGCACGTCACGGGTGACCACGTGGTTCGCGGACTTCACCGCCGTACGGGCGATGTCGCCGGTCCAGCGGTCGTACGTCAGCGTGGTGTCCGTGTAGAGACGGCCGAAGGACGCGGCCGAGGTGACCATGCGGGGCTTGCCCGCGGGGTCGTTGATCGTGCAGGCGTACGCCTGGTGGGTGTGGCCGGTGACCAGCGCGTCGACGGCCGGGGTGACGTTCTTGGCGATGTCGACGATCGGCCCGGAGATGCCGTCACCGGCGCCGGGGCTGTCACAGTCGTAGTTGTACGACGTCGAGGCGGGCGCGCCGCCCTCGTGGATCAGCGCGACGATCGACTGCACGCCCTGCTTCTGGAGCTCCTTGGCGTACTTGTTGATCGTGGCGACCTCGTCGCCGAACTTCAGGCCCTTGACGCCCTCGGCGGAGACGATGTTCGGGGTGCCTTCGAGCGTGACACCGATGAAGCCGACCTTGACACCGTTCTGCTTCCACACCCAGTAGGGCTTGAGGAGCGGCTTGCCGGTCTTCTCCTTGGTGACATTCGCCGCCAGGTAGGGGAAGTTGGCGCCGTCGAACTCCTCGCCGTCGTCGTAACAGCCGTCCGTCGGGTGGCAGCCGCCGTTCTGGAGGCGGGCCAGTTCCTGGGCGCCCTCGTCGAACTCGTGGTTGCCGACGGAGGTGACGTCCAGGTCGAGGCCGTTCAGCGCGTCGATGGTCGGCTCGTCGTGAAAGAGTCCCGAGATCAGCGGGGAGGCGCCGACCATGTCACCGGCGGCGGCCGTGATCGAGTACTTGTTGCCCTCGCGGGCCTCGCGCAGGTGGGTGGCGAGGTACTCGACGCCGCCCGCGTCGATGGTCTTCGTGGTGCCGTCCTCCTGCACCTCGGTCACCCGGCCGGAAGAGCCCGACGGCGGCTCCAGGTTGCCGTGCAGGTCG
Organism: Streptomyces sp. NPDC087263; assembly: GCF_044744645.1. Classification (NCBI taxonomy): domain Bacteria; kingdom Bacillati; phylum Actinomycetota; class Actinomycetes; order Kitasatosporales; family Streptomycetaceae; genus Streptomyces; species Streptomyces sp. NPDC087263. The sequence continues at coordinate 162,417 of NZ_JBIUYT010000014.1, forward strand.
TTGAAGGAGAGCAGTTGTACGTCCTGGTAGCGGCCGCTGCCGGGCTTGTGGGCGGCGGACTTCTCCAGGGCCGGGCCGGCGCTCGCGGGCAGTGCGGCGGCCAGGGCACCGACGGTGGCCAGGGCCGCGGCGCCCGCGAGTATGCGATACGTACGTCTGTGCCGGGGAGTCGGCGGCATGGGTTCCCCCCAGGGAAGTGTGGGAGCCGAGAGCGCCTGCGAGCCTCGAGGGCCACGAGCGCTGTGCGACGGCTGTGGTTTTGCACGCACTTTAGAATCAACGCGCGTAGCGCAACAGGGGTTTCGTGGTTACAGACAGGTTGCCTTTGCCTCTCGATCCTTGGGCTGTTACCCCTCGGTCCTTTGGTTTGCTGCCCCTCGGTCCTTTGGTTTGCTGCCGCTCGGTCCTTGGGCTGTTGCCGCTCGATCCATTTGCCGCTGCCTCTCGATCCATCCGGGCGGCTCGCCGTACCCTCATATCCATGACCAGCGACGACACCGCACAGTCCGGCCTCTCCCGCGCCATCGAGACCTACTCGGCGCTCTCCCCGGCCCAGGCCGAGGACGTGCTCAGGCTGCTCGCGGAGGCCGCCGGGACCGACGGTCAGCAGGCGGTGTCCGAGCAGGGGCGTCTACAGCTGAAGGGCGGGGCCCGTCCGGGCGTACGGCATCTGCTGTTGACCCTCGGGGACGAACTGGTCGGGTATGCGCAGCTGGAGGACACCGACCCGGTGGAGGCCCCGGCCGCCGAACTGGTCGTCCACCCGGCGCACCGCGGGCGCGGGCACGGCCGGGCGCTGGGCGCCGCCCTGCTCGCCGAGTCCGGGAAGCGGCTGCGGGTGTGGGCGCACGGCGGGCACTCCGCCGCCCGGCATCTCGCCCAGGTCCTCGGGCTCACCCTCTTCCGTGAACTGCGCCAGATGCGGCGCCCGTTGACCGGCCTGGAGCTGCCCGAGCCGAAGCTCCCGGACGGCGTACACGTCCGCGCCTTCGTGCCGGGCCGGGACGACGCAGGCTGGCTCGCGGTGAACGCGGAGGCCTTCGCCCACCACCCCGAGCAGGGCTCTCTCACCCAGCGCGACCTGGACGACCGGATGGCCGAGCCGTGGTTCGACCCGTCCGGCTTCTTCCTCGCCTTCCGCGACGGCGAGCTGATCGGCTTCCACTGGACGAAGGTGCACGCGGAAGAGCGGATCGGCGAGGTGTACGTCGTCGGTGTGCGCCCCGGCGCCCAGGGCGGCGGCCTGGGCAGGGCGCTCACGACGATCGGGCTCCGCCACCTCGCCGGGCAGGGTCTGCCCACCGCGATGCTGTACGTCGACGCCGACAACAAGGCGGCGGTCACGGTCTACGAGCGGCTCGGCTTCCACACGCATGAGACGGACCTGATGTACCGCAGCGAGTCCTGACCACCGACGGACCCCGGGCCGGGGCAAGGGCGGGGCCTTTTTCGCCCCCTCCGCCCCTTCCCGTCCCGTTTCTGGGGGCTGCCGCCCCCAGGCCCCCGCTTTCGGCCTGGACGGCCTCGTCCTCAAACGCCGGACGGGCTGAAGAATTCCAGCCCCTCCGGCGTTTGAGGAGCGGGGTCTGGGGCCGAGCCCCAGGAACAAGGGACGGAAAGGGGCGGAGGGGGCGAAAAACCCTCGTGCCGGCGAGCGCCGTGAATGTCAGCGCCGGCGCGCCAGTGCCGCACGGCGGACGGGCATCGCCGTCCGCCTCCGCAGCGGCTCCGCCCAGCACGCGGCCCCCACCACCACCGCCACGACCAGGATCACCGCCCACCGGTCATGGGCGCCGTCCCAGCGCGGATCGTCCACCGGCACGACGAGCGCCCACCGGTCCGGGACCAGCAGAGCGGCGGACAGCCCGGCGCCCAGCAGCACGCCCGACACCGCGATCCCGGGCTCGGCCGCTTCCGTGCACCGCACCACCACGGCCGCGCCGGCCAGGGCAAGTGCGGCGACGGCGGCGGCCTCCAGGGTCACCGCACCGAGCGGCGGCCGGGCATCCTCCGGTACGAGGAGCAGCGCGGCCGTCCACCAGAGCGCGGCGAACGGGACGGCGAACGCCACCCGGAGGCCGGTCCGCACCGGGCGCCGGGTCGGTACCGCCGCGGTGGTGTGCCGGGCGGGGTCATCGAGCAGGAAGGCCAGGCCCAGACCGAAGGCAAGCGCGGCGGCCCGCAGGACGTCGAGGCCCGGCCAGTTGTCGCGGGAGACCGACAGCAGCCACGGGGCCCCGGCGAGCAGCAGCCCCAGGACGGCACCGCCTGCGAGGGCCCGGCGGGGCAGGGAGCGCCACACGGGGTGGAGAAGGGCGCGGATCACGGCGTACGTACGCCTCGTGGGCGGTCCACCGGCGTCGGGCGCCTTGGACGGTTCGCGGGTGCCGGCCGCCCTGGACCGCGCGCCCTCGCCGTGAGCGGCTACTCGCACGACTCGTTCTCCGTCGCGTCGGCCGATCCCTTGGACGCGGCCGGCACGCCCAGCAGTTCGGCCACCTTGGCCGTGGACGTCTCCGGGGACGTGAGCTCCGTCCAGTGCGACTTCACCTTCGGGACGACGCTGTAGCGGGGCTTCTGGAGCAACTCCCTTACGATCCGGGTCTGTTCGGCGGACATGGAGATGCCGCTCGTGGGCGAGAGGACGACCGCGGAGCCCTCGATGCTGTCGTCGAGCCGGACGTTGCGGAACGCGGTCATCGGGTCGGACTCGCCGCCCAGCGCCAGCCACATGACGGTGACCGCGCGGGCGTCCCCGGGGCACCATTCGCCGGCGGCCGCCTCGCTGCCCGCGACCAGGACGGAGGCGACTCCGACGGCGAACTCGGGGACCCGGTTGCCGCCCCAGCGGGTGCCGACGGTCACCGTGCCCGGTGTGGTGGACGATTCGAGCGCGGAGTCGCTGGTCAGGCCGTAAGTGGCGTCGATCCGCTGCCGTACGGTCAGCCGCTCGCCCCCGGCGGCGCCGCCCGCCAGGGACTGGACGCGGTCGACGACCGGGGACCAGTCGAGGGGGGCGCGGGCATCCCACTCGGGGAAGGTGCAGTACGTCGACCGGCCGTACTCGTGGCACGTCTGGAGCTTCTCCGGGCTGACGGACGCCTTCGTGCGGGCCGCGATCAGGGCGGCCGAGTCACCTGGGGACTGCCCGACGACACCCGCGACCGTGGCGGCGAGAGCGACGCCGGTGGCCGCCTGCACGATCCGGCTGCGACCGCCGCTGACCAGGACCGCGGCGCAGGCCAACACCCCGACGAGCCCCACCAGATACAGCGCGTGCCAGGCGGCCGGGCGGCCGATGAGCTCGGAGGGGAACGGATCGGCGCCCGTCTCGGTGACGACCGGCGACAGCCACTGCTGCCAGCGCGGGCTCTCCGTGCCGGAGGACAGCAGGGCGGGAAGGATGGCCACGCCGACGACGAAGAGCGGGGCGGCGAACGAGGACCGGAACAGGCGCGCGAGCAGCACGCCGAGGACGCCGGACAGGAGCACCGCCAGTGGCCCCACGGCCAGTTCGGCGGGCGAGGGGTGACCGACGGCGCCCGGCTTGTGCCCGGCCCAGACGATCTGGAAGGCCACGACCCCCGCGGTGATCACCGCGTACGGCACGACGGACAGCGCGTGTGCCACCGTACGCCGCCACGGTTCCATCACCAGGACGTCGAAGTGCCGGTCGGTGCCGCGCCGGTGGGAGCGCAGGACGGTCCGGTTGACGACGATGAGCAGCGCGAGGCCGAGGAGCTGCGGGGCGGACTGGGTGGACCGGTCGACGTCCTGGAGGACCGGGAACTCGTCCATGCCCTCTCGGCCGTTGAACAACTCCCAGCCGGTGAAGCCGAGATAGAGCATCAGGAAGGCGAACACCGGTATGTGCAGGAAGAGTTGGTGTGCCTCGAAGCGGGCGAGGGCGATGACGGCCGCCGCCCTGTGCTGCACGGTCCGCGGGGCCGGCTCCACCCCCGTGGGCGCCGCCTCCTTGACCAGTCCGGTCGTGCTGCTCATGCGGCCACCTCCGCGGTCTCGTCGCGATCGCCCGTGTCGCCGTCCAAGGTCAGCAAGTAGCCGTCTTCCAGGGTCGGTTCGAGGAGTTCGGCGTCCTTGGGAGGGTCGCCGACGTTGCGGAAGGAGCCGGTGCCGGTACGCCAGCCGGCTCGCGCGGCCGGGTCGCGTACCGTGCTGCTCCACACCCGGCCCGCCGCACGCGCGGTCAGTTCGGCCGGGGTGCCCTCGAAGCGGACGCGTCCGCGGGCCATGACGATCACGCGGTGGCAGAGCATCGCGACGTCCTCGGTCTGGTGGGTGGACAGCAGAACCGTCCGCCCCTCTCCCGCCTGGGCGATCAACTCCCGGAAGCGCATGCGCTGTTCGGGGTCGAGTCCGACGGTCGGCTCGTCGAGGACGAGGAAACCGGGGTCGCCGACGAGCGCGGCGGCCAGTGCGACCCGCTGCCGCATCCCGCCGGACAGCTTCTTGATGCGCTTGCTCCGTACGTCGGACAGGTCGACGGCGTCGAGCACGCGGCGCACCTCCCGGTGCCGGGCGGTGCGGTCGGTCATCTCCTTCAGGATCGCCACGTAGTCGACGAACTCGAAGGACGAGAAGTCCGCGTGGAACCCGGGGGTCTGCGGCAGGTAACCCAGCTCGCGCCGCAGGTCCAGGCGCCCGGCCGCGGTACCCGGGTCGTGCCCGAGCACCGTGAAGGCACCCCGGTCGGCGGGCACGGCGGTGGCGAGCACCCTCAACAGGGTGGTCTTTCCGGCCCCGTTGGGCCCGAGGAGCCCGGTGACCCCCTCGCCCAGGCGCAGCGAGACGTCGTCGAGGGCGAAGGTTCCGCCGTAGCGGAGGGTCAGCCCGGAGGCGGAGACGGTGGGCGTCATACGTACGGCGCTCCTGTCGGAGAGGCGGTCGGAGAAGTGATGTGCGGAGGGGGCGGTCACGTCGCGCCCCCGCCGGTGAAGTCCGTGAAGGAGCCGGTCATACGGGGCCCCCTCCGGAGAAGGGCACCTGCGCGGGCGCCGAGTCGAACCGGTCCCGTACGAGATAGAGCAGCGCGACCGCGAGTGCGGCGACCGCCCCGGCGACCCCCTGCCCCGCCGCCGTGAACGGCGCGAGCGTGGCGTGCTCGGCGCTCGTCGCCTGGGCCACGAGCAGCAGCGCGACCCACGCGCCGCCGACCAGCGAGGGCGCGAGGACGGGACCGAGGCGGGGTGTCAGGGCGAGCCCCGTGCCGGTGAGGGCGAGCGCGGGCAGCAGCCAGGCCAGCGCGCGCAGCCCGTAGGTGGGCAGGGCGAGGGTGGCGAGCCCGTTCAGACCGAGGCCGACGGTGAGCACGGCGACCGTACGGATGAGGAGCAGCCGGAATCCGTGCGTCGGGGAGACGATGGCCATCTCGTACGTCGGGTCCAGCGTGGGCCCGTACGACAGGGCGACCCCGGCGAGCGGGAGCAGCGGGGCGAGGGCCAGGAACAGCTTGGGGGTGGCCCCGGCCTCCACCGAGTAGCTGGCCGCCACGGTCATCAGGAGCACGGCGGTGACCGCAAGGAGCCAGGAGCGGCGCAGTACGGGCGTGGCCGCAAGGAGCCGTGCCGTGTGGTCGGCGACGCCGAACCGCACGAGCAGGGACTCGACCAACCCCGGGCGCGGCGCGTCCAGTTCGGCGTCGAGCCGCTCCCAGCCCGCGTCCAGCGCAACCGGATCGCCGACGGCCGCCAGCGCCTCGCGGCACCGCGCGCACGAGGCGAGATGCGTGTCGGCGGACCAGAGCCGGGGAGGGGTCAACTCGCCCTGTGTGTAGGCCCGGAGGTCCTCCTCCGGCACATGCCAGGTGATGTCGCTACGGCTCATGCCAGTGCCTCCCGCAACTGCTTGCGCGCACGCAGTGCCCGCGTCTTGACCGTGCCCGGCGGGATGCCGAGCAGGACGGCCGCTTCCCGGGTGGTGAGCCCGTCGATCACCGTGGCCTGGAGCACCGCGCGCAGTTCGGGCGAGAGCCGGGTCAGGGCGCCCGCGAGGTCGCCGTGCTCGACACCGGCCAGGACACGTTCCTCGGCGGAGACCTCGTCCCGGTGCCGGAGGCGGGCCAGCGCCTGCCGCAGCCGCCCGCGCGCACCGTCACCGCGCAGGGTGTCGATGAGCCGCCGCGAGCCGATGCGCCACAGCCAGCCGGCCGCATCTGCGGGGGAACCCTCCTCGCGGTAGCGGGCGGTGCCGCGCCACACCGCGAGGAACGTCTCCTGTACGACGTCGTCGACGACCCCGGCGTCGGCGCACCGGCCGCGCAACCGCGCGGTCAGCCACGGCGCGTACCGCCGGTACAACTCCTCGAAGGCGCGCCGGTCACCGTCCGCCGCGATGGCCCGCAGCAGCTCCCCGTCGCTTCTCGTTTCCCTCACGCCCCCTCATCGGACGAGCCCCCTCGATCGGTTCACGCCCGCCGAAAGATCTCGCACTTGACTTCGTACACCCTCATGCACCACCCTTTCACTACTCAACTAGTGAAAGGGTGGTTGCCGTAGTGGTGGAGTACCGCATCGACCGGCGCAGCGGTGTCGCCACGTACGTCCAGATCGTCCAGCAGACCAAGCAGGCGCTGCGCCTTGGCCTGCTCGTGCCGGGGGACAAACTCCCCACGGCCCGCGAGGTCGTGGAAGCCACCGCGATCAACCCGAACACCGTCCTCAAGGCCTATCGCGAGCTGGAGCGCGAGGGCCTGGTAGAGGCCCGACGCGGCCTCGGCACCTTCGTCACGCGTTCGCTGGGCAGCGCCCCGGCCGACTCACCCCTGAGCGCCGAACTGGACGCGTGGGCAGTTCGCGCCCGCGAGGCCGGGCTCCAGCGCGACGACGTGGCAGCACTCTTCACCGCCGTACTCGATGAACAGTTCACCAAGGGAGACCAGGAATGACGGACACCGCCTTGGAGGCGGCCGGACTCGGCAAGCGGTTCGGGCGACGCGGCGGCTGGGCACTGCGCGAGTGCACGTTCCGGCTCCCCGCCGGACGCGTCTGCGCGGTCGTCGGACCGAACGGCGCGGGCAAGTCGACGCTGCTGGCCCACGCGGCCGGACTGCTCGCCCCCACCGAGGGCTCCCTGACCGTGCTCGGCACGCACCCGGCCGCCGCCCGCGAACGCATCGCGTACGTCGCGCAGGCCAAGCCGCTGTACCCGCAGCTCACCGTCGCCGACACGCTCCGCGTGGGACACGAGCTCAACCCGGCGCGCTGGGACGCCTCGGTCGCCGAGCGGATCGTGGCGAAGGGCGACCTCGACCCGAAGAGCAGGATCCGCGCGCTCTCCGGCGGCCAGCGCACCCGCGTGGCGCTCGCCCTCGCCCTCGGCAAGCGGCCCGAACTGCTGCTCCTGGACGAGCCGATGGCCGACCTGGACCCGCTCGCCCGGCACGAGCTGATGGGCACGCTGATGGCCGAGGCCGCCGAGCACGGCACCACGGTCGTGATGTCCTCGCACGTCGTCTCCGACCTGGAGGGCTCCTGCGACCACCTGCTCCTGATAGGCGGCGGCCGGGTCCGCCTCGCGGGCGACCTGGACGACCTGCTGGCCGCGCACACCCTGCTCACCGGTCCGGTCGGTGACCTCGCCCCGCACACCGTCGTCGAGTCCCGCACCACCGGACGCCAGCTCACCGCGCTCGTCCGACCGAACGGCCCCCTCGCCGACGGCTGGCAGAGCACCCGGCCGTCCCTGGAGGAGCTGGTCCTCGCGCATCTGCGCAGCCCCGAAGCGCCCACGCTCACCCTCGACGCCACCCCCACCGCCACCCAGGAGCCCGTCGCATGAGCGCCCTCACCCCCTTCGCCACGACCCGGGTGATGCTGCGGCTGCACCGCCCCGCCCTGTACGTGTGGGCCGGCGTGCTCGTCGTCGCCGGAGCCCTGCTGCTGTGGCTCTACGGCCCGCTCACGGACGCGGCGGCCTCGGCGTGGCTGGTGTGGAACGGCTGTGGCATGTCCGCCTGCACCTACGACCAGGACGCGATCCTCACCTACAAGTCGCTCGCGCTGTACATGAGCATCGCGGTGAACCTCGTCCCGTTCCTCGTCGCCGCCTGGGCCGGTGCCTCGCTGACCGGCCGGGAGATGGAGAGCGGCACCGCGCAGCTCGCCTGGACCCAGTCGATCTCCCCGGCCCGCTGGCTGACCGCCAAGCTCGCTCTCCCGGCCGCGCTCGTCACCGCCGGCACCAGCGTGCTGGTGCTGCTGCACAACCTGGTGTGGTCCAAGGGCGACGGAAAGATCGACACCGCCAAGCCCTGGACCGACGACCTCACCTTCCACGCCAACGGCCCGACCACGGTCGCCTTCGCCCTGTTCGGCCTGGTCGCGGGCGCCCTCGCCGGGCTGGCGCTGCGCCGTTCCCTGGCCGCGCTCGTCCTGGCCCTGGTGGGGGTGGGGGGCGTCCGCGCCGTCGTCTCCCTGGCGCTGCCCCACCTGTGGCCGTCGGTGACGACCGTCACCGACCTCACGGGCGAGGGCCCCAAGAGCCTGGGCCTCACCGTCGACGAGGGACTCCTCACCTCCACCGGCGCCCATATCGCCAACCCGTACTGCGGCAGCAGCCAGTTCAGCGCGTGCCGCGACCTGTACGAGCACCTCGGCGCCGTCAGTTACTACACCGACTCCCACCCCTTCTCCCACTACTGGCCCCTCCAGCTCGTGGCGACCGCCCTCGTCCTCGCCCTGACCGCACTCGCGGCCCTGGTCGCGTTCCGCCTGCTGAAGCGCCACACGGGCGCCGCCACCGTCACCGCCGTCACCATCAAGGAGCACGCATGACCGCGGCCACCACCGCCACGCGTCCCCTCTCCCGGCGCTCCTCCCCGCTCACCCCGCGCGGCACGGTCTGGACCGCGCTGCGGCTGCACGGCGCCGCGCTGTGGATCTGGGTGGCACTGGTCACGGTGACCGCGGGCGGCCTGTTGTGGGCGTACGGCCCCGGTGCGGACGCCGCGCGCAAAGAGCCGTATCTGCTGGCGCCCTCGTGCGGCACGGACACGCTCTGCGGGGACACGACCGGCAACGCGACGCTCTTCTACGAAGCGGTCGTCCAGCTCGCCGCCTACTCCATCGCCTACCTGCCCTACCTCGTTGCCGCCTGGGCGGGCGCCACCCTCGTCGCCCGCGAGCTGGAGAGCGGCACGGCCGCCCTCGCCTGGACGCAGTCCGTCTCACCCGCGCGCTGGCTGACGGCGCAGCTCGCGGTCCCGGCCGCGCTGATCACCGCCGGCACGACCGTGCTGGTGCTGCTGCACCGCCTGATGTGGACCGACGGCCGGGACATCCACTACCAGGACTGGTACGAGGCGGACGCCTACCGCTCCAACGGCACGGTCGCCGTCGCCGCCGCCCTGTGCGCCCTCGCCGTGGGCGCCCTGGCAGGCATGCTGGTCCGCCGTACGCTGCCCGCGCTGGGCCTGGCAGTCGTCGTCACCGTGGCCGTACAGACCCTCGGCGACCTCTACCGGGTGAGCCTGTGGCCCGCGGTGACCGCCACCGGAACGGCCGCCTCCAACCTGTCGAACAGCCCACAGCAGCTGGAGCACGGCGTGGTCCTCACCTCCGGCGAGCGGATCGGCAACAACCTGGCCTGCGTCGAATACCCGATGGGCCCCGACCTCAAGAAGTGCATGAGCGAGCACGGCATCTCCGACATCTGGGTCACCTACCACCCCTCCTCCCACTTCTGGCCCCTCCAGCTCACGGAAACCGCACTCCTCCTCACCCTCACCGTTCTCGCCGTCTTCCTGACCTTCCGGGTCCTGAAGCGACGTACCGCCTGACAAGCGGCGTACGGGCCGACAAGCCCCGAATGGGTGTGTCTCCCGGCCCCGCGGACTTCCGGGAGACGCCCCTCCATATCCCGCACGTCATGTCGCCGTAACCATTGATTCAGACGACCTTGCGACCCTCGACCAATGAACCCCGCCGTGCCAGAGCCGCCGCCTTCCGAGGAGAGCGAGCCCCTGCCGTCGACGGTGAAAGAGCCCGCGCCCGCACTGCGGAACGGGAACATCCGCCTCGCCGCGCTGCCGCCCGCCCTCTCCGACGCGCCGGTAGTGCCCCCGGCGCGGAAGAATGGGTCCATGAACCAGCCCAGCGCTCAGGCCCCGGTCCAGCACGCACAGCCGTCCGTCGGCTCGATAGCCGCGCACCGCCCGCACACCGTGGCGGCGAACGTCTCCGACCTGGAGCCCGACCTCGACGCCGACCTCGACGAGTACGAGGACCTGGTGGAGGACGGCGTCCAGTTGCCGCAGGGCCGGTTCCTGGACCGTGAGCGCAGCTGGCTCGCGTTCAACGAGCGGGTTCTGGAGCTCGCCGAGGACCCGAACACGCCCCTCCTGGAGCGCGCCAACTTCCTGGCGATCTTCGCCAGCAACCTGGACGAGTTCTTCATGGTCCGGGTGGCCGGCCTGAAGCGCCGTATCGCCACCGGTGTGGCCACCAAGTCCGCCTCGGGTCTCCAGCCCCGCGAGGTCCTGGAGATGATCTGGGCCCGCTCGCGCGAGCTGATGGCCCGGCACGCCGCCTGCTACCAGGAGGACGTGGCTCCCGCGCTCGCGGAGGAGGGCGTCCACCTGGTCCGCTGGAGCGAGCTGACGGAGAAGGAACAGGCCCGCCTGTTCACCCTGTTCCGGCATCAGATCTTCCCGGTCCTCACCCCTCTCGCGGTCGACCCCGCGCACCCCTTCCCGTACATCTCGGGCCTGTCCCTGAACCTGGCCGTCGTCGTACGGAACCCGGTCAGCGGCCACCGCCACTTCGCGCGCGTCAAGGTCCCGCCGCTGCTCTCCCGCTTCCTGGAGGCCGCCCCGAACCGCTTCGTCCCCATCGAGGACGTCATCGCGGCCCACCTGGAGGAACTCTTCCCGGGCATGGAGGTGTTGGAGCACCACACCTTCCGCCTCACCCGGAACGAGGACCTGGAGGTCGAGGAGGACGACGCCGAGAACCTGCTCCAGGCCCTGGAGAAGGAGCTCATGCGGCGCCGCTTCGGACCGCCGGTGCGCCTGGAGGTCGAGGAGTCCATCGACCGGTACGTACTGGACCTGCTGGTGCGGGAGTTGAAGATCTCCGAGGCCGAGGTGTACCCGCTGCCGGGTCCCCTCGACCTCACCGGCCTCTTCGGCATCGGTGGCCTTGACCGGCCCGAGTTGAAGTACCCGAAGTTCATCGCCGGCACCCACCGCGACCTCGCCGAGGTCGAGTCGGCGTCCGCGGCGGACATCTTCGCGGCGCTCCGGGAACGGGACGTCCTGCTGCACCACCCGTACGACTCCTTCTCCACCTCGGTCCAGGCCTTCCTGGAGCAGGCGGCGAGCGACCCGGACGTGCTGGCCATCAAGCAGACCCTGTACCGGACCTCGGGCGACTCGCCGATCGTCGACGCGCTGATAGACGCCGCCGAGTCCGGCAAGCAGGTCCTCGTCCTGGTCGAGATCAAGGCCCGCTTCGACGAGCAGGCCAACATCAAGTGGGCCAGGAAGCTCGAAGAGGCCGGCTGCCATGTCGTGTACGGGCTCGTCGGCCTGAAGACCCACTGCAAGCTGTCGCTGGTGGTCCGCCAGGAAGGCGACTCCCTGCGCCGCTACTGCCACGTGGGCACGGGCAACTACCACCCCAAGACCGCCCGCCTGTACGAGGACCTGGGGCTACTCACCGCCGATCCGCAGGTCGGCGCGGACCTCTCCGACCTCTTCAACCGGCTCTCCGGCTACTCGCGCCGCGAGACCTACCGCCGGCTGCTCGTCGCGCCCAAGTCCCTGCGCGACGGCCTGATCGCGCGGATCAACAAGGAAGTCCAGCACCACGAGGCCGGACGCCCCGCGTTCGTCCGTATCAAGGTCAACTCGATGGTGGACGAGGCGATCATCGACGCGCTGTACCGCGCCTCCCAGGCCGGGGTACCCGTCGACATCTGGGTACGCGGCATCTGTGCGGTCCGCCCCGGCGTCACGGGCCTGTCCGAAAACATACGGGTGCGCTCGATCCTCGGCCGCTTCCTGGAACACTCCCGGGTCTTCGCCTTCGGCAACGGCGGCGAACCCGAGATCTGGCTCGGCAGCGCCGACATGATGCACCGCAATCTCGACCGCCGCATCGAGGCCCTGGTGAGGATCACCGACCCGGCCCACCGGGCAGCCCTCAACCGGCTGTTCGAGACCGGAATGTCCGACACCACCGCTTCCTGGCACCTGGGCCCGGACGGCGAATGGACCCGGCACGCGACCGATGCCGAGGGCCAGCCCCTGCGGAACGTCCAGGAGATGCTCATAGACGCCCGGAGGCGCCGGCGTGGCACAGCAACACCTTGACCCCACCGACCCCACGACCCGCGCCGTGCCCGTATCGGGGGACGCCCTCGCGGGCTATCTGCGGGCCCAGGCGACGGAGTTCCTCCGTTCGCTGCGCCAGCACCGGGAGACCGGCGGCGGGGGTGCCCCCACACGAGCGAGTTCGAGCCTGGCGGAGAACGGCTCGGCCGGGTCCGTCGACGCGGCACGCGCCCTGCGCCGCTCGGCCCGCCGGATCAGCGGCTCGCTGCACACCTTCCGGCCGCTGCTCGACCCGGACTGGTCGGAGCGCATGCGCCCCGAACTGGCCTGGCTGTCGGGCACGTTGGCCCGCGAGCACGCCTACTCGGCGCGCCTGGAGCGGCTGATCGGCGCACTGAACCGGCTGTCCGGCACGGGCTTCCCCACGCAGGCCGGACCGGAGCCGAGCACCACGTCCAAGGGCAGTCTGACCATCGGCGCGGCGAAGGCGGGCGCCCTGCTCGACCGCCAGCTGACCCTGGCCCGCACCCGCGCCCACTCGGCCGCCCTCCAGGCGCTGGGCTCCTCCCGCTTCCACGCCGTCGCGGACAGCGTCGCCGTCCTCGCCAGCGAGGTCCCCCTGACCCCGGCGGCCGCCACCGCCGACCTGCGCCCCTCCGCCGCCGCCGCGGAGAGCCGGCTGCTCGACGCCGTCGGGCCGCTGCCGCTGCTCACCGCGGGCCACCCGTACAACGCGGAAGCTCTCGTGCACGGCCTCTCCGCCGACACCGCGCCCCAGCCGCAGGACGCCCCCTGGCACCAGGTCCGCCTGCTGCTGCGCCTGCACCGCTACGCACGCGAGGTCCTGTACGGCGAGGAGTGCCCCGTCGACGTACGCCTGCTCGGCGCCGGCCAGGCCCTGAACCGGCACCGGGACGCGGCGGAGGCCGCCTCGGCCGCGGCGTCCGCGGCCCGCACCCCGCGCATCGCCCCGGCGACGGCGTACGCGCTCGGCGTGCTCCATGCCGACCAGCGGCACGAGGTGGAGGCGGCGCGGTTCGCGTTCCAGCAGAGCTGGCAGAAGGAAGCGGTACCCACCCCGTAGGGGGAACCCTCATGAAGGGACTGGAGGTCCGATGACCGACGACGACACCGTCCGGGCGGCCGGCTGCGTCCTGTGGCGCCCTTCTCCTGACGCCGGCGAGCTGGAGATCTGCCTGGTCCACCGGCCGAAGTACGACGACTGGTCGCATCCCAAGGGCAAGCTCAAGCACGCCGAGGAACCCCTCGCGGCCGCCCTGCGCGAGGTCGAGGAGGAGACCGGGTTCCGCTGCGTGCCCGGCGCCCGCCTCCCCTCCACCCGCTACTCCGTGGACGGACACCCCAAGCAGGTCAGCTACTGGGCCGCCGAGGCGACGGACGGCGGCTTCACCCCCAACAGCGAGGTCGACCGCATCGCCTGGCTTGCCCCGGACGCGGCCCGCACCCGCCTCACCCAGCCCCGCGACCGCGACCTGCTGGACGCGCTGCTGAGCGCGCTGCACCTTGCCTGACGCCGAAAACGCCCCCACAGATCCGGCTGATTCCCGTCCGGCGTCGCAACAGGTGCGCACCTGATCGGTTACGTAGAGTTTCCTTTCGGGCCCCATAACCCGGGATCTCTCTGTGTCCTCGACGTAAGCGTTCCGTGACCTCACCGCACCGTCCGCAGGGGTTCACCCTCCGTTCACTTTTGGCCTTCGGCGCCTTCACCTGATCTGCCTAATTTCGGCCTTACAAGGTGCGAAGGGCATTCAGGAGCCTTCTCCGCATCACACAGACTTCGCACGCCGCCACCAGACGGCGGCTCCCGGAAGGAACTCCCGAAAAGTGAAGCTTCAGCGCATGAACCGGCAGGCCATCACCCTCGGTGCTCTCGCCGTCTCCGGCGCCCTGGCCCTCACGGCGTGCGGCTCGGACGACACCGGCACCAGCACCGGCGCAAGCGCGTCGTCGGGCTCGACCAGCTCGATCAAGTGTGACGACGCCAAGGGCCAGCTCCTGGCCGACGGCTCCTCCGCGCAGAAGAACGCGATCGACGCCTGGGTCAAGGAGTTCAGCACCGCCTGTGGCGTGCAGATCAACTACAAGGGCGGCGGCTCGGGCGCCGGCGTCACCGCGTTCACGCAGGGCACGGTCGCCTTCGCCGGCTCCGACTCCGCGCTGAAGCCCGAAGAGGTCACGGCCTCCAAGGCGGTCTGCACCGGCGGCCAGGCCATCGACCTCCCGATGGTCGGCGGCCCGATCGCGGTCGGTTACAACGTCCCGGGTGTCGACAAGCTGGTCCTGGACGCGGCCACCATCGCGAAGATCTTCGACAGCAAGATCACCAACTGGAACGACGCCGCGATCAAGGCGCTGAACCCCGACGCCACGCTGCCCGACCTCAAGATCCAGGCGTTCCACCGCTCGGACGAGTCCGGCACCACGGACAACTTCACCAAGTACCTGATCGCCGCGACGCCCGGCAACTGGAAGTACGACGGCGGCAAGGCCTGGCAGGCCAAGGGCGGCCAGTCCGCGAGCGGCTCCAGCGGTGTCGCCGCGCAGGTCAAGCAGACCTCCGGCGCCATCAGCTACATGGAGCTCTCGTACGCCAAGGACGGCATCAACGCCGCCTCCCTGGACACGGGTGCCGCCGCTCCCGTCGAGGCCACCGTCGACAACGCCACCAAGGCGATCGCCGACGCCAAGATCGTCGGCACGGGCTCGGACCTCGCGCTTCAGCTGAACTACACGACCAAGGCCGAGGGCGCGTACCCGATCACCCTGGTCACCTACGAGATCGTCTGCGACAAGGGCAACAAGGCCGACACGCTGCCCGCCACGAAGGCGTTCCTGACGTACATCGCCGGTGAGGACGGCCAGGCGCTCCTCCCCGCCGCCGGCTACGCGCCGATCCCGGCCGACATCATCTCCAAGGTCCGCACCACCATCGCGGGCCTGAGCTAGATCCCGACGGTGCGGTCCGGCCCCGCCACGGGGCCGGACCGCACCGCGTCCGGTGCACCGCCGCCAGGAGCCTCACATCTCGTGCGACTCCGCAGACCGGAGAATCCTGATGGGTATATCGACCAAGAACACCGAAGCTCCTCCCCCGATCCCCGAGCCGTCCGAGACCGAGCAGAAGCGCGCGAGTCGCGGCGCCACCCGACCCGGTGACCGAGTCTTCCTCGGTCTCTCCCGCGGCTCGGGCATTTTCCTGTTGGTGATCATGGCCGCCATCGCGGTCTTCCTCACCTATCGCGCCTCCCTCGCGATCAGCAAGGACGAGGGCAACTTCCTCACCACGTTCGAGTGGAACCCCACCGCCATCCCGCCGGACTTCGGCATCGCCGTCCTGGCCTTCGGCACGGTGGTCTCCTCGATCGTCGCCATGGTCATCGCGGTCCCGATCGCGGTCGCCATCGCGCTGTTCCTCACGCACTACGCCCCGCGCAGGCTCAGCGGCCCCATCTCGTACGTCATCGACCTGCTCGCCGCCGTGCCGTCCATCGTGTACGGCCTGTGGGGCGCCCTCATCCTCGTCCCGCACATGAACGGCCTCTTCGGCTGGCTCAACGACTACCTCGGCTGGACCGGCATCTTCGAGTGGCAGGGCGGCGCCCCGCGCTCGATGCTCACCGTCGGCATCCTGCTCGCGATCATGATCCTGCCGGTCGTCACGAACGTGAGCCGCGAGGTCTTCCGGCAGTCCCCGCAGATGATCGAAGAAGCGGCACTCGCCCTCGGCGCCACCCGCTGGGAGGTCATCCGCATGTCGGTGCTGCCCTTCGGCCGCTCCGGCGTGATCTCCGCCTCGATGCTGGGCCTGGGCCGTGCGCTCGGCGAGACGATGGCCGTCGCCACGGTCCTCTCGCCGACCTTCACCATCCAGGCCAGCCTGCTCGACCCGGGCGGCGGCACCTTCGCCCAGAACATCGCCAGCAAGTTCGGCGAGGCGACGGAACAGGGCCGTGACGCGCTCATCGCCTCCGGTCTGGTCCTCTTCGTCATCACCCTGCTGGTCAACGGCGCGGCCCGCGCGATCATCGCCCGCCGCAAGGAGTACTCGGGGGCCAACGCATGAGCCAGACCCTGAATGTGAAGCGCCCCAGCACCCTTCAGGGCGCACGGCTGCCCAAGTGGAGCCCGTGGGCGATCGCCGCGGGGTCGGTCGCCCTGGGTATCGGTATCAGCGCCGCGGCCGGACTGGACAGCAGTATCCAGTGGGGCCTGATGGCCGCGATCCTCTTCGTCCTCGGGACGTACGGCATCGCCGCGCGCGTCGAGGGCCGGCGGCAGGCCAAGGACCGGGTGGCGACCAGCCTGGTCTGGGTCGCGTTCCTCCTCGCCGTGGTGCCGCTGGTCTCCCTGGTCTGGACGACCCTCTCGCGCGGTGTGAAGGTCCTCGACGTCTACTTCCTGACCCACTCGATGGGAGTCGTCGCCGACACCGAGCCGGGCGGCGGCATCTACGCCGCGATCCTCGGCAGCCTGGAGCAGGTCGGCCTGGCCGCGCTGATGGCCGTGCCGATCGGTGTCCTGACCGCGATCTACCTCGTGGAGTACGGGCGCGGCAACCTCTCCCGGGCCATCACGTTCTTCGTCGACGTCATGACCGGCATCCCGTCGATCGTCGCCGGTCTGTTCATCCTGAGCCTGATGGTGCAGTTCAAGATGCAGCCCTTCGGCTTCGCCGGCTCGCTCGCCCTGGCGATCCTGATGATGCCGATCGTCGTCCGCTCCACCGAGGAGATGCTCAAGCTCGTACCGAACGAGCTGCGTGAGGCCTCCCTCGCGCTGGGTATCCCGAAGTGGCGCACCATCCTGAAGGTGGTTCTGCCCACTTCACTCGGCGGCATCACCACCGGCATCATGTTGTCGATCGCCCGTATCGCGGGCGAGACCGCACCGGTGCTGCTGCTGGTGTTCGGCAACCCCTTCATCAACTCGAACCCGTTCGAGGGGGCGCAGTCCTCGTTGCCGCTGTACATCTACCAGCAGTACGCGAACAGCGCGGGCTCGGGCGCGGCCTACGACCGTGCCTGGGCGGCGTCGCTCACCCTGATCGCCTTCATCATGATCCTCAACCTGGCGGCTCGCGGCATCGCCCGCTGGAAGGCGCCGAAGACAGGTCGCTGACGCGGCCACATCAGCGACTGACGTCTCCCCCTCGAAAGAAGAGTTGAGTGAAATGGCCAAGCGAATCGACGTAAGCGGACTCACCGCTTACTACAGCGCCCACAAGGCGATCGAAGACATCTCCATGACGGTCGAGCCGCGCTCCGTGACGGCCTTCATCGGCCCCTCCGGCTGCGGCAAGTCGACCTTCCTGCGCACCCTCAACCGCATGCACGAGGTCACCGCCGGGGGGCGCGTCGAGGGCAAGGTGCTCCTTGACGACGAGGACCTGTACGGGCACGGCGTCGACCCCGTCGCCGTGCGCCGCACGATCGGCATGGTCTTCCAGCGCCCCAACCCCTTCCCCACCATGTCGATCTTCGACAACGTGGCGGCGGGCCTGAGGCTCAACGGCTCCTACAAGAAGTCCGAGCTCAGCGACATCGTGGAGAAGTCCCTCAAGGGCGCGAACCTCTGGAACGAGGTCAAGGACCGCCTGAACAAGCCCGGCTCGGGCCTGTCCGGCGGTCAGCAGCAGCGTCTGTGCATCGCACGGGCGATCGCGGTGGAGCCGCAGGTGCTCCTCATGGACGAGCCGTGCTCGGCCCTGGACCCGATCTCCACCCTCGCGATCGAGGACCTGATCGGCGAGCTGAAGGAGCGCTTCACGATCGTCATCGTGACGCACAACATGCAGCAGGCCGCCCGCGTCTCCGACCGCACCGCCTTCTTCAACCTGTCGGCGGTCGGCCAGCCCGGCCGGCTCATCGAGATAGACGACACGGAGCGCATCTTCTCCAACCCGTCGGTCCAGGCCACCGAGGACTACATCTCGGGCCGTTTCGGCTGAGCCGACGCCTCCCCTACCCCTCGCGGTGCTGCATGGCGGTGCCACCGCGAGGACGAGAAGGGCCCGCCCCTGGCTTCCAGGGGCGGGCCCGCTCACTTTCTCACCGTGTTCCTACCGCGGGGGATGCCCCGCCGCGTCCGTGCGGGCCAGGCTGCGGGCTCTTCGCGCCGGGCCGCGCCAGCCGCAGGAGCAGCGGGCGAAGCAGAAACGGCCCTGTTCGACCGTCGTCGTGTGGTGTTCCTGGGCCTGTGCGGTCTCTTCCTGCGGTGCCACATTGACAACGTTACCCATCGCGATCAAACGGCACGCAGACGCGTGACAAGCACCCCCACACGTCGTTAAGCGGAACGACGGGGAGTCCGACAGCCCCGGGACGGACCGGCTGGGGGTCAGCAGGCGATGGTTGCGCATGTGGTGGCGCATGTGATGGCGCGAGTGGCGGAGGACGGGCGGTCCGGCCGGTTGGCGGCCGCGGCCGCGGCGACCGGACTCCTGGTCGGTGTCTGTGTCACCGGATGCACCGGCGGCGCCGGAGTCACCGAGGACGCCCGCACCGGTGCCGACCCCGTCGAGGTGGTCCACCGGGCCGCCGCCACCCTGCGGCGGGCGGGCAGCGCGCAGACCCGTACGTCCATGGAGATGGCCACCGGCGGAACGCGGGTCACCATCCGGGGCGAGGGCGTGTACGACTTCGAGCAGCAGCGGGGCCGGCTGAAGGTGCTGCTGCCGCAGGATCCCGCGGGTACCGACGAACACCGGCCCATCACCGAACTCCTCGCCCCGGGCGCCCTGTTCA
Organism: Streptomyces sp. NPDC087263; assembly: GCF_044744645.1. Lineage (NCBI taxonomy): Bacteria > Bacillati > Actinomycetota > Actinomycetes > Kitasatosporales > Streptomycetaceae > Streptomyces > Streptomyces sp. NPDC087263. Next base: position 181,476 of record NZ_JBIUYT010000014.1, read on the forward strand.
TGAAGAACCGCGGCGCCGGCGTGCCCGCCGACAAGTGGGTCCGCGTCGACACGGCCGGCCTCTCCGACGGGAACCTGGTGACCGGCGGCGCCACCGATCCGTACGCGGCGGCCGAGTTGCTGCGCGGGGCGCGGACGGCGGCGTACGTCGGGAGGACCGAGATCGCCGGGACCCCGGTGCGGCACTACCGCGGTACGGCCGACCTCAATGCCGCCGCCATGAGCGCGTCGGAGGGCAACCGGGACGCACTGAAGGCCGCGGCAAAAGGGTTCGCCACCGCGCAGGTGCCGTTCGACGCCTACCTCGACGACCAGGGACGCCTGCGCAAGGTCCGCCACCGCTTCAGCTTCGTCAACGGCTCACAGAAGGGCACCGTCGCCGTCGCCTCGACGACCTTGCTGTACGACTTCGGGGTCGCCGCCGACGTACAGCTCCCGGAGCCCGCGGACATCTTCGCCGGGAAGATTGCGGAGTAGGCGGCTGCGTCCTGGGCAGGGGCGGGCGTAGCAGGAGTTGAGGGCCGGAAATGGCCCTTCCGTGCCATGCGCGGTGTGTAGGCCGCTACCTACTCTAGGAAGTCGGTGACGGCAGGAAGAGGTGATGTACGTGGCTCCGGTCGGCGGTACTGCAGTTCAGGACCACGTGGCCCTCGCCGAGATCGAGCTGTGCGGAGACCTGATCATCGCGGCCTCGGCCGCTCACGAGGACCGGCTCAGTCTTGAGAGCATCGACGAGGTACTGAAAGTGGCCGAAGCGCGCGCCCATGAGCGTGAGCACCCACAGGCTCGGGCCATGAACCTGTAGCCCGTTCCGGCCAGTCGGACGTGGCCCGGTCCCCGCCACACGGTTCCCTTCCCCACCACCCCGCGTACGGGGATGTACGTCACGTACGCAGCAGTCGCCCGATCGCCTTCGTCGCTTCCTCGACCTTCGCGTCGATCTCGTCGCCGCCCTTGACGGCCGCGTCCGCGACGCAGTGGCGCAGGTGTTCCTCCAGGAGCTGGAGGGCGAAGGACTGGAGGGCCTTCGTGGAGGCGGAGACCTGGGTGAGTATGTCGATGCAGTAGACGTCCTCGTCGACCATCCGCTGCAGACCGCGGATCTGGCCCTCGATCCGGCGCAGGCGCTTGAGGTGCTCGTCCTTCTGATGGTGGTAGCCGTGGATACCCCGGTCGTGGTCGGTCACGAGCTGCTGCGGGGGTTCGCCGGAGAGCGTCGCCCGGGGTTCGCCGGAGGGCGCCGTCGCGCCGGCCTCGGTGGTCGTCATCGCGTCCTCCTGATGATCCTGTCGGCGGTCCCGGAGGGCCCGTGGGACACCTCGGGGGATATTCCGGAGGTCCCTGTCGAGATCCCGTCCGGTTCGCCGCATACATATACCCCTAGTAGGTATATGGTATCGAACTTTGCTGGGTATAGGGCCCTTGCCCGATCCCGGGACCGGACCCTGTGCTGATCACTGTGCCCGATGGGCGACACTGGGAGACGGCCCATTAGCCGTGGCCGGATGATGCGCCTAGCATCACCCTGACCGAAACCGAAGCATCCCGAGGACCCCACGTGCGCTTTCGTCTGACCCCCAGGGAGACGAGCTTCTACGACATGTTCTCCGCATCCGCGGACAACATCGTCACGGGCTCGAAACTCCTCATGGAACTGCTCGGGGCCGACGCCTCCGGCCGGACCGAGATCGCAGAGCGTATGCGGGCCGCGGAACACGCCGGTGACGACGCCACGCACGCGATCTTCCACCAGTTGAACTCCTCGTTCATCACGCCGTTCGACCGTGAGGACATCTACAACCTGGCCTCGTCCCTCGACGACATCATGGACTTCATGGAGGAGGCCGTCGACCTGGTCGTGCTGTATCAGGTCGAGGAGCTCCCCAAGGGTGTGGAGCAGCAGATCGAGGTGCTGGCCAGGGCGGCCGAGCTGACGGCGGAGGCCATGCCGAACCTCCGCACCATGGACAACCTCACCGAGTACTGGATCGAGGTCAACCGCCTGGAGAACCAGGCCGACCAGATCCACCGCAAGCTGCTCGCCCAGCTCTTCAACGGCAAGTACGAGGCCATGGACGTGCTCAAGCTCAAGCAGATCGTGGACGTGCTGGAGGAAGCGGCCGACGCGTTCGAGCACGTGGCGAACACGGTGGAGACCATCGCCGTCAAGGAGTCCTGACCTCTTCATGGACACCTTCGCCCTGATCGTGACCATTGGCGTCGCGCTCGGATTCACGTACACGAACGGCTTCCACGACTCGGCGAACGCGATCGCGACCTCCGTGTCGACGCGGGCACTCACGCCGCGGGCGGCGCTCGCGATGGCCGCGGTGATGAACCTCGCGGGAGCGTTCCTCGGCAGCGGTGTCGCCAAGACGGTCAGCGAGGGCCTGATCCAGACCCCCGAGGGCTCGAAGGGCATGGGGATCCTCTTCGCCGCCCTCATCGGCGCGATCACCTGGAACCTGGTCACCTGGTACTTCGGGCTGCCGTCCTCCTCCTCTCACGCCCTGTTCGGCGGCATGGTGGGCGCGGCGCTCGCCGGCGGAACGACGGTCTACTGGCACGGCGTGCTGGAGAAGGTCGTGATCCCGATGTTCGTCTCCCCGGTCGTCGGCCTGATCGTCGGCTACCTGGTGATGACCGCGATCATGTGGCTGTTCCGCCGCTCCAACCCCCACAAGACCAAGCGTGGATTCCGCATCGCACAGACCGTCTCCGCCGCCGGCATGGCCCTGGGCCACGGCCTCCAGGACGCCCAGAAGACCATGGGCATCGTGGTGATGGCCCTGGTCATCGCCGACGTCCAGGACGCGGGGGATCCGATCCCGGTCTGGGTGAAGATCGTCTGTGCCGTGATGCTGTCCCTCGGCACGTACGCCGGCGGCTGGCGCATCATGCGCACGCTGGGCCGCAAAATCATCGAACTCGACCCTCCCCAGGGCTTCGCCGCGGAGACAACCGGCGCGTCGATCATGTTCGCCTCGGCCTACCTCTTCAAGGCCCCCATCTCCACGACCCACGTCATCACCTCCGCCATCATGGGCGTCGGCGCCACCAAGCGCCTCAAGGCCGTCCGCTGGGGAATCGCCAAGAACATCATCCTGGGCTGGTTCATCACCATGCCGGCAGCGGCCCTGGTAGCGGCCGTGAGCTTCTGGGTTGTGAACCTGGCGTTCCTGTAGGGGCGTTCCCGTTCCTGTAGGGCATTCTTTCGCCCCCTCCGCCCCTACCCGTCCCTTGTTCCCGGGGCTCCGCCCCAGACCCCGCTCCTCAAACGCCGGAGGGGCTGAAAATCTCACCCGAGCCGGAGATTCTCAGCCCATGGGGACGGCACTCTTCAACCCCGGCCGGGCAGGATCTTCCAGCCCGTCCGCCGTTCGAAGACCAGGCACCACCATCCCCATCCCCCACCCACCCATGAGGACGGCACTCTCCAGCCCCGGCCGGGGAGGGCCTTCCAGCCCGTCCGGCGTTTGAGGACGAGGCCGTTCAGGCCGACAGCGGGGGCCTGGGGGCGGCAGCCCCCAGATACGGGACGGGACGGGAAGGGGCGGAGGGGGCGAAAAAACCCACCCCCAGCCCCACCCAACCCGCAGACGCCCCGCAATTGGAACCCCCAACCCTGGGGACTCGTCTCCTCCCACGGAACCAACGGAGAGGCGCACATGCAACGGCGTACGTTCATAGGCGGGGCTGCCGCCACACTCGCGGCGGCAGCCACAACGGCGTGCAAGGGCAACGGCATGGGCAGCGACAGCACCGGCACCGGCACTCCCAGCGCCCCCCTCCGCACAACCGCAACCACCAGCACCAGCACCAGCACCAAGTCCGCCGCAAACTGGACCGCCCTCGCCACCGACCTGGACGGCACCCTGCTCCGCCCGGGCGACGCCACGTGGCCAGCAGCCCACCAGCTCTACAACACCCGCTTCGACACCCTGAAGCCCACCGCGGTCGCGTACGTCGCCACCGCGGACGACATCCGCACCACCATGGCCTACGCCCGCACCCACGCCATCAAGATCTCGATCCGCAACGGCGGCCACTCCTACGGAGGCTGGTCCTCCGGAAACGACCGCCTGGTCATCGACGTATCGAAGCTGAACCAGATCCGCGCGAGCGCCAACGAGGCGGTGGTGGGCGCCGGTTCCAAACTGATCGACGTCTACCGCGCCCTCGCCGCGAAGGGCGTCACGATCCCCGCCGGCTCCTGCCCCACCGTCGGCATCTCCGGCCTGACCCTGGGCGGCGGCCACGGCGTGGTCTCCCGCGCGTACGGCCTGACCTGCGACAGCCTCACGCAGGCAACACTGATCATGGCCGACGGCAAGCAGCTCACCACGAACGCCACCGACCACAAGGACCTCTTCTGGGCCCTGCGCGGCGCCGGGAACGGCAACTTCGGCATCGTCACCGAGCTCCAGTACAAGACCCACCCCGCGCCCCAGGCCGTATCCGCCTACATGTCCTGGCCCTGGTCCAAGGCCGCCGCCGTGGTCAAGGCCTGGCAGGAGTGGGGCCCGGCCCAGCCGGACGAGATCTGGTCCTCGTGCCACCTCGCGAACGTGCCCGGCGGCACCCCCACGATCTCCATCGCGGCGTTCTCCCTCGGCACGTACGGCGAGCTCCAGAACGCCGTGGACCGCCTGGCCGACACGATCGGTGCCTCCGCGACCAGCGTCTCGCTGAAGCGCCGGTCCTACGAGGAATCGATGGAGGTGTACGCGGGCTGCTCGTCCTTCTCCACCGACGCCCAGTGTCACCTGCCGGGCTCGACCCCGGGCCGCTCCTCGCAGGGCGCGCTGGGCCGCGAGACGTACGCGGCACGCTCGGACTTCTTCGACCGTTCCCTGTCCTCGGCCGGTGTCCAGACCCTGTTGAACCAGCTCTCGACGGTCCGGGGCGGCGCGGGCAGCATCGCCCTGACGGCACTCGGCGGCGCGATCAACCGGGTCTCCCCCACCTCCACGGCCTTCGTCCACCGCGGCTCGCGGATGCTCGCCCAGTACATCGTCTCCTGGACGGCCGGCACGTCCGGCACCACCGCCCAGTCCTGGCTGTCCACCGCCCACAAGGCCATGTCCCCGTACGCCTCGGGCGCCGCCTACCAGAACTACGCGGACCCCACCCTCACCAACTGGCGCAAGGCGTACTACGGCGACGCGGCCCCGCGCCTGACCACCCTGAAAAGGCTGTACGACCCGAGCCGCGTCTTCACGTTCCCGCAGGCGATTTGAGCAGAGGGCGCACACGAGGAGCTACACGGTGAGGTGAGCCACGCGGGAATCTGTGCAGGAAGCCACGCGACGAGCTACGCAGCCAGATCCCGGTCCTCGGGCCGCTCCTCCTGAGCCCCCGCGATGACCGCTTCTTCCCCCGTCAGGGCCGCTCCCCGCGCCCGGATCAGCCCTCCGACCAGCGCCGACCCCTCCACGGCCTTGGTCAACGGCGTCAGCAGCAGCATGGCGAGCGGGGACAGCAGCAGGACGACCGCCGTGCCGAGGGCGAAGCCGCCGATCACGTCGGTCGGGTAGTGCACGCCCATGTAGACCCGGCAGAACCCCTCGACCAGCGCGAGCCCTATGCCGACCAGCCCGAACTTCCGGTGGGCGACGAAGAGTCCGACCGCCACCGCCATGGTGAGGGTCGCGTGGTCGCTGACGAAGGAGTAGTCGGTCTTGCCGGACACCAGCACGTCCAGGTCCCGGTGGTCGACGAAGGGTCTGGGACGCGCCACGAAACCCCGTATCGGCACGTTCACCAGCACCGCGATCGCGGCGGCCAGCGGCGCCCAGATCACCGCGGCCACGGTCGGTGCGGCATCCTCGCCGCCCCGCCGACGCACGGCCCACCAGCACCCGACCACCAGCAGGGCCATCGCGATCAACAGCCCGTACTCACCCACGAACTCGACCCCGCGGTCGAACCACCGCGGCGCGTCCTTGGCCAGGCCATTGATGTCGTAGAGCAGGTTGACGTCGGGGTTGGAACCGGATTCGGCGAGTCCAGCCATGGCACTGTGGCCCCTTCGTCGTCTTTCCCGCGCGCGCAGCCTTTCGTGCGGCGCTCTGTCCCACCCCCGTGGTCGTAGATCCGCTCTACGAGAAAAGGAACGCACACTCCCCTGATATACGTTCCACCCTCCACCGAATGATCACTCAGACGTTATCGAAGAGAGACACATCGCCGCAGCTCAGAGGGCAGGTTCAGACCGTCGTGGGCAATGCTTTCGCGCCATCTTCGGTCACCCGGGTGGCTCCGAAGTAGTCGGGGGTGTCGACGGGGTCGAAGCGGATGACGGCACCCGTCCTGGGCGCGTCGATCATGTATCCGCCGCCCACGTAGATGCCCACGTGCCGGATGGCCCGGGAGTCGGTGAGGTCGTCCGAGAAGAACACCAGGTCCCCTGGCATCAGCTCGTCCCGCGAGGGGTGCGGCCCCGCGTTGTACTGGTCGTTGGCGACCCGCGGAAGCGTGACCCCGACACTCTCGTACGCGGCCTTCGTCAACCCTGAGCAGTCGAAGCGTCCGCCCTGGTCAGCGGTACCGTTCCCGCCCCACAGGTAGGGCGTGCCGAGCTTCTCCTGGGCGTACGAGATGGCCACCGCGGCCTGCTTGGAGGGGTCGACCCGGGTCACCGGCGCGGCGAAACTCGCCTGCAACGTGGTGATCGTCTTCACGTAGTTCTGGGTCTCCTTGTACGGCGGCACTCCCCCGTACTTGATGACCGCGTACGCCCCCGCGTTGTAGGCCGCGAGCATGTTGTGCGTGGGGTCCCCCGGCGCGTCCTTCACGTACGAGGCGAGCTCGCAGTCGTACGAAGCGGCAGACGGAATCGCGTCATTCGGATCCCATACGTCGCGGTCGCCGTCCCCGTCGCCGTCGATTCCGTGGGTCGACCAGGTTCCCGGGATGAATTGCGCTATCCCCTGCGCCGCCGCCGGGCTCTGGGCGGTCGGGTTGAACCCGCTCTCCTGGTACAGCTGCGCGGCCAGCAGCGCCGGGTTGATGGCGCTGCACAGATTGCCCCACTTCTGTACGAGCGTCTGGTACGCGGCGGGCACGGCGCCCTTGGCGAGCGTGACCGCTCCTCCGCCGACCCCGCCCGCGAGGTTCCCCGCGACCAGGTAGACGCCGACGACGAGCACCATCACGAAGCTGATCCCGCCCCCGACGGCGGCGATCGCCACGACCCATGCCTTACGCACCGTCAACCGCCCCTCACCGCCCGGGAGTCCGCCGAGGTCAGTGTAGAGGCGGGCACTGTGCGAAGTGATGATCACGCGCAAAGAGAAGCCGCGCCTGCCGGAGCCGGGGGCGGGACGACAGCTCGACCGCGGCGGTCGCATTTCGCCATCAGTCGATTCTTACCTTTCGACTATCAACTTCTAACGGTAGTGATCTCTCACTTAATGAAAGACCCATTGTGGCAATTCGTGACGCCGTGTGATCATCAAGGCGTCGGGATGGCGCTCTCGGGATGCGCCTTCGCAAAGCAGATCCCCCACCCCCCAACCCACGCCGCCGAGTCACCGGCATTTCATACACCCCGACTTGGCATGCCCAACAGCACGTCCTGCCCCCCACTGGCACACGATCTGTGTGGAGAACCATGCAAGGAAAACTGCGGGCCCCCCTCACCCTGCCCCCGCTGAGCTACCCGTTCCCGTCAGAGATCAGCCCGTACGCCAACGAGATCGACGCGCAGGCCATCGGCTGGGCCGGCCAGATGAACATCCTCGACTCCGCGATGACCGCCGAGTACGCAGGACTGCGCGTCGGGCGCTTAGCAGGGCGGACCAGCCCGCGCAGCGAGCCGGTCGGTCTCCAACTGCTCGCGGACTGGCAGTTGTGGCTCTTCGCCTTCGACGACGCCTTCTGCGACGAGTCCGCCACGGGCGAGGATCCCGAACTGCTCGCCCGGACCGTCGTGGACTACCTGCGCATCCTCGAGGACCCCGGCCAAGAGCCCGACGCCGCCGACCCGTTCATGGGAGCACTGGCCGATCTCAGGGACCGCATCCTCGTCCACTCGGCGCCCATGCAGTGGATGCGCTTCGTGCATTCGGTCACCGGCTACTTCCTCGCCCAGTGCTGGGAGGCCGCGAACCGAAGCCGGCAGACCGCTCCGACACTGGTGGAGTACGTCCACATGCGCCGCCACAGCGGCGCCGTCCCCACCTGCATGGCTCTCATCGACGTGGCGGGAGGGTTCGTACTGCCGCAGGAGGACTTCGCGAACCCGCACGTGATGTCGCTGGCCCAGCAGGCCACGAACATCGCCTGCTGGGCCAACGACATCCTCTCCTACCCCAAGGAAGTGGCCCGCAGCCGGAGCGTGCACAGCCTGCCTCCCATCCTCTCCGCGCAGTACGGCATCGACATGCCCGAGGCGCTGCACCGCGCGGGGCAGATGCACGACCACGCGGTGCGCCAGTACCTCGAACAGGAGGCCACCGCCCGGGCCCAGGCCAGCCCGCAACTGCACCGCTATCTCGACGACCTGAGGTTCTGGATGACGGGCAACCTCGACTGGTCCCTGGAGACGCGCCGTTACAACGTCGCCGACTACAACGCCGCCGACGTTCTCGACGAAGTGAGGCCGGCATGACTGCCACCACGGTCGTACCCACCGCCCCGGGGCGGCTCCCCCTGATCGGGCATGCCGTACCCCTACAGCGAAACCCCCTCCAGTTCCTCGCTCGGCTGGGAGAAATCGGCCCCGTCGTCAAACTCCACCTCGGGCCGCTGCCCGTATATGTGGTCACCCGGCCGGAAATCCTGCACGAAATCCTCGTCACCAAGGCCGACAGTTTCGAAAAGGGCCAACTGTTCGACAAGGCCCGGCATTTCCTCGGAGACGGCATCATGACGTCCGGCGGTGAATTCCACCGTCGCCAACGCCGCCTCCTCCAGCCCGCGTTCCACCGGCAGAAGATCAACCACTACTTCACGGCGATGGACGAAAAGGCCCAGGAACTCGCGGAGAGCTGGAAACCCGGACAGCCGGTCGAGCTCATGAGGTGTCTCGACGAGCTCGCGCTGGCCATCGTCACCGCCACTCTGTTCACCACCGACCTCGGCCGGCAGGCGGTCGACGAGATCCAGAAGAGCCTGCCGATCGTGGTGGACGGCGTCACCTGGCGGACTCTCTTCCCGGTCGACGGACTGCATCGGCTTCCCACTCCGGCAAACCGGCGCTTCAACAACGCTCACGAGCGGATCCGTGAGGTCATCGACCAGGTGATCGCCGCGTACCGCACCGACGGAACCGACCACGACGACCTGCTGTCCCTCGTCCTCGCCGCCCGCGACGCCGAAACGGGACAGGGCATGACCGACCTTCAGGTACGCGACGAGCTGGTCACGCTGATGCTCGCCGGTGCCGAGACCGTCGGCAGCTCGATCGGCTCGGTCCTGTACGAACTCGGTCGCCACCCGGACGTACAGGCCCGCGTACACGCCGAACTGGACCAAGTACTCCAGGGTCGCCCGATCACCGCCGAGGATCTCCCGAAACTGGAGTACACCGGCCGCGTGCTGACCGAATCGCTGCGCCTGCACGCCCCGACATGGCTGCTGATGCGACGCACCACGACCGACGTCACGCTGGCCAACACTCGGCTGCCCGCCGGAAGCGAGGTCCTGTTCAGCATCTCGACCCTGCATCGCGATCCCGCCGTCTACGACGAGCCGCTCACCTTCGATCCGGACCGCTGGCTGCGGATCTCGGTCAAGGACCTTCCCCGCGGCGCCTATCTCCCGTTCGGCGAGGGCAACCGCCAGTGCATCGGCAACACGTTCGCATGGATGGAGATGACCGTCGTCCTCGCCGCGATCCTGTCCCGCTGGAACCTGACGCCGGCACCAGGACCGGCCCCCAAACACCTGTACCGCGTGATCTCACGCCTGGACCACGTGACCATGACCCTCACCCCGCGTACGGGGCCGACAGAGGACTGAGGTGAGCGGAGCGGGGGCGGAGACCGGCACGCACATAACCATCGCCCCTCTCCGCCCTCCGCGCTTTCCGGGAGTACGAGAACGGTCAGTGGGTCCGCCGGAGCCGATAACCGATGGACGTCACCGGCCCGACAGTCCTAACCTCGCCCGGTCCAGGCGTTGCTGCTTCCGATGAGGTGCTTTTGATGACGGTCCAGGCAAGCGCGGCCAACTCCCACCGGCCGCCAACCCCAGCCATCACCAGTGCAGCAACCACCTTGGACCGAGGGAACCCCAGAAGTGGATCTTCCACGTAGCTTCACCATCCGCGAGAGCGGCCATCGCATCCACAACCCCTTCACCAGCGAGAAGCTGGCCACCCTGGGCGAGGCGCTCAGCCCGCCGCCGGGGACCCGCATGCTCGATCTCGCCTGCGGCACGGGCGAGATGCTGTGTACCTGGGCGCGCGACCACCAGTTGACCGGCATCGGCGTGGACATCAGCACCGTGTTCATCGCAGGCGCCCGCGCCCGAGCCGTCGAACTGGGCGTCGCCGACCGGGTCGGCTTCACCCACGCAGACGCGTCGGGCCACGTGGCCGACGAGCCGGTCGGCATCGCCGCGTGCCTCGGCGCCACCTGGATCGGCGGCGGCGCGGCCGGCACGGTCGAACTCCTCCGGCGCAGCCTCGCGCCCGGCGGCATGATCCTGATCGGCGAACCGTACTGGCGCCTCGACCCCCCGGACCGGACCACCGTCGAGGCCTGCCACGCCTCCGCCAAGGAGGACTTCCTCCCGCTGCCGGAGCTGCTCGAGCAGTTCGGCGAACTCGGCTGCGACGTGGTCGAGATGGTCCTCGCCGACCAGGACAGCTGGGACCGCTATGCGGCCGCCCAGTGGCTCAACATCCGCCGCTGGCTCGACGAGAACCCCGGCGACGACCTGGCTCCCGAAATGCGCGCGGAACTCACCAGCGCCCCCGCCCGCCACGCCCGCTACCAACGCGAGTACCTGGGCTGGGGCGTCTTCGCCCTGATGAACCGCTGACGCACCCTCACCGAGCCCCGGCGCCCCGGCGCCGGGGCTCACCGCCTGGAGCCGGGCTCACGTCTGGACGAGTGCGTCCGCGACGCGGCACCGCCACGACCAAGGTGGTCACCGTCGACGTCCGCGCGGCCGACACCGCCTGGGCGGTCAAGGGGACGAAGGTGACGGTCGCCCTGCCGGGTGGGAAGACGGTCGCGGGGACGGTCTCCAGGGTGGGTACGGACGCCACCGCGGCTCAGCCCTCCGGCGAGGGCGGCCAAGGCGACGATGCGGCCACCGGCACGGACACCGCCACCGTGCCCGTCACCGTCACCGTCGCCCGCCAGACGGCGCTCGGCAGCCTGGAAGCGACGCCGGTCGACGTCCGCCACACCGTCGAGACCCGCAAGGACGTCCTGACCGTTCCGGTCGCGGCGCTGCTCGCGCTGGCCGAGGGTGGCTACGGGCTGGAGACGGTGGACGGCACCCACACCGCCATCGTCGCGGTACGCACCGGCCTCTTCGCCGACGGCTGGGTCGAGGTGAGCGGATCCGGCATCAGCGCGGGTCAGCGCGTGGGAATACCCGGATGAGCCCGGCAAGCCCGATGACCCCGATGACCCCGATGAGCGGGACGAGAGTGGTCGAGCTGAAGGACGTGTCCAAGTCCTATCCCGGCGGGGTCGTCGCACTCCGGGATGTCGACCTCGCCATCGACTACGGCGAAATGCTGGGCATCGTCGGCCCGTCCGGTTCCGGCAAGTCCACCCTGCTGCACATCGTCGGCACCCTCGACCGGCCCTCCGCCGGCACGGTCCGCATCGCCGGGCACGACATCGCCGTGCTTTCGGACCGAAAGGTGTCGGCACTGCGAGCCCGGCGCATCGGTTTCGTCTTCCAGCAGTTCCATCTCGCCGCCGGAGTGCCCGTACTGGACAACGTGGCCGACGGCCTGCTCTATGCGGGCGTACCGCAGCGCGAGCGCAGACGGGAGGCGGCCGAGGCGCTGGAACGCGTACGGCTCGACCACCGGCTCGACCACCTGCCGCACCAGCTCTCCGGCGGGGAGCGGCAGCGCGTGGCGATCGCCCGCGCGGTCGTCGGGTCGCCGGCGCTGCTGCTCGCCGACGAGCCGACCGGCAACCTCGACTCGTCGGCCGGCGAGGCGGTGATGCGGGTACTGCGAGACCTGCACGCGGCCGGGACGACGGTCGTCGTCATCACTCATGACCGGGAGATCGCGGCGGAACTACCGCGTCAGGTACACGTCCGTGATGGCAGGGCAATGGGCGGCGAATCATGAGTGCAGGCACGGAAGGGCGGACAGAAACGGGTGCGGACCCACGTACGGAACTCGTCCCCGCGCGGCTGGGCGCCACCGATGTGGCCCGCGTCGGCGCGGCGGGACTGCGCGCCCGCCCGCTGCGGGCGGTACTGTCCGCGCTCGGGATCGCCATCGGCATCGCCGCCATGCTGGCCGTCGTCGGTATCTCGACCTCCAGCCGGGCCGACCTGAACCGCACGCTGGACCGGCTCGGCACCAATCTCCTCACCGTCGAACCGGGCAGCACCATGTTCGGTGACGCCGCCCGGCTCCCCGAGGAATCGGTCACGATGGTCGGCCGTATCGGCCCCGTGCACTCGGTCGCCGCCATCGGCCGGGTCACGGCGCACGTCTACCGCAACGACCACATTCCCACCGGGCAGACCGGGAGCATCGCCGTGGTGGCGGTCCAGGCCGGGCTGCCGACGGCGGTCGGCAGCCACATGCGCACAGGGGTATGGCTCAACGAGGCGACCTCGCGCTATCCGGGTGTGGTGCTCGGGGCGGCGGCCGCGCGACGGCTGGACATCCGTGAGCCCGGGACGCGGGTGTGGCTGGGGAACCAGTGGTTCGGCGTCACCGGGATCCTCGAACCGGTCCCGCTGGCGGACGAGTTGGACAGTTCCGCGATGGTCGGCTGGCCCGCCGCCGAACAGTTCCTCTCCTTCGACGGCCACCCCACCGAGCTGTACGTACGATCCGCCGAACCCTCCGTCGAAGCCGTACGCACCGTGCTGGCGGCCACGGTCAACCCCGAGGCGCCGTCCGAGGTCCAGGTCTCCAGGCCGTCGGACGCGCTCGCCGCCCAGCGCGCCGCCGACTCCACACTGGGCGCGCTACTGCTCGGGCTCGGCGCGGTGGCGCTGCTCGTCGGCGGCATCGGGGTGGCCAACACCATGGTGATCTCCGTGCTGGAACGGCGCTCCGAGATAGGTCTGCGCCGCGCGCTCGGCGCCAATCGTGGCCAGATCCGGCTCCAGTTCCTCGCCGAGTCCCTCCTGCTGTCCGCGCTCGGCGGCGCCGGAGGCCTGCTCCTGGGCATCGGTGTGACCACGGCCTACGCGACCACGCAGGACTGGCCCACGGTCGTCCCCCTGTGGGCCATGGCCGGCGGCGCCGGAGCAACCCTGCTGATCGGCGCGGTCGCGGGCCTCTACCCAGCCGTACGGGCGTCACGGCTGTCCCCCACCGAGGCGCTCGCCTAGGACAGGTCCTGGCCCCCGCACTCCGCCCACAGCAGCTTCCCGCCCTTCGAGGCCCCCAGCTCCCGCAGCACGGACACGCCCCACGCGTCCGCGCAGGCCCGTACGAGGTGCAGGCCGCGGCCGTGTTCGGCGTCCTCCGGGGGTACGAGTACGGGGGCGCCCTTCTCCGCGAAGCCCGGCGGGACGGTCGGATCGGTGTCCCAGACCGCGATACGGAGCCGGTCGGGCTCGGCGGCGAACAGCCGCAGGGCGTACGGGCCCCGGGTGTGCAGGTGGGCGTTGGTGAGCAGCTCGGAGGCCAACAGTTCGGCGGTGGGGGTGAGTTCGGATAGGTCGTGTGCGGCGAGGACGGTACGGAGGGTGGCTCGGGCGATGCCCGGGGCACGGGGATCGTGCGGGAGTTGAAGGGTGTAGGCCCAGGACGGGGATACGGTTGCCATCGGAAGTCTCCGATCACGGAGGGGAGTTGGGTGGTGTCGTTACGTTGCCCAGTGACCGCGGTCGCTCCGTCGAGCGGGGTGCTTCTGGGCGAGGCGCCTTGAGAAGAAGGTAGCGCGAAGCTGTAAGTTATTAGACCTAGATGCACGAAGTGCTTCAGTGTTCATGCGTGTGGGTGACACGGCAGTGCCAAGGGAGTCGAAAGTTGGCCATGAGAACCACCCCCACCGGGCGTCAACTGCGGCTGGGGGCCGAACTGCGCAAGCTGCGTGAGCGAGCGGGTCTGACGTCGACGGAAGCCGCACAGCTGCTCGGCATCAAGCAGAACCAGGTCAGCAACATGGAGGCCGGCCGCCACGGCGTGAGCCCCGACCGTCTGCGCACCATCGCCTGTCACTACGACTGCTCCGACAAGCCCCTCGTCGAGGCGCTCACCGCCCTGGCACCCGATCGCAGGCGGGGCTGGTGGGAGGAGTACCGCGAGATCCTGCCGACCGGCATGCTGGACCTCGCCGAGCTCGAACATCACGCCACACGGCTGCGAACCGCCGTGACCGTACACATTCCCGGCCTCTTCCAGACCACGGAATACGCTCGCGAGATCTTCCGACAGGCCGTGCCGGAGCTACCGCCCCCGGACGTCGAACACCGGGTGTCCTTCCGGGTCAAACGGCAGGCCATCCTCTTCCGGGATCCACCGACCCCGCAGCAGGTCATCGTCCACGAGGCCGCCCTGCGCATGAAGTTCGGCGGTCCCCGCGTGACCCGCGACCAGCTCAAGTACCTGCTGGACCTGAATGAGCGGGAGCACATCGCGATTCACGTCATCCCGTTCGACGCCAGCATCTTCCCCGGCTCGGGCCAGTCGATCTACTACGCCGAGGGTCCCGTACCGCAACTCGACACCGTGAACCTCGACCAGTCCCACGGCCCGGTGTTCCTCGACGCCGACGCGCAGCTGAACAAGTACCGCGTACTGCTCGATCGCATGGAGGCCGCGGCCCTCAGCCCCGAGGAGTCGCAAGACTTCATCCACAACATCACCAAGGACCTGTGAAGGAGCCGAGGATGCCCACACTCACCTGGCAGAAGTCGTCCTACTGCCCCGAAGGCAATTCCTGCGTGCACGTCGCCGCAGGCACCGCCGGAACGATCCATCTCACCGAAAGCGGCGACCCCACCGCATCCATACTCACCGCCGCCCCCGCCACCTTCCGCACCCTCCTCCACACCCTCAAGCACAAGGAACCGCTCCGTGGCTGACATCCCCCCGAACCTGGACTGGATCCGCGCCGCCCCGGACGACGCGACCGGCCCGGGCCCCTGGATCGAGCTCGCCTTCGGCGACAACGACTTGGTCTACATCCGTGAAACCAGTGACCCCACGAACATCGTCACTACTACGCAGAAGAAGTGGGACGCGTTCGTACTGGGCGTACAGGCAGGCGAGTTCGACCACTTCGTAGAGGGAGTAGAGGAACTGGAGGAAGAAAAATCCTAGGTACGACAACAACACGCCGCACCCTGCTCACCGCGACGGCCACAACGGCCGCACTCGCGCTCACCGGAGGCCCGGCACAAGCAACCCCCCGTACCCGGAACGCCGCACACACCCGCCTGCGGGAACTGGAAGAGCAACACGGCGCCAGGGTCGGCGCGTTCGCGTACAACCTCCGCACAGGGGCGACCGTGCGGTACCGGGCGTCGGAGCTCTTCCCGATGTGTTCGGTGTTCAAGACGCCGGCGGTCGCGGCGGTGCTGCGGGACCTGGACCGGCACGGGGAGACACTCGCCAGGCGGATCCACTACACGGCCGAGTACGTCGAGGCGGCCGGAGGCGGGGCAGTGACCGTCAAGTCGGAGAACATCGCCTCCGGCCTGACCGTCGAGGAACTGTGCGACGCGGCGATCCGCTTCAGCGACAACGGCGCCGCCAATCTCCTGCTCCAAGAACTCGGCGGCCCCACGGCGGTGACCCGCTTCAGCCGGTCACTCGGGGACCCGAAGACCCGCCTGGACCGCTGGGAGCCGGCCCTCAACTCGGCGGAGCCGGGACGGTTGGAAGACACGACCACCCCGGGCGCCATCGCCCGCACGTACGCGCACCTCGTACTCGGCAACGCGCTGGACGCCGAGGACCGCACCCGTCTGACGGGCTGGCTCCTCGGCAACACGACCGGCGGTGAACGCCTGCGCAAGGGCCTGCCCCAGGACTGGACGGTCGCCGACAAGACGGGCACGGGCCGGCACGGGACGGCCAACGACGTGGGCATCGCCTGGACCCCGGACGGAACCCCCGTCGTCGTGGCCGTGCTGACCACCAAGCCCGATCCGGCCGCCACCGCGGACAACCCGCTGGTCGCGAAGACGGCCACCGTGCTGGCGGATGCCGTGAACTGACGCGGACGGCGACGAGCGGCGGCCCACGCCCAACAGGACACCGTGATCAGCGCGACGTCTAATGGACGTGACGGTATGTCTCCGCTGGGAGCGCTGGGAGCAACCCATGCGACTGCGTCGGCTGGGTGAATGGTGCGCGCGGCACTTCGTGACCGTCATCGTGCTGTGGCTGGCCGCCCTCGTCGCCCTACAGATGCTCAACCGTTCGTTCGGCGGGGAGTACGAGGACAACTTTTCGCTGCCGGGAGTCCAGTCGCAGCAGGGCCTGGACGTCCTGAAGGAGCACGATCCGGCGGCCGGCGGCTACAGCAGCCAGATCGTGCTCCAGGACAAGTCGAAACCGCTGACCGACATGGACTCACCGATGTCGCAGACGGTCGGCGACCTACAGAAGCTGCCGCACGTCCTCGCCGTACAGAACCCGTTGCAGTCCACCTCGGGAGAGTCGGGGCAGTCGGCACCGTCGAACGTCGGCCCCCTCTCCTCCGACGCCAAGACCGCCTACATCACCGTCCGTTTCGACGTGCAGCCCTCCACTCTCGGCGACGGCTATCTCGGTGGCGTGGACAACTCGGTGCAGCCGCTGCGCGCGGCCGGTGTGGACGTCGAGTACGGCGGGCCGCTGGGCGAGTTGGCCAGGCCCGAGGCGGACGACCGGGTCAGCGAGCTGATCGGGTTCGCGGTGGCGATCGTCGTACTCCTTGTCGGGTTCGGGAGTGTGATCGCCGCGGGCATCCCGCTGCTCACCGCGCTGATCAGCGTGATCGGCGGGCTGGCCTGCCTGGGACTGCTGGCGTCCGCGTTCACCTTCGCCACCGTCTCACCCACCCTGGCCACGATGATCGGGCTCGGTGTCGGCATCGACTACGCGCTGTTCCTGATCACCCGGCACCGGCAGAACCTCATGGACGGCGCGGATCCGGTGGCGGCCGCCGGTCGCGCGACCGCCACCAGCGGTCGGGCCGTCCTCGTCTCCGGCTGCACCGTGATCATCGCGCTGGCGGGGCTGTCGGTCTCCGGAGTCTCGTTCATCGGCAAGCTGGGGGTGGCCGCGGCCGTCACCGTGGTCTCCGCGGTCATCGGCGCCCTCACCCTCGTACCGGCACTGCTCGGCCTCATCGGCACGCGCATCGACCGCTACCGCGTACGCCGCCCGGTCGCCGAGACGGACGCCGAGCCCGGCGCCCCCGCGCACGGCACCTGGCACCGGTACGCGCAGCGCGTGGAGCGGCGGCCGTGGTGGTTCCTGGCCGGCGGAGTCGTCGTCGTACTGGTGCTGGCGATCCCCCTGTTGTCCATCCAGCTCGGTCACATCGGGGACGGGGCAGACCCGAAGTCGTTCACGGACCGGCGGGCGTACGACATCATGGCGCAGTCCTTCGGCCCCGGATCGAACGGTCCGCTGACGGTCGTCATCGACCAGACCGACGTGCCCTCCGACCAGCGCTCCGCCCTCGCCTCCCAGGCGCAGAAGGACCTCACGGACGTGGCGGGCGCGGCCACCGTCACCCCGCTCACGCCGACGAAGGACGGAGACGTGCTGGTCGGCACGGTGTACTCGAAGGCGGCCCCGCAGAGCGCCTCGACCACCGACCTCACCAACCGCCTCGTCGACGAGACCCTGCCGCAGGCCGTCTCCGGTACCGCAGCCGACGGCTATGTGACCGGCACGACCGCCGCCCAGGTCGACTTCCGCGACATCGTCGCGAACCGCCTTCCGCTGATCATCGGGGTCGTCGTCGCCCTCGCCTTCCTGATCATCCTTATCGTCTTCCGCGGCCTGCTGGTGGCCCTGAAGGCCGCCGTCCTCAACGTGCTCTCGATCGCCGCGTCGTACGGCGTCGTCGTCGCCGTCTTCCAATGGGGCTGGGGCGGGCCCGCGTTGGGCGTCGAGGGCAAGGTGCCGATCGAGAGCTATGTGCCGATGATGATGTTCGCGATCATCTTCGGGCTGAGCATGGACTACGAGATCTTCCTGCTCTCCCGCGTCCATGAGGCCTGGCTGCGCACCGGCGACGCGAAGGCGAGCGTGGCGCACGCCCTGGAGATCACCGCCCGGGTGATCACCTGCGCCGCCCTGATCATGGTGAGCGTCTTCGCCGCGTTCGTGGTCAGCGACAACGTGGTGGTCAAGATGCTCGGACTCGGGCTGGCCGTCAGCGTGTTGATCGACGCGACCGTCGTACGACTGCTGCTGGTGCCGGCGGTCATGACGCTGCTGGGCCGGCACGCCTGGTGGACACCCCACTGGCTCGACCGCCTCCTGCCGCATCTGGACACGGAGGGGGAGAAGGCGGCCTGAGCTACTCGGACTCGGGCTCCGCCCCGGTGTACGCCGCCGTGGTCCGGTCCGCCGCCTCGCGCGCCCCGGCCGCTTCCGTCCCTGCCGCCACGCTCGCCTCGTACCAGCCCTCGCTGCTCAGCGTCACGAACCGCCGCCCCTCCTCGGACGCCGTCCAGGCCGCGAACTCCTGCGGGTCGACGGCGTTCCCGGACGCCAGGTGCAGGGTGAGACCGGTGAGCCCCAGGTCCCAGCCGACGCCGACCGCGCCGGGCCCGAACTCCGCCCAGCGCTCGTCGTCGACGTGCGCGATGTGCTGGAGCTCGAAGCGGGTGCCGCCCTCCTCGGCGGGCGTCAGCCGCAGCTCGATCCAGCTGACCTCGCCGCCGTACTCCCAGGTCGCGTGGAAGCTCGACGGCGGTTCGCAGCGCTCGATGGTGCCGCCCGCGTTGCCCTCCAGCTGGTACTTGCCGCCGACGCGGAGGTCGCCGGAGACCGGCAGGAACCAGCGTGGGATCCGTTCGGCGTTGGTGCAGGCGTCCCAGACGTCCTCGACCGTCGAGTCGTACGTCCGGCTCACCGTGACCACCCGCACCTCGCCCGCCTCGAAATCACGGGTGCCGACCTGGCGCCGTACGGCATTGATCTGATGGGTGACGTCGATCATTGCGGTCCTCCTCGGACTCCTCGGACGATCATTGTGGTCCCCCCGGATCCGCCTGCTCACCGTCGCCGGACTCGCTGCCGAGCCGGCGCTCACGCTTGCCCCGGGCCAACTCCGTGGCCAGGGCGTCCAGATGGGGCGTCCAGAAGCGGCGGAACCGCTCCAGCCAGGCGTCGACGTCCCGCAGCGGCTCCGCGTTCACCGCGTACAACCGCCGGGCTCCCTCCGGCCGTACTGTCGCAAAACCGCTCTCCCGCAGCACCTTCAGGTGTTGCGAGACCCCGGGCTGCGAGATCCCGAACTCCACCGCGATGACCTCACACACCGCCCCGGAGCTCATCTCGCCATCGGCGAGCAGCTCCAGGATGCGGCGGCGTACAGGATCACCTAGGACGTCGAATGCATGCACGGCCTCACTATATCACCCATGGCTTATATAAGTGGTGAGTGAGGGGATGTGATCGGTGCGATAGCCATGCATCACCGCTGCGCCACCGATGACTTTCCTGTGAGCCGAGTCAAGCCACCGTCAGCTTCCGGCCATCGGGGCGCCATTGAGCGGTAAGCCGACAGCCTTGGTTCAGTAAGGCGGAAGTCAGGATTCCAGATGCCTCTTGTTGTCACGTACTCAACAAGGGATGGTCATCCGCGGGCCGATCAAGCCCACCGCCGGGGACACCGGACCGGCGGCACACCACTCCCGCACCGCCCCTGTCAACCAGTCTCAGGAGGCTGTCCGTTGCTTACCGAATCCCCCAAAAGACCTGCGATACGTCACAGTTGGCGCCGCCTGGGTGCCGCAGCCCTCGGCACCGCGGCCCTCGTCCTCGCCGGCTTCGGCACCGCCGCCCCGGCGGGTGCCGCCCAGGCCGTCGCGACCAAGTCCCCCTCCCCCGCGGTGACGTGGACCCGCGCCTGCGCCACGCCCACCAAGGGCCAGATGGCCTGTAAGGCCCTCCGCGTCACCGGCGGCACGACCGCGTTCCAGAAGGAGCAGCAGGCCCAGGCCCGCACGGACGCCGTCACACCCGATGCCGCCGACGCCTCGACCCCCTCCGGCTACGGGCCCGGCGACCTCCAGAGCGCGTACGGCCTGACCTCGGCCGCCGCCTCCAACGGCTCGGGCGAGACCATCGCGATCGTCGACGCGTACAACGACCCGAACGCCGAGGCGGACCTCGCCAAGTACCGGACGTACTACGGGCTCTCGGCCTGCACCACCGCCAACGGCTGCTTCAAGAAGGTCAGCCAGACGGGCTCCACGACCTCCCTGCCCACCAGTGACGCGGGCTGGTCCGAGGAGATCTCCCTCGACCTGGACATGGCCAGCGCGGTCTGCCCGAACTGCAGCATCCTGCTCGTCGAGGCCACCTCCGCCTCCATGGCCAACCTCGGCAAGTCGGTGAACGAGGCCGTCACCCTGGGCGCGAAGTACGTCTCCAACAGCTACGGCGGCTCCGAGTCCTCCTCCGACTCCACCTACGACACCTCGTACTTCAAGCACACGGGCGTCGCCATCACCGTCAGCGCGGGCGACTCCGGCTACGGCGCCGAGTACCCGGCGGCCTCCCAGTACGTGACCGCCGTCGGCGGCACCGCCCTCTCCGCTAGCTCCACCAGCCGCGGCTGGAGCGAGAGCGTGTGGGAGACCAGCAGCACCGAGGGCACCGGCTCCGGCTGCTCCGCGTACGACGCCAAGCCGACCTGGCAGACCGACACGGGCTGCACGAAGCGTGCGATCGCCGACGTCTCGGCCGTCGCCGACCCGGCAACCGGCGTCTCGGTCTACGACTCCTACGGCATCACGGCCGGCTATTACACCTTCGGCGGCACCAGCGCCTCCGCCCCGATCATCGCGGGCGTCTACGCCCTCGCCGGCACCCCCTCCACCGGCTCCTACCCGGCGAAGTTCCCCTACACGGCGGCCGGCACCTCGGCCCTCAACGACGTGACCAGCGGCACCAACGGCAGCTGCGGCTCCAGCTACCTCTGCACCGCCACGTCGGGCTACGACGGCCCGACCGGCTATGGCACCCCGGAGGGAGTCGCAGCCTTCACGGGCTGACCTCCGGGGCAACAGGAGCCGCCGATGGAGGAACGTGGGGTTCATCGGCGGCACAAGTGAACGGGTCGCGGCTACCAGCCGCGGCCCGTTTCCGCGTCCCGCAACAACGCGGGATAGCCTTCACGCTGACGGTCACTCGGCCACACCCCGCGGACGCGCGACCGTCCGCAGTTCATGAGTAGGGGTTAACGACGGAACCACACCACAGGTTCCGCACCAACTTCATTGCCCGGCGTAACGAGCCGTGATACACAGAGTGACCATGCGATCCTTCGCATACCGTCCCACACACCCCGTAAGGGATCCCGCGTGGGCCATCCACGAGGGAACGGCAAGGGATTCGTACGAAACTCGCCAATCAATGACGCCAAGTCGACATCCGACAGCGCCATCGTCGGCGAGAATGGGCCCGACCTCTGCGCACAGGGCAGAGGGTGCAGAACTACCCACTAGGGGCGGTGACTTACATGCTTTTCGCAGCCGAAAAGGGCGACATCACCACAATTATCGGCGGGATCGCTCCGGACTGGGGTCCCTTCGGCAGCCTGGGCAACGAAGCCAAGACGATGGTCCAGGTGGTGATGGCGGTCGCCATCATGCTCTGCCTCGGGATCGCGATCTGGGGCGCGGCCAAGCAGCGCATCGGCGCGACGGCCCTCCGGGACACCTTCAGCGCCGAACAGGGCAAAGGCCTCATCATCGCGGGTCTCACCGGAGTCTTCATCATCGGATCCCTCGGCACGCTGTTCACCATCGTGTACGGCATGGCCGTCTAGGGCGGGCCGGGCACGCCCGGATCCTCTTCTCTCCCTCCGACCCACCCGTCCGTCGTGCCCACCGGCTGAGGTTGCGTTTCCCTGATGTCGAGTCACCACACCGCGCCCGCGCGGGAACCAGCACGGCTACCGTCGTACTACGCGGTTCAGCGAGAGGTTGAGGGGGCGTACGCGGCATGAGTCTCGGTGACGAACCCGGATACGGCGACGGATCTCGCGGCGAGGACGGCGGTTACGGCGGCTCCGGCCAGACCCGGACCAGACTCCCCGGCGATGGAACCGGCGACGTGTACGGCGGTGCCCGCCGCGGGCGGTCCTCCTCGCGAAGCCTGATCACCGTCGTCGGCGTCGTGGTCCTCCTGATCGCCGCGATCGCCTTCGCGAACCGTGGAGACGACGGCTCTTCCGCCGGCGGAAGCAGCGGCAACAACGCGGAGACCTCGCCTACGGCGGCTTCGGGGGAACGGCCGGTGGGGTCGAAGGAGTCGGGGATTCCTTTGGGGTTTGCGCACAGTACGGTCGGAGCGGAGAGCGCGGCCACCAACTACGGCGTGGCGCTGGGCTCGACCGGCATGTTCGACACTGTGCAACGGCAGGCGATCGTCGACGCCGTGTACACGCCCGACGTCGCCGCCGCGCGGCAACCGCAGCTCGACACGGCCTACTCCAGCGAGGAGTTCCTGACCAAGATCGGGCTGAACAAGGACGGGGCCGCGCCGGCGGGCCAGACCTTCGTCTCACGGATCATCCCGGTGGGCACCAAAGTCACGGAGTCCACCGCCGACAGCGCCACGGTCGAGCTCTGGTACACCTCGCTCTTCGGCCTCTCCGGCGACGGCTCCACGAACCCCGTGGCCGAGAGCTGGTACACGACGACGTACAAGATGGCGTGGACCGACGGAGACTGGAAGGTCACCGACTTCACGCAGAAGGACGGGCCGGTGCCGGTCGGCCGGGACCAGCAGGCCTCCACCGCCGACGACATGACCAAGGCTGTCGAGGAGTTCGGAGGGTTCACGTATGCCCGCTAACAAGGCCCGCCGTGCCCTCTCACTCGCCGCCACTGTGGCCGCGGTGCAATCGGCCGCCGTCCTCCTGGCCACCAAGGCGCTCGCCGCCCCCACCCCCACTCCCAGCAATGACCCCTGCGAACTCATCCGCGGCCCCGCCAAGGACTACTGCGAAGGCGGCAGCGGCACCACCGGAGGCGGAGGCGGCACCACCCCCCTGCCCTCCACCCTCGACCCCCTCTCCTCCCTCGCCCAGGGCTGCGCCGACGCCGCATCCTGGACCATCGACCACCTCAGCGCGGCCGTCAAGGACACCGCGACCGTCGACTTCACGAACCAGGCGTTCCGCCAGCAGTACGCGGTGGTGTTCGCGGCGTCGACGATCCTGACGCTGGTCCTGTGGCTGCTGGCCGTGTCGAAGAGGGCGGTGCGAGGCGTCCCCCTCACCACCGCGCTCGGGGAAGCGGTCGGGTTCCTGTGGCTGACGGTGCTGGCATCGGCGTTCACCCCGCTGATCCTCTACACGGTCGTGTCGGCGACGGACGGCGTCACGGAGGTCCTGGCGTCGACCACGGGCAACCAGACGGACACGTTCTTCGGGAACTTCTCCGAGGCGCTGGCCAAAGGCCAGGACATCGGCGGCGGCCCGATCATGCTGATCATCGTGTCGATGGTGTCGATCCTGGCGGCCGGAGTGCTGTATCTGGAGCTGGTCATCAGGGCCGCCCTCCTCTACGTGGGCGCCCTGCTCGGCGTCGTCGTGTACGCGGGCCTCGTCGACAAGAACCTGTGGGGCCACGTCCGCCGCTGGGCGGGCATCATGATCGCGGTCATCCTGGTCAAACCGGTGATCGTGATCGTGCTGGGCCTGGCCGGTGCACTGTCCACCTCGGACGGCCCGGACGCGTTCTCCGCCGTCGTCTCAGGCCTCGCCATCATCCTGCTCGCGATCTTCGCCAGCGCGATGATCTACCGCTTCGTACCGGGCTTCGGCGACGAGATCGCCAACTCCCGCAACAACCGCATCATGCAGGGCGCCGAGAGCAAGGCCGCCGCCGTCATGAGCTCCCCGGCCACCCTGGTCGCCCAGGGCATCAAGACCCACAGCACCCGTGCCGACAACGGCGGCGGTGGAGGTGGCGGAGGCGGCAACAGCCAGCCGCGCCCCGCCAACCCCGTCTCCGGCGGCGTGGCCGCACACAGCACCCGTACGTCGAACGGGGGCGGCGGATCCGTCCCCCCTGCCGCGCCCGCACCCCGTACGAACCCGACGAGTACCCCGCACGCCCGCAACAACCGCACGGGAGGTGAAGGGCGTTGACGACCGAGTCCCACGTGTCCCACGTGATCACGCCCCGCCGTACATATCTGATCGGCCGCGCCCGGCCGAACGCGATCGTCGGCCGGAACCGTGAGTCCGGCGAGATCGTGCTGATCATCGCGGGCGCGTTCCTTGGCATGATGTGCGGCTTGCTCGTCCCGGTGCTGTCCCTGCGGATCGTGCTGCTGATGGGCTTCCCACTGGTGGCCATCGCGGCGGTGTACGTCCCCTACAAGCGCCGCACGTTCTACAAGTGGTTCGAGATCAACCGCAGTTACAAGCGGAGCCTGCGCCAGGGAACGGCGTACCGCAGCAGTGTCATGGAGGCCGGTACGCGCATCGAGGGGCGCGAGGTCGAGGTCGGGCCGCCGCCCGGCATCGGGCGGATCAACTGGCTCGCGGCACCCTTCGGCCCGGACGAGATCGCCGTACTCCTGCACGCCGACCGCCGCACGGTCACCGCCGCGATCGAGATCGAGGGCCCGGGCGTCGGCCTGCGCGACTCCGAGGACCAGGAAGCCCTGGTCGACCGCTTCGGCACCCTCCTCAAGCACGTGGCGAACGGCGACGGCTTCGTCACCCGCATCCAGATGCTCGCCCGCACGCTCCCCGCCGACCCGGACGCACACGCCAAGGACGTCTCCGTACGCGGCGACGAACGCGCCCCCGGCTGGCTGCAGCAGTCGTACGACCAGCTCCAGTCCATGGTGTCCACGAGCAGCGAGCAGCACCGCGCCTACCTCGTCGCGTGCATGCACTTCAACCGCGAACTGGCCGCCGAGGCACACGCGATGGCCCGCGCGGCGCGCCCGCAGGGCGGCCGGAAGCTGGACCGCGACGCGGGCCTGGCCGTCGTCATGGCACGCGAGCTGACCGACATCTGCTCCCGCCTCCAGGAAGCCGACATCCGCGTACGACAGCCGCTGGGCCAGGGCCGGCTCTCCTCCCTCGTCCACTCCATGTACGACCCGGACCACCCCATCGACCACATCCAGGCGATGACGAAGCGCAACGCCTGGCCCGCCGAGCTCGACGCCATGGAACCCACCTACCTCCAGGCGAAGACCCGCGAGTCCTCCACCCGTGCGCCCTGGTGCCACTCCACGGCCTGGGTGAAGGAGTGGCCGATGACACCGGTCGGCGTCAACTTCCTTGCCCCGCTGCTCGTCCACACCCCGGACGTGATCCGGACCGTGGCCGTCACGATGGACCTCGAACCCACCGAGATCGCCATCGAGCGGATGCTGACCGAGAAGACGAACGACGACGCCGAGGCCAGCCGCGCCGCCAAGATGAACCGCACCGTCGACCCGCGTGACGTCGCCGCCCACGGGCGTATGGACCAGCGTGGCGAGGACCTCGCGAGCGGCGCGGCGGGCGTGAACCTCGTCGGCTACATCACGGTCAGCTCCCGCTCGCCCGAGGCCCTCGCCCGCGACAAGCGGACGATCCGCGCCTCGGCCGGCAAGTCGTATCTGAAGCTGGAGTGGTGCGACCGCGAGCACCACCGCGCCTTCGTCAACACGCTGCCGTTCGCCACCGGAATCCGCAGGTAGGGGCTGATGTTCTGATGGGGCTGATGCTCTGATGCGGGATCCGCTGTCCACGGCGACCGACGCCTTCACGTCCTTCCTCTTCGGCAAGATCGAGACGACCCGGCTCCCTGTCCGCACGTCCACCGGCCAGGCCCAGGCCGTCTATCTGCCGACCGCCGCCCCGGGCCTCGGCGACTCGGGCGTCATCATCGGCCGCGAGGTGTACTCCGGGAAGGGGTACATCTACGACCCTTTCCAGCTGTACGGGCAGCAGCTCCCGGCGCCGCACTGGCTGGTCCTCGGAGAGTCCGGCAACGGCAAGTCGGCGCTGGAGAAGACGTACGTACTAAGGCAGTTGCGCTTCCGCGACCGCCAGGTCGTCGTCCTCGACGCGCAGGGCGAGGACGGCGTCGGCGAGTGGAACCTCATCGCCGAGGAGCTGGGAATAACCCCCATCCGGCTGGACCCCACCGCCGCCCTGGACATGGGGATCCGGCTCAACCCGCTCGACCCGGCGATCACGACGACCGGCCAGCTCGCGCTGCTCCGGACCATCATCGAGGTCGCGCTGGGCCACGGCCTCGACGAACGCTCCGGCTTCGCCCTCAAGGTCGCGCACGCCTACGTGAACGAGACGATCGTCGAACGCCAGCCTGTCCTGATGGACATCGTGGAGCAACTGCGCCACCCCGAACCGGAGTCGGCCGAGGCGATGAACGTCGCCATAGACGACGTACGGGCGTGGGGCCTGGACGTGGCCCTGGTCATCGACCGACTGGTCGACGGTGACCTGCGGGGCATGTTCGACGGCCCGACGACGGTGGGTATCGATTTGGACGCGCCCTTGATCGTCTTCGATCTCTCCCACATCGACCGGAACTCCATCGCCATGCCGATCCTGATGGCGATCGTGGGCGTCTGGCTGGAGCACACCTGGATCCGCCCCGACCGGAAGAAGCGCATCTTCCTGGTCGAGGAGGCCTGGCACATCATCAACAGCCCCTTCGTGGCCCAGCTCTTCCAGCGCCTGCTGAAGTTCGGGCGCCGCCTGGGTCTGTCCTTCGTCGCGGTCGTCCACCACCTGTCCGACGTCGTGGACGGGGCGGCGGCGAAGGAGGCCGCCGCGATCCTCAAGATGGCCTCGACACGAACGATCTACGCCCAGAAGGCGGACGAGGCCAGGGCTACGGGGCGGGTACTGGGCCTCCCCAGGTGGGCAGTGGAGATCATCCCCACCCTCACCCCCGGCATCGCGGTCTGGGACGTCAACGGCAACGTCCAGGTGGTCAAACACCTGATCACCGAGACCGAACGCCCCCTCGTCTTCACCGACCGCGCCATGACCCAGACCTCCGCCGAACTCATCGCCGACGACGCGCTGCACGCCGCGGAACTGGAGGCGGAGGAGCGCGCGGCAGCCTTCATGGAACAGCACCTCAGCGATCTCGACGGTTCATCCGAGTCCACGGTGGCGTGAGAACGGCGGCATGAGGACGGTGACGTGAGATGAGACGGGAAGAGCGCGGGCACGGGCACGGCGAGGAACGGGGCGTGCCCGACGGGTTGTTGGTCGGCGTGCTGGCCTTCCTGCTCGGCATGACGCTGATGGTGTGGACGTCCGCGGGTTTCGCGGGACTGTTCTCCCAGGGAGCATGGCCGGACGCCATCACCTTCGCCCGTACGCCACTTGCCATGCGTCACCTCATCGGGCAGCCGCACGACCTGACGGGGGCGTGGCCGGACACGCCTGCCGATCAGTTGTCGGGGTGGGGGCTGTTCTGGGGACTCTTCATCGGTCAGCTGATGCTGCTGGTGGTGATCACGGTGTTCGTGATCGGAACCGTGGCGAGGTGGCGGGCGGGGAGGGTGAGACGCGGGGCGAAGGCGGCGGTGCCGACGGCGCCCTTTGCGGCGGAGGGCGATTGGGCGGGTGAGCGGGAAACCCTTCGCGCCGAAGGCGCGGAATCCACAACGCACCGGCGCCCGCCAACGCAGGAGCAACCATTGCGGGCGACGGCTCCCTTGAGAACAGGGGGTGAACGGGCGGGCGGGCAGGAAGCCCCCGCGGAAACCACAAAGCAACCGCAACCGCAACCACAGCCACAACCGCAACCGCAACCGCAACCGCAACCGCTGGAGCAGGCCGAGCGGGCGGCCGGGTGGGAAACCGTCCGACTGGGCCCCGCCCACGCCCGCCACCCCCAAGCCGTCCAGGCAATCCAGGACGCCGAGGGCCCCGCCATGGTGGTCACCTCGAACCCCAGAACGTGGTCGGACACGAAGGACGCCAGAGCCAAGCTCGGCCCAGTCCTCCTCTACGACCCCGCGCACCTGTGCGACACCCCGGCCCGCCTCCACTGGTCCCCCTCCACCGGCTGCGAGGACAAGGCCACCGCCGCAGCAAGAGCCACCGCCCTACTCACCCCCGTACGCCCCACCGCCAAGGTGGACCAGCCCATGGCAGACGTAGCGGAAACGCTCCTGCGCAGCTACCTGCACGCCGCCGCCGTGGAGGGCAAACCGTTCCGCCATGTCCACCGCTGGTCACAGGGCATGCAGGTACAAGACGCGGTACGAGCCCTGCGTACCAACCCCAAAGCCGCATCCGGCGCCGCAGGCGAACTGGAGGCGGCTCTCACCTCGCACGCCGAACGCCGAGACATCGCGCAGGAGTTGACGGCCCGCGCCCTCTCCGCCTTCTCGACGGTCAACGTCCGCGAATCCTGCACCCCAAACCGAACTGACACCCTCACTCTGGATTCTTTCGTGAACGAAGGGGGCACGCTCTATGTGGTCGGTGAACCCATCGAGGACCCCAGGGCGAATCCCGGCGCGATGCCGCTCCTGACGGCCCTCGCCTCAAGCGTGGTCGAGCGCGGCCGGGGCATGGCCGAACGGTCATCTTCCGGTCGCCTCGACCCACCATTCACCCTCGTCCTGGACGACGTGGCGGCCGTGGCCCCGCTCCCCCAGCTCCCCGAGCTCCTGTCCTCCGGAGCGACCCGGGGCCTCCCGACCCTGGCCCTCCTCCGCTCCCAGGAGCAGGCCAGGTCCCGCTGGCCGCAGTACGACCTCCCGCTCTAGGACCTGTCCCCACCACCAGGACCTGCTGTCCTGGTCAGTAGGACCTGTCGCGGCCGCTAGGACCTCGCCTGGCCACGCCTCTCCGCCGGCCGAGCGATCACGAACTCCAGATCCCGATCTCCCGGACGCCCCGGCGTCGGCACGATCACCCCGCTCGGCAGGAACCCGGCCTTGCGATAGAACGCCTCGGCGCGCCCGTTCTTCTCGTGCACGAACAGCCTTACGCGCTCAAGCCCGCTCCCCCAAGCCCACTCCAGGGCGGCGTCGAAGAGCGCCCCGGTCACCCCGGCCCCACTCCCCCGGTGCTCGGGTTTCACATACACCGCCACCAGATGCCCCTGACGCCGCTCGACCAAGCCCCCGAAGACATCCCGCTCCCCGGCCTCCTCGACCAGCACCGCCACGGACCCGTCCCACACCCCGCCCTGCCCGACGGCCACGAACTGCCGCCGCTCGGCCGTCCCCTCGGCGGCCCGCGCCGCCCGCTCCCGCCAGAACACATCGGGCCTGGCCGCGGCCTCCTCGTACGTCTCCAGGAACGCGAGATGAGCGACGGGGTCCCGCAGTGAGGTGAGCCGCAGCTCCTTCACCTCGGCCCACTCATCGGAACGTATGGAACGAATCACGTGGTTCATGAAAGCCACGGTATTACCTGCCTACGACAGCGCCCACCGGATATCCACCCTGCCGACACCTGTCGTCAGGGCCCCCGTCATGATCGTCCTCATAGGACGTCAGACTGACGTGGAAGCCCACGAGCACCCGCCCCCAACTCCCCATGGAGAAGCGCCGCATGCCCAAGGTCCAACTCGACGAACTCCGCAACGTGATCCACCCTCCGGGCAAGCTGGACAGCAGGGCGGAACACTGGGCCGGCCGCCTCTACATGCGCGCCCTGTCCCTCCGGGTGACCCGCCTGATGCTCGGCACCCCCGTCTCGCCGAACCAGATCACGGTGGTGATGGTGTTCGCGGGAGTTCTCTCCGGGGTGGCCCTGCTCCTGCCGGGTCTGGGCGGCGCCGTACTCTCCGTCCTCTTCATGCAGCTCTACCTCCTGCTCGACTGCGTGGACGGCGAAGTGGCCCGCTGGCGCAAGCAGTTCAGCCCCCTCGGCGTCTACCTGGACCGCCTCGGCGCCTACCTCGCCGACGCCGCGGTCATGGTCGGTATGGGGCTGCGCGCCGCTGAACTCGGCCTGGACCCCTACCTGGTGGCCGGCCTGGCAGCAGCCATCGGCGTCCTGCTCCTCAAGTCGTCCTCCGACCTGGTCCACGTGGCCCGCTCGGACAGCGGCCTGCAAAAGGCCACCGACCAGTCCGTGGTCCCCCGCTCCACCGGCCTGGCCCGAGTACGCCGCCTGGCCGCCTCCGTCCAACTCCACCGTCTGTGCAACGGCATCGAGGCCACCATCCTGCTCCTCGTGACCGCGATCGTGGACAGCGCACTCGGCGACCTGACAGCAACGAAGATCGCGACCGTGGCCATCACGGCGATCGTGTGGCTGCTCGTCCCCGCCCACATCGTCTCGATCGTGTCCTCGTCCCGCCTGAAGTAATTACTGTCGGAACGGGAGCCAGTGCCGGGGTATGCCCCCCATACCCCGGCACCAATAGAACAGAGATAGCCAGAGGACCTTCAAGCACACAAAGCCTCTGAACGCAGAAAACCCCCGTACCGTTTCCCGGTACGGGGGTTTTCTCCAAAAATAGTTCGGCGGCGTCCTACTCTC
>NZ_JBIUYT010000015.1:0-200272 GCF_044744645.1 Streptomyces sp. NPDC087263
GGAACGGACACTTCCTTCGTACTCACCCGAGAGACTCTCTCAGGCTTTCCTCCGGGCGTTTCCCTTCGGTCTTGCGTTTCCGACTCTATCAGACCCTTTCGGGCCTGATTCCCAGTCAGCGGGGTTTGTCTTTGCGGCCGTTGGGCCGTTCCGACGTCTCAAACTTTAGCGGATCCTCGCGGCAGCTCCTAATCGAGCTGTCGCGCCCAAATCGAATTGAATTCGGGCACACCGAATTGAACCCCGGTGGGAGATCGTACTGGTGGTTTGGTTGCCGCTTTTGCGGCGAAGGTGTTACCGCAGAACCGTTACGGCTCCGTGGCAACTCGAAGAACCTTACGCGTCGGGCGTGGGGGTGTCAACCTGCCCTGTCAAGATCTTTAATCCAGGTCGGTGAGACGGCCGCCGGCATCCGGCTGGGCGTGCTCCACACGGCGGAGGAGGCGGGTCAGAACCTCGCCGAGGACACCGCGTTCCTCGGCGGAGAGGTCCTGGAGCAGCTCCTCCTCGAAGCCCGAGGCGAGGCGCATGACCTCCAGCCACTTCTCGCGGCCCTCGTCGGTGAGCTCCACGATGACGCGTACGCGGTTCGACTCGTCGCGCTCCCGGGTGACCAGCCCCTCTCCGACCATGCGGTCGATGCGGTGGGTCATCGCGGCCGGGGTCAGACCCAGCACCTTGGCGAGGTCGCTCGGGCCCATGCGGTAGGGGGCACCGGAAACAACCAGGGCCTTGAGCACCTCCCACTCGGCGTTGCTGATGCCGAGTGCCGCGGTCTGGCGTCCATAGGCGACGTTCATCCGCCGGTTGAGGCGGGAGAGGGCCGAGACGATCTTCTCGACCTGGGGGTCGAGGTCCCGGAACTCTCGCTGGTACGCGGCGATCTGCTCGTCGAGTGTCGGCTCGCTGACGCCGGGGGTGTCGCCCATGGGGCGAAGTATCGCACGGGCTCGCTTGCCGTTGAAGTCCTTCGATGTGTATTGTTTAGATCCTAACTTTAGCTTTGAAGTCTTCAGGTCTGCACCCTTGCACGGTCATGCGCTCTGAGGACCTCACGACCAGGGCAGGTGAAAAGTGACCAGGGCGATGGGCGCAGCGATGCGCCGGATCCATGTGGGCAACGCACTCAGCGCGTTCGGGCTCGGCTTTACCGTCCCCTTCCTCTACGTCTACGTGGCGCAGGTGCGGGGACTCGGCTCCATGACGGCGGGCGTCGTGCTCGCCGTCTTCGCCGTGGCCGCTCTCGTCGTACTGCCGTTCGCCGGGCGGGCCATCGTCCGGCGCGGCCCGCTGCCGGTCCTGCTCGTCGCCCTGGTCACGGCCTCCCTCGGAGCGCTGAGCCTCGGGCTCGCGAACAGTGCCACGACCGTGGTGCTGTCGGCGGCCACGCTCGGTGCCGGCCAGGCCGTGATGTCGCCGGCGCTCGCGACGATGATCGTGGACTGCTCCTCGGCGGACACCCGGTCGCGTGCGTTCGCGACGCAGTTCTTCCTGCAGAACCTGGGACTCGGCGTCGGAGGACTCATCGGCGGCCATATCGTCGACACCTCGCGCGCGAGTTCGTTCACGCTGCTTTTCTCGATCGAGGCGGCGATGTTCCTGCTGCTGGTCGTGATCATGTCGACCGTGCGGTTGCCGCACACACCGAAGATCGAGGGTGCGCCGCAGGCCAGGGGCGGCAGTTGGAAGCAGCTGCTCGGCAACCGGGCCATGGTGCAGCTGTCCGTGCTGGGCTTCGTGTTGTTCTTCGCCTGCTACGGACAGTTCGAGTCGGGGCTCTCCGCGTACGGCGTCGAGGCGGCCGGGATCTCCACCTCCGCGCTCGGTACGGCGATGGCGGCGAACACCGCGATGATCGTGGTCGCGCAGTTCGCGGTCCTCAAGTTCGTGGAGCGCCGGAAGCGGTCGCGGGTGATCGCCGCGGTGGGGCTCATCTGGGCGGTCGCATGGCTGACGGCCGGCTATGCGGGCCTCGGGCACGGCAGCCAGACCATGGCCACCGCCGCGTTCGTCTCGACGTACGCCCTCTTCGGGCTTGGTGAGGCGATGCTGTCGCCGACCGTCGCGCCGCTGGTCGCCGATCTGGCGCCGGCGGGCATGGCGGGGCAGTACAACTCGGCCTTCGCGCTGGTGAAGCAGCTCGCGCTGGCGGTCG
Organism: Streptomyces sp. NPDC087263; assembly: GCF_044744645.1. Taxonomy (NCBI): domain Bacteria; kingdom Bacillati; phylum Actinomycetota; class Actinomycetes; order Kitasatosporales; family Streptomycetaceae; genus Streptomyces; species Streptomyces sp. NPDC087263. The sequence continues at coordinate 2,156 of NZ_JBIUYT010000015.1, forward strand.
GTCCGGCGGTGGGCGGTCCGATGGGGGCCTCGCTGCACGGGCCGTACGTCGTGACGTTTCTACTGTTCTCGCTAGGCATCACCTACCTCGCGATCCGGCTGGGCCGGCAGCTCACGCCCGTACAGAATCAGCCGTCGCTCGCGAGGAGCCGGGTGGTCGCGCAGGGTGGAGTTCCGGCGGAGCCGGTGCGGGCCGCGGCCTGACGGACGGACACACAACGGCCGCCACCACTTCTCGAAGTGGTGGCGGCCGTTTCGCTTGTCGTCAGCGGATCCCGGTCACCAGGTTGGCCGCGAAGGGGAGGGTCGCACTGCCGTCCGGGGCGGTGCGGTCCTTGAGGTGGGTGTGGACCGCTCGGCCTGCCTGTACGAGGGCTTCGTGGCCGCCGTGGTCGACGATCGCCTGGCCCCAGGGCACCGAGGAGAGCTGGCCCGCGGCGTAGTCGGCGAGGGGCGGGAGGGCGATGCCGAAGGTGACCTCGTGGACGGTGACATCGTGGAAGCCGGCCTCGCGGAGGGTGGTGGTGAGGCCGTCGGGGGTGCCGGAGAAGGCGGCTTCGTAGCTCGCGACGACTTCCGGAGCCAAATGTGGAGCCACGTACTTCTTGACCGCTTCGTACTGGGCCACGAAGTACGGGATCAGCTTCCTGTCCGCCCAGGCGGTGGCCGCGAAGTGTCCGCCGGGGCGGGTGACCCGGGCCGCCTCCGTGAGGGCCGCACGCAGGTCGGGGAAGAACTGGACTCCCTGCTGGCAGACGACCGCGTCGAAGGTGGCGTCCTGGTAGGGGAGTTCGTCCGCGGAGGCCTCCGTGAACTCGATGTCCGGGTACATGCGGGGTGCGCGTGCCTTCGCGACCCTCAGCATGCCTTCGTTGATGTCCGCGCCCGAGACGCGGCCGGCGGGGCCGACCCGGGCGGCTGCGGCGCGGGCCACGAAGCCGGTGCCGCAGGCGAGGTCGAGGACCGTGGCGCCCGGGGTCAGGTCCGCTGCGTCGAGGATCGCCGCGACGAAGGGCGCCATGATCGGCGCGGCGTACTGCTCGTATCGCTCAGGCGCGCTGCCGCTGAGCTGAAAACCCGTTTCGTCTGCCATGGGTGAGCTACTAGCACCGGGTGGGGTGGGGGGCTAGGTGGCGCGCAGGGATGGGTGCCGGGGGTGGGTGCCGGGGGTGGGTGCCGGAGGTGGGTGCCGGAGGTGGGTGCCGGAGGTGGGTGCCGGAGGTGGGTTTTTCGCCCCCTCCGCCCCTGCCCGTCCCGTACCTGGGGGCTGCCGCCCCCAGACCCTCGCTTCGCGCTCACGCGCTCGTGCTCAAACGCCGGACGGGCTGACTACTTCAACGCGAACTCGCACCACACCGCCTTCCCCCCGCCCGGGGTACGCCGCGACCCCCAGCCGGAGGCGATCGTGGCGACGATGGCGATGCCGCGGCCTGCCTCGTCGGCGGGTTCGGCGCGGCGGCGGCGGGGGAGGTGGTCGTCGCCGTCGGTGACCTCGATGATCAGGCGGCGGTCGGTGCGGCGCAGCCGCAGGCGCATGGGCGGGGTGCCGTGCTGGAGGGAGTTGGCGACAAGTTCGCTGGCGGCGAGGACGCCGAGGTCCTGGAGGTCGGCCGGGAAGCGCCAGCTCGTCAGGACGCCGGAGGCGAAGGCACGCGCGCGTGGAGCGGCTTCCACGCCGCCGAGCAGCTCCAGGGCGGCGTTGCGGAAGAGGTCGCCGTCCGGGCCCGTACGGGCGGGGTGCTGGAGGACCAGGACGGCCACGTCGTCGTCGTGGTCGGCGGTGACGCCCAACGAGCGGACCAGTCGGTCGCAGACGACCTGGGGGGTGCCGGTGGCACCGGAGAGGGCACGCTCCAGGGAGGCGATTCCCTCGTCGAGGTCCTCGTCGCGGCGCTCGACGAGGCCGTCGGTGTAGAGGACGGCCGTCGAGCCGGGGCCGAGTGGGACCGAGCCGGAGGCGTGCAGCCAGCCGCCGGTGCCGAGCGGCGGTCCTGTGGGTTCGTCGGCGCGCACGACGGTGCCGCTCTCGTCCCGGACGAGAATCGGGAGGTGGCCCGCGGAAGCGTAGATCAGCCGCCCCTCGTTCGGGTCGTGGACGGCGTACACGCAGGTGGCGATCTGGTTGGCGTCGATCTCAGTCGCGAGGCCGTCGAGGAGTTGCAGGACCTCGTGCGGGGGCAGGTCGAGGCGGGCGTACGCGCGTACGGCGGTGCGCAGCTGGCCCATGACCGCCGCGGCGCGCACCCCGCGGCCCATGACGTCGCCGATGACGAGCGCGGTGCGGCCGCCGCCGAGGGTGATCACGTCGTACCAGTCGCCGCCGACCGCGGCCTCCGTGCCGCCGGGCTGGTAGGTGGCCGCGATGCGCAGGTCGTCGGGCTCCTCCAGCTCCTGCGGGAGCAGCGAGCGCTGGAGGGTGACGGCGGTCTCGCGCTGGCTGCGCTCGCTGGCGCGCAGCCGCTCGGCGGCCTCGGCGTGGTCGGTGACGTCGGTCGCGAAGATCAGTACGCCGCCGCCGTGGCCCTTGGGGGAGGTGTCGACGGGGGTGCAGGTGAAGGTGTACGAGCGGCCGTTGGAGGTCTTGCGGGACTTGACCGTGCGGGACTTGGCGCTGCGCAGGACCTGGTCCAGGAGCGGGAGCAGGCCGAGCTCGTCCAGCTCGGGGAGCGCCTCGCAGGCGGGCTCGCCGACCGGTCGTACGCCGAAGGCCGCCGTGTAGGAGTCGTTGACGTACGCGACGCGGTGTTCGGGGCCGTGGACGAGAGCGACGAGGGCCGGGACGCGGTCGAGGACGTCGCGGACCGGCAGTTCGTCGACGGCGGGCACGGGCGGCGCGTCGTCGGTCAGCTGCTCGGCGCGGGCCGCCGGCACGGGAGCGCCTTCCCCTCGCAGGTCCGGGGAGACCGGGTGTTCGGTCTGCGCCGCGGTGCGGCGCTGCGTTCCGGGGAGCCGGGCGCTCCAGCGCGTGAAGTTCACTGTGGGAAGGGCCTCGTGGGTTAGAAGGGCGAGCGGTGGGCCCGCCTGGGTCGTGGACCAGTCTGGCCGACCGGACCGACATCCGTCAGACGCCGGCCTGACCGGTGGAGTTCCAGGGTCCGGTCAGGACGACCCCTTCGGGCCGAGCTTCGGGTCGAGAGGATGCTTTCCACCGGCCGCGAGTTCGAACTCCGCGCGGGGATGTTCGAGCGAACCGAGAGAGACGATCTCCCTCTTGAAGAGCCCCGACAGGATCCATTCGGCGAGCACACGGGCCTTGCGGTTGAAGGTGGGCACCCTGCTCAGGTGGTAGACGCGGTGCATGAACCAGGCAGGATAGCCCTTCAGCTTGCGCCCGTAGACGTACGCGACACCCTTGTGCAGCCCGAGGGAGGCGACCGAACCGACGTACTTGTGGGAGTACGTTTCGAGCTCCTCGCCGCGCAGGGAGTGCACGATGTTGTCGCCGAGGACCCTGGCCTGGCGTACCGCGTGCTGGGCGTTGGGGGCCGTCTCGGTGCCGGGCTCCGCGGTGACGTCGGGGACGGCGGCGGCGTCTCCCGCGGCCCACGCGTGCGTGGTGCCGTCGACGGTCAGCTGGGGGGTGCACTTGAGGCGGCCGCGCTCGTTCAGCGGGAGATCGCTCGCGGCGAGGACCGGGTGCGGTTTCACTCCGGCGGTCCACACGACCGTACGGGTCGGGAAGCGGGCGCCATCGCTGAGGACGGCGATCCGGTCCGCGCAGGAGTCGAGGCGGGTGTCCAGTCGTACGTCGATGTTGCGGCGGCGCAGCTGGGTGACCGTGTACTTGCCCATCTCCTCGCCGACCTCGGGGAGGATGCGGTTCGAGGCCTCGACGAGGATCCACTTCATGTCCTCGGGCTGGACGTTGTGGTAGTAGCGCGCGGTGTAGCGGGCCATGTCCTCCAGCTCGCCGAGGGCCTCCACGCCCGCGTAGCCGCCTCCTACGAAGACGAAGGTCAGGGCCGCGTCGCGGATCGCGGGGTCGCGGGTGGAGGACGCGATGTCCATCTGCTCGATGACGTGGTTGCGCAGGCCGATGGCCTCCTCGACGGTCTTGAAGCCGATGGCGTACTCGGCGAGACCGGGGATCGGGAGGGTGCGCGAGATCGAGCCGGGGGCGAGGACCAGTTCGTCGTACGAGAGGTGTTCCGCGCCGGCGCCCTCTTCCTCGCCGGCGAGGGTCGTGAGGGTCACGGTGCGCTTGGCGTGGTCGATCGACTGGGCCTCGCCGATGACGATCCGGCACCGGTCCAGGACCCGGCGCAGCGGGACGACCACGTGGCGCGGCGAGATCGAGCCCGCGGCGGCCTCCGGGAGGAACGGCTGATAGGTCATATACGGGTCCGGGGTGACGACGGTGATCTCGACCTCGCCCCGTTTAAGTTCGGACTTCAACTTCTGCTGGAGCCGCAGAGCGGTGTACATCCCGACGTAGCCGCCGCCGACCATGAGAATGCGCGCACGTTCCTTCACCACCCCATGACGCACCCGGCACTGGAGTTTGTCCACAGCCTCGACAATTTGTGTGACCGGCCACCGCCGACGCGGAGGGCGGCCCGAATTGCCGACTTATGAGGAAGAAGCGCAGGTCAGCGAGGATGTAAGGGGTACCTGAGGGAGGAGCAATGGGGACGTAAACGACCCGTACTCCGATCGGGGGGCGCTCCGTGCGGAACCTGCCCCTTCTGAATTGACCCCCTCTCAACTATGTTCGTGTGTCGACGGGGTGTAGGGGGATGCGCTCGACGAGTTCGTACGACGGACTCGTGCACACAAGCTTGTTCCGCGCGCTCCGGCTGCCGATGGCGGGGAGAGTCTCCGGGGGGAGACGTCATTACCGGGGGAACGCTTATGCACATTCAGGAATCTCATTGGTCATCCGCGTCTGCCACCGCGTCCGGTGGCATCGTCGGCGCGGCAGCGGGCGGCGACGGCCGCGGTCCGGGCACCGGATCGCGTACGACACCGCTTCGCGTGGACGCACAGCGCAATCTGGAACACGTACTGCGCGCGGCGCGCGAGGTCTTCGGCGAGCTGGGATACGGCGCGCCCATGGAGGACGTGGCGCGGCGCGCCCGGGTCGGCGTGGGCACGGTGTACCGACGCTTCCCGAGCAAGGACGTCCTGGTCCGCCGGATAGCCGAGGAGGAGACCTCCCGGCTGACGGACCAGGCGCGGGCGGCGCTCGGGCAGGAGGACGAGCCGTGGTCGGCGCTCTCGCGCTTCCTGCGCACGTCGGTGGCCTCGGGCGCCGGGCGGCTGCTGCCGCCGCAGGTGCTGCGGGTCGGCGTCGCGGAGGACGGCACGGAGGCGGAGGACGCACGGGTGCCGCAGCAGCGGTCCCAACCCGCCTCCGAACTGCGGCTCGTCGAGCAGCGGCCGGTGCCCGCGGAGGAGGTACTGATCGCGGGGGCGGACGACGCGGGTGCGGCGCAACTGCTGGACGTGGTGGGCCGGCTGGTGGAGCGGGCGCGTGCGGCGGGCGAGCTGCGGGCGGACGTGACCGTGGCGGACGTACTGCTGGTGATCGCGACGGCGGCGCCCTCGCTGCCGGACGCCGCTCAGCAGGCGGCTGCCTCGGCCCGGCTCCTCGACATCCTGCTGGAGGGGCTGCGCTCACGCCCGGCGTGAGCGGCACCAACCACCACCGACCGCCACCACCAACCACCAACCACCACCGACCGCCGCCACCACCAACCACCCACGACCAGCCACTGACCACCAGCCACCACGAGCACCTGGTTCTGTCCGGGCGCGGGTGCTGCGTCACTTCGTCACTCGCGCACCGGGTCCACCGGGTCCACCGGGTCCACCGGGCCCACCGGGCCCACCGGGCCCACCGGGCCCACCGGTCACGCTTCGGACATTCCAGGCGCGGCGCCAACTCCCTGCCGGGAGCCGTTTGTTGACTATTCCCCAAAAGAGTGACGGCTAGTGCTGGCGTATGGGAAGTCCCCACGGACGAGTGGTAGGTCCCCACGGGGGCGTCAAGCCCCTTGTGCCTGTGGCAGTCTTGCCCGTATTCGGGTCCGAGTGTGCAGGCGGGGGCTTTCCGCGATGAGCTTTGACGGGCGGGACGAGTCACTCGGTGACGGTGGCGCGGACGGCGGCACGGAGACCGGCGGGCTGCCGTCGCAACAGGTACCCAGCCAGGGTGGTCCGCAAGATGGTCCACAGGGCGGTCCACAGGGCGGTCCGCAGGGCGGCACTCCGGGTGCCGCGCCCTCGGACAGCGGGACCGATCCCAGCGTTCCGCCGCAGCGGGACCGGTTCGACCGGCGGGACGGCGGCAGCGTCCTGCCCCCTCCGTTCGACCCGCCTCCGTTCGATCCGTCGTCTCCGGCCGATCTCTCTCCGATCGATCTCTCTCCGGCCGATCTGCCGTCGTCCGACGCCGATCTGATCGAGCGGATGCGCGCGGGTGACGACACGGCGTACGAGGGGCTGTACCGGCGCCATGCCGAGGCCGTGCGCCGGTACGCCCGCACCTGCTGCCGTGACACGCACACCGCGGACGACCTCACGGCCGAGGTGTTCGCCCGCATGCTGCAGGCCGTACGCGGCGGCAGTGGCCCCGAGCACGCCGTACGCGCGTATCTGCTCACGACCGTCCGCCGGGTCGCCGCGAACTGGACGAAGACGGCGAAGCGGGAGCAACTGGTCGAGGACTTCGCGGTGTTCGCCGCGCAGGCCGCCCGGAGCTCGGAGGTGTCCGACGACGACACTCTCGACCTCGGCGCGGATGTGCGCGCGATGCACGAGGCCGAGCAGTCCATGGCCATGCAGGCGTTCCGGTCGCTGCCGGAGCGCTGGCAGGCCGTGCTGTGGCACACCGAGGTCGAGGACGAGTCGCCGAGCGATGTCGCCACCCTCTTCGGGCTCGACGCCAACGGCACGCGGGTGCTGGCCAGTCGCGCCCGCGAAGGCCTCAAGCAGGCCTACCTCCAGGCGCATGTGAGCGCCACGCTCACCATGGACGAGGAGTGCGCGCGCTACGCCGACCGGCTCGGCGCCCACGCCCGCGGCGGGCTGCGGATGCGCGCCGAGCGCGGGCTGCGCAAGCACTTGGATGAGTGCGCCAAGTGCCGCCTGGCGGCGGGCCAGATCAAGGAAGTCGCCAGCGGGATCCCGTCGCTCGTGCCGATCGCGGTCATCGGCTGGTTCGGTGCCGCCGGGTACGCAAAGGCCGCCGCGCTCATCGCCGGTGGGGCCGGCGCGGGTGCGGCAGGTGCGGCCGCCGCGGCGGGCGGCAGCTCCGGCGGGGCGAGCGCGGGTGGCGGCGCGGCCGCCTCGGAGGGGCTGGGCGCGCCGGTCAAGGCCGGTATCGCCGCGGGTGTCGTCGCGGTGGCCGCGGCGGCGCTGGCGCTCGCCCTGGCCGGCAACGAGACACCGCCCAAGAAGCCCGAGGCCAAGCCGGCCACCTCGCCCGCCGCCGAGGTACCCCTGCCGTCGCCCAAGCCGCCGAAGAAGGCACCCGCGCCCAAGCCGCCTGTGGTGGCGGCACCTGAACCCACCCCCACTCCGACGCCCACCCCCACCCCGAAGCCCACACCCACGCCCAAGCCGTCGCCCACCCCGGCGAAGCCGAAGCCCACGCCCAGGCCGACGCCTCCCCCGCCCCCCACTCCGACACCGCCGCCTCCGCCCGCGCCGGTCGTCTACCAGTGGAGCGAGCTGGACTACAACGTCAACGGCGACGGCACCAAGCCCGAGATGCGGCTCGGCGAGAGCAGTTGGGTGTGGCAGCGCTTCGGGGTGTCGATCGCGGACAAGCAGTACGTGCACGGGGTGACCGTCCACGGCCACTCCTCCGTCACCATCGACCTCAACCGCAACTGCTCGGCGTACGACGCCGTGGTCGGCATCGACGACATGACACTGGGCCTGGGCCAGGTGCGCTTCTCCGTGTACGCGGACGGCTCCCGCATGTGGCAGTCGCCGCTCGTCAAGGGCGGCGACCAGGCGATCCCCCTCCATGTGAACCTCGCCGGCCGCAAGACCATCCGCCTCGTCGTCGAGCCCCACTCCGTCCTCGACTCGACGGCACTGGCGGACTGGGCGGAGTCGAAGTTCCTGTGCGAGTGAGTTCGGGTGGGTGGGCGGCGCGAACAGGGGTAGCGGTCGGCGAGGTGCTCCGCCCAGCCGCGCGGTCAGGCGTCGGGTGCTCCGCAGAGCCGGCTAGCCACGCGTCGGCGAAGTGCTTCTCAAATCCGCATAGCTAGACGTCGACGGGATACTCCGTCGACGGAATGCTCCTCCGAGCCAGCCAACTAGACGTCGGCGGGATATTCCTTCAGCGCCCCGGCCATGTCCCGCTGGGCGTCGTCCCGGGTGAAGTCGGCGCCCGCGGCGCGCTCGGACCTGTAGCGGACGGGGCCGAGGGCTGTGATCGCGGCGGCCTCCGTGCGCTCGGCCGCCGTACGCTCCTGGGCACACCGGGGATGGCCGCCCCGCCATCGCGTACCGACACCGAGCAGACGGGCCGCACGCGGATGGTCGCCCAGCTCGGAGAGAAGGCCGGCGGCGCAGTCGACGAGGGCGGCCAGCACCACATCGGCGCAGCGTCCGGACACCGCCGCCGGCAGGGCGTCGGACAGCTTCCGCAGACCGTGCTCCGGGCCGCACCGGGCGGCCGTGATGACCGCGTCGACCAAGTCCAGTGCCGCCATGAACTGCGGAGGCGGGGTACCGCGGAAGCCCTCCACGCGTGCCTGCTCGTACATTTCGTGGGCGAGGGCGACCTCCCCGTCGTCCAGGGCGACCTGGGCCCGCAGCAGGTGGACGAACGCACGGGCGTCCGGCACCCCGTACCGATCGGACGCGGCGCTCGCCTCGTCCAGAGCCGCCAGCGCCCGGGAACGATCGCCCTCGCGATAGGCGATCTCGGCCAGCCGCGCCGTGAGGAAGGGCGTCTCGGCGTACGCGCCCACCTCGAAGGAGAGCCGCAGCGCCTCCTCGTACTCCCCCTTCGCCTCGTCGAAGAGACTGCGTGACATGGCCGCCTCACCGGCCGCGCTGCACACCAGGGCCCGCATCCAGCGGTCGCCCACCCGGCGGCTGAGCACGCGCAGCTCGGCCAGGTCGTCGTCCACGCCGGGCATCCCGCCGGGGGCGTCGACGGCCAGGTGCGTACGGAACATCAGGATGAAGCCGACCTCCCACTCACCGCCGTACAGACGGCAGTTGGCGATCGCGGCGTCCATGGCGGGCCGCAGGTCCTCCGTGCTGCCCATGTAGTAGGCGGCCAGTGGCCAGATGATGCCAGGGAGAATTGCCGCTTCCGGGCCACCCTTTTCGAAGACGGACCGCACACGCGCGGTGTACTCCCGCATCGGCCCGTCCTCCTGCCCGGCCAGCGGGTCGATCTCCACCTTCATGAACAGGTACAGCATGCGCAGCCTCATCCGCATGGCGTACAGCGGGTGATGCTCGTCGTGGTCGGGGGCGGATGCGGGGGCTTCGAGGAAGGCCGCCACCGGGTCGACGGCGGCCAGGAAGGCGAGGGGTGCGTCCTGGTCGCGGTCGGGAGAGTCGCCCGGCCTGCCGCACCGACCGGGGGCGGACGGAGTGACGCCGGCGCTGACCGCGCACAGCCGCAGCACCAGGTCCGTCCACTCCGCGCCCTCGCGGCGGAAGTTGCGCAGCCACCAGAACCAGCCCATGGCGAGGACGAGGGCGCCGGCCTCCTCCTCGTCACGGACGAGAACGGTGCGGTAGACGGCCGCCCGGATGTTGTCGAGCTCGGTCTCCAGCCGCCGGATCCACGGCAGTTGCTCGGCGGAGCGCAGCAGCGGCTCGGCCTCCTCGACCAGCGCGCGCACCCACGCGCGATGGCGCCGCTCGGCCTCGGCACGCTGCTCGGGAACCTCGGCGGCGCGCTCGGCGGCGTACTCATGGATCGTCTCCAGCATGCGATACCTCATGCCGCCGCCTCCCCCGCCTTCCTCCCCGCCTCCGTCGTACGCCGTTGCGACGATCAGGGACTTGTCCACGAGCGAGCCGACGAGGTCGGCTGCGGGGCCGGTACACACCGCCTCCGCGGCCACCAGGTCCCAGCCGCCCGCGAAGACGGACGCCTCGCGCAGAACGGTCCGCTCCCGCTCGTCGAGCAGGTCCCAGGACCAGTCGACGACGGCGCGCAGGGTCTGCTGGCGGGGCAGCACCGTGCGGCTTCCGGAGGTGAGGAGCCGGAAGCGGTCGTCGAGCCGGTCGGCGATCTGCCGGGCCGTGAGCAGCCGTAGCCGCGCGGCAGCCAGCTCGATGGCCAGGGGCAGACCGTCGAGCCGCCGACAGATCTCGTCCACCGCCGCCGAGTCGTGGAACTCGGCGTCCGCGTCGGGACGGACGGCCGACGCCCGCTCCAGGAAGAGGCGGCGCGCCGGATCGGGCGGCAGGGGCTCGACCGGGCGCAGCAACTCGCCCGGCACGCCAAGGGGTTCACGACTGGTGGCGAGGATCGTGAGCCCGGGGCAGTGCGTCAGCAGGGTTTCGGCGAGTTCGGCGGCGGCGCCTATGACGTGTTCACAGTTGTCAAGGATCAGGAGCTGGTTGCGCGGCGCGCAGTACTCGACGAGCAGGGCGACCGGGTCGTCCTGAGGTCCCGCCATCTCGTTGGTGATCAGCACGGTTTCGCGCAGACCGAGGGCGCTGACCACGGCACCGGGGACCGCCTCCGGCCGGTCGAGCGGCGCGAGCTCGACCAGCCACGCCTGGGGAAGCCCGGCGGCGGCTTCCTCGGCGAGACGGGTCTTGCCCGAACCCCCCGGTCCGGTCAGTGTGACCAGTCGTGCCCTCTGCACATCCGAACGGATGGCGTCGATTTCGGGTTCCCGCCCCACGAACGAGTTCAGACGCGGACGAATGTTGCCGTTCCGGGCGGAACGCGAGGGGTCGCCGGGCGCCGGATTCTGAGCCACCGCGTCCTGAGCCGTCGGCTGCTGAGCCCGCCGCTCCGCACCCGCCGTCCGGGGCGGTCTCCCGTTCCCCGACCTCACCCCGGCCTCGGCCCCGGATTCCAGCAACTCCCCGTGCAGCGCGCGGAGTTCCGGCCCAGGATCCGTTCCCAGCCCGTCCGTCAGGCGGCGCCGCGTCCTCTCGAACGCGGCCAGGGCGTCCGCGCCACGGCCGGCGTCGCGCAGGGCGCGGATGAGCAGGGCGTGCAGCGCTTCGTCGTACGGGTGAGCCTCCGTCAGTTCCTTCAACTCCGGTACGACGTCATCGGCGCGGCCGAGTCGCAGGTCGGCCTCGACACGGGTCCGGGTCGCCTCCGCGCGCAGGGCTTCCGGGCGGGTCGCGGCGGTGCGGTCGGGGAGGTCCGCGAGGGCGGGGCCCCGCCAGAGGGCGAGGGCGTCGCGCAGGTGGGTGGCGGCGGTCGTGGCGTCGTCGCTTGCGAGTGCGGACCTGCCCTTTGCCACGAGGTGCTCGAAGACGAACAGGTCCACGTCGTCCTTGGCGGCCCTCAGGCGGTAGCCGCCTGCCTCCGAGGTGACCGTGTCCTTGCCGATCGCCCGGCGCAGGCGGCCGACCAGGGCCTGTAGTGCGGCGGGCGCGTCCTGTGGGGGCTCGGCGGCCCACACCTCGTCGATCAGGGTCTCCGGGGTGACCGTGCGGTCGGGGCGTTGGGCCAGGGCTGCGAGCAGTGCGCGGACCCGGGGGCCGCCCACCGCCACCAGGGCCCCCCGGTCGTCCTCCACCTGGGTCACCCCCAGAATCCCGTACCGCACCCACCCATTCTCCCCGCCCCCACCCCTCCGCAGCACCGCCTTTTCTCCGGCGAGCCCCCGAGATACCCCGACGCGGACGACCAACCACAACCTTCTTTCGCCCCCTCCGCCCCTACCCGTCCCGTACCTGGAGGCTGCCGCCCCCAGACCCCCGCATCGCGCTGAACACGCTCGTCCTCAAACGCCGGACAGGCTGAAAATCTCTCCCCGACCCACGACGGCACAGGAAAACTCCCTCAGGTGGGTGGGACCCGGGATGGCACCACCTCGACCTCAAGCTCCGAACCCCGCGGATGGATGGGTGGGTGGAAACGCAAGTGGGGCGGCGATCGGAACCCCCACGGCCCGCAGCCGAACGACGACGGAAGGGGGCGTGCCGGTACGTCCACATGCCCGTCGCGTACGCCCGCGTCACCGGACCCGCCACCCCTTGCCCAACGTCTGATCCGGCGGCGACGGGCGGGACGTACCGGCACGCCCCCGACCCACCCACCAGACGGCACACGCACCCGCACCGGACAGCGCGCACCCACGGGCACCGGCACAAGGCACCGGCCAGCTAACCCCGGCGGGCAGCCCCCGCACCCAACGCCCGCCCCTGCGGCACAATCCCCGCCGGCACCGCCCGCTGCCGAGCGGGCGTCCCCGTCCAACAGGTCCCCCGCCGACCCAGCAACCGCCGCAACCACACCTCAAGGGAGACGAGATCCGCCAGCCCGTCCAAGGGCAGCGGCTCCCCCGAGGCGGCCGCGCGCAGCGCCTTGCGGACGACGCGTGCCTCCACCAGCCCGGCCTGCGCCAGCAGAGGCGTGTCGAACAGAGCGATCAGGGAATCCGCGGCGACCCGCAGCCCCGTACGTGCGGCAGCCGCCGAGGAGGCGTGGGACGGCGCGCCCCATCCGGGCGGCAGATCCCCCACCCCGGCCCCCTCCAGCACCGTACGGAGGATCGCGGCCCGGGCGCCGGGCTGAACCCGCAGTGCCTCTGGAAGGGCACGGCACGCGCGGACGACCTGGTTGTCGAGGAACGGCGTGTGCAGCCGCTGGAAACGGACCTCGGCGGCCTGCTCCAGGACGCGCAGATCGGACGCGTGGCGCGCGAGGGCGGCTCGCGCGCGGAAGTCGCCCGGCCGCTGCCCGGGACCGACGCCGGCCCGGCCCGAGACAACCTGTAGGCGAACCGATACTTCAGCCAGCGCCTCACCGGTGAGCCAGCGCGCGGCGGGCCCGGGTCTGGCCCAGGTGAGCGCCGCGAGCGAGGCCCCGACGGCACCGCCCGGCTCGTCGAACCGGCGCTGCATCAGGCGGTCGGCGAGGACGTCGACCCCGGTGCGGTACGGCGTACGGGCGAGCTTGCGTGCCGCGCCGTACACGCGCGCGGGGACCATGACGGACCCGTCCGCCTTGGTGAGCGCGGCGACGGGCTTCACCAGGTGACGGCGTTTGCGGTCCATCAGGAGGTCGGCGAGCCGGGCCGGGTGGGCGTCCATGACCTGCCGGGCGCCGTACCCCGTGAAGTGATCCGCGCTCCCGGAGGACAGCCGGGCCCGGTGCCGCGCGGCGGTCACGAGGGACGGCCCCGGCTCGTCGGTGAGCGGCCCCTCCAGGTCGGCGTAAGGGAGCGTCTCCTCGCCCCCGGTGACCACCACATGGTGGAGCCGGGGATTCGCGGCCAGCGAGCCCGCCCGTTCCAGCTCCGATTCCCGCCCGCCGACGGCGAGGTCGTTGAAAGTGACCGCCAGGAGACGCTCACCGGCGCCCGTGCCGTGCCCCAGGACTGTCCCGGGCGCCCCAGGGAGCCCCGCCGCGAGCAGCGCCAGCGTGGCCGAGGCAGGCCCTCCGGAGAGGTCGGCGCCGATCCCCGGGACGGGCATCCCGCGCGCGGCCCGCCGCTCGGCGGGCCCCATGCCGGGCACGGGCCCGGGGTCCACATCGGTCCCCGGCACGTGCCGGGGCGCGGCGAGACGGGCGCGTACGGCCTCTACAAGGGCGTCGCGTACGGCGTCCACCGCGCTGATGGGATCGGCCGAGGGGGTGGCGACGGCGAGGGAGGTGGTCTGCTCGTAGCTTGCGATCTCGCGCGCCCCGGCGCGCAGGATCAGCGCATGCCCCGGCGGAATGCGCCGTACGCCCTCGTACGGGGTCGAGTCCTGCACCGCGGCCGGTACGTCGGGGGCGGCCAGCATCGCCGCCAGGTGCCCGAAGTCGAGGTTGGCCTCGATGAGGTCGGCCAGCGGCAGGGCGGCGGTCGCGTACGCCGTACCGCCCGCCCAGGGGGTGTAGAAGACGGGCCTTGCGCCCGCGAGGTCGCCCGCGACCATGAGGCGGCGGCCGACCTGGACGACGGCGGTGTAGCTGCCGGACCAGGCGGTGAGATGGCGAAGTGCGCCGCCGCGCGCGGCGAAGAGTCCCACCCGCAGTTCTTCGTCGGAGGCTCCGCAGACGCCGAGGACGGCCATCCGGTTCTGCTCGTCGGCCTTCACGACGCGGACCTCGTCGGGGCGCCAGTCGCCGACGGCCCAGAGCGGATCGGGGTCGCCCCACAGGAGTTGGGAACCCACCGGGTGAACGGTCTCCCCGTCGCTTCCCGTGGCACCCGCCGAGCCGATTTCAGGCGCTCTGGCGACGGTGCTGCTCCACCCCACCAACCATCGCATCGCCGCCTCCACAGGCTGTGGACAACCAGTGCACCGTACGAACGGGCACCATGCTGCCACGAAGGAGGCACACGGGAGGGCACCTGGGGCGGCTTGCGCTCCCTGAAGTGCGCCCCCGTAGGGGTGTATTGAGCCCGTCAGGAGCAAGTCGACAGCAAGACACCGAGGACATACCGGCACCGAACGATCGACGGACGAGCGACGGACGAGCGAGCGACGGAACGAGGACCGACCCGCGACCGACCGGCAACCGACCAACGACCGACCGCAGCGGACCCGCGACCGTCGGGCAGCAGATCCGCGACCGTCCGGAGACGGACCGATAACCAACCACCACCGAATCTGCGACGTGAATGCGCCCCCGATACACTCCCCAAAAACACCCCGTGCGCCCTCAAGTGACGTGGTAGGAGCGCTAATTGCCCGCAAAGACCACCGTTGATTTTCAGCCAAATCGGCTTTTGGCGGTCAGGTCCGCACACGCTCCGTACAGGCCTTCCGCACCGCTTCGCCAACGCACAGTCCGGGAGGCGGAGTTCGCCTCCCGGACCGGTCCGCCGCCCGCGGGGATGTAGGCGGCGGTGTCCCCCAGCCCACTGGATCCAGTACAGCGGGCCGACCCACGCATCATCCATGGAAGCGCTCCCCCGGTGGCCGGAGAAGAGCGCACGGACGGGCGCACAGCCACACAACGGGAGCACACCGCAACCGTCCGTACTGTCGTACGGACCACAATCCCGCCATCCGGAACTACGCCCCTTAACGCTTGGGATGCAGCGAACTACGCTGGGTTTACGAATGCCGGGTGGTTATGCCAGCGCGGCAGCCGTCTGTGTCGAGGGGTGGCGCATGTCCAGGGAGCAACGCGGGCCGAACGAAAAACTCGGCACCGTTCTCGCCCTCGCGGGAATCAGCAACGCAGGACTCGCGCGTCGCGTCAACGATCTTGGCGCTCAACGCGGGTTGACTCTTCGCTACGACAAGACGTCGGTGGCGCGCTGGGTGTCGAAGGGAATGGTGCCCCAAGGTGCCGCGCCGCACCTCATCGCGGCCGCGATCGGCCAGAAACTCGGCCGTCCCGTGCCGCTCCACGAGATCGGCCTGGCGGACGCGGATCCCGCGCCGGAGGTGGGTCTCGCCTTCCCTCGTGACGTCGGGCAGGCGGTGCGGTCGGCGACGGAGCTGTACCGCCTCGACCTCGCCGGGCGCCGGGCCGGCGGCGGTATCTGGCAGTCGCTCGCCGGATCGTTCGCAGTGAGCGCTTACGCAACTCCCGCTTCGCGGTGGCTGATAACCCCGGCCGACAGCTCGGTGGCGCGCGAGGCGAGCCCCGGTGAGGGCTCCGGAGCGCCGCAGAAAGTCGGCCACAGCGATGTGCTGAAGCTGCGCGAGGCAGCCGAGGACGCCAGGCGCTGGGACTCCAAGTACGGGGGCGGCGACTGGCGTTCCTCCATGGTGCCCGAGTGCTTGAGGGTGGAGGCGGCGCCGCTGCTGCTCGGCTCGTACTCCGACGAGGTCGGCAGGGCCCTGTTCGGGGCGAGTGCCGAACTCACCCGCCTCGCCGGGTGGATGGCCTTCGACACCGGCCAGCAGGAAGCCGCCCAGCGCTACTACATCCAGGCCCTGCGGCTGGCCCGGGCGGCCGCCGACGTGCCCCTGGGGGGCTACGTACTGGCCTCCATGTCCCTCCAGGCGACCTACCGCGGCTTCGGCGACGAGGGCGTCGACCTCGCCCAGGCCGCCCTGGAGCGCAACCGCGGCCTGGCCACCGCCCGCAACATGAGCTTCTTCCGGCTCGTCGAGGCACGCGCGCACGCACGCACCGGTGACGCCCATGCGGCCGGCGCGGCCCTGCGGGCCGCCGAAGGCTGGCTGGAGCGGGCCCGGGACGGTGACAACGACCCTTCCTGGCTCGGCTTCTACTCGTACGACCGTTTCGCCGCCGACGCCGCCGAGTGCTACCGCGATCTCAAGGCACCACGCCAGGTGCGCCGCTTCACCGAGCAGGCGCTGTCGCAGCCGACCGAGGAGTTCGTACGCTCCCACGGTCTGCGGCTGGTGGTCTCGGCGGTCGCCGAACTGGAGTCGGGCAATCTGGACGCGGCCTGCGAGCAGGGCGTCCGAGCGGTGGAGGTCGCCGGGCGCATCTCCTCCGCGCGCACCACGGAGTACGTGAAGGACCTCCTGCACCGGCTGGAGCCCTACGGCGACGAACCGCGCGTGGTGGAGCTGCGGGAGCGGGCGCGGCCGCTGCTCATGGCACCGGCCTAGGTCCTGTGAGGTTGGGGACGCGTCTGCCTGGCTGGTGCCGCCTTCGGAGCGCGGGTGATCAGTGGCTGGTCGCGAGGTTCCCCGCGCCCCTGGTCGCCCCTGCGGGGCTCCTTGGGCCGCCTCCCCTGGTTTGAAGGCATTGTCAGTGGCGCAGTGCACTCTTGAAGCCGGGAGGTGGTGCGGGTGCGGAGCGGGTACGACTGCGATGTGCTGGTGATCGGCGGCGGGATCGTCGGGCTGTCCACGGCGTATGCGATCACGCGCGCGGCGCCCGGCACCCGGGTCACGGTGCTGGAGAAGGAGCGTGCCCCGGCCCGCCACCAGACGGGGCGCAACAGCGGGGTGATCCACAGCGGGATCTACTACCGCCCGGGCTCCCTGAAGGCGCGGTACGCGGTGCGGGGCGCCGCCGAGATGGTCAAGTTCTGTGCGGAGTACGACATCGCGCACGCCGTCACCGGCAAGCTGATCGTCGCCACCGAGAAGGCCGAGCTGCCCCGGCTGCACGGACTGGTCCAGCGCGGCCGGGAGAACGGCATTCCGGTGCGGGAGCTGGGCCCCGCCCAGATAGCGGAGTATGAGCCCGAGGTGCGCGGGCTCGCCGCCATCCATGTCGGCACGACCGGGATCTGCGACTTCGTCGCGGTGGCACGGCAGCTCGCGGAGTCCTCCGGCGCGGAGATCCGGTACGGCGCGGACGTCGTCCGTATCGACCGGCGCTCCGGACTCGGCGCCGCCGTCCGCATGGCCGACGGGGCGGTTGTCCGCGGGCGCGTGCTGGTCAACTGCGCGGGGCTGCACTGCGACGAGATCGCCCGGCTTGCGGGAGACGATCCCGGGATGCGGATCGTGCCCTTCCGTGGCGAGTACTACACGCTGGCGCGGCCCGAGCTCGTCCATGGGCTGGTGTATCCCGTGCCCGACCCGGCGTTCCCCTTCCTCGGGGTGCATCTCACCCGGGGAATCGACGGGGGCGTGCACATCGGACCCAACGCGGTGCCCGCGCTCGCCCGGGAGGGGTACGGGTGGGGTGTCGTACGTCCGCTTGAGCTGGGCGCGACACTGGCGTGGCCCGGGGCCTGGCGGATAGCGCGGCGGCACTGGCGGTACGGGGTGGGGGAGCTACGGCGGTCGGTGTCCAAGCGCGCGTTCACGGGGGCCGTGCGGCGGCTGTTGCCCGCGGTGACCGAGGGCGACCTTGTGGCCGCCCGTGCCGGGGTCCGGGCGCAGGCGGTGCTCCGTGACGGCACCCTGGTGGACGACTTCCTCATCCGGGAGGGGCCCCGGACGGTACACGTGCTGAACGCGCCGTCGCCCGCGGCCACGGCTTCGCTGCCGATCGGGCGGGAGGTTGCCCGGCGGGCACTGGGGGCGCTGGCGGGGACGTGAGGGCGGCCCGGGCCCCGCGGCGGAACCGCTCATGGACGCTGGTTCGCCGCCCGGGCCCTGCGGCGGAACCGCTCATGGACGCTGGTTCGCCCTTCCGCCCCTACCCGTCCCGTACCTGGGGGCTGCCGCCCCCAGACCCCCACCCTCGGCCTGAACGGCCTCGTCCTCAAACGCCGGACGGGCTGAAACCCCCAGCCCCCGCCCCCCGTAAAATGAACCCCACTGTGTCTGAGCCCAACGCCTCCCCCCAAGTCCCCCGCCCCAAGGGCGAGCCCCGTTTCCCCGACGGGCCGAAGCCCGATCCCGCCGGGTCCCACTTCGAGCGGCGGATTCGGAGTTTTCAGCCGCGCCGGAGCCGGGTGACGATCGGGCAGGCGGACGCGTTGCAGCGGCTGTGGCCCAAATGGGGCCTGGATATCGACGGGCAGCGCACGCTGGACCTCGCGGAGCTGTTCGGCGGCGAGGGTCCCGTCGTACTGGAGATCGGGTTCGGGATGGGCGAGGCCACCGCGCAGATGGCGGCCGAGGACCCGGAGACCGGGATCCTGGCGGTCGACGTCCACACCCCCGGCCAGGGCAACCTGCTCAATCTCGCGGACCGGAACGGGCTGTCCAACATCCGGGTGGCCAACGGCGACGCGATCATCCTGCTCAGGGAGATGCTCACACCGGACTCCCTGAGTGGCCTGCGCGTGTACTTCCCCGACCCCTGGCCCAAGAAGCGGCACCACAAGCGGCGGCTGATCCAGCCGGAGTTCCTCGGTCTCGCCGCGACCCGCCTCCGACCGGGCGCCGTGATCCACTGCGCGACCGACTGGGAACCGTACGCCGAACAGATGCTCGAAGTGCTGAGTGCGCACCCCGACTTCGAGAACACCCGGCCCGACGGCGGTTACGCGCCACGTCCGGACTTCCGGCCGCTGACCCGTTTCGAGGGCCAGGGACTGGACAAGGGTCATGTGGTGAACGACCTGCTGTTCCGGCGCGTACAGCACCGGGACCAGCAATCCGTCGGCGACTGATCCCCCAAGACGGCACCGGCCACCACACCGGACACCATGCACCGTCGCGGGCAGCGCCCCTCCCTCGTTAGGGTCGATGCCGTGGCCACCAGCCCTCCGTACCCGACGCACCCCGCCGGCCCCGCCGACGGTGCACCGCGGCAGCGTGCGCACTGGTGGCGGAGAAGGTGGGTGCGTTACGGCGCGCTGGTCACCCTGCTCGCGATATCCGGGCTGGTGATCCTTGCCCTCGTCCGCCAGCAGACCGGCACCGAGGGCTTCCTGGTCGGCCTCGGTCTCGCCGTACTCCCCGTCCCACTCCTGATCGCCGCGTTCCGCTGGCTGGACCGCGTCGACCCGGGCCCCTGGCGGAACCTGCTCTTCGCCTTCGCCTGGGGTGCCTGCGCCGCCGCGCTCATAGCGATCGTCGCCAACAGTTTCGCGACGCGATGGATAGCGACGGCCACCGCCGACCCGACGAATGCCGACACCCTCGGCGCGACCGTCATAGCGCCCATCGTGGAGGAGTCCGCGAAGGCGGCTGCCGTCCTGCTGGTCTTCCTCTTCCGCAGGCGGGACTTCACCGGGATCGTCGACGGGGTCGTCATAGCCGGGGTCACCGCCACCGGCTTCGCCTTCACCGAGAACATCCTCTACCTCGGCACCGCCTTCGGCACCGACCAGCTCAGCGGCGACCGCGGGCTCATGTCGGTCACCGCCGCCACCTTCTTCGTCCGCGTGGTGATGTCACCCTTCGCGCACCCGCTGTTCACGGTCCTGACCGGCATCGGCTTCGGCATCGCGGCCCTGTCCGCCGAACGCCACCATGTGCGCCGCGTCCTGCTGCCCCTCGCCGGGCTCCTGCTCGCCATGGGCATGCACGCTATGTGGAACGGCTCGTCGAGTTTCGGCGAGTTCGGCTTCTTCGCGGTGTACGCCACGTTCATGGTGCCCGCGTTCGCCCTGCTGACCGGGCTGATCATCTGGACCCGGCAGCGGGAACTGCGCACCGTGCGTGCGGAACTGCCCGCGTACGCCGCCGCCGGCTGGCTGTCCGTGCCCGAGCCGTACGCGCTCGGCTCGATGCAGGCGCGCCGGATCGCCCGCAGGTACGCCGCCCGCCATCTCGGCAAGCCCGCCGCCCGCTCCGTCGCCGAGTACGAGGCGTACGCGACCTCGCTGGCGTTCCTGCGGCACCGGGGGCGCGACGGCCGCGCGGGCGCCGACTTCGTCGTACGGGAGCGGGAGTTGCTCCACGAGCTGTGGCGCCGCCGCGAGATCGCCCGCCCGGCCCTGGCGTACGCGGCCCGGGCAGCGGCAGCGGTCCCGCCGCCGCCCTGGCCCACGTACGGGTACGCGCCCGCGCACACCGAGCCCTACTGGCAGCCCTACGGGACGGCGACGCCGTACCCCGCGTACAACCCGTACCGCTCGTAGTACGTCAGGTACCGCGGCGACTGATTACGCCGACGCCTCCGTCAGCCTGCCCAGCTCCGCGTCCGTGAGGACGAGGTCCGCCACTCCCAGCAGTGCCGAAAGCTGCTCCACGGACCGCGCGGAGGCGATCGGCGCCGCGACCGTCGGCTGGGCGGCGAGCCAGGCCAGGGCGACGGTGGCGACCGGGACGTCGTGGGTCTGGGCGACCTCGTCGAGGGCGGCCAGCACACGCGGGCCCCGGTCGGTCTCCAGGTGCTTGGCCGCGCCCGCCGCACGCGGCGAGTCGACCGTCGTACCCGGGCGGTACTTGCCGGTGAGGAAGCCGGACGCGAGGCCGTAGTACGGGACGGCCGCCAGGCCCGAGCGGGAGGCGATGTCGCGGAGCGGACCCTCGTAGGTGTCGCGCGAGACCAGGTTGTACTCCGGCTGGAGGGCGACGTAGCGGGCGAGGCCCTCGCGGTCGGAGAGGTCCAGGGACTCCTGGAGCCGCTCGGGCGAGATGTTGGATGCCGCGATGTTGAGCACCTTGCCGGCCTTCACCAGCTCGTCGAGGGCGCCGATGATCTCCTCGACCGGCACCTCGGGCTTGTCGAAGTGCGTGAAGTAGAGGTCGATGTAGTCGGTGTCCAGACGGCGCAGCGACGCGTCGGCCGCGGCCTTGATGTTGTCGCCGGACAGCCCCGGGTAGTCGGGGTGCTGGCTGACCTTGGTGGCGATCACGATGTCGGAGCGGTTGCCGCGCGCCTTGACCCACTTGCCGATGATGGTCTCGGACTCACCGCCCTTGTGTCCCTCGATCCACGCCGAGTACGAGTCGGCGGTGTCGAGGAAGTTGCCGCCGGCGGCCGCGTACGCGTCGAGCACGGCGAAGGACTGTGCCTCGTCGACGGTCCAGCCCCAGATGTTGCCGCCGAGGGCGAGCGGGAAGACCTCGAGGTCCGACGAACCAAGCTTGCGAAGAGAAGTCATGCCAGGATTCAACGCCCTGAGCGGATGACTGTATTCCGCACGTACCTGACCGGCAGCCCTGACGTCGGGGGGATGACGTCAGGGCTGCCGGGGATCAGGGAACAACGCACGTACGCGCCTGTACGGCACCGTACGCGTCAGGGGTTGAGCCCCTTGCTCTGCAGCCACGCCATCGGGTCGATCCCGGTCTCGGAGCCGTCCGGGTGAACCTCCAGGTGCAGATGCGCCCCGGTGACGTTGCCCGTCGCACCCACGCGCCCGATGACATCACCGGTGGCGACCTTCTGCCCCACGCTGACGCTGATCGACGACTGGTGGCAGAACCACAGCTCCGTGCCGTCGTCGAGGGTGAGGATCGTGCGGTAGCCGTACGACCCGGCCCAGCCCGCCTCCGTGACGGTGCCGCTGTGGACCGCCTTGATCAGCGTGCCCGTGGGAGCGGCGAAGTCGAGGCCGGTGTGGTAGCCGGAGGACCACAGCGCGCCGGCCTGACCGAAGGTCGAGGTGATGGTGTACGAGGAGGTCGGCAGCGTGTAGCTCTTGGCGAGCTCGGCGAGGCGCTCGGCCTCCGCCTTGGCCGCGGCCTCCTCCTCCGCCTTCTTCTTCGCGGCGGTTTCCTTGGCCTCGGCCGCCTTCTGCTCCGCGGCGGCGGCGTCGGCTGCCTTCTTCACGGCGGCTGTCTGGGCGGCCTGCTGGGCCGCGGTGTCCGCCTGGTCCTTCTGGACCTCGGCCTGCTGCATGATGCGCGAACGCAGGACCTCGCCGGCGTCCGTGGCGCCCTGCTCGGTGTCGGCGGTCGTCAGACCGGCGCTGGTGAGCGGGGTGGTGGAGCCCTTGGCCTCGTCGCCGGAGCTGTCGTCCGAGAGGATCGAGCCGACGGACGGCAGGTCGGGTACCGAGATCGACACCGGCGGCTTACCGGGCGCCGCGGTGGCCATGCCGCCCGCGCCGACGGCGGCTATGACGCCGACGCCCAGAACGGTGGAGCTGCGAGCGAGTCCGCCGCCTCCGCGCTGCTTGGAGACGCGGTGCCGGCCGCGGATGGGAGGGAGGGATTCCTCGGTGGGATTCCACTCCTCCCGGGGGCCCTCGTCGTCCATGCCGTAACCGAAGGTGTGCGTTTGGCTCGGCGGGTACGAGGGTGCCTGGGCAGGCGGGTTGGACGCCACGTGGGCGTGCTCCTTTCCTTCCTTCTCGCCTACCGGGTTAGCTGACGGGTTCGGAGCAGGAAGGTCTCCTACGCGCGTCAACCGCTGGTGTTCCCACCGCGGAAGACGCTCGATTCACCCCAAGTTGGTGGTTCCCCGGTTCCCTTGCGGGATTCGGCGCGTGCGCACGGAGCCGACTCTTGTGACGGCTGGGACTACCGCGCTGCGTTATCGAACGTTAATAGACGCGGGCACCGGATTCCAAGCCGTTCTGACTGATCATTAACGCTTCTGGCCAGGACTTACAGGTCATCACCACCGTAAAACGGGCGAGTTGACCATCACTTGTCGGTCACCGGATTTCTGACGGTGTATCAGATGTTATGCGGAGGGACGCCATCCGATCACCCCTGGTGACAACGCGACCGAAGGCTTTCACGGACGCCGTACGGCGAGCAGCGCCATGTCGTCCGTCGTGCCGCCGCCGGAGTGCCGGCGGACCTCCTCGGCAAGGGTGGTCAACAGCGCCTCGGGCGCCGGGAAGGTCCGTCCGGCGAGGGCCGCCGCAGGATCGTAGAAGCGCCCGCGTTCGTCGCGGGCCTCGGACAGCCCGTCCGTATGGAAAAGCAGCATGGCCCCCCGCGGGAACTCCGCCTGCTGCGCGCGGTCGGGCCACATGCCCAACTCGCCCATTCCGAGGGGCAGTGCGGGATCTTCGGCGTCGAGCGAGACGAGCGTGCCGTCCGCGCGCAGGAGCAGCGGCGGGGGATGGCCGCGGTTGACGATCCGTACGATCTCCTCGCCGTGCGGGATCTCCGCCAGCACCGCCGTGGTGAACCCCTCGAAGGCGTCGAGGCTTTCGCGCCGGGTGCCCTCGCGTGCCAGGGCCCGCTCCAGGCGTCCCGCGACCGCCTCCAGCGTCGCCTCCTGCTCGGCCGCCTCGCGGAACGCCCCGATGACGACGGCGACGGCGGCCACCGCACCGATGCCCTTGCCGCGTACGTCGCCCACGATCAGCCGTACGCCGTACGGGGAGTCCTGCACCGCGTAGAGGTCACCGCCGATGAACGCGTCCTCCTGCGCCGCCTCGTACCGCGCCGCGACGTCGAGCCCGTCGATCCGCTCCTCGGGCTGCGGCAGTACGGCGCGCTGGGCGGCCTCGGCGATCTCACGGACGGAGGCGAGCCGCTCGTTGCCGCGCCGGACGACGACGTTGATGAAGGCGGCCAGTGCGGCGGCCGTCGCCACCGTGATCGCTTCGGTGACCGACTCGGCGTGCAGGACCACCCCGAGCTTCATCTGGACCGCGACGGCCCCCACGACGGCCAGGGCTCCGGTCACCACGGTGCGGCGCAGCGAGTAGAGGGGCGCCGCCACGAGCACGGCGGCCGTGAAGAGGGGGGCGCCGGTGAAGTCCTTCGGCGTGAAGTACTCGTAGAGAATCCCGGCGACGATGAGCAGTGCGGGGAACACCCGGACGAACCTCTGGGTGTACGAGACCCTCCGCCCGTCCGTTCCCGCCGGTCCGGGCGGCGCCGCGCCCGCAAGCCCGGGGTCGGGCACGGGATCGCCCGGCAACCGCCCACCGGACCGGTCGTACGACGGGTCGAGCGGCCGGTCGGGCGAACCCTCGTACGGATCGCCGTGTCGGTCGCCGCTCCGGTCGCCGGACGGATTGCTCCGGTCGTGCGGATCCCCCGCCCGCTGCTCGCCTGCTTGCTGCCCCACCCGTCCAGATTTCCCGGAGCGGGGCCGGGGGGCGACCGGTGTGAGCCGACCGGGGGACGCCGGCGTCCCCCGGGGTACAGGAAAACACCAAGGGCCGGAACTCGTGAATCCGAGTTCCGGCCCTTGGCCTTGAGTAGCGGGGACAGGATTTGAACCTGCGACCTCTGGGTTATGAGCCCAGCGAGCTACCGAGCTGCTCCACCCCGCGCCGTTGAATGCAACTATACGCCATCAGCGGGACCCCCAGGACCAGCATGGATGCCCACCCCTCAGGCGGCCGGATTCCCGGCGTGCGTGAGCGTCTCCCAGGACACGAAGAGATCGTCCGTGCCGGCCGGCCGGGTCTGCTCGGCCAGCCGGTGGGCGGCCGGGACGTGCACGTCGAGCCGGTCCTCCAGGTGGTTGAGCGCGACCTCCAGGTCAGGCCCCATGTTCCGGTCGACCCGCCCGCCGCACAGCCACGCGGGCGCCGTCTCCCCCATCTGGTATCTGGAGTGGAAGTCGAGCGCGGCCTTCAGCCGGTCCTTGACGCCGCTGTAGAGGTCGACGCCCTGGTGCCAGGCGGTCTCGGCGATGTGCGCGGTGGCGGCGAGCGAGTACCCGACGTGCTTGAAGTTGCGGCAGGTCTCCTGCGAGACCCCGTCCGTGTAGCGCTGCTGCCCGAACCAGTACGTGGTCAGCTTCTGCGGGGTGTCGACGGTGCTGCCGACGGGTGTCAGCGGCACCTTCCCGTCCTTCGCGAGGTAGAAGTACGCGGGCACGCGCTGGCGGAACCGCTCGACGGCGTCGTCGAAGGCCTTGTGGTCGTCGAGGAACACCGCGATCCCGATGGCGGCGTCGGTCATGACGAGGTCCCAGTTCCCGTTGTAGTCCGGGACCTTCCTGCTGACTTCGGGGAGGTAGGCGGTCCGCAGCATGCCCTGGAACCGTGCCACGCTCGCCGTCGGCCAGGTGGCTCCGGTGTGCCGCACGATCTCCCCGGCCCGCGCCCAGGTGGACCCGGCCCACGCGGTCTGTAGGCCGGCGTTCCCCTCCGTGTGCCTCTTCACCTTCCCCGACCAGGCGTCCATGATCTGAACCGCCTTGTCGGCGTGCTCCTGCTTGCCCGTGATGCTCCACAGCAGCGCCTGCGTGTACGCCGCGATCGCGTCCTCGCGCTCCTCGACACAGCCGTGCCCGGCCCGGGTGCCGGGCGGGCACTCGACGGTGGCGTACGGCTTCGCCTCGTACTTGTACGACCCGTACTTGCTGTCCCGCATGTCCAGGAACGCCTGCAGCCACGGCTGCTCCCCGGCGTCCACATGCCTGCGTACGGCGGTCAACTGGTCCTTGCTGACCAGCACCCCGGGGTGCTCGAACGCCGCGTCCTTCGCCCGCGCCCGCACCGTCCGCCCCTGCGACGACATCCCGCACGACGCCACCAGCCCCACCAACAGCGGCGCCACCAGCACCGCCGCCACCCGCCGCCCCACTGAACCCATCGCTGCTCCTACCTCTGTCCTCTGTGCCGGCTCAGGAGCAGCTTTACGTGTGGGGCGAGGGGGCGCAGGATCTCTTAGGCCGCCTGAGATCTTTTAGCCCGTCCGGCACTTGAGGACGGGGCCGTTCAGGCCGACTGCGGGGGTCTGGGGGCGGCAGCCCCCAGGAAGAAGGAACGGGTAGGGGGCGGCGGGGGCGAAAAAACGCACGGCCGCACCATCCACCCCGCCGCGAGCTACCCCAGCAGATGCCGATTGGGCGCCACCGCGAGCTCCTCGTACTCAGGAAGCACGACGACCTCGGCCCCCGCCGCCGCCAGAACCCCGTTCCCGTCGGCCCCCGCCACGAACGTGTCCGGCTCCCGCCAAGCGGTGACAACCCTCCGCACCCCGGCATCAAGAATGAGCCGCGCACACGGCACGGCCCGCGAAGCCCGCCGAGCACACGGCTCAAGGCTGCTGTACACGGTGGCGGACGCGAGCCGGGGATCGGCAGGATCGACCTTGGCGAGCGCAGCCTCCTCAGCGTGCACCAGGGGATCACCACCCTCCCGGGAGTACCCGCGCGCCAGCTCGGTCCCGTCCGCGGCCACCACGACCGCCCCCACACTGAACGCGCTCTCCGACGCCGGACACAAGGCCGCCAGCTCGCAGGCAACCCCCAGCCAGCGCCGGTCGGCGGCGGAGGCGAGCCCACCGGCTCCGGGCGAGGTGGGAACGTACCGAATGAGTACGACGTCCCCGACGGCCCGCGTCTCCACCATCCTCAGCCGCCCGGCGGGGTACGGGCCGGGCCCGAAGAGCCGGGGCGCGTCCGTCTCCCCGACGAACAGCGGCGCGACGGCGAGCTGGATCTCGTCCGCGAGCCCCTCCCGTACCAACTGCGTGTGCACCCGGCCGCCCCCCTCGACCATGAGGCGCCGCACACCTCGTACGTCATGGAGGTGTGCGAGGACGGCCCGCCAGTCCAGTTCGGCGCCGACCGGGACGACCTCGGTGTCCGGCCCCAGCCCCAGACCGCGCAGCCGCCCGGCGCCCTTGTCGGTCGTGTAGACGACCTTCTCGCCGCCGGTGTGCCAGAACCGCGCGCCGGGATCGAGGTCACCGGACCCACTGACCGTGACCTTCAACGGGTACGCGGAGCGCCCCGCGGCCACCCGGGCCGCGCGCCGCTCGGCCGAGTTGACCAGCAGCCGCGGGTTGTCCGTGCGGAGGGTGCCGGCGCCGACCAGGATCGCGTCACTGGACGCCCGTACCTCGTCGACGCGGTCGAAGTCGGCCGCACCGGAGAGGAGCAGCCGTTCGGGACCGGTGTCGTCGAGGAAGCCGTCGAGGGAGACGGCGGCGGACAACAGGACGTAGGGGTGGGGCATGGGGCGCACACTCCAACTCGCGACAGCTCGATACGACTCAATGGTGGCCTGTGGCCGACCGTCTCCGGTCCGCTCGACTCATGGTGGTTCAACTTTTAAACAATACCTACACTGGCGGCATGACGACCCGCTGGCTCTCCCCCGCAGAACAGCGCGCCTGGCGCTCGTACATCTCCGCGACCTCCCTCGTCGGCGACGCGATCGACCGCGGACTCCAGGCACAGGCAGGCATGCCGCACCTCTACTACTCCATCCTCGCCATGCTCTCCGAGGCGCCGGACCGGCGGCTGCGGATGACCGAGCTCGCGGAGATCCTGAAGATCACCCGCAGCCGTCTGACGTACGCCGTGACCCGGCTGGAGAACGACGGCACGGTACGCCGCGAGGGCTGCCCCAGCGACAAACGCGGCCATGTCGCCGTCCTCACGGACGAGGGCATGACCGTCCTGGAGCGGGCGGCGCCGGGGCATGTGGAGACGGTACGGAGTGCGCTCTTCGACCAGTTGACCGCCGAGGAGGTCGGACAGTTGGAGGAGATCTGCCGGAAGGTCACGCGGGCGATCGAGGGCGAGAATGCCACGGCTTCTCGGGAAGATCTGCCGTGGCGGCGGCGTTCATCCACACCATGAGGCGCGAGACGCGTGAGGCGCGTAGTACCACGAACCCCATTGCTTGAACTTTAAAGCACCATGTAGTGTGCGTTTCCAAGGATATGTTTCAAATCTTAAGCACTGGGCCGATGTACGAACCCGCTGGACCGGACCGGAGAGACAACATGCGCGACTACCCCACCGCCACGGTGCGCACCCGAGTCACCGTGCCCCTGCGTTTCGGCGACGGTTACTCGGTCGACGGGGAACTGGTCACCTTCCACGGCCTCGCCGACGGCCTGGAACACCTGGCCGTAGTCCTGGGCGAACCCGGAGCGGACCCGCTGGTGCGGCTGCACTCCGAGTGCCTGACCGGCGATGTCTTCGGCTCGGCCCGCTGCGACTGCGGCCCGCAGCTGCGCGAGGCGGTGGAACGGATCGCGGACCGCGGCGGTGTCCTGCTCTACCTCCGCCAGGAGGGCCGCGGCATCGGCCTCTACAACAAGCTCGACGCGTACGCCCTCCAGGACCAGGGCCTCGACACCTACGCCGCGAACGCCGCGCTCGGCCTCCCCGAGGACGGCCGCGACTACACCGCGGCCGCCCAGATGCTCCGGGCCCTCGGCATCGACTCCCTGGACCTGCTCTCCAACAACCCCGACAAGGCCGACCAGCTCCGCGACCTGGGTATCACGGTCGCCCACCGCGTTCCCACGGGCGTCTTCACCACCGCCCACAACGTCCGCTACCTCCGAGCCAAGGTCCTCCAGACCCAGCACACACTGCCGCTGACGGAGCTGACGGCGGGCTGACAGCCCCGCCGTCTCCGGCCGACTCCCGAAGTCGCCGCGTCCATGCCCTTGTCCTCAAGGGCATGGACGACCAGGTATGCGGAGACGGAGAGGAGCCCGTCGGCATGGGGGTACCGACGGGCTCCTCGGTCTGCGGTTCTACCGGCTCACCGAGCGCTCCGGCTCACACCGTGGCGCCGGCGAAGGTCCGGCCGAGTGCGCGTACGGTCCACCCCGCCGCCTGCCACCGCTCCACCGGCAACGCGTTGCGGCCGTCGAGGATCCGTGTGCTGCGCACCGTCGCGGCCAGCGCCTCGGGGTCGAGGTCGCGGTACTCCTGCCATTCGGTGAGATGGAGGATCAGGTCGGCCTGTTCGCACGCCTTGTCGACGTCGAGGGCGTAGTCCAGGCTCGGGAACACGGCGCGGGCGTTGTCGATCGCGGCGGGATCGTGGACGCGGACCCGGCCGCCCTGCAGCTGGATCGCGGCGGCGACATTGAGCGCGGGGGAGTCCCGTACGTCGTCGCTGTTGGGCTTGAAGGCCGCGCCGAGCACCGCGATGTTGCGGCCGAGGAAGGAGCCGCCGACGAGTTCGCGGGCCAGGTCGACGGTACGCAGCCGTCGCCCCATGTTGATCTCGTCGACCTCCTTGAGGAAGCCCAGCGACTCCTCTACCCCGAGCTCCTGCGCGCGGGCGAAGAAGGCGCGGATGTCCTTGGGCAGGCAGCCGCCGCCGAAGCCCAGGCCCGCGGAGAGGAAGCGCGGGCCGATGCGGGCGTCGTAACCGATGGCCTTTGCCACGGTGGTGACATCGCCGCCAGCGGCATCGCAGACGTCCGCGATGGCGTTGATGAAGGAGATCTTGGTGGCGAGGAAGGCGTTGGCGGACACCTTGACCAGTTCGGCCGTGGCGAGGTCGGTGGAGATCCACGGTGTGTCGTCGCTGTCCAGAACGGGGGCGTAGACGGCACGCAGGAGGATTTCGGCTGCCGGTGAGGTGACGCCGACGACCAGCCGGTCCGGGTGCAGGGTGTCCTGCACCGCGAATCCCTCACGGAGGAACTCGGGGTTCCAGGCCAGCGCGGCGGCCGCGCCGACCGGGGCGAGGGCGCGGATCCGCTCGGTGAGGCGGGCCGCGGTGCCGACGGGGACGGTGGACTTCCCGACGACCAGCGTGTCGCGGTGCAGGTGCGGGGCGAGGCCATCGACGACGGCGTCGATGTAGCGCATGTCGGCGGCGTTGGACCCGGGCTTCTGCGGGGTGCCGACGCAGATGAAGTGGACGTCACCGAACTCGGCGGCCTCAGTGAGCGAGGTGGAGAAGCGCAGCCTGCCCGCTTCGACGTTGCGGGCCAGTATCTCGTCCAGACCCGGCTCGTGGAACGGGGTCCGGCCGGCGGCCAGTGCTTCGATCTTGGCGGTGTCGACATCGACACCGAGGACGTCATGACCGATCTCGGCCATGCAGGCGGCGTGGACGGCACCGAGATATCCGGTGCCTATGACGGTGAGACGCATGTGGGGGGCCTCCTCGTAATGCGGATCAGACGGTGGGGGAACCGCTGGAGTAGCCGTTGGGGTGGAGCTGCTGGAAACGCCAGGCATCGGCGCACATGGCGGTGAGGTCGCGGGTGGTCCGCCAGCCCCAGGCGCGCTCGACGCGGCCGGGGTCGGCGATGAGGGTGGGCACGTCACCGGCGCGGCGTGCCTGGATGCGGTACGGGATGGGGGCACCGACGGCCTTGGTGAACTCGGCCAGGAGCTCCAGGACCGATGCGCCGGTCCCGGTGCCGAGGTTGAACACCCGCAGGCCCTGCTCGTCGTCGAGGTGGTCGAGGGCGACACGGTGGCCGTCGGCGACATCGGAGACGTGGATGTAGTCGCGTACTCCGGTGCCGTCGGGGGTGGGGTAGTCGTCGCCGAAGACGGGCAGTTCGGTGAGGCGGCCGACGGCGACCTGGGCCATGTAGGGCAGCACGTTGTTCGGTATGCCGGTCGGGTCCTCGCCGATCTCGCCGCTCGGGTGGGCGCCGATCGGATTGAAGTAGCGCAGGGCGATCACCGACAGCTCGGGGTACCTCGCGCACGCGTCGGCGAGCAGTTGTTCACAGAGGTACTTGGTCCGGGCGTACGGGTTGGCGGGGGCGGCGGGGTCGTCCTCGTCCAGCGGGACCTTCGGGGTCTCGCCGTAGATCGAGCAGGACGAGGAGAACACCAGTCGGCGCACTCCGTGCCGGGTCATGGCCCGGAGCAGGGTGACGGTGCCGCTGACGTTGATGTCGTAGTACTCCAGCGGGATACGGGTCGATTCGCCCACGGCCTTCTTGGCGGCGAAGTGGATGACCGAGTCGATCTCGTGGGCGGTGAACACGGCGTCCAGCGCCGCGCCGTCCCGCAGATCGGCCTGGTGGAACACCAGGGGCCGGCCTGCCAGCTTCTGCACCGCGTCCAGGGCCGGGGGCGAGCTGTTGGAGAAGTCATCGACGACGATGACCTCGTGACCGTACTGGAGGAGCTCCACACAGGTGTGGCTGCCGATGAAGCCGGCGCCACCGGTGACAAGGACAGTCTGGGGCACAGGGGTTCTCGCTTTCGTCGGGCGCGGCTACCAGCCGAGGAACGCGCTGGCGTAGGCGGGGTAGCGGGCGATGGCGATGGCGACGGGCACGGCCGCGAGCAGGGCCGCCACCAGCGGGACCGCCACGGTGCTGCGCACCGCGATGCGCAGCCGGACTCCGGCGGCGCGGGCGGCTTCCCCGGCGTGCAGCAGCGGAACGAGGAGTCCCACGACCGTGTAGGTCGTCGATCCCAGCAGGCACAGGAAGACGTAGCCGGCCGCGTGTGTCCAGCTCTCCGCGTAGAGGGCAGCGGCTGCCAGCAGCACGTTCGTCGTCAGGTAGGGGAGCGTCAGCCGCAGGGGGAGGGGTTCCAGGCCTAGGGCGGACTTGGGAGTGACCTTGAAGGTGATCTGCCGGGGCCTGATCCGCTGGAGGACCGCCGCTGTCACTCCCCAGGCGATCAGTGGCCAGCGCGTCAGGCAGTAGAGGTTGTTCTCCCAGCTGATGACAGGAGCGCGCCGGGGACGCAGCAGTCCTCGGCGCCGCAGCAGAAGTGCCAGCGCGAGCACCCAGGCCGAGATCGACCACCAGCGCAGCAGGAACTCGACGTAGTCGACGTGAATCCACGGGGTGCCGGTGACCGCGGCGACGGGCGCCAGAGCCATACCGGCCACCGTGGTCGTCGCCAGCAGCACGTAGTACGACAGGGCGTACAGGAACCGCAGCCGCAGTTTCCACGGCAGCCTGGGCAGGTGCCGGGGAACGAGGTCGAGCAGGACGGTGGTCAGGCTGCGCGACCACTGGAACTCCTGGACCAGCATGGCCGAGAAGGTCAGCGGACCGTCACCGTGCGCTTCGGCGTCGATGGCGAAGGCACCGTGCCAGCCTGCGGAGTTGAGCAGGAAGCTGGTCGAGAAGTCCTCTGCCAGCTCCGGGCCGATGCCGCCGATGGAACGCAGTGCCTGGGTACGCACCGCGTAGTGCGAGCCGATGCACGCCGGCGCCAGCCCCGCACTGTGTCCCAGCTGCGCCGGGCCGTGGAACGTCGCCTCCCGGTGCAGCCGGCCGCGCGCCGCCCAGGACAGCTCGGCGTTGGAGTCGCACACGCTCGGTGCGGCGACGTAGCCGATCGCCTCGTCGGCGAAGGGCCGGACCATCTCGGCGAGGTAGCCGGGCTCGGGGACGTGGTCACAGTCGAGCTGCGCCACCACGTCGTATTCCCAGTAGCCGATCTGGTCGTAGAAGTAGGCGAGGTTGCCTTCCTTGCACCGGGTCCTGCGGGGCCAGGTGGTCCGGTGGTAGTCCGGCACCTCGAAGCGGGTCGCCACGCCGACGTCGTTGTCGTCGCACCAGACACGTATCTCGTCGGTCGGCGACTCGTCGCACAGCCACACGTCGAAGGGGTGGGGGTAGCGCTGGTCGAGCATCGCCCGGAGGGTGGTCCTGGCGACGTCCCACGGTTCGGACGGCGCCCGCGTCACGACGAAGGCCACCCGCAGCTGCGGGATGCCGATCGAAGGGTCCACCCGCTTGAGCCGGTTGACACCGACCATGAAGTAGACGGGCATCACGGACAGGTAGAGCAGCACCGTGCCGTTGATCGCGAGACCCGGCCAGCCGACCCGGTGCGACGGCTGGAGCAGCCAGACCCAGAACAGCCCCAGGCAGGTCAGCCAGCCGGCGGTCAACACGGCGACCACGATCCGGTCGGCACGGCCCAGCACCGGTACGAACGTACTGCTGAGAAGCCGGCGCGGCCGGCCGGAGGAACGGTCGAACACCGGCCCGCTCGACGGGATCCCGACGACGTGGCCGTCGGAGAGTGTGAGCACGGCCTCGGCCAGCTGTTTGCCGTCCAGTGCGGGGGCAACGAGGGAGCTGCCGCCGCGGACCGCGGGGAGGAGGGAAGACGCCGTGGAGGTGGAGGAATCGGTACTGGAACCGGAACTGGAAGGGGACGGTCCGGCGCCTGGACGCAGAACGCTCATCTGCTGGACTCCGAGGATGTCGCTCCCGCCGGCCGCAGGGGGGAGGCGGCCGGCGGGGAAGAAGGGGACGTGAGATGACGGAAGGGCCTCAGGCGGCCTGTACGACGCCGGCCGTGCCCTGCGCGGGAACCACCGCGCCGTCGAGTTGCCCTCCCGCGATCGCCTCGCGAGCGGCCTCGACCTCTTCGGGCCGGCCCTGGAAGTACTGCACGGTGCGGCGGAGCCCGTCCTCGTCGGAGACGACCGGCTCCCAGCCCAGTACTTGCTGCGCCCGGGTGATCAGGGGACGGCGGCGGGCGGGGTCGTCGACCGGCAGCGGGTGGTACTCGATGGTGCTCTCGGCCTTGGTCAGCCGCAGTACCAGCTCGGCGAGTTCGGCCACCGTGCGCTCATGCGGATTGCCCAGGTTGACGGGGCCCGGGTCGGTGGAGTCGATCATCGCGACGATGCCACGGATGAGATCGTCGACGTAGCAGAAACTGCGGGTCTGCGAGCCGTCGCCGTAGATCGTGAGCGGATCACCGTTCAGCGCCTGCGAGATGAAGCTGGTCACCACCCGGCCGTCGTGCGGGCGCATCCGGGGGCCGTAGGTGTTGAAGATCCGGACGATCCCGGTGTTGGCCTGGGAAGTTCGCCGGTGCGCGCTGGTCAGCGCCTCTGCGAAGCGCTTCGCCTCGTCGTAGATGCTGCGTGGACCGATGGGGTTCACATGTCCCCAGTAGTCCTCGGTCTGCGGGTGGACCTGCGGGTCGCCGTAGACCTCGCTCGTGGAGGCCAGCACGAAGCGTGCTCCGCTGCGTTGGGCCAGCGCCAGTCCCTGCTCGGTGCCGCGACTGCCGACCGCCATCGTCTCCAGGGGCATGCGGTGGTAGTCGGGCGGGGAGGCGGGGCTCGCAAGGTGGGCCACGGCGTCCACAGGAACCGTGACGGGTATTTCCTCGGACACATCGGCCATGATGAATTCGAATTCATCATGGCTCATCAGGTGTTCTATGTTTTCGCGCCGACCAGTTGACAGATTGTCGACGCAGATGACCGAATCACCGCGATTGATCAGGGCATCGCACAAATGCGACCCCAGGAATCCGGCGCCTCCGGTGACGACGATACGCACGATTCTCCTCGAAATATGGGGGGAGGGAGGTGTGAGGGCGAGGGTGATTTCCCGTAGCAAAGGAAGCATCTATGCAGGAATGAGAGTTCCCGTGCAGTAATGGAAATACCCGTCGTGCTCGGTAACTATCTCACTCCAAGGAGTTAGTGGTCTAGGCCTTTTCGGGTGTGATGGTCGTCACATTACCCACCCGACTCGGCGCCAACCTCTTGCATTCACTGGACCCGCCATCTATGTTGCGCCCTTGTTTCCGGAGTGCTGCTTTCTGTGCGTACGCTTAGAATTCGAACGGGAGTCCGTCGGCGGTCACGCCGGCCCGCCATCCGGAAATGGTGTCCATTCGCTCCAGAATACGAGGAGGTGTGAAATGGCGCCTTTTCTGCCTGGTCGCCAATCAGGGTGCAGGTGTTGTACCGTTAATGTGGCGGACGGCCGTTGCCGCATTCCCTGTCGTATGGAAACCTTCGGACCGGAGTGAGCGTGCTGTCACGGAGAAGAGTGCTGGCCGCGCTGCCTTTGCTGGCCGCACCGGTGGGCCTCGGTTGCCAGGCGAAGGGTGAGACCGAGCTGGCCCCGATCGCGATGACCTCGCCGGCTCCCCCACTGCGCGGCGTGGACCTGTCCAGCACTCTGCAGGCGGAGTCCGCGGGCCAGAAGTACAAGGACAAGGGGAAGTCCGCTCCGGTGGAGCGCCTCCTCGCCGCTCGCGGCGCGAACCTGATGCGCCTGCGGGTCTGGGTCGATCCCTCGTCCGGCGGCTACGACCTCGCCTCGGCCATCGAGTTGGCCCGACGGGCCCGCAGCGCCGGCATGGGTGTGCTGCTCGACCTGCACTACTCCGACACCTGGGCCGACAACGCCCACCAGAGGACGCCCGCCGCGTGGGCGGGCATGGACTGGCATGCGCTCGCCGCCACCGTCCGCACCTACACGCGCGACACCGTGCGGGCGTTCGCCGCGCAGGGCATCCCGCTGGACATGGTCCAGATCGGCAACGAGGTCACCAACGGCATGTTGTGGCCCAACGGCCGGGTCCGCTACACGCAGGGAGATCACTGGGACGGCTTCGTCGAGCTGCTCCGGGCCGGTCTTCAGGGAGCCGCGGAGGGCTCGTCGTCCGAGCTGCGCACCCTCGTCCACGTGGACAACTCCGGCGCGGGCGTCGACATCTACTCTTTCTACGACCACCTCGCCGCGGCCGACATCCGGTTCGACGTGATCGCTCTCTCGTACTACCCCTTCTGGCACGGTTCGCTGGCCGCCCTACAGACCAACCTGAACGACCTCGCGAACCGTTACGGCAAGGACGTGCTCGTGGTGGAGACGGCCTATCCGTGGAAACTGCCGCCCGAGGGCGACGAGGGACAGCACCTCGTGACGAAGGTCGGCCAGTTGCCGGACGGTGCCCGCTTCCCGCCCACCCCCCAGGGGCAGGCCGCCTTCTTCGACGCCCTGCGCACCGTGATCGCGCGGGTGCCCGGGGGGCACGGCCTGGGCTTTCTGGCGTGGGAGCCCGCCTGGGTACCTGGGGTGCCCTGGACATTCGGCGGGGTGAACCCCTACAGCAACCTCACCATGTTCGACTGGTCGGGAACCGGGCTCCCGTCCCTTTCCACCTTCGGCGGCTGAGTGCCTCGCTCCGGGCGGGCCAGGGAGTGTCGTTCGGATCGCCTCGGTTCAGGCCGCGGCGCCTGGTGCGGTGCATCGCAAGGCGGAGCATGACCCGCGTACTGGGTGTACTCGGGTGATGCGACAACGCAGCGAGGTGCCGTGCCAGGCGCCGCGGGCCCGAGGTGATCCACACGGCGCCCCCTAGCTAGGTGGTGCCAGGTCAGCCGGGGTGGTCCAGGTCGTGGGCGAGCGCCCGCAGGACCGGCCCGTACTCCGGGTGCGACAGGGCGGACGCGAACTGCGCGACCAGGTAGTCGGCCGGGTTGCCGGTGTCGTACCAACGGCCCTGGATGACCTGCCCGTACACCGCGCGGCTGCTCGCGTAGGCGTTGATGGCGTCGGCCAGATACACCTCGCCGGTGCGGTGCTCGTACCAGCGCGCGGTCTGCTCCCGCAGCTCGTCGATGATGCCGGGGGTGATCACGTAGCCACCGATGGCGGCGTACGCGGAGGGAGCGTCCGCCGCCTTGGGCTTCTCGACCAGGCCGACGATCCGCAGCAGTCCGTCGTCCAGGTCCTCCTTGACCACGGGCACGCCGTAGCGCTCGGAGTCCCCCGGGGCGATGGGCAGCAGGGCCAGCACCGGGGCGTTGGTCACCTCGTAGGCGCGGATCAGTTGCTGCGCCCGGGGTACTTCGGCCACGAAGACGTCGTCCGGCCAGAGAACGATGATCGGCTCATCGCCGAAATTCCGGGCGGCGTTCAGAACGGGGGTGCCGTTGCCATAAGGACCGTGCTGGTCGAGGTAGGTGATATGACCTTGCCGGGACAGCTCTCCGACTTCCTCCACGGCGTCCGCGTAGGCGGTCTTGCCGTCGGCACGCAGCCGGTCGACAAGGTCGGGGCTGGGGCGGAAATGGTCCTGGATCACGGATTTTCCGCCGGAGACCACAATGGTGATGTCCGTGATCCCCGACGCCACGAGTTCGCGCACCGTGTGCTCGATCACGGGTTTGTCGCCGACCGGCAGCATTTCCTTGGGTATTGCTTTGGTGAGGGGCAACAGGCGGGATCCGAGCCCGGCGGCAGGGATCACCGCGCGGCGAATGGTGGGGGGCACGGTATCTCTCTCCGTAAAGTGGGATGCCACGCCGAATCGGCCACGGGAATGGCATGGCGTGGCAAGGCTGAAGTACGGCTGACGAACGCGCGGAACAAGTGGGGTGTGCCGCCCGCCGAAGGGAACGTCCATGTTCCCCGGCAGGCCGTTGCGGATCGCAACGGCCGCCCATGACCCGACTGGTCGGCTTTTCGCTGAGCGTCCGTATGTCGGCTGAGCGCGCCTTTGCGTTCATGATCCCGAAGGGGCGATTTTGGTGGGGTACTGATTCGACCCCAGGTATCAATTGAACCGGCGGCCGCAGCGGCCCGTCAAGGGCCTACATCAGATGCGTGGATGGTCGGGAGTGGGGTGAACTGCGCTCTTCACGCCGGGTATACGCCATCGCTGACGGGCCGTTCACTCCGGAGAAGCCGTCCCGGTGACCCGGAGCGTCTCGGGCTGCGGGGGCCTGGCTGCCCGGCTGCCTCGGCCGCTGCGGTGGGGCCTGTGACAGTGCCGGTGCCGCAGTGCGTATCGGGCGATCCGGAGCAGGGCCTCGCTCGTCCAGTGGAGGCACCTCGTCGAGGTCGGGCTCGCAAGGGCCGACGGGCATGAGCAGCACGCGGTAGGAGTGGCAGGACGGCGGGAGCGGCTCCCGCCACCTGCAACGCGTCGCCGACAACGGCACGTACAACGGCGTGCATGCCGCATGCATGCCGCGACTGCCTCAGTTACTTCTCCACGACCCCAAAACATGCAGAAGGCCCAGGCCAGGTCGCCTCTGGCCTGGGCCTTGTCGGTAGACCCTGTGGGACTCGAACCCACAACCAATGGATTAGAGGCGCTGGCGCTGGCCAAAGCTTGCCGGGTGGTTCCGGACGGTTCTTCGGTGTCCGGAACCACCTGGTCAGGGCAGGTGCTACTCCTCGCTCAGTCCACGCCGTGATGACCTCTGCCACATCATCCGCTCACGCATCGCTCACGCACGGCCGGCCGGCCGCTGAGCAGCAGCTTTTCGGTCTACAGGAGAACGACGCAGCCTCGCCGCTCCAGTTCGGCCAGCAGCGACGGCGAGGGCTCGCAGGGGTTCCAGCGCACGTCCAGCTTCTCCAGCGCGGGCATGTCGACGACCCAGTGCGGCAGCCGCGTGAGGCGGTTGCTCCGCACGTCGAGCTGGCGCAGTCGGGGCAGGCCGCCCAGCGTCTCCGGGAGTTCGGTGAGGGCGTTCTCCCTCAGGTCCAGGTGGCG
The DNA here is from genome assembly GCF_044744645.1 of Streptomyces sp. NPDC087263. Classification (NCBI taxonomy): domain Bacteria; kingdom Bacillati; phylum Actinomycetota; class Actinomycetes; order Kitasatosporales; family Streptomycetaceae; genus Streptomyces; species Streptomyces sp. NPDC087263. The sequence continues at coordinate 40,331 of NZ_JBIUYT010000015.1, forward strand.
CAGTTCGCGAAGGTCGGCCATGGAGGGCGGCAGGCTTTCGACCGCGTTGCCCCGGAGCCAGAGTTCGCGCAGGTTGCGGAGGTCTCCGATGCTGTCGGGCAAGGTGGTGAGTCGGTTGTGCTGCGTCCGGAGTTCGATGAGTCCGGACATGCGGCCGATGGCCTCGGGCAGGACGGTGAGCGTGTTCTCGCCGACATTGAGGTAACGCAGCCGCGTCAGGTTTCCCAGCGAGTCCGGGATCTCCGACAACTTGTTGTCGTGCAGGTAGAGGCAGCCGCTGAGTTCGGCCAAGTCGCCCAGTTCGGCGGGCACCGAGGTGAGGTGGTTGTGGCCGAGGTCCAGGGTGGCAAGCCGGTGCAGCCGTCCGATCTCGGGCGGGAGGTCGGTGAGCCCGTTGTCCGCGAGGATCAGCACCTGGAGCTCGGTGCGCCGCCAGACAGACTCAGGTACTTGTCCCAGCTGTTGACGCCAGAGGTTCAGCACGTGTGGCACGGCGCGATCCCTTCCCCGGTCCTTCAGTGCCCGTAGGGAGGCTCGAAGCAGCCTGTCTCCAGGTACGGGCCGTTGGTCTGCACGCCGTAGTTGGACTTCTGCACGAACGCGGTGACGCAGGCGTCGGGGTGGACGCGCAGGCCGACCGAGGCCCCCTCGGGGGTGTGGTACTCGTTGTCCTTGAAACGCGGGAGCATCTCCCGGACGGTCAGCGCGTCGTCCCCCTCCTCGTACCCGAGCTCGAGAAGCGCCGTGCGCACGGTCGCGGGGTCCCACTTCCCCTGCTCCCACAGCCGCTTGAGCACCGGCTCGATACGGACGGCCTCCCGCTCGGCATCCCGCTCATGGGCCGGGGACATCTCGCCCGTTCGCCGGTAGGCGTTGTTCTCGTTGTAGTGCGGGGCACCGTCACCGGCCCCCGGCTCCACGTACGGAGAGGCTCCCGGGGCGCTGGGCGAGGCGCTGGAACCGGCCCCGGCTCCAGCCCCGGCTCCAGCTCCGGCCGCCAAGTCCGAGGCCCTCTGCTGACCGCAGGCGCCGAGCGTCAGAATGAGGATCGCACCGACAAGTACCGTGCGCTGGACGGACGTTGAAGTGGGCATGGAGCAACTCTGTCATCCAGGCGGACGGCGGCGGTTGAGTACGCGTACTCAATCCGACAGGTCACGGCGTCTGCGGCCCCTCCCGGGATCCGCCGCCCGGCATCCGGGTCACCGTCCCGGGCGAAAGCTCCGCCGTCGGCCGGCATCCGCCCCCACAGGGCATCGGCCAGGGCCTCACCGAACTCGGCAAGGATGTCGGACTCGGGGAAGACCTGGGAAGCGCCCGGTCGCTCATCGCCGAGGTGGACCGCCTGGAGGAGAGCCATGGCGACAAAGACTGAACCATCCATGATCGCCAGCACTCCGGCTGAGCCAACGATCACCCAGCCCCCGAGAACGACACAAGCCCCAGTCCAGATGTCCTCTGAACTGGGGCTTCCCGGTAGACCCTGTGGGACTCGAACCCACAACCAATGGATTAAAAGTCCACTGCTCTGCCAATTGAGCTAAGGGTCCACGCATCGGTCCACGGGGATCCGGTTGGGGATCCTGTGGCGATGCATCCCCGAGCATAGCCGGACGTGGCCGGGACTCCGATCGGGTATCGGGGCCCGGCCGCGCCAAAAGCGGACACGGCTGGGGATCAACAGCGCACAAGGTTACGGATCGACCGGTTCGGGCGGGCCCTTGCGGGCCGCTTCGCGGGCGAGGGTGCGTTCGTGGGCGGGGTTGAGGAACCAGTGGCGGGCCGAGGCGAGCCACCAGGTGGTGGCGAAGCCGAGGACGACGAGGACGGCGACCGGGGCGTAGTTGAAGGTCTCCCAGGTGACCGGGGAGACCTGGGGGAGCATGAAGAGGATCGTGATGGCCACCACCCAGGCGACGGACACGACGCCGATCGGGCGCGACCAGCGGCCCAGGTGCCAGGGGCCGCGTTCGAAGGCCTCGCCCTTGCGGATCCGCAGCAGGGTGGGGATGACGTACGCGATGTAGAGGCCGATGACGGCGATGGAGGTCACCGCCGCGTACGCCGTGACGTTGATCAGGTACGGGAGGCCGAGGACCAGGGCGCCCAGCGCGGCCAGCCAGACCGCCGCCACCGGCGTCCGCGTGCGCGGGTTCACGGTGTGCCAGAGGTGCGAGAAGGGCAGCGCGCCGTCGCGTGAAAAGGCGTAGATCATGCGGGAGTTGGCCGTGACCGACGCCATACCGCAGAACAGCTGCGCGCCGATCACCACGAGCAGGAGCAGTTTGCCGGTCGTCGCGCCCAGCGCATCTAGCAGGATCTGGGCCGGCGGCACCCCCGTCGGCGACTCGAGGGCACCGTCGTAGGACTGGATCGCGAAGGTGAAGCCGAGGAGGAGGACGAAGCCCGCTATCCACGAGGTCCAGATCGAGCGGACGATGCCCTTGGGGCCGGCCGTCGACGCGTCGTGCGTCTCCTCCGTCATGTGGGCGGAGGCGTCGTAGCCGGTGAAGGTGTACTGCGCCATCAGCAGGCCGAGGGCGACGACGTACACGCCGCTGCCCCAGCCCGTGTTGTTCACGAACTCCGTGAACACGAAGGAGGCGGACTGGTGTTCGTCCGGGACGAAGGTCAGCGCGCCGACGATGACCAGCACGCCCAGTACGTGCCACCACACGCTGACGTTGTTGAGGAGGCCGACGATGCGGACGCCGAAGGTGTTCAACAGGCCGTGCAGGACCAGGATTCCGGCGAAGAGGAGCACGGTGCGGCCGGGGGTGACCCCGAAGTCGAACTGGAGGTTCAGGTAGGCGCCCAGGAAGGACGCGGCGCCGAAGTCGATGCCGGCGGTCACCGCGACCTGGCCGAGGACGTTGAACCAGCCCGTGAACCAGGCCCAGGCGGCGGCCGTACGGGGCGGGGCCAGGCGGTGGGCCCAGAAGTACAGGCCCGCGGACGTCGGGTACGCCGAACAGATCTCGGCCATCGCGAGGCCGACGAACAGCGTCATCAGGCCGACGGCGACCCAGCCCCAGGTGATCACGGCGGGGCCGCCGGTGTTCATGCCGAACAGGTAGAGCGTCAGGCAGCCCGACAGGACCGAGATGATCGTGAAGGAGACCGCGTAGTTGGAGAACGCCGACATGCGGCGGGCGAGAACCTGCGTGTAGCCGAGCTGGGCAAGCCGTTCTTCGTCCGACAGCCCACTCGCTCCGGCATCACGCGCGGATTGCGCGGAGTTTGTCATGCCCCCAGCGATTCCCTCGCCGGGGGCGTGACATGCGTCGGACCGTGGCCGAAAACTGCGCCTAGAAGATCCCCTTGTATCCCTGCCAGCCGGTGGCGATCTTCACGCGCGCGGCGAACGAGCCCTTGCCGTTACCGGTCTGGCGGTAGAGATTGCCCGCGGTGTCCCGCGCGACCAGGTCGTTCTTCCCGTCCCCCGTGATGTCACCGGCACCGACGACCGCGTTGTACGTAGCCCCCCAGTTGGAGAAGACCTTCACGCGCTCCTTCACCTGGCCCGTGCCCGTGCCGTCGTAGCGCCACAGCGTTCCGGCCTTGTCCAGCGCCAGCACGTCCCCGAAGCCGTCGCCGGTCAGGTCACCGGCGCCGACGATCTTCTTGTACGTCGGCCACGTACGGATCTTGACGCCCGCCTTGAGCTTGCCGGCACCGTTGTTGGCGAACAGGTAGATGTCGCCGGTCGACGTCTTGCGTGCCAGCAGGTCGGTACGGCCGTCTCCGGTCAGGTCGCCGGGCGCGGTGAGGACGTTGTACGCGTTCCAGCCCGTGCCGAGTGAGGTGTGGCTGTTCGACGGGGTGTACGCCGCACCGCACCGGCCGGCGTAGCGGCGCAGCTCACCGTTCGGCATCTTGACCAGCATCTCGGCGCACCGGTCGGTCCCCATGTCGCCGAACGGCACGGCAACGGTCCCGGCGGGCCAGCCGGACCCGGACGCCTTCCAGTCGAAGGTGCCCTTGCCCTTGGTGTAGTTCAGGGCCAGGGCGCCCGAAGAGTTGAGCGTGACGAGTTCGCCGTAGCTGTAGCCGCCCTGGTCGTGGTGGCCCTGCCGACCGCCGTTGAGCCCGATCGTGCCGCTCGTGGTGTAGGTGCCCGAACCCTCGGTGGCCTTGGCGGTCAGGGCCCAGGTGAAGCCGCCGTTGTACGCGTACGTGCCCGCGTCCGTCTTCCCGTCCCAGGCGACGTCGATGTCAGCGCCGGTGCCGGTGAGAGTTCGCACGGCCCGTCCCGCGGAGTCCTTCACCGTGAAGGTCCAGGCGGCCTGCTTGTTGAGCTGCCAGGTGCTGTTCCAGAAGTTGTCCTTGGCGTCCAGGTAGGTGTCGTCCACCTCGGACTCGATCGCCCCCAGCGGCTGCGACGGCACCCCGCTCTGCACGATCCGGACCGCCTTGTCCTGGTCGACGTACGCGATGTCGCCGCCGAACTTGTCCACCGACCAGCTCAGCCGTCGCTGGTCGGCCGTGTTCCCGGCGGGCAGGTCGGCGATGGCGCGCGCGGCCGCGGAGGTGCCGGAGTGGTAGTCCGTCAGCATCAGCTTGCCGGCGCCCCGGTCGTGCTGGACGAGGTAGCCGTCACCGACCAGCGCGGGGCCGGAGGGCACCGTGATGTTCTTCTTCGCCGTACGGTCGTACACACCCGCGGCTCCCGTCGGACCGCAGTTCCAGTACATCCAACGGCCGACGACCTGAAGCTCCTTGACCGTGCAGGGCGCGCCCGTGGCGACCGTCTGCACCGTCTTCTTCGTCTCCAGGTTGTACGCCGTGACGACCCCGTTGCCCGAGCCGGGCGTCCACAGCGTCGAGCCCCACACGGAGGCCGCGGTGATGGAACGGGTCAGCCGCACGTCCTCGTAGAAGTACGGGTTGACGGAGTCGACGTACTGCTTGCCGGTGGAGGCCGCGTTGTAGACGTAGAACCGGCCGGTCGCGTCGACGAAACGGCCGCCGGTCACCGCCGGTTCCTCCGTCCCGCTCAGCGAGCTCTCCGTCATGTACAGCTGGGCGACCTGCTTGCCGACGGCGTCCTCCATGAAGTAGCCGACGAACGTGTTGCCGAGGGAGCGCATCGGTACGCAGCCCTCCGCACCCGCGTCGCAGGGCACCCGTTCCACATGGTCGCCGCCCGCGTAGGTCTCGGCATATCCGCGGCTGGTCTTCTCCAGCACCGTGGAGCCGTCGGCCGAGATCCGGCGGCCGATCACCCACTGGTAGCCGCTCGGGGTGTTCTCCACGGTGGTCAGGAAACCGCCCGCGTAGTCGACGCCCCACACGCCGTCCGTCTGGACGGGCATCGGCGTGGTGTCCGCGGACACGGGCGTCGCGGTGGTCAGTGAGCCGGCGGCCAGAGCGGCCAGGCCCACCAGAGAGCGTGCGAAGACACGCCAGGTCAAGGGTCCCTCCCCAGGGAAGTGAGAACGGCATGACGGCCGGAGGCACACACCCCCGGATCTCGTGCGCGGCAACACCGAGTCCCCCTCGACCGCGCCCCTCCATGCAAAGTCAGATATGAACGATCTTAACAACTTCCACACAGGTTTCGGCAGTGAATTGACCGCGAACAGAAGGCCGTTGCGGCGGCGGCGCCCCTGACGCACCGAAACCGCTGAGAACGCCGAACCGGCCGAACCCGCCGAGAACGCCCGGAACACCCGGAACGCCGTAAGGGCTCGTACGACCGGAGTCGTACGAGCCCTTACGGATCAGTTGGTCAAGCGGTGTCAGCCGTTGCGCTTCCAGCGCGGCTTGTCGTCGCGGCGGCCGAAGGAACCGGTGGCGGTACCGGTGCCGGTGCCACCGCGGTGGTCGTCGCGGCGGCCGGTCGGGCGGTCGTGGCCGCCGGCGCGGAGGCCGCCGGTGGGGCGGTCGCTCTGACGGTCACGGTTGAAGGGACGGTCGCTGCCACGGTGGGTGGACGGACGCTCGTCACGACGGTCACGGTTGAAGCCACCCGAACCCGCCGAACCGGCCGAACCACCCGACGGGCGGTCGTCACGGCGGAAGCCGCCCGAGTTGCCCGAGGGACGCTCGTCACGACGGTCACGGTTGAAGCCGCCGGAGCTGCCCGAGCCACCGGACGGGCGGTCGTCGCGACGGAAGCCGCCCGAGGGACGGTCGTCACGACGCTCGAAGGAACGGCCGCCACGGTCGTCACGACGGTCACGGTTGAAGCCACCGGAGCTGCCCGAGCCACCCGACGGGCGGTCGTCACGGCGGAAGCCGCCGGAGGGACGGTCGTCACGGCGGTCGTCGCGACGGAAGCCACCCGAGTTGCCCGAGGGACGGTCGTCACGGCGGAAGCCACCACGGTCACCGCCACGGTCGCGGTTGAAGCCACCCGAGTTGCCCGAAGGACGCTCGCGGCGCTCGTAGCTGCCACGGTCGTCACGGCGCGGACGCTCCTCGCGCACCGGTGCCGCGGCGACAGCCGCCTGCTCCACCACGGCGGCCTCGGCAGCGGCTGCCTCCACGACGAGGGCGGCCTCGGCCAGCGCGACCTCCGGGTCCTCGCCCCGCTCACGCGCGGCACGGGCGACCAGGCGGTCGGCCTCGCCACGCAGCTCGGCGGCACGACGCTGCGCGCGCTCCAGCTCCTTCGTGAGGCTCAAGACCTCACGCTCGGCCTGCTGCGCCGAGTTGCCCGCGGACTCGGCCTGGACCTCGGTCATCGAGCGGGCGCCGGTGATCTCGGCGACCTCGGGCTCGAAGGCCGTACCGGAGTTGATGATGTGACGCGAGGCGTCGACGCCCGCGTCCTCCATCAGCCGGAAGATCTGGCGGCGCTGGTGCGGCAGCGAGAGGGATACGACGGTGCCGCTGCGGCCCGCGCGGGCGGTACGGCCGGAGCGGTGCAGGTAGTCCTTGTGGTCACCGGCCGGGTCCACGTTCAGGACCAGGTCGATGCCGTCGACGTGGATGCCGCGGGCGGCGACGTCGGTCGCGACGAGCGCGTTGACGTGGCCCTTCTTGAAGTCCTCGAGGACGCGGGTACGCGCGCCCTGCGTCATGCCGCCGTGCAGTGCGTCGGCCTTCACGCCGGACTCGCAGAGCTGCTCGGCGATGCGGTCGGCGCCCAGCTGGGTGCGGACGAAGATGATCGTGCGGCCCTTGCGGGAGGCGATCGCGGAGGTGACCGGCGCCTTGTCCTTGGGCTTCACGATGAGGATGTGGTGCGTCATGGTCGTGACGTTGCCCTGGGCGCTGTCGACCTCGTGCGTGACGGGGTTGCTCAGGTAGCGCTTGACCAGCGTGGAGATCTCGTTCTCCATGGTGGCCGAGAACAGCATGCGCTGGCCGCCGCCCGGGATCTGGTCGAGCAGCTCGGTGACCTCGGGCAGGAAGCCCAGGTCGGACATCTGGTCGGCCTCGTCGAGTACGGCGACCTGGACGTTCTCCAGCGAGCAGGCGCCGCGGTTGATGAGGTCGCGCAGTCGGCCCGGGGTGGCGACGAGGACGTCGACGCCGCGCTCCAGGGCGTACATCTGGTTGCTCATGGACGTACCGCCGCAGACGACCTTCATCTTCAGGCCGAGTACGTCGCCGTACGGCTGAAGCGCGTCCGCGACCTGCATCGCGAGCTCACGCGTCGGCGTGAGGATGATGCCGCGGGGCTTCTTCTTGTCGGTGTGACCGCCGGACAGCGACGCCAGCAGCGGCAGACCGAACGAGAGGGTCTTGCCGGAGCCGGTGCGGCCGCGGCCGAGGATGTCCTTGCCGGCCAGGGCGTCCGGGATGGTCGCGGCCTGGATCGGGAAGGGGGCGGTCACGCCGTTCTGCGCGAGCTTGCGGACGATTCCGTCGGGGAGACCGAGGGAGCCGAAGGTGATCGCGGGGGTGCCGTTCTCGGTCGCCCCGGTCTCGGTCTCGGTCGCGTTCTCGGCCTCGGCCTCGGCCTCGGAGGTGTCGGACGCCGCGGACGCCTCAGGCGCCTCGGTCCGCTCGATCTTCTCGGCGGTCTCGGGAGCGATCACGACTGTGGCCGTGACGGTCTCGGGAGCGGACACGACGGTCGTCGTGACGGCCTCGGCCGCCTCGACGATCCGGGCGCCCTCGGTGTCGGCCACGGGGTTCTCGTTGTTCTCGGGCACGACGACGTGATCAGTACTGGAAACAGACATGCGAAATGCGAACCTTCCGGAGTTCTACGGCACGCGCCCAAACTCCGTGAAGTCGCAATCGACCGCCTCTATGCGGTCCGGCCACGGTAAGGGAGAGTACGCGCCACGCGGCGCTCTCTTCATCGGCGCCAGGCAATTGGTATCAAACGATCTACTACCATACGCATCACTGCCCCCTGAAGGCAAACCAGGCGCATAAGCGCAGGTCAGGGGGATCCCGCAGTCCCGTCCACGCCGTCTACACCGGCTCCCCGGCCCGAGGCGCCGGCTCCCGTTCCCTCAGTTGTGTGACCTGCTCGTGCGCCGACGACGACGGCTCAGCCGTGCTCGGCTCGACCACCGGCGGCGTCGAAGCCGGGGGTGGGGGCGGCTCGGGCGTCGGCTCCGCCGTGGTATGCGTGGGACTCGGCTCCCCCTTGGTCGGCGCGGGCTCCACCGGCTTGCCCGGCCCGTCCTTCGCCGTGGCCTTGGCGGACGGCTTCGCGCCCGCGGACGGCGACGCGGACGGAGACGCCGACCCGGACGCGGACTCGCCGGGTTTCGGCGAACCACCGTCCTCCTTGGCCCCTTTCGCCCCGTGGAACCCGGTGCCGCCCCCGCTCACCGCCGTGCCCCCGTCCGGCGCCTCTCCACCCTGCTCCCCCGCCGAATGCGAGGGCGCGGGCCGGTCCGCGTCGTCACCCACGCTCATACAGCCGGCTGCCGCGGCGACGGCCATGACCGTGGCGGCCAGACGGACGGGTACGTACAAGGCGCGCACGGGCAGCCACCTCCGATTGGGGTCTCCCCTCTTCGAACGAAGCCGAGAACTCGGGAATGGTTCGGGGAGTCCCCCTGCCCAACTCCCGCCGCCCGCAAGAGGACACGCGCGGTCTTCGAACGACCTGCCGTTACGTGTCGCCGCCACATATCTACGCGTGGCTCTGCATGTCCCTGCCACATGTGTCCGTCGCGCGTCCACCTATGGCTCCGCATGTATCCGCCACCGGCACGCTGTCCCTGACAATGGCCTTGTGCTGGAGATGACGCGCGAAACCTTCGAAGAGCTCGTGAGCCAGGCCCTCGACCGGATCCCGCCCGAACTGACCCGGGTGATGGACAACGTCGCCGTGTTCGTCGAGGACGAGCCCGCGGCCGACGATCCCGAGCTGCTGGGCCTCTACGAGGGCACCCCGCTCACGGACCGGGGCGAGTGGTACGCGGGCGTACTCCCCGACCGCATCTCGATCTACATGGGCCCCACACTGCGGATGTGCCAGACCCCGGACGAGGTCGTCCACGAGGTCGCCGTGACCGTGATCCACGAGATCGCCCACCATTTCGGCATCGACGACGAGCGGCTTCACGAACTGGGCTGGGGCTGAGCCCGGGGCCCGCCCCCGCATACCCACCCCCGCACTTGGGCATACGCGACCAATGGCCCGCGTCCTCGCTGCCGTGACCACCGCCCTGCACCGCATACGAAAGCTACGAACGACCCGAAGAAGCCAAGGGATCCGAGGGACCCGAGGGACCCGAACGAACCGCATCCGCCGCCCGCGGACGGCACCCCGCGTCCTCGCCCTCACCCGCCGCTACCGCGTCCGCCGCCCCCACCCGGCGTCCGAACTCGTCCACCAGCCCCACCCGTACGCCCGGGTCCTGGGGCTCATGACCGTCGTCCTGTTCGGCGCCTGGCTGGGGCTGCTGATCGTGGGGAACGTACGCGTGCCGGTCGGCCCCATGGACACCACCATGACGCTGCGGCCCTCCCTCGACGGCGGCACGAAGATCAACGTCGCCCCGCTGGGCGCCCTGGAACTGCGCAGCCACGAGGCCCCGCTGCGCCTGGACGTGGACGTGGACCGGCTCGACCCGGTGCGCTCGCAGGCGCTGGTCGATCATCCGGAGCGGATCTCCGGGCTCCAGGACGAGGTCGCGCGGGATGTGGAGCACGGCACGCTCGATCTGGCCGTACGGTCCAGCGTGGCCGTCGTGTCCGGGGCCACAGCACTCGGCCTCGCGGTCTACCGCCGGCCCCGCCGCGCCCTCGCGGCGGGCGGCCTGGCCCTCACCCTCCTCGCCGCCTGCGGAGGGACGGCCTTCGCCACCTGGAACCCCAACTCGGTCCTGGAGCCGAAGTTCTCCGGGCTGCTCTCCTCCGCCCCCTCCCTGGTCGGCAACGCCCGCAGCATCGTCAGCGAATTCGACGTCTACCAGAAGGAGTTGGCGCGCCTGGTGACGAACGTGACGAAGCTGTACGACGTCACCTCCACGCTTCCCGGCTACGAACCGGACCCGACCACCATCCGGGTCCTGCACGTCTCCGACATCCACCTCAACCCGGCGAGCTGGAAGATCATCGCGTCGCTCGTGGAGCAGTACGACATCAATGTGATCGTCGACTCCGGCGACACGATGGATCACGGTACGGCGGCCGAGAACGGCTTCCTGGACCCGATCGCGGACCTGGGGGCGCCGTACGTCTGGGTCCGGGGCAACCACGACTCCCTCATCACCCAGCACTACCTCGAAAAGATCAAGAACGTGCGCGTCCTGGACAAGGGCCGGGCGGTCACGGTCGCGGGCCTGCGTTTCGCGGGCATCGGCGACCCGTCGTTCACCCCTGACCGGGCGGTCGACCCGGGGGGCGTCCAGGCGCAGCAACTGGCGGGCGATCAGCTGGCGTCGGTGCTGCGCGACCAGCGGGTGGCGGGCACGCCCGTCGACATCGCCATCGCCCACGAGCCGGACGCCGCCCGCCGGACGGACGGCGAGGTGCCACTGGTCCTGGCGGGGCATCTGCACCACCAGGAGATGGAGGTCATGAAGGGCGGAACGCGGCTGCGCATCGAGGGGTCGACGGGCGGCAGCGGTCTGCGCGCCCTGGAGGGCAAGTACCCCGACCCCATCGAGGCCTCCGTCCTCTACCTCGACCGGGACACCCGTCGGCTCCAGGCCTGGGACGAGATCAGGCTCGGCGGGCTGGGCCTGACGACGGCGGAGGTCAGCCGCCACCTCCCCGAGGAGAACAAGCCCGGTGCCGCGCCCCCGTCCCCCACTCCCTCCGGGGAAGGCTCGTCCCCCACCCCGCCCGACGAAGGCTCGACCCCGGCCCCCTCGGGGAGCACCCCCTGAAACCGTTTTGGCGATACCTCCCGCCATCCCATATGCTTCGGACGTCCCCGACGCGCTGCAAAGCGCCCAGGCGGGCCGATAGCCCTCATCGTCTAGCGGCCTAGGACGCCGCCCTTTCAAGGCGGTAGCACGGGTTCGAATCCCGTTGGGGGCACCAGCTACTCATAGGTATCGCAGGCCAAAGCATGTCTTTGGCCTGCGATTTCTTTTTGCGCCCAGCGCGTCGAAGATGTCTCGAAGCCGGTTCGAAGACGGTTCGAAGACGAGCTCGGCGATCTCCAGCTTGTCGAGGTGTTCTGCGACTCTCGCCCGGTCGATCGTCACGGTGTGGTACCTGGTTTCGGTCCTTGGTGTGGTTCTGCGGGGCGACGGACGCCGGCGCGGCCGGGGAAGGGCGGCGGGGTCAGGAGTCCGGCCCGAGCGGAAGGGCCGCGACCGACGAGCCGACGAGCAGGCAGGGTTCGCTCGACCTGTTGCTCCAGGCGTGGTTGGTCCCCCGGATCACGACGGTGTCACCCGGCGTGAGCTTGACCTCGTCGACATCGGTCAGGAGGTAGACCTCACCCCGTACGCAGGTGATGCAGTCGAGGGTGTCGGTGCGGTGCATGCTCGGGTGGCGGCTTCGATCCTCGTCGGTGGCCTTGATGGTCTGCCCGGCCTGCGCACTGAGCTCGTCGAAGACCTGCGCGGATCGCGCGGCGTCCGGGTCGTCCGGCTGCAGTTCGAGCGCACGGCACAGCAGGCCGTTGGGCAGCGGTTCGCGGCGCGGGCCGACGAGAGACCTGTCGCCCTCGATCGAGTTGTCGGCAGGCGTCTCCGCGGTGGCCCACAAGGTCGCTCGCCAGAAGTAGCCTTCCCGCTCCTGGACGTTGCTCAGCTTGTCGTCCAGCACGGCCGAGCGCCCGTGCTCATCGCTGCCGATGACGTAGCGATTGATACGCGACATCGCTCTCCCTCTCTGTTGCGGCTCAGCGGGGTTGTGTCGGTTGCGGCTCAGCGGGCGGGGAATCCGCTCGGCGGCGGAGTCGGACGCGAGAGCTTGGACTTCTGCGACGCCGTGTAGAGGTCGTTGACCATTCCCTCGCAGGCACGCCGGAAGGCCATGATGTCGAGTCCGAGGGTGAAGACCTTGACGCCCATCTCGAGTGCGTCGAGGCAGGTTTCCGGAGTCGGATCGAGGTTGGGCCCACCGATCACCGGGACGTCGTACTTGGCCGCGGCGTCCATCACCCGGCGGTAAGCGGCCTGCACTTTGGGGCTGCGCAGCTGCTCGACCCCCTCGCCCATCGCGAAGGAGAGGTCGCCCACGCCGAAGATCACCATGCTCACTTCGGGCAGTGCGCAGATCTCCTCGATGTTCTCGACCGCGTCGGGGTGTTCGATCAGCGGAACCAGGATGGTCGACTCGTTGTTGCGCCGCGCGTACTCGTTGAAGTCGCTGAACGCATAGCCGGTCGCCCGCACGGCCGGACAGATACCGCGCTTTCCCAGCGGCGGGAAGAACGCGGCGTCAGCGGCCGTCCTGATGTCCGCCGCCGACTTGACCATCGGCAGGAAGATGCCCTCGGCGCCGGCTTCGAGAGCACGGCGGATGGAAGCCTCGTCGTCGAAGCTGGGCACCCGGACCACCGGAACCATGTTCACGTGGTTGGCCGCCCGGATGCTGTCCTCGAGCGCTCGCGGATTGTTCGGCGAATGCTCCGTGTCCAGCATGACGAAGTCGTATCCGGTCAGCCCGAGAACCTCGATCAGCGCACCGTTTCCGGTGAAGCACTGCATTCCCAACGGCACGATTCCCTGGTCGACCATTTCCAGCAGTCGATTGCGGTATGCGCTCACGTCATCCCCTTTTCGTTGGCCACCGCGAGCGTAGACCCAAAGGCAACAAGTCAGCAAGTGACTTGGGGATCTGAAGTCTTCCTGTGAGGGCGGGCGACCCCGCCTCACGGTCGACTCCACGGGCTCCCGCCTTGCGGTACGATCCACAAAGAAGACTTTTAGTCACCTGATGAGTTCGAGGCTGATCAGCCGACCCATGAGGTGGCGGACGATGACGAGGAGAGGGCAGACGGTGACGGCGTTTGTTGCAGACGGTGGCTTCGACCGAAACCGCGCGAGTGTCGCCGATCGCGTACTGCGCGACCTGGAGTCGGGCATCCTGTCGGGCCGCCTGAAGCGCGGCTCCAAGCTCCCCTCCGAGAAGGAGCTGGCCTCCTACTACGGCGTCAGCTCACCGACGATCCGCGAAGCCATCCGGGCGCTCAGCGCGATGCGCCTCGTGGAGGTGCGGCACGGCTCGGGGATGACGGTGATCGCGGACTCCTCCACGCTGATGGCCTCGGCGATGCGGTCGGTGGTCGAGCTGGAGAACATCGACCTGGAGAGCATCCTGAAGCTGGCGGAGACGCTGAACCTCCAGGCGGTCGATCTCGCGATCACGACCGCCACTCCCGAGGAGATCGACGCCGTACTCGACACCGCGAAGTCGTTCAACGACTCCATGTCCAGCGAGGAGTTCACGCAGACTCTGCAGGACTTCCTCAGGGGACTCATCGCCCTGTCCCACAACAAGCTGCTCGAAGTGGTGGCGTCCTTCGTCATCTCGACACACCTGTCGCTGGCCCGCCGGATCCGTCAGGGCCCGGAATCGACGTGGGCATCGGACGTCGCGCGGCTGCGTGGCGTACGTATCGCCATCGTGGAGGCGGTCGCCGCACATGACCGGCAGGCAGCGTCCAAGGCCGTACGGGAGTACACCGCGCAGACGCTCGCGATCGCCGGAGCGACCGTTGACGATCAGCGCGTCGGAGTCGACGACCTGCGCTGAATCCGACGGGGGCCGCCCCTGGCGCACGCCTTCGCGGAGGCGTACGGAAACGTCTGCACGGGCCTTGCACCTAAGTCACCTGGTGACCTAATGTGACAGCCGTGTTAAGGGGCCTCGGACATCCGAACGCCTCTCGACACCGCTCGCAGCCACGCAGAACAACGCGGCCAAAAACCGAGGGTGCGCTCCATGGCGGATCACATATACAAAAGCCAGGATTTCCACAGAGTTGAGCGCGGCCGGGTCGCCGACCGCATTTTCGACGACTTGCGGAATCAAATCCTTCACGGAGCGCTGCCCGACGGATCACGCCTCCCGCCGGAACGGATTCTCGCCGAGCGGTACGGCGTCAGCAGCGCCACGGTGCGCGAATCGGTTCGTGCCCTGACGGCCATGGGCCTGGTCAGTGTCCGGCACGGCAGCGGAACATATGTCACCGCTTCGACCGACACCATGATCGCTGTGTCACTCGCTTCGGTGATCAAGCTGAAGGACGTCGGCGCAGTCGAATTCCTCGGCCTCCAGGCCGCGTTGAATGCCTACGCGGTCGAGTTGGCGGCGCGCTGCGCCTCCGACGAGGAGATCGCCTCGCTCAGAGCGGCTGCCGAGAAACTGGCTGCCATCCGGAGTGTGGACCGGGCCGCGGCCGATCTCAGGCACTACCTCCACCGGCTCTCCGAGATCTCCCACAGCGCGCTCCTCGCGTCGTTGTGCGGATTCTTCGCCGACGTCCAGGTGCAGTTGGCGTTCGAACTGTCCGGTGGTCCCAAGCTCGCCGACTGGCAGCGCATCGCGGGCGCCCTCCATCCGCAGCGCATTGCCGTCGTGGAAGCCCTTGAGGCCCGGGACGGCGAGCGGGCGGCGAAGATGGTCCGAATCCACCATGCCCGCGCACTCGAACTGATCACTTCCTCGCCGCGCGGCGCCGAGATCAGAGCCTCGGGCCCCCTCTATTCACAGCTGATCGCATCCCTCCTGAACACCCGGACCGAAGCACATCCGAGTGACGGGGCCCCTGAGCCGCAATAGCGCATGCCCGAGCGAGCCCCACCGAGCCCGAACACCACGGAACTGAGCCCGAATTCAGCAGAAATGGAAAGGGATGACCCATGAGTACTGGTGCGCGCGTCGAGGTCGGCTCGGTTCTTGACACGGGGCGTATGTCACGCCCCACCCTGACCGTCATCCTCCTGTGCGCGGCGGTCGCGCTACTGGACGGGCTCGATACCCAGTTGATCTCCCTCGCGGCCCCCGCCATGGGGCCCGACCTGCATCTGAAGCCCTCGGGATTCGGCACCGTGTTCGGCATCGGGCTCTTCGGCGGACTGATCGGGGCCACGGTGGCCGGAGTGATCGGCGACCGCGTGGGCCGCAGGCCGTTGGTGACCTTCGGGGTCCTGGCGTTCGGCGTCGTCACCCTCGTGACGCCGTTCGTCGGCTCGGTCGGTGCGCTGGAGACCGTTCGGTTCTTCACCGGAATCGGTCTCGGCGCCGCCCTGCCCGGCATCATCTCGCTCGCCTCGGAGTACGCACCCGCGAAGTCCCGGGCGACGGTCGTCGGGCTGATGTTCTGCGGCTTTCCGATGGGCGCGGTGATCGGCGGAGTCCTGGCGAACTGGCTGATCCCCGCGCACGGTTGGCAGAGCGTCTTCTACGTCGGCGGTGTCGTACCGCTGCTGTTGCTGCCGCTGCTTGTGTTCCGGTTGCCCGAGTCCGCCCGGTTCCTCGCCGCACGCGGCGACGGCGTGGCGGCGGCCAGGATCCTGGAACGGCTGGGGATCCCGGCCGACGGCGCCGGCGCGAGGGACGAAGGCCCCGCGGAGAGCCGGTCTCCCGTGGCGGCCCTGTTCAAAGAGGGCAGGGGCCCGGGCACGGTCCTGCTGTGGGCCGCGATGTTCCTGACCTTGCTCATGACGTACTTTCTGGTCACGTGGTTGCCCAGCGTCGCCATCGCGGCCGGGGCGGACAGCGGCCTGCTCGCCGTCTCCACACTGAATCTCGGAGGCATCCTCGGGTGCCTGGTGATCGGCCGGCTCGCGGACCGGGGCCGCCCGCCCCTCGTGATCGGCGGCGCGTACACCCTGGGTGCCGTCGCCGTCGCCCTCATCGGCTGGGCCACCGCGTCGGACGGCATGCTGCTCGTCGTCACCTTCGTCGCCGGTCTGCTCAGCCTGGGCGCGCAGATGTGCACGATTCCGCTGATCCCCCAGTTCTACGACACGGCTCAGCGCGCCACCGGCGTCGGCTGGTCCATGGGCTGGGGGCGACTGGGCGGCATCGCGGGCCCGGTGGTGGGCGGGTGGCTGATCGCCGCGGAGCTCACCACGTCCTCTCTCTTCGTCCTCGCGGGCGGCGTCTCCCTCTGCGCCGCGGCGGTGCTGTTCGGGTTCGGCATGCTCAAGCGGAGCACCGCGGGTCCCGCCACGGTGATCGCTCCCGTCCAGGACGCCGTCGGCCCGGCCTGATCACAGGCTCACCCGCCCGACCGGTGCGCACAGCAAAACCGCATACGGTGCCGTGCCCGCTGTTTGCCCCTCACCACGTCAAGGAACGGAACCATGGAAGTTCTCCTGCTCAAGCACGCCTCGCAGATGGTCGACGGCGCACTGGAACACGGACGCGCCCTGGAGTGCCATCCGCTGACCGTCGCCGTCCTCGACCCAGGGGGTCATCTGCTCGCCCTCAAGCGCGAGGACGACAGCGGGATCCTGCGGCCGGACATCGCCACGGCCAAGGCGTGGGGAGCGCTGGGCATGGGCGCCGGAGGCCGCGATCTGGCGCGGCGGGCCGCCACGGCACCCGCCTTCTTCGAGGCCCTGAGCGCCATCTCCGGCGGACGGATCGCCCCGGTTCCCGGTGGCGTACTCGTCCGCGACGCGGCGGGCCACATCATCGGCGCGGTGGGGATCAGCGGAGATCACCCCGACAAGGACGAGGCGTGCGCGGTGCACGCCATCGAGAGCGCCGGCTTCACAGCAGACTGCGGCTGACAGCTACCTGGGAGTTCGGGAGGCATCTCATGCGGACGGTGCGCGTCGAGCAGGGATCGGTGACGGGCAAGGAGATCGGCGAAGTGCACGCCTTCCTGGGCCTGCCCTACGCGGCCCCACCGGTCGGCGCGCTGCGGTGGCGACCGCCGGCCCCGCCCGCGCCGTGGTCCGGGGTGCGTGCGGCGACGGCGTTCGGCGCGGCAGCGATCCAGACGGCGGGCAACGGGCGCGGGCCCGGCCTGGGCGTCGAGCAGAGCGAGGACTGCCTGTACCTGAACGTCTGGACCCCCGAAGCGGACGGCGCCGCGCGCCTGCCGGTCATGGTGTGGATCCACGGCGGCGGATTCATCGGCGGCTCGGCATCGGATCCGTCGTTCTCGGGCGAGACCCTGGCACGCGGCGGTGTGGTCGTCGTCTCGCTCAACTACCGGCTGGGAGCCTTCGGCTTCCTGACCGATCCGCGGACCGGCACCAACTTCGCGGTGGGCGACTGGGTCGCGGCCCTGACCTGGGTGGCGGACAACATCACCGCCTTCGGGGGCGACCCGGGCAACGTGACCGTCTTCGGCCAGTCCGCCGGCGCCGTCGCGGTGCGCACACTGTTGTCCACGCCTTTTGCCCGGGGCCTGTTCCACCGGGGAATCATCCAGAGCGCGGGCTTCGAGGACTACGCCGTGGTCGCCTCGCCGTCCTACGAGCGTGCCGCGCGGGCGACGCAGGAGGTCTTCGGCCTCCTGGGCAGCCAAGACCCCGACGAGCTGCGGCAGTTGTCCGCCGAGCGGGTGCGTGAGGCTTCCTGGGCGATGGCCGGCACCACGGCGCCCCCTGGCCAGCTGCACACACCCGCGAACCTCGTGTGGTACCCGACGGTGGACGGCGAGGTCGTGACGCGGGACTTCGCCAACTGGCCCGCGAACCTGCCCGTGATGCTCGGCAGCACCCAGGACGAGGCACGGTTCTTCCACCGGCCGGACGGCTTGCACGGCGGCCGCCGCGGTCTCGACCCGGCCGAGGTCTACACACCCCGTACGCTCGCCGCGATGGCCGACAGGCTGGGCGGCTCCCGCGCCGACGACATCCTCGCCCACTTCGACGACAGCGGACTGACGACGTACGAGGCGCTGGCCGAGCTGTCCACCAGCGCCGTCTGGCACGAGCCGGAGCTGGCCTCCTACGAGCGCTTCGCCGCCCTGGGCCGTACGTGCTACTCGTACCGCTTCGCGCGCGTCTCACCGTCCGCCCGCCGCTCGGGCCTGCTCGCCTTCCACACGGCCGAGCTTCCGTATCTCTTCCGCCGGATCGCTCCGGGCGAGGAGTACGACGAGACCGATGCCGGGATCGGCGACGTGATGCGGCACGCCTGGACGGAGTTCGCCCGCACCGGCGTTCCGCGGGGCCCCGACGGCGGGGCGTGGCCGGCCTGGGACACGTCGGCTCCGCGGCAGACGGTGATCGCGGACACCGTACGCAGCGCGGCGCTGCACGTCGGCCCCGTCACCGAGTTGATCCACTCGCTCCGCAAGACGCCCGACGAGGTCACCTTCGCCGACTCCCCGGACGTGCATCCCCGGGCATGATCCATCGGCCGGTGCTCAGCCCAGACCGTCCGCACCGACCTGGACGGCGGACTCGTCGAGCAGTGTCTCGGTGACCGGCTGCGGCGAGCCGTCGAGGCCGAGGACGGGGCTGGCCTCCTTGTACCAGGACTCGATGACCGCGCTTCCCCAGAAGTCGCGGCGGCGGTCGTCGTGGACGTTCCACCGGTAGGTCTCGTGGCCGGGGTCACCGGTGTAGTAGTCGGAGGTGTAGATCTCCACCCGGTGTCCGTCGGGGTCACGCAGGTAGAGATAGAAGGCGTTGGAGACGCCGTGGCGGCCGGGTCCGCGTTCGATGTGGTGCTCCTTGCGGAGCGCACCGAAGATGTCCGCGGTGTGCAGCACGTGGTGGGACTCGTGCGTGGCCACGCCCACGTGGTGCAGCCGCGGACCGGCGCCACCGGTGAAGGCGACGTCGTGGACGGTCTGTTTGCGGTACATCCAGGCGGCGTACAGCTCGTGCTCGTCGCCTTCGATGGTCTCCGAGCAGCCGAAACCGAGCGCCTTGTAGTGCGCGTACGCGGCCGGGATGTCCGGGGTGCAGATGTTGAAGTGGTCCAGGCGGGCGACCTGGGCTCCGCGGTGCAGGTCGTAGCGCTGGATGAGCCGTTCCGCCTGCTCGATGTCGTGGAAGAACTCCACCGGGAAGCCCAGCGGGTCCAGGACCCGCACCGAGTCACCGACACCCTGGGTGCCCGCGCCCTTGGGGACGCGGCGCACCGGGCAGCCGAGGCGGGTGAAGTACCGCTCGGCCCTGTCGACGTCCTCCGGGGTGCGGACGCGGTAGGCGATGTGGTCGAGGGCGGCGACCTCGCCCTGGCGCAGCACGAGCGAGTGGTGGGTCAGTTCGTCGGTGCCGCGCAGGCAGAGGCTCCCGGCGTCCTCGTACTGCACGTGGAAGCCGAGCATGTCCACCCAGAACCACCGGGCTCTGGCCAGGTCGGTGACCACGAGCTGGGCGTAGGCGGAGCGGACGACATCGGGTGCCGGGGTGTTCATGTGGTGGCTCCGAAGCGGGGGGTGTGCACCTCTCCGAGCGCCACGTGCACGATCTTCGACTCGGTGTAGAAGTCGATGCTGTGCGCGCCGCCCTCCCGGCCCAGACCGCTGGACTTGACGCCGCCGAAGGGGGTGCGCAGGTCGCGTACGTTGTGGGAGTTGATCCACACCATGCCGGACTGGACGGCGTGCGCGATGCGGTGACCGCGTTTCAGGTCGGACGTCCATATGTAGGCGGCGAGGCCGTACTGGGTGGCGTTGGCCAGCTCGACCGCCTCGTCCTCGGTGTCGAAGGGGGCGACCGCGACGACCGGGCCGAAGATCTCCTCCTGGAAGATCCGGGCGTCCCGGGAGACGTCGGCGAAGACGGTGGGCTGAAGGTAGTTGCCCTCCGGAAGGTGATCCGGGCGCCGGCCGCCGGCGACCAGGCGGGCCTCCTTCTCACCGACCTCCACATAGTCAAGGACCCGGGCGTAGTGCTCGGGATGGACGAGGGCGCCGACCTCGGTGGCGGGGTCCGACGGCGGGCCGACGCGTACGTTCGCGGCGCGCTCGGCGAGGCGGCGGGTGAACTCCTCGTACACCGGCCGCTGCACCAGCACCCGTGAACCGGCGGTGCAGCGCTCGCCGTTGAGGGAGAAGACGCCGAAGACCACCGAGTCCAGGGCGGCTTCGAGGTCGGCGTCCGCGAAGACGACGACCGGCGACTTGCCGCCCAGCTCCATCGACGTGGTTTTGAGGTGCTGGGCACTTGACCGGACGATGTGGCGGCCGGTGTCCGTGGAGCCGGTGAAGGAGATCAGCGGCACGTCCGGATGGTCGACCAGGGCCTGCCCGGCCTCCTCGCCGATGCCGTGCACGATGTTCACCACACCGGCCGGGACGCCTGCCTCGGCGAGGATCTCCGGCCAGAGGGAGGCCGACAGCGGGGTCCACTCGGCGGGCTTGAGGATGAGCGTGCAGCCGGAGGCCAGCGCCGGGGCGAGCTTCCAGCTTTCCAGCATGAACGGGGTGTTCCACGGCGTGATCAGCCCGGCCACCCCGACCGGGGAACGGACCACGTAACTGAACTGCTCCTCGCCCTGGCGGTACGCCTCCTCGCCGAGGGTCACGATGACATCGGCGAAGTAGCGGAAGTTCTCCGCCGCTCGGCGGGCCTGGCCGCGCGCCTGGGTGAGGGGCAGCCCGGAGTCGTATGACTCGAATGCGGCCAGTTGCTCATGGCGTGCCTCGACGGCGTCCGCGATGCGGTTCAGGGCGGTGGCCCGGGCCCGGTTCGACAGTCCGGACCAGGCGGGGAACGCCGACCTGGCGGCGGCCACCGCACGGTCGATGTCCGGTGGGCCGCCCGCGGCGGCCTGGGCGTACCCGGTGTTCGAGACCGGGTCGGCCACCTCGAAGGTGCGGCCGTCGGCGCTGTCGACGGCTTCGCCGCCTATCCAGTGCCGGATGGTGCCGGGCAGTCCTGCCGGGCGGGTGCGGGGCATGGCTCCTCCGTAGGTTGTTCGGCGGCTCAGACGGGTTGGAGCAGGTCGGTGCCCTCGGCGAGATACGCCCTGATGCGGGCCAGGCCGGGCTCGGTGGGGGTGATGAGCGGTGGCCGTACATGGGCGGAGGCGATGCGCCCCTGCTGGTGCAGCACCCACTTGGCGGGCGCCGGATTGGTCTCGACGAAGAGCAGGTCGACCAACGGATGCAGGCGGAAGTGCAGTTCGCGGGCGGCTGCCTGGCTCTCGGGGTCGCCCGCCTCCCACAGCTCGTACATACGGGCCACCGCGGCCGGAGCCAGGTTGGCCACGGCGCTGACGAAACCCGCCCCGCCCAGCGCCATCAGCGGCAGGCAGAGCAGCTCGATGCCCGACCAGACCAGCAGTTCGGGGCCGCAGAGGTGCAGCACCCGCGAGAAGTGCTCGAAGTCCTTGGTGGTCTCCTTGACGCCGACGATGTTGTCGAAGTCGGCGAAGAGCCGCCCGACGGTGTCCGGCGCGATGTCGACCGCCGTGCGCGACGGCACGTTGTAGACGACCAGCGGCAGGTCGGGGAACTCCCGGGCCACCGTGGCGTACCACCGGTAGAGGGCCTCCTGCGTCGGACGGGCGTAGTAGGGGGTGATGACCAACGCCGCGTCGGCGCCCAACTCCTGGGCCGCGGCGGTGATCTCCAGGGTCTCGTCCAGCTTGTGCGATCCGGTGCCGGGCACGAAGGGCACCCGGTCGGCGATCTCCTCCGTCGCGGTGCGCATGGCGGCGATCCGCTCCGCGGCACTCTGCGCGCTGGGTTCGCCGGTGGAGCCGCCCAGCGAGATGCCGTGCGAGCCCGACTCCAACTGCCAGCGGACCAGGCCGCGCAGGCTGTCGTGGTCGACGGCTCCGGCGTCGGTGAACGGGGTGACGACGGGGACGATGGAACCGCGGATCGCGGCCGGGTCGCTGCGGAACTTCATGTGACCTCTCCCTGCTGGGCGTGCCTGACACGCCACTGCTCATACGGTCCCTGCCAGTCGGGGCCCAGCGGATACAGCCCGTCGACCGACCGGCCGGCCTGCACCTGCTCGGTGATGAAGCGCTCCTGCGACTCCTGCTCGGCGCTGTCGGCGATCAGCTCCTCGGCGAGCGAGGGATCGATGACGACCACGCCGTCGGCGTCGCCGACCAGCAGATCGCCGGGCTGAACGAGGGCCCCGCCGCAGGCGATCGGGATGCCGGTGTCCCAGGGGATGTGGCGGCGGCCAAGGACGGAGGGGTGCGTGCCGCCGCAGTACACCGGCAGTTCGAGCGCGGTGACCGCCGCGCTGTCGCGCAGCGCCCCGTCCGTGACGACCCCGGCGGCCCCGCGCCGCAGGGCGCGCAGGGCGAGGATGTCGCCGAGGGTGCCCGCCGTGGTGTCCCGGCGGGCGTCCATGACCAGGACCTGGCCGGGCCGCAGTTCCTCGATGGCCCGCTTCTGGGCGTTCATGCCGTTGCCGTAGCGCGTGAACAAGTCCTCGCGCAGCGGCAGATAGCGCAGCGTGTGGGCGACGCCGACCATCTTGTCGCCGGGCCGGGTGGGGCGTACCCCGTCGATGCTGCTCTGCGCCAGGCCGCGCTTGCGCAACTGCGCGCTGAGCGTGGCCACCGCGATGCCCCGCAGTCCTTGCTCGATCCGCTTGTCCAGCACCGGTTCGGGTTCGTACGCCGAGCCCCAGGCCGCGGCGCGCTCGGCCTGACCGGCCCGGGGCATCGCACCCCAGGCCTCCAGGTCGTGACCGGCCTCGGCGATCGGGTTGCGCAGCCGTCCGGTGCTGACGGTGCCGTCGCCCGCCTCGACCTCCACCGTGTCGCCGGGCGAGACGACGGACGCGCCGGCCGGGGTGCCGGTGAGGATGACGTCCCCGGGCTCCAGGGTGACCAGTCGCGACAGGTCGGCGATCAGGTCCCCGAACGGGAACAGCAGGGTGTCGGTGGTGTCGTCCTGGACGAGCTCGCCGTTGACCCAGGTCCGCAACCGGAGGGCCGACGGGTCGAGTTGGCGTGCGTCCAGCAGCCGCGGGCCGATCGGGGTGAACCCGTCGGCGCCCTTGGACCGCAGGTTGGAGCCGAGGTCGGCATGGCGCAGGTCGTAGACACCGGCGTCGTTGGCGGCGGTCACGTAGGCGACGTGGCTCCAGCCGTCCTGCGGGGCGACCCGGTGCGCGCGGTCCCCGATCACCAGGGCGATCTCGCCCTCGAACGCCAGCAGTTCGCAACCGCGCGGGCGGTGCACCGGGTCGCCGCTGCCGACCAGCGACGACGGTGGTTTGAGGAAGTACGACGGCTGGTCGGGCACCCGTCCGCGTTCCGCCGCCCTGCTGCGGTAGTTGAGGTGGACGGCGATGATCTTCGACGGTGTCGTACCGAGCGGGTGAGGCATCAGCCGCGCTCCTGATCCGGGTCGAGGCCCTGGTCCGGGTCCTGACCCTGACCCTGACCCTGACCCGGGTCCGGGTCCGGGTCCGGGTCCGGGTGACGGACGCGTTCACGCAGGGACAGCAGACCGTCGACCGCGTCCATGGCCGGGCTGGGGGCGCCGGTGCGCCGGGCGAGTTCGCGTACGGCGCCGAGAATGGCGTCCGTCTCCAGGCGCCGGCCGCGGTCGGAGTCCTGGAGCATCGAGGTGCGGAAGTTGCCGAGCCGGGCGGCGACTTCGAGCCGCTCGTCCGCCGACATGGTGGTCGGGATGCCGAGCCTCGCGCCGACCTCGGCCGTCTCCTTGAAGATGTCCGCACAGAGCTGTCGCAGATCCGGGCTCCGGAGGATTTCGAGCACCGTGCCGCCGGTCAGCGCGCTGACCGGGTTGAGGTTCACGTTGCCGAGCAGCTTCTCCCACATCGCCGTGCGGATGCCCACGCTCACCTCGGCGCGAACCGGGCCCGCGGACAGCGCCTTGGCGCACCGGTCGACACGGGCGGAGGCCCCGCCGAACGGGTCTCCGATGATCAGGCGGTCGCCGCCGGAATGCGTCACATGGCCAGGCTCCGGGACAGAACTGCTGAAGTGGGCGACGCCGGCCATCACCCGGGAAGGCGGCAGCAGGTCCAGCAGACCGCCGTCCGGGTCCACCTTCCGGATCACCTGGTAGCCGAAGCCGTCCACCGTGGCCAGCAACCACCACGGGACACCGTTGGCCACCACGAGCACGTCGGCACCGGCCTCGATCCACGGCCGGACGCGGGCGACGGCCGCGGGCAGGTCCTGGCTCTTGACGCAGATGACCACCAGGTCCGGCTCGGGGAGCAGCGCCGGGTCGTGGGCGGCGACAAGGCCGTACCGGGCGGTGCTGCCCGCGCTGTCCACCAGCAGCCCGTGCTCGACGATGGCGTCCAGATGAGCGCCCGGCGCTCCCAGCAGGGACACCTGCGCGCCGCCCGCGGTGAACGACGCGGCCAGGGTCGCGCCGACCGCGCCGGGTCCGACAATCGTGATCTTCAAGGCCATCCCTCAGCTCTGGTAGGACGGATCGATCAGCTACGTTCGGTCAGCTCTGTTCGATCAGCTCCGGTAGGACGGATCGATGCGGTCGATCTTGCGTCGCAGTGCCTCGAAGAGGACCCGTCCCGCGTCGGTACGGTCCCCCAGCTGGAAGGACTCCCGCGTCGACTGGACCGCTGCCTCGCGGCTGACCTTGGTCAGCGGCCGGCCGGTGGAGGTCGCGGCGAGCTGGAGCTCGCAGGCCCGCTGCAGAGTCCACAGGGCCGAGAAGGCGGCCGGCAGGGTCGGCCCCAGCGCCAGCAGGCCGTGATTGCGCAGGATCATCAGATTGCGCTCGCCCAGGTCCTCGACCAGCCGCGGCCGCTCCTCCGGATTGACCGTGACGCCCTCGAAGTCGTGGTAGGCGACCATCTCGAACAGCTGGGCGGAGTAGAAGTTGTCCGGGTCCAGGCCGTCGCCGATACAGGCGACGCCACTGCCTGCCGTGGTGTGGGTGTGCATGATGCAGTGGGCGTCGGAGCGGCTCGCGTGCAGGGTGGTGTGGATCAGCAGCCCGGCCTCGTTCACCGGCCAGGGCGAGTCGGAGAGGATGTTCCCCTCGTAATCGATCTTCACCAGGTTCGACGCGGTGACCTCGTGGTACATCAGGCCGAACGGGTTGATCAGCAGGCTGCCCTCCTCGTCGGGCACCCGCAGCGTGATGTGATTGAAGATCATTTCGACCCAGCCCAGATGATCGAAAACCCGGTAGCAGGCGGCCAGTTCGAGCCGCGCATGCCATTCGGCGTCGCTCATGGATCCCGGGGTCCGGCCGGTTGAGGGGTGCGTCAGAACGGTCATCGCCGGCTCCTTCGTGTCGCGGCGCACTGGACTTGAGCATGGGGCGACGAACCACCCAGGACAATGTCGAAACGTACACTCGATGACGGGTGTGAATGTCGGACCCGACACTGGTGTGGATGCCGGACCCGACACCACGCGAACCCGTGCGGACGTGAGGAGGACGGATGGCGTCGCTGCCGTTGACCCAGCTGGTCACCTCGATGCCCGAGGACGTGGTGACCGTGCTTGCGGGCGGCGGTCCCCGGGCGCAGGCCGTGGCGGGGGTCGAACTCCTCGACTGCCCGGAGGCGGCCGGTGACCTGCCGCCCGCGCAGTTGCTGCTCGCCGTGGGACTCGATCCGGCCGATGACACGGCAGGCAGAGCCGCACTGCGCACCGCCGCCGATCACCGGAGTGTTCTTGCCGTGAAGTGCGCGCTCCCCGCGCCCACCGCCTTCGTGGAACGGGCGACGGAGCAGGGAGTCACCGTGCTGGCGGTGGACCCACGGGTGCCCTGGACCCGTATCCAGCACCTGGTGGCCGCGCTGCTCGCCGCACGCCCCGGCGACCCGGAGGCCCGCGATCGCCGGCTCCCCGGCGGTGACCTGTTCGCCCTGGCCAACGCGGTCGCCACGATCGTCGGCGGTGCTGTCGCGGTCATGGACACCCAGCAGGTCCTGGTGGCCTACTCCAACCTGCCGGACCAGCCCATCGACGAGACCCGCAGACGCGGGATCCTGGGCCGCCGGGTGCCGAAGGACGCCGTGGCCGACCACCTGGACAGGGAACTGTGGGGCAGCGACGCGGTGATCCGGCACAACAGGCCCGGCGACCTGCCGCGGCTGGCCGTGGTGATCAGGGCCGGCCAGGACGTGCTCGGCTCGCTGTGGGTGGCGTTCGCCGACGCCGACCGGCCGCCGGCCGACGACCACGAGGCGACCTTGCGCGAAGCTGCCGCGGTCGCGGCGCCACACATGCTCACGCTGCGCAGGCAGGCCGACGACGACCGGGACAGCCGCAACCGCGCGCTGCGGTCCGCCCTCGAGACAGGCGCGGCGCCGGACCACCGGACCGGGATCCGGCTGCCCGCCGTCCTGCTCGGCCTGGCCGAATCGTCCCGGCCCCTCCACCAGGCAACCGCCGGGGAGGTGGACGAGGACATGCGGCTGCGCGCCGACCTGATGAGGATGCTCGACCTGATCGCCCTGGACGGAAGGTCGCTCGGGCACCAGCCGGTCGCCACCCTCATCGGCGACCGGCTCTACGCCCTGCTGCCGACCGCGTCCCCCGCCTCCGTCCCGGTGGACCACCTGCTCGACCACCTCATGGACCGCGCACGCCGGTCGCTGGGCCGGACCTACACGCTGGTGCGCTCGGGCGACGTCGCCTCCCCGGCCGGTCTGCGCGAGGCGCGCCAGGACATCGACGCCGCGCTCGACCACCTCCACGACGAACGCGCGGCACCCGGTGTCTATCGCACCCACGAACTGCACGCCGAGCTGGTGCTGCGACGCCTGCTGGCCACCGTGCGCGACAACGCCGACCTGCGGACCGGGACCGCCGAACGCATCGCGGCGCACGATGCGGAGCACGGCACCGACTACCTCGCGACACTCGGCGCGTATCTACGGCACTTCGGCGAGGTCGTACCGGCCGGCGCGGCGCTGCACATCCACCAGAACACCCTCCGGCAGCGGTTGCGCAGGGCCGAGCAGACCTTCGGCCTCTCGCTCCGCGACCCGGCACAGCGTCTTCTGCTGTCCGTGGAGATCGCCGCCATGGGGAAGCCGGGGAATTGACTTGCTCCTCGGGCTGAAGCCCGAGGATTAGCGACACCTTCCGCGCGGGTCGGCGCGTGGTGAACCTTCCGTTGCGTACATCCGTCGTGCCTGCGCAGGCGATCACTGGGTCGCCGATCCGACGCAAGCCCGACTGGAGAGGCATGTTGTATGCGTGTACGGGCACTTCTCTTCGCCTTCTTAATGGTTGTTGTCGGCGTGTCAGCCACCGCCGCGGTGTTCCAGGCCCGTTCCGGCAACTCCGCTGACGGCTTCACCGAGGCGGCGGCCGCAGCCGAGCACACCGTCACTTTCCAGAACCAGACGGACAGCCGTATCTGGGTCGGTGCCACGGTCAACGCCGACGGCTCGACGCCGCTCGCCGGGCTGCCGACGCTGGACCCCGGCCAGTCCGCCACCATCACCGTTCCCGAGCGCTCGGGGGCCGGGCACTGGCGCGGCAAGTTCTTCGCCCGGCAGGGGTGCAGCGGTGAGGCAGGCAGTACGTTCCACTGCGCCGTCGGCGACTGCGGACCCTTCGCCGACCGATGCTCCGTCGGTGAACAGCCCGCCAGCCTCGCCGAGTTCAACTTCGACACGGCCGACGCACTGGCGCCCTGGTACAACGTCAGCTACGTCAACGCCGTCTCGGTGCCCATCACCATCACTCCCGATGGTGTGGCGCCCCCCGAGAACGGCGGCGCGTGCGCCGAGATGGGCTGCCCCGGTGATCTGCTGTCCGTCTGCCCGCCGGAGAACCTGACGAGGGAGCAGGGCACGAACAAGCCGTTGCTGTGCGTCAACCCGAACCGGGACGCGAAGACCGCCTACAGCAACGCGATCAACCAGCAGTGCCCCAAGGCGTACGCGTGGTCCAAGCAGGACGCCGAGGCGGGCAACCAGACCGTGCGTCAGTGCAGCAGTTGCAGCGGCCTGACCGTCGCCTTCCACGGCACCGCCACCGCCGGCGCCGGAAATCCCGACCCCGTCCCCACCGTCGTCGAGCGCAAGAACGACAACAACCAGTCCGCCGCGCCCCACAAGGGTGTCGCCCTGAACCCCTTCCCCGGTACAGCCCAGGCGCTGACCGACTCCGGCTCGACCTGGTACCACAACTGGGCCTCCTCCAGCGGTGAGGTCGGCAAGCCGGCCGGTACCGAGTTCGTCCCGACGATCTGGGGCCCGGGCTCGGTCACCGACGCCGAACTGGGCAACGCAGCCCGGGAGGGCAAGAACCTGCTCGGCTTCAACGAGCCGGACTCGCCCACACAGGCCAACATGAGCCCCGAGCAGGCGCTGGACCTGTGGCCACGGCTACAGAGCACCGGCCTGCGCATGGGCGCCCCGGCAGTCGCCACCGGCGCCGACGTCCCCGGCGGCTGGCTGGACCGCTTCATGCAGGGAGCCGCCCAACGCGGACTGCGCGTCGACTTCATCCCCGTGCACTGGTACGGCGCCGATTTCGGCCCCGCGGCCGCCGGTCAACTGGCCGACTATCTCAAGCGCGTCCACGACCGCTACCAGAAGCCGGTCTGGCTGACGGAGTACGCCCTCATCGACTGGTCCCAGGGCGCTCCCCGCTACCCCAGCGACCAGGAGCAGGCAGCCTTCATCCAGTCATCGACAACCATGCTGGACGGCCTGGACTTCGTAGAACGCTACTCATGGTTCGCCCTGTCCACCCAGACCAGCCCGACCGGCCTCTACAACGGCACATCCGCGAACGCCAGCGGCAACGCCTATCGTGCCGCGCACTGAGGCGGGGATATCGCTCGTCGGGGGTTCTTGACGGGTGGGCATCAGCAGGTAATGGGGCGGGCCGCACCGGAAAGAACGGTGCGGCCCGTGTCGTTGGTGGCGGTGGCGGTGCTCGAGAAGACGCGGTTGCGACGACCGCTGCGCGGAACGTACGAGGCGGTAGGGCCCTACTTACCGCCGCCGCGCCCCCTCCCGCCGGGCTGCCGCGGTGGCGTCTGGACGGCGGGCATGACGTACGGCGCCTTGTCCTGCCCGCCATGCTGTGACCCAAGGGTGATGTCGGGAGGCAGGATCGCGATATGGTCCGCAACCGGGTTCTGCCGACCGGGCTCGCTCACCGAGCTGGAGGGATCCGGCGACGGGCTGTTCTGTTCTCTTGACTGCCTCATCTGCTCGCTCCGTTGCTGGAACCTGGTGAGTTGGTCCAGGAACTTTATGGACGACGGGTCCAGGAGGGGACGTGATTCGGCGGCGTCGCTCAGAGAACTCGTATCCGACAGCGAGTCCTTGTCCGACGTCTGTGACTTGGTCGTGCTGTCGGACGCCTGTGCCTCACGGCTGAAGCGTTGTGCGGCGGATGGGGTCGGCACCGCTCTCTCTGCGAACGGGGTCATCGACATCTCAGGAGGCCGCTGACTCTTCGAGGAGGGCCTGTCGGCCAGACCTTTCAGTTGCTCCGCCAACGGCAATCGCTTTTCCAGGTACGCCTGCTGGTACTTGGGGTTGTTGTCGATCAACTTCCACATCGCCGTCGCGACCTCGCGGACGCCTTCCGGAGAACGACCCTGCAGCGCCCGTAGCGCCTCCGAAGGCGGCTTCTGCTGCTGGGAACGTGGTGCGTCACGCTGCGCCTGTTCCTCGCCCACCCGCGGATTCGGCTCGCCGTTACCCTGCTCAGCCGAGGACGACTCACCTGTATCGGACCGCCGGAACAGTGCCTTCAGGGCGTTCCACAAATTGCGCCGGCGGGAGCTCTCCTTGAGCTGCTCGCTGGAGCTCTCCCTGAGCGACTCATCTATCAGGGTCTGGGCCAGTCCATTGGCGTCGTCGTACTTGGCGCCCGGGGGCGGCTTGCTCAGATGGTTGCGGTCACGAGAAGAACCATCGCGTCGGCGGGAGTCCCTGAGTTGCTCGTCGAGCAGGGCCTTCGCCAGCACCGTGTGGTCGTCGTACTTGCCGCCCGGAGGCTGCTTCCTCAAGCGGTTCGGCCGAGGAGGCGGGCTGGTACCGGCCATGACGCCCCTCTTTCAAGTCGGAGATCCTGCAAGGGACAACGGGGTGCCTGGGCGAACGGTTCAACACCCGCTGCCGGAGTGCTCCGCGTCAATGGTTCCCTTCGTTTCGCCGAGGACGGGGACGATGGCGATGGCGACCGCGGCGGAGAACAGAAGTTGAACCGTTTGGGTCTTCAGCACGTTTCGGGTTGCGACTCGTCGCGTTTCAATCGGGGGGCACGACGAGGCCACAACTGGAGGTCCTTCTGATGAGCGGTGCCCGCGGGTCCGCGAAAACGGACGTGATCTGTCTCGCGGCGATGACCCTCGTGGGCCACGGATTCGGGAGCGGGAGCGGGAGCGGGAGCGGATTCGGGATCGGCATCAGGATCGGGATCGGGATCGAGGGATGACATACCCGGCGTCACCCCCCGGTCGTGGGATTCGTTTCCCGGCCGGCGGCGGGGTCCGGCCGTGTGCCGGGCCGACCGTCGGGGGCGTCTTCGTCGAGGCTGCCGACTCTCCGCCGCATCTCCTGGGCGTCCGGGTGGTCGAACTCTTCGAAGATCGCCAGCGCCTGCTTCCAGGTGGTGCGGGCCGACTCGAGCCGGCCCGCCGCCAGATAGACCTCGCCGACATGGCCGAGAGTATGGCCCTCCCCCCAGCGGTTGCCGACGTCACGATGCGTCTCCAGGGCCCGGCGGTAGTGCTCCAGCGCCTCGTCGTTGTGCTGGAGACGGTGATGGACCGTCCCGAGGATGTCGAGCGTGACGCCTTCGACCCAGCGGTTGCCGATGGTACGGAGGACGCTCAGCGCCTGCTCCAGGCAGTCGATGGCCTCGTCGAACCGGCCGACCCGCTGGTAGGCGTCACCCAGGTTGGCCAGCACGATCCCCTCCGACCATGCGTTTCCGATGACCCGGTCGACGGCCAGCGCCCGGCGCGTGTACTCGATGGCCTTGTCGATCCGGCCGCTCTGAAGGTAGGCGTTGCCCAGGTTGCCGAGGCACTGTGCTCTGCCGTGCGCGTCCCGGAGCTCCCGCCACCGGGCCATCGCCTGCCGAAGGTGGTCGATGGCCTCGTCGAACCGGTACATCTGCGCCAGGGCGGCGGCCACGTCCACGAGGCTCCAGGCCTCGCCCCTGCGGTCGCGGGTGGAGCGGGCGGCGTCGAGGCCCGTCAGGGCGGCGTCGAGCCAGTCGTGCAGATGGCTGCGGAGATAGAAGAACCCCCAAAGGGCGCCGGTCAGCCGCCACGCGATGCCCGGCCGGCCGGAGGTCGCGGCCTGGTGCACGGCGGCGACGAGGTGGGTCCGCTCAGCCTCGCACCAGTTCAGGGCCTGCTCGTGAGTCGTGAATGCCAGAGGCTGGCAGGCGGGGGGCAAGGGCTCGAGCGGGACCCGTCTGCGATGCGGGGTGAGGAACGGGTAGGCGGCGTCCGCGGTGTGCAGGTACCAGGAGAGGAGCCGCTCCACGGCCCCGTCCCGCTCCCGTCGTGTCTCCTCGGCGTGGACGCGTTCACCGGCGTACACGCGCAGCAGGTCGTGAAGGGTGTAACGGCCGAGTTGGTGCTCTGCCAGCAGGTGGGCGCGGGTGAGCTCGACGAGCAGCCCGCGGGTCTCACGGAGCGGGAGTCCGGCGAGGGCGGCCGCGGCGGGCGCGGTGATGTCGGGCCCGGAGTGCAGGCCGAGCAGGCGGAACAGTCGGGCGGACGGGGCGGACAGAGCCTCGTACGACCAGGAGAAGACAGCTCGTACGTCACTGGTGAGGTCGCCCCCCGCGAAGGCGTCGAGGCTGCCGTGGCTGTCGCGCAGTTCGGTGGCGACGGCGCTGAGCGGGAAACCGGGGTTGGTGGCGGCGCGGGCGGCGACGATGGCCAGGGCCAGCGGCAGCCGGGCGCAGTGGGCGATGAGTTCGTGAGCCGCCTGGGGTTCGGCAGCCAGCCGTCCCGCGCCGAGGCGGTTGGCCAGGAAGTCGTGTGCCTCGGCGGGCGCCAGCGGGTTCAACGTCAGTGGAAGCGCACCGTCGTTGACGACGAGGCCGCTGAGCTGGTTGCGGCTGGTGACGATGACCAGGCAGCCGGGGGTGCCGGGCAGCAGGGGGCGGACCTGATCGGTGTCCTGGGCGTTGTCGAGAAGGATCAGTATTCGGCGGCCGGCGAGCAGGCTGCGGTACAGCGCCGCCTGGGCGTCGAGACCTGCGGGCATCCGGTGCGGGGGGACACCGAGCGCGTCGAGGAAGGTGCGGATGGCCTCGCTCGGCGGCACGATCGTGCCGGTCGGGTCGAAACCACGCAGGTTGATGAAGAGCTGGCCGTCGGGGAAACGGTGGGCGATCCGGTGGGCCAGGTGCACCGCCAGGGTGGTCTTGCCGATGCCGGCCATGCCGCCGATCGCGCTGATCAACACGGTGGCGGGGTAGTTCCCGTCGTCGGGCAACAGGGCCTGGGCCTGCTCCAGTTCGGCGCGGCGTCCAGTGAAGGTGGCCAGGTCGGCGGGCAGTTGGGAGGGTCCTGCCGGGGACGCGGAGGGCAGGGCGGCCGGGGCCGCCGGCGGATCGGCTCCCTTTGCCGACGGCGAGAGCTCCAGGGACGAGTCGGCCGCAAGGATGCGCTCGTGCAACTCCCGCAGGGCGGCGCCGGGTTCGATGCCCAGCTCGGCCACCAGGGTGCGCCGCGTCCTGCGGTAGGCCGCCAGCGCGTCGGCCTGCCGACCGGACCGGTACAACGCCAGCATGAGCATCCGGCACAACTGCTCCCGCAGCGGGTGCTCGCCGATCAGCGCGGTCAGCTCGGCGATCACGTCACCGTGGCGTCCGAGCCGTACGTCGAGATCGAGGCGGTTCTCCAGTATGTTCAGCCGCTCCTCGTGCAGCCGGGAGCGTTCGGCCTCGGCCAGCGGACCGGGGAGTCCGGCCAGCGGTGTGCCCTCCCACTCGTCGAGCGCGGAGTGCAGCAGGTCCGCCGCGGCGGGCACCTCGCCCGCGGCACGCAACCGCTTCGCCTCGGCGACCCGGCGCTCGAACACCCCCAGGTCCAGGGCGTCCTCCGGGACGTGGGCCAGATATCCGTCCGCGGCCGAGATGACCACCTGGGGGGAGTCGCCCGCGTCCCGCGCGGGCTCCAGCACCTTGCGCAGCCGCGACACATAGGTGCGCAGGACGGACACGGCCGCGGTCGGCGGCTCCTCGCCCCAGACGGCGTCGACGAGTTCGCCGACCGTGACGGGGCGCCCGCGCCGCAGCAGCAACGCTCCCAGCACGGCCCGTTGTTGTGGTGAACCGAGGTCTAGTTCCTGGTCACCGCGCCATGCCCTGATCGGCCCCAGCACAGCGAATCGAATGGAATCAGTTAAGCGTCCAGGGTGCTCGTAAGCTGTGTTCACACCTTGAACGATGGGACCAGATGGCCTCGGGGTTCCGCTGTTGCACGGAACCTGCCCTTCCGTTACATGTAACAGGCCCTTAAATACAGGTAGTTGATGCCCTGTCGTGCTGGTGGGGAGGTCCCTGAGGGAACGTCAGGGGCCTTAAGGGCACGAAGGTCTGCCCGGAAGTACCGGCTGGGGCGGCTGTGTTGGCCCAGCCGGCCGTGCAGGGCATGCAGGCCCGTCGACCGCGTTGCCGAACGCCGCCGAACGCCGCCGCGAGGGAGACCTGGGTGCTGCCATCGGCGTCGCCGCCCCCACGACGGTCTGAACGGGCATACGGTTCACCGCTGTTCGCGGAACGAGGGAGCGGACTCCGCTTCCGGAACCGCGCCCGCTGGGGACCGGAGTTGAACTGTTTCCCTCCGGAGCCCGTTGCGGGGTGAGGGGGTCGCTGTGTCGCCCGGTCTGTGGCCGCTCGCGGGCCGCGGCGGCCCCTGACCGAAGCCGCGCGGACACCACGCAAGGGAAGGGGTGGGCATGAGCCTGGGCGAAGAAGACGACGAGCCGAACCGGGGGGCCAGGCCCTTCGCATCCGGGGAGCCCATGGCCCCCGGCCTGCAAGGTCCCGCAGGGAATACGTCAGGGCCGTCCATCATCCCGGTGATCGTCTCCGCTGACGGTTCCGCCTCCATCGACGGCATTCCCGTGCCCGTGATGGGAGGCGAGTCGGTCGACGTCGCGATCCTCGACACGCTCCACGGATACGCCCGCAACCGCAACTCCACCGTAAGAGCGGCGATTTCCGACCCGTCCGCGGGATACGTCGCCATCGTCGAGGTCGCACCCGACGGCTCCAGCAAACTGGTCGAACAACGCCAGGAAGACTCCGCCGAGGACGCCGGGTTCGACCCGTCGGTGGGACTCGCCGGGTCCGTCGCGCCGATGGAGTCCGTGGGGAACGCCGGCCCGACCGGTCGGCCGCCCAGGTTCGAACAGCCGCTGGAGCAGCCCGACTTCTCCGACATCGACGACGATGACTCTGACGATGCCGATGCCGATGCCGACGATGGCTACGACATTGCTCACGACGATGACGCTGACGATGAGGACGCGGTGGCCGTGGTGCCGGAGCGGGCGAGGCCGAGGATCTCAGCCCCCGCTCTCAGCGTCCCGAACCTCGGCCTGGGCAACGTCCGGAGGAAAATCCTCCGTCAGTCGGACGACGAATACGAACCGCCCGCCTTCCTCAAACGCCCCCTGGGCATAGGGGTGGCGGGCGTCGTCGCGGCGGCGGTCGTCATCGTTCCGCTGATCATGCTCGGCAGCAGCTCAGGGAGCGGTGGCGAGAGCGGTCAGGGCCAGAACCAGGCGGCCGAGTCATCCACCGTCAAGGACAAGACACCCCCGACCCCGCTCGAACTGACGCCGAGTTACTCGCCCTCCCCCAGCCCCTCCCTGTCCCCCTCGCCATCCCGCTCCCCCTCGCCTTCGGCCTCCCCCTCGGTGTCCGCCTCACCAAAGGCGAAAACGAAACCGAAGGCGACCTCCAAGCCGACGACGAAGGCCAAGCCGAAGGCGACCCCCAAAGCCAAAGCCAAAGCCACGCCCGTTCCCGGTATCCCCACCGGCAGGGTGCTGCTCAAGAACAAGAAGTACGGCTTCTGCCTCGATCTTCCGGGCGAAGGCTCGGTCGGGGTGGACACCCGGGTCCAGGACTACCGCTGCAAACCATCGGGCGACAACCAGGACTGGGTCCTGGACCTGGTCTCCAAGGGCGGCGGCACCGGCGGAGCCAACCTCTACCTGATCCGCAACGTCAGCTCCAACCTCTGCCTGGACCTGCCGAACTACGGCACCGTCCTGGCACAGACCCCGGTCAGCGTGTACCACTGCCGCCCCGGCCGCGAGACGGACAACCAGCTCTGGTGGTTCCAGAAGCGCCCCAACGGCACGTACTGGATCCGCAATCAGAAGAGCGGCGACATGTGCCTCGACGTGGCCCGCACGAACAAGACGGCCGAAACCACCAGCGCCACGGTCTACCCGTGCAATGCCCGCGACGACCACGAGTGGAGCTTCCCGAAGAGCTGAGGGAGCCGGCCGGGCGGCGGGCAAGGACGAGCGGATGTGCGCGTAGGGCGCACATCCGCTCGGTTGTTGGGCGGCGGCCCGCGGTGCCTCAGTCAGGCCTGGGTGGGAGGCGGGGGCGACCCGGGCGGCGGGCCGAACGGGTCCTTGGCGTCGACGGGCGGAACCTCCTTCACCCGGTGGCCGCCGGGCTTGCAGCCGGCGAACGGGCCCATGGGATCCCGCAGGGAGTTCATCACCGGTCCCAGGTGGTCGCGATGCCAGTTCGCGGGCCCGCTCATCCCGGAGCCGGGGCCGGTCAGATCGGCCCAGGCCAGCCACAAGCCGTGGAGTTGGGCCACCGCTTCGGGGTGTTCCCACCATCGGGAGCACCAAGGGGCCGAGGAGGTGACTTCCCTGCCGTAGACCGGCAGGAGTACGTGGTGGGTCCACAAGGTCAACTGCCTTAGCGTCTGCCCGTATTCGGGCCCCTCCAGGTAGAGGATGAAGCGTGGCGGGGTCGGAGGTTTCTCCTGAGGAGCCGCGCTTTCCGTCTTCGCGTCGGCCTCCTCCGCAGGAGCGGCGCCCTGCTCGGCTCCGGTGAGCTCGGCGGTCTCAGTGGACATGACCGTCCTGCTTTCTCTCGGCTGCGCTTTTTCTGTTCGGCCGGGGGAGAGGGAAGGCACCGTTGCTCCTCCAGGGCTCCCAGCTCTGCGATGTGCACCCCCGGATCCGTCGCCACCACGTAGGCGAGCGACGAATGGTTCACAAGGTGGTGTGGGGAGACGTGCTGCGTCCCGTATCCAGGCCTTTGAGAAGCGATCTTGTTTCGGGATATTTTGTCCCGACGTCCGTTGAACCGCCCGAGCTCCCAGCCCGTTGTGCTTCCCAGCAAGCAGATCTCTGGCTCTGCGAAAGGAAACCCACCATGGCAGGCCGCGACAAACAGACGTCGTCGCACCACCATTCCAAGGGCAAGGGCAGAAGGTACCCGGACGGAGCCTTCCAGGCCCCATCCAACCCAGCCGATGCCTACATGTCCGGCGGCAACAACGAAACCACAACCGATACGGCCGCAACCGAACCGGTAGTCCGCCGCAATTCATCCACCGTCAGCGTCTTCCGCGGCCGATCGTCCTTCAGCGGCAACCAGTCAAAGAACCCCGGTCGGGCGACGTATGTCGGCGACGTCACCATCGAGATGCCGAAGGACCCGCCCACAAACACCTCCGCGCTGATCCAAGACGGCGCTTCGAAGAAAATCTACGCAGCCGTCGCGACGCCCGGCCACAAGGGCAAGACCGACTGGTCCGTGAAGAGGTGGAGCGAAAGCACGCAGAAATGGCTGCAGGAGAACGAAGCAGGCATTAAGGCGTTCGTAAAGGGAGCTGCCCTGGCGATTCAAGGGGCGGGGAAGTTGGCCCAGTCTTACGGGAATGCCAACGGGAACCCGCAGATGGAGTACTACGGGAATCTTGCGCAGCAGGGCGGGGCCCACCTCGAAACGTACATGGGCATCCAGGACACGATCAACTACGGCTCAGCCGCCTGGAACAACCCCAACCCTCGGGACGTGCTCAAGACGGTGGCCTCCGTAATCAACGTTGCCGGAGGAGGCTTGGCCGCCGACGGCCAAAGCGCGCGGTACACCACGGACGAGCAGAACATGCGGCAGGGGATCGGACAGCTACTCCAAGGCGCCGGCCAGTACGCCTACGGCCCGACGCAGGAGCAGCAGCTGGCAGCGACCCAGCAGCAGCTCAACGACTTCACGTTCCACGACAACGCGCACATCAACAACGACCACCGAGACTCAGACCTCAGTTACACATCCCCGTCGCCGAACCAGCCCGACGGCGCGTCGTACTTCGACCCCCACCGGAGGGGCTCGTACACGTCTGGCTCGGCATTCCCCATGCAGCCACTGGCGCAGCGGAACACTCTGCCCATGATTCCGGCAGGCGCCGAGGTGCACCACACAGGGAGCGGCAGCGGCAGCGGCAGCGACACCGACAACTCGCAGCAGCGTGGCAGGGGGCAGCAGCAGGGTGAGCAGTCGAGGCAGAGGTCCCGGTCCCGCTGATCCGGACTGCGAAGCCGTCGCCTATCGGTAATCCGATCCGCACGGGTTGAGTAAAGGCGCCCGGCAGTCCGAGTTGGCCCGTCGCAGACCGGCCGACACCGCGACCGCCGGGCGACCGCCTGTACCCACCGGGGGCAACCCTCGCAATGGGTGAAGCGCCGCAGTGGCTATCGCGCTCGAAGAGCCAGAGGGCCACGCGAGCCGGGGCCGAACCGGGAACCGTGTCGACCGAGAACCCTCAGCGCAGCCTCCAGCCCCTGCGTTCGACTTCCACTACGAACGCGCGCTCCGTCCCCCGCGACTCGTCCGCAGGTCCACCCATCAGGCCACTCTGTCAGCGCCGATCACACGCCCTGTGGTGTTCCCGGCCGGGCGGTCGGTGCTTCTCCTGCTGCCCTCGACAGCCGATCGCCCCGTCCGTCGAGCCCCGCCCAAACCCGCTACGTGAAAGAACCGTTCGTGGGTTCTGGACGTGGCGCTTGCGTCGGCCGTCGGGGCCGTGCCAGGTCCGGCGGATTAGTTCGGCAGGAGGGGGCGGCTTCGAGGCGTGCCCGGGTCGTGTCCGGGCCGTGTGCGAAGGACGAACCCGTCCCCCTGCCCTCACCACAGGACCAAGGAGTGACGTCCATGACGTTCAACACCACCCGCCTCAGCGGGCGTTCCCCTGGACGTCGCCTTCGCGTCGGGCTCAGTTCAGGTGTCGTGTTAGCCGCCGTTGCCGCCACGTTGTTCACCGTCGGGCCCGTCAAGTTGGGGCTGGCCTCCGAGGCCTCCGCCCCGGCCGGGCCGATCACCGGGCTGGCCGGCAAGTGTGTCGACGCGGATCGGTCGAGCAGTGACAACGGCACCCCCGTTCAGCTCTACGACTGTCTCGCGAACTCCGCGCAGAGTGTGTCGAACCCGGGGGACGGGACCCTGCGGATACTCGGCAAGTGCCTGGACGCCGTCGACTTCGGTACCGCTGACGGGACGGCGGTCCAGTTGTGGGACTGCCATGGCGGTCCCAACCAGCAGTGGGTGGTCAACGGGGCCCACGACATCGTCAATCCGGCCGCGAACAAGTGTCTGGACGTGCGGGACAACCTCAGCACCAACAAGACGCGCCTGCAGATCTGGACCTGCACCGGTGCCGCGAACCAGAAATGGGTCGCCACGGCGGCACTGGTGCAGGACAAGGGCGAAGCCCCGTCCGGATTCGTGGTGAGTGAGGCGCAGTTCAACGAGATGTTCCCGGACCGGAACTCCTTCTACACGTACAGCGGGCTGATCGCGGCGTTGAGCTCCTATCCCGGCTTCGCCACCACTGGTGAAGACATCGTCAGGAAGCAGGAGGCCGCCGCTTTCCTCGCCAACGCCAACCACGAGACCAACGGCCTGGTGGACATCATCGAGGACGACTTCACCGCGTACACCTCGTACTGCGACCAGAGCAAGCCCTTCGGCTGCCCGGCCGGCATCGACGCCTACTACGGCCGCGGCCCCATCCAGCTCAGCTGGAACTACAACTACAAGGCTGCCGGAGAGGCCCTCGGCCTGGATCTGCTGAACGACCCCTTCCTGGTGCAGAACGACTCCTCCGTCGCCTGGAAGACCGCCCTTTGGTACTGGAGCACCCAGTCGGGGCCCGGCACCATGACCCCGCACGACGCCATGGTGAACAAGGCCGGCTTCGGGCAGACCATCCGCTCCATCAACGGCGACCTGGAGTGCGACGGCAAGAACCCTTTCGCGATCGATCGCCGGGTGGATTCCTACCAGCGCTTCACCGCGAGGCTCGGGGTCCCGGCAGAGGGCACCCTCGGCTGCTGAGGCGGACAAACTCCGCTCACCGCAAGGCTGTTGGGGTGTGCGTCGGCACGCACGATGCGTTACGTCCGGCGCACGCCCCTTCGTATTCCGCACGCCCCTTCGTACTCCGCACCTCGTACGGCTGTCTCGCCCCCGGCGGGGTGAACCAGAAATGGTCCATCGACACCGCGCACGACATCGTCAACCCGCAGGCGGGCAAGTGCCTCGACCTGACCGATGGAGCCTTCGACCGGCTCGGCGGCGTCCTCAATCCCGACGCCGGGCACATCGTCGTCACGCAGCAGGTGTTGAACTGAGCGTGCTGTGGGGGGTGCCGCTGGCGTGGGGTCCGGAACTCATTTTCCGCGACTGCGTGGGCGGCTCCGTTCACGGGACTCCTCGCGCGGGCGCCCCGCATGGGAATCTCCACGTGGGCGCGACTCCCTGTCCGTGGAGAAACCGTTGGGCATCATCCCGGCTATGTCCACCGAATGCCTCGGTGTCGGCGTCGGTGGCACTGACTGCGACCGATCGGTATCGGTATCAGTACGCGAGTTCTCCGGCCACGGATTCTGGCGTGAATCGGGAGCCGTGGACTGGGAAGCCCTGGTCCACCTACTCCGCTGCTGGAACTCCTGGAACCTCTGGGACTCTTCGAGATCCTTTGGCTGCTTCGGCTCCTTGAGCCCCTGGTCAGGTTCCGGGAGTTGCGCCTGCTTCGACGAGTTCGTGGCTTCCTGTGCCTGCAACGCTGCCCTCTCCCGCAGCTGCCCCGTCTTCCGCCTCATCCCCATGGAAAGCCCGAGCGCCGCCCCTCCCCCAGCGCCCAGCGCGGCCGCCAACGGCAGCGCCAGCCCCAGCCCCAGCGGCCCTGCCAGCGCGAATCCCACGGCTCCCAGGACCAGCGCCGGCCCCCAGATGCCCTTCGTCCGCCATATCTGCCGCCCGATCCACCGTGCCGCCCGTCCGACAGCTCTCAGAATTCCCACAGCTGCGGCTCCGGATCGTTGCGTCGGTGAGGAATCGGATGCGGCAGGAGTCCGTCTCCAGAGGACCGGACCCGGCGGCGTCACATAGGAGCCGCCGGGTCCGGTGCCGACAGGGAGGCCGCCGGGGGATCGCGTCCTCGCCACCTCCACGGGAAAGGGACCCGACTGGTTCACTGCGCGGCCTCGGTGAGATCGGTCGCGACCGCGGATTGAACTGTTTACCCTCGGGCCCCGTTGCGGCGTTGTGCAGGGACCGCGCCCGTGTTCTGGCCGGGCGGTTCGGGTTCGTCGAGAATCCGGATCGGGGCCACACGGGCGGCAACGTCAGGAGGGGATAGGCATGGGCCTGGGTGAAGAAGAGGACGAGCCGATCTCGGGGGACAAGCACCTCGCACCCGGGGAACCGGTGGACGGCGGCTCACAGAGTGCCGCCCAGGAGACGCCCGGGACCATTCCCGTGATCGTCGCCGGCGACGGCTCCGCCTCCATCGACGGCATTCCCGTACCCGTGATGGGAGGCGAATCGGTCGACGTCGCGATCCTCGACACGCTCCACGGATACGCCCGCAACCGCAACACCACCGTAAGAGCGGCGATTTCCGACCCGTCCGCGGGATACGTCGCCATCGTCGAGGTCGCACCCGACGGCTCCAGCAAACTGGTCGAACAACGCCAGGAAGACTCCGCCGAGGACGCCGGGTCCGAACAGCCCGCGGACCAGCCCGACTTCTCCGACATCGACGACGATACCGATACCGGTGTTGATACCGATGCGGATGCGGATGCGGATGCGGATGCGGATGCGGATGGCTACGACGCCGCCGGTGACTACAACGCTGCCTATGGCTACGCCGCTACTGACGACAACGACCACAATGATGGCGACGACGATGACGCGGTGGCCCTCGTGCCGGAGCGGCCAAGGCCGAGAATCTCAGCCCCCGCTCTCAGCGTCCCGAACCTCGGCCTGGGCAACATCCGGAAGAAGATCCTCCGCCAGTCTGACGACGAGTACGAGCCGCCCTCGTTCCTCAAACGCCCCCTCGGCGTAGGAATAGCAGGCGTCGTAGCAGCCGCAGTCATCGTCGTCCCCCTGGTCATGCTCGGCAGCGGCTCGGGCGGCGGCGAAGGCCAGGATGGTCAGAACCGGGCCGCCGACTCCACAGCCGCCGACACCACCTCACCCACGCCAGTCGAACTCACACCGAGCTACTCCACCTCCCCCAGCCCATCACCATCCCTGTCACCCGCACCGTCACGCTCCCCCTCACCGTCGCGCTCCCCCTCTCCCTCAGCATCCACCTCGGCAAAACCAAAACCGGAGACGAAGACGAATCCGAAGACCACGGCGAAGCCGAAGGCGCCGACAACGCCCAAGCCCCACAAGGAGACCGCCGCGGAGGCCGTCATGAAGTTGGCGGCGAGGGACCCCGGGCGGCACATCTGCTACCGCGTGTACCTCGACAAGGACGGCTGGCAGAAGCCGGCGTGCGACGGCACCACGGCCGGACGTGTGGGCACCAGCCAGAAGATCAAGTCGATCAACACGGCGACGGCGGGTACGAAGGGCACGGCCTCCAGTGCCTGGGTCCACATCGAGGAATGGAAGGCCCCCTGGAACGGGGCGGTCGATGGCGTCGACAACTACATCGGCTCCACCAAAG
This sequence comes from Streptomyces sp. NPDC087263, assembly GCF_044744645.1. Lineage (NCBI taxonomy): Bacteria > Bacillati > Actinomycetota > Actinomycetes > Kitasatosporales > Streptomycetaceae > Streptomyces > Streptomyces sp. NPDC087263. The sequence goes on from NZ_JBIUYT010000015.1 coordinate 82,473, forward strand.
CGAGTTACCCGTACATCCTGGGCTTCGTCATCAACGTGGGTGACGGCGCGGTTTGCCAGAACGCGGCCGTCAACGGCCGTTGGGGCGGGCTGGGATGCGACCAGCCCACGGGCCAGGCGCCGGGCAACTTCATCTGGGGCGGCACCCAGGACAACTCCCTCTGGCTGCAGGCCGTCAGGTTCACCGTGTGAGCGGAAGGGACGGTGCCGGGCCGCGTTGACGCCGCCCGGCACCGTCCCTCGGCGCACCGAGACCGCTCTACTTGTTCCACCTCTTGTTCGTGTTGTTGACCTCCAGCTCCGCCGCCGTCAGGTCCACGTGCAGGGGGATGCCGGGGCGGTTTCCGACCTTGATCAGGAAGTTGCCGAGGCCGGGCGGGTCGGTACGGCGGCCGTTGGCGCCGTCCCATGCCGGCGGGGTGGACCAGTCGACCAGGAGACGCTTCTCCGGCTCGGTCAGCTCGACGATCTGGGCGAGCTGCGGCATCTCGGCCGGGGGCAGGCCCGCGCAGATCACCATGCCCGCGCGTTCGACGAAGCCCTTGGCCTTGGTGCGGTCCTCCTCGGTGGGGAGGGCGAGCAGGTCGTCGAGGCTGTGGGTGATCATGGCCAGGCCGACTCCGCGCTGCCGGTCCAGGCGGGTGAGGGCGTTGACCCGGTCGACGAGCCCCCGGCCCGCCTGGAGGACCCGCCACAACTCGTCCATGACGAGGAAGTAGTTGCGCTGCGGCTCCAGTCCCGCGTCCGCGAGCGCGTGCGCCGCGGAGACCGCGCCGAAGCCGTAGGACCAGCAGGACAGCAGCGCCGCGGCCTGGAGCAGGACCTCGCTGTCGTCGATGCCGCTGATGTCGAAGCAGACCGGCCGGTCGAGCTTCATCGGCTCGGTGGTCTGCTGGGCGAAGGTGCCGCCCAGCCGGCCGTCACCGAGCAGCGCGGTCAGCGACGCCTCCAGGTTCTCGGTGATGTCCTGGTAGCGGGTGATGTCGCCACGGTCCAGGGCGACCGCCCGCACCGACTCCGGGGCCTCCTTGATGACCCGCACCAGGTCGCCGAGTACGGGTATGTCGCCCGGTCCGTGCCGGTCGTCGAGGACGTTCAGCGCCGCCGAGATGATCGTCTCCTCACGGTCGGTCGGCGGTGCCGAGCGCAGGATGGTGATCAGCGCGGAGACCATGTGGAGACGCCGGCCGTGGATGTCGGCGAGGAGCCGGTGACGTGCGTCGCCGGTGAGCCGGGACGCGGCTTCGATCGACGCGCCGGGGTCCAGGACGTTGAGGTTGCCGCGGCCTCTGCCCAGGCTGATGACCTGTCCGCCGATCGCCCTGATCAGGTCCACATAGTCGGGCTTGAGGTCGCCGAAGATCAGCGGGTGGACGCCGTAGCCGGAGAGGCCAAGTGCCATACGTCGTACGATCGTCGACTTGCCGAGGCCCGGGCGGCCCAGCACGAACATCGAGGGGTTGGCCAGCAGGCCCGTACGCGTGAACCATGACACGGGGTCGCAGCACACCGTGGCCCCCGAGTCGAGGTCGCGGCCCAGCGGTACCCCGACCATGGGCGTCCCCGCACCCGCGCCGAACGGCCACAGCCCGCACACCTGCACCGAGGTGCCGCGCCATTCCGGGGCGGGATCCACGTACCCCACCATGCCGCCGCCATGGCCGGGCCAGCCCCGGGACGTGGCGCGCGGCGTTCGGGGCTCCCTGGTCGTGCGTGCCATTGAACTTCCCCTGTACTGAATCGAGTTGTTCCTGGATTGAGTTGTCCTGGATCGAGCTGTCGTGGATCGAGGCACGCGCCGCGATCTACATCGAATCCCGCACCGTCTGCGGCAACGCAGTGTGCAGCGGCAGTACCAGCCCCAGCGGCAGCGCCGCGGCGAACGCCGCCGCCTGCGAGCCGTAGACGGGCCGCACCGCGATGCGGGCGGCGGGTGCCAGGTTGTCCACGGTGGCGGCGGCCGTCGCCAGTTCGTCGGCGGAGTTGACGGTCGCCGTGAAGAGCAGTCCGAAGCGGATCACCCCGTGGCCCTGGGCCTGTTCCTCGGTGGTCCTGCGTGCCGCCGTCAGTTCCGCGTCGTCGCGTGCCTGACCGACCTGCGACTGCTGGGCGGTGAACAGGGCGTTCTTGTAGTCCTGTTGGACGACCCGGGCGCCCTCGGCCCGGGTGTGCGGGCGGTAGAGCAGGGTGACCCGCTTGCGGGCGATGTCGCGGTTGGGCTGTACGAGGGCGGTGAGGACGTTGGAGAACACCTCGCCCTGCGGAGCCTCCGTCATGGCCCAGGTCACGCTGAACACCCCGTCGTGCCGGTAGTGGTCCCAGGATTCCTGGGCCGCCATGGGTCCGGCCTGGTCCCAGGTCAGCCCGCTGCCGCCGGAGCCGCGCGCCTCCTCCACCAGGGACGCCACAGTGGGGTCGTAGGCGACGCGTACCGCCTCGGCGAGCTCGGTCGCGGTCATCGGCACGGCCGTGCCGGCGCCGGTCATGGACAGCCCGGCGGTCAGACCGGGCAGGCGGGTGCCGATGTGCAGCGCCATGTCCTCGACGCTGCGGCGGGATGTGCCCTCGCGAGCGGCGCCGGAGTAGGTCAGCGCGATCCGCGTGGCGATCTGCGCCGAACCGGCGGGATAGGCGGCCAGTACCTCCCGCAGCATCGACCTGGCCAGGTCGGGGGCCCCGAGGACGGCGTTGGCCGCGATCTCCTGCTGGAGTCGTACGCCGGAGTCGGGGGCCGTCTCCACGGTGACGCTCGCGGCGACGAGGCCCGGCTCGGCGCCCAGGGCGGACAGCCACTGGCCCCAGTGGGCCACCCAGATGTCGACCTGCTGCTCGTCGACGAGGGCGGCTCCGTCCGCGTCGCAGGAGATGACGACGGTGTGGTGGCCGGTCGCCGGAATCGTGATCACGGCGAACGGGCGTCCGTAGCCGTCCCGCGCCTCCGTCAGGGTCGACTCGGCCGCCAGGCCCGGGAGTTGGCAGGTGCCGTAGCCGGTCAGGCCCAGCGGACCCGAGCGGTACTGGTGACCGCCGGACGAGGTGGTGCGCCGCCAGGCCAGCCGGACCGCGCCGCGCTGCATCAGGGTGCGGCCGTGCCGGTCCCGCAGCGCCAGCGGGGCCAGCACCGTCACCAGCACCAGCGCCAGGACCAGCGCGGCCCACACGGAGACCAGCGTGGCCAGGACGACGGCGATCAGCCCGGCGAACAGCAGCAGGGTCGCCCCGAGGGACAGACCCCGCAGGCCGGAGGTACGGGGCTTGCGGAAGTTGCCGTACGTGCGGGGTTGGGTCGCCTCAGTGACTGCCACGGGACTCCTCCTGCTGGTCGGGGGTGTGCGGCCCGGCGGGCAACAACACGGGCGCCGTCGCCTCCCACCGGTGCTCGGGCTCTGTCTCTCCGCTGTCCTGCGGACGTACGGGCCGGGCGGCGTCGCCCGCGGTCTGCTCGCCGTCCGGTGCGCCGCGCGCCCCGTCGGCGCCCCGTGGCGGCACCGGGCCGCCCGCCTTCGCGGCCGCCGTGGCGCGCGCGCCGGTGGTTCTCGTCCCGTCCGGGTTCACGGCGGCCCCGGACACCGACCGCCCGGCGGCCGGGCCACGCAGCATGGGAACCGGCAGCGCCCCGGTGGCCACGGCCGCGCCGCCGGCACCGGCGGACGCCCTTCCCGCACGGCCCGTCCCGGACACCGCCGCCTGTACGACGGGGGCGGCGAACCGCATCAGCGCGGGCAACGTGAAACAGGCCAGGACGATCAGGACGACGCCGGAGACCATCGAGACGACGTCGTTGTCCTGCGTCTGGCCGGACATCGAGAACGCGGCCGCGTACACGACGGCCGCGGCCGGTTTGTACAGCACGAAGGCGAGCAGCCAGCCCACGGACCTGCGGAACCAGACCCGGCCGGTGGCGGTGGAGCTGGCCGCCGCCGCCAGCGGCAGCGTGCCGGTGAGGATCACCAGCATGGCCATCCGTACGATCATCAGCGCGATCTGCGCCACACTGCCGGCGATCACCAGAATGGCCATGATCAGGACGAGGAACGACGAGTCCGCCTCGCCCAGCGCCAGCATGGCCGAGGTGCGTTTCTCGAACTCGGCCACGCAGCTCGCCACCGGTTCGCCGGTGGCGCTGATCTGCCCGCAGCCGGTGGACCTGTCGATGATCCAGACGCTGAACTTGTCTCCCGCCTCGGCCAGCAGATTGACCGTGGCGACCCCGGCGGAGGAGACGACCACCAGGTTGAGCAGCCCCTGAAGGGCCTGCCGGGCGGGCTCGCCGCGGCGCTGCCAGGCGAGGTGCCCGGCCGCGACGAGCAGACACAGTACGGCGGTGAACGTGGTGAACCAGAGCGTGGAGCCGCGCAGGAACGCCACCGGGCCGCCGTCCTCGCCCAGGTCGGGACTGCCCAGGTCCATCCAGGCGCTGCCGAGTGCCTTGACGGTGGTGCTCGCCGCCTGCGCGGCGCTCTCGGCTATGTCGTCGAACCCGGTGTCGCCGAGGTCCTTCGGGGCCGTCCCGGTTCCGTTCCCCACGCAGTAACCGCCGACCGTGGGCGGTATCCAGCCGAAGTCGCAGCCCGCCATCAGACGCCTCCCCACTGGGTGTATCCGGCGAGCGAGTCGACCGGGGCGGGGTCGGCCGGGGCGGCCGGGTACTCCAGCCGCCAGTCCCCGTCCTGCCACAGCACCGTCGTGGTGGCGGCCTGCATCTGCCCGTCCGGGAACCGCCACACGGTCTGGATCACCGCGGTGGTGTCGTTGTAGGTGACGAACCTGAATCCGGCGATCTGCCCGTGGGAGCCGCCGTCTCCGACCGGGGCCGCCGTCTCCTCCGCCTCGGTCCGGTCGGTGATGTAGGCATCGCGGCCCGCGCCCACTGTCTGGGTGCGGGTCACCTTCAGCCAGTCGTCGGCGGCCAGATAGCGCACGCTGATCTGGCTGGTGGCCAGCAGGGCGCCGACGGGGGTGTGCGCGTAGCAGCGCGCCACGTCCTTGCCGGCTGCGGCGGGGCCCGCCTCCTTCGAGGAGGGGAGGGCGACGCTGCCGTACAGGGTCCAGGTCACGTCCGTGGGGGCGGACGTGGGCAAGTCCTGCTCGTTGTCGGCCAGTTCGGGGCACGCGGCGCCGTCGGTCACGGATCCGGACGGCAGGCCCGCGGCACGGGCGGCGGGTGTCTCCGCCGTGCCTGAGCCGCCGCTCGCGGAGGTGTCCGAGGTGACGGCGAGCACTGTCCCGATGACGGCGATGAAGCCGATGAACGCGGCGGCGAGGACAAAGCCGGTACTCAACCACGGACTGCGCGGCTCACCGACCACCGCGCGGTCGCCGGACTCTGCCATTTTCCCTCCCTCATCCTCGTGGGTTGTGGGGTGACGACTGACGGGTGGTGGGGGACGGGGGGCGGGTGGTGGGGGACGGGGGGGCGAGTTGTCGGGTGATGGGTGGTCGGGTGTCGGGCGCTCGGGGGACGAGTAGGCGGACAGCGGTCAGCCGGGGACGAGTAGCCGGGTGACGGGGGTCGGGGACGAACTGTCGGGGACGAGTCGGGGACGAGCAACCGGACAGCGGGTGGCAGGGGACGAGTAGCCGGGGACGGGCTGCCGGATGACGGGTGGCCGGGGACGAGTAGCCGGGTGACGGGAGTCGGGGACGAACTGTCGGGGACGAGTCGGGGACGAGCAGCCGGACAGCGGGTGGCAGGGGACGAGTAGCCGGGGACGAGCTGCCGGGTGGCGGGGAGTCGGGGGACGAGCAGCCGGATGACGGGTGGCCGGGGACGAGTAGCCGGGTGACGGGGAGTCGGGGGACGAGCAGCCGGATGACGGGTAGTCGGGTGGCCCGGTCGCCGGAAGGCGGGATCGCCGTACGGGCTTTCAGCTCGCGTCGGCTCCTGGCCGACCCCCGGGCCCCTAGACGAGCGCGCCGACAATGCCGGAGGCGGAGCCGACGAGCAGGCAGGCGCCCAACACGAACCCGAGGCCCCTGGCGTGCTCGCGGGCGCCGCCCCGGGAGTGGTCGAGGGCCATCCTGGCGGCCACGCCGAAGATGCCCGCGACGCAGAGGGCGGTGACGCTCCAGGCCACCCACTTCAGCACGGTGAGCAGTCCTTCGGCGCCGGGTGGCGCCTCGCCTCCGCCGACGTCCGGCGGCCCCGAGGGCACGGGGGTCGCGGCTGCCAGGTGGGCAAGTGGGGCCATGTGCGGTGAGGCGTCCAGAACGACCGCCAGCAGGCTGGACAACGGGGTTCTCCCTAAGCGGGTCGGGCTAAGCGGGTCGGGTGAGTCGGGACAGGTCGCGCGCCAGCGGCGCGCACTCCTTGGGCAGGTGCTCCGTGGGCGATTCGCCGAGCCGCCAAGGCTCAACCCACGGGACCTCCCACAGGCGGGGCACGGCGCCGGAGACCAGCCGCACCAGGTTCTGCAGCACCCGGGGGCGCCGACCGGGGGCGTCGGCGACGACGACCAGGCCGAGCAGGTCGACGCCGGGGACCATGCCCGAGGCCCACTGCCGCGCGGCGTTCTGCGCGGCTTCGATGCCGTTCGCGCCGGAGCGGGCGACGAGCACGACCGACGGGGACTCCACGGACACCGGCCAGGCGAGGCCCGCGTCCCGGCCGCCGGGCACGGCCCGCTCCAGCGTGGTGACACCCGCGCCGCCGTGCACGCCGAGCCACCACCAGCCGTGATCGGTACCGGGCCGCGGCCGGGCGACAGGAAGCGCCCGGTCGGGCCGCGGCACTCCCGCGCCCTGGGGTGCCAACGGGCCGGTGAGCCCTGTCGACAACTCCTGAACCGATCGCAGGGATTTCCCGTTGCTGCCCCCGGAAGGGCGTGACTGCGGCAACCAGGGATTGATGACCGGTACCTCACCCGCCACGGCAACTCCTTCCACTGCTGACTCGACTGACCCAACACGCCGATAGTACACATAAGTTAGCAATACAACACAAGTAATGACTTATCAGAAATGCGAAGTTCAGGGCGAGTTGAGGCTCTCTCAGAGCGCGCTTCGTGGCGCCTACCGGAGCACTCGGCTCCGGGACCGCAGGTCTATTCGGGGGGATGCAGATGACCGGCCATACCGCGCAGGCCCGATCGACCCTGCTGGTGACGGGTTGCAGTGTCCTGGCGTTGATCGGCTCGCTCGTCGGCCTGTCCGTGCTGGGCTCCGTGGACCAGGAACAGGCCGCCGCACCCGCGGGGTTCGCCACCACGCTCGACGCCAAGGGCGTTCCGGCGCAGTACGTGACGTGGATCGAACGGGCCGGCCGGCAGTGCGAGGAGGTCAGCGCTCCTCTGGTGGCCGCACAGATCAAGGCGGAGTCCAACTGGGACCCGACCGCGGTGAGTCCCGCCGACGCCCAGGGGCTCAGCCAGTTCGTCCCCGGCACCTGGGCGACCTGGGGCGTGGACGCGGCCAGCCGGGACGGCGGCCCCCAACCGGATGGCGTGGCCGACCCGTTCACCCCGGGCGACGCCATCATGACGCAGGCCCGCTACGACTGCTGGCTCGCCGACAAGGTCAAGGCGATGGGCGCGCAGGGCGACCCGACCCGGCTGATGCTCGCCGCCTACAACGCGGGCCCCGGCTCGGTCCAGCAGTACGGCGGCGTGCCTCCGTACCCGGAGACCCAGGCCTATGTCGCCAGGATCATCGAGTCGATGGCCGACTTCACCGGCGCCCAACCGGCCGAGCAGGGCGGCGCGTTCGGTGACCGCGTGGTGGCGGCCGCCGAGAAGTGGCTCGGCACGCCGTACTCGTGGGGCGGCGGCGGGCCGGAGGGCCCCGGGCGCGGATTCGCCCAGGGCGCGAACACGATCGGGTTCGACTGCTCCAGCCTCGTCCAGTACGCGGTCTACCAGGCCAGCGGCGGCGAACTGCTCCTGCCGCGCGTCTCCAGCCTCCAGGTCGGCGCGGGCAAGGCGGTGGCACGCGACGACATGCGGCCCGGCGACGTGATCGGTTTCAAGCTGAACGGCAGCTACGACCACATCGGCATCTACCTCGGCCACGGGCAGTTCATCCACGCCCCGAAGACCGGAGACGTCGTCAGGATCAGCAACCTCGACGACCCCTACTACACCTCGAAGAGCCAGAAAGTGAGGCGGTTCGGATGACTCCGCCCAGCACGCGGGACAGCGCCGCCACGACCGTGAAGGTGACAGTGACAGTGACAGTCACCGTGCTCGCGCTCGCTCTCACCCTGGGTGGGTGCGGCTCCGGCGGCGACCAGGGTCCGGCCGACCACCCGTCGGTTCCCGCCGCGACCGGCACCGGCCCGTATCCGACCCCGTCCGACGCCCGCGAGGCCGCACCCCTGCCCGTGGGCGCCAAGGGCACCCCCAAGGGAGGCGTCACCCGGCCCGCCGACGTCGACCAGCGGGACGCCGACGCGGTCGGCCGGGGTGCGCTCAAGGTGATGTGGACCTTCGACGCCGACATCGACAGCGGCCCGCAGGACGCCATGGTGCGCGCCGCGGACGCGGGCTGGCTGACCAAGGCGTACGCGGCACGGCTGCGTGCGTACCGGCCCCGTTCGGTTCCCGGCGCCCAGTGGCGGGAGTGGGCGGGCCACCGCGCGTACACCGTCGTCACGGTGCGGAACGCCGAGGACGCCGCCAAGCCCGGCGACACCGGCACCGAGGCGTGGCGGCAGTGGACCGTCACCGCCGCCCCGTTCGGCCGCGACGGGTGGGCGGGCAGCGCCACCACCGTCGTGGCGTATGTGCACCTCACCCGCACGGCAGCCGACGACGCGTGGCGTATCGCCGACGTCAATGTCCCCTAGCCCGGAGGGATTTCATGCCCACGACGTATGAGGACGCGGAAGTGCCCGCGTGGCCGGTCTACGCCCTCACCGTGCACGACGGCGGCCAGGTCGAAGCCTCCGGCCCGTCGGTGCCCGCGCACGGGCATCCCGACCGCGCCTCGGCCATCGACACCGTGGCCGCGGCGGCCACCCGCCTCGGCCGTCCCGTACGGGCCGAGGCCACCGAACCGGACGGCACCGTATGGCATTTGGTCATTTCGCCCGAGGGAGCGGTGGGGGAACTCCCGGGCGGCGGACAGCGCGCCAAGGCCAAGGCGACGAAGAAGCGCCACGACAAGTCCTCGGCCCGGCCCGCGGAGTCGGCTGCGCCACGGCTGTCGGCAGAGACCGGCGGGGGCACGATCGCCGTACGGAACTCACCAGGGCCTCCGTCGAGCGGGCACCCCGTGACGGCCGTGCCGATCCGGCCGGGACCGAGTACGGCGGTGGTGGTCGCTTCGCGTCGGCTCGGTCCGGCGGGGGCCCATGTCGGCCACGTCGGCCACGAGCCCGAAACCGACCCGCGAACAGATCCCGTGGAGTACGCCGAGTCCCTGGCCCTCGTCACGAAGCTTCTTCGGACAGGGCGCGTCGGGAAGGCCGCCTCGCTCGCCTCGCGGCTGGACGAGCAGGCCGCCGGCACTCTCGGGGTCTCCCACCCCGACGCCCTGCGCATCCGCGAGATCCGGGCCCGGGTCACCGCCCTGTCCGGGAACGCCCTCGGCGGCGTACAGCTGTTCCGCGACGTTGCCGAGCGCTGGCACTACCAGGGGGACGGCGAGCGGGCCGAGGCCGCGGCGGCCCGCGCCCAGGCGCTCTGGCTACAGATCACCGACCTGGACCCCGCGCTGTCCGCCGCCGTCGCCGTGGTCCGGCTGCGCAACCAGATCCCAGGTGAGGGCGGCGCGGCGCTCACCGCCGCCGTACAACACCGGGCGCGGCTGGAGGCGTCCCGCGTCGCGGGCGGACAGCCGCTGCGGGAGATCGCCCCGGCGGGCCCGCCCGGCAGGGTGCGGACCCGGCGTCCGATGCCGTCCTGGGAGCGCCCCGCGCAGGAGACGCAGGAGACGCAGGAGACCCGGACGGCCAGGTGAGACCGGGGTCGTTCGGTGGTCCGCCGAAGCGGGCCGGACCGGTCACGCGGCAGGCGTGTGCCACTGGGCCGGGTGCTTCCCTGCGACCACTTCGTCGGGGGTCTCCACGATGCCCAGGGCCATGCGCAGCGCCCGTACCGCGTGGTATAGGCGGGACTTGACGGTGCCCGGCGGTATGCCGAGCGCGAGGGAGACCTCGCGTGTCGACCTGCCGGTGTAGTAGGTCTCGTACAGCACCTGTCGGTGCTTGGACGAGAGCGACTTGAACGCCTGCTGGAGGATCATCGAGGAGAGCAGCCGGTCGACGTCGTCGGACTTCGCCAGCAGCTCGTCCAGCCAGGCGGTGCCGTCGACCTCCTGGGGGCGGGCCATCCGCAGCCGGTACTCGTCGATGACGAGGTTGCGGGCGACTCTGAACAGCCATGGCCGCAGGGGCTGGTTGTCCTCCATGCTCTGCGTGCGCCAGCAGCGCAGCAGCGTCTCCTGCACCACGTCCTCGGCTCTGTGCCGATCGCCTCCCAGCAGCCGCAGGACATAGTGGTACAGGTCCCTCGCGTGGTCGTCGTACAGCGTGCGCATCGCTCGTTCCCGGGCAGCGACGGCTCCGTTGGATCCCATCACGGTCCAACTCAAGGTCGTACTCCCTCGTTCTGTGACCTCGTGGCGAAGGTCGGGCGTCGAGGCCGGGTTCAACAGCCCCGATCACCGGGAGTCTCGCGAGCCGTGTTCCACGTCGAGTTGACGAGCGATTTACGTGCGGCCGTTGGATCCCGCCGGAACCGGAGGCCGCGCATCCGTAGCGGCGGGGGCGCCCCCACCGGGCCCTCCCCGCCGCTGTCACACCGTTGAGCTGGGCTTTTCCCCTCAGGCCGCTCCGGTTACGCGGGTGTCCGACGCCTCGGTGAGGGCGCGCATACGACGATTGACGAGCCGCGGCAACGCGGCGTCCACCACGGTCCGGCCGCCCTGTTCGCCACGCGTGGACGACACGGCGAGCAGTACGGCGAGCAACGCGCGGCCGTGGTCGACGGCGGACGGCACGTCCTCGACCAACAGCCACGCGGCGGCCGCCCGGGTCAGCTCCTCACGTACCCGGGGGTCGCCCTGCCGGTGGCGGATCCGGGCGAGCTCGATACAAGTGGCCGCGGCGAGACGGTGGTTGTCGCTCCGGTGGGCGACGAATGCCTCCAGCGCGTGGGCCTCAAGCGTGTAGGGGTGTTCGCGGCCGAAGGCGCGCGCGGTGTGTTCCCGCAGCCGGAAGGCGAGCGCCGCCGCCTGCTCCAGCGCACCGGCGTCCACGGAGTGGCGGACGAGCGCGACGAGTTCGGCGAGTTCCTCCGGAACGGCCTGCGGAACCCGTCCCGGGATCGCTTCCGGGGCCGATTCCGGGGCCGATTCCAGAACCCCTTCGGGGATGGCCTCCGGAACCGCCTCCGGAACCGGCCTGTCCACGACCGGGGGATGTGTTCGGCCGGAGCGGGGAGGCTCGGGGACCGGCGGCCGCCCGGCTCCGGCGGGCGCCGGCCCGGTCTGCGGGACCACGACCGGAGACCGGACGGCGACCGGCGGGCGGACCGCGACCGGCGGCGGAGCAACTGCCGCGGGCGGAGCGGCAGTCGGGGGCGGAGCGACAGTCGGAGGCAGGGCGGCGGCCGACGGCGGAGCGGACATCGGCCCGGGAGCAGCGGCCGAAGGCGGAGCGACAGCCGGAGACGGGACGGCAACCGACGGCGAAGCAACGGCCGCAGACGGGACGGCAGTCGGCACCGGAGCAACCGCCGGAGCTGGCACCGCAGTCGGCAGCGCAGTCGGCGGCGAGACAACGGCCGAAGGCGGAGCGGCAGCCTGAGGCGGCGCGGCAGCTGACCGCGGGGCCTCCGAACGGGGTTCCGGCTCCCCCGTCTCGTCGTGTTTCTCGTGCAGCAGGACCCGGCTCGAACCGTCGGGTGCGACCTCGACGAGGGTGACTTCACCTCCCTGCCTGTCGAAGATCACCGCCTCGACGCACTCACCCCGGGCCTGTGCGTGACGGTGCATCATGTCCAGCACCACGATGTGCACCGGCTCGCCCTCCGGCACCTGGAGGGGTTCGCCGTCGACCGCCGTACTGCCGTCGTGGTCGATGAGTACGTCGAAGGGGGACGCCGTCGGCGCGGGGTCGTCCGGTGTGTGGTGGTCCTGTGCGGTGGGGTCCGGTAGGTCCTGACGAATGCGCTTGCTGAACACGTCGTGCCTCCCTGCTGTGCTGGTCAGTAACTGGGCATGGGACGCGGGCTGAAGGTCGGGTACTCCTCCCCGTCCGTCAGGTCGACGTCCGCGGAGTACAGGGCGAACGACGACCTGACGCTGACGATGTAGCTCTGCGCCCGCGAGTTGTCCGGCACGCCCTTCGCCTGCTTGACCGCGTCCAGACCCCCGTCGTACGCCGCCAGCATCAGGTCCAGGCGATCGCCCGTGACCTCGTTGTTGGCCATGAGGGTGTCGATCTCGTCCGCCAGCGAACACATGTACCGGCCCTGAGCCATGATCGAGTCGGCGGCGTCCAGGGCCGAGGTCTTGTCGTTGTCGTTGTCGTCCTTGCCGAACTCCTTGAACTTGTCCGGCGGCAGCTGGGAGATGCCCTCGGCGCCGTCGGGACCGATCAGCTTCTCGTTGAACTGGGACTCCGTCTGGATCTGCGCGGCGATCACCATGGCGCCCATCTGGTGGCACTCCGCCCCGGCGTCCTCGATGCGCGCGAGGTACTCCGGCGGCACGGCACTGTCGTTCAGCGGGCCCCGCCCGTTGCTGGAGTACGCCGACACGACCTGCGCGGTGTCCACGGGGCTGCCGCCGCCGCTGTCGTCGCCGCAGTGCAGGATGCCGATCTTGCAGAGCAGCATGAGGGGCCAGAAGATCCACCCGAGGGCGCACGCGACGAGCGTCCCGGCGATGATCAGCAGCAGGAGCACGAAGGCGATGACGCAGCCCACGGTCCCGCCGCCGATGCCGAGGGCTATGTAGGTGGCGTACTTCTGCGCGTCGGCGGAACTCCCGGAGTCCCCACCCCCACTTGCGGCCACGACCCGTCACACCCCTTGTCCTCGTCTGCCGGACATGCGTCCCCGGACCCCTTGAACCAGGTCGCCCGATTTCCCGTAGTCGCTGCCCGACGGATCACCGCGGGCACGCACGCCGCAACGGACACGACGGCCCATCAGTTCAATCCGGGATCCGTCGCAGTACGCGACATGAGGGAAGGGGTGGATGCGCATGGGTGTTCCTTCGGCAACGTCCGCCGGTTCGCAGATGTGGGTCCGCGGGCCGACCACACAACAGGCGGCACAGCAACAGGCGGCAGAGGCAACACAGGTACAGGCAGTACAGGCGCAGGCCGTACCTACGGCACCAGCGCAGGCGCAGGCGCAGCCGCAGGCGCAGGCCGTACCTACGGCACGAGCACCAGCTCAGGCACAGGCACAGGCACAAACAGCACCGACTCCCGCCGCGTCCCCCAGACCGGTCAGGCCGGCGCGGCCCGCGGCCCGTACGGCGCTGCCCAAACCCCCCGCGCCGGCCGGTAGTTCGCCGTCGCGGCACCAGGGTCAACAGGTCGCCTGGGTCACCACGCACGGCGGGGCCGGGGCGAGCACGCTCGCCCGGGTGCTGGGCGGCGCGGACGTCGGCCACCGGTGGCCCGACCCGGCCAAGGGCGAACCCGGCCAGGTGCTGCTGGTGGCCCGCACCCACAACACGGGCATGCGGGCGGCGTCCCACGCCCTGAACGCACTCCGCAAGGGGGACCACCCCGCCGGAGTGGAGCTCCTCGCCATCGTGCTGGTCGCCGATGCGCCGGGACAACTGCCGCGCGCGCTCGGCCGGCGCGTCCGCGTGCTGCGTTCGGCGGCCGAGGTCCACCGCGTTCCGTGGGTGCCGGCCTGGCGCCTCGGTGAGGACGTCGACCAGTTGCCGCGGGCGGTCCGGGCGCTGGCCCGACGGCTCGTCCCGGCTCCGGCCGGTCGTACGAGGAGGTCGCGATGATCTTCTCGGCCGACGAGGACCCCACCTCCAGCCCCACCCCCACCAGAGAGCTCATCGACCCCGCGACCTTCGGACCCAACGGCGCCTTCGACCCGACCGACCAGACCAAGATCCTGCTCGGCAACCTCACCTGGATCGTGACGGCCTGCGCGGTGGCGGGCCTGATGACCGTGGGCATCCAGATGGCCATGCAACTGCGCCGTGGCGAAATGGGCGAAGGTGCGACCTATTTCAGGGGCGCGTTCTTCGTCGTCGGCGCCTGCGTCATCGGGAGTACTGCCGGACCGCTCGTCAATTTCGTGTTGGTGCCACTTCTCTGACAGCCAGACAAATCCTTGTTGGTCGCAATAACTGGAGAATCCCGATGAAGGACACCCTGCTCTCCCTCTACGTAAACGGCCAGACCTTCCTGGCCTCCACAGGTGGCACCGCCGATGCCACCGGAGTCCCCGACCCGGAGATGAAGGCTCCAGGGGACCTCGCCAACGCGGTCAACACCGTACTGGGCATCGCCGCGTGGGCCGGCACCGCCGCCGGCGTGGGCGGAATCATCATCACCGGAATCATGATGGCCGTCTCCATGAAGCGCGGCGAAGGCTCCGAGCACTTCAGCCGTCTCGGCATGGTCCTGGGCGGCTGCGTCCTCGTGTCCACCGCCGGGCCCACCGTCGAATTCCTCTTCTAACAGAGTCCGACAAGAGTCCGACCGCAGGAGAGGCCATCGACGTGTTCGGCACAGAACGAAAAAAGGACCCGGTCGACGGGCCTTTCTACAAACAGCCTGGATGGATCAACTCAGCCCTCTTTCTTGGCTTTTTCGTCGTCATGTCGTTGGTGGCCCTCGTGGTCGACCCCAAGGGTGCCGAGGTCACGGCGAGCAGCGAGGAGACCCTCAACGGCCTCGGCGGCCCGCTGTCACCCGGCGACCCACAGCATGTCCGGACGGGGCCGGGCGGCCGGCCGGAGAACTGCCGTACCGACGACCGGGACACCGCCCGGCCGACCACGGCCCCGACGGATCTGAAGTGGCAGCAGCTCCTCGCCATCATGGCGCCCACCTCACCGTCGGCCGGGCCCCTCCACACCGACGCCACCATGTGGTGGTGCTTCGCCCACACGCCCACCGGGGCGGTGCTCGCGGCGCACGTCATTCCCGTCGAACTGAGCGGCGTCTCCTGGCGCATCGTCGCGGAGCAGCAGGTCGTGCCCGGGGAGGCGCGCGACTCGTTCGTCGCCAACAAGGCCCAGGCCGAGGAGAAGAACCTGGAGGAGAGCGCGGTCGGAAGGTTCGTGGGCTTCTCCGTGGCGTCCTACTCGGGCGACTCCGCGACCGTACGGCTGCTCCTCACCAATCCCATGGGCGGCTACCTGTCGACGTCGGTGTCGGTCCGCTGGCGGGACGGCGACTGGAAGGTGGCGCTCCTGGACGACGGGTCCCTCTACCCGTCCGTGAAGAACCAGGCGACGCCCAACGGCTTCATCATGTGGGGAGCGTGACATGTTCCTGGCCGCAGCAGGCGAAGGATGCGACGGGGGTCTCGACTTCTTCGGGATGTTCACCGACCCCATCGGCTCGATGATCAGAATGGTCGCCAAGATCATCATCCAGGGCGCCATCGGGATCTTCATGTCCGTGGGAGGCATCGCCTCGACCAACGAAGCGGCGTCGGGGACGATCAGCAACCAGACGCGGTGGATCACCGTGTACCTCGCGTGCGGCTCGATCCTCTTCGCCTCCGCCAAGATGGCCCTTGACCGGCGCGGCGAATCGGGCCAGACCGCGCTCAAGGGCATCCTGCGCATCATTCTGGTCAGCACCGCCGCGACCGCCATGATCGGCACGTTCGTCGACCTCATGGACCGGTACTCCCAGCACCTCCTCAGGGGCAGCCTCCTCAACCTGATGGAGGGCATCGACTGCAACGGCGGCATTCCGGACATGCTGCTGCTGGTCATCGGGTGCCTGCTGATCATCGCCGGCATCATCCACGCGCTCCTGATGTGGGTTCGGCTCGGCGTGATGATCGTCCTGATGGGCACGCTCCCGATGGCCGCCGCCGCCTCCATGACGGACTGGGGCGGCACGTGGTGGCGCAAGCACATCGGCTGGATGACCGCCTGGCTGCTGTACAAACCCACGGTCGGTCTCGTGCTGTACTCCGGCGCCATCATGGTCGACTCGTCGGAGGCCCACAGCACCACCGACACACAGATCGCGGGAATGGGCCTGCTGCTGCTCTCGGCCGTCGCGCTGCCGGCGCTGATGAGAATCATCGTCCCCGCGACGGCCGCCCTCGGCGGTGACTCGGTCGGGGACGCCACCATGGGCGTCGCCGGCGGCCTCGCCTCCGGAGCGAAGAGCCTGGCCGACGCGGCCGGCAGAAACGGCGGAGGAGACTCCGGCTCCAAGGGACCCTCCGGCGCCAAGGAGAGCGGCCCCTCCGGCGCGAGCGGCGACGGAGGCGGGGGCGGCGGCGCGAAGGGCAGCGGGTCCTCGACGGAGGGAGGCGGAGGAGGCGGCTCGGCAGGAGGCGGAGGAGGCGGCAGCGGCGGAGGCGGCGCCGGCAGGGCAGCCGGAGCGGCGAACCCCGCCCTCGCCGGAATGGTCGCCGCCGCGGAAGTGGCCGGCAAGATCGCCGGCGGAGCCGTGAACGTCATGAAGAGCGGGGTCGAGAGCGGCAACCAGGGAGACGGCAACTGACCGTCCCCGACCGGGTACGGCGTGAGCCTCCCCCTGGCCGCCTCCGCCGCACACGGTATGTGCGGCGGAGGCGGCACCCCGGGCCACACGAAGCCCGCACCCCGGGACACACCAAGGCGCCCCCCTGACACAGGGGCCGCACCCCGCACTTCACTCCACTTCACCCAAGCCAAGCTGACGCAGCGTCAACTCTCCCACCCCACACCCGAGTTCCCCCCCAAAGGAAAGGAACCAGGTACCCCATGTCCATTCAAGCCGCTGCCGTCGACCCCACGTACGGGAACTGGCGCAGGCCGAGGCGACCCGGCTTCGGACCGTTCGGTCTCCTCGGCACCATCGTGCTGTTCGGCGGGCTCGTCCTCGACCTGATGGTGTCGCTGATCTCGCTACAGTTCACGCTGGTCGTCATCGTCATCCAGAGCCTCTTCCTGGTGCCGCTGGCCGTGCGTACGCAGGACGGGCGCAACGTCTACCAGCTCTTCGCCGTGCGCATCAGCTGGTTCCGGCGCAAGGCCAAGGGCTCGAACGCCTACCTCTCCGGTCCGCTGTCCCAGCGCCCCGGCGGCAAGTTCCGCCCGCCTGGGCTGCTCAGCCAGGTCAAGGTCATCGAGGGCACGGACGCCTACGACCAGCCGTTCGGCGTGCTGCACCACCGCAGCCGCAACCTCTACACCATCGTGCTCGGCTGCGAACCCGACGGCGGATCCCTGGTCGACCCCGACCAGATAGACAACTGGGTGGCGTCCTGGGGCCAGTGGCTGGCCCGGCTGTCCAGCGAACCGGGTCTGCGCGGAGCCTCCGTGGTGGTGGAGACCGCCCCGGACACCGGCACCCGGCTGGCCAACGAGGTACTGCCGCGCATCACCCCCGACGCCCCGCCGGCCGCGCGGGCCGTGATGGAGGAGGTGGTGCAGCGCTACCCGAGCGCGTCCTCGGAGATGCACACCTACCTTGCCCTGACGTACGGCATTCCCCCGGGGCAGAAGCGCAGGACCGAGGACATCCTCACCGACCTCGCCATCCGCATCCCCGGCCTGCTCGCGGGAGTGGTGGGCGCGGGCGGCGGCCCCGCCTCCCCCTTGTCGGCCGAGCGCATCGCCGAGGTCGTACGCGTGGCCTACGACCCGGCCGTGGCCGCCGATGTCCTGGAAGCCCGCGCCCTGTACGGCGGGACCGGCCTGGAATGGGAGGACGCCGGCCCCTCGGCGGCCGTCGAGAAGGTCAACGCCTACCAGCACGACTCGGGGGTGTCGCGTACCTGGATGCTCACCCTCGCCCCGCGCGGCACGGTGCGCGCCCAGGTGCTGCGCGCCCTGCTGGAGGACGCGCCCGGCACCCGCCGCAAGCGGGTGGCGCTGCTCTACCGGCCCATCGACCCGGCGACCTCGGCGCGCATCGTCGAGGCCGACCGGCGGGCCGCGCAGTTCATGGCCACCTCCAAACGCGGCATGGTGCAGGCGCGTGCCGCCAACGAGGTGCGTGCCGCCGAGCAGACGGCGGTGGAGGAGGCCACCGGCGCCGGCCTGGTGGAGTTCTCGCTGATGGTCACGGTCACGGTCGACTCCGACGCCGACCTGGGCGACGCCAACGTGACCGTGCGCAACCTGCTGGCCGGAGCACGGCTGTTGATGCGCCCGGCCGACCGGATGCAGGCGGCCGCGTTCAGCTGCACGCTGCCGGTCGGAATCCTCCCGTGGGAACACACCCTGGTGCCGCGCGAACTGAAGGAAGCCCTGTGAGGACCAAGAACACGCGCGCCGGAAACAAGGGCGCGTACGAGGACGACGACGCCCCGATCACGTACAAGGACGAAGGCCCGGACCTCACCCCGAGGAAGAACGACCGGAAGAACGACAGGAAGAAGGCGGAGGCCAGGAAGAAGCCCAGGGAGGCGAAGGAAAAACTGGCGCCCCCGCGAGGCTGGTACGGACCCGGCGGCGGCCAGGTCGCCAACATGGACCCGCCGACCATGTGGCGGGCCACCACCGTCCAGGCCTGCGGACTGTGGCCGTTCGCGGCAGGCTCCGGCGCCCCCATGACCGGCGTACCGCTGGGCCAGCACCTCTACACCGGGGCCACCGTCTGCGGCGACCCGCTGTCCTGGTTCACCCGCGCCCACTACATCTCCAACCCGTCCCTCTTCATGCTCGGCATGCCGGGCCTCGGCAAGTCCACCCTGATCAACCGCATGCTGATCGGCCTGGCCGCCACCGGAGTCGTACCGCTGGTCCTCGGCGACCTCAAGCCCGACTACGCCGACACCGTGCGCGCCCTGGGTGGCCAGGTCATCTCCATCGGGCGCGGTGTGGGCGGCATCAACGTCCTGGACCCCGGTGCCATGGGCGCCGCCGCCCGGCGTATCGGCGGCGAGGCCGGACGGGTGCTGCACGCCGAGACCCACGGCCGCGTCCTCAACATGGTCGCCGCGCTCATCACCATCGTGCGCGACCGCCCCATGGACGACCACGAGCAGTCCGTCCTGTCCGCCGCCCTGCACCATCTGCGCGAACGCACCCCGCCGGACCGCGCACCGCTGCTGCCCGACCTGGTGAAGATCCTCGTCGAAGGTCCTGACCGGGTACGGGCGGTGACCCTGGACCGCGGCGACGAGACGCGTTACCGCGACGCCGTGGACCCGCTGCACCGCTCGCTCCTCGGCATCCTTGACGGGCCGCTGGGCGACACCTTCGCCTCCGAGACCTCCACCCGCATCAACCTCAACTCCTCCGCCGTGTGCATGGACATCTCCCGGATCGGCGAGGCCGACACCCAGCTCACCGCGGCGGCGATGCTGGCGGCGTGGTCCGACGGTCTGGGCACGGTGGCCGCCTCGCACGCCCTCGCGGACGCCGGACTCGCCCCCCGGCGCTGGTTCTTCACGGTCCTCGACGAGCTGTGGCGGCCACTGCGCGCGGCCTCCGGCATCGTCGACCGCATCGACGCGCTGACCCGCCTCAACCGCACCCTCGGCCTGGGCGACGCCAAGATCACCCACACCCTGAAGGACGCCGAGTCGCTGGGCAGCGACACCGACCGCGTCAAGGCACGCGGCTTCGTCGAACGCGCCGGCATGGTGGTGGTCGCCGGGCTGCCGCGCCAGGAGATGGAGGAGCTCGGCCAGATCGTGGGCCTGTCCCGCCGGGAGATCAACCTGGTCTCCTCCTGGTCCTCACCGCCCGGCTGGGCCGCGCACGGGGACCGCGAGGAGCCGCCCGGCCGCGGCCGATTCCTGATCAAGGTCGGTGGCCGCCCCGGCATCCCGATCCAGGTCGCCATCACCGACACCGAACGGCACCTGCACGACACGAACAAGCGCTGGGTGGCGAACAAGCCGGCCAACGAGGGCGGCTTCGAGCACATCCCCGACGACCCCTACGGACATCTCCCCGACCTCTCCAGAACCGCGACGGACCGGAGGTGAGCCGCGTGACCACGAACGCGGTCGCGGCCAGGAGGTACTTCGCCATGGCGGATACCGCGGCCGAAGCCAGGAAGTACCTCCCCATGACAGACACCGCGGCCGAAGCCACGAGGCACTTCCCCATGACCGACACCGCGGTCGACGCCAGGAGGTACTCCCCCATGACCGACACCGCGGTCGACGCCAGGAGGTACTCCCCATGACAGGCAGCTCACCCAGGGGCCAGTCGTACGGCAGCGAGCTGCTGCCGTGGGCGATCGTGCTGGTGGCCGGCGGGTTCCTGGTGATGTTCGGGGGCGTCTGGCTCGGCGGGTCGCTGGGCGCCGCCATGACCGGCTCGGGCTGGAACCCCCCGCCGTTCGACCTGAGGACGTTCGGCACCTTCCTCACCGGCGGCCCGGGAACGCTGTGGCCGGGCGCGTCACCGACCGGCGTACTGACCGGGATCGGCCTGCTCTACGGCGCTGTCGTGGTCCTCGGCATCCTGGCCGGACGCCAGGTGATGCGCCACCTGTCCCGGCCCAAGGGCCTTGCCGGACGGCGGGAGTTGGCCGGCATGGCGCCGAACGGCATCGCGGCCCGCGCCCGCGAGCTGCGCCCCTCGCTCAAGGGCCGGGAGCACCTCCATCCCGACGAGACCGGCAACCTCCTCGGCGACCTCGCCCCGGACGGCCCCGAACTGCGCTCCTCCTACGAGGACGTCGAGCTCGACCTGATGGCCCCGCGCGCCGGCAAGTCCACGGGCATCGCCGTCCCCCGCGTCCTGCGCGCCCAGGGAGCGGTGCTGCTGACCTCCAACAAGTCCGACGTGTACGCCGTCACCCGCGCCGAACGCGAGAAGGCCGGCACGGTGTGGACCTTCGACCCGCAGGGCATCGCGCACGCCCCGCGCGAGATGTGGTGGGACATCCTCGCCGACTGCCACACCATCGAGGGCGCCCGCCGCCTTGCCGGGCACTTCGTGGCCTCCGTCAACGACGACCAGTCCAAGAAGGACTTCTGGATCTCCGCGGCCCAGAACACCCTCACCGCCCTGTTCCTGGCCGCGGCCCGCGGCGGGGCCTCCGTCCTCGACCTGCTGGCCTGGCTCGCCGACCCGGCCGACCGCACCCCGGTGGACCTGCTGCGGGACGTCGACATGGTCGCCATGGCCGAGCAGTTGCAGGGCACGGTCCGCGGCGCGGTCGAGACCCGCGACGGCATCTACGAGACCGCCCGGCAGTGCGTGGCCTGTCTGCTCGACCCGGAGATCGTGGCCTGGGTGACATCCGACCCGCACCTTCCGCAGTTCAGGCCGGACGTGCACGTCCTGGGCCGGGACACCCTCTATCTGCTGTCCAAGGACGGCGGCGGCTCGGCCGCGGGCGTGATCGCGGGTCTCGCCGACGCGACGCTGCGCGCCGGGGTGGTCGCCGCCGAGCGCACCGGCGGCCGGCTCGACCCGCCGATGACGGCCGTCCTCGACGAGGCCGCCAACGTGTGCCGCATCTCCGACCTGCCCGACCTCTACAGCCACCTCGGCTCACGCGGGATCAACGTCGTCACCCTGCTCCAGAGCTACCGCCAGGGCAGCCGGGTGTGGGGCGAGGCCGGCATGGACGCCCTGTGGAGCGCCGCCACGATCAAACTCCTCGGCGCGGGCCTGGACGACGCCGACTTCGTGGAGAAGATCTCCAAGCTCGTCGGCAACCAGGACATCCGCACCCCGTCGATCTCCCGGAGCAAGGAAGGCACCTCCCGCTCCTACTCCTACCGGCTGGACCCGGTGCTGCCCGCCGACAGGATCCGCGCCCTGCCCAAGGGCACCGCCCTGCTCCTGGCCACCGGCGTACGGCCCGCGCTGATCCGGCTGCGCCCCTGGTACAAGGAGCCCAACGCGGGCCCGATCTCGGCGGCGGCCAAGGCGGAAGTGGCCGCCATCACCGAACGGGCCGCCCGCTCGTGGGCGGGAACCCCCGGGGCCCGGATCACCGAGGGCCTGTCCAGATGGCAGCGGGAAGCGGTGACCCTGCGCAAGGGCACCGACAGATAGCGGGCTCCAAAGATCCCCACCGAACCGGCCCGCGGAACCGGCGCACCTGCCGGACCCCGCGGGCCCCCGCTTCCCTCAGGGCCTCCGCCCCAGCGTCGCGGTGCGCAGCAGCCACTCGACCGGCCCGTACCGGAAGCGCCGCGTCAGCCACCGACTGAACGCGAGCTGAGCCGCGTACAGGACGAGGCAGCCGCCCAGGACCACCACGGTGCCGAACCGGCCGTACCAGGCCGCCCCGTATCCGGTCAGGACCAGGGCCATGACCAGCGACTGGGTCAGGTAGTTGGTCAGCGCCAGCCGGCCGGCCGGGGCCAGCGCGTCGCCGAGCAGTCGGCCGGGGCGGGTGGGCAGCAGGAGCAGGAGTCCGCAGACGTACGCGGCGGTCAGCGCCGGAGCGGTGAGCACACCGGCGGCCGAGCCGACGTAGTACCAGCGCGGGTCCAGCGGCCCGTTGCGGCAGATCGCCATGAACACGCTGCCCGCCAGGCCGATCGGCAGGCAGCGGACGATGACCGGCACCAGCCGCGCGCGGTGGCGGCCGGGGTCGGCGAGCAGCCCGCGCCGGCCCGCGGCCAGGCCCACCAGGAACGCCGCCAGCATGTCGGCGGCGTAGACGATGTTCCAGCCCAGCGAGTCGCCCAGCCGGCGCACGTTGTCGCCGACGACCGAACCGGGATCGCCCCGCCGGGCCGCCACCATGTCGTCGACCGCGGCCGTGACCTCCTGCGGGAGTACGGGAGCCGCGTAGGCGACGGTGACCAGCCCCCAGGCCAGCAGGCACGCCGCGGTAGCGGCGACCAGCCAGAGCGCGGCCCGTACCGCCGTACGCGGCGCGAGGTCCCGGCAGGCGAACAGCGGCAGGCTCAGCACCGCGTAGACCATCAGGACGTCACCGGAGAACAGCAGCACCCCATGGGCGAGACCGAGCAGGAAAAGGCAGGTCAGTCGGCGCAGGTGGCGGGGTGCGAAGGCCGCTCCGGCGCGCTCGGCCGACGCCCTCTGGAGGGTGAAGCTGTAGCCGAACAGGAAGGAGAAGAGCAGATAGAACTTGGCGCTGACCAGGGCGGTGACCAGCCAGCCGGCCACGTGGTCGACCCGTGACCCGACCGCCCCCACGTGCGGCCCGGCCATCAACAGCGCGTTGACCATGAGGATGCCCAGCAACGCGAACCCGCGCAGGACGTCGACCTCCCGGACCCGGTCCTGCCCCGGCATCCGGTCGAGCGCGGGCCCGGCGGCGGCAGGTGTCGGTGTGCGGGGCGGGAAGGGCAAGGCGGACCTCCGTGGTCGGTGCCGCGTGGTGGCGAACGGGTCCGCGACGGGCACCTCCCGCGGGCTCCACCGCCGACCACGGTTCGCAGGGCCACCACGGGACACGTACGGGGACGGTTCAGTCGGGGTCCGGCCAAGGAGTCCCATGCACCCGGCGCACCCTGCGCGACACGGAACGCCCCGCCCTCCGAACGCCTCTTCCAAGGCGGCGCGCAGGCGGCCGGACCGTTTGAACCCTCTCGCGACAGCTCACGTTGTGCCCTGACAGCAAGGGACTCGATCACCTCGTCGACCCGACCGGAAAGGCCGCCGTATGTGGATCTTTCATCGCTCGCCGGAACGTGACCGCCGTGACGTCTCCCGTGACGCCGAGTACCCCTTCTTCTCCGTCGACGAGGGTGCGCACTTCCGGGCGCAGGTCCGTGAGGCCTTCGCCGAGCAGGGGCTGGAGGTCACCCTCCACGCGGGCGCGGTGAGCGACAGCGCGGGGCGCCCGTTCGGGCTGGGCAACATCGCGGCGATCTGCCACAACGACCCCCGCGGGCGGCGGTGGTGGCCCCAGCTGATCCGCGGGCATGTCGGCCGCATGGTGCGGGTGCTGGACGGACCGTCCCCGCTGCATCACCTCACGGCCGACCAGCTCCTCGCCCGGCTGCGCCCCTGGGTGGTGACGCGGGACGTCCTCGAACCGAACCCGGCCCGGTACGTCCATGCCCGCGTCGTCGCACCCGGCCTGTGCGAGGTCCTCGCCCTGGACCTGCACGAGAGTGTGATGACGCTCCCCGACGACCTGCTGGAACCGCTGGGCGGCATCGTCGACCTGCGGATCCGTGCGCTGCGCAACCTCCGTGAGCTTCCGGTGGAGACCCACACCGTCCTGCACGGACCGCAGGACATGCGCTTCGACGTGGTGACGGGGGACTCCTTCTTCACCTCCAGCCGTGTCCTGGCGACGGACGAGCTCGCCCGGAACCTCACCGGGCGCGGCCTCGGTCCGGACGGAGCCCTGGTGGCCATGCCGAACCGCCACCAACTGGCGCTCCGCCCCATCGCCGCCGGCCGGGACGCCACCCTGCTCCCGACGCTCTACGGCATGACCGTCTTCGCCGCCGCCAACTTCAAGGACGCCGCGGGCCCGGTCAGCCCGGACGTCTACTGGTGGCACGCGGGGACACTCACCCGGCTGGTCCGCAACGACGGGGGGGAGCCCGAGTTCACGCCGGACGTCGAGTTCGAGATGTTACGGAGGCGACTGGGCGCCGACGACGTCGGCAGACGCTCCTGACAGCGGCTCACCGAGGGCGGCGCGGCCGGGCGATCCGCCGCGCTGTGAGCCTGCTCTCACGGTGGTGGTGCCCGAAACGTCCCTCCGTCACGAGTCACCCGATACCGATTGGACACCGCTGGTCAGACCTGCAACCATCTGCGTGTGCGCCAATTGGGGGCATGCAAAACCGTGTGCGACACTGTCTTACGCAGCCGCACACAACAGCTTGGTCCTGTGGAGCAGCTTGGAGTGCTCGCCACCCTGTCAAGGTGGAGGCCGCGGGTTCAAATCCCGTCAGGACCGCTGAAGTTCCGCAAGGAACTTCGTGGCTGGGTAGCTCAGTTGGTACGAGCGATCGCCTGAAAAGCGATAGGTCGCCGGTTCGATCCCGGCCCCAGCCACTTCCCCGAAGACCCCGTCCTCACAGGCGGGGTCTTCGTCGTTTCCCGGCCGCTCAAGCCCGTGGCGTGCGTCGGCTCGGCCGTACGCCCTCCGGGGTGCCCGCCGAGGGCGCGTCCGGCGTCCGGCACACAAAAGCGTTCGCCAGTCATTTCGTCGAGGTGAGATCCTGGACGGCGTATGTCTACACACCCCGCCCCCGCCCTCGGCGATCTCGCCGCCCGCCTGGCCGAGCTGTCCCTGCGCGACGCGCACCGGCTCGGGCGCAGGCTCGAAGGCGCGCGCAAGATCCACAAGCCCGAAGCCCGGTCCGCCGTGCTCGCCGAGATCGACGCGGAGGCCACCAAGGCCGAGGCCCGGATGGCCGAGCGCCGCGCTCGCGTGCCCGCGATCACCTATCCCGAACAGCTCCCGGTCAGCCAGAAGAAGGACGACATCGCGGCCGCCATCCGTGATCACCAGGTCGTCATCGTGGCCGGTGAGACCGGTTCCGGTAAGACCACCCAGATCCCCAAGATCTGTATGGAGCTCGGCCGCGGCGTCCGCGGCATGATCGGGCACACTCAGCCCCGCCGTATCGCCGCCCGGACCGTCGCCGAGCGGGTGGCGGACGAGCTCGACGTCCCGCTGGGCGAGGCCGTCGGCTGGAAGGTCCGCTTCACCGACCAGGTGAACCCGGACGGCACCTTCGTCAAGCTGATGACCGACGGCATCCTGCTCGCCGAGATCCAGACGGACCGCGAGCTGCGCGCGTACGACACGATCATCATCGACGAGGCCCACGAGCGCTCCCTCAACATCGACTTCCTGCTGGGATACCTGGCCCAGCTGCTGCCCAGGCGGCCCGACCTCAAGGTCGTCATCACCTCCGCGACCATCGACCCCGAGCGCTTCTCCCGGCACTTCGGCGAGGCGCCGATCGTCGAGGTCAGCGGCCGTACGTATCCGGTGGAGGTGCGCTACCGCCCCCTCCTCGAGGAAGAGGGCGACGATTCCGACCGCGACCAGATCACCGCGATCTGTGACGCCGTCGAGGAGCTCCAGGGCGAGGGCAAGGGCGACATCCTCGTCTTCCTCTCCGGCGAGCGCGAGATCCGTGACACCGCGGACGCGCTCAACAAGAAGAACCTCAGGTTCACAGAAGTGCTCCCCCTTTACGCCCGCCTCTCGCACGCCGAGCAGAACCGCGTCTTCCAGCAGACACCTCATATTCAAGCGGGCGGGCGCAGGATCGTTCTGGCGACCAACGTCGCCGAGACCTCGCTCACCGTCCCGGGCATCAAGTTCGTCATCGACCCGGGCACCGCCCGTATCTCCCGGTACAGCCACCGCACCAAGGTCCAGCGACTGCCCATCGAGCCGGTCTCACAGGCCAGCGCCAACCAGCGCAAGGGCCGCTGCGGCCGTACGTCCGACGGCATCTGCATCCGCCTGTACTCCGAGGACGACTTCCTCGCCCGCCCGGAGTTCACGGACGCC
Organism: Streptomyces sp. NPDC087263; assembly: GCF_044744645.1. Taxonomy (NCBI): domain Bacteria; kingdom Bacillati; phylum Actinomycetota; class Actinomycetes; order Kitasatosporales; family Streptomycetaceae; genus Streptomyces; species Streptomyces sp. NPDC087263. The sequence goes on from NZ_JBIUYT010000015.1 coordinate 108,960, forward strand.
GAGATCCTCCGTACGAACCTCGCCTCCGTCATCCTGCAGATGACCGCCGCCGGTCTCGGCGACATCGAGAAGTTCCCCTTCATCGACCCGCCGGACCACCGCAACATCCGCGACGGCGTCCAACTCCTCCAGGAACTGGGCGCGTTGGACCCGGACCAGAAAGACCCGCGCAAGCGGCTCACAGAGAGCGGCCGCAAGCTCGCCCAGCTGCCCGTGGACCCGCGGCTTGCCCGGATGGTCCTGGAGGCCGACAAGAACGGCTGCGCACGCGAGGTCATGGTCATCGCCGCCGCGCTGTCCATCCAGGACCCGCGCGAGCGCCCCGCCGACAAGCAGGCGCAGGCGGACCAGCAGCACGCCCGCTTCCGGGACGAGACGTCCGACTTCCTCGCGTACCTGAACCTGTGGCGTTACGTCCGCGAGCAGCAGAAGGAGCGCGGCTCGTCCTCGTTCCGCCGGATGTGCAAGCAGGAGTACCTGAACTTCCTGCGCATCCGCGAATGGCAGGACATCTACACGCAGTTGCGGACCGTCGCCAAACAGATGGGCATCCATCCGAACGAGGAGGACGCGGCCGGCCAGAGCGTCCACATCTCCCTGCTCGCCGGACTCCTCTCGCACATCGGCATGAAGGACGTGAAGGAGACCGGGGGGGAAGGCGGGAGAAACACCGGAAAGAACGAGTATCTGGGCGCCCGCAGCGCCAAGTTCGCGATCTTCCCAGGCTCGGCCCTCTTCAAGAAGCCCCCGCGTTTCGTGATGTCCGCCGAGCTGGTGGAGACCTCACGGCTGTGGGCCCGCGTCAACGCGAAGATCGAGCCCGAGTGGGTCGAGCCGCTCGCCGGACATCTCCTCAAGCGGACGTACAGCGAACCGCACTGGGAGAAGGACCAGGCCGCGGTGATGGCGTACGAGAAGGTCACGCTGTACGGCGTACCGATCATCGCCCAGCGCAAGGTCAACTACGGGCGGATCGACCCGGAGGCCAGCCGCGAGCTCTTCATCCGCAACGCGCTCGTCGAGGGCGACTGGCGTACGCACCACAAGTTCTTCGCCGACAACCGCCGACTCCTCACCGAGGTCGAGGAGTTGGAGCACCGGGCGAGGCGCCGCGACATCCTCGTCGACGACGAGACGCTCTTCGACTTCTACGACCAGCGGGTGCCCGAGCACGTGGTCTCCGGGGCGCACTTCGACTCGTGGTGGAAGCACCAGAAGCATGAGGAGCCCGAACTCCTCGACTTCGAGCGGTCGATGCTCATCAACGAGCGCGCGGGGGACGTCAGCAAGGACGACTACCCCGACTCGTGGCGCCAGGGTCCCCTCAAGTTCCCTGTGACCTACCAGTTCGAGCCGGGCGCGGACGCGGACGGCGTCACCGTCCACATCCCGCTGCACGTCCTGAACCAGGTCACGGACGAGGGCTTCGACTGGCAGATCCCGGGGCTGCGGGAAGAGGTCGTCACCGAGCTCATCCGCTCGCTCCCGAAGCCGATCCGGCGCCACTACGTGCCCGCGCCCAACTACGCGACGAAGTTCCTGGAGCGGGCCGTGCCCCTCCAGGAGCCCTTGCCCGTGACGATGGCGCGCGAGCTGAAGCGCATGGTCGGTGTTCCGGTGAGCGCCGACGACTTCGACTGGTCCCGGGTCCCGGACCACCTGAGGATCACCTTCCGGATCGTCGACGAGCGGCGCCGCAAGCTCGCCGAGGACAAGGACCTGGAGGCGCTGAAGCTCCAGTTGAAGCCGAAGGCGCGGCAGGCGATCTCGCAGGCCGCGGCGGCGACGGCGGAGCGCGAGGGCGGGCAGTCCCTGGAGCGCAAGGGCCTGACCGACTGGACGATCGGCTCGCTCACGCGGGTCTTCGAGACGCGCCGGGCCGGTCAGCCGGTCAAGGCGTATCCGGCGCTGGTGGACGACGGCGACACCGTCTCCGTACGGCTCTTCGACACGGAGGCCGAGCAGGCGCAGGCGATGTGGAAGGGCACGCGGCGGCTGATCCTGCGCAACATCCCGGTGAACCCGGGCAAGTTCGCCTCGGACAAGCTGACCAACGTCCAGAAGATCGCCCTGTCCGCGAACCCGCACGGCTCCGTCCAGGCCCTCTTCGAGGACTGCGCGACGGCGGCGGCCGACAAGCTGATCGGCGACTTCGGGGGCCCGGCGTGGGACGAGGAGTCGTACCGCAAGCTCTACGACAAGGTGCGCGCCGAGATCGTCGACACGACGGTCCGTACGGTCGGCCAGGTACAGCAGGTCCTCGCCGCCTGGCAGGCCTGTGAGGGCCGCCTGAAGGGCACCAGGAGCCCGACGCTGCTCGCGAACCTCACGGACGTACGGACGCAGCTGGACGGCCTCGTGAAGCCCGGCTTCGTCACCGGGACGGGGCTGCGCCGTCTCCCGGACCTGATGCGCTATCTGGTCGCGGCCGACCGCCGCCTCCAGCAGATGCCGACGAGCGTCCAGCGGGACACCTCCCGCATGGAGAAGGTCCACGAGATGCAGGACGAGTACGCCTGGCTCCTGGAGCAGCTTCCGCAGGGCCGACCGGTCCCCCAGCCGGTCCTGGACATCCGCTGGATGATCGAGGAGCTCCGCGTCAGCTATTTCGCCCACGCGCTCGGCACGGCGTACCCCGTCTCCGACAAGCGCATCGTGAAGGCGATCGACGCGCTGGCCCCGTAACGGCGTAGGTACGGTGGGTGAGTTCGACCCCGGGCCCGCCCCTCCTGTACAGTCTCTTTTCGCAGCCCAGCGCACCAACAAGTGGCTGCGAAACCTGGTCCTGTGGAGCAGCTTGGAGTGCTCGCCACCCTGTCAAGGTGGAGGCCGCGGGTTCAAATCCCGTCAGGACCGCAGTGAACAAGAGGGCCCGCGCCGGCAAGGTGCGGGCCCTCTTGCCATGCGGGCGAAGACCCTCGCCACCCCGTCGAGGCGGAGGCCGCGCCCGCGGCGCAGCCGCAATCGGATGCAGCAAATCCCGTCAGGACCGCAGTGAACGAAGGGCCCCGCATCCTTGCCGGATGCGGGGCCCTTCGCGTTCTGGGGGCCCGGAGCTTCACGCTCCGGGCCTTTCGTATGTCTTGACGTCGTCACATTCCGCCGGTACCCAGAAACCAGGGCCCTCGCCCCCGTGAGGCCCCCTGGAGGTGCGTATGGCGGCAACCGCCCGGCACGAGACGCGCGCTCTGCTCCGCGCCCATCTGGCGGCCGCCTCCGAGTACCGCCATCTGACGCGCCACTGCCCGATCTGCCACCGGCTGCTGCGGCTGGCCATGGAACCGGCCCCCTACGGCGAGGAGGACGCTGAGGGCGTCGAGGGCGTCGAGGGCGTCGCCGAGGACGAAGCCGCCGGGGAGCCCCAACTCCCTTAGCGCAGAAGCAGCGCAGGCGACAAGGACTGTGGCATGTGACGGGTGTCACCGCATAAGTTTTTGAAACATCGGAACTTACGCCTCACCTACAACTGGTCAATTTAATATGTGCAATTGCACTGCCCTGAGGGGCCACCCACAGGAGATCCGACAGCCCTCCCCAGACTCCGACAAGGTCACGCACAGACCCCCCACGCGACCCACAATCAGCGCACAAAAAAGATCGCGCTGGACCCGGCGGAGTCCAGCGCGATCTACGACGCACCCTTGTCGCTTGTTCAATTGGGTCGGGCGTGGGTCCCGTTGGGGCAGGACCCGCGTCGCTTGGAGCTGTGGTTCGGACACAACGGCAGATTGGGGGGCCTGCCGAATTGCCCGGCTATGCGCTTGTTCAGGCCTCGCTGCGCTGCTGCGGGATACCCGCGAGTAGCGCGCGGACCTCAGCTTCGCGGTAGCGGCGGTGCCCGCCGAGCGTGCGGATGGACGTGAGCTTGCCGGCCTTCGCCCACCGCGTGACCGTCTTCGGGTCCACGCGGAACATCGTGGCGACCTCAGCCGGGGTCAGCAGCGGCTCGGCATCAGGGGTGCGAGCGGTCATGAGCGGCCTCCTCGGGAGAACCGAACCTTCTCGGTTCATTCCTCTAAATTCTGCACCTTGACCCGCGTTGCCCGAAATGGCGGACGCGGGCCGAGTCGGTTATAGGACGAACGGCTTGTCCTCGGCACTACAACTACACCATCCGTCCAGCCACGTCGGCCAAACCGATGGAATTGCCCTCCCAGGTGTTCATCAGCGACGGAAGCCGATGGACCATGCCATAGCGGACAGTCACGCCGCTGTGACGATCAGTCACAGGACGATCAGGAGTCAACAGACCCCCCATAGCGTGCAATGCTGAGATTCCACCCATACGTGGGCGGACGGAGCCCTCCCCCGGGCTCCTTGTCCTATTTTGGCACGAGGAGGGGTAAGGGGCGCAAGGGCCAGGAAAGTGCCATCCGTCACGCTTGACACGCCGTTGACGCAAAAGCCCGGATCGGGACTTACGTCCCGTAGTGAGCGTTCATCGGTGCGTGACGACGCCGTAGTCGTCCGGCATGTGACGACAGCATGCCCCGACGGTGCGTCAGTTCGCGGACTGCCGGTCGCGCACCGACCGCCAGCGTTCCACCAGCCGCCCGTACGCCTCGCCCGCCGCGGCCCCGTCCCCGGTACGCAGCGCCTCGATGCCCTCGTGGACGTCCGCGGCCGAGTGGTCGCCCTCGAGCTCCCCGGCGGGCAGGACGTGCACGAGGCCGCCGTAGTCCAGCTCGACCAGCGAGCGCGGGTGGAACTCCTCCAGCCAACGCCCCACCTCCAGCAGGCCGTCGATGAGCGGCCCGTCCTCGATGGTGTCCTTGAGCGTCTTCAGGGCCCGCGCGGTCCGCCGCCGCGCCTGCACCATCGGCGTCCGGTACCTGAGCGCCGGCGCGGCTCCGTCGGGCGCCGCGCCCTTCTCGTACAGCCGCTCCTCGTCGGAGACGAGCACGAACCAGTTCAGCGGCACCTGCCAGGTCGAGGTGCGGATCCACGGGCGGGCGTCGGGGTTGCGCTCCAGCCAGCGTTCGTAGTCCAGGGCCGCCTGGCGGCGTACGAGCGGGGGCAGGACCGCGTCCAGGACCGGCTCCGGCAGTTCCTCGCCGAGCTCTCCCAGGGCCTGCCAGCCGCGCAGCCGGGTGCGCCAGGGGCACACGCAGACCACCCCGTCGACCTCGACCACGAAGGCGTCGCCGCTCTCGTGCACCGGCACGGCGATGGGCGGGGTGGGCAGCAAGTCGGCCAGGGAGCGGCGCAGTTCGTCCTGGTACGAGGGGCGCTCGGGGCGGCGGGCGTACCGCGCCCAGTGGCCGCGCTCCGGCTCGGGGAAGGCGGCCAGCGGCTCGTACACGCGCAGATAGGTCGCGTACGGGACGATCACCGAGGACACCTTGGGCACGCCTGCTCCCTCCCCAACCGGCCGGACGTGAAACCCGGGCTCGAAACCCGCTCAACCCACGCACAAGCGACCGGGAAACCACGGCAAATCGTGCCACGGCCGAGGAGGACCGTACTCCGGGCGAGGGTGATCCTGAACACTGCGCGGATGACGGCCCCGCCCAGGCTCTAGTCTCATGCCCACGGGCGCCCGCCACCCGTACGGGACCCGCACGTCAACCGCCGCTCTTTACCTTGGAGTCACCACCGTGACCGACGTATCCGGCGCTCCTGCTGATGTACTGCACACCCTGTTCCATTCGGACCAGGGCGGTCATGAGCAAGTAGTGCTCTGCCAGGACCGCTCCAGCGGCCTCAAGGCCGTCATCGCCATCCACTCCACCGCTCTGGGCCCGGCCCTCGGCGGTACGCGCTTCTACCCGTACGCGAGCGAGGCGGAGGCCGTCACCGACGCCCTGAACCTCGCCCGCGGGATGTCGTACAAGAACGCCATGGCCGGTCTCGACCACGGCGGCGGCAAGGCCGTCATCATCGGCGATCCCGAGACGCTCAAGAGCGAGGAACTGCTCCTCGCGTACGGCCGGTTCGTGGCCTCGCTCGGCGGCCGGTACGTCACGGCCTGCGACGTCGGCACGTACGTCGTCGACATGGACGTCGTGGCGCGCGAGTGCCGCTGGACGACCGGGCGCTCCCCGGAGAACGGCGGCGCGGGCGACTCGTCCGTGCTGACCGCCTTCGGCGTCTTCCAGGGCATGCGGGCCTCCGCACAGCACCTGTGGGGCGACCCGTCGCTGCGTGACCGCACGGTAGGCGTCGCGGGCGTCGGCAAGGTGGGCAACCACCTGGTCGGGCATCTGCTCGACGAGGGCGCGCGGGTCGTGATCACGGACGTGCGGGACGAGTCCGTCCGGCGGATCGTCGAGCAGCACCCGTCCGTCGCGGTGGCGGCGGACACCGAGGCGCTGATCCGCGGCGCCCATCCCTTCGGGGCACTCGACATCTACGCCCCCTGCGCGCTCGGCGGGGCACTGGGCGACCAGTCCGTGCCGGCGCTCACCGCGAAGATCGTGTGCGGCGCCGCCAACAACCAGCTGGCACACCCGGGCGTCGAGAAGGACCTCGCGGACCGCGGGATCCTCTACGCGCCCGACTACGTCGTGAACGCCGGCGGTGTCATCCAGGTCGCCGACGAACTGCACGGTTTCGACTTCGACCGGTGCAAGGCGAAGGCCGCGAAGATCTTCGACACCACGCTGGCGATATTCGCACGTGCGAAGGAAGACGGGATTCCGCCGGCCGCCGCGGCCGACCGGATCGCCGAGCAGCGGATGGCCGAGGCGCGTCGGGGCTGAGCTCCGGGAGGTACCCGTCGGCGGGTGTTGGAGAGAACTCTCACGTCTGTCGGCGGGTCGGCCGCCAAGAAGGGGTTAAAATCGCGGTTGACCAGCGAGGACGGGGCTCCTCGCAGGTTCTGCGCACACGCGCGTCCTGCGGGCGACGTACCGTATGGGCGCGGGAGCAGGTACCGTGGAAGCCCTACGGACCGGTCTCTTCACGGAGAGCCCGTTCCAGATCATGAACGCGTGTCAAGACTCTGGGGCCACCGAGCCCCGTATCCGAGGGGGTCGAGCCATGGGGCGCGGCCGGGCAAAGGCCAAGCAGACGAAGGTCGCCCGCCAGCTGAAGTACAGCAGCGGCGGGACTGACCTCTCGCGTCTGGCCAATGAGCTGGGCGCTTCGACTTCGCAACAGCCGCCGAATGGCGAGCCGTTCGAGGACGACGACGAGGAAGAAGACGACCCGTACGCGCAGTACGCGGATCTCTATAACGACGACGATGATGACGAGGGCGACGAGTCCGGTCCCCAGTCGCAACGTCGCGGCGCGTAGCGTCGGCAGCGGGCTCAGCAGGTTCGGCGTTCTCGTAGAGCCTCACAGCATCTGCACCTCACCCGGTCCGGGGTGGTCTCACACCGGACCGGGTTTTGTGCTGCCCTGAGCCTGAGGGACTTACTTGCTGTAGTCGCCGATCAGGGCGGCGCCCGTGGCGTGCTCACCGCGCTCGGTGATCTCGCCGGCGATCCAGGCCTCCACCCCGCGGTCCGCGAGGGTGGCGAGCGCCGCGTCCGCCGACTCCTCGGGGACGATCGCGATCATGCCGACGCCCATGTTGAGGGTCTTCTCCAGCTCCAGGCGCTCGACGTCGCCGGTCCTGCCGACGAGGTCGAAGACGGGGGCCGGGGTCCAGGTCTCGCGGTCGACGATCGCGTGCAGGCCGTCGGGGATGACGCGGGCCAGGTTGGCCGCGAGACCGCCGCCGGTGACGTGTGAGAAGGCGTGCACCTCGGTGGTGCGGGTGAGGGCCAGGCAGTCCAGCGAGTAGATCTTGGTGGGCTCCAGGAGCTCCGCGCCGAGCGTGCGGCCGAACTCCTCGATGTGCCGGTCGAGCTTGAGCTGTCCGCGGTCGAGGAGGACGTGCCGGACGAGCGAGTACCCGTTCGAGTGAAGACCGGAGGACTCCATGGCGATCACCGCGTCACCCGTACGGATACGGTCCGCGCCGAGCAGCTGATCCGCCTCGACGACGCCCGTACCCGCGCCCGCGACGTCGAAGTCGTCCGGGCCGAGCAGGCCCGGGTGCTCGGCCGTCTCGCCGCCCACGAGGGCGCAGCCCGCCAGCACACAGCCCTCGGCGATGCCCTTGACGATGGCGGCGACGCGCTCGGGGTGGACCTTGCCGACGCAGATGTAGTCGGTCATGAAGAGCGGCTCGGCGCCGCACACCACGATGTCGTCCATGACCATGGCGACCAGGTCGTGGCCGATGGTGTCGTACACGCCTAGCTGCCGGGCGAGGTCGACCTTCGTGCCCACGCCGTCCGTGGCGGAGGCGAGCAGCGGGCGCTCGAAGCGCTTGAGGGCGGAGGCGTCGAAGAGGCCGGCGAAGCCGCCGAGGCCACCGAGGACCTCGGGGCGCTGCGTCTTCTTCACCCACTCCTTCATCAGCTCCACGGCACGGTCGCCGGCTTCGATGTCGACGCCGGCGGACGCGTAGGAGGCACCGGTACGAGGGCCCGCGTGCGGAGCACGCTGATCGGACTCAGCAGACATTGCCTGGGATCTTTCGGGTCGGGATACGGGGCTCTTACGGGCGACGGATCGCGTCGGCCGCGGCCGTGGCGGCAGGACCTGCCGCCAGCTCGGTCTCCAGGAGCTGCTTGCCGAGCAGTTCGGGGTCGGGGAGATCCATCGGGTACTCGCCGTCGAAGCAGGCGCGGCACAGGTTCGGCTTGTCGATGGTGGTGGCGTCGATCATGCCGTCGATGGAGATGTACGAGAGGGAGTCGGCGCCCAGCGAGGTGCCGATCTCCTCGATGGTCATGCCGTTGGCGATCAGCTCGGCGCGGGTCGGGAAGTCGATGCCGAAGAAGCAGGGCCACTTCACGGGCGGCGAGGAGATCCGGATGTGGACCTCCGCCGCGCCGGCCTCCCGGAGCATCCGGACCAGTGCGCGCTGGGTGTTGCCGCGCACGATCGAGTCGTCCACGACGACCAGCCGCTTGCCCTTGATGACTTCCTTCAAGGGGTTGAGCTTCAGACGGATGCCCAGCTGGCGGATGGTCTGCGAGGGCTGGATGAAGGTCCGGCCGACGTAGGCGTTCTTGACGAGGCCCGCGCCGAAGGGGATTCCGCTGGCCTCCGCGTAACCGATCGCGGCCGGGGTGCCCGACTCCGGTGTCGCTATGACCAGATCGGCCTCGACCGGAGCTTCCTTGGCGAGTTTCCGGCCCATTTCGACGCGGGAGAGGTACACGTTCCGACCGGCGATGTCCGTGTCCGGGCGGGCCAGATAGACGTACTCGAAGATGCAGCCCTTGGGCTTTGCCTCAGCGAATCGCGACGTACGCAGGCCGTCCGCGTCGATGGCGACGAACTCGCCCGGTTCGATCTCACGGACGAAGGAGGCGCCACAGATATCGAGGGCGGCGGACTCGGAGGCGACGACCCAGCCGCGCTCCAGGCGGCCGAGGACCAGCGGGCGGACGCCCTGCGGGTCTCGGGCCGCGTACAGGGTGTTCTCGTCCATGAAGACGAGCGAGAAGGCGCCCTGGACCTGCGGGAGGATCCTGGCGGACGCCTCTTCTATGGTCAGCGGCTTGCCGTCGTCGTCGACCTGCGCGGCGAGGAGCGCCGTCAGCAGGTCGGTGTCGTTGGTGGCCGCGACGCGCGGGGAGCGGCCGTCCGGCTGCTTGGGCAGGTCGGCGACCATCTCGGCGAGCTGCGCCGTGTTGACCAGGTTGCCGTTGTGGCCGAGCGCGATGGAACCGTGCGCGGTGGCACGGAACGTCGGCTGGGCGTTCTCCCAGGTGGAGGCTCCGGTGGTCGAGTAGCGGGCGTGACCGACCGCGATATGGCCCTGGAGCGAGCCGAGGGAGGTCTCGTCGAAGACCTGGGACACGAGGCCCATGTCCTTGAAGACGAGGATCTGGGAGCCGTTGCTGACCGCGATTCCCGCGGATTCCTGGCCCCGATGCTGGAGGGCGTAGAGCCCGAAGTAAGTGAGCTTGGCGACCTCTTCGCCCGGAGCCCAGACTCCGAAGACGCCGCAAGCGTCCTGGGGGCCTTTCTCACCGGGGAGCAGATCATGATTGAGTCGACCGTCACCACGTGGCACGGCACCGAGTGTAGGCGAGATCGACCACCGGTCCGAATTGGGGATACGGGACTCTGACGGTTCACTTACCGGCGACAGCCGTCACATTTTCGCCGTTTGCGCTGGTCAGCGTGAGGGATCGGTGATCCAACCCGTAGTCGACCTTGCCGTCGAAGAGGCCCAGCAGGGTCTTCTCGGTCTCCATGAGTGAGCTGTCGCACATCATGCGGGTGGTCTTCGGGGTCCCGAGGGTGATGTGTCCGCCCTGGACGGTGGCCTTCGCGGACACGTCGTTGCAGCCGAGGTGGCCTGTGACCGTGCCCTTCGCCTTGTCGAGGACGAGGTACGGCGCGGCACCCTCCGGGAGGGAGTGGGACACCTCCCCGGCACCAAGTGCCGTGACGTTCCACCTGGTGCCGTAGAGAGGCGCGGCCTGCTCCTTGGTGAGGTGGACGCGGTCGCCGGCGCCGGTGGTGAGGGTGAGCTCGTCGCCCTTGGCCGCCGTGGTGAGGGCGCCGTCGGCGAGCGTGCGCGCGAGGGTCTGCTCGAACTCCATGGGGACGTCCTCGCAGGCCATCTCCGTCATCGACGGGTCACCGAGGTCGATACGGCCGTCCTTGAAGGTCGCGGTCGCGCTGAAGTGGTTGCAACCGTAGTTCCCCTGGACCTTGCCGTCCTCGCCGAACTCGACGTTCGCTCCGTCGGGGGCCGAGTGACTGGTGCCGTCCACGGTGACGCTGTCGATGGTCCAGTGGGCGCCGGTGACATCCGCCTGGGCGCCGGAGCCGACCGAGCTGCCGCCGGTCCCGCCACCGGTTTCATTGCCGCAGGCCACGGCGAGCGGGATGAGGGTCAGGACGGTGAGGGCGAGTCGCTCCCTGTACATGCCGATGTGACGGGGCGGGTGGGGTATTTGGTTCCACCCAGGTCATGACGGGTGGCGGCCTCCCGAGCGGCTCAGCCCATGAGCGGCAGCAGCCCGCCCAGGTCCGCCCGCTCCCCGCTCGCGCTGACCTTGGCGTCCTCCAGCGCCGCCTTCCACTCCGTACGCCCCGTCGCGAGCCGGATCCAGGTCAGCGGGTCGGTCTCCACGACGTTCGGCGGAGTGCCCCGCGTGTGCCGCGGGCCCTCCACGCACTGCACCACCGCGTACGGCGGAATCCGCACCTCCGTCGAGGCGCCGGGCGCCTTCACCGCGAGCGCGTCGGCGAGCAGCCGGGTGCAGGCGGCAAGCGCCTGGCGGTCGCAGGGGATGTCGAGACCCGGCACGGCCCGGTTCAGGTCGTCCGTGTGGACGACGAGCTCGACGGTGCGCGTGACGAGATAGTCACCAAGGGTCATGACACCGGTGCGGGCGGCGACCAGTCGCTCGTCGGAGGCCGTGGCCAGCCGCTCCTTGATCCGTTCCTCGGTACGGGCGTAGAGCGCGTCGAGGTCGGGGTTGCTCCCGGCAAGCTCACGGGTGCCCTCGGCGATGTCACCGGATCGCGCGGCGGTCGCGAACGGCCAGTCGAGCAGGCCGAGTTCCCGCTTCCCGGGCTCCGGCCTGTCGATGTTCCGGCTGACGGACTCCACGGCCATGGCCACGTGCGCGGCCAAGTCCCTCACGGTCCACTCCCCGAGGTCCGTGGGCCGCGCCAACTCCTCGTCACCGAGGCCGCGTACGCCTTCCCTTACGTACCCGAACTGGGCCAGCACCGCGGCGCGGATCCTGGCGGAGTCGTACGTACGGGCGCGTCGTTTTTTGGCCGGGGGCATGACGGTGAGCCTAGTCGGAGAGGGAGACGGGGGCCTCGGACGCGAGGGAGGCGGAGGCCTCGGACGCGAGGGAGGGGGTCGCCGGCGCCGTGAACGTCTCGCCGCTGCCGGGCACCCCGATGCCCCGCCAGGTGAAGGGGATGCCGCGGGCCGCGTCCAGGTCCGGGCCGTCCATCAGCTGGAAGTGCACGTGCGGTTCGGTGGAGTTGCCGGAGTTGCCGCACCGGGCGATCGGCTGACCGGCGCGCACCCGGTCGCCGGGCCCGACGGTGAGGGAGCCGCGGCGCAGATGGCCGTACATCGCGTACACCCCGTCGCCCAGGTCCAGGACCACGTGGTTGCCGACGATCCAACTCGCGCCGCCGGTCTGCCGGACCCAGGCCTCGATCAGCATCAGATAGCCGATCGCCGGCAGGGAGTTGCGGCTGAGATGGTCGCGCATCCAGTTGCCGGCGTGCACCACCGTGGCGTCGGCCACGGCGAACAGCGGCTCGCCGTATGCGGGGAAGGAGCGGTTGCGGCGAGCGATCGGCCATAGCTTGGCGAAGCCAGGGCGGATCCGCGGACCGCCCTCGGGTTCCGCCACGATGTCGATCGCGTACGTCTGCCCGTACGCGTGGGTGCGATGGCTCGGCACTCTGCTGGCCGGGCTGTTCACGGCGGTCCAGCGGCCCCTGACCGGAGGCTCCACCTCCACCGGCGGACGGTCGGCGCGCTTGCGCGGGGGCCCGCTCCGGCTCAGGACCATCTCGAGGGGGACGGACAGCAGGAACGGCAGGAGCGTCCACCGCCCGTCGATCGGGTAGTCGGGCACGAACAGCTCTGCCAGGACCATGGCCATGAAGGTCAGTTGGAGCGACCGGTACACAACCATCGCGGACTTGCGGACTAACACGGTTCCCCCAATGTGCCGGAATGGTCGAAGGTTTCTCAGGCCGGGCGAGCCGTGGCGAGCGCCACGAGGAGAGGGACGACCCGCCCCGCCGGGATCTCGTAACGGCCGCGCCCCGCCTGCCGCAGCCAGCCCGCGGCGGTCAACTGCCGCAGGTGGTGGTAGATCTGACCGCTCGTCCCCACGTCGTCGAGCCCGGCCAGTTCGGTGGCCGTACATCGGCCGCCGAGGATCTCGCGCAGCAGCCGCAGCCGCAGCGGGTGCCCGAGCGCGGCGAACACCTCGGCCGCCTCGCTCCAGTCGGTGTCGAGCAGTTGCTCGGTGAGCAGCTGGTACTGCCACTCGTACCGTTCCTCGGTCGGCAACCGCACCGCACCCGTGAACAGCACTCCGCCGCCCGCCACTTGGGCGAGCTGCTCCTTGATCCCTTCGAGCGCCCAGAAGTCTCCACCGGAGGGAACGGGCACGGCGGGATCCGCACTCTCCAGGGCATCGAGACGCCGCTCCAGATCCGCGACGCGCTGCTCCAGGTCCATGACCAAAGATTACGTAATTACGTATAACCAAGCAAGAGGGTCACGGGCACGTCGAGGGCCCCGTCCGGAAACGGACGGGGCCCTCGATTACCAACAACAGCTGTAGGGCTCTACGCGAGCAGCGCCGGGATCGTCTCCTCGTGTGCCGTGCGCAGTTCGGTCAGGGGGAGGGTGAACTCGCCCTGGACCTCGACGGAGTCGCCGTCGACGACGCCGATGCGGGTGACGGGCAGGCCCCGCGCCCCGCACATGTCGTTGAAGCGGAGCTCCTCCGAGCGCGGGATGGCGACGACCGCGCGGCCCGCGGACTCGGAGAACAGGAAGGTGAAGGCGTCGAGTTCGTCGGGTACGACGAGACGCGCGCCCTTGCCACCCTGGAGCGCCGATTCCACGACCGCCTGGATCAGGCCGCCGTCGGACAGGTCGTGCGCGGAGTCGATCATGCCGTCGCGGGAGGCGGAGATCAGGATCTCGGCGAGCAGGCGTTCACGCTCCAGGTCGACCTTCGGAGGCAGGCCCCCGAGATGGTCGTGGACGACCTGCGACCAGGCCGAACCGCCGAACTCCTCGCGGGTGTCGCCGAGGAGGTAGAGCAGCTGCCCCTCCTCCTGGAAGGCGGCCGGGGTGCGGCGGGCCACGTCGTCGATGACGCCGAGGACGGCGACCACCGGCGTCGGGTGGATGGCCACCTCGCCCGTCTGGTTGTAGAGCGAGACGTTGCCGCCGGTCACCGGGGTGCCCAACTGCTGGCAGGCGTCGGCCAGTCCACGGACGGCCTCCACGAACTGCCACATCACCGCCGGGTCCTCGGGCGAACCGAAGTTCAGGCAGTCGGAGACGGCGAGCGGCTTGGCGCCGGTCGTCGCGACGTTCCGGTACGCCTCCGAGAGCGCGAGCTGGGCGCCCGCGTACGGGTCGAGCTTCGCGAACCGGCCGTTGCCGTCCGTGGCGATGGCGACGCCGAGTCCGGTCTCCTCGTCGATGCGGATCATGCCCGAGTCCTCGGGCTGCGCCAGCACCGTGTTGCCCTGCACGAAGCGGTCGTACTGGGAGGTGATCCAGGACTTGGAGGCCTGGTTGGGCGAGGCCACCAACTTCAGGACCTGGTCCTTGAGTTCAGCACTGGTGGCCGGGCGCGGGAGCTTGTTGGCGTCGTCGGCCTGGAGCGCGTCCTGCCACTCCGGACGGGCGTAGGGCCGCTCGTAGACCGGGCCGTCGTGCGCGACCGTGCGCGGGTCGACGTCGACGATCTTGCCGCCGTGCCAGTAGATCTCCAGGCGGTCGCCGTCGGTCACCTCACCGATGACGGTGGCGATGACATCCCACTTGTCGCAGATCTCCAGGAACCGGTCGACCTTCGCCGGCTCGACGACCGCACACATGCGCTCCTGCGACTCGCTCATGAGGATTTCCTCGGGCGAGAGAGTCGAGTCGCGCAGCGGTACGTCGTCCAGCGTCACGCGCATGCCGCCGGAGCCGTTGGACGCCAACTCGCTGGTGGCGCAGGAGAGTCCGGCCGCGCCGAGGTCCTGGATACCGACGACCAGCTTCTCGGCGAAGGCTTCGAGGGTGCACTCGATGAGGAGCTTCTCCTGGAAGGGGTCGCCGACCTGGACGGCGGGCCGCTTCGAAGGCTTGGCGTCGTCGAAGGTCTCCGACGCGAGGATCGAGGCGCCGCCGATGCCGTCGCCGCCCGTGCGAGCCCCGTACAGGATGACCTTGTTGCCCGATCCCGACGCCTTCGCGAGGTGGATGTCCTCGTGCCGCATGACGCCGATGGCACCGGCGTTGACGAGCGGGTTGCCCTGGTAGCAGGCGTCGAAGACGACCTCGCCGCCGATGTTCGGCAGGCCCAGACAGTTGCCGTAGCCGCCGATGCCGGCGACGACACCGGGCAGCACGCGCTTGGTGTCGGGGTGGTCCGCCGCACCGAAGCGCAACGGGTCGACGACCGCGACGGGCCTGGCCCCCATCGCGATGATGTCGCGCACGATGCCGCCGACGCCCGTGGCCGCGCCCTGGTAAGGCTCCACGTACGAGGGGTGGTTGTGCGACTCGACCTTGAAGGTGACGGCGTACCCCTGGCCGACGTCGACCACGCCCGCGTTCTCGCCGATACCGACGAGGAGGGCGTCCGACTGGGGGGCCTTCTCGCCGAACTGGCGGAGGTGGACCTTCGAGGACTTGTAACTGCAGTGCTCGGACCACATGACCGAGTACATGGCGAGCTCGGCGCCCGTGGGGCGGCGGCCGAGGATCTCCACGACCCGCTCGTACTCGTCCTTCTTCAGGCCGAGTTCGGCCCAGGGCAGCTCGACGTCGGGGGTCGCGGCCGCGTTCTCGACCGTGTCCAGAGGCGTGCGGCTCATGCGTTGACCAGCTTCTTGAGGATCGACGTGAAGAAGGGGAGGCCGTCGGTACGACCGGTACCGACAAGGGGGTCGACGGCGTGCTCGGGGTGCGGCATCAGTCCGACGATGTTCCCGGCCTCGTTCGTGATGCCGGCGATGTCACGGAGCGACCCGTTGGGGTTGCCGTACCCATCAGCGGCCGCGCCGTGGGCCTGGTAGCGGAAGACGACCCGCCCCTCGGCCTCCAGCTCGTCGAGGGTGCGCTCGTCGGCGACGTACCGCCCGTCCATGTTCTTCAACGGGATGTGGATCTCCTGGCCGGCCGTGTAGTCGGCGGTCCAGGCGGTCTCCGCGTTTTCCACCCGCAGCTTCTGGTCGCGGCAGATGAAGTGCAGGTGGTTGTTGCCGAGCATCGCGCCCGGCAGGAGGTGCGCCTCGGTGAGGACCTGGAAGCCGTTGCAGATGCCGAGAACCGGCATTCCGGACTTCGCCTGTCCGATGACGGTCTCCATCACCGGCGAGAAGCGCGAGATGGCACCGGCCCGCAGATAGTCCCCGTACGAGAAACCGCCCGGCAGCACCACGGCGTCGACCTGCTTCAGGTCCTTGTCCTTGTGCCAGAGAGCGACGGGTTCGGCACCGGCGAGCCGGATCGCGCGCTGCGTGTCCCGGTCGTCCAGGCTTCCGGGAAAAGTGACGACTCCAATACGAGCGGTCACTTTCCCGCCTCCGCGACTTCCTCGACCTTGACCGTGAAGTCCTCGATCACGGTGTTGGCGAGGAAGGATTCCGCGAGTTCGTGGATGCGGGCGAGCGCGGCGTCGTCCACCGGTCCGTCCACTTCCAGTTCGAATCGCTTTCCCTGACGTACGTCGGAGACGCCCTCGAAACCAAGACGCGGCAGTGCACGCTGCACCGCCTGGCCCTGGGGGTCGAGGATCTCCGGCTTGAGCATGACGTCGACTACGACGCGTGCCACTGGCACTCCCGGTGTGTGGTGCTGAGCAGGTCGCTTCAGACTACCCGCACAAAATTTCTACTCGCGTAGATTCGTAGAATCCTACGTGAGCCCGATCACGATCTCGCATCGACGCGGGGGCCTCCACGGAAAATCCTGGGAAAAACCGCAGAAGAGCGGCAGGACCCCATTGCCTCCGGACACGCGGAAGGATTTAGTCGGGCTTCACAATGCAATGCCGGGCACTGTACAAAGGAAATCGCAATAGCCGATACTTTGCCCAATAACAGCCGGACAGTCGGCAACTCCCCGACAACTCCGTGACGTCTCCGCACGTCATGACGCTTGATCGCAGGGGTGCCGCACGAAGGGACCGATATTCGTGGCGCAGCGTGTCGTGGTCACTCTCTTTGACGACATCGACGGCTCAGAAGCGGCGGAAACGATCGCCTTCGGACTGGACGGCAAGTCGTACGAGATCGACCTCAATCCAGCCAATGCCAAGAAACTGCGTAAGGTGCTCGCGCCCTACCTGGAGGCCGGCCGCAAGCAATCGAGGTCCGGGAAGGCGTACACCCACACCGCGTTGACCCCCGACCCGGCGGCCGTCCGCGCCTGGGCCCGCTCGAACAAGCTGGAGGTGCCGCCGCGCGGCCGCATCCCCAAGAAGGTCTACGAGGCGTTCGCCGAGGCGCACTGAAACCGGGGCTCCGTGACCGGCGGACGGCCGGTCGTCGGTCGGCCGACGGTCGTCGGCCGACCGACGACTGACCGGCTGCCGACCGGCCGCCGACCGGCCGAGGCCTCCGTCCGGCCGGTCATCCGCCCCTGGGCGAAGCCGACTTGCGCTGACCCCCCGCTGATCAGCTAGAGTCTGGAACACGCCGAGGGGCAAGGCCGAAAAGCCGAACCTCACGGGGTCACGCGGGTGTAGTTCAGTAGCAGAACATCCCCCTTCCAGGGGGAAGGCGCAGTGTGCAATTCCTGTCACCCGCTCTGCATCCCTTACCAACCATCCATTTGGATCAGGTAAGGTGGTGCCCGCGCCGATCGGTGAGAGCCGGTCGGGGGCAATGCGGACGTAGCTCAGTTGGTAGAGCGCAACCTTGCCAAGGTTGAGGTCGCCAGTTCGAACCTGGTCGTCCGCTCCAGAGAAAACAAAGGCTCCGGTCATCGACCGGGGCCTTTGTCGTGTCACCGTTCTCCCCTCGGTGTCGGCGTCCTCCCCTCCGTGTCACCGTCTTCCCCTCCGTGTCGGCGTCTGACATATGTCATGCGGAGTGATGACACCGCGCACTGCTGCCGGGGACCGTCGGCGGGGACGCTGAATCCATGAACACGAATGAGCACAACGAGCACGATGACGTGATCGAGGTCACGGATCTGCGGCGTGTGTACGGGGGCGACTTCGAGGCGGTGCGCGGAGTCACGTTCTCCGTGGGCCGCGGTGAGGTCTTCGCGCTGCTGGGGACGAACGGCGCGGGCAAGACCAGCACGGTCGAGCTTCTCGAGGGCCTCGCGCCCCCGGCGGCCGGCCGGGTGCGGGTCCTGGGACACGATCCCTACGAGGAGCGGGCGGTCGTACGGCCCCGGATCGGCGTGATGCTTCAGGAGGGCGGTTTCCCCTCCGAGCTGACGGTCGCGGAGACCGTACGGATGTGGGCGGGCTGCACCAGTGGTGCGCGCCCCACGGCGGAGGCCCTGGACATGGTCGGGCTCGCACGGCGGTCCGGCGTACGGGTGAAACAGCTGTCCGGGGGCGAGAAGCGACGCCTGGACCTGGCACTCGCACTCCTCGGCCGCCCCGAGGTCCTCTTCCTCGACGAGCCGACGACCGGACTCGACGCCGAAGGACGCCGGAGCACCTGGGAGTTGGTACGGGAACTGCGCGACGGCGGTACGACGGTGCTGCTGACCACCCACTACCTCGAAGAGGCGGAGGAACTGGCCGACCGGCTGGCGATCCTCCACGAGGGAGCCATCGCCACCACCGGCACCCCGGCCCAGGTGACCGCCTCCCAGCCGTCCCGGATCTCCTTCGAACTGCCCGACGGCTACTTCCTCGGAGACCTGCCCCCGCTCGCCACGCTCGGCGTCACCGGGCACGAGACGGCGGGGCGCACGGTCCGGCTGCGCACCCACGAACTCCAGCGGACCGCCACGGCACTGCTGGTGTGGGCGGAGCGGACGCGGGTCGAGCTGCGGGGGCTCGATGTGCGGTCGGCTTCGCTGGAGGAGGCGTTTTTGCGGATCGCTCGGGAGGCGGGGGGTGCTGCGGGAGCGGAATCGGGGAGTGGCTCGGGGGACGGTCGTTCGGGGGCGGGTCGTTCGGGGGCCGGTCGTTCGGGGGCCGGTCGTTCGGGGGCCGGTCGTTCGGGGGCCGGTCGTTCGGGGGCCGGTGGTTCGGGGGCGGGTCGTTCGGGGGTCGGTCGTTCGGGGGCGGGCGAGGGCGCGCGTACGGAAGGTCGCGGAGACGCGTGTACGGAGGCTCGCGGAGACGCGCGTACGGAAGGTCGCGGACACGCGTGTACGGAGGGTCGTACGGACAAGGAGGCGGTGGCGTGAGCGCGGTGGCTGTGACGAGTGCGGAGACGGCGGGGGCTACCACCACTGCCGTGGGGCGGATGAGCGTCCTGGCGCGCGCCGAGCTCACCCTGTTGGGGCGTACGAAGGCGACGCTTCTCGCCGCGCTGTTCGCGCCGATGCTGCTGCCGTTCAGCCTCAGTGCGAACGTCGACCAGATGGATCTGAAGGGCACCGGGCTGTCGGCAGGGTCGGTCATCCTGCCCTCCTCCATCGGCTTCTCCCTCCTCTTCGCGGTCTACAGCTCGCTGGTGACCGTGTACGCGGCGCGGCGCGAGGAACTCGTCCTCAAGCGGCTGCGCACCGGGGAGTTGCGGGACGCCGAGATCCTCGCGGGCGCCGCTCTGCCGTCGGCGGCGATAGCGCTGGTGCAGTGCCTGGTCCTGACGGCCGCCTGCGCCGTACTCCTGGACGTGGGGGCGCCGCCGGCACCCCATCTCGCCGTCCTGGGGCTGCTGTTGGGCCTCGTGATGTGGCCCCCGCTCGCGGCGCTCACCGCGAGTTTCAGCAGGAGTGTGGAGGGCGCCCAGGTGGCGACCATGCCGCTGCTGATGGTCTCGCTGCTCGGCTCGGGCACCTTCATCCCCCTCGAAGTCATGCCCGACCGGCTGGCCTCGGCCTGCGAACTGCTGCCCCTGACCCCGGTGATCACCCTGATACGCGGCGGCTGGACCGGCGACCTCTCCGCGCACGACACCCTCGGCGCCCTCGTCACGGCGGTGGCCTGGACGGTCCTCGCGGTGTTTGCTGTACGACGGTGGTTCCGATGGGAACCTCGGCGGTGAGGGGCGACAACAAGGGCGGGCGGATGCGGAACCCTGGGGTCTGGTGGCGGGGGAAGAGCACGCCGGCGAAGGTGGAGACGTACACCCGGTGGTCGTTTCACTTCTTCGCGGTGATCGAGATCGTCGGCATCGGGCTCCCGGTGGTCGGTCAGTTGGGGGCCCTGTTCGCGGGCTGGGCCCTGCTGGCGGTGTGCGCCCACAGTGTGTGCTGCGCCCTGACCGCGTCCCGTGCGCTCGACTGGACTCGGGGTACCCGTGACCGGCCCGTACGTCTGCTGTGGGCGCTGGGCGCGGTGACCGTACTGATCACGGTCGGCGCGGTCGTCCTCACGGAGCACGGTTCCGGCGGCCACGAGGCCGAGTCCGCGGCGGCCATGCTGTCCGTGACGGTGCCGGCGTTCGGCGTCGGGACCATCGCCCTCGGCATCCGCGACTGGCGGCGCGCGTTCGCCCTGGTGGTGGCCGCCGCGGCCGGCGTCGGCGGCCTGGTCTTCGTGGCGGGCGTCCCCGCGCCCTCGGCACTGGGCGCGGCGGGCGCGGAGTTGCTCATCGGCGGGATCCTCGTGTCCACCTCCGTCCTCTCCCTGTGGCTGCTCAACACCGTCTATGCGCTCGACGAGGCCCGCGAGACCCGGACCCGCCTCGCCGTCGCCGAGGAACGGCTGCGCTTCGGACGCGATCTGCACGACGTGATGGGCCGCAACCTCGCGGTCATCGCCCTGAAGAGCGAGCTCGCCGTGCAGCTGGCACGACGCGGGCGGTCTGAGGCCGTGGACCAGATGATCGAGGTGCAGCGCATCGCGCAGGAGTCGCAGCGGGAGGTGCGGGAGGTCGTACGCGGCTACCGGGAGGCCGACCTGAGCACCGAACTCGCAGGCGCCCAGGGTGTGTTGACCGCCGCCGGCATCGACTGCCGGATCAGCGGCTCGGCTCCGGGGCTGCCGCCGCAGGTCCAGTCGCCGCTCGGCTGGGTCGTACGGGAAGCCACGACGAACGTACTGCGGCACGGGAACGCGGGGCGGTGCGCGGTGTCGCTGCGGGTGGCGGAGGGGCGGGTGACGCTCACTGTCGAGAACGACGGGGTGCCGGATGGGGCGCACGATGGGGCGCAGGATGAGGGGTCGGGCTCCGAGCGCAGGAGGGGCTCCGGGCTCGTGGGGCTGCGGGAACGGTTGACGGACGTGGGCGGGGTGCTGCGGGCGGGGCCTGTCGGAGGTGGTGTGTTCCGGTTGACCGCGGTGGTGGCGCTCCCTGTGGCAGTTGGGGAAGCGGTGGCATCTGTTCCACCTGTGGCATCTGTTCCACCTGTGGCGGACTTCTCGGGAGGAGACCCGGACGGCGGGTGGCTTCCGGCTCCGGCTCCAGCTCCAGCTCCAGCTCCAGCTCCGGCTCCGGCTCCGGCTCCGGCTCCGGCTCCGGCTCCGGCTCCAGTGAGTGAGGTCACTTCATGAGTTCCCGACCGACCACTCCTCTCGTACGCCTTCTGCTCGCCGATGACGAGCATCTGATCCGGGGGGCGCTTGCCGCGCTGCTGGGCCTGGAGGACGACCTGGTTGTGGTGGCCGAGGCGGCGACCGGGCCGGAGGCACTGGTGATGGCGCGGGCGCACGCGCCCGATGTCGCCGTACTGGATCTTCAGATGCCCGGGGCCGACGGTGTGAGGGTGGCCACATCCCTGCGGACCGAACTGCCCGCATGCCAAGTGCTGATCGTGACGAGTCATGGGCGGCCGGGGCATCTGAAGCGGGCGCTTGCGGCGGGTGTGCGCGGGTTCGTCCCGAAGACGGTCAGCGCGCAGCGGCTCGCGGAGATCATCCGTACGGTGCATGCAGGAAACCGTTATGTGGACCCGGAGTTGGCCGCCGACGCGATCTCCGCCGGGGATTCGCCGCTGACCGCGCGCGAGGCCGAGGTGCTCGAATTCGCCGCCGACGGGGCGCCCGTCGCGGAGATCGCCGAGCGGGCCGCGCTCTCGCAGGGCACCGTACGGAACTATCTGTCGTCCGCCGCGACCAAGCTCGGGGCCGAGAACCGGCACACGGCGGTGCGTCTCGCGCGCGAGCGAGGTTGGGTATAGTTGCTCTCGCGCCACGGCGCAGCGCGGACGTAGCTCAGTTGGTAGAGCGCAACCTTGCCAAGGTTGAGGTCGCCAGTTCGAACCTGGTCGTCCGCTCCAGAGAAGCCAGAGGCCCCGGTCATCGACCGGGGCCTTTGCCGTGCGCCACGGCGTGCGTTACGACCAGCTCGTGCCCGTCAGGCGCTCGTACGCCTCGATGTACTTGGCGCGGGTCGCGTCCACGATGTGCTGGGGCAGGGCCGGCGGGGGCTGCTCGCTCGCGCGGACCCAGCCGGACTCGGGCGAGGTCAGCCAGTCGCGGACGAACTGCTTGTCGTACGACGGCTGCGCGTGGCCCGGCTCCCACTGCTCGGCCGGCCAGAAGCGCGAGGAGTCCGGGGTCAGCACCTCGTCGGCGAGGACCAGGGTCTGGGCCGCGGTGCCTCCGTCGGCACTTCTCTCGGCACGTCCCTCGAAGCCGAACTCGAACTTGGTGTCCGCGAGGATGATGCCCCGGTCGCGGGCGATGTCGCGGGCGCGACTGTAGACGGCCAGGGTCGTCTGGCGCAGCTGGGCCGCGGTCTCGGCGCCGACCTGGCGGGCGACCTCCTCGTACGACACGTTCTCGTCGTGCTCGCCGACCGCGGCCTTGGTGGCCGGAGTGAAGATCGGCGCGGGGAGTTCGGAGCCGTCGGTCAGGCCCTCGGGCAGGGCGAGGCCGCAGACCGTGCGGGTCTCCTTGTACTCGACGAGGCCCGAACCGGTGAGGTAGCCGCGGGCTACGCACTCGACCGGGACCATCCGCAGCGACTTGCAGATCAGGGTGCGGCCCGCCCAGTCGGCCGGGGCGCCAGGCGGGAGTTCGGTGCTCAGCACGTGGTGGGGGACCAGGTCGGCGAGCTGGTCGAACCACCACAGGGAGAGCTGGGTGAGCGTGCGGCCCTTGTCGGGGATCTCTGTGGGCAGCACCCAGTCGAAGGCGGAGATGCGGTCGCTGGCGACCATCACGAGGTCGCCCGCCTCGTTCTGGTACAGGTCGCGCACCTTGCCGGTGTGCAGATGCACCAGTCCCGGAACCTGAAGCGGCTCGGGCTTTTCAACGAATCCGGACACGGTTCCTCCCCGTGGTTCTGTCTGATTGGCTCGATTCTCCCGTATGGCGGGAGTGGCTCTGGCCAGGGGGTACGTGGGGTGCGCGGGGTGCGCGGTGCGGGGACCCGCGAGGGGGCCTTGCGAGGGGCCCATGTGAGGGCCCATGTGAGGGGGCCTTACGCCTTCAGTCGTGATTACAGAGGGTGCCGTGCGCCTTCAGTCGTGTTTGCAGAGGGTGCCGTGCGCCTTCAGTCGTGTTTGCAGAGGGGGCCATGCACCTTCAGTCGTGTTTGCAGATGCGGTCCAGGAGGTTGGCGGTGGCTCGCTGGATGCGGGGGTCCACGTGGCCCGGGCGGTCCAGGGCCGGGGACCAGGCGAAGGTTCCCGAGGCGAAGACCAGGGCGCCGGAGGGGGCGCGGTAGAGGGAGGTCTCCTGGTGGCGGGGGGTGCCCTCGCTGTCGGCGTACGGGGAGTGGGCCAGGAGGATACGGCCCTGGTGCTCGGGGAGCGGGGTGCGCGGGAAGTAGCGGTCGGCCTCGCCCGCGACCATGCCGGTGAGCTCGTCGCCCTCGTGCGCTCCGGTCGCCTCCCACAGCCAGTGGTCGGCGTTGCGGACGACGAGGGGGTGGGGCTCGGGGACCCTTCCCGCGTACTGGATGCCGATGAGTTGCTGTTCCGGCCGGTCGATCTCACGCCACAGGGCCGATTTTCCGGGGCCTCTGCGCTTGCGACAGGTCAGCAGGCGGTTGGCGACGCCGGACGGGGACGGGCCCAACTCCACTTGCCAGTACATGGTGTTGGCCGAGAGGAAGACCAGCGAGGTGCCGTGCTCGCGGGCGAGTTCCGTGGTGCGGCGCATCGCCGGCGACCAGTACTCGTCGTGGCCCGGGAAGACCAGGCCGCGGTAGCGGGTGGGGTCGATCCGGCCGGCGTGCAGGTCGCGGGCGTCGGCGTAGGCGAGGTCGTAGCCGTAGCGCTCGGCCCAGCGGATGAAGTCGTAGGCGTGGCCCACGTGCAGGGGGAGGCCCGCGCCCGCGTACGGGCGGTCGAAGGAGACCGTCGTCGCGGCGTCGGACTCACCGAGCAGACGGCCGTTCTCGTCCCAGGCGTGGTAGAGACTCGCCCCCGTGTGGCCATCCTCCGGGTAGAGGTTGTACGCCTGCCAGGTGATGTCCGGCAGAAGCAGGAGCAGGTCCGCCGGGTGGTCGTCGCGGATCGTGAAGGGGATGTGGGAGCGGTAGCCGTCCGCGGTGGTGAGTACGGCCACGTACGCGCCGATGTTCCAGTAGCTCGGGATCTGCAGGCGCCAGGACAGCCACCAGTGGTGGCAGGAGACCGTGCGGTCGGCGGTGAGCGGCGGGGGCTGGACGATGCCGGAGAGACGGGGGCTGGTGGTGATCTTCGAGGCTCCGTCGCCTCCGTAATGGCCGATGCGGTAGATGTCGACGCCGAATTCCTGGGGCGGGTCCACCGTGATGTGGAAGTCGATGGACTCGCCGGGGGCGGCCGCGCCGGTGGAGGCGAACCCCTTGATCTGGCGGTGGACGTCGTCGGCCGAGCGGGGGCCTCCGGCTCGGGGGTGGGGGATGGGTCCCTTGGTGGCGTGAGTGTGGGTGTGGGTGTGGGTGTGAGCGTGGGTGTGGGCTGAGGTCGCGGGCCTGCGGTCGTGCCCGGGGTCTCGCCCGGCGTCGCGTTCCGCCTCGGGGAGGCGGGTGGCGCCCGGGGCGTTGTCGATGTACCACGGGACCATGTGGCCGGTGTCGTCGAAGTACTGTTCGTCACCGCGGAGCCAGGGAACGGGCCCCTGGCCGAAGGGGTCCGTGACCGCGTGAGCGAGTGCTCCCGACTCCCAGCGGCGAATCTGCTCCGACCCCATGCCAGCTCCCCTCCCTGTTGCCCCCGTCGTCCTTGTCAGCCATTGCCATGTGCGCGATCGGTCCCAGCACATCACATTACGCACGCACACCGTCACCGTTCGTCGCTAATTGGCAGGAGTGGAACGAGGGGCTCCGCCCGGTGTCCGGTGATCGGTGTGTGGTGTCCGGTGCGGGTGTGGGTGCGTTGCCGTCCGGTGCGGGTGGGTGTGCCGTCTGGTGGGTGGGTCGGGGGCGTGCCGGTACGTCCCGCCCGTCGCCGACGGATCAGACCTTGGCGCAAGGGTGCGGGGGTCCGGTGACGCGGGCGTACGCGACTGGCATCTGGACGTACCAGCACGCCCCCTTCCGCCGTCGTTCGGCTGCGGGCCGTGGGGCGGCCGCATCGCTTTTCGGCTCCGGCCCGGCGGTCGTCATCTCTTCAGTTCCGGCGGGGCGAGAGATTCTTGACCCCCAACCCGCGGAGCTCCACTCTCCAACTCCGGGCGGGTGAGGGCCTTTCAGCCCGTCCGGCGTTTGAGGACGAGTGCGTTCAGCGCGATCCGGGGGTCTGGGGGCGGAGCCCCCAGGTACGGGATGGGTAGGGGCGGAGGGGGCGAGGAAAACCATCCCCCCTCACGCCGGGAAGGCGACCGCTGGGGTCAGATCAGGCGGACCGGTTTCTCGGGGCGGACGCCGAGGTGGCGGAGCCAGTCGCGGAGGGGGGCGGGGTCACCCGTCTCGACGAGGGTGAGGACACGGGGACTCAGATCGGCGGCACGCTCGCCGTCGACGATGAGAGACGGCCCATCGAGCCAGTCGAGCCCCGGCGCAGCCCCCGCCGTGTCCATCGCGGCACAGCACACCATGGCCGTCACATGATCGGCCAACAACTCACGACCGGTCCGCGGCGGCTGAAGCGGAAAGAGGGGAAGAAGTCCGTCGTCCCAGAAGGCCAGGTCGGGCCCCTGCTGCTCGGTGCCGCCCCCGGCCGGCGCCCCGGACGCCAGGGCCGGCGCCGCCGCCTCCTCGCGCGCCAGCTCCGCACTGAGCCCCGCCGCGAGCGCAGCCGTCCGCTCGTTCCCGAGGGCGAACTCCGCGTCGTCCTCGTCCAGGCCTATGCCCATCTCCTCGTACGCGCCCCCGCGATTGACGGCAACGAGGCCGTCGGCATCCGGGTCCGTTGCCGGGTCCGGGTCCGGGTCCGGGTGGTCGGGGTGCGTGTGGTCGGGGTGCGTGTGGTCGGGGTGCGTGTGGTCGGGGTGCGGGTGCGGGGCCCGACTTGATACGTCCGTGTCGTCGTCGCCCGACGCATCCCTGTCGTCGTTCGGCGACGCCATCAGGTGATCCATCACCCGCGCCAGCGTGGGCCCGCCCGCGTCGGGCGTCGCCGGGTTCGTGGAGTGCCCGATGCCCAGCGCGTCCAGGACCCGGTGAAGGCGGGCAGCGTCGGCGCGCCATTTGCGGTCGACGACCTCCTCCGGGTAGTCCAGCCAGTCCACGGGCGCCCAGTCGGGACCGGCCTCGGCGGGACCGCCATGGAAGAGGCGGGCGGCGAGCAGTGAGGCCGCCTCGTCCACCGTGCCGGGCTCTTCGAGCAGGTCACAGGCGGGGCGCTCGCCGAGCCGTGAGGTGAACCCCTCGGCGAGGCGGTCGCGGCGGGACAGCTCGGTGAGGGCCGCGACGACGCCGGCGTCCAGCCGGTTCGGCCAACGGCCCATCCGCCAGGCGGGCAGCGCGACGCGGGTCAGCAGTCGGTCCCAGCCCGCGTACGCAAGTCCCACCTGTTCCTGCGCGACGATCCGCAGGCCGTAGTCCACAGCCTGTGCACGCTCGGCCGCCGCGGCCGCCACGCCTCGCTCCATTTCGGCCGCATGGCCCCGACAACTGCGCAGCAGCAGACGAGTCACCCAACCGACGCCGCCCAGGACCATCCGGGACAACGGACCGCGGGTGGGCGCCGAGGTCACGGCCACGGCCGCGTCCAGGCCCCGTACGAAACGACGCGCCGCTGCTATGTCGGGGTGCGCCGACGGGCCCGTACCCGCGACGACCGGGGCGAGGACCGCGCGCAGTTCTCCCACCCGCATCCACCACAGGAAGGGCGACCCGATGACGAGGACGGGGGCGGCGGAGGCGGCTCGACGGGAACGCGTCGACAGCCCGCGTATACCGCGCAGGCCCCGCGCTCCTTCTGTTTCGTCGCTGTCCTCGGGCGCCGGTCGGCCGTGCGACAGGTGGGTGCGGTCCTCCAGCCAGCTGTCGCAGTCCGGGGTGAGCGCTATCGCCGAGGGAGCGGGGACGTCGAGGCGGTCCGCCAGGTCGCGGACCATGCGGTAGAGGTCGGGCGCCGATTTCTCGGCGATGGCGACCGTGGGACTCACGGCGGGCCGGGCACGAGCGACGACGAGCGCGATACCCGCGGCGGCGAGCAGGACCAGGGCGGCGAGGACGGTCACGATCCCGCGCGCGGTGTCCCAGCCTTCGCCGGTGATGTGGCCGGTGGAGCCGCCGGCCAGCAGGACGACGGCGACGGCCGCGGGCAGCAGGGCGACGGCCAGCGCCCTGCTGCGGATGCGCAGCACGGCGAGAGCCCGGGAACGCGCCGACTGCGCGCCCACCTCCACACCCATACCTGTCACGACCGGACCTCACCCCCTACGGTCCGCCCCACCCGGGCTGTCACGCAGCCCGCGCCGGCGGATGTCCTGGCGTTGCTCACTCCCCCACTGTGGCACCCGCCACTGACATCGCAATGCCGGTGGGCCAAGTGCCGGAACGCTTTCGCCGCACCCTAGTTGGGGCCTCGGTTCCCGTCAGCCGGATGGGGCATCGGTCACTCGATGGAATGGCTTTGGGGAAAGGTGGATGACGGTGGGCAATGATCAGGCCCCGAATTCCGTGGGGAATCCGGGGCCCAGGGTGCTGCTGACGAGGTACGCACAAGTCAGTGGCGGCCGATGGTCGGCCAGTGCGCTGACCAGGCTCTATGCCTCTGCCGCCGCCTTCGCCGCGATGTCTGTGCGGTGCTGCGAACCGTCGAGGCCGATACGGGCGACCGCCGCGTACGCGCGTTCGCGGGCCTCGGTGAGATCGGTACCGGTCGCCGTGACGGAGAGCACACGGCCGCCCGAACTGACGACCGAGTCGCCGTCCCGCTTCGTCCCGGCGTGCAGGACGTACGCGTACGGGGCGTCCTCGGCCGCCACCTCGTCGAGCCCGGTGATCGGGTCGCCGGTGCGCGGAGTGTCCGGATAGTTGTACGAGGCGATGACCACGGTGACGGCCGCGACGTCGCTCCAGCGCAGGGGCGCCAGGTCGGCGAGGGTGCCGTTCGCCGCGGCCAGCAGCACCCCGGAGAGGGGCGTCTTCAGGCGGGCCAGGACCACCTGGGTCTCGGGGTCGCCGAAGCGGGCGTTGAACTCGATGACCCGTACACCTCGGCTGGTGAGCGCCAGACCCGCGTACAGAAGGCCGGAAAACGGGGTGCCCCGGCGGCGCAGCTCGTCGACGGTCGGCTGGAGGACGGTCTGCATGACCTCCTCGACGAGCTTCGGGTCGGCCCAGGGCAGGGGCGAGTACGCACCCATGCCGCCGGTGTTCGGACCCTCATCGCCGTCCAGCGCGCGCTTGAAGTCCTGGGCGGGCTGTAGCGGGACCACTGTCTCGCCGTCCGCGATCGCGAAGAGGGAGACCTCGGGGCCGTCCAGGAACTCCTCGATGACGACGCGATCGCAGGCGTTGGCGTGGTCACGGGCCTTCGCGAGGTCGTCGGTCACGACGACACCCTTGCCGGCCGCGAGCCCGTCATCCTTCACGACGTACGGGGCACCGAAGGCGTCGAGCGCCTCCTCGACCTCATCCGGCGTCGTACAGACGTACGAGCGTGCCGTCGGAACGCCCGCCCCCGCCATCACATCCTTGGCGAAGGCCTTGGAACCCTCCAGCTCCGCGGCCTCCTTGGAAGGGCCGAAGCAGGGAATCCCCACCGCTCGCACGGCATCGGCGACCCCTGCGACAAGCGGGGCCTCCGGGCCCACGATCACCAGCTCGGCGCCGAGCTCCGCGGCCAGCGCGGCCACAGCAGCGCCGTCGAGGGCGTCGACCGCGTGCAGTTCGGCCACCTCCGCGATGCCTGCGTTCCCGGGGGCGCAGTACAGGGCGGTGACGTCGGGGTCGAGGGACAGGGAACGGCACAGGGCGTGTTCGCGGGCGCCACTACCGATGACAAGGACCTTCACGGGGGTCAGCCTATCCGCCGGGGGCGGGTGCCTTTGTGGGGGCCGCTGAAGGAGGGGTGCGGGGGATGGTGGGATCAGCCAAGGCGGGTGGCCGGATGTACGAGGGGTACGAGGCCTCGTACTCGCTATCCATTACTCGCTTACGCGCTGCCTGTACTTGCGGTTGCTACTCGCTTACGCGCTGCCTGCACTTGCGGTTGCTCGCTACTCGTTCGAGAACTCCTCCACCACCGTCGCCCCCAGTTCGCGGACGATCAGGTCGTAGCCCGAGAGGGCGGACTCGACGAGGTCGGGGTCGTCGTCCTCGGGGGTGTCGTCCTCGGGGGCGACCGGGGGTGGTTCGGGGGCGGCGGGAATCCGGGGGGACGCCGAGGCGGGTGCGGACGGAGCGTGGCTCGCGGACGGACCCGGCGACGCGGCGGGGCGGGAGGCCGGGGCCGACGGCTGCTGGGGGCCGGGACGGGGGGCTGCCGGTGCCCCGCCATAACCCCCGCCGGACCCGGGGCCGGCCGGAGCGGGCGGCACCGAGCCTCCTGAACCGCCCGGGCCGCCCGAGCCGCCCGAGGTGTCGACGATGGCGTCGACCTTCCACTGGACGTTGAACTGCTCGGACAAGGCCTGCCGCAGCACCTCTTCGCTGCCGCTGCTAGCGAAGTTGTCCCGGGCGCCTGCGTTGACGAAGCCGATCTGCAGAGTCGTACCGTCGAATCCGGTCACCTGCGCGTTCTGGCTGAGCAGGATCCAGGTGAACCGGCGACGGTTCTTGACCGCCTCCAGGATGTTCGGCCACAGCATGCGGGGGTCGGGCCCGCCGCCGACGGGAGCCTGGGCGGCAGGGGAGGCGGCGGCTGGAGCGGGGGCGGATGCAGCTACCGGCGGCGCCGGGGTTGTGGGCGCGGCCGGTGGCTGCACCCCGCCCGTGGGCGCCGCCGTCGGCCACCCACCGGGACGCCGACCACTGCCCGCGGCCGTCGGTGTGGGCCAGGAGCCGGGAGCGCCGCCCGACGGAGCGGTGGCCGCGGGCGGAGCGGCGGGAACCGCAGGAGGCGCCGAAGGCTGCGGTTGCTCAGCTACAGGAGGAGCGGCCGCGGGGGGAGCGGCATGGGTGGCCGCGGGAGGGGCGAGTGGGGCTGCCGGTTCGCTGACCGGCTCGGGCCCCACCGCGCGCACCGCAGCCCGCGCCGCCGCGACTCCACCCCCAGGAGGAACGGCCTGACCCGGAGGATCCGCCTGGCCCGCGGGACCGGCCTGGCCGACCGAGGCCGGAGCCTGTGCAAGCCCCTGCCCCTGCCCCTGCCCATATCCGTGCCCGTGTCCTTGTCCGTGTGCATCAGCCCCAGGGACGTACCCCATGGCAGGGCCGCCCCCGCCGCCGGAGAAGTTCACGCCGCGCTCGATACGGTCCAGCCGGGCCATGACGGACCGCTCGTCCCCGTACGCGGTGGGGAGCAGGACGCGCGCGCAGATGAGTTCGATCTGGAGTCGCGGTGAGGTGGCGCCACGCATCTCCGTCAGTCCCTCGTTGACGAGATCGGCGGCGCGGCTCAGCTCGGCGGCGCCGAAGACGCCCGCCTGGGCCTGCATCCGCTCCACCACGTCGACAGGGGCGTCGATGAGTCCCTTCTCCGCGGCGTCGGGCACGGCCGCGAGGATCACGAGATCCCGCAGCCGCTCCAGCAGATCGGCAACGAACCGCCTCGGATCATTGCCGCCCTCGATGACCCGGTCCACGACCTCGAAGGCCGCGGCGCCGTCCCCCGCGGCGAAGGCGTCGACGACCGAATCGAGGAGCGAGCCGTCCGTGTACCCGAGCAGCGAGGTGGCCATCGCGTACGTCACACCGGCCTCACCCGCACCGGCGAGCAGCTGGTCCATGACGGACATGGAGTCACGTACGGACCCGGCACCGGCCCGTACCACCAGTGGCAGCACCCCGTCCTCGACGGGAGCGCCCTCTTGCCCGCAGACCTCACCCAGGTACGTCCGAAGGGTTCCCGGCGGCACGAGCCGGAACGGGTAGTGGTGGGTCCGCGACCTAATCGTCCCGATGACCTTCTCGGGCTCGGTGGTGGCGAAGATGAACTTCAGATGCTCCGGCGGCTCCTCGACGACCTTCAGCAGGGCGTTGAAGCCGGCCGGCGTGACCATGTGGGCCTCGTCGATGATGTAGATCTTGTACCGACTGCCGGCGGGCCCGAAGAAGGCCTTCTCGCGCAGGTCACGTGCGTCGTCGACGCCGCCGTGCGACGCGGCGTCGATCTCGATGACGTCGATCGAACCGGGCCCGTTCCTCGCCAGGTCCTGGCAGGACTGGCACTCCCCGCAGGGCGTCGGCGTCGGCCCCTGCTCGCAGTTCAGGCACCGGGCCAGAATCCGCGCACTGGTGGTCTTCCCGCACCCGCGCGGGCCGCTGAACAGGTACGCGTGATTGACCCGGTTGTTCCGCAGCGCCTGCTGCAACGGGTCGGTTACATGCTCCTGCCCGATGACCTCGGCGAACGACTCCGGGCGATAACGGCGGTACAGCGCGAGAGACGACACACATACGAGGTTATAGGCGCCCACTGACAACAGGGACCGCCCGGAGACCCGGGCCCCTGCACACACCCGTACAAGCCCCGTACAAGTAGTGGAAGCAAACGCAAGCGCCCCCCACGCACCCGCCAGAGCCAACCTACCCTTGCTGCCTTCCGGCCCTGGGGGAGTTCAGTCAGATAGCGCCACGTGAGGGGCTCCGCACAGGGTACAGGATCCGAGCGGGGGGAACGAGTTCGCTAGCACTCCTCCACGTCTTGTATTGTTTGCCGCGGAGGATTCGCCTAGTGGCCTAGGGCGCACGCTTGGAAAGCGTGTTGGGGGCAACCCCTCACGAGTTCGAATCTCGTATCCTCCGCCAGTGCCTCACCGGGCACGATGTCGAAGGGCCCCGCTGTTCGCAGCGGGGCCCTTCGTCGTGTGTGGTCTCAGTTGCTGTGATTGGACTGGGGTGGACTTCGGTGAACAGTGGGTCTGGTTCACCAGTGACGGTCACTCCTCCTCGGCGGGTTCGGCGGTCCAGGTGATGCGCGGTGGGACGACCCGTGCGCACAGCGGCCCGCCGCGCGCGTCAGTCAGTCCGAGGCGGCCTACCAACAGGCCGGTGAGTGCGGCGGCATCGAGTACCTCGGCGGGCACGGCGTCGAGCATGAGCTTGGCGCGGCGGAACATCGTGAAAGTGCCGGAGTCGTCAACGGTGCCCCACGACAGGTAGATGAACCGGCCGCCCGGACGGCCCTGGACATAGGGGCCCTTCACATCGGTGCCACTCGGTGAGGCCGACGTGGCGCACTCCAGGGTCCAGGTGGCGGACGCGGCGTCGCCCGGCTGGGAGTCGAGGAGTTCGGTGGGGCGCTCGCGGCGTTGCACAGCGACGTGGATGTTGCGGTAGGCCGGGACGTCGTTGCCAGGGATTGCCTCGGGGGAACAGGCAAGGCCGGGGAGGTCTACGGCGTCGATGCGGATGCGGATGCGCATGCCGGCCATCATCCGCACTCTCGTCGGTAATTGGTGCGGCTCAGCCTTCACGGCCGGGTTCCCGACGCTTGGACAGGCTCCGCTTCTGTCAGGAGCGAGCCGAAGACAGACCGCCCCAAGACTTCGGCGTGGGTCTGGTCGATGGCCTTGCCGGTGAAGTCGGGGTGCTGCTTGGCCCAGGTCCGTGCGGTGCGGCGGCCGGTGAAGAAGTTCAGTGCTCCGCAGGCGATGTCGGCGGCGGGTCCGGTGCAGGAGCGTTGGCCGGCGTAGACCACGGCGGTGGAGGGCTGCCAGGTCAGGTGCCCGCCGATGGAGGTGACGGTGATGGTCTCGCCGGTAACCGGGTCGGCGGAGGTGATCACGGCGTCGGTGCCGAGCATGCCCGGGATGCCGAGCGCGTCGATCGCGCACATCGCCCACACCTCGGTGCCATGGGCGAGGTCGACCCGGTGGGCGGTGGGGCTGGCGGAGAAGGGATACGCCGCCTGGATGTGTCCTTGGTCGTCGAGGGTGAGGAAGTCCTCGGCGGCCAAATCTGCCAGGACCTCGCGGAAGTCCCGCCCGGAGGCGCTTGCCACTTGCTCCAGGTCGGCCGGTTCGAGTGCGTGGCCGGTGGTCGCGAAGGACCGCAGAATGGCTTGCTGCAGGGCCCGGAGACCGCCGGTGACGGGTGCGAGGCGGCCTCGGCCGCCTCGGCCTGCCGCGTCCATAGGCGGACCGTCGCAGTCTTCGCCGGCCTCGGCGACGTAGAAGGCGCGTTGAAGGTCGGCCACGCTCGGCGCGCCCTCGATCCGCCCGTCAAGGCCCCGGTACAAGCGGCAGGAGACAGACGCGGCAACCCCCGGTACGGCGAACGGGTCGGTGCCGTCGACGAGGACGGTCGGGGAGCCGGTCATCCCGAGCCGCGCCGACTGCGCTTCGTCGGCGACCTCGATCAGCTCCACCTCTGCGGCCTGTCCGTCGAGCGCCTGGTCGATCCGCTCCCGTGCGAGAGGCGCGTTGGGGCAGTCGGGCACCGTCAGAAGCGTGATGCGCATGGCCGCGTCCTTCCAGGTCACTGCTGATGCGACCGACGTTAGACCTTCCAGCGCACTGGAAGGTCAAGGCGTAGCCTCGGCCGTATGCGCATCGGAGAACTGGCTGCCGTGAACGGGCTGACGCCCAAGACGATCCGCTTCTACGAGCAGGCCGGACTGCTGCCCGCCCCGCCTCGCACCCCGGGCGGCTACCGCGACTACCCGCCGCAGACCGGCAGCCGGCTGGCTTTCGTCCGCGACGCCCAGTCGGCCGGACTGACGCTCGCCGAGATCCGCTCGATCCTCGCCCTACGCGATTCGGGCGAGGCGCCATGTGCCCACGTCACGGGCCTGATCGAGCAGCACCTCATGGACATCGAGCGGCGCATGGCCGAGCTGCGCAAGACCCGAACTGCCCTGCGCGGCCTGGCCGAACGCGCCGCCACCACCGACCCGAGCGCGTGCACGGACGCGGACATCTGCAGCATCATCGGCGGCCCGGCAGCTTCGTGACAACGAAGGATTGTCAGTCAGTGAGTGACAATCTACGGTTGTCAGCATGAGCGAAGAACCCACCGTGGAGCAGCTCATCGCAGCGGCCCACGCCCGTGCCGGAAGCGACGACGAACTCGCCCTGCTGGATGCCGTCATCGCCGTCACCCAGGACCTGACCGGCCACGCGGACGAGGCCGTCGACCAGGTCGTACGCCAGGTGCGCACCGCCGGGCATTCCTGGACCGTGATCGGCGAGCGCCTCGGTGTCTCCCGTCAGGCCGCACGCCAGCGCTATGCCGACCGCGTCGAGCGCATCCAGGAGCTGCCGACGGCCGGCGGCCTGATCCGTGGCCGTGACCTGAAGAGCGGCCTGTCCACCGCGCTGGCCGCGGCCGAGGCGGACGGCCTGGCCGAAGCCGGCACCGAACACCTTCTGCTCGGCCTGCTCACCGACGGCGTGGCCGCCGCCACCCTCGAACACCTCGGCGTCACCCGCGACAAGATCCGCGAAGCCGGCCGCCGCCTCTTCGACTACCCCGCTGCTACGACGGGTTCGGGGCAGCCGGTGTTCTCAGGCGAGGCGACGGCTGCCCTGGCCGCCGCCGAGCAGCTGGCGACCGAACGCACTCCCACCTGCGCGCCGGTCGTGGTCAACACGCCGCAGCTGCTCGCGGTCATCGCGACCAACCCCGGCTCCCGGGCCCGCCGCGTCCTGAACGACATCGGCGTCGACCCGGCGGACATCAAGCGTCAGCTCCACTGCTACGTCAACGTCCCCCGCACCGCGTTCGGGCGCCGTAGCCGCCGCAGGCGCCGCCCCGACGACACATCCGCCCACTGCTCCTTCTGCGGCCACGCACGGAGCGACGAACGCCGCCTGGTCACCGGCCCCGACGTGTGGATCTGCGCCGACTGCGTCGTGCTGTGCGGTGAGATCCTCACCCAGCCTGCGGGCGCGGGATCCAAGTAACACGAGGCGATACGCGGGCCGCGGCACTCGGTGCTCTCAGGTCGAGACGAACGAGCGCTACCGTGGGCTCATGACGGCACCCTTGGACGTGCTGGTGGTCGGTGCGGGGCCCACCGGGCTTGCGCTCGCCGCGGAACTGCGCAGCTACGGGACCGCGTTCCGGGTCGTCGACCGTTCCCTGGACCGGACGCATGAGTCGCGCGCGTTGGCCATCCAGCCCCGCACCCTGGAAGCACTGGCGGGGTTCGGCGTGGCAGGTGAGTTGGTCGCCCGCGGCAACCCTGCGATGCAGCTGAGGATGCACCTCCCCCAGCGGGTGGTGCAGATGCCGCTGTTCGACATCGGGCTGAGCGACACCGCGTATCCGTTCCTGTTGTTCCTCTCGCAGGCGGAGACCGAGAGCATCCTCACCGAGCATCTGGCGGCGCAGGACGTGGTCGTGGAACGGGACACGGAGCTGGTCCGGCTGGAGCTCGGGGGCTCGTCCGTCATCTGTCGGATCCGGCATGGCGATGGCTCGGAGGAGACCGTGGAAGCGCGGTACGTCGTGGGCTGCGACGGTGCGCACAGCACCGTACGCACTCAGGCGAGCATCGGCTTCGAGGGGTACGCCTATCCGCAGACCTTCCTGCTCGGCGACCTGGAGGTCGACGGGCTGGAACCCGGTGCCGTACACACGTACATGACCGGGTCCGGGATGCTGTTCTTCTTCCCTCTTGGCTCGCCAACGACCTGGCGGATGCTGGCGATGCGACCGCCAGGTGTTCCGGAGGCCGAGGTGACGCTGGGACTTCTGCAGGAGATCACCGACGAGTACACGCCTGACCGGCTGGTGCTGCGGGACCCGGTCTGGATGACCGAGTTCCGGCTTCACAACCGCGGCGCCGCCCACTACCGCTCGGGCCCCTGTTTCCTTGCCGGTGATGCGGCCCACATCCACAGCCCAGCCGGCGCTCAGGGCATGAACACCGGCATCCAGGACGCCCTCAACCTGGGCTGGAAGCTCGCCCTCGTGTGCCGGGGCAGGGCACCGGCGGAGCTGCTGGAGACGTACGAGACCGAGCGCGCCCCGGTCGGCCGCAGCGTGCTGCGCTTCACCGACCGCGCCTTCACGATCGGCACCAGCCGGACCCCGCTCATCCGCTTCGCCCGTACTCAACTGGCCCCGCGCCTGGCCCCATTGGTGCTCCGCGCGACAGGACCTCGTGGGCGGGTCTTCCGTACGGTCTCCGAGTTGGGCATCCACTACCGGCGAAGCCCTGCCTCAACTGCCGGGTCGCGGCCACCGAGGAAGGGGCCGCGAGCGGGAGACCGGCTGCCCGACCTGCCGCGCGGGCTTCAAGCGCGGAGTGCAGGGCCGGGCTGGCACCTGTTTCTGTCGGGACCGCCCGCACTCTGGCCCGCCGAACGCTTCGCCTCAGTCCTGCGCGGACGGGACGACGTGATCAGCATCCACCGGCTTGGTGCGGAGAGCCCGTGGCCGGACGCGGTCCAGGGGCTCGTACGCCCTGACGGCTACCTCGGCTACGTCGCGCGCGGTGCCCAGTTGGAAGGGATCCGCGCTTACCTCGAACGTTGGCTGCCCGTTCGGCACGGTTGATTCGTACGGGCGCAGAGCTGTGTGGGTCCGGCCTCCGTACGCCCACACACAGTCAGTGCTGTGCCGGAACGCCGAGGTCGTCGAGGAGACCGCGGACGCGGCGTTCGATGCCGTCGCGGATGGGGCGGACGTTGTCGACGGTCTCGCCTGCGGGGTCGTCCAGGGTCCAGTCGAGGTAGCGCTTGCCGGGGAAGACCGGGCAGGCATCGCCGCAGCCCATGGTGATGCAGACGTCCGACTCCTTGACCGCGTCGACGGTGAGGATCTTCGGGACCTCGCCCGAGATGTCGATGCCGACCTCGGCCATGGCCTCGACGGCGGCCGGGTTGACGCCTGCGCCCGGGTCGGAGCCGGCGGAGCGGACCTCGACACGGTCCCCGGCCAGGTGGGTCAGCCACGCGGCGGCCATCTGCGAACGGCCGGCGTTGTGGACACAGACGAACAGCACGGAGGGCCTGTCGGACATCAGAGGTCTCTCTTGTCTCACGACGACATCAGGCGCAAATGACATCTGACGTCTGACATCTGACATCTGATATCAGCACCTGGTGGTGTCAGTCACCACTGATGTGACAGTATCAGCCCATGATGACGTCAGTCGACACTGATCTGATCCGGGTTCTGGCCGACCCGCTCAGGCTCCGGATCGTGACCTTGCTCGCCCGAGAGACGCTGTGTACCACCCACCTCGTGGAGGAGACCGGTGCACGGCAGACCAACCTCTCCAACCACATGAAGGTGCTGCGCGAGGCGGGGGTCGTCGAGACGGAGCCGTGCGGCCGGTACACCTACTACCGGCTCAAGCCCGACGTCCTCGCCTCGCTCGCCGGCCAGTTCGCCGAGTTGGCCGAGTCCGCGCGCGCCGCCGCCGAGAACAAGAGGGCCTGTCCGTGACCGCAGCCGAAGCGCCCGTGACCACCGCCGAGGACGCCTCGGTCGTCGCGAAGCTGTCGACGCTCGACCGCTTCCTCGCCGTCTGGATCCTCGCCGCCATGGCCGTCGGTCTGGGGCTCGGCAGGCTCATCCCCGGACTGAACGACACCCTGGCCAAGGTCGAGATCGGCGGCATCTCCCTGCCCATCGCCGTCGGCCTGCTGATCATGATGTACCCGGTCCTGGCGAAGGTCCGCTACGACAAGCTCGACGCCGTCACCGGCGACCGCAAGCTCATGGTCTCGTCGCTGGTCATCAACTGGGTCGTTGGCCCCGCGATCATGTTCGCGCTGGCCTGGATCTTCCTGCCGGACCTGCCCGAGTACCGCACGGGTCTGATCATCGTCGGCCTGGCCCGCTGCATCGCCATGGTCATCATCTGGAACGACCTGGCCTGTGGCGACCGCGAAGCCGCCGCCGTCCTGGTCGCCCTCAACTCGGTCTTCCAGGTCCTGGCGTTCGGCCTGCTCGGCTGGTTCTACCTCGACCTGCTGCCCGGCCGGCTCGGCCTGGGCGACGGCGAGCACCTCGACATCTCCATGGGGAAGATCGCCCTGAACGTCGTCATCTTCCTCGGCGTCCCGCTGCTGGCCGGGTTCCTCACCCGCCGTATCGGCGAGAAGAAGCTGGGGCAGGAGCGGTACGAGTCCAACTTCCTTCCCAAGATCGGCCCTTGGGCCCTGTACGGCCTACTCTTCACGATCGTCATCCTCTTCGCTCTACAGGGCAGGACGATCACCTCGCAGCCGCTGGACGTCGCCCGGATCGCCCTGCCGCTGCTCGTGTACTTCGCGGTCATGTGGTTCGGCACATTCGCCCTCGGCAAGGTCATCGGCCTTGCCTACGACCGCACGGCGACGCTCGCCTTCACCGCGGCGGGCAACAACTTCGAGCTGGCCATCGCGGTCGCCATCGCCACCTTCGGCGTCACCTCCGGCCAGGCCCTGTCGGGTGTCGTCGGCCCGCTCATCGAGGTACCGGTCCTGATCGCGCTCGTCTACGTCTCCCTGGCATGGCGACGGAAGTTCGGCGCCGACCGGCAGCTGACGGCCGCGCCTCAGGAGAGCTGACGCACTGTCTGGACTGCTCCGGCATCGGGGCGCAGGCCGCCGCCATCGGCGTCCTGATCAGCCTTCATCCGCGTTGTGACGGTTCATCCAGGACGACGACCCCCAACCCCCCAACGCATTCACGCTCATCGTTGACACCGCGAACGGGCCGTACGTGCGGCGCATACCTCCGGCGTTGCCCCTGCCGTCCGGCGTGGAGCACGGCCCGGGTGCCGAAGCGGCTGCACACACCGCGGCAGCCACCTGGTGCTTGCCGGACTTCGTCTTCCAGTCCGCCTACGCCGGCAAGGGCTCCGGGCGGCGCGAGCTCGGCGACAGGCTGCTGCTCGTCGGCGGACGTGGCGCAGTGGTCCAGGTCAAGGCACGTACCGTCCAGCCCAAGGAACCGGCTGGAGAGGTTGCCTGGAGCCAGAAGGCGGCGACCAAGGCGATGCGCCGGGCCAAGGGCACCGTGCGCCAACTGCGGATGCTGCCCGCCGACATGGTCAACGGCCGCGACCGCACCCTGTCCGTCGACGGCAACGCCTTCGAGTGGATCGGGGTGTTCCTGCTGGACCACGGGCAGGTACCCGACGGCACGATCTGCTCGTTGGAGCCGATCGGCATCCCCGCGATCGCCCTGACGCGGCGCGACTGGGACTTCCTCTTCGACCAGCTGCGCTCCACCACCGCCGTACTGGACTACCTCTTCCGCGGCGCCGCCGAGCCGCCGATCGCCCTGGGCGAAGAGCCCGTGCGGTACTACGAGTTCGCCGCGGCCGACGAAGAGGCGCCTCCTGCGGACGTCGACACCGAACTCGTCGGCCCCAGTGGCCGGTTGTTCTCCACACCGCTGTTACTGCCGCAGACACCGGTCGGCGCCACGGGCACCCGCGCCCACCCGGTGCTGCGCCTGGTCATGGAGGACATCACCACCAGCCCGCTGCCGGACCACGTCGGCGAGGCGGACCGCCTGGCGATCCTCTCCGGATCTGGACCAACTCCCCGTTGCGATCTTCGGCAGCGACGTGCAGCTCCGCCATCACGAGGTCGCCGAACGCATCAGCCGACCCGATGGACTTGTCACCGTCGGAGTGATGCTGACGCCGGGCCGCAGCGGCGGGCGCCCGTGGGACACCACGATGATCCGCGTCCACGGGTCCAGCACGTTGACGGAAGGAGGAGCCGCGGAGTTCGCCAAGATGTGGAACGTCAGTGCCGCGACAGCCTGATCCCCGCGCCCGGTGAAGGTCAGGCCGCAGGGACAGCCGCGGTCAGCATCTGCCCCATCGCGGCCACGACCGACGGCTCGACCCGGTAGTACACCCACGTGCCGCGCCGCTCGGACGTCAGCAGGCCGGCCTCCCTGAGCTTCTTCAGGTGGTGGGAGACCGTCGGCTGCGAGACGCCCACGTCGGAGATGTCGCACACGCAGGCCTCGCCGCCCTCGTGCGAGGCGACCAGGGAGAACAGGCGCAGGCGGACCGGGTCGCCGAGCGCCTTGAACATCGCGGCGGTCCGCTCGGCCTCCTCGGCCGTCAGCGGCCTCTCGCTGAGCGGTGGGCAGCAAGGCACGACACCCTCGGCAACCTCGGGCTCCAGCAGCGGCAGCACCTTGATGTTCGACATACGTCTATGTTGACATACGTCGAACCAGAGCGGCCAGGCTCCGCAGTCTCAGCGGCCAGGGTCCGCAGTCTCATCAGCCTCGGTGCACGTACGCCGCCGGGCGCCGTGCGATCCGGCTCGCGTCCCTGCCGACCCCGCGGAGGGAGTTCGAGGACAGACTGCGCTGCCACTCCAGCCCCACGTAGGCGACGCAGGGGTGGGTGAGCGAGACACCCTCCCGGTGGAGTGGGCGTCCGTGCTCGTCGAGCGCGCCAAGCGGGGCCGGGCAACCGAGGTCGGGGCGGTGACCGGTGGCCAGCGGGATCGTGTCGACCTCCTCCCTTCTGCCGTCGGCCAGGTGGCCTTGGGGCCGTCGAGACCCGTGAACACCGGACGCCGGTCCAGTACGCCGGCGACGACGACGGCCCGGTATCGGCCGTCATCGATGACCGCTGGGTCGGCGGAGTGCGCAGAAATCGGCCGAGAGGCAGGGTGTCGGCCCCGGTTCGATTCAGCCACCCGTGCAGATCCCGGCCGAGCGTGCGTTGTGCCGCGAAGCGCACCGGGCGACGCACGGCAAGGGTGACCTGGGTATGCGGGGCCGGTTCGGCGGCAATCTGCACGGCGGAGTTCCCACCGCCGACGACCACGCGCTGCCCGGCGAACGGGACCACGCGCCGCGCGGACAGCTCGTCCCCGCCCTCCAGCACGAGGGTGAAGGTGCCGCCGGCGGCGGCCCGGACCCCCGTACCTCCTCGACGCGCGTCCCCGTGCGGATGTCGGCGCCCAGGCGGTTGACGTAGCGCAGCAGATATACGACGACCTCGCCCCGGTGCGGATAGTGATCCAGGCCCCCGATGAAAGGCGTTCCGGCGCATCCCGGGAAGAGAGCCGTCTCCGGCGGGAGAGAAGAGCGTGGGGCTGTCGTAGCGGCGCGGCCATGCATGAGCCGGTCGGCTGCGGACGCCTCCGGGACCACGGGCTCCAGTCCCTGCTGGCGCAAGGCATGCGCTGCGGTCGGTCCGGACCGGCCGCCCCCGATCACCGCGAACGTCAACCCGTTCCCTACCCAGTCCCCCAGATTCGATGAATGTCTATGTTGACGCTTATCGATACAGGTGCCATTCTGAGACGCAAGAGATTGACGGATGTCGAAACAAAGGGGAACGTCGTGGCTGCGTCCATTAACAGCGTGCTCACCACCGACCAGCTGCCCGTCGTGGTCATCGGAGCCGGCCCGATCGGCCTGGCCGCCGCCGCCCATCTCGTAGAGCGCGGCATCGAACCCCTGGTCCTGGAAGCCGGCCCGACGGCGGGCAGCGCCGTACGCGAGTGGTCCCACGTCCGGCTGTTCTCCAACTGGGGCGAGGTCATCGACCCGGCCGCCGAGAAGCTTCTCGCCCCGACCGGCTGGGTCCGCCCCGACGCCTCCACCTTCCCGACCGGCGGCGACTGGGCAGAGCGCTACCTCCAGCCCCTGGCCGACGTCCTCGGAGACAAGGTCCGCTACGGCGCCACAGTGACCGGAGTGGCCCGCGCCGGCCGTGACCGCATCGTCGACGCGGGCCGCGATGAGCAGCCCTTCACCGTGCACATCCAGTCCGCCGAAGGCCACGAGGAGCGGATCACCGCCCGCGCGGTCATCGACGCCTCCGGTACCTGGTCCACCCCCGGTCCCGTCGGCGCGGACGGCCTGCCCGCCCTCGGCGAGAAGTCGGCCACCGACCACATCTCCTACCGCGTCCCCGACCTCAACGAGGCGGCCGTACGCGCCCGTTACGCGGGCAGGCGCACCGCCGTGGTCGGCTCCGGCGCCTCCGCCTTCACCGCCCTCGCCCTCCTCGCCGACCTCGCGAAGGAGGAGGCCGGCACGCACGCCGTGTGGATCCTGCGACGCCGCATCGGCTCGAACACCTACGGCGGCGGCGAGGCCGACCAGCTCCCCGCGCGCGGCGCACTGGGCCTGCGCGCCAAGGCCGCTGTCGAGGCCGGCCACGCGAGCGCGGTCACCGGAGTCCGTACACAGGCTGTGGAACACGACGGCGACCAGCTCGTCCTGGTCGCGGAGGACGGCCGCCGCCTCGACCCGGTCGACGAGGTCATCGTCCTGACCGGCTTCCGCCCTGACCTGTCCTTCCTCTCCGAGCTCCGCCTCGGCCTCGACGAGCGCCTCCAGGCCCCGACCGCGCTCGCCCCGCTCATCGACCCGAACGTCCACTCATGCGGCACGGTCTACCCGCACGGCGTCAACGAGCTCTCCCACCCCGAACAGGGCATCTACCTGGTCGGCATGAAGTCCTACGGCCGCGCCCCCACGTTCCTCGCGATGACCGGCTACGAGCAGGTCCGCTCCATCACCGCCGCCCTCGCCGGCGACCAGGAAGCCGCCGAACGCGTCGAGTTGACCCTCCCGGAGACGGGCGTGTGCGGCGGCGCGGGCCTCTTCGACGAGCCGGAGAACGCCGAGCAGTCCGGCGGCGGGTGCTGCGCCGCCCCCACCACCCTCCAGATCGGCATCGCCGCCCCGGCCACCACCTCCGGTGGCTGCTGAACTCCCCGCCCACCCCGGGAGGTTCGCCATGACGTCCCGCGTCCAGGATGTTCCCGGACTCCGCCTGCTCAAGGTCGGTGACGGCTGGTACCTGGTACGGATGCCCGCGGAGGTCGGCTTCCCGGCGCTCGCCCTGCTCCAGCCCGGTATACCGGGCACATCGCTGGGTTAGGCGGGGCAGGAGGGGCCGCGGTCAACTGCTTCGGGTTGCGCCGCGCCGCCGCTGTGCGGGCGGAGGCGGCGAGAAGGTGTCTTCCTCGTCTTCCAGTGGCGGCAGTTCGACGGTGTAGCGCGGCTGGAGAAACAGATCGTGGTACTGCGGCGCAGCCGACGAGTCTGCTGCGTTCTGCATGGGGCGCGCGGGATCGCGGTGGGGAGAGGTAGCAGGCATGCACAACCATCCGAAGTTGGGGGGCCGCTCGATTCCATGCGGAGCCGTCGACCGGTGACTACCGGTATCTGTTTGCTCCGCGCGGCAGCCCCATTAGATCGTATGAGTGGTTGACGGAACGTGAGCGCGTGGCATGAGAAGCGATGCAGTACGGAGATCCGGTCGCCGCGCCGACGTACGCGCCCCCACCCACACATACCTGACCGGCCTGGTCCTCGCCATCTCTGCGATCAGTAGGACGAGTGGTGGGATCGTGGATCGTGGGCTTCAGTGTCACCTGCCGCGCCGATGGCCGCGCAGGGTCGCGAGGCTTCCCAC
Organism: Streptomyces sp. NPDC087263; assembly: GCF_044744645.1. Lineage (NCBI taxonomy): Bacteria > Bacillati > Actinomycetota > Actinomycetes > Kitasatosporales > Streptomycetaceae > Streptomyces > Streptomyces sp. NPDC087263. The sequence continues at coordinate 152,512 of NZ_JBIUYT010000015.1, forward strand.
TCCGATGACCTTCACAAGGATGACGGCCAGGACGATGGCGCCGGCACCCCATCCCAGCCATCGCGAGGCCGCGAGCGCGGATCCGCCGAGCACCAGGTGCGTACCGACGGCGACTGCGGCGGCTCCGCCTATCGCGTTGAGGGACCAGCGTCGCGTGGTGCCCTGGGTGTGCCTCAGCCCCTCCTTCAGGTGCGGGTCGTCGGCCTCGCCGGCTTCGTCCGGCTGAACGCTGAGCGCTTCAGATCGTTGCCAGGTCACTGCCAGGTGGTCGCGCCTGCCGATCTTTTCGAGGCGTCCGGCGACGAGGTCCTGGATCCGTTGCAGGTCTTTCTCGTCGGCGGCTTCGGCGCGTAGCGTCAGCGTGCCGGGGGCGGCCTGCATGGTCCACTGGCCCCAGCTCAGGCGAGCGGTCCCGTAAGTCTCGGTCCATTCGATGTGCTGGACTTCGGGGGGCGATTGCGTGTCGCCACCGTGAGCGCGCGGTCGATGGCCGAGGGGTCGGCCCATTTGGCTGATGTGTCGGCAGAGTTGGACGAGGTACCGGCTCGGGCGTTCGGTCTCGACATGGGCTTCGGATGTCAGCATGGCATTCCTTTGTGGGTTTCCTTTGTGGGTTTCCTCCGCTTCGGCGAGCGCCTTCAAGCGCACCGACGCCAGACCGCAGAGGTGATGCGAAGAGAGTTCAGCTGATGACCAAGTCGGCTCGCCTCGGCCGAAGTTCAGACCCTGGCGAGGGCAACGATCCAGGCCCGGATGCCGTCCGGATCGGTGGTGATGTCGATCGTGCTGGATTCGATGGAGTCGATCCGCCATCCGTCGGTGAACGTGGCTTCGATCTCGTCCTGCGTCACCCGATGCACCCGCTCCCAGCCGTCGCTGGACTGCTGGTCGCTGGACTGCTGGTCGCTGAAGCAGAGCATGAAGTAGCGGGCGCCCGGAAGCACTGCGGACCGAAGGCCGTCGGCATAAGCGGCGCGGTCATCGTCGTTGAATAGGTGAAAGAGCCCGCAGTCGAGCACGGTGTCGAAGGACTCGCCCAGCTCGGCCAGCTCGGCCAGCTCGGCCAGCTGCCGGGCATCCCGCAGCAGGAACCGCGCCGTGAGCCCCCGTTCGCGCGCTTTTCCCTCGGCCGTCTCCAGGGCCCTGAAAGCGAGGTCGATGCCTGTGGCGTCCAGGCCGAGGCCAGTGGACATGAGTACGTGCTCACCGGTCCCGCAGCCGACGTCCAGTACACGTCCGCGAATGGCACCCGCGTTGGCGAGGGCGAGGAACGCAGGTTGGGGCCGGCCGATGTCCCAGGGCGGCGGGGTCACGTACAGGTCCTCGGGCCCTCGCGGCGGCTCGGGTCCGGGGTGGGGCGGAGGGTAACGAGGTGAGGCAGCCATGCAGGTGTCCTTGCCCTCGCGGGTGACTGTCCGGGCCTTCGCCCGGATCTTCTGCGGTCACCAGCTTTATCGATACACTATGTCTCCGTCAAGTCATAGTGTATCGACATCGTCATCGCGTACGCTATGGACGTGCCGAAGCTGTGGAACGAGACGATCGAGGCGCACCGCGCGGCCGTACGCGACGCGATCCTGGAGACCACTGCGGCGCTGGTGGGCACGCATGGGCCGACGTCGGTGACGATGTCGCAGATCGCGGCGGAAGTCGGCATCGGACGGGCGACGCTGTACAAGTACTTCCCGGACGTCGAAGCGATCCTGTTCGCCTGGCACGAGCGCCACGTCAAGGACCACCTCGAACATCTTGCCCGCGTCCGGGATCAAGCCGGCGACCCTGGCCAGCGGCTCGGAGCTGTGCTCGGCGCCTACGCGCTCATCACCTACGAGCGTCCCCACGGCACCGAACTCGCGGCACTCGTGCACCGAGGCGAGCACGTCGCCCACGCGCAGCAGCACCTCAGCAACCTCGTCCGAGACGTCATCGCCGAGGCCGCGGGAAGTGGCGATGTCCGGGACGATGTCGCGCCCGACGAGCTCGCGGGCTATTGCCTCCACTCCCTCGGGGCAGCCGGCACCCTGACGTCCAAGGCCGCGGTCAGCCGACTCGTCAACGTCACTCTGACCGGGCTGCGCCCTCCACGCCGACCTCGGATGAACCGGCCCGCCGCTGGGGACCACCCGGGAGCCGAACTCGGCACCGACTGCTGAACATCAGCTCCGCATAGGCAAGTTACGACCCCTCAGGCTCCGCCGCCGGGGCCGCGTTCTCGATGATCCGGCACACCAGGGCCTCGTCCCCGCGGTCCACGGCCTGGTCCGCCTGGGCACGGGCGCGCTGGAGGGTCGTACGGAGGGCTTGGAGGTCGGCGATGCGGCGTTCTATGTCGGCGAGGTGCTTGTCGAGGAGGTCGGTGACGAGGTCGCAGGGCCGTTCGCCCCGGCGCTGGAGGTCGAGGATGTCCTTGATCTCTTTGAGACTGAGGCCGAGGGCCTGGGCCTGGCGGATGAAGCCGAGGACCGGGACGGCGTCGTCGGTGTAGGTGCGGTAGCCGGCGGCGGTGCGCTCGGGCGGGTCGATGAGGCCGCCTGCCTCGTAGAGGCGTACGGCCTTGGGGCTGAGCCCGGTCCGGGCGGCGATGCGGCCGACGGTGAGCATGGTGGGGCTCCGTTCGTAAGGCGTGTCTCCAGTGTCGGCTTGACCTTGCCCTATGGGCAAGGTTTTAGCGTCCGGACATGAACACGGATCAAGGAGCCGGCTGTCCGGCGATGACAGTGGAGCCGCTGAGCGCTGCATGCGCGGCCGCGGTGGAGCAGGGCGAGCACGCCTGCTTCGGGATCAGCCCGTTCAACAGCTACTTCTCCACCGGCCGGATTCGCGAGCTGGCGGCGTGGGGGCTCGCCCGCTTCGAGCGCGTGGACTTCTTCGTGCCGGATGCGCCCAGCGCCTTCACCTTCGAGGCGTTGGGGTACGCGCCGGAGAAGGCCGCGTGGAAGGCGCGCCGACAGGGTCAGTACACCCGCAACAAGATTGCTGCGGCGCTGGGTTCGCTCGGAGTGGCCGACCCCGGGGCGAGGGTTCTGGGCTGGGCCGAGTTGGAGAGCAACGCGGCCTTCGGGCGGCTCCACGAGCAAGGGCTGAAGCGGTACGTCGAGGACGCCGACTTCCGGGACGCGTGCCGTGACGCCACCGGCTGGGTGCTGGCCGGGAAGTTACCCGCCGGACAGACGCCGGACGAGGAGCAGATCGAGCGTGCGGTGCGCTACTTCCTGGCCGAGCTGCCACTGTTCCTCGACACCCCCTCCATCGTCGACTCCGGGATGTCGGTCTTCTGCTACCACCAGCCCCCCGCCGTGCTGCGGCGCCTGTACGCCGGTGAACTGAACTGGCGGCCCGCCGCCGGACAGGGTTTCGCCGTGGTCACACCAGCGGGCCCGGAATGACTAGACAAGGGACATCCATCATGGCTACCACAACGGATACCCGCCCCTAGAACTGGAGCTCGCGATCACCGTGTCCTGCGAGGATGAGGGCGCATATGACTTCCAACTACCCCTTTTTTAAAGGGACTTGAACGTATGCTCGGCTGCGGCCTCTCACCGGGAGGGGCCGCAGCAGGGGGAGAACTGTGTCAGAGATTTCCCGGCGGGCCATGCTGGGCGCCGCCACCGGCACGGCCACAGCGGCAGCGCTTCTCACCGCGGCAGGGACAGCGCAGGCAGCCGCCACCGTGGACGACAAGAGCGAAGACACCCGGCAGGCCACGAACCAGGAGACCGATACGCCCATGGCCGTCACTACCGAAGAGCAGAAGTACGAAGCCTATGTGGCCAGCAGCGAGGACGAGTGGCTGACCCACGCCATCTTCGACGCCCACTCCGATAGCGGCGACATGTGGGCCTTCGTCGACGCGGCCCTGGCCCGCCTGCGACAGAGGTACCCGAACATGACATTCACCGGGAACGTTCGGCGGTACGACCAGGTGGTCACTGACATCGCACACCCGTAAGGACTCGCTTCCGGAACGGGCACAACGCGAGCCGGATCGAACCCGGCAGTGCCGTACCGGCTGCTGGGCGTGCTGGATCCGACAGCCGGCCGACGGCTGTGGCACCGGCGCTCTGGGGACCGAATCCGCCTGATGCGGTCGGTCTCTCATCGCCGGACGGTTCCACCTGCCGGTTCCGACTGCCGGTTCCGACTGGCGGTTCCACCTGTCCACCTGGTCAACCCCGATTTCGAGTGCCCCCGGCGATCTCGCATTCCAGACAGTGTTTGTCCCCTCAGCTGAGGGATTCGGGCCAAGTGGCCCGGTTCCGCCCGCTGCTCGCTCGGGGTGTCCGGGAACTACCCCAGGATTGTCCTTGATCGGTAACGGACGCATCCTGTGGCCGTCGTTCCTCGTCCTGTCAGGTGGTTACGAGGTGACCAGGGATAGCGGCGAGGAACTGCGGGAAAGCGGGGCGGACATGGCGCGGCACGGTGGCGGGCGAGGCTGGTACGGCAAGGTGCTCGGCGCGGCGCTCGGGGTGACGTTGCTCGCCTGCGGTGCCTCTGTGTGGACCGCGCAGGCCGGTGCCGTGAGCGGCTCGTCGCCGAAGGCGACCACGTCGGCCACGCCGGGCGATGACGTCAAAGCGGTCGCGGTGACCATCGCGCACGCCTCGGACAAGGGGGCGCGCGGCGTCAACCTCACCATCGACGACGGACCCGACCCCGTATGGACCCCTCAAGTGCTGGACGTGCTCCGGGAGTACGGGGTGAAGGCCACGTTCTGCATGGTGGGGACGCAGGCGCAGGCCTACCCGGATCTCGTGAAGCAGGTGGTCGCAGAGGGGCACCGACTGTGCGACCACTCGGTGTCGCACGACACCACCATGGACAAGAAGTCCGAGGCCTACCAGTCGCAGGAGATACTCGACGCCGAACGCATGATCACCGAGGCGTCCGGGGGCGTCCGACCGATGTACTACCGGGCGCCCGGCGGGGCCTTCACCCCGTACAGCCGCACGCTCGCCGCCTCCCGTGGCATGCGTCCGCTGGGCTGGAACGTGGACACCAAGGACTTCGAGCGGCCGGGTACGGACGCCATCATCGCCACAGTCGAGCGGGAGCTGCCGAGCGGGCCGACGCTCCTCTTCCACGACGCGGGAGGCGACCGCTCCCAGACCGTCGAGGCCCTGCGCCGGATCCTGCCCCAACTCAAGGAACAGGGTTACTCCTTCGGCTTCCCGGTGCGCTGAGCCCCGGCGCCGGTCGAACTCGGCTCTGCGACAACCGCTGACGGCGCAGAGCCCGACATCATTGCGCATGACGGGGCCGAAACCGTCGTTGCTTCAGAATGGTGCGATGGATCATCAGTTCGTTGGCATCACGGAGTTGACCGGCGTTCCCCGTGTTGCGGTCGTCATCGACGTCATGCGCGCCTTCACCGTGGCCGCCTGGGCCTTCTCACGTGGTGTCGAGAGGATCGTCCTGGCCTCGACGGAGAGTGAGGCACTTGCGTTGAAGGAAAGCCACTCGGGTTGGCTGGCGCTGAAGGACGGAGCGCCGGCAGCGGGCTTCGACGCGGTGAACTCACCTGGCTTGCTCAGGTCACGCGATTTCGCCGGTCGCACGCTGGTGCAGAGGACGACGGCCGGAACCGTGGGCGCACTCGCCGTCGCGGACGCGCCGCTGGTCCTGTGCGCGAGCTTCGTGGTGGCCGGCCCGACCGCGCGGTTCTTGCAGGCCAAGGATTCCGGTCCCGTGACGTTCGTTGTCACCGGCGAGGGAGGCCAGGCCGACGAGGATCTGGCCTGCGCCGAATACATTGGCCACTGTATGGCCGGAGGCGACGTCGAGGCGGCCCCGTATCTCCACCGCGCGAGGACCTCTCGTGCCGCGGCGGACCTCGCCGGTGGGCTGCGGAGCGGATACCACCCGGACGATGTCGATCTCTGCCTGGAAGTCGACAGGTTCCCCTTTGCGATGGTGGCTCGCAAGGAAGAATCTCTGACGGTGCTCCGTCCTGTTACGGTGCCTGACTCCCCGTCCGGTCTCCGCTGAGCCAGGACCGCGCACCACAGGCACGCCGGGCAGTTCGGCGTCCGGGGATGCCCGGCGTCCGCCTCTGGTCATCCGTCCTTCGGGCGGTCGAACGTCTCCCCTGCTGAGCGGAAAACGCCCGGTGGCGACAGTGCGGGGGTGATGAGGACGACAAGGTCGGGGAGAGCGGACTTGGACGGGGTGCCGTCATCTTTGAGGCTGCCCGGTTCGTCTTTCCATGCAATCAGGTGGATCACGACCGGGTGTCGGACCGCGGGCAGGGCGAACTCCACTGTTTCAGGCCATGCTTCGGCGCCCACCGCCTTGATGCCGCTGAGCCACATCTGCCCTGGCTGACAGTTCGGCGGACCGACCGACGGCACCTGCGCGGACCTGGGCTCCGAAGTTAGTCGGCCGGATCGCGTTGACCTGCGTGGACTGGATTGACTGAGACGGCTGCGGGTCGCCCCGGCGGCCGTCAGGCCGCCGGGTGTCGGGTCTCGGCGTACACCTCTAGTTGCTCCGCGGAGTACAGGTGACGGTGCTCAGGGTTGAATGGGTTGGCCGGGAGGCCGAGTGGGGTCGTAGTGCGTGCGGGCGAAGGTGTCGTTTGCGCGGTGGACAGTGTCGGGTTGCGGCGGTGCCGGCCAGACGCTCATAAGGTGTTCTTCCACAGGAGTGTCGCCTTCGTGTGCATCGCCTTCATCGCGTCCGCGTGCCTGAACACGGACGCGGTACCAGCCCGCCCCGGCCGTGGCGAAGTTCCCGGCGTCCTCCTCGACATCCCCGCCCCACCGGAACAGCCGCAGGATGCCACTCGTGCTGCAGATGCTCACGTCCACTACGGTCTCCCACTCCCGCCCCGGCAGGAGTGGTTCATCCGCGCAGTGCTGGGTGGTCAGTCGTATCCAGCCGGTGTGCGTGCCCGCGAGCACCGTGAGGTGTTCTGGGCCCCCGGCTGCCAGGCTGTTTCCCGCGAAGATCCGCCCAACCGTGTCGGTGTCGTCGTACTCGCTGAGAAAGTCGTCGCCCTGGAGGTAGTACTGCCCATAGGAGACGAACATGCGATCTGAAGTCCACTTCGTGTAGCGCATCCACCGGATCATGCCCTGCCCAACTGACAGCGCTGCCTTGGGAAACTCCGCGATCCGGGCAGTGGGCGGAACCTGCCTCCCACTCCCGCTCATTGGGCACCCCGGCCGACCGAGCTCACGACCGTGCGCGGCCCCGTCAGCTCGATCGACAGACCCGTGAAGACCAACTTCCGCGTCCTTCGGCTCATCCGCTCGTCCGCTCGTCCGCTCATCCGCGCGGACGTCGGGGACCACCGGCGAGCCATCCACGTGGCGGGCGAAGTAGTCCGGAGCATGCCGACGCTCTCGTTCGCCGTCGTGCCAGTGCAGCCAGAACGGTTGCGAGGCAATCCGTGCCACCCTTGGGTCGAAGTCCATGAGCAGGAGCTGGTCCCGCTCCAACCAGGACTCGAAGCCGACGTGCCGCCCGGTACCAGCCCGCGAAGTGACGCTCACCGCGAGATGTAGGGCCCCGCAAGATCCAACCCAGCTGGTACGGCCGTCAGCACCCCCAGCGCGATCACCTACACGCCTAGGTTCACGGAGACAGAAGGCGAAACGACTGGGTTCGCTGGACACCGTCTCGGCAGGGTGCGGAGAAGCAGTCGTCCGGGAATCCTGGCATGCACGAAGTCCGCGCCCCTGCCTCGCTTCCGGGGCGACACGACGCCGTTTCCTATGCCGGGCCGGGAGTGTCGAGGAAGCGATGCAGTACGGCGGCCTCCGCGCGGAGGCGTGCGGCGTGGTCGGCGTGTGCGGGGGCGGTGAGTTGTGCTGCGACCTCCAGTCGTTCGGCGGCCTCGGCGCGTACGACGGCCACCACATCGCTCTCGCTCAGCTCACGCCGCGCCGCTTCGGTGGTGCCGACTCCGACCGGTGACTGTTCAAGGGCCACGCCACGGAGCTCGGCTTCGCCCACGGGCACGGCCTCGGCGTTGTCCAGCGCGGCAAGCGTTGCGCGCAGGGCGCTGACCGCGGCCTTGTCACGAGCGCGCATCGCTTCCGGCAGTGCTTGACGCATACGAAGACGTAGAGACATGCCGGTGACCTTATGGGGGCCGCCCCTGGACCCACAACGCCCGTCGGCCACACGCCACCCGGTCCCGAGGCCTCCGTCCCGATTCCACCCGGCCCCGATTCCACCCGGTCCCGAGGCACCCCGTCCCGAGTCCACCCGGTCCCGGTCCCGAGGCCACCCGGCGGTGCGTGTGCGAGATCCCGGCCCGGCCCGGCCCGTCCAGCGCGATGCAGCCGCCCGTCCAGCGCGATGCGGCCGCCCGTGCAGCGAGGCAACCCAACCGGTACAGGTACGCGGAGGAGTTGGGGTGAGAGGGAACGGGTGGCGGTGCGGATCAGGCGTTTCGGCGGGACAACTCGTCGTGCAGGTGGTCGGCCAGTTCACGGGCTGTCGGGCTCTCGAACAGGACGCGCGCGGGGAGGTCGAGCCCGGTGAGCAGGTTGAGGCGGGTGCGGACCTGGATGACCGCCAATGAGTCGAAGCCGAGGTCGGTGAACGGCCTGTCGTCGGGGAAGGCGGCCGGGTCCGGTTCGCCCAGCACGGCGGCGAGTTCGGCGCGCAGGAGTTCGTACAGCTCCGGTTTGGACATCCGTGCGGGCCAGCTCTGCCGGGCCGGAGGCAGGTGCCGCCGCACGAGGCCGCCGACGATCGGGGGCGGGGCTGCCGCCGCCGGGTCGAACAGGACCGGCACCAGCACGGGTTCGGCCGAGCCGATCGCGGCGTCGAACAGCGCCAGCCCCTGCTCCGCGCTCAGCCCGGCGATGCCGGACGCCTGCATGCGACGCCGGGCGAGGTCGGAGATCCGGTCGCCGAGACCGCCGCCCGGTTCCCACAACCCCCACGCCAGGGACACCGCAGGCAGGCCGAGCGTACGGCGGTGGCAGGCCAGGGCATCCAGGAACCGGTTGGCGGCGCCGTAGTTGGCCTGGCCCGCCTTGCCGAAGACGCCGGCGATGGAGGAGTAGAGCACGAACGCCGACAGCGGAAGGTCTCCGGTGGCCTCGTGCAGCACCCAGGCCGCGTCGGCTTTGGGCTTCAGCACGGTGTCCATGCGGGCCGGAGTCTGGGCGGCGAGCACACCGTCGTCGACCACGGCCGCGGTGTGCACGACCGCCGTCAACGGCGGATCGCATGCCGCGATCAGCTGTTCCACCACGGTGCGGTCGGCCACGTCGCCTGCGACGATCCGCACGTGCGCGCCCAGTTCGGACAGCTCCGTCCGCAGGCGCTCCGCGTTCGGCGCGGCCGGGCCGCGCCGGCTCACCAGTACGAGATGGCGGATGCCGTGCTCGCACACCAGATGCCGGGCCAGCAGGGCGCCGAGCGCGCCGGTCCCTCCGGTGATCAGCACGGTCCCGGCCGGGTCGATCGGGCGGGTGTCGCTCGGGGCCGCCCGGGTGATCCGTAGCGCGTGCGGCACGCCGTCACGGATGGCGAGTTGAGGTTCGAGGCTCCCGCCGACGAGCTCCAGTACACGCTCCGCCGACAGGCCGGCTGCCAGGTCAACAGGCGAGCTTCGTTGCGGGTGTTCGGCGACGGCCGTGCCCACCACACCGCTTACGGCCGCAGACCCGAGCCCCGAATCGGACACAGCGACACCCCCGGTGACAACGTCAACCAGCAAGACCCGCTCCGGATACTCGGCAGCCGCCGCACCCACCACACCACCGACAGCCGCGGACGCGAGGTCCGGATCGGGTGCGGTGGCATTCCTGGTGACGACGACGAGCCGGCCCGCACCCTGCCCGTGCCCTTGCCCCGGCTCGTGCCCCTGCCCTTGCCCTTGCCCTTGCCCTTGCCCTTGCCAGTCATGCAGCGCGGCCAGTGCTCGGGTCGTCAGTGAACGGACGTCGTCGCCCGGTTCGTTGACGATCTCGACGATCGTCGTCTCGCCGGTGGCCGGTACGGGTGGCAGGGCAGGCACGGGGATCCAGCGTGGACGGAAGAGCATGGTGTCCCCGGGTGCCATCGGCCTGGTGAACATCGATGCCACCCTCGCGACCGGCTCGCCCGCGTGATCGAAGATGTCGATGGCGACGGTGTCGGATCCGGTGCGGACACAGCGGATCCGTGCGTTCCGCACGCCGGGCGCGTACAACTCGACGCCGTTCCACAGGAACGGCACCCTCGCCCCGCCGCCCGGACCCTCGGCCAGCGCAGCCGCGTGCACGGCCGCGTCGAGCAGTACCGGATGCAGGCCGAACCTGCCGCCGACGCCCTCCGGCAGGCCGACCTCGGCGAACAACTCCTCGCCCCGGCGCCACAGAGCGGTCACCGCCTGGAACGCCGGCCCGTACCCGAGGGTGTCGTAAAGGCCCGCCAACTCGACCGGGTCGGCATCGGCAGGCGGCCACGTCGCGCCGTACGACTCGGGTGCCGGACCCCGCGGCCGCAGTCGGCCCGACACGTGCCGCGTCCACCGGTCGGCCGCTCGCTGCTTGGCGTATACGTCGATCCGCTCCCCGTCGACGACGACCTGGAGCTGGACATCCTCGGCCGGAGTCAGTCGCAGCGGCGCCTCGATCGTCAACTCGTCGATGCCGCCGCCCGTTGGCGGCCTGGCCCCCGCGTGCAACGCGATGTCGACGAACGCGGTCGCGGGCACGACGACCGAGTCGCCGACGACATGGTCGGCCAGCCAGCCGTGGGCGCGGACGCCGACCGAGCCGCCGTACACGATCCGTGGTGAGTCGGGGGCGACGAGGGCAGGGCCGAGCAGCGCGTGGTCGAGGCCGCCGCCGCCCGGCTGCGGGGGGTCGAGCCAGTAACGCGTGCGCTGGAAGGGGTAGGTGGGCAACGGGACCGGCCGGGCGCCGCTGCCCGCGAACACGGATCGCCAGTCGACGGCGATCCCGGCCGTGTGCACCGCGCCGAGCGCCGCCAGCAGCGCCTCACCCTCGCCGTGACCGGCGCGCGTCGCGGGTACGGCGGGGAGTACGGCGGCCGCGGCACGGCTGAGGACAGCGTCGGGGCCGATCTCCATACAGGTGGTCACGCCGGACTCGACGAGAGTGGACAGCGCGTCGGCGAACCGGACGGTGTGCCTCGCGTGCCGCACCCAGTACTCCGCCGAGCACATCTCGTCGGAGCCGGAGGGCCTGCCGGTCAGCCCGGAGACCACCGGAATTCCTGGGCGGCGGTACGCCAGGCTCTCGGCGACCTCGCGGAACTTGTCGAGCATCGGCTCCAGCAGCGGCGAGTGGAAGGCGTGGCTGACGCGCAGCCGGGTGCTGCGCCGGAACCGGCCCGCGATGGCCGTCGTCGCGGCCCCCTCGCCGGACAGCACCACGGCGTGCGTACCGTTGACCGCCGCGATCGACACCCGGTCGGCGACCTCGGCCACCAGCGGCGCGAGCTCGGCCTCGGTGGCCTCCACCGCGAACATCATGCCGCCGGCGGGCAGTTGGGCCATCAGCCGTCCACGGGCGCGGACGAGCCTCGCCGCGTCCTCCAGCGACATGACACCGGCGACGTGCGCGGCGGCGATCTCGCCGACCGAATGCCCGACGAGCACGTCCGGCCGTACGCCCCAGGACTCCAGCAGCCGGTGGAGCGCCACCTCGAACGCGAACAGGGCGGCCTGCGCGTGGTCGGTACGATCCAGCAGGTCGCCCGCCCCGACCGGTTCGTCGCCGAAGGCGATCTCCCGCACCCGGCCCCCGAGCGCCCGGCACGCCTGCTCGAACGCCTCGGCGAACACGGGGAAGCGCTCGGCGAGTTCTCGGCCCATGCCCGCCCGTTGGGCGCCCTGGCCGCTGAACAGGAAGGCGAGGTGCGCGTCGGCCCGCACCGTCGCACCAGGGCGTTCGCCGGAGGCCAGCGCGCGCAGGGCGGCCCGGTCGCCGGCATCGACCATGGCACGGTGACCGAGTGCCGTACGCCCCACCGCCAGTGTGTGGCCGACGTCGAGGTCGTCCGGCAGGTCCGGCGCGTCCAGCAGTGCGCCGGCGACGGCGCGCAGCGCGGTGCCGTCGGCGGCGCTGAGCAGCCATGGCACGGTCGGGAAATCCCGCCGCGCGTCCCGGTCCCGGTCCCGGTTCCGGTCCCAGTCCCGGTCCCGGTTTTCGGGCGGGGCCTCCTCGATGATCACGTGTGCGTTGCTGCCGCCGATCCCGAACGAGGACACCGCTGCCCGCCGGGTCCGGCCGGCCGCGGGCCACGGCTGGGCCGTGGCGAGGAGCGATACGCGGCCTGCCGACCAGTCGATCCGGGGACTGGGCCTGTCCGCGTGGAGCGAGGCCGGCAACTGCCCGTGCCGCATCGCCTCCACCATCTTGATCACGCCGGCCACGCCGGCCGCCGCCTGGGTGTGCCCGAGATTGGACTTCACCGAGCCGAGCCACAGCGGGCGGTCCCCCTCCCGGTCCCGGCCCTGGCCATAGGTCGCGAGCAGCGCCTCCGCCTCGATCGGGTCGCCCAGCGGCGTCGCCGTACCGTGCCCGTCGACCGCGTCGATGTCGGCCGCGGACAGCCCGGCATCCGCGAGCGCGGACCGGATCACCTCGCGCTGTGCGCGGGCGCTGGGCGCGGTGAGCCCGTTGGACGCGCCGTCGGCGTTCGTCGCCGACCCCCGCAACACCGCGAGCACCGGGTGCCCGTGCCGACGGGCGTCGCTGAGCCGTTCCAGCAGGACGACCCCGGCGCCCTCCGACCAGGCCGTACCGTCGGCGTCCGCCGCGTACGACCGGCAGCGGCCGTCCGGCGACAGACCGCGCTGCCTGCTGAACGCCAGGAAGGTTCTCGGCGTCGACATCACCGTCGATCCACCGGCCACGGCGAGCGAGCATTCGCCCGTACGCAGGGCCTTCGCCGCCCAGTGCAGGGCGACCAGCGACGACGAGCAGGCCGTGTCGACGGTGACGGCGGGACCGGTGAGCCCGAAGGTGTACGAGATCCGCCCGGACGCGACGGCGTGCGAGGACCCGATGCCGAGACGCCCCTCCAGCTCATGCGCCTCGAACCGGCTCGCGTAGTCCTCGTTCATGACACCGATGAACACGCCCGTACGGCTGCCGCGCAGTGTCGTGGCGTCGATGCCCGCACGCTCGAACAGCTCCCACGAGGTCTCCAGCAACAGCCGTTGCTGCGGGTCGGTCGCGAGGGCCTCGCGCGGCGAGATGCGGAACATCCCGGCGTCGAACTCGGCCGCGTCGTAGAGAAACCCGCCACGCCGGGTGGTGGAGCCGCCGATCCTGTCCGGGTCGGGATCGTAGAGGTTGGCGAGGTCCCAGCCCCGGTCGGCGGGGAAGTCGCCGGTCGCGTCGACACCGTCGCGGACGACTCGCCAGAGGTCGTCCGGTGACCGGACACCACCGGGATACCGGCAGGCCATCGCCACGATGGCGATCGGCTCGTCGAGGGCGGCGGCCATCGGTTCGTACGCCGACAATGGCGCCGACACCGACACCGATACGGGCACGGGCGCCGGAGACGACACGGGCGCCGATACGGGCTCCGGTACCGCCGGCGGCTCGGTGGCCACGAGCCGCGCGAGTTCGGCGATCAGTTCGCCGGGGGTCGGGAAGTCGTAGAGAAGCGAGTGAGGCAGGTCGACGCCGGTCAGTGCGGCGATGCGGTGCCGCAACTGCACGCCGGCCAGCGACGACAGCCCCAGCTCCGTGAAGGCGCGATCCCGCCAGCGGTCGCCGCCGTCTCCGCCATCGCCGATGGCCTCGCCGACGTCCTCGCCGCACAGAGCGGCGGTCTCCTCACGTACGAGTACCTCCAGCTCCGCCGGGCCCAACGCGCCCCGTCCCGCCACCCGTCCCGCCATGACCTTGCGCAGGGGCTTCCCCGAAGACGTACGCGGAATCGTCTCGACTCGGCGGAACTCCACCGGCACTTTGAACAGTGAAAGCCGTCGCAGGCACAGCCGGCGCAGTTCCTGGGAATCGAAGTCGTCCGCGGCGGGCACGACGAACGCCACCGGGACCTCACCGACCTCGTCGTCGGGCCGCCCGACCACGAGCACGTCACGCACGGACGGCGATTGGGCGAGTACGGCTTCGATCTCCAGCGGGTGCACCTTCTGGCCGCCGCAGCTGATCACGTCGTCGATCCGGCCGGCGATCGTGAGTCGACCGTCGTCGTCGAGTGAACCGGCGTCACCAGTCCGGTACCAGCCGTCGTCGGAGACGACAGCTGCCTGCCCGTGATAGCCCAGCATGAGTCCCGGCGTGCGTACCAGGACCTCCCCGTCCGCGATGCGGATCTCGACTCCGTGCACGGGCACCAGCCCGTTCCGCCGCCCGGTGGGCCCGCCCTCACCCGGCAACTGGACGGCGATTTTTCCGCTGGTCTCGGTGGCTCCGTAACAGTCCAGCAGCTCGGTGCCGAACAGGTCCATGACCGCGGCGCGGGTCGCCGGGCCGCAGGGCGCGCCGGCGGTGACACACAGCCGTGGCGATACGGCCAAGTCCCTCATCTCGGGTTTCTCGTGCGCGAGTTGAAGATAGGTGGCCGGCACGCCGGCGAGGACACAGCCGGGGTGCTCCGCGAGCAACGCGGCCAGGTCGCCGTCGGCGATCCGCGTGTGCGCGCCGATCGCCACCGTGCCGACGAAGGCGAACGACAGCGCGAAGCAGTGGTGCAGCGGCAACGGCCACACGATGGTGTCGTGTTCGGACAGCCCGAGCATCGGGCCGTAGCACGCGGCCGCCGACCACAGCATCGCTCGCTGTGTGGTCAGCACTCCCTTCTGCGGGCCGCTGGTGCCCGAGGTGTAGAGCAGCCAGGCCGGCTCATCCATGCCAAGGTCGTCGGCAGGCGGACCGAGATCGTCGGCAGGCGAACCGGACGCGGCGGTTGGGCGCTCCTCGACGATGAGTACGCGCAGGTGCGGCCGTCGCTCGCGCAGCCGTTGCGCCATCGCCGCGTGCCGCGCCTCGGTGATGAGCAGCGTCGCCCCGGAATCGTCCGCGTAGTACGAGAGTTCCGCCTCCGTCGAACGCGCGCTCACCGGTACGCCGACGGCGGCGGACCGCAACACGGCCAGGCAGTATTCGACGAACTCGACGCGGCTGCCGACATGGATCAGCACCCGGTCACCGCGGGCCACACCCAGTCCCGCGGCGAGCAGCCCGCTGCCGGAAAGCAGTTCCCCGTACGTCAGAGTGCGGCGACTGTCGGTGAAAGCGGGCCGGTCGGCCGGATGACCGGACAACGACGTCACCAGCGGTCGTAGGAGCTCGCCCCGAACTGGTGTCACTGCACAACCTTCCGGAATCCGGCGCGGACGGGCATGGTCTGACAATGAAAGCGATCAGTCAAATACCGCCCGAAGCGCGGGAGTTGGCACCCAAGGAGCCGGAACCGCTCGGACCGGACTCGCTGACCTGGAAGTATCTCGGCGACTGGCGCGGCCTTCTCACCGCGCTGTGGGCCGGGTCGATGCAGAACATGCATCCCGGTCTGGGCGCGGGCGTCGAGCAGCATTCGCGGTTCTTCGAGGAACGCTGGCAGCGGCTGTTGCGCTCGCTCTATCCCATCAGCGGAGTCGTCTACGACGGCCCGCACGCCCGCCGGACCGCGCTCGAAGTACGCGGTTACCACGACCGGATCAAGGGCGTCGACGCCCAGGGCCGTCGCTACCACGCGCTGGATCCCGACACCTACTACTGGGCGCACTCCACGTTCTTCGTCAGCACGATCCTGATCGCGGAGCACTTCACGGGCGGCATCGGAGAGACGGAGAAGCGCCGGCTGTTCGACGAGCATGTGCAGTGGTACCGGATGTACGGCATGAGCATGCGGCCGGTGCCGGAGAGCTGGGAGGACTTCCAGCGCTACTGGACATACATGTGCGTGGAGGTGCTGGAGGACAACAGGGCCACCCGGGAGGTGCTCGACATCGCCGGAATCGCGAGGCCGCCGTTCCTGCCGTGGCTGCCGAATGCCCTCTGGCGTCCGGTCGGCGCGCTGATCGGACGGACCTTCCTCTGGTTCACCATCGGGCTGTACGACCGGGAGGTCCGCGACCTGCTCGGCTTCACCTGGGCGGAGCGCGACGCCCGGCGGCACCGCAGGACCTGCCGGCTGATCAGCACCGTCTTCAAGCTCGTCCCGCACGACCGCCGCTACCATCCGCGGGCCCGGGCGGGTTGGCGCCGCGCCCGCGGCGAACTCGCGCCGAACGCCGAGCCGGTCGAGACACCACGCCGAAACCTCCCACCGCTGTCCGAACGCGGAAAGCCGGAGCACTACGCGCCGGATCTCCCCTAGCTGCGGGCGATGGCGTGGTCACGGCACGGACTTGCGTGTCATCGACCGGACTTGCCTGAACACCGCACGGACTTGCCCGTCAGCCCACGGCCTAGCCTGATCACCCCACGGGCTTGCCCGTCAGCCCACGGACTTGTCTGTCACCCCACGAACCTGCCCGTCACCCCACGGACTTCACCCGCAGGACAGCAAGCCCACCCAGGAGGCCGAGGACAGCCGCGGTCGGGAAGATCAGCGCGTACGAGTCCGTGCTCACCACGATCGCGCCGGCCACCGCGGGAGCCAGGATCTGCGGAGCGGTGGAGGCGAAGTTGACTACGCCCAGATCCTGGGCGTAGGAGGCGGACCGGGGCAGGACCTGGGTGATGAGCGCGGTGTCGACGGCCTCGAAGCAGCCGAAGGCCAGTGAGCCGAGGGCCGTCATGAGCAGGTATCCGGTGACGGTCGGGCTGATGAGCGGGATCAGCATCGTGCCGCCCAGCGCTGTGGCCGCACAGGCCACGAAGACCTTGCGGCGCCCGATCCGGTCGGAGACGATGCCCGCCGGGACGACCGAAAGACAGATGCAGAGGGCCGCGACACCGGCCACGACGGGGACGACGTCGACCGCGTCGTCCCCCAGCCCTATGTAGTCGTCGAGCAGGTAGAGGCTGTAGGCCTGCACGAGGAAGAAGCCGGTGTAGGTGAGGGTGCGGCTGGCGAAGGCCCACCAGAAGTCCGGGTGTTCCCTCGGGGAGACGAGGAAGGACCGCCACCCCCGCGTCCGCGTCGGATCGGGCCGGACACGGGCCACGGACCGGTTGTCGGGGTCGGGTGCGATGAACAGCCGCGTTCCGGCAAGCGCCACCGGTATCAGGCCGAGGACCAGGTAGGCGACGCCGTAGTCGGACGAGATCACCGAGCCGAGGACGGTTCCGCCGACGGAACCGAGCATCATGCCGAGACTGAGGGCGGAGCTGAACCGGCCTCGTCGTTCGACCGGCACCCGGTCGGGCAGCACGGCGGCCAGCGGCCCCTGCGCGGCGCTCAGCACGAACTCCGAGGCGACGTACAGGACGGCGAGCGTGGCCGGCGACCCGGCCCCGCCCATCCCCCACAGGAACGGAACGGCAAGAACGCTGCCGCCCACGATGAAGGGCGTACGACTCCCCGAGCGGGTGCGCGTCCGGTCGGACAGCGCTCCGGCGAGCGGCTGCGCCACCATGGCGGCGGCCGCGCCGAGAAGCGTGAACAGGCTCAGGACTCCGGCCTTGCGGTCGTCGCCCACGAGGTCCTGGACCTGGAGCGCGAGCAGCACGCCCGGCACCGCGCCGTACACGACGGAGATGCCGAACTGGGAGGTGCTGATGGACACCATCAGGCGAAAAGGCGCGGTACCGGTACGCGAACCGTCCGCGGACGCGCTACGCACCTGCGGGAGGGGAGCGGGCGAGGCAGGCAAGGCGTCTCCAACGAAGTCGAGGGATACGGCGCGGGAGGCGTGCTGTCGAGGTGCGGGGCCGTGCACTCTCGCCGGCAGGCATCCACGTCGTCGCCAGATCCCGTACCCGCGCGTCAGGCCTGCATTTCGACTACAGCGTATCCATAATGAGTCAGGCGGGTAAATGGGCGCGTAGGGACCGCTTCCGGCAAGTCGGCGGCACCCGCAAACGGGCGGCCATGATCGTCAACGGGCCGGCACCGCACTCCCGTGCCTCCCGGGCACAACGCGAAGGGCCCCACCGCGAACGGTGGGGCCCCTTCAACACTCTCCGACCGACCAGGCGACAACCAGGCGACTACTCCCAGCCGATGACCTTGAAGTCCTTGTCCACGAAGACGTGGTGCGGCCAGTTGATGCTGACGTTGTGGACCTCGTACTCGCCGCCGCTCAGTTCCACGACCCGGTTGGCGACGCCTCCGGGGACGACGGCCTGCGCGGCCTTTACCGCCTTGTCCGCCACCGTCCCGCTGAGGATGGTCCCCTCGCCCTCGGTGTAGTCCGGGATCGTGCCGACCGACTTCACCGGTGACGGCGTTCCCGGCTCGAAGGGAATCACCCCTGCCGCCGCGGAGGCCGCGACTCCGCCGTCGCCCTTGGGCTGCACGATGACCTGTGTGGCGGCGATGGTCGCGCTGTCGACCGTCCCCAGGACGAGGACGCTTTCGCCCTCCTTGACGGCCTTCGCGGTGGTGCGGTCGGTGCCCTTCGTGTACTTCGTGGTGGACGCCACGTCGACGGTCACCACCACGCCGGTCGCCGTCGAGAAGGTGAAGCCCGTCGAGGACTTGGAGTCGACGATGCCGGTCGAGCCTCCCTCGGAGGGATCAGCCACGGGGCCTCCGGTGGGCGTGGCCGTGACATCCAGGGGCGTCACGGAAGCCGCCGAGGCGGACGTGCCGCCGGCGAGTCCGGCCACCGCGCAGGTCAGTCCGGCGGCCACGATCAGCCCGCCGGTCTTCTTCGACAGAAACCGCCGTGCGTGCGACCGACGGGCTTTCACGGCCAGGGTCGCCGGGGCGGGTTCGGCGGACGACTGGCTGGTGGGGTCGTAGTCGTTCATGACGACACTCCTCATCGCTGTGGGGGGTAACTGCGATGAGACTGCTCGCCGTTCATACGAGGAGGCTGTGGGTGCCCTTAAGAACTCCTTGCAATAGTCGGCGACATCGTCACCCACTCGTTCCCCAGATTTAACGCACGACGTCTTGGCACCCATGATCTACGCGCGTAACTTGAGCCGACTCCCCACACCAGCCACTCCATGTGCCGCCCGCCGGTGGCGCGTTGCCGTTCGTGACGTACGAGGAGACAGTCGGCGTGTCCAGAACTCCACACAGCAGACCCCGTTGGCGCCATCTCGCCTACCCGCTCCTCTCGACCGGAGTGGCCGGGGCGTTCGTTCTGACCGCGGTGCCCGCGGCCTCCGCGGTGCCTTCCACCGGCGCGTTGATCACCGAGGTGTACGGCGGCGGGGGCAACTCGGGTGCGACGCTCACCCGGGACTTCGTCGAACTCGGCAACGCCGGTTCGGCGTCGCAGGACCTGTCGGGCTACAGCGTGCAGTACCTGCCCGGTACGCCGTCCGCGTCCTCCCAGTGGGGAGTGACCGCGCTCACCGGCTCCGTCGCACCCGGCAAACGCTTCCTGACAGCCGAGTCCGCGGGCACCGGCGGGACGACGGCGCTGCCCACCCCGGACGCGACCGGCACGCTCGCGATGAGCGCGACCGCCGGCACGATCGCCCTGGTCTCCGGGACCACGGCGCTCACCTGCAAGACCGCCGCGGACTGTGCGGCCGACAGCCGGGTCGTCGACCTGGTGGGCTACGGCACGGCGGTCGTCCGGGAGGGCGGCGGCCCGGTGACCGGCGCCTCCAACACCGCCTCCGTCGCACGGGCCGCGTCCCTGGCGGACACCGACGACAACGCCGCCGACCTCACCGCGGGCGCGCCCACTCCGTTCAACTCGGCCGGTGAGACGGCCGGTTCCGGCGGCGACGACGGTGGCGGTGACGACGGCTCGACCGAGCCCGGCACCGTCCGGGTCCACGACATCCAGGGGACCACCCGGCTGTCCCCGCTCGCCGGGCAGACCGTCACCCGCGTACCGGGCATCGTCACCGGGGTACGTACGACGGGCTCGAAGGGCTACTGGCTCCAGGACCCGGGGCCCGACACCGACGCCCGCACCAGCGAGGGTGTCTTCGTATACACCGGCTCGGCCACTCCGGCGGTGAAGGTCGGCGACAGCGTCCTGGCCAGCGGCAAGGTCAGCGAGTACTACCCGAGCAGCACCAGCCAGTCGGTCACCGAGATCACCACCCCCACCACCAAGGTGCTCTCCAGCGGCAACCCGCTGCCCGCGGCCGTCACCCTGGACGCCACCACCGTCCCCGACGCCTACACGCCCACCGCCGCGGGCGGCAGCATCGACTCACTCGCCCTCGAACCGGCCACGTACGCACTGGACTTCTACGAGTCCCTGGAAGGCGAGCGCGTCGCGGCCACCGACACCCGCGTGGTCGGTGCGACGACCGCGTACGACGAGGTCTGGATCACGGTGAAGCCCGCCGAGAACGCGACCCCGCGCGGCGGCACGCTGTACTCCTCGTACGACCAGCCCAACACCGGCCGTATCAAGGTGATGTCGATCGACGACACCGCCACCTTCCCCGTGGCGAACGTCGGTGACGTGCTCACGGGCAGCACGGCCGGACCGCTCGACTACTCCACGTACGGCGGCTACAACCTCCAGGCCACCCAGCTCGGCACGCTCACCGCGAAGGGTCTCAAGCCCGAGACCACGCGGAAGCAGAAGAGCACGGAGCTGGCGGTCGCCACGTACAACGTGGAGAACCTGGACGCGCTCGACGAGCAGGCGAAGTTCGACCGGCTGGCCGGCGGTGTCGCGGTCAGTCTCAACTCCCCCGACATCGTCGCCCTGGAGGAGATCCAGGACGACAACGGCGCCACCAACAACGGCACCGTCACCAGCGAGGCGACGCTGACCCGGTTCACCGACGCGATCGTCGCGGCGGGCGGCCCCCGGTACTCCTGGCGCTATGTCGCGCCGGAGAACAACCAGGACGGCGGCGAGCCCGGCGGCAACATCCGCCAGGTCTTCCTCTTCAACGCCAAGCGGGTCTCCTTCACCGACCGCCCCGGCGGCGACGCCACCACCGCGACCGACGTGGTGAAGACCCGCAAGGGCGCGCAGCTCACCTACTCGCCGGGCCGGATCGACCCGGCGAGCGACGCGTGGGACGCGAGCCGCAAACCGCTGGTGGGTGAGTTCACCTTCCGGGGCGAGCAGGTCTTCGTGATCGCCAACCACTTCCTCTCCAAGGGCGGCGACGAGCCGCTGCACGGCAGCGACCAGCCGCCCGCCCGCAGCTCGGAGACGCAGCGCAACGCCCAGGCCGCCGAGGTCAACACCTTCGTCAAGAGCCTGCTCGCCGCCGACCGGAGCGCCAAGGTGGTGGTGCTGGGTGACCTGAACGACTACGAGTTCTCGCAGACCGTGACCACGCTCACCGCCGGACGGGTGCTCACCCCGCTGATCAAGACGCTGCCCAAGGCCCAGCGCTACACCTACGTGTACGACGGCAACTCGCAGACCCTGGACCACATCCTGACCAGCCCGGCCGTCACCGCCTTCGACTACGACATCGTGCACATCAACGCCGAGTTCGCCGACCAGGCGAGCGACCACGACCCGCAGATCGTCCGGATCGACATCAGCAGGTGCGGACAGCGGTAACCCGTTCCCGTACCGAGTGTTTCGCGTGCTCAGAAATCTCTCGCCGTGCCGTCCCCGTCGTCCGGGTCCGGCACGGCGAGAGCCGTTTTCACAGCTCGCGCTAAGATTTCACCCTTTGAGGTGGGCAGGGAGCCCCCGGGATGGCTCCGGGGACGCCCGCGGGGAGCCCGCTGGGAACCAACGGGGGAATTGCACGCATGCGCGTCACCTTTCTGATCCACAACGGCTACGGCGTCGGCGGAACCATTCGCACCACGTGCAACCTCTCGGGCGCGCTCGCCGAGTTGGGGCACGACGTGGAGGTGGTGTCGGTATTCCGCCACCTCAGGACTCCCCGCTTCACCTACGACAAACGCGTACGCCTGCGTCATCTCGTCGACTCCGACAAGAAGAGCGCCGGCTACGAAGGCGGACTCCCCGAATTCGCGCTCCCTTCCGCCGACTTCCCGCGCGGCGATCACCGGTACCCCGAGTACAGCGCGCTGACGGACCGGCGCATCGCCGAGTTCCTGGCCGACCTGGACACCGACGTCATCGTCGGCACCCGCCCCGGACTCAATGTGCAGATCGCCCGCCAGGCCCCGGCCACCATCATCAGAGTCGGCCAGGAACACCTCTCCCTCGGAGCCCACAAGCAGCGGCTCAAACTCACTCTGCGTCGCGACTACCGCCGGCTCGACGCGGTCACCACCACCACCCGCGCCGACGCCGAGGCGTACCGCCGGCAGATGTGGCTCCCGGGCGTACGGGTGACCGCACTGCCCAACAGCGTCCCCGATCCGGGCCTCGCCCCCGCCGACTGCTCCGCCCCGCAGATCGTCGCGGTCGGCCGGACCGCCCCGGTGAAGCGCTACCCGGACCTGATCAGGGCCTTCGCCCAGGTCGCGGAGCGGCGCCCCGACTGGGGGCTGCGGATCTGCGGGGTCGGACCGCAGGACCGCGAACTGAAGTCGCTGGTGGGCGAGTTGGGGCTCGCCGACAAAGTGACCTTCCTGGGCAACGTCACCCCCGTCGAACCCGTGATGGCCAAGGCGTCGATCCTGGTGATGTCCTCACGGATGGAGTCCTTCGGGATGTCCCTCGTCGAGGCCATGCGAGTCGGCCTGCCCGTGGTGAGCACCGACTGCCCGCACGGCCCCCGCGAGATCATCACCCACGGCGTGGACGGCCTGCTGGTGCCGCCGGGCGACATCGACGCCCTGGCCGGCGCACTCCTGGAGCTGATCGACGACGAGCCCCGGCGCCGGCGGATGGGCCGGGCGGGGCTGCTGAAGGGCGCACGCTACGACCCCGAGCCGATCGCCGAACAGTGCGCGGCCCTCTTCCAGGAACTCCTGGACGCACGCGCCACCGGCCCCACCGCCCCTCCCCAGCCCGCCACCGTCCTCCTGCGTGCCACCGCACACACCGCCGCGGAACTCGCGGGCGTGACCGCCACCCGGGCGCGCCGAGTGCCGGGCGCCCTGAGGCGACGACTGAGCGCCCGCCTGGGAAGGCCTTCCAAGGGGCAGCAGGCCACGGTCCGCGACTCCGAGTAGCCCCTCCAAGAACGTCGTCGGTGACTCACAGGATCGCTCTCACGGGTGTGCGATAGGTTCCCCGCCATGACCGATCCCAGACCCCTCGCCTGGCCACCTGCCCCGATCAGGACCGAGCGGCTCGTGCTCCGTGAGGCCGAGGGCCGGGACCGTGCGGCGGTCATCGAGCTGTTCACCTCGCCGGAGGTGAACGCCTATCTCGGTGGCCCTCGACCGCGTGCCGAGCTCGAACGGACGGTGCCCGAGGTACCCGGGCGGCGTCCTGGCTTCTTCGTGGTCGAGCTCGACGGAACGACGATCGGCACGATCCAGCTCGACCCGCACGCCCCCGAGCATCCGGGCCACCGCCGTCTTGCGGCCGGGGAGACCGAGCTCGGCTACCTGTTCCTGCCACAAGCATGGGGACACGGGTACGCCACCGAGGCGTGCGCGGCGGCACTCGACTGGTTCGCCGACGCGCTTCCCGGCGCGCCGGTGGTGCTCTACACCCAGACCGCCAACGCCCCCTCGATGCGCCTCGCGGCGAAGCTCGGGTTCACCGAACTGGAGCGATTCGAGGCGTACGACGCCGAACAGTGGTTCGGCATATGGTCCTCGGCCACACAGCCCGGTTGAGCCACGTCGCGTCTTGAGCCACGTCTCGCCTTGAGCCACGTCGCGCCTTGAGCCACGTCGCGTCAGGGCACGCCCGGACAGGACCTAACCGATCGTCACCGTCTTCTCCACCGTGACCTGGTCGATGTCCGACGTCCGCACGGTGGCCTTCATCGTCCAGGTGCCGGCCAGCGGAAGGGTCAGGCCGTCGGTGGCCCAGTAGCCGCCCTTGTCCGTGAGCTGGGCGTCGATCGGGCCGACGTCCTGCTTCGGCAGGGTGAACGTCAGACGCAGTTCGGGGACGGTCGCGAGGCCGCCGTCGGGACCGTAGACCACGGCCTGGACGGAGTTCTCGCCCACCCGGCCGGGCGCCAGATCGATCTGGACCTTGCCGCGCCCGCCGGGGGTACCGACGTCGAAGGGGATCAGTGTCGTCGAGCCGGTGGGCTGGTCGGCGGCCACGGTCACGGCCGCCGTCTCGGTGGCAGCCCGCCCCGGCTGGGTACCGGTCAGCACGGTGGTGATCACCAGCACGACGATCCCGACGGTGACCTCGGCAAGCACGGAACGCCGCAGCGCCCGCCGGTACGCATCGGGCTCGCCCCCCGGGGGTTTTACGTCCTCGGGGGAGACGTCAGCCCGTACGCCCGCGGAGCCACCCGGAGCCCCCACCACCTCCGGCACCCGCTCCACCGCAGACACGGACACGGCCACGGCCACCGGCTCCGGCACCGCCAACCGCCCCGTCCAGCGCCGGGAATACCCCGCCCCCGCCAGCAGAAGCAGCACCGCGCACAGCTTGACGAGGAGGATGCGGCCGTACGACGTCGAGGTCAGGGCGTCCCAGGAGCCGAGGCCGCGCCAGGACTGGTAGACGCCGGTGACGGTGAGGACGGCGACCGAGGTGAGGGCGAGCCGGGAGAAGCGGGTGACGACGGCCGCGGGGACCGGTTCGGCCGGGCGGTGGAGCGCGACGAGCAGGGCGGTCAGACCACCGAGCCAGACGGACATGGCGAGCAGGTGCAGTACGGAGGAGACCATCGCCACCGGGACCTGGATCCCGGCGGACGCGTGCTCGGCGGCGGCCCAGGTGACCGCGAGGCCGAGGGCGAGCAGCCCGCCCAGTGCCCACATGGGCCGCCCCCGCTCCCGTACTCGTACTCGTACTCGTACTCGTACTCGTACTCGTACGGGATAGAAGGCCACCGCCCCCAGCAGCGCAAGACGGGCCACCAGCGCCACCCCGGGCCTGCTCGTCAGCGTGTCGCGCAGAACCGCCGGATCGAAGGCCGCCCCGAGTCCGCTGCCCCGCTCGTACGGTCCGCGCAGGAGCACCAGGACGAGGGTGGAGACGAACAGGGTCGACCAGCCGCCCACCAGCAGACGGCGCACGCTGCCCGGGAACCCGCAGGCCAGCACGAAGACCGCGGCGCCGATGAGCACGGCGAGGCCGCCGTAGGCGACGTAGCGGGTGATGTCGTAAAGGTTGCTCGCGAGGGTGTCCTCGGCGGAGGCGGTGGGCAGGACGGCGGCGGTCGCGGTGGCTTTGCCGATGGAGAAGGTGAAGGCGCCGGAGACCGGGTGGCTGTCCGCCGAG
The DNA here is from genome assembly GCF_044744645.1 of Streptomyces sp. NPDC087263. Taxonomy (NCBI): domain Bacteria; kingdom Bacillati; phylum Actinomycetota; class Actinomycetes; order Kitasatosporales; family Streptomycetaceae; genus Streptomyces; species Streptomyces sp. NPDC087263. The sequence goes on from NZ_JBIUYT010000015.1 coordinate 177,764, forward strand.
ACGACCCGCCAGGCCACGGTGAAGGTGCCCGTGCCCATGGCGTCCGGGAGGCTCACGAGGGCGGTGTTGGAGCGGTCGCCCGCGTGGGTGGGCTTGCCCGTGTGGACGCGGGCGTTGTCCGGGGTGATCACGCGGAAGGAGTCGTCGAGGAGGCCGACGGACTCGGTGAACGTCAGCGTGATCTGGGTGGGGGCCTCCTTCATCACGCTGCCGTCCTGCGGATCGGTGCCCTTCAGCGCGGCATGCGCGGACGCGCCGCCCACCCCGCCGAAGAGCACCAGGACCAGCACGGAGCCCAGCAGCGCCAGCCCCCGGACGATGTACCGCCGCGCTCGCTGTCCGCTCACGTACCGTCTCCGTATCCGCATGTCCTCGCCGCGACCCGCATTCCCCCGGTCTCGGATACGTACGGACGACAGCGGCGTCCTGCTCATCCCCGCGGCGCGGAACCCTTGGCGAAGGCCCTCTCCGCGAGGGCCCTCTCCCGTGTGAGGAAGGCGAGCCGGGCCGGCTTCTCGGGCAGATGGACCTCGGGCAGGTCGATCTCCGGCAGCACGATCTCCGGCCCCGGGACGAACCCCTGCCTGGTCAGCATGGAGATCGCCTTCGTGTTGCGCGCGTCGGGCTCGACCACGACCCGCTGCCGGTCGAGACCGACCAGCACATACGTGGTGAACGCGGCCAGCAACGCTGCCGACCAGCCCGGCCGCCCGCCGCCGGGTCCCGCGGGCCCGATCAGCAGGTGGATCCCGATGTCCCCGTCCTGGACGTCGTAGCACTCGCTGACGCGGTCCGCGTGGGGCTCGTACGTCTGGAAGAGCGCGGCCGGTGCGCCGTCCTTGACCGCGAGGAAGGCGTGGTGGGTGTCGAGCGAGTCCAGATGAACGTAGATCTCCAGCACCTGCTCTCTGCCGAGCCCGTTCATGCCCCAGAACGCGGCGCGCTCCTCGCTCACCCAGCCGTGGATGACGTCCAGGTCGGCGTGCGGGTCGACGGGCAGGATCCGGATGGTCCCGAAGCCGTCGACGAGCTCCTCGTGGACGGCGTCACGGCGCCCGGCGTACGGCTCAGTCCGCATGGTTCTCCTTGGTCAGTACATTCCAGTCGGTGGTCACTCGGACCAGATCTCCCTTGACCCACAAGGGGAGTTGGTCACGGTGGTGGACGGCCCCCGGGACACCGTCGGCGCCGAGCGGCACCACCCAGAGGCTCTGGTCCCGGTCGGCGAGATCCCACACGTAACGGGCGGCCGGACCGCGCACGCTCAGATCGCTGAGCCCCGGCACCGCCGAGGTGCACAGCACACAGTCGTGGTCGCCGGAGAGCCCCGGTTCGTCGTACGACGTGACAGCGACCGCGCGCCAGGGGGCGAGCCGGTGGGTCTCGCCCCAGGTGCGCGGGGTCCAGTCGGCGGCCACGTCCTCGACAGCCGCACCCACCACCGCGGCGCGATCGATGCCGTACAACTCCTCGGCCCTCAGCAGGCTTTCGAGGGCGAAGGCGACGCGTGGAGTGAGGGCGAGCCAGGGTAGGAAGATCTCCGGGTACGGGGGCGGGTCGGCGAGCACGGCAAGCGCGGGGTGCGCCGCGAGCCGTCGTACAACCGCACTGCGGACCGCCGCGAACGCCGCGGCGCCGACACTCTCGGCGTCCATGTGCCGGTCCCAGCCGAGGAGTTGGTCCAGCAGGGCGACGGCCGACGGGCTCAACTCCTCACCGAGAGCCGCGAGATGGTCCAACAGCGCCCCGGCCGAGGCGAGATGAGTGTCCATGTGGAGGGCCGCCATGTCACCGGCGGCCCACTTCGCCTGTGTATGGAGAAGTTCCTGGATGCGCGCGGCACGATGGGGCGCGGCGAACTCGACACCGAACGGAGTGGCGAGCCCCCGCTGGTTGGCCATGACGGCGATCTCGGCACCGGCGGCGTGGGGCATCTCGTCATGCCGGCCCCGCCACTCCCGCCCCGGCTCCCACGCGTCCACGATCCGCGTCCGGTTGTCCGCACTCCGCACCGGAACCCGTCCCGCGACCCGATGCAGCAGCCCGCCCGCGGTGTCGGCGGCCTGGACGACGTTCACGGGCTCGGCCCAGAGGTCGAACGCCCGGTCCACATCGGCGACCTGACGGGCTCGCAGAAGAGGAAGCAGCGCACTGAAACCGAGGTCCTCGGTGACGCGAGGCGGATAACGGAGACTGATGGACTCCTCCGCACCGACTCCCCCGATGATGACCGGCCCCCGCTCCGTCTCGATCACCTCGACCTCGACGGACGAGCCTCCGGCCACCTCCACCCTCTCCACGTGCCGCGCCGCGGACCGCCACGTGCCATCGGGACCGAGCGCCTCGACCGACGACGAACCGCCCTGCCGCAACCGCTCCCGGTAGAGATCCTGGTAGTCGGCCATCGCGTTGGTGATCGCCCAGGCGACGTGGCCCGTGTGACCGAAGTGGGCGATGCCCGGGACGCCGGGGACGGCGAGGCCGACGACGTCGAACTCGGGGCAGGCCAGGTGAATCTGCTGGTAGACGCCGGGGTCCTCGATGAAGCGATGCGGGTCGCCGCCGATGAGCGCGTGCCCGGTGACGGTCCGCGCGCCGCTCACCAGCCACCCGTTGCTGCCGGAGGTACCGGGGCCGTCGGTGGCGAAGAGCTCCACGGCCTCCGCGCCGAGCCGCCGCATGACCTGCTCGCGCCACAGCTTGGCGGGAAATCCGGCGAAGAGGATGTGCGTGCCGAGCCAGACGCCGAGCGGGGTCCACGGCTCCCAGCGCCCCGGAACGAGCCCGGTCTCCGCGAACTCGACCGCCCGCCGGCCACCCTCCACAAGCCCCTCATTGACCCCGTCCGCATACGACACGACCCACGCGGCGGTCTCGGGATCCCGTCTCTCCAGGGCGGCGAAACAGCGTCTGGCGGTGTCGTCGAGCCGGGCCTGTCGGGCGAACCGGTCCCAGGCGACGGCCTCGGCGCCGAGGAACCCGGCGGAGGTGCCCTGGAAGCGGTGCCGCTCGACCTCCAGCTGCCAGGCCCGGTCCACGGCGGTGACCCGGCCCTGGGCACGGGCGAGTGCGAGTGCGCTGTCGGCGCGCAGGTGAGGGATTCCCCAGGCGTCACGGTAGATCTCGACGGTCACGGTCCATCCCCACTCTTCTCAGGTTAGGCTAACCTAACCACCTTCGAGGAGAAATCGTACGTGAGGGGTGGAGACCGCATGGTTCCGGGGCACGGCTGGGAGGGTGCGGTCCTCAAACTGTTCCGCGGCAAGGACTTCACGTCCACGGTGACGGGCGCCGAGGACGTCACCCCGCACTACCGGCGCCTCCACCTCACCGACGGCGGCATGCTCGCGGCGACCGGCGTACACCCCACCATGTGGGTACGCCTGTGGTTCGACAACGCGGGCAAGCCGCACCAGCGGGCGTAGGCACTGGTCGACCCGGTCCCGGCGACCGGCACCTTCAGCCTGGAGTTCGCCCCGCACGAGGGCTGCGCGAGCGACTGCGCGAGGTCGGCGAAGCCCGGGGACACCATCGAGGCGACGGTCCAGGGCACCGCCTCCGCCTCGCCCCCGCCCGCCACGCTCTCCGCCCGCTCCCTGACGTCGTACGTCCGCAAGGAGCTGGTGCTTCCCCGCCGGCGGGTGCACGCGCTGGGCTACTGGCGCGCGACCTGACGCCACACCCGCCATCATCGATCCATGGACGTCACCCTCCACCTGGCCCAGCAGCCCGAAGCCGACGAACTCCTCGGACGCAGCCCCCTGGCAGCCCTCGTCGGCATGCTCCTGGACCAGCAGGTTCCGATGGAATGGGCGTTCGCGGGCCCGTACACGATCGCCCAGCGCATGAACACGAACGACCTCGACGCCGACGAGATCGCCACGTACGACCCCGAGGCCTTCGCCGCCCTCCTCTCCACGAAGCCGGCCGTACACCGCTACCCCGGCTCCATGGCCAAGCGCATCCAGCAGCTGTGTCAGTACCTCGTCGAGCACTACGCCTCAGACGCGAGCGCCGTCTGGAACGACGTCACCACCGGTGACGAACTCCTCCGGCGCCTCAAGGAACTCCCCGGCTTCGGCCCCCAGAAGGCCCAGATCTTCCTGGCCCTCCTGGGCAAACAACTCAACATCCACCCCAAGGGCTGGCGCGAGGCCGCAGGCCCCTACGGCGACCCCCATTCCTTCCGCTCGGTAGCGGACATCACAGGCCCCGACTCCCTCACCAAGGTCCGAGCCCACAAACAGGAAATGAAGGCTGCCGCCAAGGCAGCAAAAGCGACCGACAAATAACCCAGAGCCCGAAGACCCGAAGCCCCCACGGCCCGCAGCCGAACGACGGCGGAAGGGGGCGTGCCGGTACGTCCACATGCCCGTCGCGTACGCCCGCGTCACCGGACCCCCACACCCTTGCCCGACGTCTGATCCGTCGGCGACGGGCGGGACCTACCGGCACGCCCCCGACCCACCCACCAGACGACCCACGCACCGGCACCGGCACCGGCACCGGCACCGGCACCGGACAGCGCACCCGCACCGGACACCGGCACGCACACCGCCCCGCACGCGACATCCACCACTCGGTCCACCCCGGTGGCGACGCCCCCCAAACCGTCCCCAGCATGAGACATGACCGAGGAAAGAGACGCGCCCCCCACCCCCCTCGAAGGCCCCCTGAACCTCCTCACCCGCAGCGCCTGGCAGGCGGTCCTCGCCGCCGGAGTCGCCGCGCTCGCGCTGGGCGTCATGGTGCTGGTCTGGCCGGGCGCCTCACTCCTCGCCGCAGGCGTCCTCTTCGGCCTCTACCTGCTCTTCAGCGGCGTACTGCAACTGGTCTCCGCCTTCGGCACACACGCCGCGACATCCCTCCGGGTGATGGCGTTCATCAGCGGCGCCCTGTCCATCCTGCTGGGCCTGTTCTGCTTCCGCGGCGCGATGCAGTCGATCCTGCTGCTGGCCCTGTGGATCGGCATCGGCTGGCTGTTCCGCGGCATCACCCAGACCCTCGCCGCCGCCTCCGACCCGGGCGTACCGGCCCGGAGCTGGCAGATCTTCCTCGGGATCGTCAGCTTCCTCGCCGGCATCGTCCTGATCGTGTCGCCCTTCGAGTCGGTCGCCGTCCTCACCCTCGTGGGCGGCCTCTGGCTCCTCGCGGTAGGCATCACCGAGATCGTCACGGCCTTCCGGATCCGCACACTGGCCCACCATGTCCCACGCGCCCTCTGACGGACGACACAACTCTTCGTCGTCAACACCGCACCCGCCCCGTACGCCAAGAGGGCGGATCTCACCGTCCCCCGATGAACCACCGGCCTCCGACGGGGACATGACGTGACATGAAGCTACGGGTGCTCGTCCTGCTGGTCGTCGCGATCCTCGCGACGACCCCGCACCCGACGGCACTCACCGCACCCCCCGGCGCGCTCGCCACCGAAGCCCCCGCAGGCCCGGCCGCCCCCGCCACCCCCGCGGCCCCCTCGGCCCCCGAAGCCCCCGGCGCCGAACCCGACGTACTCGACACGGCCCTGCGCCCACCCGCCCGCCAGAGCCACCGCCCCGCCACCCCCCTGCGCCCCGCACCCCCCGCCAAGGCGACCCACCCGGGGCCGAACCCGCACCCCCGCCCCGTACCCACGCCACCACCGCCTTCCCCCACCCTGCACGCACTGCGCTGCACGGTCCTGCGCTGCTGAGAGTCCCGGCCCTCCGGACGCCTCCGGACCCGTCACCCACTCACTCACCAGCGAACGCAAGGACTCCCCATGCCCAAGGACCCCTACGCGGTCCTGCGCGCCCTCCTGCGCGCGGACGCCGTACGCAACGCACCGAAGCCGGCACCCCGTCAGCTCCCGGACGGACAACAGCAGAAAACACCCCCGAAGAAGCCCGAAAGCAGCTGACCAACGGGAAGCCGGCCGCCCCTCTCACCGAAGGGGGGCGGCCACCCCGGGTCCGTCGCGAAACCCCCGCCGAGGGCCCTACCGCTTCCGCCGAGCCGTCCCGAAAAGCGACCGCGTGATCTCCCGCCCGATCTGCGTCCCCACCGACCGCGCAAGCGACTTGAACATCCCGCTGCCGACAACCTGCTCGACAACGGAAGCGTCCGCCCTGGGCTCCTTGGCCCGCCTCTTCTCAGGGGACGACACGGCTTCAGGCGCCACCGGCTCACGCGCAGCCTCCGCCGCCGTGAGCTTCTCGTACGCGGACTCACGGTCCACCGCCTGCGCGTAGCGCCCGTACAGCGCCGACCCCTTCACCGCCGCATCGAGAACGCCCGCGTCTACCGGCCCCATCAGGGACTGCGGCGCCCGCAGCCGCGTCACCGCGACCGGCGTCGGCGCGCCCTTCTCGCTGAGCACGGTGATCACGGCCTCGCCGGTGCCGAGGCCGGTGAGAACCTCCTCCAGGTCGTACGGCGAGTTCGGGAAGGTCTTCACCGTGGCCTTCAGCGCCTTCTGGTCGTCGGGCGTGAAGGCGCGCAGGGCGTGCTGGACGCGGTTGCCGAGCTGGCCGAGGACATCGGCCGGGACGTCCTTCGGGGTCTGGGTCACGAAGAAGACGCCGACGCCTTTCGAGCGAATGAGCCGGACGGTCTGCGTGATGGAGTCCAGGAAGGCCTTCGACGCGTCGTTGAAAAGAAGATGGGCCTCGTCGAAGAAGAAGACGAGCTTCGGCTTCTCCGAGTCACCGACCTCAGGAAGGTCGTGGAAAAGGTCGGCAAGCAGCCACATCAAAAAGGTCGAGAAGAGCTGCGGCTTGTCCTGCACCTCGGGCAGCTCCAGCACGGACACGACACCCCGCCCGTCCCCCGCCACCCGCAGCAGCTCGCTCGTGTCGAACTCCGGCTCTCCGAAGAAGGGGCTCATGCCCTGCGCCTCGAAGGCGGTGAGGGAGCGCAGGATCACGCCCGCCGTCGCGGTCGAGAGCCCGCCGATCCCCTTCAGCTCCGCCTTGCCCTCGTCCGAGGTCAGGAAGGTGGCGACCGCGCGCAGGTCCTTCAGGTCGACCAGTTCCAGGCCCTTCTGGTCGGCGTAGTGGAAGATCAGGCCGAGCGACTGCTCCTGGGTCTGGTTGAGCTGGAGCACTTTGGAGAGCAGCACCGGTCCGAAGCTCGTGATCGTGGCCCGTACGGGGATGCCGTGCCCCATGCCGCCGAGGGCGTAGAACTCGGCGGGGAAACCGGTCGCCACCCACTCCTGACGTACATCGGCGGCCCGCCCCTGCACCTTGTCGTTCGGGGCGCCGGGCGCCGAGATCCCGGAGACGTCGCCCTTGATGTCGGCGAGGAAGACGGGCACGCCCTGCGCCGACAATTGCTCGGCGACCAGCTGAAGGGTCTTGGTCTTCCCGGTGCCGGTGGCGCCGGCGACCAGTCCGTGCCGGTTCAGCATCGGCAGCGGAATGCGGATCTGTACGTCGGGCAGGCACCGCGCGTCCCAGAGCAGCGCGCCGAGATCGAGGGCGGGCCCCGAGAAGGCATACCCGGAGGCGATTTCCAGGGCCTCCTTGGGGAGAGCGGCGGCGCCACCGACAGCCCCGGAAGAGTCACCGTTCGCCCCGGGAGCCCCACCGCTCACTCCGGGAGCCCCTCCGCCCGTCGCGGGAGCGCTTCCCGCCGTCTCAGCAGCGGCGGCCGCGGGCGCGGTCCCGGCAGTGGCCGGAGGTACGGTCTCGCTGTCACTCATATCAGGCCCCTGTTCCCGGTTTACCCCGATTTAAGGCGTCTTTTCCAGCGTCGCACTCCGTCGCCATGGCTGCGCCCGGAAGGTCTTGACCGGTAGGCTTTCCGTGTGATCTTCAAGCGCATCGGAAACGGCCGGCCGTACCCCGACCACGGCCGGGAAAGCACCCGGCAGTGGGCGGATGTCGCGCCGCGCCCGGTCCGCCTCGATCAGCTGGTGACGACCAAGGGCCAGCTCGACCTGGAAACGCTGCTCGCCGAGGACTCCACGTTCTACGGCGACCTCTTCGCGCACGTCGTGAAGTGGCAGGGCGATCTGTACCTGGAGGACGGCCTGCACCGCGCCGTCCGCGCGGCGCTCCAGCAGCGCCAGGTACTGCACGCACGCGTGCTGGAACTGGACTGACCGACGCTTGTTGACCCTTTTGGGTTGGACTGCGCGCGGGACAATGATCATCTAGTAGTTATCGTCGCCGCGGAGCACTACGCTGCGCCCATGAGCATGCTCACTCCCCCTGGCATGGGCGGCCAGTACCGGATCACGGGGGACAAGTACCCGCGGATGCGCCGACCCCGCGGGCGGCGCAGGCTCGCGTTCCTGGTCGTCGTCACCGTCGCCGCGATAGGGCTGATCGGGTGGGGAACCCTGCAGCTCATCGACGTCTTCACAGGCGGCGGTGACAAGGCCGCGGCGGCGGGACCGAAAGCGGACTGCGCGTCGAAGGCAAGCCCCTCGGCCACCGCCTCCAGCGCCTCCACGACCTCCGTCGCCGCCAAGGCACTCCCCAAGCCGGGCCAGATCACCGTGAACGTCTTCAACGCGACGCCCCGCAGCGGACTCGCCAAGGAGACCGCTGACGAGCTGAAGAAGCGCGGCTTCCGGATCGGCGACGTGGGCAACGCGACGGGCGCGTACGACAAGAAGGTCGACGGCGCGGGGATACTGCTCGGCGCGAAGGGCGCGGCCCAGGCCGCGCTGCCGGTGCTGAACACCCAGCTCTCCGGCGCCCAGCTGAAGACCGACGGCCGTACGAAGGCCGATCAGGTCGACCTGATCATCGGCACCGGCTTCAAGAACCTGACAGTGAAGGAGGACGCCGACAAGGCGCTGGCCGTCCTGGCCCAGCCCCAGCCGACGCCCTCCGCCACGAAGAACAGCTGCTGAAGGCGTACACACGGTAGGTAGGTAGGTAGATAGGTACGTGTAGATACGTACCTACTCGGCAGCCCCGTACATCCGGTCGCCCGCGTCCCCGAGGCCCGGCACGATGTAGCCGTGCTCGTTGAGCCGCTCGTCGACCGACGCGGTCACGACCGTCACCGGTGCGCCCGCCAGCTCGCGCTCCATGAACTCGACGCCCTCGGGGGCGGCCAGGAGCACCACGGCGGTGACGTCGTCGGCGCCGCGCTTGATCAGCTCGTGGATCGCCGCGACGAGGGTGCCGCCGGTGGCCAGCATCGGGTCAAGGACGTACACCTGGCGCCCGGAGAGGTCGTCCGGCATGCGGGTCGCGTACGTGGACGCCTGGAGCGTCTCCTCGTCGCGCACCATGCCCAGGAAGCCCACCTCGGCGGTCGGCAGCAGCCGCACCATGCCGTCGAGCATGCCGAGGCCGGCCCGCAGGATCGGCACGACGAGGGGGCGCGGGTAGGAGAGCCTGACACCGGTGGTCGGGGAGACCGGGGTCACGATGTCGACCTGCTCCGTGCGCACGTCCCGGGTGGCCTCGTAGGCGAGCAGAGTGACCAGCTCGTCGGCGAGCCGCCGGAAGGTCGCGGAGTCGGTGCGCTGGTCGCGCAGAGTGGTGAGCTTATGGGCGACCAGGGGGTGGTCGACGACGTGGAGACGCATGTCCCCAACAGTAACCGGGCTCCGGGCGCCCGCCACTGCCCCACCGGACACCGTTCCACCCTCCCCTTGACCCGTCCGCTGGCATCAAACCGCCCATCAGGGGGAAAGTGGGAGGGACGGACCTGGGGTGGTGAGCCTGTGCGAGACCGGGAAGAGGAGTTCCCCGAGCGGCTGGAGACGGACGCCGAGCGCCGCCGACGCCGCGCCCAGTTCCTCCGCGACCTGGCCGAGGCGCGCGAACTGCGCGACCGCGTCCAGCCCCGCCGCGCCAAGACCGCCCGCATGCGCCACGCCATGCGTATGCGCACGTTCCGCTGGTGACCACGCGGTCGTGCCGGTAGCGACCCGCGCCGCGCGCACACCGTCCGCCGACAGCCCCGCGAGGTGCTTGCGCGCCTCTCACCCCCAGCCGCACCATGTGCTTGCGCGCCCTTCACCGGCAACCACGCCGTGCGGGTGCGCGACATCCGCCGGCGACCCGTCCACGCGCCGCCCACGCCGTGAGGGCGGGGAGGTGCGTATGTGGTGCCGACGGCCGCGTACGATCCGCTGTTAGCGATCAAAAGAGGCAGACACAGCAGGCCGAAGACGTCCCCTGAGGGCTCTGTTTCTGCCACGATTCCGAGTGGGTGGGACTCGGAGAAACGCGCCCCGCCCACAGCCTCCGCCGGGGGGACCCCCAACCGGCACGCCTATGACAGTGGGAGAGTCACGGTGTACTTCGCCGCACTGCTCGCGCGCACCGAAGACGGGTGGGAAGCGAGCGACACAGAGCTGGACGATGTGGAGACCCTGTCGGATCTGACGGATCTGGCCCGTGAAGCCTCGGAGGAGGCCGACACGGTACTCGTACTCATCGAGCAGGAGGACGCGTGGTTCGGCGTCCTCCGCCTGGACGGTGAGGAGGACCCTCGTATCTACGTCTCGGACGCCGCAGCGGCTGCCCGCAGCTCGTACGGCGAGATCCTGCTCACGGACGAACTGCTCGGAAGGGAGCCCGGCGACGACGATGTCGCCGACCTCGACTCCCTGGACCTGGACGGCACCGAGGACGGTGAGCCCGACAACGAAAACGACTCCGACGAGGAGGACGAGGAAACCGGCGCCTCCGGCGAGACCGTGTCGCACAGCCCCGTCGGGGACCGCGACATCCTCGCCGATCTCGGTGTCAGCGAAAAGGAACTGCTCGCCCTGGACGAAGGCGACGCGCTCAGCACGATCGCCGACTCGCTGGGAGCGGCGGAGGTTCTGGAGACCGTCCGTTAGGTTCCTCGGCTAGGTTCCCCTGGTGAGCACTGCCAAGGAGACCCCTCAACCCGATCCGGTGCGCGACCGCTGGCGGGCCGCGATGCGGCTCGCCCTGGACGAGGCCCAGCTCGCCGTCCGCGGCGGGGATGTTCCCGTCGGCGCCGTCGTACTGTCCACGGACGGTACGACGGTGCTCGCGACCGGGCACAACGAGCGCGAGGCGACCGGCGATCCGACGGCGCACGCCGAGGTTCTCGCGCTCCGTAGGGCCGCCGCCAAACTGGGCGAATGGCGGCTGTCCGGCTGCACGCTCGTCGTCACCCTGGAGCCCTGCGTCATGTGCGCGGGCGCACTCGTGCAGTCCCGGGTGGACCGGGTCGTCTACGGCGCCCGCGACGAGAAGGCCGGCGCGGCCGGCTCCCTCTGGGACCTCGTACGCGACCGCAGGCTCAACCACCGCCCCGAGGTGATCGAGGGCGTCCTCGCCGACGAGTGCGCACACGTACTCACCGACTTCTTCCGCGCCCGCTGACCCTGCCCGACGAGTCCCCGACACGTCTCCAATACGCCCCCGATGAGTCCCCGGGAGTAGGGGAAACGGATTTCGGAGCACGCCCCACCTTGGGGTAAGGTCTCTCTCGGTAGCGTGTCCGAGCGGCCGAAGGAGCTCGCCTCGAAAGCGAGTGTGGCGCAAGTCACCGAGGGTTCAAATCCCTCCGCTACCGCAGGTAGACGAAAGGTCCGGCTCATCACGCCGGGCCTTTCGTGCTGCTCCGTCTCAATTTCCGTCTCAGTTGGGGCGTTGGACGGCGTCACTACCCTGCAATGACTCGCTCACAGCATCAATCAGGTCGCTGTGTGCACGTCCGAGTGTGTACCTCTGCTGCTCCTCGCGAGCCCGCCACCCGGCCCTGATTTCGTCGGTCGCCGTCATGATGCCGTCGGCCCACTCCTGAATCCCTTCGTTGTACTGCTCGGTCAACTGCCAGAGCTCGCGTGCCGCCTGATGCACCCGAGCGGGTCCGAGGAGACGGAGGGGGAAGTAACACGTCCGAATCTCGTTCATGCTCGTGTGATAAGCGCTCCAGACATCGGCTGATGCCTCGATCTCCAGGTCGAACATGCGCGTGACGTTGGATGCGGCAATGGTGAACCTGTCGTACACCTCAAGCATGAGGACCGCCGCGCGTTTCCTCTCGTCCCGCAACCAGTGGTCGTGCTGAGCACGTTCTTGGGCCCGCGCCTGTTCGATCGTCGCGCGCGCCGTGGTCTCGGCACCTATACGCGCCCCACGGACCGCGGCCAGTCCACCCATAGCTGCGCCGCCAAGCGCACCGACCAGCCCCGCGCCCGCTGCCACTAACGCCACCAGTCCATCGTCCATGACGGCAGGATGTAAGGCCGGGGACCGGATGCGCACGAATTTCGGCAGGTTGGGCCGCACCCCTCATGGGAGGACTGCGGCCCACAGCCGCTCTTAGAGGGCGTCTGAAAAGCCTGTCAGCGGGCAAGTTGCCTGGTAGCGGGGTGGTGGCGCACTTTCGGGGGCTGGGGTGTGCGGGCTGCGTACCTGCTATTCGACGGATCTTTCTGATCCGGAGTGGGAGATCCTCCGTCCGCTGGTTCCGGCGGTCAAGCCCGGTGGTCGGCCGGCGAAACACACGCGGCGGGAGATTCTCAACGCGTTGGTGTACTGGCTGCGGGCCGGCTGCGCCTGGAGATTGTTGCCGCATGACCTGCCGCCGTGGCAGACGGTTTACCACTACTGGCGGCGCTGGCAGCAAGAAGGCGTGTGGGAGCGGATGTTGACGGCGTTGCGTGAACGCGAGCGGGCACAGCTCGGCCGTGATCCCACTCCCAGCGCGGCCATCGTGGACAGCCAGAGCGTCCGGGCCAGTGAGCGCGGTGGCCAGCACGGATACGACGGCGGCAAGAAGGTCAGCGGCATCAAGCGCCACCTGCTCGTCGACACCCGCGGCACCGTCCTGGTCACCTGCGTGAGCCCGGCCGGCGTCGGCGACCGTGATGGAGCTGTGGTGCTGTTCGCCCGTGCTGCCGATGCCTTTCCGCGCCTACGACACGTGTGGGCGGACCAGGGCTACCGCGGCGCCGACTTCCACGCCTGGGCCCGGAAAGCCACCGGCATTACCGTGGAGGTCGTGCAGCGCCGTGATGGTGGATTCCGCTCGACCTGGGCTCGGGTGGGGACACCACCACCGGCAGTGCCCCTCTTCGCGGTGGTCCCGCGCCGTTGGGTGGTGGAGCGGACGTTTGCCTGGCTGGGACGGTGCCGCCGCCTATCAAAGGACTACGAGTACCTGCGCGTCTGCTCGGAGAATGTCATATACCTCTCCATGGCCATGCTCCTCGTGCGCCGCCTCGCAAGACCAGCCCGCTGACAGGCTTTTCAGACGCCCTCTAACCAGCCCGCACGAGCTTCCCAGCGGTCCCATCGTCATCGTCGTCCGAGCGGTCATCGCTCGACTTCCACAAGAGTCCGTCAACCTGCCGCGCGACGTTGCTGCGGACCGTGTCGACCATGTGCTGATACCTCGCGGCCATGGCCGTTGAGGACCAGCCCATGAGCCCCATGACGGCGCGCTCGGAGACTCCGAGGATCAACAGGACCGTAGCCGCGGTGTGCCGTGCATCGTGCAGGCGGCTGTCTCGTACCTTCGCGTCACGCAACAGCTCCTTCCAGTCGTCGTAATCCGTGCGGGGCGAGGTTCCGCGACCGGTCTCGGTCGTGAAGAGCCAGCCCTCATCCGTCCACTTGTCGCCTGCCTCCAGGCGCTCGGCTTCCTGCTTGGTCCGGTGCGTGCGCAGCAAGTCCACAAGCTGTGCAGGAAGCCCGACCGCTCGCCGTCCGGCACGAGACTTGGTGTCGGCGGTCTCCGGGTTGGTCCGCTGACGCTGCGGGCAGTACCCGGCTTTTCTGCCGCACGTGTCTCCGCATCCGTGGGCATAGCGCGGGCGCCGGCGGCTTCGGCGGACCATCAGAACACCCCTGCCCAGATCCACATCCGTCCACTTGAGTCCCAGCGCCTCACCCTGACGGAGTCCCAGAGCGAGGGCCACGGCCCAACGTGCGGAGTTCCTACGCTCGTCGGCCGCTCGAAGCAGCCTCTGCACGTCTTCCACGGGGTACGGCTCGACTTCCTGCTCTCGTACGCGGGGAGCCTTGGCCAGTCGTACGGGGTTTTGCCCGAGGTGGCCACGCCGGACTGCCTCATTCAGCGCAGTGCGGAACGTGCGATGGATCTGGTGAATCGTTCCGGCCTTACGGCTGTTTGCCTGCATCGTCCCGTAGAAGTGCTCGATGTGCTCGGGCTTCAGCCTGTCGAGCCTGTGGGCGCCGAGACCGGGGATCAGGTGCTTCCGTACGACGACGCCGTAGCCCACCATCGTGTTCTCGTTCACTCCGAGCGGGGCGATGTTGTCGACCCAGTGCGTCAGCCACGTCTTGACCGTCCAGGGCTTGCCCAGCTTCCGCATGGTCTTGGCGTCACGCTGCCGCTCCAACTCGCGGACGGCGTCGGTCACCTCGGCTCGGGTCTTGCGTTCAACGTGCCGGCGGTCGGGACTGCCGTCGTCGCGGATACCGACGGTGACACGGCCGTGCCATTTCCCGTCCTTGCCAAGGTAGATGGACGATCGACCGTTGGGCTGGCGGGTGCGCTTCGTGCTGTCGTTCTCGTCTGCCATGGGCGTACTCCTCAGGCGGCGACTATCGAGGCTGCGGGACGGTGGGTTTTGCGGCGGCGGGCCACGTACTCGGGTACGGCGTCGACGGGCACCCTGCGGAGGTGGCCGACGGTGATGGACTCCAGCTCTCCGGAGCTGATGAGCCGGTAGCAGACAGTCCGGCCGATGCGGAGGCGTCGCGCGGCTTCCTCGACGGTGAGCAAAACCAGAGTGGGATCGATGGAGTCGGTGAGCTGAGCCGGATCCATTCGGTGACTTCTCCTCAGCGAGGACGCGGGGGCGATCGGGCCCCCTTCCTGTCAGGTCCGCTACCTCCGCTACCGCCCTGGTCAGGGGCATAATCGAGGTAGCGGATACGGGTAGCGGTAGCGGATGGAGTGGTGCGGGTAGCGGATAAATCCAGGCTTGCCGCTACCTTTTCTAGGCCTCCGACCTGCTCGGTAGCGGAAGTAGCGGACTCTCAGGGGGTGGGGGGCAGTACCGCTCCCACGCGTCGTGCAAGTCCGCGGCGTAGTAGCCCTTCATCACGCTGCCGCCGGTCTTGATGTTCCGTGCCGTGACCGGGGTGTTGTCGGCGGTCATGTACTCGCGGAGCATCCGCGCCAGTCCGCGGGCATCGAGGGGCTTGCCGCTCATGTCCGCCCACGGGGCCTCTTCGAGGCTATCTGTCTGACCCGGCGGACGCGCTGACCCCCGTCGCGTCGCTCTTCACAGGCACGGCCGTGCAGGCGCACCCGCTGCCCGGCGGCATCGGACGCGCTTCTGCGCTGAAGTTGTCGTACAGCAGCTACCAGAAGGCGAGCCGTGTCCTTGCCGCGGTCGCGTATGCCCTCGCCAAGGACTACGGAGTAGAAGGGGAGCTGCTCGACATCGCGCAGGGCCGCACCACCAACTACCTCGCGGAGACGGCCTACATCCCGAAGGTGGCCGCGCGGTCATGGCGTTGGGGCCCTGAAATGGGCGAGGTGGCCGACGCCCTGCGGGAAGCCGGGCTCCCCGCCGATCTGGCAGAGGCGTCAGCCGCGGTCATGAGCCGATGGGATGCCCTCAGGGACTCATCCCTGAGCACTCCCGAGGCGCTCGGTCATCTGCACGATTCGCCGGATGACGAGCCCGACTAGCTCACCGCCGCTTGCATCATCTCAATGGCCTCCGCGACGCCCTGCACCACAAGGTCGGGCTCACGGGGGCCGTCGCTCCATGTACGGCCGTTGGCCACCCACGCCGTGCGAAGTCCCGCCGTGTGGCCTCCCTCTATATCCGTCTCAGGCCCGTCTCCGACCATCCACCCTCCCGCGGCGAGCCGGACGCCGCAGAGCATGGCGGCGGCCTCGAAATGCTCGTACGCCGGTTTCCTGGCCCCAATCTCCTCCGAGACCGCGATCCCGTCGAAGAACGACACGAGCCCGGTCGCGGCGAGCTTGGCCCGCTGAATATCCTCCGCGCCATTCGTCGCGATACCGAGCGTCCACCCCGCACCGCGCAGCGCTTCGAGCCCCTCCCGAGCCCCGGGAAAACTACGCACTGAACGCGCGATGCCATCGACGTACTCACGCCAGAGGTCGCCCGGGTCGTCGCTGAGCCCAAGCGCCTCCCGTAGATGGACGAAGTCCGCCGGATAGGCACGTTCCCGGAGCCGCTCATAGATGACGGACTCCGCTCCCCCGGGCAGTCGTCGCGACCGCACGAAGCCGCGAGCCCAGTCCTCCAAGCCCCCACGTCGGTCAATCATGGTGTTGTCGAGGTCGAAAAGTGCCAGCACACGGCGACGCTACGCGTCGGGCAGCCTGGCCAACTAGCTCTGAGAGGGCGGTACGTGAACTAATGCCCGTTTCAGCCTTTCGGCTGGGGCAGGCAGGCTGGTCACAGGCTCGCTGGAGCCTTACCTGGAATCCGGGACCAACACCAGGGAAGACCCTACGGTCAAAATGGGCAATTGGGGCATGCTGTGAATATTGAGGAAATTTTTCTTGATCATGAACCTGATAAGATCTTCGCGGACCGGGGGAGAATTGCCCGACTGCTCGGGCGTCCTTAATTTTCCCTACCTTTAGGCACCTCTGACCAAGGTGCCCGTAATCAACGGGAGATTTCGAAAAGTGAAGAACGTTAAGCGGTCCATGGGGGCTGTTGCATCCCTGGTTGCCGTTCTGGGGGCCACTGTTGTCGCCGCTCCGTCTGCGTCCGCGACGCCTTCCGGTTGCGGAGAGACCTCTAACGGCAGCCTGTGCATCAATGGCGGGACAATCGGTACCAAGGGTACCTATACGTTTACCGTCAGCTACTCCCGTAACGGGGACCCGATCACCGTTAAGCTTGGCGACCAACGCAAGAACGACCAGATCACCGCTGCGGAGAACTACTACGGCAGCGTGAAGCTCAGCTCGGTCAGCAGCTACGGTGAGCTGAGCCAGAAACACTCCATCGATGCCGGCGACTGCATCCGCGGCATCATGGAGTACAAGGGCGCGACGTACGTCACCAAGTGGCGTTGCCCCTGACGGTAGCCTAGCGGGTGTCGCACCATGTATGCGGCACCCGCAGCCCTACCTGATACTCAAGGGAAGATTCATCGTGTGGGAGATCATTCTCTACCTAAATTTCGCCACCGTGGCGGGATTTCTTTTCTTGTGTGCAGCGATTCCCTGGGGGGCTGCTGCAATTGAAGCGCGCACGCAGGGCATCATCCCGATGTTGTGTCGTGTGTCTCTGGCATGCTGCTTGCTGGTGATCCTCGCAGTCACGCTGATCCCGAGCCAGTCGATCGGCAGCGGTGGGCAACGGTACATCTCGTGGGTACCCGGTGAGGGTCTCTGGGGGAGCGATCTGTCCACCATGGGTATGGGCAGCATGGAGCAGGAGATGATCCTGCGCTTGCAACTGGCGAACGCCCTGATGTTTGTCCCTCTCGCCCTACTGCTGGTGTTCGTCCCCCAGCAGCCGCGGCTGGGCCGGGCCGTGTTGATCTGCCTCGCTCTGAGTGTTCTGATCGAGGCGACGCAGTACGTGATGAATGCCGGCCGCACGGTTGACGTCGACGATGTCCTGTTCAATACCTTGGGCGGTCTCATCGGCAGCCTACTGGCGTTCTTTCCCCGTCGCGCCTTTCTGTACGTCGATACTGAGGATTCTGTGGAGCTCGCCGCGGGGTGACCGCGCTGTTGGATGGGTCCGACAAGGCTGCCGAGGAATTCAAACGACTGGCCGAGCGCGGAACCCTGGTCGAAACCGAGCAGGGCTTCTTCCCTCAGCCGCGGCCGTAACCACCCGGCGAGCCCGTGACCAGCCTGCCCGCCCCAACCGAAAGGCTGAAACGGGCATCAGCTCACGAACCACTCTCTGAGCGTCGCCCTATGCCATCGGACCTTGAGCGTGTGCCAGCGGAGTTCAAGTGAAGCCCACTGCCCACTCAGCTCAGGGCGGTGGGCCTGCGAGGAGGAGGTACGGCCCGCAGCAGCTCCCACAGTGGGCGGGAGCCCGACGCCCAGATCCCAGCGTCTGGCGGTCCACCACGTGCAGCCTCTACTGCTTGGCGAATACGACGGCCGGCGCGGTCACCCTTCCGTTCGTCACAATCACCGCGATATCCGCCCCGTGCACCTGCCGGGCCGTCCCGTTGAGAACCTGGAGATCCGGCGTACCCACCGCCGAGCCCCGAGCCCCGTTGCGGCGGTGCTTGCATTGGATTACCCAGCGCCGCCCGAACGGGTCGGTTGCCTTCACATCCGCTCCCAGATCACCACCCCCGCCGACCCGCTGAGCGTCCCGGCAGCCGTCCCGGCGCATCAGCTCCCGTATCGCGTCCTCGAACCGGGAGTGGTGCAGTGCGTCCAGTTGAGGCAGCCCGTAGCGCAGACCCTGCACTCGCACGGCCTCCCACCGGGCTTGGTGCTGCCGGTTGTAGAACCAGCCGACGCCAGCCAGCACCCCCAGCACCAGGATCACGACCAACAGCCACCAGTGCGCCAGGAGCCAGTGCACCACGGCGACCGCTACGACCACCGCTACCACCAGACCGATCAGTTGCGCCTCTGCCCGCTGGCGCCGCTTGCTACGCCGAGCGCGCCGCCGCGTCACCGCCCACCGTCCGCGGCCGGGAACCTGATCGGGTACGACACGGTGGGCTGCGGCCGCTTCACCTTCATCGTGTTCTCGGTGTCCCACCTGATCGGGTAGTGCACCGTCGACTGAGGACGTGGACCGGTGCCGTTGCCCGTTCCCACCGTGACGTTGCCGTTGCCTATCCCCACAGCCACCAGCCCGACCACGGCTAATATCGCCATCTCCCGACGCGCACCCGGAGCCCACCGCGTGTACCCGCGAACCGGTGTGCCGTCCTTCCTTACATACGGATTGACCCAAGGCACTTTGCCGTCTCCCCCTCGCCAGACCTCCCCGCAAACCGCCCAACCTTGCCGCGGTCTCTGACACTAAGTTAGGGAACCACCACCTGACGTGATCAAGGTAGAGAGGAACAGGACAAGCGTCACAGGTTGCCGGGTGGCTCTCGCACCAGAAATCGAACATATGCTTGAATCCTGGCCATGGCGCACACGACGTACCCGCTCGATCTGATCCAGGCCCAACGCGACTGGAACCGCACCTACGCGGCGCTGGAGCGTCGACCGCTGCACACAGCCGCGCTGCGTCGTCGGTTGCAGCAGCTCTCTGCCCGGCTTGCCTCCCACTCGTTTTGGGAGACGAGAGCCGGCCGTTCGCCGGGAGCGAGGGTTGGCCTGCGCCGACAGGTCCGGGAGTTGGAGGACGCGGAGAGCCGCCTCACGGAACAGCAAGAACGCATCCTGAAGTGCATCAGGGACTGGTAGCCGACCGCGGGGAGACTCCCTCGATGCGTGAGATCTGCCGAAGCGTAGGCCTGTCGAGCACGGGGTCAGTCGCCTACCAACTGGACAAGATGGAGGAACTCGGCGTCATCGACCGGGGTCCCAGCCGCGGCAGCGGGAGGGGAATCGCCCTGCGCTGGTAACCATCAGGGCGGGTCCGCCCTACATGACACCCCAGTCGACCCCCTGGCCGTTGAACCAGGGGGGCGACTGCTGTGCGGCTCAGCCGCTACGGCGGCCGAGCAGGAAGTAGGCCAGTGGCAGCAGTGTGGCTAGAACGATCAGGCTAACTTCGAACTGCCATGGCATGCCTGCTTCCATCAGGTGCAAAGCGCGCGCCATGAGGAAAGGCCCAAGGGCCGACCCTCCAACGCCAGTGGCGACTCCGAGAGCCCTCATCAGCAGGTCGGACTGTTCCGCAGGAACCCCCACAGCAATCGAGGGGCCGTCCGGAGTCGTCCTGAAGGTGACATGGGCCGCCGAAGTCGGCTGGTCATCATCTTCGACGGGCGAATTGCTTTCATTGATAAGCACAAGGTGCCTTTCGGCGGGTTTGCTGCTGGCTGCTTGTGCTGCTACTCCATGCCCGAGATCAGCCGAACCCGAGGACTCAGCCGGCTTCCAAACGGAAGACCAGGACTCCGACTGTTCCCGCGACGCATGTCAGTGGAACCGAGAACAGCCGTACTTGGACAGGTCGTGCCGTAGGCGATGCGACCACGACAGCCGAGGAAGGACAGCGCCAATCTCGGCGCTCAGACCTTAGCAGGACCGATGCATAGACGCACCAATCTGGTGCAGATATGATGCGCAACGCACGGTCAGCACATCAGGAGGAAGTCCATGCCCGAGTCCGCGAGCCAGCCTCGACATACGGCAAACGAACGCTACTCCGTGACGCTCGTGCCGCCCGCCGTAGACGCCATTGCCGAGTTGACCGAGAGGACTGGCCTCTCGAAAGCCGATGTCATCAATCGAGCAGTGCAGATCTACGCATACCTCGACGCCCAGCGACGAGGTGGGGCAGATCTACTGTTGCGGCAACCGGATGGCACGCCCGAGAAGCTGCACATCGTCTGACCAGCCCCTTCGGGGCGTCGGTCCGTCTCAGTTTCCGTCTCATTCATCGCCGTACGCGGCCATTCAGAGACGTTCACCCCGCGCCCGTGAGCACAGCATCCGTACGGGAATGAACGCCCGTGAACGACGCCGGATCACGCCCTGACCAGCACGAACAGACCTCGAAAGCGAGTGTGGCGCAAGTCACCGAGGGTTCAAATCCCTCCGCTACCGCTTTCAATACCCTCCTGACCTGCGGAAACGCAGTCAGGGGGGTGTTTTGCGTGAGGCATGTGCCGCACAGCCGTGAGACACATGAGGACAGCAAGAGCGCAGGAGCCCCACCCACCAGGTGCAACACGACTCGCGACGGAGGGATCCGTCCCTGCGCGCCCCTCACGACTCCCCGCGCAGAGCACCGGAGGACTGGCTCGTGACGCAGGCGTCCACTAGACTGAACACAATCGACCCCCTCCCAAGCCTCTCGTCGAAGCTCAAATGGGAGGGGCCTTTTCATTTCCCGGGGTGGCGAGTGAAACCAAGCCTGTCTGTGGAAGAGCAGGTTGACCTGCTGTCCCGTCGCGGCCTCGTGATTGACGATCGACAGCAGTGCACAGGCTTCCTGAGAGCAACGAACTACTACCGCTTCTCCGGGTACGCACGGTACTTTCAGCAGGCTCCCCACCAAGGCGACGATATGTTCGTCCGCGGGGTCACCTTCGCTCAGATACGCAGCATCTACGAAGCCGATGAGGCGCTACGTGCCACGCTCACGGTGCACCTGGGGCAGGTCGAGCTGCTCCTACGTACCCACGTTGCACGCGTCATCGCCGACGACCACGGTCCGTACGGCCATTTCCTTGAGAAGAGCTTCTACACCGATGCAAGCACCGCCGAACCGACTGTTGAGGCGTGCTTGCGTGACATCGATCGCAGCAAAGATCGCCACATCCTGCGCTACAGAGCCGATCATGGCAAACCTGTCGGCTACAGCGAGCTGCCGGTTTGGTCTGCTGTCGAAGCGTGGTCGTTCGGGACGCTGTCAAAGGCCATCGAGCGCGGAGCAACCGGCTCTCTGGCCGAGGCCGTGGCGACCAGCCTCGGGATCGCAAAGAGCGGCTTTGCGTACCGCGTGAGGTCCCTGGTCTATTTGCGTAACAGATGCGCCCACCACAGCAGGCTGTGGCACCACTCGGTCCTCGACGCCGGCCCCACACCGAACAACGTACGGAGCAAGGTGAAGCGGTTGGCGGGTCAGTTTGAGCCGCGCTCTGTTCTCGATGTGATCGCCTCACTCGACGATATGGCTGTACGCGGCAAGGCCGCCGATCCGGTCATCCCCCAGCTCGTTGATCATCACAGCCGCGACTTGAGGTTCTGGGAAGGACTGGTTGCACCGCAGAATCCACGCGACCACCAACTATGATGTGCGGGATATGTCTGCGCAGTGCTGGATAAACACAGCTATTACCGCAGCGCATTGCGGAGCGCACACCCGCCAGCTCGATGTATTCGCCACCTCAGCCAGCTCCCCCACGCCTTACGCGCACCGGCCTCGTACCGGCGCATGCGGCGGATGCACCACCCGCTGGAAAAGTGCGCCGAATGCCTTTGAGATCACCTTCGACTGACTTCCCTCGGTAGCTCCGGCAACCTGATTTGCACCGTTTACTTGAGTGCCCCGGACTCGCAACCGGACGGGATGGGTCTGCTGCAGGGGTGGGTGACAAGTTCGGTCACGCGGCCTGGAGGGCCGGTGTGGTCATGACGGTTTCGTATTCGACGGGGGTCAGTCGGCCAAGTGCGGCTTGTCTGCGGCGTCGGTGGTAGGTCCGCTCGATCCAGGTCACGATCGCGATCCGCAGTTCCTGGCGGGTGGCCCACTTCCGTCGGTCAAGGACGTTCTTCTGCAGCAGGCTGAAGAAGGACTCCATGGCCGCGTTGTCGCCTGCTGCCCCGACTCTTCCTATCGAGCCGACGATCTGATGCCGCCCAAACGCCCGGACGAACTTCCGGGACCGAAATTGGGCGAGTTCAACCAGTCGTTGCAACGCCGGGCTGTTGCAGCGAGCGTAGCTGCTCTTCGAAGACCTCGGCGGGTGTCCGCCAGCCGAGGGTCTT
>NZ_JBIUYT010000016.1:0-119283 GCF_044744645.1 Streptomyces sp. NPDC087263
CCACCCCCCGGGCCATGCACTCGACAAGGGGAGGTAGTCATGCCAACTCCGAAGGCCGGTAACCCCGTTGCGGGGCTACGAAGACGGTAATGGGGGGGGGGAAGCGGGGGTTGTAACTGGCGCCGGGGCGCGCCGGCTTCGCGCCGAGTCTCTGCATCACTCCGTCGGCGGAGACAGTCGTCAGCCTCCTGTTCACCGTTCCCTTCGCGCTGGGGTCGTCGTGAGCAATGCTCAAGTCCTGTGGATCGGGCTCGGGTTGGTGCGTAGAGGGCGTACCTTCCCGAGTGATCGATTGAAGGTCACCGAGTAGGCCGACGCTGCGAACGTCGGTCGGGAAGGCACGCCCGTGCTCAGCGTAGTCAATGCCGATGGCGCCACCCCGAACTCCTCCTTGATTGACGAGATCGTCCGTGAAGGCGCACGGCGCATGCTGGCCGCCGCGCTGGGGGCCGAAGGCAACGCCTACATAGCCGAGTTGGCAGATCAGCGGGACGAGTTGGGTCGGCGCCTGGTCGTGCGCAATGGCTTCCACCAGCCGAGGAAGGTCACCACGTCGGCCGGGACCGTCGAGGTCAAAGCCCCGCGGGTGAACGACAAGCGCGTCGATGAGGCGAGCGGGGAACGCAAGCGGTTCGCCTCGGCGATCCTGCCGCCGTGGTGCCGCAAGTCCCCGAAGATCAGCGAGGTACTGCCGTTGCTCTACCTGCACGGACTGTCCTCCGGCGACTTCGTGCCCGCTCTCGAGCAGTTCCTGGGCTCCTCGGTCGGCCTGTCCCCAGCCACGGTGACGCGGCTGACCACCCAGTGGCAGGCCGACCACACCGCCTTCCAGGACCGCGACCTGTCGGCCACCGACTACGTATACGTCTGGGCCGACGGCGTTCACCTGCGCATCCGCTTGGAGGAGGCGAAGGCCGCCGTGCTGGTGCTGATGGGCGTGCGTGCGGACGACATGAAGGAACTGATCGCGATGACCGACGGATACCGCGAGTCGTCCGAGGCATGGGCGGGGCTGCTGCGGGATTGTGCCCGTCGGGGTATGCGGGCCCCGGTCCTGGCCGTCGGCGTCGTCGCGCTCGGCTTCTGGAACGCGCTGAACGAGGTGTTCACCGACACCCGCCACCAGCGGTGCTGGGTTCACAAGACCGCCAACGTTCTGGACGCGCTGCCGAAGTCGGCCCAGCCCGCGGCCAAGCGGGCGATCCAGGAGAACTACAACGCTGAGGACAAGGAGCACGCGGCCAGGGCCGTCCGCAACTTCGAGTGCGCCTGCCAGGCGAAATCCCCCAAGGTCGTCAAGCGGGTCACGGACGACGAGGACGAGCTGCTGGCGTTCTTCGACTTCCTCGCCGAGCACTGGGTCCATCTGCGCACCACAAATCCGATCAAGTCGACCTTCGCCACGGTCCGGTTGCGGACGAAGGTCACCAAGGGTGCCGGCAGCCGGGGAGCCGCCCTCGCCATGGTCTTCAAGCTGATCGAATCCGCGCAGGTCCGCTGGCGCGCGGTCAACGCACCCCATCTCGTGGCGCTGGTGCGGGCCGGCGCCCGCTTTGAACGCGGCCACTTGGTCGAGCGCCCCGAGGAGGCCGGCGCGTGAATGGCCTCAACGGCGCCGATGACGGTTTCGCCGAGGACGGGCACCAGCGATTCGCCCGCTACCTGCACGAGCTGGCCGTCGTCCGTGACGAGGAAGGCACTATGGGAGTGCGATCCACACGTCCTGCCCCTCGCTATCAAGCCAGGTGTCGGTCAGGTTCAAGAGGCGATCTGCACCCTGCTCCTCAATGAGATCGCACAGAATGCGCTGGGCATGCAGGCAGTTTTTCTGCACGACGCTCTGGTCACGCTCGGGCTGGAAAGGGAAGTGTTAGCGACAACGCTCCGCCCCTGCCTGCAGTCCGCGATAACTGACTTCAAGTACGGCGACCAACCGGCCGTGGTGTGGCAGAGACTGACACGCAGTCTCGCTGTGCACATTCCGGCAATCGCTACAACCCAGCTCACACGCAAGCCACTTGGCGCCCTGAATCGTCTACAGCTCCGGCTCGCAAACGACCGGGTGATACCTGGCCTTACCGCCCACCAGTCCAAGGGACGCGAGTGGAACACGGTAGCCGTCAGGTTGAGCCCGGCAGACGCTGCGGCCCTGGCGCACGGCCTCGACCCTGCACGGTCAGACCATCGTGCCCCTGTACGTGGCACTCACGCGCGCCCGCCTCAACACCATTGCCCTAAC
Source organism: Streptomyces sp. NPDC087263 (assembly GCF_044744645.1). Classification (NCBI taxonomy): domain Bacteria; kingdom Bacillati; phylum Actinomycetota; class Actinomycetes; order Kitasatosporales; family Streptomycetaceae; genus Streptomyces; species Streptomyces sp. NPDC087263. Next base: position 2,240 of record NZ_JBIUYT010000016.1, read on the forward strand.
TTGAAAGTGGCACGCCCCATACATCCCAAGCCGAACGTCGTGGACGTCCCCACGGGAAGCAGGAGTTTACTCCTCGACAACCAGGGGGCTGCGAAGGTTTGCCGGGGCACCCCGGCCTTGTGTAGTTCGACCGGATCGAAGCGGACCGGCCCTACTTCGGCAAGAAGCGGCACGTGGCCGGCCAGGATCCGTTCCATGGCGGCCCGGATCGCGGCCTCGTTGCCCCGACCCGGTATCACGTGAACGGCCCCCGGCGACTACTAGAACTCAAGCTGCGCCGGGGGCCGTTTCCCGTCTCCCCATGGGAGACGGATGGGAGAAAGATCTTCCCAATCAGGGCTCGCTAGGGCAAGTGAAAGCCAAGTAGGGCTAGGTAGTGGGACCGGATAGAAGCAGGCGGAACGCTGACCGGGCCTTGCGTCGACACAACCCTTGATCCAGACGATCACGGTTCCCCCTCTTCTGTTGGCCCCCTGAGGCTTGCCCGCTTCACCCTGCCACGGAAACCAGCCCCTGATGAGGGGGCCGAAAGCAAGGCGCCGGTGCCCCCGCCCAGGGACACCGGCGCCGCGGAACGAACGTCTCAGCTGTTCTTGCCCAGTGCACCCTCGTCCATCGCCAGGCTGTCACTGCTGACGGTGTGGTCGAGGGTGCTGAGCGTGTCGTTGACGTCCAGGTTGTCGAGTACGTCCGTGTCGGCGTGGGAAGGCGTGACCGCCGCGACGACGAATCCGGCGGCCAGGGAGGCAATGGCAAGCATGCTTCGCTTCTTCATGCCCGGATCAACTGCGAAGCCGGTCATCAGTAACGGGTGGGTCACGCAACGCGACTTTGCACCACCTGGCACATCCGTAGCACTACCGTCATCCCCCTCGAAACATCCCTGGGGGGACAAGATGGCCAATCCGTACACACCACCATCGAACGCACCGGCCCGCACCGCACCGGTCTCGGCGCGCGAACGGTTCCTCCTGCCTGCGCTCGCCGTGGCGTTCCTCATCGGCATAGGCATCGGCATAGGTGTCGGCGGCAGCGGCGACGACAAGGAGCCCGCAGCGGCCGATCCCCAGCCGAGGGCCACGGTCACCGCGACCGAGACAGCCACCGCAACAGCCACCGCAACGGAGGCGGCCACGCCAAAGCCCGCTGCCACCGTGACGGTCCGGGCGACGACGACCGTGAGTACGACTGTCACCGCGCAACCCGCCGCCGGCAGCGACACCGACGACAGCAGCGGCGGAAGCGACGACGTCTACTACGGCAACTGCGCCGCCGCCCGCGCCGCGGGAGCCGCTCCCGTGCACGTCGGCGAACCCGGCTACGGCCGCCACCTCGACCGTGACGGGGATGGCGTCGGCTGCGAGTAAGAGGCCGTCAGCGCCACGTCGAGCCCAGAGAGTTGGGGACGGCGTCCGGAGCGCCGGCCTCAACGCCGGCTTCGTTTTTGTTTCCGACAGGTACCTCACCGGACGCCGAACCCAGGGCACCGAGCGCGAGCGCGCCGACTCCAACATCCGCGCCACGCAAGCCACTTCGCCGGAACATCCGATGTTCCGGCACGCCCACAAGCAGGAAGAGCCGCTGGAGAGCAGGCTCAGCCCTGTCTTCCTCCTCAGTCATCTACCAACACAACCGAACACACAGCTTGGGATCTCACTCCCATTCGAGGGCTCCGTCAAGAGATCTGACGATATTTCGAACACCAACTACCGCCTGGCGCCCGTCATGACGCAACCCTTCCAACAGGGTCCGACACGTCCTACCGTAAACGCACACAGAGATGACACAGACATGACGTCATCCCACCTTTCGCGTGCTCGGAGGAACGTAACGATGCGTCACCTTCACACCCGCACGGCCCGCCGAAGAGTGGTCGGAACACTCGCCGCAGGACTGTTGTGTACGATCGGCCTCGCCGCGCCGGCCCTGGCCGCCCCCGCCGAGGATGCCGCTTCGGCCCAGGACGTGGCCCCGGCCGTGGACGACGGCCTGGCCCTCACCCCGCCCATGGGCTTCAACAACTGGAACTCCACGAACTGCCGCGCCGAGTTCAACGAGGACATGGTCAAGGGGATCGCCGACATCTTCGTCGAGAAGGGCCTCAAGGCGGCCGGATACCAGTACGTCAATCTGGACGACTGCTGGGCCCTACAGTCCCGCGACGCGAACGGCAAGCTGGTGCCCGATCCCGTCCGATTCCCCAAGGGACTCAAGGCAGTTGCCGACTACGTCCACTCCAAGGGGCTGAAGCTCGGCATCTACACCAGCGCCGGCACGAAGACCTGCAACGAGGCGGGCTTCCCAGGTGCGCTCGGCCACGAGTACAGCGACGCCCAGCAGTTCGCGGACTGGGGTGTCGACTACCTGAAGTACGACAACTGCAACAACCAGGGCGTGGACGCCCGCTTGCGCTATACGACGATGCGCGACGCCCTGCTGGCGGCCACCCGGACAACGGGCCGCCCGATCGTCTACAGCCTCTGCGAGTGGGGCGAGAACAAGCCCTGGGAATGGGCGTCCGAGGTCGGACATCTGTGGCGTACGACCGGTGACATCAGTGACAACTGGGGGTCGATGCTGTCGATCCTCAAGCAGAACCTGCCGCTCGCCCAGTACGCCGGTCCCGGGCACTGGAACGACCCGGACATGCTGGAGGTCGGCAACGGCGGCATGACCGACACCGAGTACCGCTCACACTTCTCCATGTGGTCGATCATGGCCGCGCCTCTCCTCATCGGCTCCGACCTGCGCGACGCGTCCGACGCGACCTTCGGCATCCTCGGCAACAAGGAGGTCATCGCCGTCGACCAGGACCCGCTCGGCAAACAGGGCACAGTGCTCTCCTCCGAGGGCGGGCGCTGGGTCGTCGCCAAGGAGATGAAGGACGGCAGCCGGACGGTGGCGCTGTTCAACGAGAGCGGCAGCGCACAGCGCGTCGCCACCAGCGCGCGGGCCGTCGGTCTGCCCGCCGCCGGCGCCTACACCGTCCGCGACCTGTGGCAGCACAAGAGCTACAACACCGCGGGCGCCATCTCCGCGACCGTTCCCGCGCACGGCACGGTGCTCGTACGCGTCTCCACCGACGCCAAGTGGGCCAAGAACCCGCCCGCCGTCGAACTGGGCCTCGACGGCAGCCTGTTGGTCGAGGCGGGCAAGCCCGTGAAGCTGACGTCGACGGTCACCGATCTGGGCCGTACGGCCGCCACGCAGGTCTCCGTGAAACTGAGCGGGCCCGCGGGCTGGGCGGTCAAGGCGACTTCACCGGCCGACGCGCACGTGCTGCCGACGGGCCGGTCGCTGCGTACGGCATGGAAGGTCACCGCCCCCAAGGGCACGCCCGACGGCTCGTACGACCTGACGCTCAAGGCGACCTACCGCTCGCCCACCGGAGCGCGCGCCGAGAGCGTACTGCCGCTGACCGCGTCCGTCGTCGTGGCACCCCCTTCGGGAGTCTCCTCCCTCGGGGACCTGCCGTGGCTGTCGACGACCAATGGCTGGGGCCCTGTTGAGCGCAACACGAGCAACGGTGAGAACGAAGCGGGCGACGGTAATCCGATGACTGTCAACGGTGTCGTGTACGCCAAGGGGCTCGGCGTACATGCCGACAGCACCGTCGAGTACTTCACCGGCAACGCGTGCGAGACCGTCAGCGCACAGGTGGGAGTCGACGACGAGGAAGGAAACGACGGTTCCGTCGCCTTCGAGATCTGGGCGGACGGCACGAAGGTGGCCTCCTCGGGCGTCCTCACCAACGCCCAGGCCGCGCAGGCGATTTCAGCCGACGTGAGCGGCGCCCAGTTGGTACGTCTTGTCGTCACCGACGGCGGCGACGGGAGCACCTCGGACCACGGCGACTGGGCGGACGCGCAACTGACCTGCTGACGCGCCGCCCGGCCGCCACCGGGTCAGCCACTCACACCTGCGGCGGTCGTGTTCGCCTTGCGGGTGAGCGCGGCCGCCGCCGCGCCGACCAGACCGGCGTCCGTGCCCATCAGCGCGGGCGCCACGGTCAGGCGCTGGACGAAGGACAGCGTCGCGTAGGCGGACAGCGCCTTGCGCAGCGGCGTGAAGAGGACGTCCCCGGCCTTGCCGACGCCTCCGCCGATGACGGCGATGTCGATCTCGACGAGGGTCGCGGTCGCCGCGATGCCCGCCGCGAGGGCCTGCGCCGCCCGCTCGAAGGAGGCGGTGGCGACCGGGTCACCGTCGCGGGCGGCGGCGGCCACCGCGGCCGCCGAGGTGTCGCCGTCCGGACCGGGCTGCCAGCCGCCCTCCAGCGCACGGCGCGCGATGTTCGGGCCGCTCGCGATGCGTTCGACGCAACCTCGGGATCCGCAGGGACAGAGGTCGCCGTCGAGGTCCACGCTGATGTGGCCGATGTGGCCCGCGTTGCCGGTGGGCCCCGGGTGCAGTTTGCCGCCCAGGACCAGCCCGCCGCCGACCCCCGTCGACACGACCATGCAGAGCGCGTTGGCGTGGCCGCGTGCCGCGCCCTGCCAGTGCTCGGCCGCCGTGATGGCCACGCCGTCGCCGATCAGCTCGACGGGCAGCCCACCCGTGGCCCTGCGGACCCGCTCGACGAGGGGATAGCCACGCCAGCCCGGCACGTTCACCGGACTCACGGTGCCCTCCGAGGCGTCCACGGGTCCCGCGCTGCCGATACCGACGGCGCCCGCCCTGCCCCACAGAGGGGAAAGGGTCAGCTCGCGGATCACTTCCTCCACGGCCCCCATCACGGTGTCGCCGTCCTCCTGCGCGGGCGTCGCACGCTGCGCGCGGAGGAGAATCCGGCCGTGGCCGTCCACCAGCGCTCCGGCGATCTTGGTGCCGCCGATGTCGAGCGCGGCCACGAGGTCGGTGTGCATCAGTGTCAGATCTCCCAAGGCGGTGTCGAATCGGACCCGCCGCGCTGCGGGTCCGTGTCCCCGGCCGGAAACAGGACGGAACCACGCGCCTCTGGGGGAAGGCGCAGGCCGGAGAATGCGGTGGACAGTGTCTCCCGCATCTGACAACGTTGTCCAGGCTCTATGCTCGACGCCACATCCTCATACAACCCATGGACCGACGCATCCCCCTAGTCCATTCTCATGGATCATTCTTTATGGAGCGACGCATCCCCGTGGACGACAGGACAGGACAGCGCATCGTGGCAGAGACCGCCCGCCGATCCCAGAACCGCTACGGCAACCGTCCCACCATGAAGGATGTCGCCGCGCGCGCGGGGGTCGGTCTCAAGACGGTCTCGCGCGTGGTCAACGGCGAACCGGGGGTCACCCCGGACACCGAGCGCCGCGTCCAGGAGGCCATCGACGCGCTGGGCTTCCGCCGCAACGACAGCGCCCGGGTGCTGCGCAAGGGCAGCACCGCAAGCATCGGACTCGTCCTTGAGGATCTCGCGGACCCGTTCTACGGGCCGCTCAGCCGGGCGGTCGAAGAGGTCGCCCGCGCCCATGGCGCACTGCTGATCAACGGCTCCAGCGCCGAGGACCCGGAACGCGAGCAGGAGTTGGTCCTCGCGCTGTGTGCGCGCCGGGTGGACGGGCTCGTGGTGATCCCCGCCGGTGACGACCACCGCTATCTGGAACCCGAGATAAAGGCGGGCGTCGCCACCGTGTTCGTGGACCGCCCGGCGGGGAGGATCGATGCCGACGTCGTGTTGTCCGACAGCTTCGGCGGGGCCCGAGGCGGCGTCGCCCATCTCATCGCCCACGGCCACCGCAGGATCGGTTTCATCGGTGACATGCCCCGCATCCACACGGCCGCCGAGCGACTGCGCGGTTACCGCGCCGCGATGGAGGACGCGGGCATAGAGGTCGAGGACGCGTGGATGTCCCTGGGCGTCACCGACCCGCAGCGGGTGCGCAAGGCGGCCGAGGACATGCTCTCCGGCGACTCCCCCGTCACCGCGGTCTTCGCCGGCAACAACCGTGTGACCGTCACGGTGGTCCGCGTCATCGCCGAGCGCGGGCGCCCGGTCGCCCTCGTCGGCTTCGACGACATCGAACTCGCCGACCTCCTCCAGCCCGGCGTCACCGTCGTCGCCCAGGACGCCGCCGCCCTCGGGCGCACCGCGGCCGAACGGCTCTTCCGCCAGCTCGACGGCAGCCTCATCACTCCGGAACGGATCCAGCTCCCGACCCGGCTCATCACCCGCGGCTCGGGGGAACTGCCGCCCGCGGTCTGAGCCATGGGCCGCCCGGATCCTCGTACGCTCGAAGCGCTGGGCCTCGCCGAGGCGCCGCGTGACCACCCGCTGAGCTATCCGGGAAGTGGCCTCAGGAGTCCGGACTCCTGGACGGGGACCGCCTATTGCCCCTGGAACGACTGGTGCACAAGGACCGCGTCCCCGTCATCGCCGTCGGCTCCAACGGCCGCCCCGCCCAACTCCGGCACAAGATGGCGGAGTACGAGGTGTCCTCCCCGATCCCGCTGGTGAAGGCGAGGGTCAGGAGCCTGGGCGTCGGCGTCTCGGCCCATGTGAGTCTGATGGGTTACGTGTCCGCGTCGCCTTCCAAGCGCCGGGAACCGTGGGCGGGTTGTTCGTCACCTGGCTCGATGAGGCCCAGCTCGCGGTCATCGACGCCGGTGAGGGAGTTCCGGCGCCGACCGGGGCGTACGACCGCGCCTGCGTGAGCTGTTCGGGGACACGCCCGAGGAGTTCTGCACCAGGGCGCGCTTCGACAGAGCGCTCTGCGCGCGGGGCGCCCGGCTGTTCGCCGAGGAAGGACTTGCGATGCCTTCCGGCCTGGAAGGGCTGCAAGGGCTGGAGACGTACGTGGGGTCTCAGCAGACCGGAAGTCCCGGAAGCGGTGCGTCGTTGTCGCCGCCCTGGATGTAGACATCGCTGACGAAGACATTGACGTTGCCACTGTCGTCGTCAGTCCTGGCCCACCAGACGTTCGTCCACTCGCCGTAGGTCTCCCGGCGGCCCAGGTTCTGCTGGCAGTAGAAGTAGTTGGTGCCCGCGTTGAGGGTGCCGGCCTCGGCGCCGGAGGCGGTGTAGGACGTGGCGGTGCGCCAGACCTGGCAGTTGTACCTGCCGCCGCCGATGGGGTCGCAGACGGGATCGGGAGGGGGGTCAGGAGTGGGAGAGCTGTCCGAACCGCCCCCCGTTGTACCGCCGTCGGCGGAGCCGCCCGAGGCTCCGCCCGATGTCCCACCCGATGTCCCGCCTGTACTGGCGCCGTCGACGGGGGCATTTGAGGGCTTCGGAGTGGTCTCGCCCGTGTGACTGGGCTTCTGCTCCGGGGGCTTGGTCTTCTTGTCGCCCTGTCCGGTCGGCTTGGAGTCGTCCGACAGGTCGACCTCTCCGCGGCTGGCTCCGTCGGAGGGTGCCGCGCCGTCGGCCCGGGGCGGCGCCGCTGCGGCCCCGCTGCCGGTGTCGTCGGCCGGGCTGTTCAGCAACGCGACGCTGACGCCGGCCGCCGCGAGGACGACGGTGACGGCCGCCGCGGCGAGGAGGGCGCGGCCTCGGCGGCGGGGTGCGGGAGAAGGGCCGGCGGCAGCAGGGGCCGCCGCGGGAACCACGGGCTCCGGTGGCCCGAATCCCGGCGGTATGGAGGGGACGCTCAGCGCCGTCGCCTGACGCGGCTGTGGCTCCGGCAGCCTCAGCCCAGTCGTCCGGGAGTCCGTCTCAGGAGCTCCCGCGACCGCCTCCAGCAGCTCGCGTGCCCGGTCCGCGTCCGGTCGTTGCCCCGGCTGCTTGTTCATGAGCTGCTGCAGTACGGGGCCCAGCGGCCCGGCGCGCCGGGGTTCCGGCAGCGGGTCGGCCACTATCGCGGTGAGCGTGGACCACGTCGACGTACGACGGAAGGGGGACAGCCCCTCCACGGCCGCGTACAACGTGGCGCCGAGTGCCCAGACGTCCGACGCGGGGCCCGGGTCGTTGCCCTGGGCTCGCTCGGGCGCCAAGTAGTCCAGGGAGCCGACCAGTTCACCGCTGCGGGTCAGGTGGGTGGCCGAGCCGTCGCCCGGGTCCTCCATCGTGGCGATGCCGAAGTCGGTGAGGACGACGCGGCCCGAGCGGTCCAGGAGGATGTTGCCCGGCTTCACATCGCGGTGCAGGACGCCTGCGCGGTGGGCCGCGGCCAGCGCGTCCATGACCTTGGCGCCGATGGAGGCCGCCTCGCGGGGATCCAGGGTGCCGCGCTCGCCCAGGACGTCGTCCAGGGAAGGGCCGTCCACCAGTTCCATGACGATGAGCGGCCGTCCGTCGACCTCTGTCACGTCGTACACGGCCACGACTCCGGGGTGGCGCACCCGGGCCGCCGCGCGGGCCTCGCGCTGCATCCGGCGGCCCAGGTCGGCCAGTTCGGGGGCGGCGGCGTCCGTGTAGGTGCGCAGTTCCTTGACGGCGACCTCGCGGCCCAGCACCTCGTCCCGGGCTCGCCAGACGACACCCATGCCGCCGCGGCCGAGTTGGGCCAGCACGCGATAGCGCCCGGCCAGCAACCGACCGGTTCCGTCCGCCTGTTGGTTCTCCCCCGAAGACACCGCTGCCCCGTTCCTTGGTCACGCCAGTGGATGGCGTCCACCCTACGTGGCAGCAGTGACGGCTGGTGTCGGGAGGCGGCCTCTGTGACGTGGTCGCTCCTCGGCGACCGGAGTCGACGGCCGTCCTGAAGCCCCGGGCCGTCCGCCCGCCGCGGCGGAGCCGCACAGTGTCACAGCCCCGCGCCCCCGAAAAGCTCTACTTGGCCGAGATCGTCAGATCTCCCCGCCTCGGCACCGCGAAGCCCTCCAGTTCCGCCCGTGTCAGCCCCGTCGCCCGTGCCACCTCGGCGAGGTCCAGGGCGCCGCAGTCCAGGCCGCGCAGCAGATAGCCACTGAGGGCCTTGGCGGTGGCGGGCTCGTCCATGACGTCGCCGCCGGCCTGGTTGGCGTAGCGGGAGAGGCGGGCCGCGGCCTGCTCGTAACCCTCGCGGTAGAAGGCGAAAACGGCCGCGTAGCGGGTCGGGATGTGGCCGGGGTGCATGTCCCAGCCCTGGTAGTAGGCGAGGGCGAGGGCGCGGCGGGTGAGGCCGTAGTGCAGCCGCCAGGCGTCGTGGACCTGCTCCGACGGGCCCACGGGGAGGACGTTGGTGGAGCCGTCGCAGACGCGTACGCCGGTGCCCGCCGCGGCGACCTGCATGATCGCCTTGGCGTGGTCGGCGGCGGGGTGGTCACTGGCCTGGTAGGCGGCGCTGACGCCGAGGCAGGCGCTGTAGTCGAAGGTGCCGTAGTGCAGGCCGGTGGCGCGGCCCTCGGCGGCCCGGATCATGCGGGCGACGGTCGCGGTGCCGTCGGCGGCGAGGATCGACTGGCTGGTCTCGATCTGGATCTCGAAGCCGATCCGCCCGGGCTCCAGGCCGCGCGCCTTCTCGAACTCCTCCAGGAGCCGGACCATCGCGGTGACCTGTTCGGCGTACGTCACCTTCGGCAGGGTCAGGACGAGCCCCTCGGGCAGACCGCCGGCCTCCATCAGGCCGGTGAGGAAGATGTCGAGGGTGCGGATGCCGCGGGCGCGGACCGGGGCTTCCAGGCACTTCATGCGGATGCCCATGTACGGGGCCGCCGTGCCGTTCTCGTACGCCTCCGCGATCAGCCGGGCCGCGCGTGCCGCCGTCTCGTCCTCCTCGGCGTCCGGACGCGGGCCGTAGCCGTCCTCGAAGTCGACGCGCAGGTCCTCGATCGGTTCGCGCTCCAGTTTGGCCCGTACGCGGTCGTACACGGGCTGCGCGAGCTCGTCGGTGAGGCCGAGGACGGCGGCGAAGGAGGTGGCGTCCGGGGCGTGCTCGTCCAGGGCCGCGAGTGCCTGGTCGCCCCAGGTGCGGATGGTGTCGGCGGCGAACGCGTCACCGGGTACGTACACGGTGTGGACGGGCTGCCGGGTGCCCGGGTCGCCGGGGTAGTGGCGCTCCAGCTCGGCGTCGACCGGGGCGAGGGAGGCGCTGATCTCCTCGCTGACGGCGCCCGCGAGGCTGGTCGCCACCTTCTCCTGCTGACCCTGACTCATTCCACACCCTCCATGTTTTCCGCAGTGCGGAATCAACAATCCGTAGAACGAAGTTATCCGGGGACCTTCCCGCCGGTCAACACCCTCCTGGGCAACTCTGCCCCCGGCATGAACAGAGGCCCCCGCGACCGCGCCAACGGCGGTCGCAGGGGCCTCGTATGCCTCGTACGGCGGAAAATCAGCCCTTGCGGGACTTGATCTCCTCGGTGAGCTGCGGGACGACCTCGAAGAGGTCACCGACGACGCCGTAGTCGACCAGGTCGAAGATCGGGGCCTCGGCGTCCTTGTTGATGGCGACGATGGTCTTCGACGTCTGCATGCCGGCGCGGTGCTGGATCGCGCCGGAGATACCGGAGGCGATGTACAGCTGCGGCGAGACGGACTTGCCGGTCTGGCCGACCTGGTTGGAGTGCGGGTACCAGCCGGCGTCGACGGCGGCGCGCGAGGCGCCGACGGCCGCACCGAGGGAGTCGGCGAGCCCTTCGATGATCGCGAAGTTCTCGGCGCCGTTGACGCCACGGCCGCCGGAGACCACGATCGCGGCCTCGGTCAGCTCCGGGCGGCCGCTGGCCTCGCGCGGGGTGCGTGCGGTGACCTTCGTGCCGGTGGCCTTCTCCGAGAAGGTCACGGCGAGGGCCTCGACGACGCCCGCGGCCGGGGCGGCCTCCACGGCGGCCGAGTTCGGCTTGACCGTGATGACCGGAGTGCCCCTGGACACACGGGACTTGGTGGAGAAGGAGGCGGCGAACGCGGACTGCGTGGCCACCGGGCCCTCGTCGCCGGCCTCCAGGTCGACGGCGTCGGTGATGATGCCACCACCGATACGGAGCGCGAGGCGGGCCGCGATCTCCTTGCCCTCCGCGGAGGACGGCACGAGCACGGCGGCCGGGGACACGGCGTCGTACGCGGCCTGGAGCGCGTCCACCTTCGGTACGACCAGGTACTCGGTGAACTCGGGGGCGTCGGCGGTGAGGACCTTGACCGCGCCGTGCTCGGCGAGCGCGGGGGCGGTGGCCTCCGCGCCGGCGCCCAGGGCGACGGCGACGGGCTCACCGATGCGACGGGCCAGGGTCAGCAGCTCAAGGGTGGGCTTGCGGACGGCGCCGTCCACGTGGTCGACGTAGACGAGAACTTCAGCCATGGGACTTCTTCTCTCCTGCTTGCGAAAGATGAGGGGCGGTCAGGGAGCCTGCGGCAGGCCGGTGTTCTCAGATGAACTTCTGGCCCGCGAGGAACTCGGCGAGCTGCTTGCCGCCCTCGCCCTCGTCCTTGACGATCGTGCCGGCGGTGCGCGCGGGGCGCTCGGTCGCGGAGTCGACCTTGGTCCAGGCGCCTTCGAGGCCGACCTCGTCCGCCTCGATCTCCAGGTCCTCCAGGTCCCAGGCCTCCACCGGCTTCTTCTTGGCGGCCATGATGCCCTTGAAGGACGGGTAACGCGCCTCGCCCGACTGGTCGGTGACCGACACGACCGCCGGCAGGGAGGCCTCCAGCTGCTCGGAGGCGGAGTCGCCGTCGCGGCGGCCCTTGACCACGCCGTCCTCGACGGAGACCTCGGAGAGCAGGGTGACCTGCGGGACGCCAAGTCGCTCGGCCAGCAGGGCCGGGATGACACCGGCGGTGCCGTCGGTGGACGCCATGCCGGAGATGACCAGGTCGAAGCCGGCCTTCTCGATGGCCTTCGCGAGCACCAGCGAGGTACCGATCACGTCGGAGCCGTGCAGGCCGTCGTCCTCGACGTGGATGGCCTTGTCCGCGCCCATTGACAGCGCCTTGCGCAGCGCGTCCTTGGCGTCCTCGGGGCCGACGGTCAGCACCGTGATCTCGGCGTCATCGGCTTCGCCGGCGATCTGCAGCGCCTGCTCCACCGCGTATTCGTCGAGCTCCGAGAGCAGACCGTCCACGTCGTCACGGTCGACGGTCAGGTCATCGGCGAAGTGCCGGTCGCCGGTGGCGTCGGGCACGTACTTCACAGTGACAACGATCCTCAAGCTCACGCCGGCTCTCCTACTGCATCGTCATTTTTGGCTGCCTTCTATCGGCAGCATAGGCGCCTGAAGCGGCCGATCCCGGTCGGGGCGGCCCGCGCTCCGACCGAAATATTACTCACCAGTACACCTAGTGGGTGCCCACTAAGCAAGCGCTTTGAACTGTGACGTTCGCAACGCTGCGTAACCGAGAAGTAGGACCGGTGAGTAGACCGGAGAGTAGGACCCCGAGCAGGACCGCGGAGCAGGTTCGGACTCGACTCAGTCGCGCAGGCCGTTGAAGCGCCCCTGGTGGTAAAGCAGCGGGCGGCCGGAGCCCGAGGGGTCGCCGAGGACGACCTCGGCCAGGACGATGCGGTGGTCCCCCGCGGGCACGCGCGCGACGACACGGCATACGAGCCACGCCAGGACGTCGTCGAGCACCGGAACACCTTCGGGGCCGTTACGCCAACGGGTGGGCGCGCCGAAGCGGTCGGCGCCGCTCCTGGCGAAGGTGCCGGCGAGTTCCTGCTGGTGCTCCCCGAGTATGTGCACGCCTATGTGCTCGGACTCGGAGACCGCGGGCCAGCTGGAGGCGCCGACTCCGATCCCGAAGGAGACGATCGGGGGCTCGGCGGAGACCGAGCTGAGCGAGGTGGCGGTGAAGCCGACGGGGCCGTCGCCACCGGGAGCCGTGATCACGGCGACACCGGCCGCGTGCCGCCTGAAGACGGAGCGCAGCAGGTCGGGGGAGGCGAGCTGGGGGGTGCCGAGGTCGGGCGTGGCCGTCATGGACTTGTCCTTCTGCGAGAGGTGACGGGCTGATCCGTGGCTGCTCAGCAGCCCGGACAGCGCGCACTCGCGGTTCGGGCCAGGTCCACGTGGACGCGCTCGAAGAGAAGGAGTTCCGGGGGCATACGGTCAGGCTGACGATAGATGGCGGGTGCAGTCAAGTGCGTCCCGGTATCTGGGAGGTGCCTCACCTTGGTCACCACGGTCACACCGCCTCCCCCAGTGCGGCGATCACATCCGCCTTGCGCGGCTGCCCCGTTGCCCGCCGCACGATCCGCCCGTCGGCGTCGAGCACGAGGACGGTCGGGGTCTTGAGAATGTCGAGTTCGCGTACGAGGTCGAGGTGGCCTTCCGCGTCGATCTCCACGTGGGAGACCCCGGGGACCAGCTCCGCCACCTCGGCGAGGATCCGCCGGGTCGCCCGGCAGGGGGCACAGAAGGCGCTGGAGAACTGGACGAGCGTGGCCCGCTCACCGAGCCCCTCCCCCAACTCCGCCGCGCCGAGCAGCTTTCCGCCGTCGCGCCCGCGCACCCTCACCCTCCCGCTCCGCCGCCGATGCAGCACTCCGTAGGCGCTCGCCATCGCGAGCACCACCACGCACACCACAAGTCCGGTCATCACATCGACAAGCATTCACAAGACCGCAAAGATTCCCGCCTACGGGAATCGCGCCCGATGCGGAATGCTTGGTTCATGGAAATCGACGCAAGAGGGCCACGCTTCGGTGCGGCCGTGACGACCTTCGTGCTGGCGGGCGTACTGATCACCGGCAGCGGCTGGCTGCTGGCCTGGCAGACGCTGGCGTTCGCGCTGGGCGCTGCGGGCGGTGTGGGGCGCTCCCCGTACGGCTGGCTGTTCCGCAAGGCCGTACGGCCGCGGATCGGGCCGCCCACGGAGTTCGAGGCACCGGAGCCGCCGCGATTCGCGCAGGCGGTCGGGCTGGCGTTCGCGGTCGTGGGGCTCGTCGGCTACGCGGTGGGGCCACAGTGGCTGGGTCTCGCGGCCACCGCGTGCGCGCTCGCGGCCGCGTTCCTCAATGCCGCGTTCGGCTACTGCCTCGGGTGCGAGATGTACCTGCTGGTGCGGCGAGTCACAGTACGCACGGAGTAAAGGAAAGTTAAAACTCCGAGGTGGATCAAGGGGTGACGTGACGAGGATCTCGCCCGGTCCGGGCACCAGGACTGGCCACTCGTCCGTTCTTCGGGCACGATCTGCGCAATGCCGTAAACCTACGGCTGCGTAACTTTCGCCGGGAAGCCCCTTCCCAGGCAGAGAGAAGGGCCCACCCCGTCCATGGCAGAGCTTGTCTACCGTCCCGTCGTCGGTCTCGCCCAAATCTTGTTCAAGGCCTGGGACCTCAAGATCGACTGCAAGGGATCGGAGAACATTCCGCGCTCGGGCGGCGCTGTGCTGGTCAGCAACCACATCAGCTATCTGGACTTCATCTTCGACGGCATGGCCGCCCTGCCGCAGAAGCGTCTGGTGCGCTTCATGGCGAAGGAGTCGGTGTTCCGGCACAAGATCTCCGGGCCGCTGATGCGGGGCATGAAGCACATCCCGGTGGACCGCACGCAGGGTGAGAAGGCGTACCAGCACGCATTGGAGTCGCTGCGCTCCGGCGAGATCATCGGCGTCTTCCCCGAGGCCACCATCTCGCCGTCGTTCACCCTGAAGAGCTTCAAGTCGGGTGCCGCGCGCATGGCCCAGGAGGCCGGCGTCCCGCTGATCCCGATGGCGGTGTGGGGCACCCAGCGCCTGTGGACCAAGGGACACCCGCGCAACTTCAAGCGCAGCCACACCCCGATCACCATCCGGGTCGGCGAGCCGGTCGAGGCCCCGAAGGACCAGTACGCGGGGGCGATCACCCGGCGGGTGCGTGACCGCGTACAGGAGCTCCTCGAAGCCGCTCAGCGCGCCTACCCCGTGCGGCCCAAGGGTCCGGACGACACCTGGTGGATGCCCGCGCACCTCGGCGGCACCGCGCCGACCCCCGAAGAGGTGAAGGCGGCCGAGGCGCGCTGAATCGTCACTCCGGGGCGTGGACGGTGATCCGCGCCCCGGGGCTGAACTTCTCCAGGAGTTCGGCGAGTTCGGCACCGGCCCGCACGACGTCGGCCACCGGCATCGGCGCCAGGCCCTCCAGCAGGAAGACCGCGGAGACCGATTCCTCGGTGAGCCGCGTGCGCGGCCCCTGGCGCCAGTTCCAGCGGCGGCAGGTCACCCCCGCGTCGTCGCACCACACCACCTCACCCGCGTCCGGGTGTTCAACAGCCTCCTCGCCGCCCGCGACCGTCACGAAGTCCTCGTCGCCGGTGGCCCGAACGAGGCGCATCCCGCCCTGGACGCGGTCGATGTCCTCCCCGCCCACAGGAATCAAGTGGGCGACGCTGATGGCGTTGTAGACATCGACGAGCACGTTGATCCGGGGCAGTCCGGCGTCCGAGAGCGCCCGTTTGGCCAGCGCCTCCGCCGAGTTGCGGGTCCGCGAGGGCTTGGAGCCGAACGCCGTGTAGGTCTCCCGCCAGGCCGCCATGTGCGGGTCCTCGTGCGGAGCGCGACCGTCCAGCCGTACGGCCAGACGGCGGGCCGCGTCATCGAGCAGCGCCGAAGTCCCTTCGGTACTGGGCCCGTTGACGAGTCCGTACGCCTCGATGGCGACGTGGGTGAAGCCGGGCGCGAGGGCCCGCACCTCGTCGGACACGGTGAGCGTGAGAGTCATGGCCTGCCTCAGAGTGCGGTGGGGAGCGTCTGCCAGAGGTACGGCCGGTCGGGGGCGGCCTTGAGGGCGCTCAGCACAACCGGGTGAGGTTCAGCGTACAGTACTGGATAGTCCATCTCATTGGACTCCGGGTCGGGGGTGAAGGCCAGCCGTTCGCCCTCCAGGGAGAACTGGGCATCCACGCCCGGTTTGTTGCCGCGCGGGTCCTGCCGATGCCAGGCACCGTTGAACCGCACGGCGACGAGCCCGTGCACCTCGTCGAACTTCTGGTAGCACAACGCCGTCGGGATGTCCTCGGCCCGCAGCAGGGCGGCCAGGGCGTGCGCCTTCGCGTAGCAGATCCCGGTGCGCTGCTCCAGTACGTCGGACGCGCGCCAGGTGACGCGCGGATCACCGGAGTCCTGCGAGTGCGGGATCGCATCGCGCACGAATTCGAAGGCGGATCGCGCATAGGCATACGAGTCGACGGATCCCCTGGCAAGCCGCGCGGCCGTCTCGCGCACCAGCGGATGGTGGTGGTCGATGACCTCGTCGGCGGCCAAGTACGCGGACAGGTCCGTGGTGTTCTGGATCAGTTCCATGCCCGCAGAGCATAGGAACGCGATCACCCGAGAGTCAATGACTTTTCAGGTGACCGCATACCTATGCATTAAATCCTCGGGTTACGGGTGCGCCATCTCCTCCTTGAGTGCCGCCACGAAACCGTCCACGTCGTCCTCGGTGGTGTCGAAGGCGCACATCCAGCGGACGTCGCCCGCGCTCTCGTCCCAGAAGTAGAAGCGGTAGCGCTGCTGCAGGCGCTCGCTCACGTCGTGCGGAAGGCGCGCGAAGACCGCGTTGGCCTGCACCGGGTGGAGGATCTCCACGCCGTGCACCGCGCGCACCCCCTCGGCGAGCCGCTGGGCCATCTCGTTGGCGTGGCGGGCGTTGCGCAGCCAGAGGTCCTTGGCGAGCAGCGCCTCCAACTGCACGGAGACGAAACGCATCTTGGAGGCGAGCTGCATCGACAGCTTGCGCAGGTGCTTCATGTGGCTGACGGCGTCAGGGTCGAGGACGACGACGGCCTCGCCGAACAGCGCACCGTTCTTCGTCCCGCCCAGGGAGAGGATGTCGACGCCCACCGCGTTGGTGAACGTCCGCATGGGGACGTCCAGGGAGGCGGCCGCGTTGGATATCCGGGACCCGTCCAGATGCACCTTCATGCCGTGCGCGTGGGCGTGGTCGCAGATCGCGCGGATCTCCTCGGGCGTGTAGAGGGTGCCCAGTTCGGTGCTCTGGGTGATCGAGACGACCTGCGGCATCGCCCGGTGCTCGTCGTCCCAGCCGTACGCCTGCCGGTCGATCAGTTCGGGCGTGAGCTTGCCGTCGGGGGTGGGCACGGTGAGCAGCTTGAGGCCGCCCATCCGCTCGGGGGCGCCGCCCTCGTCGACGTTGATGTGCGCGCTCTCGGCGCAGATCACCGCCCCCCAGCGGTCGGTGACCGCCTGGAGCGCGACCACGTTCGCGCCCGTTCCGTTGAAAACCGGGAAGGCTTCGGCCGTGGCTCCGAAGTGGCTGCGGACGATGCGCTGGAGGTTGGCGGTGTAGTCGTCCTCGCCGTACGCGACCTGGTGTCCGCCGTTGGCGAGTGCCAGGGCGGCGAGCACCTCGGGGTGGGCACCCGCGTAGTTGTCGCTGGCGAAGCCCCGGACGGCCGGGTCGTGGTGACGCCGGGCCGCTGTATATGGGGCCTTGGGAGGGTTCACGGCTTCTCGGTCAGCCACAGACGTTTTCCGTTCACTTCACCGGCGGGCTTGTCCCAGACGCCGGCGATGGCATCGGCCAGCTCCTTGACGTCGGTGAAGCCCGCGAACTTCGCGTTCGGGCGCTCGGCGCGCATCGCGTCGTGCACCAGTGCCTTGACGACCAGGATGGCAGCCGCGGACGTCGGCCCCTGTTCGCCCCCGGCCTTGCGGAAGTAGTCGGCCATGGCGAGCGTCCAGGCCTCGGCGGCGGCCTTGGCGGCGGCATAGGCCGCGTTGCCCGCGGTGGGCTTGCTCGCGCCGGCGGCACTGGTCAGGACGTACCGGCCGCGCTCGCTGCGTTGCAGCGCCTCGTGGAAGGCGAGGGAGGTGTGCTGCACGGTGCGGATGAGCAGCAGTTCGAGCAGGTCCCAGTCGTCGAGGACGGTCTTGGTGAAGGTCTCGCTGCCCCGCCAGCCGCCGACCAGGTGGACCAGGCCGTCGACGCGGCCGAAGTCCTTCTCGATGCGGGTGGCCCAGTCGCGCGTCGACCGCAGGTCGAGCAGGTCGACCGTGTCACCGACGACGGTGGCGCCGCCGTACGCGTAGCGGGCCGCGTCCACGGCCTCCGCGAGACGCTCGGGGTCGTTGTCCGAGCCGACGACGGTCGCGCCCGCCTCGGCGAGCCGCAGCAGCGTCGCGCGGCCCGCGGGGCCGCCGGCGCCCGCCACCGCGATCACCGCTCCGCCAAGTGCTCCGTTGCCGTTTCCGTTGGACATCGCCTTCGCCTCCGATACGTCCTCGGCACCGGCACTCACGCGGCGACCTGCTCGGACTTCGCCGCGGTGATGCCCTTGGTGGAGGCGATCACGTGCTTGAGCTTCTTGGCGAGCGCCTCATAGAACATGCTCAGGGGAAACTCGTCAGGAAGCACGTCGTCGACAAGCTTGCGCGGGGGTTGGGTCACGTCCAGGGCGTCCGGGCCCTTGGCC
Source organism: Streptomyces sp. NPDC087263 (assembly GCF_044744645.1). Taxonomy (NCBI): domain Bacteria; kingdom Bacillati; phylum Actinomycetota; class Actinomycetes; order Kitasatosporales; family Streptomycetaceae; genus Streptomyces; species Streptomyces sp. NPDC087263. The sequence goes on from NZ_JBIUYT010000016.1 coordinate 20,423, forward strand.
CAGCGGGAGCCCGGGTGCGGGGCGAGGTAGGTGGCGACCAGCTCGTACGCCTTGAACCAGTGGACGAGCTTGGGGCGGTCGATGCCGGCTCGGTAGAGGTCCTCGATCTCCGCGCACAGCTGGTTGGTGACCTGCGGGGCGCGCTGCCAGTCGATGTGCAGCTTGTTGTCGGTCCAGCGGACGACGTCGTGCTTGTGGAGGTAGGCGAAGAGCAGCTGGCCGCCGAGGCCGTCGTAGTTGCGGACGCGCTCGCCGGTGACGGGAAAGCGGAACATGCGGTCGAAGAGCACCGCGTACTGCACGTCACGGCCCTGCGGGAAACCGTCGGCCTCCAGCTTCACGGCCTCCTTGAAGGCGGTGAGGTCGCAGCGCAGCTCCTCCAGGCCGTACATCCAGAACGGCTGGCGCTGCTTGATCATGAACGGGTCGAAGGGCAGGTCTCCATGGCTGTGGGTGCGGTCGTGGACCATGTCCCAGAGCACGAAGGCCTGCTCGCAGCGCTCCTGGTCCTCGACCATCGCAGCGATGTCCGCGGGCAGCTCCAGTCCGAGGATGCCGACGGCGGCATCGGTGACGGCGCGGAAGCGGGCGGCCTCGCGGTCGCAGAAGATGCCGCCCCAGGAGAAGCGCTCGGGCGCCTCGCGCACGGCGATGGTCTCCGGGAAGAGAACGGCCGAGTTGGTGTCGTAGCCCGCGGTGAAGTCCTCGAAGGTGATGCCGCAGAACAGCGGGTTGTCGTAGCGGGTGCGCTCCAGCTCGGCCAGCCAGTCCGGCCACACCATGCGCAGCACGACCGCTTCGAAGTTGCGGTCCGGGTTGCCGTTCTGCGTGTACATCGGGAACACGACCAGGTGCTGGAGGCCGTCCTCGCGGTGTGCGGCGGGCCGGAAGGCCAGCAGCGAGTCGAGGAAGTCGGGCACCTGGAAGCCCCCGTCGGCCCAGCGGCCCAGATCCTTCACGAGGGCCTCGTGGTAGGCGGCGTCGTGCGGCAGCAGCGGGGCGAGCCGCTCGATCGCGTCAATGGCACGGCGTACGGCCAGATCCGCGTCGGACACGTCCGGCGCGCCCTCCGCGCCGAAGTCGATCGAGCCGTCCTTGGCCTGCCACGGCCGGATCGCCTCCACGGCACCCTTGAGCACGGGCCATGCCGGGTGCTCCACCACGCTGGCTACGGACGGAACCTGCCCCTCCGCACCTACCCGCACAAGAATTTCCGTCATGTCCCACCCTCCACAGGAGAACCTCGCGTAAGAACACCGTATGCGAACGGACTTCCTTCCCACAAGCGGGAACTCGGGGCATTATCCTGCGCACCAGCATCTTCACCGCTAATTTTCCTGCTGGAAACCGTTCAGGCGGTTACTACCGCCGAATGCGGCGCGGGCGGCGCCGGAGTCAACCGTTGCCGGGACTCGCCCACCGCGGAGTGACCCGGCGCGGCGGCGCGGGGAGAGTCTTCCCTGACCGGCGGGGTCATTGGCCCGCGTACGAGCGGGTACATCGCGCAGCAGGGCCATTAGGCTGCGGCCTTGCCGCGTGGGCGCCGCCGTCGGAACCACGCGCGAGCCGAGCCGCCGTCGACGGAAGCGAGTCGCGTCTTGAACTTCCTCACCATCGGTCACCGCGGAGTCATGGGTGTCGAACCCGAGAACACCCTCCGTTCCTTCGTCGCCGCCCAGCACGCGGGCCTCGACCTGATCGAACTCGATCTGCACCTGAGCAAGGACGGCGCACTCGTCGTCATGCACGACGCCGAAGTGGACCGTACGACCGACGGGTCGGGGCCGATCGCCGAGAAGACCCTCGCCGAGCTGCGCCAGCTGGACGCGGGGCGCGGTGAGCGCGTTCCCGTCTTCGAGGAGGTCCTTGACGCCCTCACGACGCCGCTCCAGGCCGAGATCAAGGACGTGGCGGCGGCGCGGGCGCTGGCCGAGGTCATGCACCGGCGGGATCTGGTCGGACAGGTCGAGGTGTCGTCCTTCCACGACGAGGCGATCGACGAGATCGCCCGGCTCGTGCCGGGCGCCCGCACCGCGCTGATCGCGAGCCGGTACGGCACCGACGTGGTGGACCGCGCCGTGGACGTGGGCGCCGCGACCGTCTGTCTCAACATCCGCCGGCTGACCCTGGAGGTCGTCGAGCGCGCCCGCAAGGCCGACCTGCGGATCATCGGCTGGGTGGTGAACACCCAGGACCAGCTGCGGCTGGTGCGCGCCCTGGGACTGGACGGCGCGACCACCGACTATCCCGAGATCAAGCGCACCGGCCGCTTCACCGCGTGAACGTCACACCAGCGACTTGACCAGCAGCTCGAACTGCAGGTCTTCGCGCTGCGGAACGCCGAAGTGCTCATCGCCGTACGGGAAGGGGGTCATCCTTCCCGTACGGCGGTAGCCGCGCCGCTCGTACCAGGCGATGAGGTCCTCGCGTACGGAGATCACCGTCATGTGCATCTCCTCGGCGCCCCAGACCTCGCGCGCGTGGCGCTCCGCCTCGGCGATGATCACCTTGCCGAGGCCCGCGCCCTGGAGTGCGGGGCTGACCGCGAACATGCCGAAGTAGGCGTGGTCGCCGCGGTGTTCGAGCTGACAGCAGGCCACGATCGCGCCGTCCCGCTCGACGGTCACCAGCCGGCTGTCGGGCGACTTGATGACCGTCAGCACGCCCTGGGGGTCGGTCCGCTGCCCTTCGAGGATGTCCGCCTCCGTGGTCCAGCCCGCCCGGCTGGAGTCCCCGCGGTACGCCGACTCGATCAGCGCCACCAGGGCGTCGACATCGCTGTCGGTGGCATCGCGGAAGGTCGGTCCGCAGGAGGCGGTGGTGTCCATGGAGCGGTTCTCCGTTCGGTGGCGCGGCTCGGGCACCGCCGAGCGTAACCCTCCTCTAGGCTTCCGCTGCATGGTGCATGTACTGAGCAGCCGAACCCTCCTGCGCCCCACAGACCCGGAGCGCTCCCGTGTCTTCTACGGCGAGAAGCTGGGGCTCGCCGTCTACCGCGAGTTCGGTACGGGCCCCGAACGCGGCACCGTCTACTTCCTCGGCGGCGGCTTCCTGGAGGTCGCGGGGCGCTCCGAGTCCCTGCCGTCCCCCGCGGTCAAGCTGTGGCTCCAGGTCGCGGACGCGAAGGTGGCGCACGAGGAACTGACGGCCGCCGGTGTCGAGGTCCTGCGGCCGCCGGTGAAGGAGCCGTGGGGGCTGATCGAGATGTGGGTCGCGGATCCGGACGGCACCGAGATCGTGATCGTGGAGATCCCGGCGGACCATCCGCTGCGTCACCGGCCCTGAGGCCCGGGTTTCTCTGCGCGGCAGCGCCTTCGGATGGCCGCCCCGGAGGCCCGGGACTAGCGTTTTGAGGGGGCTCGCTGCGGAAGGAACCTCATGAAGCTCGACAGGCCGGTGACCGGCGGACCCTGCTGGACGGAGTTGGGGACCAGCGATCCGGAGGCGGCCAAGCGCTTCTACGCCGACCTGTTCGGCTGGCGTCCGGAGACGGACACGCGCCAGGAGACGGGCTGCTACACCGTGGCGCATATCGGCGACGCCGCGGTCGCCGGGCTGGCGCCGCTGCACCAGGAGTCGCAGCCCGTCGCCTGGAACGTCTCGTTCGCCGTGGCCGACGCGGACGCCGCCGTGGCCGCGGTGGAGACGGCAGGCGGCACCGTGACCCTCGCCCCGACGGACGTGCTCGACCAGGGCCGTTTCGCGGTCGCGTTCGACCCGGGCGGCGCCGCCTTCCAGCTGTGGCAGGCGCGGTCCTTCCCCGGCGCGGGACTGTTCAACGCCCCGGGCGCCCTCGGCTGGGTGGAGCTGCTCACCCGCGCCCCCGACCGGGTCACCGAGTTCTACACGACGGTGTTCGACTGGACGGTGAACGCCTCGGAGCACTACACGCAGTGGGGTGTCGACGGCGCCGACTTCGGCGGCATGGTGACGATGGACGACAAGTTCCCGCACGAGGTCCCCTCGCACTGGCTGCCCTACTTCGCCGTCGAGAACGTGGACGCCACCGCGGACGCCGCCCTCCTGGCGGGGGGCCACCTGCTCATGGAGCCCATGTCCGTGCCGCACGGCCCACGGATCGCCGTCGTACGGGACGCGCAGGGCGCCGCCTTCGGCATCCACCAGGAGAGCTAGGGGGTGCCGTTTGGGTAACTCCCGGAGACTCAGGCGCCTGGCAATCTGAGTCGGCTCTCCAGTTGGCCGAGCAACTCGGCCAGCAGGTCGGCCAGTTCGCGCTGCCGGCCCAGATCGGTGCCCGACAGGACTGTCGTCTCGTAGGAGAGCTGTTCGGGGAGGACGCCGTCCACCAGGTCGCGTCCCTCGTCGGTCAGCCGGACGTGTGCGACCCGGCGGTCACGGGTGTCGCCGCGCCGTTCGACCAGGCCTCGCTCGGTCAGCTGCTTCAGGCGCTTGGCGACGGCGGCACCGGAGGAGAACGTCTCGCGGGCGATCTCGCTCGGGGTCAGCTCATGTCCGGTCCGCCGCAGTGTGCCCAGGACGTCGAACTCGGGGCGGGTGAGTCCGGCACGGCGCAGCGGAGCGTCCTCCGCCTGCTGAAGCAGGGCGGCGCAGCGGTTGATACGTCCGATGATCTCCATGGGCCCGGTGTCGAGGTCGGGCCGCACCGCCTGCCACTGCCGTACGACCGCGGCCATGGTGTCGTCGGGTGCCACCACCCCGGAGTCGCTCTCCGAGACCCCCACATGCCCGGCACGGGTGTCCGCCCCCTCTCCCCGTCCCATATGGGCGTTCCCGTCCGTCGTCCGCCCGTTCGCTGCCGTCATGCCTGTGCGCCCTCCAGGAGTGCAGACCCTGCCGTCGTACCGACGCCGCGAGCGTACGGCGTACGGCGCCTTCCACCGGCATCACTCGGTTCTCCGGCCAGGCGCGCTGCACCGACTCAGCTGCAATGCGCTCAGAACGCTCCCCCATGTACACCCTTGCGCTCGCTTGCGCCCCGCCCGAGCCGGGCATGCCCTGACCGACTGTCCGACGCCCGTCGAGCGGGGAGGTGCCCGATGCGTGGACCGGCTTCGCCCGGCTGGCTGCTCGTCGTGCTGTGCGCGGCGACCGGGGCCTACTGCCTCCTGCGGATGCGCAGTTCCGTCGAGGAACAACGCCGTGCCGCGGGCGGTGAGGCGCTCATGGCCTTCGGCATGGCCGCGATGGCCGTGCCCGCGGCGGTGGCCGCGCCACCGCGCTGGGCCTGGCTCGCCTACGCGGCCGTGTTCGGCGCGGCGGCGGTACGCGCCCTGTGGGTGGCCCGTACGAGCCCGCACCATGTGCACCACCTGGTGGGCGCCTGCGCGATGGTCTATATGGCGGAGGTGATGGCCACCGCTCCGGGCCACCACAGCCACGGCGGTTCGGGGGTGCCGCTGCTGACCGGGGCGCTCCTGCTCTACTTCACGGGGTATGTGCTGCGCTCGGGTCTGCGCCTCCTGCCGATGGGGAGCGTGGGAGGCGGCGCCGGGACCGTCGGCTGGGCCGACCGCCCCGAACTGTCACAGGCGTGTCGGCTGTCCATGGGCATAGCCATGCTGGCCATGCTGGTCACGCTCTGAGAGCGAAGCCTCCCGACCGCGGGAAGTTGCCGCGACAAGACCGTGGCGTACGTCACTTTGCCGTCGTGGCCCGTATCCTCCGGCGACACCCCGCTCATAGGCTTCGGCCATGATGGTCCCCGCGGCACTGTTGCTGCTCGGCGCACTGGCTGCCGTGGTCGCTCCGCGGCTGCTCGCCAGGGCGGACTGGGTGGACCGCGAACCGGTGGTGGCCCTCTGGGCGTGGCAGTGCGTGGTCGCGGCCGTTCTGCTGTGCTGCGCGCTGTCGATGACGCTGAGCGCGGCCGCCGCGTGGCTGGTGGTGCGGGGCCAGGTGTTCGGTCCGGCGCCGCATTCGGTCGTGGACGCCTATGCGTTGAGCACCGGGAGTCCCTGGGCCGCGACGACCGCCGTGGCGCTCGCGTGCGGTGGCGTGTGGACCGCGGCGATGCTGGTCCGTGAGATCGCGGGGGCCCGGGCCCGCCGTCGGCAGAGCCGGGCCGAACTCCTTCTGCGCGCCCCGCTGTTGCCCGGTGAGGAGCCGGCCGCCGACCGTCTGGTGGTCCTGGAGGGGGTGCGCCCGGACGCCTGGTGGCTGCCCGGCGCGGCGCCCCGGCTGGTCGTCACCACGGGCGCGTTGCGCCGCCTCAAGGGACCTCAGCTGGACGCCGTACTCGCCCATGAGCAGGGGCACGCGCGGGCGCGGCACGACTGGCTGCTGCACTGCTCGGGCGCGCTGGCCAACGGATTCCCGCAGGTTCCGGTGTTCGCCGCGTTCCGCGACGAGATGCACCGGCTGGTCGAACTCTCCGCCGACGACATGGCCTCGCGCCGCTTCGGCCGCCTCACGATCGCCCTCGCCCTGGTGGAACTCAACGAGGACCGGGGGGTGTTCGGTCCCTGCCCCACCCCGCAGGCCCATGTCCCGCACCGTGTCCACCGCCTCCTCACTCCTCCGGACCGGCTCACGGCGGCCCGGCGCCTGCGGCTGACGGCGGCGGCCGCGCTGGTGCCGGTGATCCCGCTCCTGGTGACGTTCGTACCGGGGCTGCGGGCGCTCGGGTAACCAGACATCTGAGCGACCCGTGAGTTCCCCGGGCGCCCCGAGGTTGGATTCCGGCCCCGTACATCGGCGAGGATCACCCCATGCACTCCCGGCCTGTCGACGCACCTCCCCGCACACCGGGCCCGCGGACCGCGGCACTCACGGCGGCGGCGCTCACCCTGCCCTCCCTGCTGCTTCTCCTGCTGGTCGCGTTCTCCTGGCAGCCACTGCTCACCCTCGACGGACACATCGCCCGCACCACGCACCCCTGGGCAGTCGACGAACCCGGCCTCACCCATGCGTTCCGCATCCTGACGGACTGGGTGTGGGACCCCTGGACCATGCGTGCACTGTGTGCCGCCGCCGTGGTTTGGCTGGTGTGGCGGCACCACGCATGGTGGCTGGCCCTATGGGTGGCGGCCACATGTGTGCTGGGCACAGTGGTGCAGCAGGGGCTGAAGTCGGCAATCGGCCGCGCCCGCCCCGTCTGGCCCGATCCCGTCGACTCCGCCCACTACGCGGCCTTCCCCTCCGGCCACGCCATGACGGCCGCGGTGGTGTGCGGGCTGCTGCTGTGGCTGCTGCACCTGTACGACGCCGGGGACACCCTGCGGCGTACGGCGTACGCGCTGGCCGTCGTCTCCGTCGTGGGTGTCGGTCTGACCCGTGTCTGGCTCGGCGTCCACTGGCCGTCGGACGTCGTGGGCGGCTGGCTTCTCGGGGCGCTGATGGTCGCGCTGGCGATGGCCTCGTACGAACGGTGGCCTGCCGCAAAGCGGCCTTGACCGATGCGGGCCGCGCCGCGAAGGATCTCCCTCATGACGATCAAAGGCGTGCTCTTCGACTTCTCCGGAACGCTCTTCCGCGTCGAATCGACCGAGTCCTGGCTACGGGCGGTGCTCACGGAGGCCGACATCCCGCTGCCCGAGGCCGAGTTGATCCGCGCCGCCCAGGACCTGGAGTCGGCGGGCGCGCTCCCCGGCGGGGCCTCCCCGGCAGAGCCGCTGCCGGACGAGCTCAGCGGTATGTGGGCGATCCGGGACGAGAGCGCCGAGTCGCACCGGGCCGCCTACACCGCGCTCTCCCGTCGGGTGGCGCTGCCCGATCCCCGGCTGCACGACGCGCTGTACGAACGCCATATGGGTCCGGACGCCTGGCGGCCCTACCCGGACGCGGAGGGGGTGCTGGGCGCGCTGCGCGAGGCCGGGATCGCCGTCGGTGTGGTCAGCAACATCGGCTGGGATCTGCGGCCCGTCTTCCGTGCGTACGGGCTCGACCCGTACATCGGCGTGTACGTCCTGTCGTACGAACACGGTATCCAGAAGCCGGATCCGCGGCTGTTCGCGGTCGCCTGCGACGCGTTGGGGGTGGCGCCCGAGGACACGCTGATGGTCGGGGACGACCGGCGCGCGGACGGCGGTGCGACGGCCCTGGGCTGCGCCATACATTTCGTGGACCATCTGCCGGTGGCCGAGCGTCCGGACGGGCTGCGGCCGGTCCTCGGCCTGACCGGCTGACGTCCCGGCGCGGCTCGCGCTCTGGGCCGCTCCTTCAAGCGTCGCCTCAGCCCTGATAGTCCTCGACCTGCGAGGAAGGACGGGCCCGTGCCTCGTCCGGATTCTCACCGAACTCGGACTTCGCACGCCGCTGGCGCAGCAGGTCCCAGCACTGGTCGAGATCGCGCTCCAGTTGTCCGAGCCGCTCGTGCTCGGTCGAGCTGTCGATCTGCCCGGACGCGAGGGCGTCGCGCAGGCGTCGCTCGTCGTCCACCATCGCCGTGATCCTGGCCAGGATCTGATCTTGATCCATGTCGACCCGCCTCCTCGGCACTCCAGCCCACTCTAAGGAGACCGTTCACGCCCCGCACGTCCGCCTCGGATGATCCCCCGCGTCACCCGAGGCGGACGGCAGCCCGAAACAGCCCCCGGAGGGGCTTGGTCCGGACAACCTGAGTATAGTTGGCTGACAGCCAGTCAACGCAGGAGTTTCAGAATGTCCCCGCGCAGCCAGTCCGTCAACGAAGAGTTGCGGCGGCGTTCCCGGGAACGGCTCCTACAAGCCGCGGTGGAATTGGTGAGCGAGCAGGGGTACGAGGCGACCACGCTCGGCGACATCGCGGATCGCGCGGGATCGGCGCGCGGACTGGTGTCGTACTACTTCCCCGGCAAGCGCCAGCTCGTGCAGTCCGCCGTGCACCGGTTGATGCACCGCACGCTGGAAGAGGCGCTGGAGCGCGAGCCGCACACCGAGGACGGCCGGGAGCGGATGGCGCGGGCCATCGACGCGATTCTGGGACTTGCCCGCGATCAACCGGTGCTGATGCGCCAGCACATGGCCGGGATCCTCCAGCCCGAGGGATTCGTGGAGTGCCCGGATCAGCAGCGTCTGGCGCAGCTGCTCGGCGAGACCGTCGCCTGCTTCGGCTCACCCGACGCCGCCACCGACTACCCGATGCTGCGCGCACTGCTCATGGGCTCGGTGTACGCGGCCGTGGTGCCGGGCGTCCCGATGTCGATCCCGACGCTGCGGGCCGAACTGTTCAAACGGTACGGGCTGGAAAGGGCGTTGGGTGTCCCGCCGGACACCGAGGTGCCCGGCGGGACGTGCGACACGGACCTGTCACGGTTCTTCGCGACCGACCGAAAGCCGGCCGATCAGCCCGGTCCTCGGTCCGGTGGTGATTCCGGTAGTGAGTCCGACGACCGGTCCGATCGACTGAACGATCAGTCGAAGTAGTCCGGCTGCGTCTGGACGTTGAGCTCGGGCAGCTTGACCCGCTTCGCCGGGTCGGTGCGCCGGTCGCTGAGCTTCAGCACATCGAAGCCCTTGATGATGTCGTTCGAGTAGATATAGCCGTTGTAGTAGTACGCCGACCAGGAGCCGCCGACCGAGAACGTGCTGGTGCTCAGCGGGCCGCGCTCGAAGTAGGCGATCTCCTTCGGCTCGGCCGAGTTGGTGAAGTCCCAGACGGACACGCCACCCTGGTACCAGGCCTGGACCATGATGTCCTTGCCCTCGACGGGGATGATCGAGCCGTTGTGGGCGACGCAGTTCTCGGTGTCGGCCTGGTAGCGGGGGATCTTGTAGTAGCTCTTGAAGACGAGCTTGCGGTTGTCACCCTTGCCAACGATGTCGTAGATACCGTCGGCGCCGCGATTCGGACCGATGGCCGCGTTGCAGGTGGCCGCGCCACCGCCGCCCAGCTCATCGGTGAACACCACCTTGTCGGCGTCCTGGTTGAAGGTCGCCGAGTGCCAGAACGCGAAGTTCACGTTGTCCTGGACCCTGTCGATGACCTTGGGGTTCTCCGGATCCTTGATGGAGAAGAGGATGCCGTCGCCCATGCAGGCGCCCGCGGCGAGGTCCTTGGACGGCAGGACCGTGATGTCGTGGCAGCCGGTGGTCTTGGAGACACCCGGGTTGGTGGGCGAGCCCGGGTTGCCGCCGCCGTCCGGTCCCTCACCGGGGAAGAGGACGGGGAAGCCCACGACTGCCGCCTTCTCGGGGGCCTTGCGCGGCACCTTGATGACCGAGATGCCGTCGTGCGGCGGCTGGCAGTCGGGGTAGGCGGCGTTCGGCGAGTACGAGGAGACGTAGATGTAGACGTTCTTCTTCTCCGGCACCAGCGTGTGGGTGTGCGAGCCGCAGGCGGTCTCGACAGCGGCCACGTACTTCGGGTTCGCCTTGTCGGTGATGTCGAAGACCTTCATGCCCTCCCACGACGACTTCTCCGTCACGGGCTGCGTCGTGCTGGCGCACGAGTTGTCGCTGCGCGAGGAGTCGGTGGAAAGGAAGAGCAGGTTGCCGGAGACGGAGATGTCGTTCTGCGAGCCCGGGCAGAGCACCTGCGCGACCGTCTTCGGCGCCTTCGGGTTCCGGATGTCGAAGATGCGGAAGCCGTCATAGTTGCCGGAAAAGGCGTAGTTGCCCTGGAAGGCAAGGTCCGAATTGAAGTTGGGCAGAGCATCCTTGGGGATGTTCGCGAGGTGCTCGATGTTGTCCGAGTGGACGATCTCGTCCTGCCCGGGTATCTCGCCACTCGTTATGGCCGCCTCGGCGACAGCCTCGTCGCTCTGGGAGACCTTCTCCTGCGCGGCGGGACTGTCCCCGGGGTCGGGGATCGCGGCCGCCGGGCCGGCCGTGAGCAGCGCGGCCAGGAGTCCGGCCGCGGCCGCGGCAACTCCGAGGCGTCTGTGCCGCGTTCGGGGGTCTTTCAACAGGGTCACTGCATCCTCCCTTGTAGCCGTTCGCAGTCGAACGGTTCACGCACACCCCGCAGTATCGTCTTCGCCATGCACCGATCAACAGAAGGCAACGCAGTCGTAATGAAAGTTTCTGATCATCCAGGTTCACTAGCGTGCTAGGAAAGTCCTCAACACCCTTGAGGTGTTCGCCCGTTCGTGCGCCTCAGGAGGTCACCGTGCTCTTCCGCCGTCCGTCCCACGCGTCCCTGGTCACAGCGTCGCTGGCGGTCGTCGTGCTCGCGCTGGGAGGCTGTGACTCCGATACCGAGACCAAGTCCCCCACGACGAGCGGGGCTTCGGTGATCGTGCCCGGCAAGCCCGGTGAGGCGGCTCAGACTCTCTCCGCCGAGGACGCCGCGAAACAGCGGACGGACGACGACACCCCCAACTCGGCGGACCTCGCATACGCGCGGATGATGATCGAGCATCACACTCAGGCGCTGGAGATGACCGAACTCGCCCCGAAACAGGCCGAGTCGAGCTCGGTGAAGGCGCTCGCAGAACGGATCGCCGCCTCACAGGGGCCGGAGATCACCACCATGGAGAGCTGGCTCAAGGCGCACGACGGGGAGAGCGCCGCCACGGAGCACGCCCACGAGGCGATGCCCGGCATGGCGACGGAGGCGCAGCTGGAGAAGTTGCGCGCGGCCAAGGGCAAGGCGTTCGACCAGCTCTTCCTGACGCTGATGATCACGCATCACGAGGGCGCGATCACGATGGCGACGGATGTGAAGGCCCAGGGCAACAACATCCAGATCGAGGAAATGGCCGACGACGTGATCGCCCAGCAGACGAGCGAGATCGGCAGGATGCAGGACATGTCGTAACCGCACGCCGTCACCGTCGCCCTGTCGGAGGCGATCGCCGTCGGTGCCGCGACCGCCGCGCCAACTGTCGTCCTCAGCGGCGTACGTGACGTGGCGTCAGAAACCCCGCGTCGCGTGCCCCGGCGATCAGCTTGAGCGACCTGCGGCGGCTGTGGCCGGTCACATCCATCACCGCGAGCACCGGGTCGCGGCCGTCGCCCTGAGCCGCGAGGTACTCCTCGGCGACGAGCCGACGGCCCTCGACACCGCGCGGCCACACGGGCCGGGCGCGGTGCGAGGGCTCTTCCTCGCAGAACTCGTCGTGCGAGAGCCCTTCCCCGCACGAACCGTCGCGCGAGAGCCCTTCCGCGCATGGCGCTTCGTGCGGGAGCCCTTCCCCGCACGCCCCTTCGCACGTCGGCGCGGTGCGCGCGCCGCACGCCTCCGCGAGCGGTTCCTCGATCCAGTCGGCGAGCAGGTCCAGGTCACCGAGGGAGAGCGGGGGCTGGGCCCGCACGTCCTCGATCGACACAGCGCCCTCGCACACCACGGCGAGCAGGTCGACCCGGGCGCCGTCGGCGAAGGCGAGCCGGACGTCGAACCAGGAGGTCACCCCATGGCGCTCGCGCACTTGCCACGCGGGCGACACCGACACGGCACCGTCGGGACCGCGGTGGTCGGAGTCACCCAGGCGATCGGACAGATTAAGAGAGGATGCTTCTAGCACATACGGAACGTAACCGCATGATCACATTCCATACGAACGGACACGCTCGCACGAGCCGTGCGCCGACCCTGTCAGCGGAGCACCAGTGGTGCGATCCTGGAAGAGCCATCAGCGATCTCCTCGAACTGTTCAGGTTTCGGACAAGGAGTTCCGCGTGCTGCGTGTCGCCGTCGTCGGCTCGGGTCCCAGCGGGGTCTATACCGCCCAGGGTCTCGTCCAGCAGAGTCAGGTACCCGGTGTACGGGTGGACGTACTGGACCGGCTGCCCTGCCCGTACGGCCTGGTCCGCTACGGCGTGGCGCCCGACCACGAGAAGATCAAGTCCCTCCAGAACAATCTGCGGTCGGTCCTGGAGGACGAGCGGGTGCGGTTCCTCGGCGGCGTCCGGATCGGCCCGGACGCACTGCCTGCGTCCAGGCTGCGCGAGCTGTACCACGCGGTCGTCTACTGCGTGGGCGCCGCCACCGACCGCCACCTCGGGGTGCCCGGCGAGGAGCTGCCCGGCAGCTGGTCGGCGACCGAGTTCGTGTCCTGGTACAGCGCGCACCCCGACTCCGCGGCCGAGGGATTCGTGCTCGGTGCACGGTCCGCCGTGGTCATCGGCGTCGGGAACGTGGCCGTCGACGTCACCCGCATCCTGGCCCGCGGTACGGCCGAGCTGAACCCCACCGACATGCCGCAGTCGGCGCTCACCGCGCTGGCCGCGAGCCGGGTGACGGAGATCAGCATGGTGGGGCGGCGCGGCCCTTCACAGGCCCGTTTCACCACCAAGGAGCTGCGCGAGCTGGGCGCCCTGCCGGACACCGAAATCGTCGTGGATCCACGGGAGTTGGAGCTGGATCCGGCCTACACCGATCCCTCCGGGCTGCCGGCCGCCAACCGCCGGAACGTGGAGGTGCTGCGGGGCTGGGCCTCCGCGCCCCCACGGGATCCCGCCGCGCGCAGGATCCGGCTGCGCTTCTTCCTGCGCCCCGTCGAACTGCTCGTCGGCGAAGAAACCGGCGGGCGGGTGGGCTCGGTCCGCTTCGAGCGGACGGTGCCGGACGGGCAGGGCGGCGTCACGGGCACGGGCCGGTACGAGGACATCGACGCGCAGTTGGTGCTGCGCTCGGTGGGCTATCGCGGAGTGCCGCTGGACGGGCTGCCGTTCGACGCGCGGCTCGGCACGGTGCCGCATCTCGCGGGACGCGTCGTACGGGACGGCGCGATCGCACCCGGTGAGTACGTGGCGGGCTGGATCAAGCGAGGTCCGACCGGCGTCATCGGCACCAACCGGCCGTGCGCCAAGGAGACGGTGACCTCGCTGCTCCAGGACGCCGAGATGCTCCTGCGACGGGAAGTGCCCGAGGATCCGCTCGTGGCGCTGCGCGCGCAGGGGCTGACGCCCGTCGAGTGGGCGGGATGGCAGGCGATCGAGCGCGCCGAGGCGGAACTGGGCGCCTCGCTCGGGCGGCGCATCGTCAAGCTTCCGGACTGGGCCTCGCTGCTGGCCGCGGCAGCACGGACGGCAGGGGCGTAGCGGGACCGCCGCCGCGCGCACGGCAAGGGCGTAGCGGGACCAAGGCGGCGCGGACGGCAAGGGCGTGGCGGGACCGAGGCGGCGCGGACGGCAAGGGCGTGGCGGGGGTGCAGCAGGCTGTAGTGGGTGTGTCACGGATCTCCGGCAGGGGTGACGGGAACTCCGTGGGTAGGACACACGTCGGCAACAAGCCAGAAATCAACAAACTGTTCAAGTCGCCTACGGTCTGATGCTGCCCCCCAAAGCTCCGCGTCCCCGCGACCTCGCAATCCCGCTGCTCCTGGAGTAACCATGGCAACCACCACACCCGTGCATCCCGTCGACGAGGTCCCACCCGTACGCCAGCTGGCAGCCTTCGGACTCCAGCACGTGCTCGCGATGTACGCGGGGGCGGTGGCGGTTCCGCTGATCGTGGGCGGGGCGATGAAGCTGTCGCCCGCGGACATGGCGTATCTGATCACCGCGGATCTACTCGTGTGCGGGATCGCCACACTGATCCAGTGCGTGGGTTTCTGGCGCTTCGGAGTGCGGCTGCCGATCATGCAGGGCTGCACCTTCGCGGCGGTCTCGCCGATGGTCCTCATCGGGACGACGGGCGGCGGACTGCCCGCGATCTACGGTTCGGTGATCGTCGCGGGTCTCGCGATCGTGCTGCTGGCGCCCGTCTTCGGGAGGCTGCTCCGCTTCTTCCCGCCGCTCGTCACCGGCACGGTGATCCTGATCATCGGGGTCTCGCTGCTGCCGGTGGCGGGCAACTGGGCGGCCGGCGGCGCGGGCGCGGCGGACTTCGGTGAGCCGAAGAACCTGGCGCTCGCGGGCTTCGTACTGGCCGTGGTGCTGGGTGTGCAGCGGTTCGCGCCTGCCTTTCTGAGCCGGATCGCGGTGCTGATCGGTATCGCGGTGGGTCTCGCGGTCGCGGTGCCGTTCGGGTTCACGGACTTCGGCGGGGTCGGCGACTCCGACTGGGTCGGGATCAGCACGCCGTTCCACTTCGGGGCGCCCAGCTTCCACGCCTCGGCGATCATCTCGATGCTGGTCGTGGCGCTGGTGACGATGACCGAGACGACGGGTGACCTCATTGCGGTCGGTGAGATGACCGACCGGAAGATCGAGCCGCGGTCGCTCGCCGACGGCTTGCGGGCCGACGGCCTCTCGACCGTCCTCGGCGGGCTGTTCAACACCTTCCCCTACACGGCGTACGCACAGAACGTGGGCCTCGTCGGTATGACCCGCGTCCGCAGCCGCTGGGTCGTCGCCGCCGCGGGCGGCATCCTCGTCCTGCTCGGCCTGCTGCCCAAGCTGGGCGCGGTGGTCGCGGCGATACCGGCTCCGGTACTCGGCGGCGCGGGTCTGGTGATGTTCGGGACGGTCGCCGCGAGCGGGCTGCGGACGCTGGCCCAGGTGGACTTCAAGGACAACCACAACCTGACCGTCGTGGCCGTCTCGGTGGCCATCGGCGTGCTGCCGGTCGGGGTGCCGACGGTGTACGAGAAGTTCCCGGACTGGTTCCAGACGGTGATGAACAGCGGGATCAGTGCCGGGTGCCTGACGGCGATCGTACTCAATCTGCTCTTCAACCACCTTCCCACCAAGGGCGGTTCAGCTGCTCCTGAGCCGGCGGGTCCGACCGACGGCGGCAGTGACGAGGCTGTCGAGAAGTCCCGGGAAGAGGTCGTCTAGGTCATCGCGGCGCAGGCCGTTCATCTTGGCCGAGCCCCGGTGGATCTGCCGGATCACCCCGCTCTCCCGGAGCACCCGAAGGCGGTGCGCGGTCGTGGACTTGGTGATCGGCAGATCGAGGTGTGGTCGGGAAACAGTGGCGGGAATCGACGTCGGGAAACGTCACCGGGGAGGCACAGAACGGCCGAACGGGTGCCGGCGCGCTGCCTGTTCGGCAGTCACCGGCACCCGTTCCGTCAGTCGGTCGGCGTCAGGCCGCCAGGGCGGCCGGCTCCCCGTGCGCCGTTGTGACCGGCTCCCTCGTCGGCTCGCCGGCCTCGGCGAGCAACGCGGCCAGGGTGGCCCGGGCACGCGCCACCCGGGAGCGGACCGTGCCGATCGGGCAGCCGCTGAGTTCGGCCGCCTCCGCGTAGGGCAGCCCCATCAGCTGGGTGAGGACGAAGGCCTCGCGGCGCTCCTCGGGCAGAGCGGCCAGCAGATCGAGGAGTGCGATGCCCTCGTCGAAGCCGGGCAGGTCGCACGGCTGGGCGAGCTCCACCGCCAACTGCCAGTCGCGGGTGTCGCTCAGCCGCGGCCGGGCGGCCGCGTGCCGGAAGCTGTCGATCACCGCACGGCGTGCGATGGACAACAGCCATGCGCGGGCCGAGGAACGTCCCTCGAACCGGTGCAGGCTGCCGAGCGCCCGCAGGAACGTGTCCTGGGCCAGGTCGTCGGCGGCCTGGGGGTCCGAGCTGAGATGGGCGACGTACCGCACGACGTCGCGGTGCAGGGCCCGTACGAAGCGCTCGACGGCGTCCGGGTCGCCGCCGCGGGCGGCCAGCGCCCAGGCGGTTATCGACTCGTCGACCGACGCCGTGTCGTCGAGCGGAATGGGCAGGGCGGAAGTGATCACCAGGTGTCCTTCTCGGGTCATCCGCGATCCGGACCGCCGCGCCGGGCGCGACGGATCCGGTCTGGGGTGAGGCCGTACGACCGCAGGAGGTACGGCCGAGACCCGAGGCACGCGACAGCGCCGCCTCGGGGAACCGGCTGTCTCAGACGACAGCGGTCCCCGTCGGCGGGCCCCGAGAAGTGATCGCGTGAACGAGAAGGAGACGGGTGGGCGCCCGGTCCGAGGAGGCCCGGCCGGCGCGCACGCGCGGCCGGTGCGGCGGAGTGGGCAGCGCGTGCAGCAGCCGCAGCGGTGCGGCCAGTCGGCCGGTCAGGGCCCGCAGGATGCGGAACGCGGCGCGTTCGCCGTACCCGAGCCACAGGCCGCACAGCAGCGCGGCCACCAGGTGGGCGGCGAGCATGCTGAGCGCTGACGGGCCGCCCATGCCGTCGCCCATGTGCGCCGTGGGGTCCGCGGTCATGTTCCCCATGTCCATGGGGTCCATGTGCATCGAGCCCATGTGCATGGCGTCCATGTGCATGGAACCCATGTCGTGTCCCATGGCGTCCACGCCGGAGGCCCTGACCGGCGTCATCGACTCCCCGGCCGACTGCGCGAGCGAGAACGCCGAGTGGAGTACGCCCTGGGTGACCACCACCACCGTCATGACGAGCGGGAGCCCGCGTTCACGGCGGGCCAGGCACCAGCCCAGACCGCCCGTCACCACGGCTGCCGCGCTCATCGCCCACCAGGGCACCGGGGAACCCGACATCAACACGTGCCCCAGGGCGGCGAGCAGCACACAGACGGCCGCGAACATCGCGGCCCGTACCGTGCGAGTACACCACCCAGCAATCATGACGAAGCTCATCCTTGCATCCGGAGCTCATGCGTCATGGTGCAGTACGGGAATAACCCCCGTTCCACGCTCAACACTGTGTGGGTGATCCAGAACACATCACCTGCCCGGCGCCCAAAGGGCGTTCGGACCGACTCCCAGCGGAGAGCGCCGGCCCAGACGTGCATCAGAGCTGGTCCGGCAGGCGTGGCGCCGTTCGGCTCAGAGTGAGTCCTCCGTCGGGCGGACCACCACCGCCACCACCTTGACCGCCCCGCTGCGCTGGAAGTGCAGCGTGAACGGCACGAGATCGCCCGCGCGCCACCCCGCCTCCGCCCGCAGCGTCACATCCAGACCGTGCGGGGACATGGTGAGGCCCCCGCGAGCCGGGACGGTCACCGACTCCACCGTGTCCCGGTACGCCACCGCGCCGCCGGTCGTACGGTGGCGGCTGAGCTCGATCCCATCCTCCAGGGCGGGTGAGGCGACCTTCAGCAGCCTGTCCTCGCCGTCTCCCGAGTTGGAGATCCGGAAGAACGCGGCGGTGTCCCGGTTGTCGCCGTACGGAAGGAACACGCGTCCGGAGACGACCTCGATCTCCGCCGGAGTGCCTGCCCTGCCGAAGGCCGTCCAGGTGGTCAGGGCGCCCAGCGCGACGACGCATGCGGCGACGGGCGCGAGCGCGGCGAGCAGGGTGTCGGCGAGCCGACGGCGGGTCGGACGCCAGAGGTTCTCGGTCATCACTGGTGGCTCCCGGGTTGCGGCGAGCTGCGGACTCGGTCGAGCGGCCTGCGGCCCCGGCCGGGTGACCTGCGGCCTCGGCCGCGTGACGGCTGCCAGGCGCGCAGCCGCAGGCTGTTGCCGACCACCAGGACCGAACTCAGCGACATCGCCGCCGCGGCCACCATCGGGTTGAGCAGACCCACCATCGCCAGGGGGACCGTCAGCACGTTGTAGCCGAAGGCCCACAGGAGGTTGACGCGAATCGCGCCGAGGGTGCGCCGGGCGAGCAGTACGGCGTCGCCCAGGGCCTCGATGTCACCGCGCACCAAGGTCACGTCGGCGGCCCCGATGGCGGCGTCCGTGCCGGTGCCCATGGCGATGCCCAGGTCGGCTCCGGCGAGCGCGGCGGCGTCGTTCACGCCGTCTCCGACAACCGCGACCCGGCTGCCTTCCGCCCTCAACTCCCGTACGAGGGCGGCCTTGTCCTCGGGAGTGCAGCGGGCGTGCACCTCCTCGATGCCGAGTGCGGCGGCGACGGACCTGGCCGGTGCTTCCCGGTCCCCGGTGGCGAGGACCGGCCGTACACCGAGGCGCCGCAGCCGGTCGACGGCGCGGTAACTGCCGGGTCGTACGACGTCACCGACCTCGATCAACGCCTCGGCAACCCCGTCCACGCGGACCAACACAGGCGTGTGTGCGGCGGCCTCCGCCGGCGGGAGCGCGTCCGCCAACGTCGTGGGCAACTCGCCGTCGGGTGCCACGACTTCGACGAGACGGCCCTCGGCCCGGCAGCGAACTCCCCGGCCGGGCGAGGCGCGGAAGTCGACAGCTGTCGGCAACGACTGTCCGGGCAGCGATCGGCGCGCGTACGACACGATCGCGCGCCCCAGCGGGTGTTCCGAGCCCTGTTCCGCCGCGGCGGCCAGCCGTAGCGCCTCTTCCCGTCCCAGGCCGCCCGGTACGGCGGTGACGCGGGCGACGGTCATCTGGCCGGAGGTGAGCGTGCCGGTCTTGTCGAGGACGACCGTGTCGATGTGCTGAAGCCCCTCCAGAGCCTGGGGACCGCTGATCAGGACGCCTAGTTGGGCGCCCCGGCCGGTGGCGGCCATCAACGCCGTCGGGGTCGCGAGGCCCAGCGCGCAGGGGCAGGCGACGACGAGTACCGCCACGCACGCGGTGACCGCCGCCTGCGGATCGGCTCCGGCGCCGAGCCAGAAGCCGAGGACGGTGACGGCGAGCGCCAGCACCACCGGCACGAACACCCCGGCCACCGAGTCGGCCAGCCGCTGCGCCCGCGCCTTCCCGGCCTGAGCGTCCGTCACCAGCTGTGCGATGTGTGCCAGTTGGGTGTCGGCGCCGACCGCGGTGGCGCGTACGAGCAGCAGTCCGCCGACGTTGACGGCGCCGCCCACGACCGCCGAACCCGGCCCCACCTCGGCCGGCTCGCTCTCCCCGGTGACCAGGGACAGGTCCACGGCGGAGCTGCCTTCCACCACCTCGCCGTCGGTGGCGACCCGCTCGCCGGGCCGTACGACGAATACCTGGCCGCGCCCCAACTCCTCGATGGGAATGCTCCGTTCGGCGCCGCCATCCTCACGGACCGACACCTCCTTGGCCGCGAGACCCGCGAGCGACCGCAGCGCCGCCCCGGTCCCCCGCCGCGCCCGCGCCTCCAGAAACCGCCCGGCCAGCACGAACAGCGGTACGCCGACGGCCGCTTCGAGATAGACGTGCGCCACGCCGTCCGCCGCGGAGGGCAGCAGGCTGAACGGCATCCGCATCCCCGGCTCGCCCGCTCCCCCGAGGAAGAGCGCGTACGCGGACCAGGAGAAGGACGCCAGCACGCCCAGTGAGACCAGCGTGTCCATGGTCGCCGTCGAGTGCCGAAGACCGCGCAACGCCCTTACGTGGAAGGGCCAGGAGCTCCACACCGCGACCGGTGCGGCCAGCATGAAGCACAACCACTGCCAGTTGCGGAACTGCAGGTCCGGCACCATCGACAGCACAAGGACCGGGACGGCGAGCAGCGCGGTGACCACAAGCCGTTCCCGCTCGCGCCGCGCGTCCTCGGACTCCCCGTCGTCCTCCTGTTGACGTGGCTTCGGGGCCTTCGGCAGGGCGGCCGTGTAGCCCGCCTTCTCGACGGTGGCGACGAGTTCATCTGGGCGGACATGCGGCGGATGGCTGACGTGGGCGCGCCCGGTGGCCAGGTTGACCGTCGCGGTGACGCCTTCCAGCTTGCCGAGCCGCTTCTCCACGCGCCGCACGCAGGCCGCGCAGGTCATGCCACCGACTGTCAGATCGGTGGTCACCACCAACTGACCGGTACCGAGCGCGGGTTGTGTGGTCATGGCGTGCCTCCGCCGTGCATGTCACCCATGTCTTCGCTCATGTCACCGTCGCCACCGCCACCGTCCTTTGTGCCGGTGCCGGTGCCGGTGCCGGTGCCGGTGCCGTGCATGGCGGGCGCCACGGGACCGGCGGCGGATCCGGCGGCGTACGACACCGTGAAGAGCAGGGCGAGGAGCAGGACGAAGCCGCAGAGGGCGGGCGGTGGAATGAACTTCCGAGGCGTCACACCGCAGGAGTCGGGTCCGGGAAAGGAGGAGTTCCTGGGGGTCCGGGTGACGCGCGCCACACCTGGCTCTCGGCGGAAGCAGCCCGTGCGGAGCGCGCGGCCCAGCTGGAGCGAGAGGTTCCGCCCGCCCGCTGGAACATCTCCATCGGCCCCAACTCCCTTCAGCGAACGCCGACGCCCCCGTCGGTCAGCTCGTCCGCCGCCCCCAGATCGGCCCGAACCGCTCCCACTCCTCGTCCCACTGGTCCATGCGCCGCCTTTCCAGGCGGCCACGGACGAGCTGCCCGCACACGAAGGGCCCAGCCGCGACGCTCAGGCCGATCAGGACGCCCACCATGGCGGCTCGCAGCTGGGCCTGGGACGCGGTGGCGGGC
Source organism: Streptomyces sp. NPDC087263 (assembly GCF_044744645.1). NCBI lineage: Bacteria > Bacillati > Actinomycetota > Actinomycetes > Kitasatosporales > Streptomycetaceae > Streptomyces > Streptomyces sp. NPDC087263. The sequence continues at coordinate 41,371 of NZ_JBIUYT010000016.1, forward strand.
CTGGTGACGAGGCGGCCCTCGGGGTCTGTCCAGACGGTGACCGGGGTGCCCTCGGTGGTGCCGGTGTCCACCCGCGCCTGGCCGGTACGGGCGGAGCCGTCCGGCGCGGTCCAGCGGACCTTCGCCCAGACCCGGTCGGCGCCGCTTTCCGTGCGGGTCGACTCGGTCGCGTCCGCCATGAGCTGTGCCGGGACGGAGTGCCACTCGGCGCGCTGCCGGGCCAGACCGTGCTCCACGGACTGTGCCGCCGCCAGGCCGGTGAGCACCCCGCCGAACACGGTGAGCGCCCAGGCGACGAGTACGACCCAGGCCTCCAGAGCGTCACTGCGACGCCGCAGCGGATTGCGCCGCCATCGCCACAGCCACACCTTCGGAACACGGAATGCCGCCATGACTGGCGTCCTCCTCACGACCGCACGAACCCACCACATCCCCCTCCCATACGCGACCGGTCCTCGCGTTGCTCACGCCGACTCCGCCGACTCGCCCGTTTCAGGATCTCGCCCCCTCCCTCGGCGCTCGGCGGGAATGGCCGAAGATCCAGTCTGACCTGCGGAAACAGCGAGTCCGGAGGTGACTGTCAGTGCCGGGGTGCAGACTGGCCCCGTACCTGAGACAACGACGTCGCGGAGGTGGTCGGCATGACCGACGTACTGCTCACCGTGGGCACCCGCAAGGGGCTCTTCATCGGCCGACGGCGCGTCGGCGCCTGGGAGTTCGACGAGAGTCCGTACTTCAACGCGCAGGCCGTGTACTCGGTCTCCATCGACACCCGGGGCGAGACACCCCGGCTACTGGCCGGAGGGGACAGCGCGCACTGGGGCCCGTCCGTCTTCCACTCCGACGACCTGGGGCGCAGCTGGGCGGAGCCGGCGCAGCCCGCCGTCAAGTTTCCCAAGGACACCGGGACTTCGCTGGAGCGGGTATGGCAGCTGCACCCTGCCGCGGCGGAGCCGGACGTGGTGTACGCGGGCACGGAGCCGGCCGCGCTGTACCGCTCGGAGGACCGGGGCGAGTCCTTCGAGCTCGTGCGTCCGCTGTGGGAGCACCCCACGCGGTCGCAGTGGGTGCCAGGCGGTGGCGGGGAGGGGCTGCACACCATCCTCACCGACAAGCGCGACGCGCGCGCCGTGACGGTCGCCGTCTCCACGGCCGGGGTCTTCCGCACGGCCGACGGCGGCGCGAGCTGGACACCCTCCAACTCCGGTGTCTCCGCGGTGTTCCTGCCCGATCCGAACCCGGAGTTCGGCCAGTGCGTACACAAAATCGCACAGGACTCGGCGACCCCGGACCGCCTCTACCTCCAGAACCACTGGGGTGTGTACCGCAGCGACGACGCGGGCGGCCGGTGGACCGACATCGGCGAGGGCCTGCCCTCCACCTTCGGGTTCGCGGCGGCCACGCATCCGCACCGCGGTGACACGGCGTACGTCTTCCCGATCACCGCGGACGCGGACCGCGTCCCGGCGGAGCACCGATGTCGGGTCTTCCGCACGGCCGACGCGGGCAAGAGCTGGGAGCCACTGACCGCCGGCCTCCCGGCGGAGGACCACTACGGGACGGTGCTGCGCGACGCCCTGTGCACGGACGGCGCGGATCCGGCAGGCGTGTACTTCGGCAATCGCAACGGCGAGGTGTACGCGTCGGCGGACGACGGGGACAGCTGGCAGCAGCTGGCCTCCCATCTGCCGGATGTCCTCTGCGTACGCGCCGCGGTCGTCGACTGAGACTCCGGAGGTCCCGCACGCCCATGAACGCACGCATCACCGCCGGGACACTCGGTCCCGTTCCGCTCACAACCCCGCCCGGGAGGCGCCTTGTTCGTCAGTTCAACGGTCATACTCGGTCGCGCGCCAGCCATCGGTTGATCTCCGCCGTGTGTACGGCAGTAGGGTGACGCCCGTGGCACCACGACCGTTGAATGAAATCGTCGAACCGGGCTGGGCGAAAGCCCTGGAACCCGTGGCCGGACAGATCGCCGCGATGGGGGACTTCCTGCGCACGGAGATCGCCGCGGGACGCACCTACCTCCCGGCGGGGGCGAATGTCCTACGCGCCTTCCAGCAACCCTTCGACGAGGTGCGCGTCCTGATCGTCGGCCAAGATCCCTACCCCACTCCGGGGCATGCGGTGGGTCTTTCGTTCTCGGTCGCGCCCGAGGTACGTCCGCTGCCGGGCAGCCTGATCAACATCTTCCGGGAGCTCCACACCGACCTGGGCCTGCCCCAGCCGTCCAACGGCGACCTCACGCCCTGGACGCAGCAGGGCGTGCTGTTGCTCAACAGGGCGCTCACGACCGCCCCACGCAGTCCTGCGGCGCACCGCGGCAAGGGCTGGGAGGAGGTCACCGAGCAGGCGATACGCGCGCTGGCCGGGCGGGGGCGCCCGTTGGTGTCGATCCTGTGGGGCCGCGACGCCCGCAATCTGCGCCCGATCCTCGGCGAACTGCCCTCGGTGGAATCCGCCCACCCCTCCCCCATGTCGGCGGACCGCGGCTTCTTCGGTTCCCGGCCCTTCAGCCGGTCCAACGACCTGCTGACCGGGCAGGGAGCCGAACCGGTGGACTGGCGCCTGCCGTGACCCGCGCCGGCCCGCGGCCCGGTGTGCTGGCGGTGGACTCGGGAGGTTCGGGGCTGCGCGCGGCGCTCGCCGTGGACGGGCAGGTGCACGGGGTTCCGCTGACGTCGAAGGAACCGGTGCGCACCGGCCCGCGTGGTATCGACTCCGGGCACCTGTTGGAGCAGCTGTTGCCGATGGCCCGGCAGTTGATGGCCGACGCGGGGATCGAGGAACTCGGCGCGGTCGCCATCGGAGCCGCGGGCCTGGCCACACTCGGCGACGAGCTGCGCGCCGAGCTGCCGGCGGCGCTGGAGCGTGAACTCGGCGTGCCGCGGCTCGCGCTGGCCGCCGACGCGGTGACCGCCTATGTGGGCGCGCTCGGCCGACGGACGGGTGCGGTCGTCGCCGCGGGCACGGGCATGATCGCCGTCGGCACGGACCTGAAGAGCTGGCGCAGGGCCGACGGCTGGGGCCATCTGCTCGGCGACTGCGGCGGTGGGGCCTGGATCGGCCGCGCCGGTCTCGACGCGGCCGTGCGGTCCTTCGACGGGCGCCGTGGCGGATCGGCGGTGCTGCGGGCGCGCGCCGAGGAGATGTTCGGTCCGGTACCCGGCCTGCCGGGCGCACTGTATCCGCGGACCGACCGGCCCGCCGTGCTCGCTGCCTTCGCACCCGAAGTGGCCGCCTGCGCCGAGAGCGACCAGGTCGCGGCGGGCATTCTCCGCGCGGCCGCGCGGAGCATCGCCGAGTCGGCGGCCGCCGTGTGCCCGTGCGCGGGAGAGCCGCAGATCGCCCTCACCGGTGGCCTGTTCAAGATGGGCGCCCCCCTCCTCGTACCCCTGAGAGAGGAACTCGCGGAGCAACTGCCGCACGCCCGGGAGGTACCGGCCGCGGGTGACCCACTGCACGGCGCCGTCCTCATCGCCGTCGACCTGGCGAGCGACGAACTCACCCTCCCCCGGGACGGGCGGATGTTGTACACGGTGACCGAAGGGACGGAGAAAGCCTCTCGTCGTACTGATCACTTCTGATCCGTACGTAACTCATCAGACAAAAGCGGACGGATACCGCTCACCTGCACCCTCCCCGAACAAGGGAACCCAGGAAACCAGTAATATTCGGCGCCATGAGCTCCCCCACTGGGCCCGCGTCCGGCCTGCCAGTACGAATGCCGCGACCCCGCCAGCCCGGGCGGCACCGCCGTCCGGAAGCCCTGGTGGCTCCCGAGGGCGCGCCCGCGCTCGTCCTCGCGGTACCGGGCACCCCCAGCGCGGCCATACGCAGCCTCACCGAGGAGGTCGTGAGCATCGCGCGCTCCGAGCTCCCCGGTCTCGACGCCCGGATCGGGTACCTCGACGGGGACGACGCCGAGTTCCCCACACTGCAGTCCGTGCTGGTCCGCGCCTCCGAGGAGCGCACCGCCCGCGTCGAGCAGTCCCGTGCCGCCGGTACGGACGTGGCCGAGCCCGACGGGCCCGTGGCCGTCGTGGTGCCCCTGCTCGCCGGTCCGGACAACGCGCTGCTGCGCCGGATCCGCCAGGCCGTCATGGACAGCCGCGTCGCGGCGGACCTGGCCGATGTGCTCGGCCCGCACCCGCTGCTCGCCGAGGGGCTGCACGTGCGTCTGTCCGAGGCGGGTCTGGCCCGCGCCGACCGCGCCCGGCTGTTCACCGTGGCGACCGCCGCGGACGGCATCATCCTGGCCTCCGTGGGCGGCGAGGAGGCCGTGCAGGCGGCCGGGATCACCGGCATGCTGCTGGCCGCGCGGCTCGCCGTGCCGGTGATGGCGGCGGCGCTCGACGAGGAGGGCTCCATCGCGGCCATCGCCGAGCAGCTGCGCGACTCCGGCTCCCAGAATCTGGCCCTCGCGCCGTATCTGATCGGTCCCGAGCTCGACGCGGGTCTGCTCGACGCGGCGGCCAAGGAGGCGGGCTGTGCCGCCGCCGAGGCGCTCGGCCCGTACCCGGCCATCGGCAAGCTGGCGCTGGCCAAGTACACGGCGGCGCTGGGCATCGCCCCTCAGCAGCCGCAGGGGGCGCCGGTGCGCTGAGCCCGGCACCACAGAGAACGCGAAAGGGCCCGCTCCCATGGCAGGAGCGGGCCCTTCGCGTGCGTGCGGCAGCCAGGGTCTGTCCGGCGGGGCCGGCCGGAGGGAAACCAGCGGCGCCCGGTAAGGCCGGGGGCGCGGGGGCCGGCGTGTGCAGCTGCGAGGCGGAGGCGGGCGACGACGCGATGGGGTCCCCCCTCGTGCGAAGCCGAGGGGGAGTCGGCAACCGACAACAACGCCGCCTGGGTCCCCCCCACGCCCTTGAGGCAGTGAGAGATAGGGGGTGCCTAGACCCCGCCCCCCCGGCCTGATCCACCGGACGGGCGCCCTGGGTCAGCCGAAGATCACACCGGATCATGGCGCGGGAGCCCGGCGTGATCCGCCGGACAGGACCTGGGTCAGCCGAAGACCACGCAGGATGCCGCGGGAGCGTCGACCGAGCCGCCCCGCCTGGGTACGCCCGTGTCGGGGTCGACCGCGAACCAGGTCACGTCGCCGGACCGCTCGTTGGCGGCGTACAGGAAGCGTCCTGAGGGGTCGAGGGCCAGTGCGCGGGGCCACGTACCGCCGCAGGGCACCGTGGCGACCAGCCGCAGCCCCTCGCCCGCCGCGTCGGGCACGAGCACGGAGACCACGTCCTGGCCGCGCGTGGCCGTCCAGACGAAGCGGCCGTCGGGCGACACGACGATGCCCGACGGGTACGCGTCGCCGTCCGGTACACCGGGCAGCACCGAAGTCTCGCCGACGGGCCGCAGCGCGCCTTCGGCGGCGTCCCAGCGGCAGACGGTGACGGTGGGGGCGAGCTCGTTGAGGACGTACGCGTGCTCGCCGCGCGGGTGGAAGGCCAGGTGACGGGGTCCGGAGCCGGGGCGCAGCGCCGTCTCGCGGTGCAGCGTGAGCTTTCCGCCGTCCAGCGCGCACACCCGCACCGAGTCCGTGCCGAGGTCGATGCTCACCGCCCAGCGGCCGCTCGGGTCGGGCTGCACCTGGTGGGCGTGCGGGCCGTGCTGGCGCGGTGTGTGCGGGCCGGAGCCGGTGTGCTGGAGCACGCTGGAGGCCGCGGTCGCGAGTCCTCCGTCGGCGCGGACGGGGACGGCGGTGACGCTGCCCGAGCCGTAGTTGGCGGTCAGAACGTGTCCGGCGAAGACGCTGAGGTGCGTCGGGCCGCTGCCGCCGACGCGCACGGGCTCCCCCGTCAGAACCGGCTTGTCGCCGGTCACGCGGTAGGCGGCCAGCGCGCCGTCGGCCGTCTCGCTGACCGCGTACAGCATGTCCCGGGTGGGTGACAGGGCGAGGTAGGACGGGTCGGGGACGCCGTCCACCGCGCTCAGGACGGTCAGCGCACCGCTGACCGGGTCCACGGTCGCCGTGAGGACACCGAGGCCCCCCGCCGCCGTGAACGAGCCGATGAACGCCCGCTGCCACCGCCTGCCGCCGTCTGCCACTGGGGTCCCCTCTCGCTCCCGTGTTGTCGGGGGCGACGGTAGCAGTCCATGATCCGAGGTCTAGACCAGGATCGCGCCACGGGCGCGTTCGTGTGCCTCCGGGTGGTGCACGTACGCGGGACGCCGCTCGACCGCCTCGTAAGTGCGGTGGAAGACGGGGGTGGCGCTGCCCGAGATGGGCGGGACGATCCACGACCAGTCCGCGCCGACCCGGCGACCTTTGCGTTCCTCGCTGCCTAGGTGGGTGAGGAAGCGCCGGGACTCCGTGTGGTGATCGGTGACCGTGACGCCCGCGCGGTCGAAGGAGTGCAGGACGGAGCGGTTGAGTTCGACGAGCGCGCGGTCCTTCCACAGGGAGCGGTCGGTGCGGGTGTCGAGGCCGAGGCGCTCGGCGATGTGCGGCAGGAGGTCGTAGCGGTCGGTGTCGGCGAGGTTGCGGGCGCCGATCTCGGTGCCCATGTACCAGCCGTTGAAGGGTGCGGCCGGGTAGCAGACGCCGCCGATCTCCAGGCACATGTTGGCGAGCGCGGGCACCGCGTGCCAGCGCAGTCCGAGCGTGCGCCACCAGGGGTACTCGGGGTGTGCGAGCTCCACTTCGAGCACCGCGTCCGGGGGCAGCGCGAACCAGCGGGGCCTGTCCTCGGCACCCTGGATCACCAACGGCAGTACGTCGAAGGGGGTGCCGGGGCCGCCGGGCCAGCCGAGCCGCCGGGCGAGCGCCGTGAGCCCGGTGTTGCGCGGATCTCCGGTCACGCCGCCGTCCGGGCGTGCGTAACCCGCGTACCGGATGAGCTGTTCGTTCCAGATCCGCGGCCCCGGGCGGCCTGGTTCGTCGGGGGCGAAGACCGTGATGAGCGCGCGGATCCGGCCATCGCGGGTCGCCTCCCGCAAGTGGTCCGCCGCCGCCTCGGCGACGTCCTGCGTGTCCCGCAGGTCCCGGCGGTCGTGTACGCGCAGGGAGTGCCAGTAGAGCCGTCCGATGCACCGGTTGGCGTTGCGCCAGGCGACGCGTGCGCCGAAGACGAGTTCCTCGGTGGTGTGGCGGTACGTCCCCCTCTCCGCGATCTCCCTGTGCGCGGCGGCGATCCGCCGGGCCGGGTCCCCGAGGCCTTCCTCGGTGTGGTGGAGGGTGAGGAACTCGGCGGCGGCGCGGTGAAGTTCGTACGGGGTGGGTGGGGGGCCGGCGGGGAGGGGTGCGGCCGGGCCGGTGACGTCGCCGGGAACCGCGGAGTTCTTGGCGGAACCGCCGGTCACCGGCTGCTCCCGCAGGTCTGTCACCGAGGCGGGTCGGCTCGTCGGCCAGGGGCAGTTATCGGCGCCGGCAGGCACGTACCGGGCGCCCGGATCGGCGCCTTGGTCGTGACGGGCGTCGGGGTTCGAGTCCTCGGATCCCCCTTGGTCCGTTCCCTCTCGCCATCGGCCGCCCGGGGTCCGGTCCAGGCACCCGCCCGGTTCCCCGGACCACGGCGCCGGGAGACCCGGGGTTCCGTCGTCGGTGAAACGCTCCCCATGTTCCGATCCGTGCAGGAAATTGCGCATGGTGCACCCCCAAGGGGTTCGGCCCGCGGACCGCTCCCGCACGGTCCGCGGGCTCCGTGCGTCTGATAGCCGCGGAGTTACCCGGCCGGGGTCCTGATCCACCCTCTACGTGTCCGGAAAAGTTCCCCATTCCGGGGTTTGGTGTCCATGCGCCGACGTCAGGCGCTGATGAGTCGGGGGGCGTGCGGGGGAGGCGTGGCCACCGTCTCGGTCGACCGCGGCCCGCGGCAGTCGCCGTGAGCCACTCTTCAGGCGCCGGCCAACGGGGAGTACCGCGAGCTGCGCAGGGGCACCGCGAGTTCGGCCAGTGCCCGCTCCAGGCTGTGCAGGTGGGCGAGCGCGGGCTCGGTGGCAGCGGGGTGCGGCAGCGTTTCGGCGGCTCCGGTCGGACCGCGACGTCCTCTCTCGCTGACCGTCAGGGCCTCCACGGCCGCCTTGACGCGGCTACAGGCCGCGGCGAGGCGGGCGTCATGGCTCGCGTCCGGGTCGGCGGCGACGGCCACCAGCCCGCGCACTTCGCGGGCGCAGTCGTCCAGCAGCGTGATGACCTGGCCGGCCCGTGCCTTGCGTGCGCGGGACGGGTTGAGCGGATGGACGAGGGGAGCGAGCGCCATCCGGACACGGGCGAGCAGCACTTCGAGCTCGGCCGCGTGCGGTGCGGGGTCCGCTGTCTGCGAGCCCGCGAGACGGGCGGCGGCTTCGGCGGTCGCCGCGTGAACACAGCGCAGCGCGCGCTGGATCCACGCGTCGTTCGTGGCGTGGGTGGTGACCGGCAGTACGAGAACCACGGCGAGCGCGGCTGCCACCGCGCCGATGGCCGTCTCCTCCAGACGCAGGACGAGAAGGCCGAGGTCCAGAACTCCCAGCAGGCCGTAGAGCAAGCCCGCCATCACCGTCACCGCCAGCACCATCCAGCTGTACGAGACGGCGGCCGTGTAGAAGATCCCGAAGACACAGACCGCGACCAGGACGGCGGTCGGTACCGGCGCCCCGTGCAACGGGATGGCGATCAGCAGGCCGACGCCAATGCCCACGACCGTGCCCAGCACCCGGCGGAATCCACGGACGAGGGTCTCGCCCCGCGAAACCGTGTTGACGAAGATCCACCAGACGGTGCCGACGGCCCAGTACCAGCGGTCCCCGGACAGCGCCTGCCCCAGGACCAGGGCGAAGGCGCAGGCCACCGTGGCCTGGAAAGCCTGCCGGGTGGTGGGTCGAGCCAGTCCCGTGCCGGGCAGCGGCCGGGGCGCGGGAGCGGGAGGAGCCGCACCGCGCTCCAAGGGCCAGAGAACGAAACGTACGAGGCCGGCGGCGCCCAGGGCCAGGCCCACCGCGGCGTACAGCTCGGGCAGTTGCTCCGGGACGGCGTGCAGGAACTGCGTGATGAAGAAGTTCATGAACGCGAAGATCCCGAGCGCATGTCCCCGAGGACCCCAGCGACGGGCGTACACCCCGCCGAAGACCACCAGCAGGAAGGCCGCGTCCCGGGCCGGGGTCACACCGTGCAGCAGGGTCGCCAGGGCCAGTACGGGAAATCCGGCGACCGGCAGCAGAGCAGTGGTCACCCGCTGGGCGCGCACCGTCGCGTCGGCGACCGTGAAGAGGGCGAGCAGGGCCGCAAGTCCCCCGGTGATGGAGGCCGTCAGGGACAGTCCGACGAATTCCGGCACGGCGACGGCGAACCCGGTGCCGATGACGGCACGGCATGAGTTCCTCAGCCTGACCTGCCCCGGATCCGGAGCCACGAGCATTCTCTTCACGGCGTTCCGCCCGCCCCCTCGACTGCCTCTTGCCGGAGCGCGGGCGCCCGGGGTGGCGGGAACTCGCGAACACGACGAAGCGCCGCGGTCCGGTACGGCCTCGTTGCCGTCCGGCGCTGCGCGGCGCCGATTGTGCATGGATACAGCACAGATAAGCATCCGCAGGCCCAACGGCTCAACTCGTGCTCAAACTACTGGGCCATTGGCCCATCACAGGAGAGTGATGCCGGTCAAGGAGCCGACCAACGGACCATCGTGGTGACCGATGACGGCAGACGCTCTTCGGTGTGTAGGTCGAAAGAACCGGGGCACCTGAGGTCTCGGAGGCTGATACCGATGCTTCCCGCGCTTCCGGTTCCTCCGGTTGTCACATCCGGTTTCCTCGGTTGTTCCGGTTGTTCCGGTTGTTCCGGTTGTTCCGCGGGCGGGTACGGCAGCCGGTTTCGAGAATTCCTGCCGGGAAGGACAACAATGATGTCGAAGTCCGCATCCCCCAAGTACACGGTCCCCGGGCTCAGTACGCACGAGGGCGGAGTGATCATTGATCTGTTGCGTATGCGCCTTCATGCGCTCAATGACCTTTCTCTGACTTTGAAGCACGTTCACTGGAATGTCGTGGGCCCGCATTTCATCGCCGTGCACGAAATGCTCGATCCTCAGGTGGATCGGGTGCGCGAAATGGCCGACGACGCCGCCGAACGCATCTCCGCCCTCGGCGGGGTACCCGAGGGCACACCGGGCGTTCTCGTCGCCGAGCGGACGTGGGACGACTACGGCGTCGGGCGGGCCGACGCCATCGCCCACCTCGGCGCCCTCGACCTCGTCTACACCGGCATCATCGAGGGCCACCGCGCGGCGATGACCGAGGTCGGCAAGAGCGACGCGGTGACGGAGGATCTCCTCATCGAACAGCTCCGCTCCCTCGAGCAGTTCCAGTGGTTCGTGCGCGCTCACCTCGAGAGCTCGGGCGGAACCCTGTCCACGACCCACTCCCACACCGAACGCCAGGCGGCCGAGGACGCCCACCCGGACGGGACCTAGCAGCACCCTTCCACGCGTGGCATTTCACGCGCGGTGGCGGCAGACATCGGCGAAGGCCCGGACCCGGCAAGGGGTCCGGGCCTTCGCGTGACGCACCGTACGCACTACGTCCGCACGTCAGGCGGTGCGGCTCACTTGCAGGGGACGTAGCTGCGGACTGTCGTGCCGTTATCGCCGGTGTGGACGCGGACGAGGTCGGAGAGGAAGTGGACGAGGAACAGGCCGCGGCCGCCCAGCTGTTCGGGACGCACCGGGTAGCGGCCGGCGAGCGGGTCGGCCAGGTGTCCGTCGTCCTGCACCTCGCAGACGATCTGCTCGCTCTCCGCCCAGATCCGCAGCGTTCCCGAACCGCCCCCGTGCACCACGCTGTTGGTCGTCAGCTCCGCGACGACCAGCGCCAGATCCTGGAGGCGGGCGTGGCTCATCCCCCGCTCCCGTGCCTCGTGCAGCGCGAAGTCGCGAGAGATCGGCAGGTCGTCCGTGTCGAAGTGGACCGTCGCCGCTCCCGGCGGATGACGCAGGGGCTCGTTGCAGCGGGCGAGCACCGGCTCCAGCGCGTAGGCGGTGCTGGCCCGCTCCCGGCCCCCGGCGATGACGACGGGGTGCGTGGCGTGCGCGTCGGCGATCACGTCGGCGGAGAGAGCCCGTGCGTCGTAGGGGCACAGGATCGTCACGTCGCGCCCTTGGAAGGCCATGTTGATCAGTGCCTCGTGCTGAACGCAGGCCGGGTACTCCACCTCGGTGCGGCCGGGCCATATCGGTTCCCCGATGATGCGGACACGGCTGTCGGTCCTGGTGTCGGCGAACGACCGCAGGACCGACGGGATGATGCGGCCGGGGTTCCGCCCGGCCTGAGTCATGTCGACGAAGTGCACGGCGGCGGCGGCCTCGCCGAGTTCGGCTCGGATCAGCTCAAGTCGCGAGACGGGCGCGGCCACGGCGACCGGCTCCGCGGCGGCCATGCCGTCCAGGAGGAACGGCACGGTCCCTTCCACGTACTCCTGGTCACTGCGGTAGAACAACGCGGGGTGGGCGAAGGGCTCTGTCCGGGTGGCCGAGTTCGTCATGCGGCCACCTCGATCGTCCGGAGTTCCGGCCAGAACAGCTCAAGGATCCGCGGGAGTTCGGGCGGCGGCCGTTCCAGCACCAGACGCCGTCGCTCGTTCAAGCCCTGTGCGGTGCGCGCGAGTTCGCAGGCACCGGCGACATCGACGAACGTGATCGCGGACAACTCGAGGAAGCAGACGTGCTCGCACTGGCCGGACACCTGCTCCAGAGCCTGCCGCCAGACGGGACGCGTGGAGGGGCTGATCTCACCGACGAGCCGGATGCCGGGTCGCTCCGCGAGCTCGTACAGCCGAAGCACAGCTCCGCCGACCTCGGACGGGGAGGCCCCCGCCGTCGACCCGTCATCGCCGTACGCCATATCCCTCCCCGCCTCTCGGAACCCCGCCGTACACCATGGGGGCCCGGCTCTCGGAACCCGCCGTACGCCGTCGCGGCCCCGGCTCTCGGCGCCCAGGGTACCCGGCAGCTCCGGACCGCGGCCGGCTCGCCGAAGGGCCGGACCGCACGGTGAGGGCAATCCAAGATTCTTGGGAATCCGGTGGTGTGATCTCTGCCAACCGGGGCATTCGAGCTGTGTCAACGATGCCTTCGAGGATTTGGGGTGGGCGGCATGGCAGCCGTGACGGTGCTGGAGACAACGGCCACGGCACAGCGGACAGTCGACATGGGCGGGGTGGACGGCGAGTTGGCGCTTCCGTTCATCGAGGACCCGTCGAAGGTCAAGCCGAAGGACGCGCGTGAACTCTCCCGCCAGTTCTTCGACCGGCTCGCCGAACTCGAAGAGGGCACGCACGAGTACCAGTACGCGCGCAACACCCTGATCGAGATGAACCTCTCCCTGGTCCGCTACGCGGCCGGCCGCTTCCGCAGCCGCGGCGACTCGATGGAGGACATCGTCCAGGTGGGCACGATCGGTCTGATCAAGGCCATCGACCGCTTCGAGCTCACCCGCGAGGTCGAGTTCACCTCCTTCGCCGTCCCCTATATCGTCGGCGAGATCAAGCGCTTCTTCCGCGACACCAGTTGGGCGGTGCACGTACCCCGCCGACTCCAGGAGGCCCGCGTCGAGCTGGCCAAGGCCACGGAGGAGCTGCAGACCCGGCTGGACCGTATGCCCACCACGCGCGAGCTGGCCGAGCTGATGTCCCTGCCCGAGGAAGACGTCATCGAGGCCCGCAAGGCGGCGAACGCCTACACCTCCACGTCCCTGGACGCCGCCCTCACCAGCAACGGCGCCGGAGAGGGTGAAAGCGCTCTGGCCGACTTCATCGGCGAGGAGGACCCCTCCCTCCAACTGGTCGACGACTTCAACTCACTGGCTCCGCTGATCGCCGAACTCGACGAACGCGAGCGAGTGATCGTCCACCTGCGCTTCGTCGAGGAGCGCACCCAGGCACAGATCGGCGAAGACCTCGGTATCTCCCAGATGCATGTCTCCCGGCTGATCACCCGCATCATCAAGCGTCTTCGCACGGGGCTGCTGGACCCGGCCGTCGCCTGAGTCCACGCCTCCAAGGCTCCGAGCCTTCCACGGCTCCGATCCCGCCGTCCCGGCGGTCACCCCTCCACGCGGTGACCGCACGGCACGGCGGGATCCGTGTGTACAGCCCCCCGTCGGCACCACGACACCTCGGAGCCCGGACGGACCGAGAGGGTCCTGTGTATCCCCATCTCGCGTTCCTATGCCTCCTTACCTGAAACTTTTTTGGCCACGCGGGAGTTCCGGCCACCACTTTGTTCATCGCATGATTTCTGGGTTAGCCTGCGGCGTATTTTCTCAGCGGGCGCATCCGTGATTCTGCGGGAATGCTGCGGACGACACATAGACCGTGCGTGAGTCCGGCGTGGTTCCGAGTCCCCTCCCGGGACTCCTGGGGAGCGGAACGAGGGTAAGCATGACCGTGACAGCGACCGGGCCTTCGAGCCGAACGCCTGGCGAACAAGAGCTTCGTCAGCTGCTGGCGGGACTGACCGCCGTGCGCGACGGGGACTTCGGCACACGTCTGCCGGATGATGCCGGCGGCCTCCTCGGCGACATCGCCACCGTGTTCAACGGGATGGTCGACCAGTTGTCCGTGTTCACCTCCGAAGTGACCCGCGTGGCACGGGAGGTCGGCACCGAGGGCACCTTGGGCGGGCAGGCGGAGGTCCCCGGTGTCTCCGGCACCTGGGCCGATCTGACCGACTCCGTCAACGCCATGGCCGGCAACCTCACCACACAGGTCCGTGACATCGCACAGGTGGCCACGGCCGTCGCCAAGGGCGACCTCTCCCAGAAGATCGACGTCCCCGCGCGCGGCGAGATCCTGCAGCTCAAAGAGACCGTCAACACGATGGTCGACCAGTTGTCCGCCTTCGCCGACGAAGTCACCCGCGTCGCCCGCGAAGTAGGCAGCGAAGGGCGCCTCGGCGGCCAGGCCCAGGTGCCCGGCGTCGGCGGTGTCTGGCGCGACCTCACCGACTCCGTGAACCTCATGGCGGGCAACCTCACCGCCCAGGTCCGCAACGTGGCGCAGGTGACCACGGCCGTCGCCAAGGGCGACCTCTCCCAGAAGATCACCGTCGACGCCCGCGGCGAAATCCTCGAACTCAAGAACACCATGAACACGATGGTCGACCAACTCTCCGCCTTCGCCGACGAAGTCACCCGCGTCGCCCGCGAAGTCGGCACCGACGGACGCCTCGGCGGACAGGCCGACGTCAAGGGCGTCAAGGGCACCTGGCGCGACCTCACCGACTCGGTGAACTTCATGGCGGGCAATCTCACCGCCCAGGTCCGCTCCATCGCCCAGGTGGCCACCGCTGTCGCCAAGGGCGACCTCTCCCAGAAAATCACCGTCGACGCCCGCGGCGAAATCCTCGAACTCAAAGACACCATCAACACGATGGTCGACCAACTCTCCGCCTTCGCCGACGAAGTCACCCGCGTCGCCCGCGAAGTCGGCACCGCGGGCAACCTGGGCGGACAGGCCACCGTACGAGGTGTCTCGGGCACCTGGAAGGACCTCACCGACAACGTCAACGTGATGGCGTCGAACCTGACCGGTCAGGTCCGCTCCATCGCCCAGGTGGCGACGGCCGTGGCCAAGGGAGACCTCTCCCAGAAGATCACGGTCGAGGCGAAGGGCGAGGTCGCGGCGCTCGCGGACGTCATCAACACGATGGTCGACACGCTGTCGGCCTTCGCCGACGAGGTCACCCGGGTGGCCCGCGAGGTCGGCACCGAGGGCCGCCTCGGCGGACAGGCGCACGTGCCCAACGTGGCGGGCACCTGGAAGGACCTCACCGACAACGTCAACTCGATGGCCAACAACCTCACCGGCCAGGTCCGCAACATCGCCCTGGTGACCACGGCGGTGGCCAAGGGAGACCTCTCCAAGAAGATCGACGTGGACGCACGCGGCGAGATCCTGGAGCTCAAGACGACCATCAACACGATGGTCGACCAGCTCTCCGCGTTCGCCGCCGAGGTCACCCGGGTGGCACGGGAGGTCGGCAGCGAGGGCCGGCTCGGCGGACAGGCCGAGGTGGAAGGCGTTTCCGGTACGTGGAAGCGCCTGACGGAGAACGTGAACGAACTGGCGGGCAACCTGACCCGCCAGGTGCGAGCGATCGCCGAGGTGGCCAGCGCCGTGGCCGAGGGCGACCTGACCCGCTCGATCACCGTCGAGGCGTCGGGCGAGGTCTCCGAGCTCAAGGACAACATCAACTCCATGGTCGAGTCCCTGCGCGAGACCACGCGGGCCAACCATGAGCAGGACTGGCTGAAGACCAATCTGGCCCGCGTCTCCGGGTTGATGCAGGGCTACCGCGACCTCGACGTCGTGGCCGACCTGATCATGGACGAACTCACCCCGCTGGTCGCCGCGCAGTACGGCGCCTTCTACCTCGCGGAGGAGACCGCGCACGGGACGGAACTCCGGCTCGTCGGGTCCTACGGCTACCCGGACGACACGGAGCGGCCCGCCCGTATCCCCATGGGCCGCTCACTCGTCGGCCAGGCCGCCCGCAACCGCCGCGCCATCACGGTGGACGAGCTGCCGCCGGGATACGTGACCATCTCCTCCGGACTCGGACAGACGACACCGACAGCTCTGGTGGTGCTGCCCATCGTGGTCGAGGAGCAGGTGCTCGGGGTGATCGAACTGGCCTCGGTGACCCGCTTCACCCCGGTCCACCAGACCTTCCTGGAACAGCTGATGGAGACCATCGGTGTCAACGTCAGCACCATCGTGGCCAACGCCCGCACCGACGAACTGCTGGGCGAGTCCCAGCGCCTGACGGCCGAACTACAGGCTCGGTCCGAGGAGTTGCAGGTTCAGCAGGACGAACTGCAGCGCTCCAACGCCGAACTGGAGGACAAGGCCTCGCTCCTGGTCACCCAGAACCGGGACATCGAGGCCAAGAACCTGCAGATCGAACAGGCCCGGCAGGAGCTCGAAGCACGAGCCCAGCAGCTCTCGCTGGCCTCGAAGTACAAGTCCGAGTTCCTGGCGAACATGAGCCACGAGCTGCGGACCCCGCTCAACAGCCTGCTCATCCTGGCCCAATTGCTGGCCCAGAACCCCTCCCGCAACCTCACGCCGAAGCAGGTCGAGTACGCGGGGATCATCCACTCCGCGGGCTCGGATCTGCTCCAACTGATCAACGACATCCTCGACCTGTCGAAGGTCGAGGCAGGCAAGATGGACCTCTCCCCCGAACAGGTCTCGCTGCGCCGCCTGTTGGAGTACGTCGAGGCCACCTTCCGGCCCATGACCTCGCAGAAGAGTCTGGACTTCACGATCACCACCGCGCCCGGCGCGCCCGACGACCTGCTCACCGACGACTCCCGGCTGCGTCAGGTCCTGCGCAACCTGCTGTCGAACGCGGTCAAGTTCACCGAGCAGGGTCGCGTCGAGCTGCGTATCGAACCGGCGACCGGACACGAGATCCCGCAGGGGGTGCTGCACGCCGGCACCGTCATCGCCTTCCGAGTGAAGGACACCGGTATCGGTATCCCGGAACAGCAACTCGAGACGATCTTCGGCGCGTTCCAGCAGGCCGACGGCACCACGAGCCGCAAGTACGGCGGCACCGGCCTCGGTCTGTCCATCACCCGGGAGATCGCCCGTCTGCTCGGTGGCCAGGTCACCGTGGACAGCACACCCGGCCAGGGCAGTACCTTCACCCTCTTCCTGCCGGTGGCCCGTCCCGACTTCGAGGAGCTGCTGAGCGGCAGCCGGCAGCCGGGCTCCGGGCCGCGCGAGGACGCCGCCGACGTGGTGAGGGCAGGAACTCCGGCACAGGGCCCGGCCGGACTGCCCCGGCAGAACCGGCGCCGGCTGCTGGTCGTCGAGGAACGGCCGCGCGGTCTGCTCACCCTCGTCGCCGAGAGCGCGGTCGGGGATCTCAACCGCAGTCGTGACGACAGCGGCACACGGAAGACGGTCGACGTCGTCACGGTGGTGGGCGCGCAGGAGGCGGCGAGCGCGCTGGCCGCCGGAGCCTGCCACTGCGTCGTCCTCGAACTCGGTATGGCGGACGGGGAGGCGGCCAGTTTCCTGGAGGCCGTCGAGGGCGACTCGGCCCTGGCGAACGTCCCCGTGCTCGTCCACAACGGCAGCCGCGTGGACCTGGCCCAGGAACAGGACCTGCAATCCCGGTCCGGCCCCCGGACGCTGGAGTTCCTTTCCAGCCTGGACGAGTTGCGCGAACGCATCGCCCTGCATCTCTCCGCCGAGGAACCGGGAGACGTGCTCCCGCTGGTCCGCGCCGAGAAGCCGCAGCCCCAGGACACACGGATCGCCGGCGACGACGTCCACGGCACCACAGTTCTCGTGGTCGACGACGACGCCCGCAACCTCTTCGCCCTCAGTGGGATCCTGGAACTGCACGGATTCCAGGTGCTGCACGCGGAGAACGGCAGGAAGGGCATCGAGACCCTGCTCAGCCGTCCCGAGATCGCGGTCGTCCTGATGGACGTGATGATGCCGGAGATGGACGGCTACACCGCCACGGCCGAGATCCGCAAAATGCCCCGGTACGCCGACCTGCCGATCATCGCCGTCACCGCGAAGGCGATGCCCGGCGACCGGGAGAAGAGTCTCCTGTCGGGTGCGAGCGACTATGTGGCCAAGCCGGTCGACACCGACGACCTCATCGCCTGCGTCCGGCGCTGGCTGAGCGAGTGACACCGGAGGGCGCCCGCCGGTTCGAACGGCCGGCCGGGCGCCTTCCCCGCACCCCTCTCCCCCGCCCATGCGGACGTCCCAGCCGAGGAGCAACCGCACCGTGAGCACTCCCGAACAGCCTCCGGGTACCTGGACGGCCGAACCGACGGACGGCCTGACCGACGTCGCGTCGACGTCCATGGTGGGCAGACTGGCCGCCACGGTGGACCGGCTGCGTCGCGAGGTGCAGGCCGCGCAGGCCGAAGCCGATGGCCGCGCCCTGATCGAGCTCGCCAAGGGCATCCTGATCGAGCGTCTGGGCTGCGGCCCCGCGCAGGCCGCCCGACAGCTCACCGAGCTGACCGAGCAGGGCGAGGTGGGCCTGCTCGAACTCGCCGTCGACGTCATCAACCAGGCGGCGCGCGACCGGCTCTCCGAAATCACCAGTACGTTCCTGGCCGCCACGGCCGGTTCCCACGACGCCCGGGACACCTCCCCGGCGGTCCGGCTGCGGGAGGCGGAGAGTGGTGCGCTGGCCGCCGACGACACCCAGTCGGTGGCCGACTCGCTGCTCCAGCACGCCCTGGCACCGCTCGGCGCGGTGGCCGTGGCCATCTGGGCGGTCGGCGCCGACGGTTGTCTCACCCTGGCGGGCAGCGCGGGGTTCTCCGCGGCGGAGGCGGAGCGCTGGCGCTACGTACCGCCCGGCGTGGCGACGGTGGCGCGCCGGGCCCTGTCCGGTCGTACGACACAGTGGACCGCGTCACTCACCGAGGCCGGCCAACCGACCATCGGGCGCACCCACTACCCGTACGGCGGGAGGGTGGCAGCCCCGGCCGGTGTCGGCGGCCGTATCCACGGCGTCCTCGAAATCGCCTGGCCGTCGCCCCTGGAACCGCAGTCGCCCCAGGTCGCCCGCCAGGTCGAGGCGCTGGCCGAGTTGTGCGCCCACACGCTGGAGAGCCGCCCTCTCCTGAGCGACCGCACGCAGGCCAACGCCCCGTATGTCACGCCCGGTGTCGCGGAACTGATCGATCTCATCGACGGACTGCACGATCCCGCGCTGATCCTCGAACCCCACCTCGACGACGGCGGACGGCTCGCGGACTTCCGGATCCGCCATGTGAACAGCCGGTTCGTCGACCCCGCCGGCCGGCCCCGCGGCGTCGTCAATGGAGCCCTGCTGCTGGAGGCCTATCCGTTGGCCGCCGGGGAGAGCGAGCTCTTCCAGCACGTCGAGCGGGTCTACGCGACGGGTGAGCCGTTCCGGGACCACCGGATGGATCTCACGGCGCTGGTCGACCAGGTACCGCTGTCGAGCATGGCCGACATCAGCCTCAGCCGGCACGGCGACAGCGTGCTGCTCCTGTGGCGTATCGAGGAAGAGACCGCACGGCTCGCCAGCCTGCTTCAGCACGCCCAACGGCTCGGCAGGATCGGCGGCTTCGAGGAGAACCTGCTCACCGGCGAGATCACCTGGAACGGCACGCTCTACAGCCTATACGGGCGCTCCGCCTCCGACACGCCCGTGCCGCTCGAGGACCTGCCCGCACACGCACACCCCGACGACGCCGTGGCGATCGGCCGTTTTCTGCGCACCCTCCTCCACCACCGGCGGCCCGCCACGGCGGCGTTCCGGCTCCAGCGCCCGGACGGGGTGACCCGGCATCTGCGGGTGGTGGCCGAGCCGGTGCTTGACGCCGAGAACCAGCTGTTCATCGTACGAGGGGCCTGCCAGGACATCTCGGCCCAGCACTGGACGGAGGTCGCGCTCGCGGCGACGCGTGACCAACTCGCCCACAGCGAGCAGCAGGCCCACGAACGCAACCGGCTGACCCTGCAACTGCAGCATGCGATCATGCCACCGGCCCAGGCTCCGTTGCAGGCGCCGGGGCTCCAGGTGGCCGTCCGCTACCGGCCGGCGGAGACCGAGCAACTGGTGGGCGGCGACTGGTACGACGCCGTTGTCCTGCCCTCGCGGCTGGTGCTCCTGTGTGTCGGCGACGTGGCCGGTCACGGGATCGAGGCGGCGACCAGCATGGTGGTTCTGCGCAACGCGCTGCGCGGACTCGCCGTGACGGGTGCGGGTCCGGGCCAGCTGCTGTCGTGGCTCAACATCGTGGCGCACCATCTGACGGGCTCCATCACCGCCACGGCGGTCTGCGGCCTCTACGACCCGGCCCGGCGCACCCTGCGGTGGGCCAGGGCCGGTCACCTTCCGCCCGTCCTGGTCCGTGACACGGAAGCGAACCCGCTGCCCCTCCTCAAGGGGATCCTGCTCGGTGCCGTACCCGAGGCCACGTACGAGGAGGGCGAGGTCCAACTGGCGGTCGAGGACACCCTGTTGATGTACACGGACGGGCTGGTCGAGCGGCGTGACCGGTCGGTCGAGGAGTCGATGGCCCAGCTGCTGACCAGTGCCCGCACGGTCCGCACCACGCTGGACCACCAGTTGGACCGGCTCCTCACGTACAGCAGGTCGGACACCGACGACGACACCTGCATCGTCGGGATCCGGGTGTCGTAGCACCGTGCGCCGAGGGTGCGGTCAGTCGGGTCTCTCGCCGGTCCGGCAGATCTGACGCGCTATCTCGCGGAGTTTGATGTTGCGGTCCTGGGAGGCCTTCTTGAGGGCCTTGAAGGCCGTGTCCTCGCTCAGCCCGTGGCGCTCCATGAGGATGCCCATGGCCTCACCGATCTCGTGGCGCGTCTCCAGCGCGTGGCTGAGCTGCTGGTGCGTGCGGGCGGCGGAGAACGCCACGGCCGCGTGGGAGGCGAGCACCCAGCCCGCGCGCTGTGCCATGTCGTCGAAGGCGTGCGGCAGGCGCGAGTAGAGGTTGAGCGCGCCGAGCGCGTCGTCCTCGGTGAACAGCAGATAGCCCAGGGAACTCCCCATGCCGAGCTTCCTCAGCTCGGGGGCGAAGCGCGACCAGCGCTCATGCGGTTCCCGCAGATCCTCGATGGAGTAGACCTGTCGGCGGTCGACGACGGCGTCGAAGCACGGCCCTTCCCGCAGGTCCTGCTGAATCCGGTCCGCGGTGCGCACCAGGTCACTCGTCGCGGACAGAGCGTGGACCTCGCCGTGACGGACGGTGAGGATCCCGGCCTCGTCGACTCCCGTGATCAGCACCGAGGCGTGCGCCACGATCCGGTCCAGGGTGGTCTGGACCGAGTCCTGTGCCAGCAGATCCCGCGCCATCTCCGCCAGGCCGATGGCGAACCGCTCCCAGACGTCGTCGGGTTCCTGCGCCATGTTCCACCTCCTCAACTCGTCGGCAGGTGACTGCCGTTCGCCCGGCGCGGGCACATGACCGGCCGCGCTTCGAATCCGCTTTCCCTGGTGGGTCAGGGTTCAAGCAGGCGGATTTCAGCAGGACATCCGGGGCACGCGCCGGGAGGACAGCCGGGGCACGGGCCGCAGGACATTCGGCTCACGCGTCGGCAGGACATTCGGGTCATCGGCGCATTTCTGTTTCACCTGTGCCATCACGGGTGACCCGAACACCGAAGGAACCCGCACCGATCCACACGACTGCGAGCGCAGGAGGCCCTCATGGACAACTGGCGCGAATCCGCGGCATGCCGCACCGTCGACCCCGACCTGTTCTTCCCCGTCGGCACGACAGGCCCCGCGATTCTGCAGATCAACGAGGCGAAGGCCGTCTGCCAGGGCTGCCCGGTACGCGACCAGTGCCTGGAGTGGGCCCTCGAAACGGGCCAGAGTATCGGGGTCTGGGGTGGTACAAGTGAGGCTGAGCGGCGTTCATTGTGGCGGCGGGCGGCTCGGCGGTCCCGAGGCACCACGGCGTAGGCAGCCCCCGGCAAGGGGGACCATGTCCACGTCAGGGGAGAGCGTGGAGGAGCCCACACGGGAAGGCGACATGGCGAGCGATCCGAGTGGGGAAAGAAAGCCGACGCGACAGGGGACCGAGGCCCTCTCCAAGGCCTTCGCCGGCCAGTTGCGCAACGTGACCGATGCGCGCCTGACAGCGGAAGGCTATCTGGCCTCCCTCGCCCGGGCGTCGCCGCCGAGCACGGTCGAGCACTGGGACGACATCCTGCTGGTGGTCACCGAACTCGTCGCCAACTCGGTCCAGTACGCCCCCGGTCCCTTCGAACTCCACATGCGCCGCACCTTCGACGGCGTCCATGTGACCGTGCGGGACAGCAGCACCACTCCGCCCGCACCCCGCCCGTTCCATCCGCGGCAGGGCGGTGGCGGAATCGGCTGGCACCTGATTCACACCCTGTGCGACCAGGTCAGCGTGGAACTGCGGCCCGACGGCAAGGACGTGCACACCTTCCTACCCTGGTGATCTGCCGTTCCTGCCCTGGTGCTCTCCCGGTGCGTGGCGGGTCCGGGCGTGGTGGCGCCCGGACCGTGGCGGGGACGGCCGGACGGACGGCCTCAGTGACCGGATCCGTAGTGGCCGCCCAGCTGGTCGCGGTAGGCGGGGTCGCCCAGGTGTTTGTCCTCGTCGAACTCGGGTGACGCCTTGATCTCGGTCTTGCTGAGGGACACATGGACCTTCTTGGCCTCATGGTCGATGGCCACGATCGTGCCGGCGGGCAGCATGACCTTCCTGCCGAAGATCCACACACCCGTGTCGACCACGATGTACTGGTCGACGACGGCGCCGGAGTGCTTGTCGACGGTTCCGATATGGCCGTCCGCGGCCTCGACCGCGTAGCCGGTCAGGTCGTCGTCGGGCGTGTGACCGCTGGTGGGCGTGTAGTTCCACAGGGACTCGTGCACGGGTACTCCTGGTGTCGGGGGTGGGTGCGCCGGCGGTGCCGGGGGTTGGTGCGCCGGCGCATCGGACGCTGCTGTAGCGGTCGCGGAGGTGTCAGTCGTTGGTGTGTCAGTCGTTGGTGTGTCAGTCGCTGGTGTACCGATAGCGCACCCACATGGGCAGGAAGAACCAGCAGAACAGGTACCAGGCGACCACCCCGGCGACGAGCCACGGAACGTACACGTCGTGCGTGGCCACCCGGAGAATCAGCAGCAGCGACGCGGTCATGGTCGCGAGGAGCAGAACGAGCCCTACGAAGGTCAGCCGCGAAGCCCACCTCACCGCCTGCGGTTTGACGCGCCGCCCGGAGACGATCCGGTGAAGGGCCACGGGACCTATCAGCGCACCCGTCGCAGCGGCCCCGAGGACCACCGTGACGATGTAGATGGCCTTGTCCAGCTGCGCCAACTGCCCGTATCGCGGAGTGAACACGACGGTGAGCAGGAAGCCGAACAGGATCTGCACACCCGTCTGAGCCACCCGGATCTCCTGGATGAGCTCGCTCCATTTGCGGTCGGCTCCCTCTTCCGGGGTCTCGTCACGCCCAGCGTTCCCGGTGGCTGCTTCGTCTCCCGAGACGGTCAACTTTCCTCCCGCTTGGAGTGGTTCGATTCGGTTGCCGGTGCGCTCCTGTCCGGTGTCAGTCGCTCATCGCGGGTATCACCGCGCTCTCGCCCACGAGTTGCCGACGGGCCGCCGCCAGAGCCAGCCGCACATCACGGGTGCCGGTCGAGACACAGAGCGTGTACGCGAGGTCCTGAGCCCGTGGGCCCGGCCTTCCCGTACCGTCCGCGGCTTCCTGGGCCGCGAGTGCCTCGTACTCGGCCACGAGCTCGCGCAGCGTCTCCGGGTGGGGCATCAGCATGTCCGTACTCCTAGGTCATGTGAGAGCAGGCAGGAACAAGCGAAAGCAGCTGACCGGTCAGGTGGTTCGGGTCGGTCCCGCGGGGTCCTGACGACGCGCCTCGTCGGCGAGCACCTCGGCACGTACGCGGGCACAGCTGTTGGTGATGAGCCGGGAGACGTGCATCTGGGAGATGCCCAGCCGGTCGGCGATCCGGTTCTGGGTCATGTCCTCGAAGAACCGCATGTACAGGATGGCGCGCTCGCGCTCGGGCAGGCGGCTCAGGCCCCGCTTCGCGGCCTCGCGGTCCACCACCGTGTCGAAGGAGGAGTCGGCCGCGCCGAGTGTGTCGGCAAGGCTGTAGCCGTCCTCCCTGGAGGACAGTTCGGCGTCCAGGGAGAGGGTGCTGAAGCTCTCCATCGCCTCCATCCCGTCACCGACCTCGTCCTCCGAGAGACCGGTGTGGGCGGCGATCTCGGCGACCGTGGGCTCGGAAGCACCGGCGAACTGGCTGAGCTCGCGACGTGCGATCCGCACCGTGTTCCTGAGTTCCTGCACGCGCCGCGGAACCCGCAACGCCCACATGCGATCGCGGAAGTGGCGCTTGATCTCGCCGGTGATGGTCGGTACCGCGTAGCTCTCGAAGGCCCCGCGCGCCGGGTCGAAGCGGTCGACGGCCTTCACCAGGCCCAGTGCCGCGACCTGTCGAAGGTCCTCGATCGACTCGCCCCGGTCACGGAAGCGGCCCGCGATGCGATAGGCCATCGGCAGCCACGCCTCGACCAGTTCATCGCGGATGAGGTCGCGCTCGGGCCCCTCGTCCAGCTCCACCAGCCGGGTGAAAGCCGATGCGCAGTCCGGTGCGTCGTCGTACGGTCGTTTGGCGGCGGACCCGCTCGGGGCGGGGCCGGGGGAAATGCGCGCGGATACGTCAGTGAGCATGCGAAATCGCCCTCCACGGTGCTGTTGGGGTCTGACCG
This sequence comes from Streptomyces sp. NPDC087263, assembly GCF_044744645.1. Classification (NCBI taxonomy): domain Bacteria; kingdom Bacillati; phylum Actinomycetota; class Actinomycetes; order Kitasatosporales; family Streptomycetaceae; genus Streptomyces; species Streptomyces sp. NPDC087263. Next base: position 65,599 of record NZ_JBIUYT010000016.1, read on the forward strand.
CGAGACGCGGTGCCATCGGGCCGCCGAAGGGCGGCCATGCGGCATACCACTCCCGCCGGCGCGCCTCCGGTCCGAAGCACGAAATCCAGTTGCCCGGCATTCCTCCGGCCAAACAGACGTGTTCACTTCTTCCGCGAGCCACGTCCGGAAGACGCCCTTGTCCGAAAAGAACACGTGAGAGGGCAGGCTCACTTCTCACGGGTTCGGAGGCAAGGCATATGCGCTGCGAGCCGGGGCATACGGGCCTGTCACGCATACGCCCGGCGGAAAGACGGAAACGAGGCCGATATTCTCCGGAAAGCCTCAGGACGACGAGAGGGGCACCACAGCCGTGATGCGCTTTCCTCCGGTGCGCAGATCCGAGACGACGACATCGCGCGCGAGACGGCAGACGATCGGCCAGCCATGGCCTCCCACCCGCAGGTCAGCCGGCTCGTCGACATCGCGTACGACCAGCGGCAGTTGCTCGCTTCGATCACTCACCGACAGGAGTACTTCGCAGCCGGCCAGCGTGACCTGAAAGTCCGTGAGGCCGCCCCCGTGCCTGATCGCGTTGGTCGTCAGTTCGGAGGCCACGAGCAAGGCGTCACTGGCGGCATCCTCGTCATCAGCGGTATCGCTGTCGCGGAATCGCCCCTCAATTGCGCGCCTGACCGCCTGGCGCACCTCGGCCGGACTGCGCGGCCCTGAGCGCGGCTGCTCCGGGACAGCCACCGTGTCGGTGGAGAGCGTCCGGTTCATCCGGTGTTCCGCGCACATGCTTTGCTCCCAAGTCTCGTCGTGTGACCTTTTCTCGTGACCTTTTTTCATTGCCTTTTGCCGGGGCCATCTCGCAGGAGACGGAATTCCGGGCGTCCTTCAACTGATCCGTCTTGTCCTCGGCAGAGGGTCCACCTCTACGGCTGACCGCGGAATGGCGCTCCAAACCCGTCGGCCGCGAAGGCCTGGGGTGGCATCCGGGTGCTGGTTCAGCAGATTCGCCTTGAGCGGTGCCATTGGTACAGTCGGAAGTGATCACCGGAGGCGGCAGGAGGGCGACGGACCATGGCCGTGGACGAGCTGGACACCCGTATTCTGCGACTGTTGCTGGAGCAGCCACGCACCAGCGTGCGCGAGTACGCCCGTACGCTCGGCATCGCCCGCGGCACCCTCCAGGCCCGCCTCGACCGGCTGGAGCGGGAGGGAGTGATCACCGGTACGAGCCCGACCCTGTCCCCCGCGGCACTGGGCCATCCCGTGCTCGCCTTCGTGCACATCGAGGTCACGCAGGGCCATCTCGACGACGTCGGCGACGCGTTGGCCGCCGTACCGGAGATCATCGAGGCGTTCTCGATCACCGGCGGCGGCGATCTGCTGACCCGGGTCGTGGCGCGCGACAACGCGCACCTGGAGGATGTCATCCAGGCGCTGATCAGCGTGCCGGGCGTCGTGCGCACCCGTACGGAGGTGGTACTGCGCGAGCGCGTCCCGCAGCGGTTGCTGCCGCTGGTGGAGTCGATCGGGCGCGCCGCGAGGAACTGACCGGCCGCCCCCGCGCTCACCGCACCAGCGGCCCGGACGGCCCGGCACCGAGCTGATCATTGGCATCCTGGATTCCATGAGCACCCTCGGCAGCACCTCAGTGATCTTCGATCTCGACGGAACGCTCGTGGACAGCGAGCCGAACTACTTCGAGGCGGGCCGGCGGACGCTCGCCGAGCTCGGCGTCACCGACTTCACCTGGTCCGACCACGAGAGTTACGTCGGCATCAGCACCCAGGAGACACTCGCGCTCCTGAAGGATCGCTACGGCCTGGCGGTGCCGCTCGACACCCTGTTCGCCGAGACGAACCGCCGCTACCTGGAGCTGGCCCGCGCCTCCACGCGTGTGTACCCGGAGATGCGGAAGTTCGTGGAACTGCTGGCCGGGGACGGCGTCCCGATGGCCGTGGCCTCGGGCTCCTCGCCGGAGGCCATCGAGGCGATCCTGACCGGCACGGGCCTGGTCGCCCACCTGCCGATCGTCGTCTCCTCCGACGAGGTCGCGCACGGCAAGCCCGCACCCGATGTCTTCCTGGAGGCGGCGCGCCGCCTGGGGGCGTCCGCGCCCGACTGCATGGTCCTGGAGGACGCCGCCCCGGGCGCCGCGGCCGCGCACGCGGCCGGGATGCGCTGCATCGCCATCCCTTACGTCGCCGCCCAGGCCGACGACCCGCGGTTCGCCACGGCGGATCTGCTGCTGCGCGGCGGCCAGGCCGAGTTCACGGCACGGGCGGCGTACGACTGGCTCGTGAACCCGGCTCCGGCCTCCTGAGCTTCCCGCGCAGACCTTCACCGGTTCACGCGGCCGCCTCGGTGCGGGCCGGCCCGCCGGCGTCCCTCCCGTCCATGTCGCGGTGGATCGGTGTCCCCGATCCGGTCAGCGGAACGCCGGTCCCTCCCCGGCGGGCCGCGACGATCTCCGCCGCGATGGACAGGGCGGTCTCCTCGGGCGTACGGGCGCCGAGGTCGAGTCCGATCGGGGACCGCAGGCGGGCCAACTCGGCGTCGGTGAGCCCGACTTCGCGCAGCCGACGATCACGGTCCTGATGGGTGCGGCGCGAGCCCATCGCACCGACGAACGCGACCGGCAGCCGCAGGGCCGTCTCCAGCAGCGGAATGTCGAACTTGGCGTCATGCGTGAGCACACACAGCACCGTGCGCCCGTCGGTCCCCGTGCTCCGGAGGTAGCGGTGCGGCCAGTCGACCACGATCTCGTCGGCCTCGGGGAAGCGGAGGCGTGTGGCGAAGACCGGACGGGCGTCGCACACGGTCACGTGATAGCCGAGGAACCTGCCCGCCCGCACCAGCGCCGCCGCGAAGTCCACGGCACCGAACACGATCATGCGGGGCGGCGGCACCCTCGTCTCGACGAACAGGGTCACGCCGCCCGGGCAGCGGGATCCGTCCTCGGAGATCTCGACCGTGCCCGTCCGACCGGCGTCCAGCATCGCGCGGGCCTCCGCCAGCGCGGTCCGGTCCGGAGCCGGGAGGCCGTCGTGGCCGTCGTGGCCGTCATCTGTGCGAGGGCCATGGAGACCGCCGTCGTACGAACCCTCCGGGCCGCCCGCGTGCAACTCGTGCGAGTCCCTCCCGTCCGAGCCCCCGAGTCCTCCGTCATGCGACCCGTCGGCGTGGACCAACAACGCCCCGCCGAGCAGCTCGGCCGGGCCGCGGACCACCCGGGCCACGGCGACCGCCTCCCGGCGGGCGGCGGCCGACAGGGCCGCCGCGATCACCTTCCCGCCGGGCGCGTCCGCTCGTACCGGCGTGACCAGGACATCGATGACCCCGCCGCAGGTGAGGCCCACCGCGAAGGCGTCCTCGTCGCTGTAGCCGAACCGTTCGAGCACCGGGTGGCCGTCCTGGAGGGCCTGGACGCACAGCTCGTACACCGCCCCTTCGACGCAGCCGCCGGAGACCGAGCCGATGACCGTGCCGTGGCCGTCGACGGCGAGGGCGGCGCCGGGACCGCGTGGCGCGCTGCCACCGACCGACACCACGGTGGCGACGGCGAAGTCCCGGCCCTCCTCGGTCCACAGGTTCAACTCGTCGGCGAGGTCAAGCATGTCCGCCCGCAGTCGCCATCAGCACGCGGTCGGGCCGGATCGGCAGATGGCGGTGGCGTACGCCGGTCGCGTGCCAGACCGCGTTGGCGATCGCCGCGGCGCCGCCCACCACCCCGATCTCGCCGATGCCCTTGATTCCGACGGGGTCGTCGGGGTCCGGGTCGTCCACCCAGTCCGCCTCGATGGGCGGAATGTCGGCGTGTGCGGCGAAGTGGTAGCCCGCGAGGTCGGCGCCGACATGGCCGCCGGATGCCTGGTCCCTGACCGCCTCCTCGTGCAGCGCCATGGACAGCCCCCAGACCATCCCGCCGATGAACTGGCCGCGTGCGGTCAGCGGGTTGACGATCCGGCCCGCGGCGAAGATGCCGAGCATCCGCCGTACGCGTACTTCACCGCTGGTGACATCCACCGCGACCTCGGCGAACTGCGCACCGAACGCGTTCCGTTCCTTCTTGGACAGTGCGCGGACGGCTTCGAAGGTGTTGGAGCGTGCGGTGATCCCCTGGGGTGGAATGCCACCGCCCAGGGCCAGTTGCTCACGCAGCTCGCCCGCGGCGGCGTTGATCGCCCAGGCCCACGAGCGGGTGCCCATCGAGCCGCCGGCGATCATCGCCTGACCGAAATCACTGTCGGCGATCCGTACCCGCACCCGCCCCGGTTCCACCTCCAGCGCGTCCGCGGAGATCTGCGTCAGCGCGGTGCGCGCCCCCGTCCCGATGTCCGACGCGGTGATCCGCACGGTGAAGGTACCGTCCACCTCCGCCGTCACGGCCGCCGTCGACGGTGCGGAGAGCGTCGGGAACGCGGACGCCGCCATACCGGTACCGAGCAGCCAGCGCCCTTCGCGACGGATGCCGGGGCGCGGGTCGCGGTCCGCCCAGCCGAACCTGCGGGCGCCCTCCTGATAGCAGGCGAGGACGTTCCGGCTGGCGAACGGCAGCCCGGAGACGGGCCCGACGTCGGGCTCGTTGCGTACGCGCAGTGCGATCGGGTCGATGCCGCACTTCTCGGCGAGTTCGTCGAGCGCGGACTCCACCGCGAACGAGCCCGGTGCCTCGCCCGGCGCGCGCATCCAGCTCGGAGTCGGCACGTCGAGCCGTACGACACGGTTCACGGTGTGATGCGCGTCGGCGTCGTACATCGCGTGCCCGAAGTTGGCGCTGTTCTCGACGAATTCATGGACGGTCGAGGTCAGGCTGTGCGCCTGGTGGTCGAACGCGCGCAGTCGCCCGTCGGCGTCGGCGCCGAGCCTGACGCGCTGCGCGGTGGGGCTGCGATAGCCGACCAGCGAGAACATCTGACGACGGGTCAGTACGACTCTGACCGGGCGGTGCAGGACGGTCGCCGCCATCACGGCGAGGATCGAGTGCGGACGGGTCGCCTTGGCTCCGAAGCCGCCGCCCACGTGTTCGGACCGCACCCGCACCGAGTCGCGGTCGAGCGAGAACAGTTTCGCGAGCTCGTCCGCCACGAACGCGCTGCCCTGGTTGGAGTCGACGACTTCGAGTCGGCCGTTGTCCCAGCGCGCCATCGCCGCGTGCGGCTCCAAGGGGCTGTGGTGCTCCTCCGGCGTGGTGTATTCGGCGTCCACGACGACTTCGGACGCGGCGAGTTCGGACTCCAGGTCCCCTTTCGCCGTCTCCGAGTCCTCCGGTGTGTATGTCCCCGGTCGCCCGGCGGAGAACGCGACGTCGTGCGGCTCCTCGTCGTACCGGACCAGCAGCGCCTCGGCGGCCTCCCTCGCCTGCTCGGAGGTTTCGGCGACGACCAGAGCCACCGGCCAGCCGACGAAGGGGACGCGGTCGTGCTGGAAGAGCTGCAGCACGGGGTCGGGCTGCCCGAACGCGTTCGTGTAGTTCGCGTGGAGGCGCGGGGCGTTCCCGTGGTGCAGGACGGCGAGGACTCCGGGCATCCCGAGGACGGGCGCGTCCTCCACCGAACGGATACGTCCGCGGGCCGCGGTCGACAACACCAGCCAGCCGTGGGCGAGTTCGGCGTAGGGGATCTCTCCGGCGTAGCGGGCCGCGCCGGTGACCTTGGCCCGGCCCTCCAGGCGCGTGTGGGCGGTGCCGACGGCGCGGGTCGCGGCGGCGGTTCCGGTTGTCGTGGTCGGTGTCGGCGCCGTCATCGGGTGGCCTCCTCGGCGAGTTCGGTGAGCACGGCCACGACGAGGTTGCGGATCAGCGTCACCTTGTATCCGTTGTGGGGCAGCGCTTCGGCGGCCGCCAGTTCGGCGTCGGCCGCGGCGGCGAACGCCTCGGCACTCACCGGTCCCCCGGTCAGCACCCGTTCGGCCTCCGAGGCCCGCCACGGCCTGGACGCCACCGCTCCGAAGGCCAGCCGCACTTCACGTACGACATCGTCCTGGACGTCGAGGGCGGCGGCGACCGAGCCGACGGCGAAGGCGTACGAGGCGCGCTCGCGCACCTTGCGGTAGCGGGAGTTGGCGGCGACCCGCGTCGACGGCAGGGTGACGCCGGTGATCAGTGCGCCGGGCGGCAGCGCCGTCTCCAGATGAGGGGTGTCACCCACCGGGAGGTAGAGCTCCGCGAGCGGCAACTCGCCCGGCCCGTCGGCCGTTTCGTACGACACGACGGCGTCGAAGGCAGCGAGCGCGACCGCCATGTCCGAGGGGTGGGTGGCCACGCAGTGTTCGGAGGCGCCGAGGATGGCGTGGTTGTGGTGCTCGCCCTTGACGGCGGGGCAACCGCTGCCGGGAGCACGCCTGTTGCACGGTTTTGCCAGGTCGGTGAAGTAGCCGCAGCGGGTGCGCTGGAGCAGGTTCCCGCCGACCGTGGCCATGTTGCGCAGCTGACCGGAGGCGCCGGCCAGGACGGCCTGCGTCAACGCCGGGTAGTGGCGGCGCACTTCGGGGTGGGCGGCAAGGTCGCTGTTGGTGACCGTCGCGCCGATGCGCAGTCCGTCGTCCGGTGTGAACTCGATCCGGTCGAGGGGCAGTTCGCGTACGTCGACGAGCCGGGCGGGCCTTTCCACACCGGCCTTCATCAGGTCGACGAGGTTGGTGCCGCCGCCGAGGAAGCGCGCCTCTGGGTCGGCGTCGAGCAGGGCGACCGCGCCGGGGACGTCGAACGCACGCTGGTACTCGAACTCCCTCATACCGCCGCTCCTTCGGTCCGGGTCTCGGCCTCGGCCGCCTGGGCCTGCGCGGCCCGCTCGACCGCCCGCACGATTGACACATACGCGCCGCAGCGGCACAGGTTTCCGCTCATCCGCTCGCGTATCTCCTCGTCGGTGAGCGGCGGGACCACCGCTTCGGGCCGGACGTCGGCGGTGACGGCGCTCGGCCAGCCCGCCGCGTGCTCCTCGATCACCGCGATGGCGGAACAGATCTGCCCCGGTGTGCAGTACCCGCACTGGTAGCCGTCGAGGTCGAGGAAGGCCTGCTGGACGGGGTGCAGCCGGTCACCGTCCGCCACACCTTCGATGGTGGTGATCGCCCGCCCCTCGGCGGCGACCGCGAGCTGGAGGCAGGAGAGGGCCCGGCGCCCGTCGAGCAGCACCGTGCAGGCGCCGCACTGGCCCTGATCGCAGCCCTTCTTGGTGCCGGTCAGATCCAGGCGCTCACGCAGCGCGTCGAGCAGGGTGGTGCGGTGGTCGACGGGCAGCGTGTGTTTCTCCCCGTTGATGTTCAGGGTGATGGCGCTCGACGTCGAGGGGGCCATGATCGGCCTTCTTTCGCATAGCACTACAGGTGAAGGAGTCGGTGGCGATGGACATCAGTCGGCCACACTGGCCTGATCTGCCGCTACAGTGGGCTCTAAGCGGACAGCTGTCCGGTAGCCCCGAACCTAACGGACAGTTGTCCGCTTAGCAAGACCCGGCCGGAAGGAGGACGCGTGCGACCCGACGAGGACACGAGCGACGTGCACACCAGCGACGGGGACACGAGCGACATGGGCGCTCCCCTGCGCTCGGACGCGCAACGCAATCGCGAGCGCATCCTCGCGGTGGCGCTCACGGAGCTGACGCGCGCGGCCGACGCCCCGCTGAGCGTGATCGCGAAGAAGGCCGGCGTCGGACAGGGAACGTTCTACCGGAACTTCCCGAACCGCGAGGCACTCGTCCTTGAGGTGTACCGCTACGAGGTGCAGCAGGTCGCCGACACCGCGGCCCAGCTGCTGGAGACCCGAGCTCCCGACCAGGCCCTGCGGGAGTGGATGGACCGCCTCGCCCGGTACGCCATGGCCAAGGCCGGCCTGGCCGACGCGCTGCGCAAGACCGCAGGGCCGCCGCACGGCACCCTGGCCAAGGTGGGATACGGCCCGGTGACCTCGGCCATCACCCTGTTGCTGAAGGCGAACAAGGAGGCGGGCACCATCCGCCCGGGAGTGACCCCCGACGACTTCATGCTCGCCATCGCCGGACTCTGGCAGATCGACCCGCACGGAGAGTGGCAGCCGCGCGCCCGACGGCTGCTGGACCTGGTCATGGACGGCTTGCGCGCGGGTGCACCCGGGTCTCGCCACGGCGGCGCATGAGCCTCGTTGATCGGGCGGCCCGGCCGGCCGAACATGGATGGACGGCTGGCTGGCTGGTCAGCGACGGACCAGCCTGGCGTGCGTGACGGCCGCCGAGCTGACCAGTTCCGTGACCCGGTAGCCGTCGACCCCGTCCCCCAGGTTGTCGAACAGGCGCTCGCCCCTCCCGAGGAGAGTCGGGAAGATGGCCAGGTGCAGCTCGTCGATCAGACCGGCGCGCAGGTACTGCTGAACGGTGGCCGCCCCTCCGCCGATCCGCACGTCCTGGCCCGCCGCCGCCTCGAACGCCCGCTCCAACACCTTCTCGACGGGCTCGTCGGTGAAATGGAACGTGGTCCCGCCCTCCATCACCAGCGCGGGCCGAAGGTGATGAGTGTGCACGAACACGTCGTTGTGGTAGGGCGGGTTGTCGCCCCACCAGCCGCGCCAGGTCTCGTCCGGCCACGGTCCTCGCTGGGGCCCGAACATGTTGCGCCCCATGATGGTGGCCCCGATGTTCTCCTCACTGCGGGCGACGTGGTCGACGTCGATCCCTGTCCTGCCCTCGGCCTGGTCACGCAACGCGGCGAACATCCATTTGTGCATGTCCTCCCCGAAGCCCTCACCGAGCGGATACTCCAGTCGCTGGTTGGTGCCTGCGGCAAAGCCGTCCAGCGAGATCGTGATGTTGTGTACGCGCAGCTTCGGCATCGTCGTACTCCTCGGTTCGCCGTCTCCGTCTCTCACCCCTACGTCGAACAAGAGACACCCGGATCGACGGTCCTCGACGACGACTTGCGGATCAGGAGCAGAAGTTGCGGCGATACGGCCGGGGGGTCACGCGCCGCGCTCCGAGGTCCTACGCGCCGCTCGCGTCCAGCATCTCCTCGCGTTCGACGAGCTTCACGCGCTCGCGGCCCTGCGGTTCGCCGAGCGCCTTCTCCGCGGCGTCGAGGCGGTACCAGCCCTCCCAGGTGGTGTAGCGGACGTTCCGCTCGGCCAGGAACGCGTCCACGGCCTCCGGGGCGGGTGCGGCGGGGGTGTGCAGGCGGCCGTTGCCGTGGTCGTCGAGCAGGCTGGCCACCGTCTCGTTGGCGTCGCCCTTGGTGTGGCCGATCAGACCGACGGGGCCGCGCCGGATCCAGCCGGTGACGTACGTCGACTGGAGGTGCTCGCCGGTCTCCTCGATGACCCGGCCGCCCTGGTCGGGAACCGTGCCGGAGTCGACGTCCCAGGGCAGCTTGGGCAGCTTGTCGGAGAGGTAGCCGACGGCACGGTAGACGGCACCGAGGTCCCAGTCCTTGAACTCGCCGGTGCCCTTGACGTTGCCGGTGCCGTCCAGCGCGGTGCGCTCGGTGCGCAGGCCGACGACCCTGCCGTCCTCGCCGAGGATCTCGGTGGGCGACTCGAAGAAGTGCAGGAAGAGCTTGTGCTGCCGGTCGCCGACGTCGCGGATGGCCCAGTTCTCCAGGGTCTTGGCGACCATGTCGGTCTGCTTCTCGCCGCGCCGGGCCGCGATCGAGCCCTCGTCGTAGTCGATGTCCTCGGGGTCGACGATGACCTCGATGTTCGGGGAGTGGTCCAGCTCCCGCAGCTCCATCGGGCTGAACTTCGCCTGCGCCGGGCCGCGTCGGCCGAAGACGTGGACCTCCAGCGCCTTGTTGGCCTTGAGGCCGTCGTGGACGTTGGGCGGGATCTCGGTCGGCAGCAGCTCGTCCGCCGTCTTGGCCAGGATGCGCGCCACGTCGAGGGCGACATTGCCGACGCCGAGGACGGCGACCTTCTCCGCGTCGAGCGGCCAGGTCCGCGGCACGTCCGGGTGTCCGTCGTACCAGGAGACGAAGTCCGCCGCGCCGTACGAGCCGTCGAGATCGATGCCGGGTATGGCGAGCGCCCGGTCGGCCGTCGCGCCCGTGGAGAAGATCACCGCGTCGTAGAAGGCGCGCAGGTCGTCGAGGTTGATGTCGCCCGGGTAGTCGACGTTGCCGAAGAGACGGACCTGGGGCTTGTCGAGCACCTGGTTCAGGGCCTTGACGATGCCCTTGATCCGGGGGTGGTCGGGGGCGACGCCGTAGCGGATCAGTCCGAAGGGAGCCGGCATCCGCTCGAAGAGGTCGATGGAGACACCGGGCTCGGTCGCCGCCACTGCGGACTTCAGCAGCGCGTCGGCAGCGTAGATCCCGGCGGGGCCGGCTCCGACAATGGCTACTCGCAGAGGGCGAGGCATGTTCAGGTTCCCTTCGAGCGACAACAGACGTACTCGCCGGGAAGCCTAAACTAAGGCAAGCCTAAGTCAGTAGTCGGGTTCGATCTATGACCTCATAAGTCCGGCTTATGAGTCGACGGGCCCTGAAAATCGCCCGGCCGACCCCTCAGAACCCGGGTGACCTGGCCGCCGCCGACGTGGTCGGGGCGATCGCGGCCCGATCCCTCCGGCAATCCGGAATGACCTACGGGGCCGTGGCAGTTGCACTCAACAGACGAGTGCGGCGGACGGGTGGTGCGCCTGTCCGCCTCCGGTGCCATACGAGGGAGCGGGCATGACAGTCCAAGAGGTCGACCTGGGCAGCTTCGTACAGGAGTGGGAGCAGTGGCACAGCGCGAAGGAGGGGGTGCTCGCCGGTCCGCACGGGTTTCTGGCGATCACGAGCCTGCGCTGGCTGAGCGCGGAGCCGACTCGATTCGAGGACGCCCCGGGAGCCTGGTCGAGCACCGCCGACGGGGTGGTGGTCGAGCTGGACGAGGGTGAGGAACTGACCGTCGACGGCACGACGGTGCACGGCCGGTACGACTTCGGGGTCATCGCCGAACGGGCCAGTGTCCAGGCCGGGTGGGGTCACGCGGTGATCGAGGTCGCCAAGCGCGGAGGCCACGACATCGTGCGACCCCGCCACCCCGACAGCGCGCTGCGCAACGCCTTCACCCAGACCCCGGCCTACGCCCCCGACCCTCGCTGGGTCCGCACCGGGCGGTTCCTGCCCTTCGCCGAACCGCGCCCGGTGACCGTCGGCGCCGCCGTCGAGGGCCTGGAACACGTCTACGACTCCCCCGGCCAGGTCGAGTTCGAACTGGACGGCACGCCGCACCGGCTCACCGCCTTCAACGGCAGGGCCCCGGGCAGCCTGATGGTGCTGTTCACGGACAAGACCTCCGGCGTGACCACGTACGCCGCGAACCGCTCCCTCCAGGTCGGTCCCCCGGACGGCGAGGGCAGGGTGACCGTCGACTTCAACCGCGCCGGCAACCTCCCCTGCGCCTACACCGACCTGGCGACCTGCCCGCTCCCGCCGACGGAGAACCGGCTGCCGGTCGCCGTCGAAGCGGGCGAGAAGATCCCGCTGGAGCGCGGCGGACAGCTCTGACCCTGCTTCAGACCCGGTCTTGGGCGGCGGGCGGCGGCAGGGTGCCGCCGCCCGCCGACGACCGCGCCGCGAGTTGCTCGTTGAAGAGCGTGACGGGGCGATCCAGGCGTTCGCCGTCCACCGTGATGTCGGCCACTTCGTTGTAGAAGGCGACGCGTCCCTCGATGACGCCCACCGCGGGCAGCATTCCGGGTAGCTCCAGACGATGTTCGGCGGCAGGTCGGCCTCACCGTGCCACCGCCAGTACTCGGCGGTGCCCTTGTACGGGCAGACGCGGCTGTGCTCGCTGGGGTCCAGGAGATCGAAACGGATGTCCTCACGCGCGAGTAGGCCGGAACCAGTCGAAGGCGATGTGCCCGGCCAGGTCGTCGGCGGGGAACGTCCAGGCGGCGTTCTCCACCAGCTCGCCGTCGACTTCGAGGTCGTAGAGGATCTACGACCCGGCGCGCGTGCCCGTCGGAGGATTCTTGGCCGGGCGGAGCAGGTCCTCGCGGACGTCCTCGCGTGGGAAGACGTAGAGCGGGACGACCTGTCCGGGCTCCCACACGAGGACGGGGTGCTTGCTGTCGACGACGGTGACATCGCCCTTGCGTCCGCGCACCCAGCGTTCGCCGGGCTCCCACAGGAGGCCTTCCGGGGTGGCCTGGACGGCCACTGCGGTGAGCAGCGTGGTCATGGTCGGTTCCCCTTCGGCCGGGTCGGTCAGGCGGAGGCGACGTCGGCGACGTACGGCCGGCTCTCGCGTCGGGCGGCAAGCTGTTCGGGGCGGCCGAACACCCTCAGGTACTCCTCCACCTTCCCGTTCGCCCGCTCCCACACCGAGACCGGTTCGAAGTCGGAGCCGTCGGGGTCGGCGAAGGCGGGCAGCGGTTCGACGACCGTGTCGAGGCCGGGGTGGACGAACACGGCCGAGGAGCGGCGGGTCACCGCGCCGCCGGCCACCACACGGTGCCGTCCCGGACGCAGCCGCCCGTCCGTCCAGTTCGCCAGAAGGGTGCCGGTGAACACCTGGAGAGCGTCCGGCCTGATGGGGACGGGGATCCAGCTGCCGTCGGGGCGCTGGCCATGCAGGCCCGCGTACGCACCCTGCTGGTGAAGCACGGTCAGCGCGGAGCTGTCGGCGTGTTCCAGGAGGAGCAGCTTGTCGTCGGCCGCCGGCGCTTCGGCCTGCTCTCCGGCTGTACCGTGCTGCCACGTCGGGTAGTCGTTGACGACGGTCGTCGTGTAGAAATCGTCGCCGAGCGGGAAGGTGTCCACCGGTACGCCGAGCACGCGCGCGTACAGGCCGAGGACGCGGCGGGCGACGTCGACGAACGCGTCGTGGTAGCGGTGGGTCGCGGCGCGCAGGGCGGGTTCCTGCGGCGGCCACACGTTGGCGTCCTTGAAGAGCGTGGCGTGCTCCGGTGTGAGCCCGGCGGCCTCGGCGGCGCCGGCGTCGTCGTACTGGCCGATGTTGTACCGCTCCAGCTCCAGCCGCCCGAAGTCGTCGGGCCACTGGCGCCAGCCGCGGTAGGGGTGTCCGGTGGGGCTGGCCAGCTGCCCCCGGCCACTGATCTCACCCGCCCGGCGCCCGCACCTGCCGCGACGCTCCGTCCTCCGCACGGCCACGCGTCCATTCACGAGCGGCTGGAGCAGGCCCGTGCCCGCCTCGACCGGCTCACTCCCGAGGACGCCGCCCGGGAACTGGCCGACGGCGCGCTGCTGGTCGACGTCCGCGCGGACCTGGTGCGGCGGGCGCAGGGCGAGATCCCCGGTTCTCTCGTCATCGACCGCAATGTTCTGGAGTGGCGGCTCGATCCGTGCAGCGCCTGGCGTATCGAGGAGGCGACCGACCACGGCCTGCGCGTCGTCCTCATCTGCTCCGAGGGCTATATGTCCAGCATGGCCGCCGCCGGCCTGCACGATCTCGGGCTGCTGCGGGCGACCGACATCGTCGGCGGCTACGAGGCCTGGCGCGCCGCGGGCCTTCCGGTGGCGCCCGGCGCCACCATGCCCGGTTCGTACGTCGCCTCCGCCCCCTCCCGGATCAGCCTCGACCCCGGCGGTCAGCGGATGCTGGTGGACGGCTCCCCGGTCTCCCTGACACCTCTGGAGTTCCGTCTCCTCGCGGCGCTGCTGCGCAGCAACGGGCGGGTCGTCTCCCGGGAGGACCTGCGCGCGGGCCTGGGCGAATGGGCCGGCAGCCGCAGCCGTTCCGTGGACCTGCACATCCACCGCATCCGCCGCAAGCTCGGCCCGCGCGGCGCGGCCCTGCTCACCACGCAGTGGGGTGTGGGCTTCCGGCTGCGCGCGACGCCGACTCCGCCGCGGACCTCCGGTCCGACGTAGCCGCGGGTGTCCGACGACTCAGTTGGCCCCTCAGTTGCCCCTCAATTGCCCCTCAGTTGCCCCTCAGTTGCCTTCACGGAAGCAGATCAACTGGCGCTCCAAGCTGCTCTGCAAGTGCTCTCGCATGGACTGCGCGGCGCGGTCGGCGTTGCGTCTGAGTACCGCGCGCAGGATCCGGTCGTGTTCGGCGACCGTCGCCGGGCCCGCACCCGCGATGGCGCTGAGACGGAAGATGTGGAGATGCGCGTGGAGCCGCTCGACGGCGTCCGCGAGCAGACCGCGCCCCGACGCCGTGGCGAGCGCGTCGTGGAACTGCTGGTCGAGGGCGGCGAACCGGCCGTACACGGCATAGCTCCCGCCTTCCTCGGGCTCGCTCCGCATCTCCTCCATGAGCGCTTCTATCCGGTCCAGTTGGGCTTCGTCGGCCCGCTCGGCCGCCAGCCCCGCGGCGTGCGGTTCCAGCAGCAGCCGCATTTCGAAGAGCTCCACGATGCCCTCGACGGTGAGGAGGTCGGTGGCGCGATAGCCGGCGAGGGACCGCTTGGTGACCAGGCCGTCCGCCTCCAACCGTGCGAGGGCCTCGCGTACCGGCGTGGGTGACACCTCCAGGGTGCGGGCGAGCGCCTCGATGCCCACCCGGGCTCCCGGCTTGATCTGGTGGTCCATCACCATGGCCTTGATGGCCTCGTACACACTGTCCGCGAGAACCTGGCGCTGCGGCAGGACCCGGGGCGGCGGGACCTCGTCGGTCGTGGCGCCGTCCGGCACCTGGGTGTGAGGCTCTTCCGACAGCATGTCCTGCCTCCCCTTGAACCTTCCGGACCAGGTAACTCATGCGAATCATATAGGGATTTGAGCGTCACGGTCCGAGTCCCGCGTCGCGTTCCCCTGCCCGTGGATGAGGCGGATGACCTGGCCGCTCATCCGCTCGTAGTCGTGTTCGTTCCTGATCTCCCCCCGGATCCGGTAGTCCGCCATGACGACGATGCGGTCGGCCAGCGTCACCATCTCGCCGAGGTCACTGCTGATCAGCAGGATGGGCAGACCGTCCCGGGCGAGCTCCCAGATGAGTTCGTGGAAGGCGTGCTTGGTGCGGACGTCGACGCCGACCGTCGGTTCGTCGACGACGAGCAACCGGGTGTCCGCCGCAAGCCACTTGGCGAGGCTCACCTTCTGCTGGTTGCCGCCGGACAGTTCACCGGCGTTCTGCTCCAGTGAGGCGATGCGGATGCCGAGGCGTTCCACGAGGTCTTCGGCGACGCTTCTTTCCCGCTTGTCGGAGACGTACCCCAGGGCCTGCGCCAGCTTCTTCCACACGGTGACGGTGATGTTCCGCAGAATCGGCTGTTCGAGGAAGACGCCTTCCTCCTTGCGGTTCTCGGTGAGATAGCCGATGCCGTACTCGTGCAGTGCCTGTCGCGGGGAGGAGATCTTCGCCGGCTCGCCGTACAGGCGGACCCCTCCGGCGGTGACGCGTTCGAGGCCGAGGACGGCCCGGACCAGTTCGCTGCGGCCGGCGCCGATGAGGCCGTACAGCCCGACGATCTCCCCCGGACGCACGTCCAGACCGATGTCGGCGTGGCCCGCGGCGGTGGCCACACCCGTGAGGGACAGGGCCGGCACCGCAGTCGGGTCCACCGTTCGCGGAGAGAGTGCGGAGGCCTCGTGGGTGCGGCCCACCATCAGGCTCACGATTTCGTCGTGCGTGTGCTCGGCGAGAGGCGCCGACCGCAGTACGGAGTGCCCGTCGCGCAACACGGTGACGGTGTCGCAGACCGCGAACACCTCCTCCAGTTTGTGGCTGACGAAGACGACGCAGGTGCCCCGGGCCGTCAGCCGCCGGATCACCTCGAAGAGCCGCTCCGCCTCCTGCGGCGAGAGGGACGCCGTCGGTTCGTCCAGCAGGAGCACCCGGCTGTCCGTGTGGAGCGCCTTGGCGATCTCCACCAACTGCTGCTGCGCTACGGAGAGTTCGCTGACCGGTGTGTGCGGGTCCAGGTCGAGCCCGACCTCCCGGAGACAACGCTCCACCGGCTCGGTCATGGCCGCACGGTCGATGAGACCGCGGCGCGAGGGGGGCTTCAGGAGCGTGATGTTCTCCGCCACGGAGAAGGCGGGAATCAGGTTGCGCTCCTGGTGCACCACCCCGATGCCGGCACGGGTGGCGTCCAGCGGGGTCCGCAGCTGCACCTCGCTGCCGCGCAGCACAAGACGGCCGCCGTCCGGGGGGTGGACCCCGGTCAGCACCTTGATCAGGGTCGACTTGCCGGCGCCGTTCTCGCCCAGCAGGGCGTGCACGGATCCGGCGGTGAGGCGCAGGGCCACCTGGTCCAGGGCGCGCACTCCGGGAAAGACCTTGACGATGTCCTCGCACTCCAGCAGTACGTCGTTCACTGGGCACCCCCGGTGCTCGGCAGGGTGGTGGCGGCAGCCGCCCGGTTGTCTGAGGGCGGTTGCCCGTCCTTGTGCGGGCGTGCGGTACCGAGGTGTGCCTGGTGGAGGCGTCCGCCGACGACGGTGGCGAGCACGACGACGCCGATGAGGAAGTTGACCCAGCTCGGATCGAGCGAGAACTCGGCACGTGCGGAGTCGATGAGCCGCATGACGAAGGCGGCCAGCACGGTCCCCAGAATCGCCACCGAGCCGCCGGTCAGGGCCACTCCACCGATGATGGGAGCCGCGAAACTGGGGAGGAGCCAGTCGCCGCCGACGCTGCGATTGACCCCGGGCAGTGACGCGGTCGCGATCATGGCGGCCACGCCGATCAGCAGGCCGGACAGGGTGTGCGCCAGGACGATCTGACGGTCGGTGGAGATGCCGGAGAGCCGCGCGGCCAGCGGATTGCCGCCCGCCGCGAGGAGTCGCCGTCCCGCGATGCCCCGGTGCATGAAGACGGCGAGGAGAGCAGCCACGACCAGTGCCGTGACGAGGACGAGCGGGATGTTCGCGGGGGCCGCCGTGCCCAGGTCGCGCAGGGTCGCGGAGTAGCCGTCGACGGTACGCGTCCCGGCCAGCCGGTACTGCGCCCCCAGCAGGATGGTCATGGTGCCGAGCGTGACGATGAAGCCGTTGATGCGGGTGACCACGATGAACAGGCCGGTGAGCGCGCCGATCGCGGTGGCCAGCAACACGCCGATGCCGACGGCCAGGCCGGCCGGCATACCGGCGTCGGCCATGAGGACGCCCATGGCACAGGCGGTGAATCCGCCCAGGGCGCCGACCGCGAGATTGAGCTGTCCGACGCACAGGGCGACCATCTGCGCGAGCCCGATCAGGATGGGGGTCGCGAGGTACTGCAGGAACGTCCGGACCGAGTTGCCCTCGAAGAACGAACCGGACGACGCAATGCCCAGTCCGATGTACCCGGCCACGACGACGCAGAGCAGGGTCAGTGAGGTGGAGCGGGAGAAGCGACGCAGCGAGGAGAGGGCTTCGGCCTTCCATGGACGGGGAGTTGTGGGCGTCGTCATGTCGAGCGCACCACCTTTCGGTAGCTGACGATGTGGCGCACCCGGTCGGCGGACAGGGCAAGGAGCAGCACGCAGCCGAGGTAGATGTTGAGGCTCTCCAGCCCCACACCGAGCAGGTCGAGACCCTTGCGGATAACGCCGACCAGCGAAGTGCCCAGCAGAGCCCCGATGACCGAGACGACGCCGCCGGTGAGCAGGGTGCCGCCGAGGACGGCTCCGAGGAACGAGGGCAGCATGAAGTCGTCCCCGATGGAGGCGCGGAAGGTCCCGGTGCTGACGGCGGCCATGAACCCGGCGAGCGCGGCGAGCAGACCGGAGAGCATGTGTGCCGTGATGACGCGGCGGGCGGTGGGGATGCCCGACAGTTCCGCGGCGGCCGGATTGGCGCCCGTCAGCAGGAGTTCCCTGCCGGTACGGGTGTAGCGGTAGAGGAAGCCGAGTCCGAGAAGGGCCAGGACGGTGAACTGGGCCAGTTGCGGAATCGCCGGTGAGCCGCAGACGGGACCGACACAGATGTCGGCGAGCGAGTACTGGCGCAGCTCCGTCATGCCGGACGGTGTGCTGGTGAAGGCGGCGTTCTCGGTGAGCGCGGAGTACAGCAGGGACACCAGCCCGAGGAGGGCGAAGTCCATGGCGAGCGTCACGACGAAGGAGCTCACGCCGGTGCGGGCGATGATCCATCCGCTCAGGGCGCCGATCAGGGCTCCCGCGACCAGGCAGACCAACAGGCCCACGGACAGCGGCAGTCCGAAGCGGTCGTAGCCGAGTCCGGCGAACAGCGCACCGAACGAGGCCATGCGGCCCACGGCCAGGTTCATGTGCCCGACGGACAGGACGACCATCTGGGCCAGTGCCACCACGGTCAGCGTCGAGATGTCGCGCAGCAGCGGGAAGAGGACGAGTCTGGCGTCGAAGAAGGCGGGGCGCAGCAGCCCGAAGAGGATGACGAGCGCGACGACGAGCCCGAGCAGGCCCAGTTGCTGGGGGGCCAGGATGCGTCGGCGGGGCGTCCTGCGCTGTGGCGCCGGTGGCCGGTCGATGTCCGCCGGTGGCGGTGAGGTGGTGGTCATGCCACCCTCCGGTCGTCGATCGCGTCGTGGTCCCAGTCGATGCCGATGCCCGGCTCGTCCGGCGCCACCGCCCGTCCTTCGCGTACGGTCAGTTCGGTGCGGGTGACGGCCCTGAGCTGCGGGATGTACTCGACGTACAGGCCGTTGGGCACCGCTGCCGCGAGGCTCACGTGCAGTTCCATCAGGAAGTGCGGGCAGACCATGACGTTGTACGCCTCTGCCAGGTGGGCGACCTTCAGCCAGGGGGTGATGCCTCCGACGCGTGCCGCGTCGACCTGCACCACGGAGGCGGCTCCGGCCTCCAGGTACTGCCGGAACTGCCCCAGCGAGTAGAGGGTCTCCCCCACGGCGATCGGTACGTTGGTCGCGCGGGCCAGCTTCGCATGGCCGCTCACGTCGTCCGCCGGCATCGGTTCCTCGAACCAGAACGGTCCGTGGGGTTCGAGCGCCGAGGCCAGTCGCACGGCCGAGGACAGGGTCTGGGACTGGTTGGCGTCCGTCATGATGTGCAGCTCGGGCCCGACGGCCTCGCGCACGGCGCGCAACCGTTCCACGTCCTGGGCCGGATGCGGCTTGCCCACCTTGATCTTGACGCCGGCCCATCCGGCGTCGCGGGCCGCCAAGGCCGACTTGACCAGGTCTTCGGTACTCAGATGCAGCCAGCCGCCCTCGGTGTCGTACAGCGGTATCTCCTGACGGTGGCCGCCCGCCAGCCGCCAGAGCGGCTCGCCGGCCCGCTTGCACCTCAGGTCCCACAGGGCCGTGTCGACGGCGGCGAGGGCCAGCGAGGTGATGGCTCCGACGGCGGTCGCCCGCGTCCGGGCGAGCAGCAGCTGCCACAGTGCCTCGACGTTTCGGGCGTCCTGACCGGGCAGCGCCGGAAGCAGATGGTCGCGCAGCAGCGCCAGCACGGAGGAGCCGCCGGTGCCGATGGTGTAGCTGTAGCCGATGCCGGCCAGTCCGTCGTCGGTGGCGAGGTCGACGAATATCGTCTCCTGTTTGATGAACGCCTGGACGGCGTCGGTGCGGTTCTGCTCCACGGCGATGTCGGCCAGCCTGGCCGTGGCGGAGGTGATGATGCTCATTGCGGTGTCCGGCTCTCCCTGGTCAATGGCCGTGGTCGGCGGCCGTGTTGGCGTGGCGTGTGCGTGGCGAGGTTCGGGTCAGCGGCAGTTGAGGAGCTTGTCGGCGACTCTCGGGTCAGCCGCAGTTGAGAGGCTTGTCAGCGACGCTCGGGTCAGCCGCAGTTGAGGAGCTTGTCCGCGAACTCCGTCTTGAGCTCGGCGGTCTTGGTCTGCCGCGCTTTGTCGTAGTCGGCGACGTTCGCCTTGGTGACGACGAAGGATCCGGAGTCCACGGCCGTGCCCGGGGTGCGCATCACGCACTGCTTGCTCTGAAGCAGCGCGAGCACCCAAGTACCCACATCCGCCTGGCCCGTCGGGTTCTGTACGACGGTGGCGCTGACGGAGCCGTCCTTGATGGAGCTGATGATCTTGGCGTCGTCGTCGATGGCCACGACCTTCACCTTGGATCCCGAACTCCGGACGGCCTCGGCGGCGGCGACCGCGGGGTTGTACGCGGTGGTGACGATGCCCTGGATCTCGTTCCCCTTGGCGGCCAGCAGGTCGGACACCGCCTTCTGCGCGGTCTGCAGGTCCTTGTCGATGTCGGTGACCGTCTGGAGGAGTTTCACCTTGCCCTTGGTCTCGTTCACCGCGTCGGCCACGCCCTTGATCCGGAGCTGGGTGTTGGCGTCCACGTTGTTGCCGGTCAGATGGACCAGGGTGCCTGTGCCGCCCATGGCGTCGATGGTGGCGCGGGCCGCGCGGTAGGCGGCGAGCTCGACGTTCGTGGACAGGCAGAAGTCGGCCTTGTTCACGTCACCGGCCGGGCACGAACCGAGTGACGCCACGGCGTAGCCCTGCGACTTGAGATCGGAGAACGTGCTGTTGATATCGGTGGGAGAGACGCCGAAGACGCCGAACGCGTTGTAACCGCGCGCCGCGAGCGTGGACAGCAGGTCGTTCTGCTGTTGCTGATCCCACTCGGCTGTCTCGTCGAACGTCACTCCCCCGAGGCCGTATTCGTCGCGCGCGGCGGCTCCCGCCGTCTTCCACGGCTGGAAGTACGGGTGAGCGCCGCCCGGCACGAGCGCGACCTTGACGGCGGAGCCGTCGGCCAGCTCTGCCGTGCCGTTCCCCGCGCCCGGCGCGGAGGCCACGCTCCCTGCGGCCGGTTCCCCGGAGTTCTTGAGCGTGCATCCCGCCAAGGCACCGGTGAGTACCGCCACGACGGCAGCTCCGGACAAGACAGGCCTGATGCGGAGATACGACGTCAGTGTCACAACTCCCCCTGGATTCCATAGGATATTTGCGGGGAGATGCTGCGACAGACACCGGCTCACGTCAAGACATTCGACAAGAGTGGGCAACTGACGTGGTTTTGGGGTGGTTTTGGCACGTGAGTTGACTTCCACTGCACAGCCCGAGCCTTCAAGACCAGGCTCAGCGCTTCACAATCCCATAGGAAATTAGAAGTCCCGCATCGCGTAAACGGCCGAGGTCACGTGGTCCCGGCCGTCCTTCACCCCAGCCTGGCTCGGCGTTTGCGAGGACGGGCCTCCGGGATCGTGCTCGCCGCGTCGGCGTCGTGGACCACCCAGGCCGCCCGCAGGGCCAGCAGGTTGACGGCTGCGGCGACGAGGAATCCCACCCGGTAGGCGGTGACATCGCCGGCGGGCGCTCCGTCGGCGGGCGTGTCCACGCCCACGAGAACGAGGGCGGTGGTCGCCACGGCGATACCGACGGCGCCCCCGAGCCGCCTGCCCGCGTTGAACAGCGTCGCCGCCCGGCCCGACTTGGCGGACGAGATGGTCGCGAACGACGCCGCCTGGGTCGCCACGAACACCTGGCCGACCCCGAAGCCCACCAGGTAGAGGATGACCCACACCTGCCACAGGGGTCCCCCGACGCTCAGCACCGCCAGCAACGCCATGGACAGGCTCGATCCGACCACACCGACGACAAGATGCCGTCGCGGTCCCAGGCGCCGGTACAGCAACCGGCTGGCGACCTGGGAGCCCGTCATGACGCCCAGGGCCTGCGGCAGAATGCTGAGACCGGAGGCCAGCGGGCTGAGGCCGCGCCCGTCCTGGAGATACAGCGACACCGTGTAGATCACACCGAGGAACGCGACCGATTCCAGCGCCATCACGACGCTGCCCGAGCGGAACAGACGGTCCTGGAACAGGCGGACGTCGATCAGCGGCGCGCGAGATCGCAATTCGACGGCCACCAGGACTCCCAGCAGCGCCCCACCGACCACCAGGCCGACGAGAACAGGACGTGCCGTCCACCCCAGGTCGGGCCCCTGTGAGAGTCCGTACATCGCCAGCGCCAGTCCTGCCGCCGCGAGCAGGAACCCCAGGAGGTCGAACCGTCCCGGTTCCTGCTCGACGGAGTTGCGGAGGAACAGCGCACCGAACACGATCGCCGCGCAGCCCACCGGGACATTGACGAAGAACACCCAACGCCACGACAACTCCGTGACCAGCAGGCCACCGAGCGACGGGCCGACCGTCGGGGCGACGGCGTTCGCCATGCTGAGTACGGCGAAGACGCGTACGCGCTCCCCCGGCGGGAAACTGCGCAGCATCATGGCCATGCCGACCGGGACGAGCATGCCGCCGCCTGCTCCCTGGAGCAGCCGGAAGGCGATGAGTTCGCCGAGACTCGTCGCGAGCCCGGACAGCGCCGACCCAAGCGTGAACACCGCCAGGGCCGTCAGCAGGATCCGCTTTCCGCCGAACCGGTCGCCGAGCCAGCCGGACGCCGGAATGAACACGGCGAGGCTGACGAGGTACGAGATGGAGACGGCGTTCACGGAGGTGGACGGGACCGAGAACGCGCGGCCGACGCTCGGGAGGGCGACATTGACGATCGTCGTGTCCATCACGTTGAGGAAGACTGCGGCGACGTAGACGACGCTGACGGCCGTCGTCTGCTTGACGACGATGCCGCGACCCCGCACACCGGCGGCCCCGCGACTCGGCGGCCAGAAAGACATACGACTCTCTCCAAGTGTCTCTGTGATGCCCGGGACGGGCCCTGCCGGAGGGTCTTCCGCCGGATGGGCTGTCGGCGTGTGTTCCATCGGACGGGGCCTGCCGGAGGGTGGTTCGGCGGACGGGCCCTGCCGACGCGCGGTCCACCGGTCGGACCCTGCCGACACGTGGCCCACCGGTCGGACCCCTGTCGGAGCCCAGCAAGCCGTCGTACGACCGCTGGGCTCCGTCGGATGTGTCAGCCGGTCAGTCGCGCTGCCACTTCAGCGCTCGCCGCTCGAAGACGCCGATGAGCGAACTCCCGAACACCACCATCGCCACGATGATCACCAGCGCGGCGAAGAGTCCGGCCGGGTCGAACTGCTGGGTCGAGGTCATCGAGTAGTAGCCCAGGCCCTTGTCCGCCGAGATGAACTCGCCGGCGATGACTCCGATCATCGCGAACGACACACCGGCCTTCAGTCCGGCGAACAGCGGAACGCTGACGGACGGCAGAACCACCTTGCGCACCACGAACATGCGCGAAGCGCCCATGGAACGAGCCACCTCGACCAGCGGTTGCGGCACGTTGCGCATGCCCGAGTAGACGTTGAAGAAGACGAGGAAGAACACGATCATGCTGGCGATCGCGATCTTCGAGCCCATCCCAAGTCCGAACCAGAGCAGCATCATCGGAGCGAGTGCGACCTTGGGAATCCCGTTGATCGCGTTGAGGATCGGCTCCATGATCTCGCCGGCGGTCTTGAACGCGCCGAGCGCCCAGCCCATCACGGCACCCGCGGACGCCCCCAGCGCCCATCCGAGGATCAGTTCCTGGCCGGTCGCCATGATGTGGCCGTGCATCGTGCTGTCCCCGAGGACGTTGTAGAGCTTGGCTATGACGTCGACCGGGTTGCTGATGAGGAAGTAGTCGATCACGCGGCCGCTGAGGAGCTGCCAGACCCCCAGGAACAGCAGCACGATGCCGAGCTGTCCGAGCATGACCATGGTGCCGTGGCGTCCGCGTGGACGCCCTTGGGAGTTCTTCGGCCGGACCGCCCGGCCCCGTCGCATGGTGAGTGGTTCCTGTTCGCCGACGACAGCCATTGCGCTCTCCTTCTCCTCAGGCCTTGGGATCGATGTCGATGTCGGTTTCGAGCAGGCTCCACAGCTCGTGCCGCAGTTCCTGGAAAGTCGCCAGATCGGTGATGTTGAAGACGTCCCTTGGCCGGTCGAGGGGGATGTCCACCGTCCGCCTGATCCGGCCGGGGCGCCCCGTCATGACCGCGACCCGGTCCGAGAGGGCGATCGCCTCGGTCAGGTCGTGGGTGATGAAGATGACCGAGGTCTGGCGCCGCTGCCACAGGTCCAGAACGGTCTTCTGCATGGTCTGCTTCGTGATGGCGTCGAGCGCGCCGAAGGGTTCGTCCATGAGCAGCACTTCGGGCTCGTAGACCATGGTGCGTGCGATGGAGCAGCGTTTCTGCATACCGCCGGAAAGCTGCCGCGGATAGTGGTTCTCGAAGCCTTCGAGGCCGACGATCTTGATCCATTCCCTGGCGCGCTCGATCCGCTCCTGCTTGGGAACCTTGCGGATCTCCAGCGGCATCATGATGTTCTCGATCACGGTGAACCAGGGGAAGAGATTGGAGTCCTGAGTGATGTATCCGATCTCCAGCTTGTCCAGTTCCCGGTCGCCCTTCAGGCACTGGATGGTCCCGTCGGTCGGCTGGAGCAGACCGGACGCGATGTTCAGCAGGGTGCTCTTTCCGCACCCGCTGGGCCCGACGACCGTGAAGAACTCCTTTTCCCGGACCGTGACGGACACGTCCCGCAGGACGTCCATCATCTTTCCGCTCGGAGTGACGAACCGGTGTGTGAGATCCCCGAGGATCACCGCCGGCCGCTCAGTACTGAGGTCCTGCATATCTTCCTCCGCCTCGTCCCTGCCCCGGCGTCGGCACGGACCGTGCCGGCGTTCCGCTCCGGTTCACTTCTGGTAGTCCGACGTGTAGGCCCCTTCGACCACGTCCGCGGACGGCTGGTCGAACATGCCCAGTCCGGCGAGGACTTCGACGCTCTTGGCGAACTGGTCCTCACTCATGGCCGCGTCTTTCGCCCACTTGTAGGTCTCCATGCTGTCCGCGAGGACTTTCTCGTCGAACGAGTTCATGTCCTTGTGCAGGGTCTTCGCGGCCTCGTCGGGGTGCTCGTCCAGGTAGTTGTTGGCCTTGCCGACGGCGTTGCAGATCTTCGCGCTGATATCGGGGTGCTCGGTGGCGTACTTCGTCGAGGAACCGATTCCGGACCAGGAGACTCCGTCCAGTTCGGAGAACAGGTCGGAGCTCCCGGTGTCGTAGATGATGCGGCCCGGCGCCACCGAAAGAACCTGGTCGGGGATCGGCTGCGGCTGGAAGACCAGGCCCACCTGGCCCTTCTGGAACGCGGCTGTCGACGCGGCGGTGCTGGCCTGCGAGAGCACGCCGATCGACTCCGCGGGAAGGCCCTCCTTCTTCAGCAGGCTTTCCAGCAGTTTCGCGCCGGGATTGACGGTGCGGCCGCCGATCGCCGTGATGTTCTCGCCCTCCAGGGCCGCCAGTTTCTCCTTGAGCGTCATGGACTCGTTCATGTTGTTCCGGTCCCATGCCACATTGCTCACCGCGAGGATGTACGACGGGTCCACCTGCGTCACACAGACCTGCTGCAGATCCGTGTCCTGCGTCGCCGCCTGGACAACCGTGCTGGTGTTCACGGCGCCGTACTGCACTTTTCCTGTGGCGATCTGCAGACTCGCGTTCGCGATGATCTGCACCTTGACGTCGAGGCCTTCGTCCTCGAAGTATCCGAGTTCGTCGGCAAGGAAGATCGGGGCGTTCGCCGGCGCCGCTATGGAGACCGACACGGTGATCTGGTCCCCCGCACCGGGATTGGAGCCGCCGGCGCAGCCCGCCGCCGCCGTCAGTGCGATCGCCGCTGTGATGGCGCCCCAGCGCCGTCTCACGGGTCCGGACAGTACGTTCGATGAAGCGCCGTTGCTTCGGTTGTTCATTTCAGGTCCCTATCTCGCGACTCTTCAGGTCCCGATCTCGCGGCTCTCGGACG
The DNA here is from genome assembly GCF_044744645.1 of Streptomyces sp. NPDC087263. Classification (NCBI taxonomy): domain Bacteria; kingdom Bacillati; phylum Actinomycetota; class Actinomycetes; order Kitasatosporales; family Streptomycetaceae; genus Streptomyces; species Streptomyces sp. NPDC087263. Next base: position 91,038 of record NZ_JBIUYT010000016.1, read on the forward strand.
CTCACACGGCTTGGTCCGAACTCTCCGACATGCATCGCAGTCACGTCCGGCGGTCGGAGCGACGAGGGTTCGACGGCCGTCCCGTCGCCGATGTCGTCAATTCCGCCTTGGCATATGAATCGAGTCGAGTCGAGGAATTCGGCGCCCCGACCTACGGCACTTCGCCTTCAAGTGCTGGTCGCAGAAGCCCGTGGTGCCCTGTGGGCCGAGCAAGAGGCGGTTGTCACTTCTCCACGCTGCCGAAAGTGCTTGGTTGTACGGCGAGTTCGATGCCGTGGGGTAGCGGTCTCCCCCGCCGGAGACGGATCGGTCAGCCCGCGTCGGCGACCAGGCCGGCCTTCTCCACGCCGAAGACGGCGACGGCCTCGTCGTTGTCGGGCCGGTCACCGCTGACGCCGACCGCGCCGAGCAGTTCGCCGTCCTCGTCCCGGATCAGCACACCGCCCTTGGACGAGGCGACCCGTCCCTCGGAGATCGCGGCCAGCGCCGCGAAGAAGGCCGGGTCGCGGGTGGCGTGGCGGGCTCCGACGGCGCCGCCCTGGCCGGTGCCGAGGGAGCCCCAGGCCTTGGCGTGGGCGATCCCCGGGCGCAGGATGCCCGCCCCGTCCTCGCGTTTGACGACCTTCGGGTGACCGCCCGGATCGAGCACGGTGACCGTCAGGGGACGCAGTCCCAACTCACGTGCGTGGCTCAGGGCCGCGTCCACGATTTCCGAAGCCTGGGTCAGGCTCAGTCCACTCATGTCTGTCGCTCCTGGTGTCTCGTCGGTGTCGGAGTGTCGGAGTGTCGGATGGAGCAGGTGGGGGCCGGGGCTCGTGGGGAGGCCGCCAACTGTGCACGCGTGCAGGGGGAGGACGGTGCTCGCCGCGTCGCGCTGTCGCTCACGCCGGGCGAGGTGAGGTGTGCGGGGCCTGGGAGAGCACGCGGGCCGTGTCCCCGGGACGCCGCCTGCCAGGCCGTACTGGTCGTAGTGGTCGTACTCAGCCGCCGGCCGCGTCCTTCGCGTTCTCGAAGCTGATGCCGCCGTCGGTGACGACGGTGACGAACTTGTCGTCGTCGGGCTCGACGGGCTGCTGGATCGGGGGCAGGCCCACGGTGAACAGGACCAGCTCCTCGGTGGCCGTGAAGTGGGCCTTCTCGCCGGGGTCGGCCTCCACCGCGCCGAGCTTGCCGACCTCGGTGCCCTCCGCGGTGCCGGCGCCGGAGAGCACCACGGTCAGCCGCTTGGCGTCCTCGCTCTGCGACACCCACTCGGCGCCGGCCTCGATCTTGACGAACTCGATCCAGAACTCGCGCTCGGTGTACGTGCCGATCGGCTTGCGCCTGACACCCGACCAGCCCGCGACCGGCAGCCAGTTGAGGTGGTCCGGGTTGCTGATGACCACGCCGTTGTAACGCGGCTTGGGGAACTTCTGGTCCCGCCGGGGACGGCGCTCGGCCTGTGCCTCCTTGTTGTCGGGGCCGCGGCCGCGACCCGCGCTCATACCGAGCGCGGAGGCGCCGGCGAACTGCAGCACGAGCTGGATCTGCTTGGGGTCGGTCAGCGGGTCGTCCTGCGGGCCGTAGGTCTGGCCCTCGGGGAAGTAGCCGACCTCGCCCTCGCGCAGGATCCCCTGCTCGCCCAGGTTCATGTCACCCACCAGCGGCAGCCGGATCTGCTCGAAGGTGTGGCAGTGCCGGGGCATGCGGAAGTCGGCCTCCTGGCGGCCCAGGATGTAGCGGTAGTTCTCCATGGGCTTGCTCCGGTCACCCATGAGCAGATAGTTGAACGAGACCGTCCCCCTGGGATGGTCCATCTTGAACGCGTTCTCGTCGAACGGAGCGATCTTCATCGCAGTCCTCCGTTGTCCAGTGCGCAGCCCTGAACGACCGAGCGGTCGGCGGGCTGGTGCAGAACGGGGCGTAAAGGATGTGCGCGATCGGTCGAAGTGAGGTTCTTCCGCAGTCCCGTTGCGGAACGTTCCCTCATCGCGTCCGGTCGCCTTGAGACCAAGAAACCTTCTTAGTAGGTATGGTGTCAAGGTAGGTGACGTGTATTTCATGACGGGCTTTTTACCCAGGGGCACCGCAGGCCACCCGGCACACATGAAGGGGCCGCGACGTCGACGCTGTCAGCAATGATCACGTTCACGCACAGGGCGGCGTAGTCACCGGAGCGGCGCCGCCCCAGGTCCAGTGCGGAACCGTCAGCCACTGCAAACGGTTCGCGGACTCCCAGCCCGCCTCACCTTCCTGACACTCCATCAGCAGGGGCTTTCACCGCACTCCTCCACGGAGCCGGCGCCGACGGAACGGGCGGGCGCGGAGACGTCGCGGACATGGCACCGGAGCGACCCGCCCCGATGCTCGCACGCCGTCGGGCGCTCAGGCAGGACTGTCCCACAGCACATGCAGGGTGGCGGGCTTGCGGAAGACCAGACCGTGCGCGGCGGCGGGGCGGTCCGCGTCGAGGCGCAGGGTGGGGAGGCGTTCGAGGAGGCGCTGGAGAGCGATGCGGGTCTCCAGGCGGGCGAGGTGGGCGGCGAGGCAGTAGTGCGGGCCGTGCGCAAAGGCCAGTTGGAGACGCGCGTTCTCTCGGCGGACGTCGAAGCGGTCGGGGTCGGGAAAGACGTCCGGGTCGCGGTTGGCGCCGGTCAGGGAGACGGTGACGAGCTCGCCGCGGCGGATCGTGGCCGGGCCGAGGACGGTGTCGCAGGTGGCGTAGCGGTCGACGACCGCCGCACCGGGTTCGAGGCGCAGGGATTCCTCTATCGCGCCGTCCAGCAGGCCGACGTCGGCCTGGACGAGGGCGAGTTGGTCGGGGTGCCGGAGCAGGTGCAGCAGCGCGTTGGTGATCATTCCCTCGGTGGTCTCGATGCCTCCGAACATCAGCACCGCGGCGTTGGATGCCACCTCGGGCACTGTCAGTTGCCCGGCTGCGGAGCCGAGGAGCGACGCTGCGCCCCGGTCCGCGACGGTGGCTTCCACCGCGGCCCTCAGCTCCGCGTACGCCGCCGTACCTGCTGGTCCCGCCTCGTGTCCGGCGGTGATGTCGGAGACCGCGCGCACGATGGAGTCGTACCAGGCAAGGACCGTGGCCGGGGTGGTGCCGACCAGCCCGAGTGCCTCGGTCACGACGGCTACCGCGAGCGGACCGGCGAAGGCACGTCGCAGTTCGACGCCGCCCGCCGGTTCCAGTGCCGTGATGAGCCGGTCGGTCTCCCGCTCGATGAACGAGGCGAAACCGTCATGGACCTGCCGAGGGCGGAAGGGAGCAGTGAAGGGCTCACGGTGGCGGGCGTGCCGGTCACCGTCAAGGGACAGCATGCTCGGCCCGACGACCTGCGCGGTGGAGAACCGGGGGTCGTCGACGGTGAACGTCTCGGCGTCCCGCATCACACTCAGCGCGAGGTCGCGCCGGGTCACCAGCCAGCCGTCCAGCTCGGGCAGCCAGGACACGGGCTCCTGTGCACGGAGCAGCGCCAGTCGCGGATGTGGGTCCCGGGCGAGTTCGGCGAGCGTGGTCCCGGCACCGAGCGGGAACGCGTCGACGACGCTCATCACGAGCCTTGGCCGGGGAAGGGGCCCGGTGCGGGTGCGGGTGCGGGTGCGGGGAAACCGATCACAGCCAAGGCTAACAATCGCCGTTGGCACGGTGCGGACCGGTGTCCTGGGCCGAAGGTCCGCCGAAGGTGCCGCCGAAAGACAGGGACGAATTCCAGCCACCCGAAGTCTTGACTGCGGCCCGGTCATGGCGGAGGCTGACCGAAACGTCACGCAAACCGGTTTGTCATCAAGGAGTGCACGTGAACGACGCACACAGTGCCCCCAAGAGGGGGCGCGCGCAAACCGGGTTGCGTGGTGGGACGGCCGGAGAACCCATCAAGGGACCGCCGACGATCTCGGATGTCGCCGAGCTCGCCGGAGTCAGCAAGACCACCGTTTCGCATGTCCTGTCCGGTCGGCGCCCGGTGTCCGAAGCGACCCGCCGCAAGGTCACCCGGGTCATCGAGGAGCTGGGATTCCAGCAGAACTTCTTCGCCGCGGGTCTGACCGGGAGGCGCAGCCGGACCATCGCCCTGGTCGTGCAGGACCTGACCAACCCGTTCTATCCGGCGCTGGCCCGCGGCCTGCAGCAGGCGGTCGCCGAACGCGGCCATGTCGTCCTGCTGGCCGACGTGGGCACCGGCGCTCCGCCGGTCGACGCGTTCCTCGGCGAGGCCGTGCAACGCCGGGTGGACGGTGTCGTGGTCGCCGCGGTCGACGTGTCCGACCGGCAGCTGGAGCCGCTGCGCGCGTCCGGTGCCCATGTGGTCACCGTTGGCGCACCCCGCCACGGCACCTCCACGGACGTGGTGTCGTCCGACGACGAGAGGATCGCCGCGGATGCGGTGGCGTACCTGTACGGCAAGGGCCACCGCCACCTCGGCGTCATCTCCGGTCCGCCGCGTACCGCACCCGGCTCCAGCCGTCTGCACGGCTACCGGGAGGCGCTGCGCGCCCACGGCCTGCGGCCACTGCGGGCCGCCGAGTCCGTGGGCGACTGGACCCGGGAGTCCGGCGCGAAGGGGATGGCCGCGCTGATGGACCAACCCCGCCCGCCCACCGCCGTGTTCTGCGCGAACGACCTGATGGCGATCGGCGCCCTGGACGCGGCCCGCGCGCTGGGCCTCGTCGTCCCCACCGACGTGGCCGTGATCGGCGTCGACGACATCGACGCCGCGAGCCTGGTCAGCCCGTCCCTGACCACCGTGCGCGTACCGGCACAGGAGATCGGACGGGTGGCGGGCGAGCAACTGCTGGCCCGGATAGCCGATCCGGCCGGCACCGCCCGCAGGGTCCTGGTCCAGCACAACCTGGTCATCCGCGAATCAGCCTGAGGAGCCCCGCACGTGCACGACGTACTCGATCCCCGCGACCTCGTCCCCGACGAGGCCGAACAACTCGCCGGCTCCGGTTACGACGCGAGCGGCCTGCTGGCCGAGGCCCGCGCCGCCGCCGCGCGGTCCGACGACGCGGCGCTTGCGGGGATCAGAACCCGGCTGGTCGCCCTGCCCCGCGCCACGGACTGGCCCTACGACGAGCCGTCCGAGCCGTCCGCCGTGTGGGCCGCGCTGCCGCCCGCACCGGCCCTCGACCGGACAGGACCGGCTCCGGCCGACGTCCCCGAACGGACAGCCGGTGCATGGCTGGGCCGCTGCGTCGGCAACACCATGGGCAAGCCCGTCGAGGGCCTGACCGGCACCGAGGTCGGTATCTATCTGCGGGCGGTCGGGCAATGGCCGCAGACCGGGTACGTACCGCTGCTGGCGACGCTGCCCGTCGGCGTCAGTCACCTGCACGAGTCCGCGCCGTACGCGGCGGCCGGCCGGTTCGACGCCGTCCCGCGCGACGACGACCTGGACTGGACGATCCTCGGCCTGCACCTGTTGGAAACCTACGGGCACGGGCTGACCACCGAGGACATCGCCCGCGAGTGGCTGGATCGCATCCCTTTCACCCAGACCTTCACCGCCGAGCGCGCCGCCTACCGCAACCTCGTCACCGGCCACCTGCCGCCGCTGACGGCCACCGTCGACAACCCCTACCGGGAGTGGATCGGGGCGCTGATCCGTACCGACGCCTACGGCTACATCCACCCCGGCCGCCCCCGGGCCGCGGCCCACCTCGCGCTCACCGACGCGGTGCTGTCGCACACGGGCAACGGAATCTACGGCGCGATGTGGGCGGCGGCGCTGGTCGCGGCGGCGCTCACCGCGGACGGTCCGCTGCCCGCTCTGCACAGCGCGCTGGCCGCCGTACCGGTCGGCTCGCGGCTCTACAGGAGTCAGGCGGAGCTGCTGGCGCTGGCCGAGCGGGGCGCGACCGCCGAAGAGGCGCTGTCCTGGATCGAGCGGACCCTCGGCGCCTACAACTGGGTGCACACCCTGCACAACGCCGCCACCATCAGCGCCGCACTGCTGTGGGGCGAGGGCGACTTCGTCCGCAGCATCGCCCTGGCGGTACGGGCCGGCCGCGACACCGACTCCACCGCGGCGACCGTCGGTAGTGTCTTCGGCGCACTGCACGGATCCGCCGCGATCCCCGAGCGCCTGGTGGCACCGACCGGGGGCGTGGTCCGCAGCGCCGTCCGCGGCTTCGACGGAATCACCGTCGCCGAACTGGCACGGCGTACGGACGCGGTGCGCGTCGCGTTGGAACGCACGACTGACCAGGGCGCGGAACCCCCGGTCGCAGACGCGGCGCGCGTCACGTTGGAACGCACGACTGACGAAGGCGCGGAACCCCCGGTCGCAGACGCGGCGCGCGTCGCGCTGGAACGCACGACTGACGAAGGCGCGGAACCCCCGGTCGGTGACGAGACCGTTCGCGCGGACGCGGCTGACGTACCGGCCGGCCATGAAAGCGCCACCCCCGACGACGCCGGACCGCGCGGTACGGGATCCACGCCCCCATCCTCATCCTCATCCGCCGCACCGGAACAGGAGGTGGCCTCATGACCGCCGCCCGCAGGATCGTCATCGACACTGACCCCGGGCTGGGGGAACCCGGCTCCGACATCGACGACGGGCTGGCCATCGCCCTGGCGTTGCGCTCGCCGGAACTCCAGGTCGACGGGCTGACCGTCGTTAACGGCAACGTGGAGGTCGACGCCGGCGTCGACGTGGCACGTCGGCTGACCGAACGGATGGGACACCCCGACCTGCCGGTGCTGCGCGGCGCCGACCGACCGCTGCTGCGCGACATGGCCCCGGTGCGGGCGCTGTTCGACGACGTGATCGGCGACCGGCCCGTCGCCCGCACCGCACCGGCCGAACGGCGCGGCCCCACCAGCCCGTTGAGCGCCGCACAATTCCTCGTCGACATCACCGCCGCCCACCCCGGCGAGATCACCGTGGTGGCCATCGGACCCATGACCAACCTGGCGCTCGCGCTGCGTCTGGACCCGGCCTTCGCCGGCAATGTCGCCGAGATCGTGATGATGGCGGGCTCCGCCACCGGCTACGCACAGAACATCACCGTCGTCGGCGACTTCAACGCCTACGTCGACCCCGAGGCCCTGGCCATGGTGCTGACCAGCGGAGCCAAGCTGCGCATGGTCGGCATCGACCAGACATCGCGGGTACGGCTCACCCGCGCCGACGCCGCCGTGCTGCGACGCGGCGACGCCTTCGGGCGCTGGGCCGGCGAATGCGCCCTGGCCTGGATCGATTTCCTCGCCAAGGCGTTTCCGCTGCGCGCCGAACACCGCGACGCCTGCTTCCTGCACGATCCGCTGGTCGTCGCCGCCGTCATCGACCCCACCCTGCTGAGCTGGGAGGGCGCCCACGTCGCCACCGACCCCGGCAGCGAACTCGCCCGCGGCCTGGTGATCGCCGACCGCGGCCTGGCCCTCGCGCCGCCACCCGGGCCCACCAACGCCTCGGTGGCGGTCGACACCGATGTCGCCGGCTTCGGCCGACTGTTCCTCGACCGGGTGACCGGGACCGAGCCCAGTCACCCGACCGCCGAGTGACTCCACGCCTCCCATGACCGTCAGAGAGGACCGTCATGAAGCATTCCCGCTCCCAGAGAGCGCCTGCCCCGGGACCGCGTGCGGTCCTGCCGCCGCCCGACGAGGGGCTCCGCGCAGGCGAGTTCCGCACCGGGCCCCTCGCGGGAGAATTCCGCACCGGCTCCCCTGTCGGCGGCTTGCGCACCGGATCGCCCGAAGGCGGCTTCTCCACCGGGGAGTTCGCCGGCCGGGTGACCGATGCCGCCGAACACCTCGCTCACCAACCGCTCACCCGTAGGTCGTTCACCGCGATGGCGGCCGCCGGCGCGACCGCGCTGCTCGCGGCAGGCTGCGGTTCCGGCTCCATGTCCACCGCGCAGCCCGCCGGGCTGACCGCCGCCGGACAGCTGAAGGATCCGGCGAGTCCGGTGACCATCACCTACGCCGGTTCCGCCTACTCCGCGGACGACATCAAGCCGGTCCTCGCCGCCTTCCACCAAGCTCATCCCACCATCACCGTCGACTACCAGTCCGTACCGTTCGACCAGTTCAACAGCGTGCTCAGCACCAGGTTGAGTCGTCAGGACAGCACCCTGGACCTTTTCGATGTCGACATGCCCCGCACCGACGCCTACCGGGTGCGCGGCTGGCTGGCCGACCTGTCCTCGCTGTTCCCGGGCCTGTCCGGCCAGGTGGACAAGATGTCCCTGGAGGCCGCGACCAGCGACGGCAAGCTCGTCGCGATGCCGTACCAGACCTCCAGCCAACTGCTCTATTACAACAAGACGCTGCTGCGAAAAGCCGGTATCCCCTTCCCGTCAGACCGGGCCGACGCCCGGATGACGTGGGAGCAGGTGACCGCCGATGCCAAGAAGGCGCAGACCGCGGGCGCCAAGTGGGGCCTGCTGTTCGATCAGGTCAACCGCTACTACCAGCTCCAGCCGCTGGCCGAGAGCCTGGGCGGCGGCTCCGGCGCGACCGGCAAGGGCAATCTGACTCCCGCGCTGGAGAACGCCGGCTGGACCAAGGCCATGACCTGGTACGGCTCACTGTTCAAGGACAAGATCTCGCCGCGTGGGGTGCCGGTCGCCCAGACGCCGGACATGTTCGCCTCGGGGCAGGTCGCCTACTTCCCCGGTGGTCCCTGGTGGGCCGGCCAGTTCACCGGTGAGAAGACGCTGGAGTTCGGCGTCGCCGCCTACCCCTACTTCGCGGGCGGCAAGGCGGTCACCCCGACCGGCGGCTGGTCGCTCGGCCTGAACCGGGCGACCAAGCACGCGGCCGCCGCCGAGATCTTCATGAAGTTCATGGCCCTCGACAACGGCGGCTTCGCCCAGTACATGCCGAGCCTGTCGGTACCGCCGTCCAACACCGTCGGCACCGCGCGGTTCTACCGGGAGCCGGTGTTCAGCGATCCGCGGATGGCCGGCGCGGTCGACCTGACCAAGTACGAGCTCGCCCACACGGCGACGCTGCGGGCCCGTACCGCCGGCTATGTGGAGTTCGAGGACACCCTCGGCCGGACCTTCGAGGACATCGCCAACGGTGCCTCGGCGGCGTCCGCGCTCGCCTCCGCGACCAGCACGATCGACTCCGCGTGGGCCAAGTACCGCTAGCGAACTCCGCTTTCGCACCGAGCGACGCCCGCCCCGCTTCCCGCCAGGCCTTCGAGTCCTGCCAAACCCTCGGATCCTGCCAAGCCTTTGAGGCACACCCCCCGCACCACCTACTCCCCGCTACACCGACCGGCCCCGGACGGACGATCCCGGGTCGGCGGGAGGGACCACCGCCATGACTTCGACCACTCAACCACCCGCCGTACGAGCCACCCCGCCGCCTGCACCGCCCACCCGCACCCTGCACCGCCGACGCCGCATCGGTAATCTCACCGCGGCCGCGCTCTTCCTGACGCCCGCGCTCGCACTGATCGTCGTACTGCGGCTGGTGCCGGTCATCCAGGCCGTCAACGACGCCACCCACACCAGCCTGCCCGGCAGCACCCTGCCACCGAGTTGGGCAGGGGCGGCCAACTTCACCGCCCTGTGGCACTCTCACCAGTTCTGGACCTCGGTGCAGCAGACCCTGCTGTTCAACGTGATCGTGAACCCGCTACAGATCGTGGTCGCCCTGGCGCTCGCGGTGCTGCTCACCCGCAACCTGCCCGCAACCGGCCTGTGGCGGACCCTGATCTTCCTGCCCGCCGCGGTTCCGATGACCGGTTCCGCGGTCGTCTGGGGCATCGCGCTACGCCCCGACGGCCCGGTCAACGCGGCTCTCGGCAGCGTCGGCATCGGCCAGCAGCCCTTCCTCACCGGCCCGAACCAGGTCGTCGGCAGCCTGATCCTGATCGCCAGCTGGATCGGCGTCGGCTACTGGATGATCTTCCTGATCGCCGGGCTCAACGACATCCCGCAGGTGTACTACGAGGCCGCCGAGGTGGACGGCGCGGGACCACTGCGGCAGTTCTGGTCGGTGACCCTGCCACAGCTGCGCCGGCCGCTGTTGTTCGTGCTGGTCGCCGACACCGTCTCCAACTTCGTGCTCTTCGCGCCGATGCAGATCCTCACCAACGGCGGGCCCGAGCAGAAGTCCAACTTCCTGATGTACGACATCTTCCACAACAGCTTCGACCTCGCCGACCCGCACACCGCGGCCGCCGAACTCCTGGTCCTGCTGGCGCTGATGATCGTCATCGTCGCGGTGCAGTTCCGGCTGCTGCGCAGTACGGAGGGTGAGTGACCATGAGCCGCACCTTCACTTCCGCCGACGGCGGTCGGAGCGCCGCTCCCCGGGGCCCCCGCGACGGCTCCCGGGCCGGCCGGATCGTCCTCAGCGTGGTCGCCGTCCTGGTGGCGCTGGCCTTCCTGCTGCCCGTGCTGTGGCTGATCGCCAGCACCTTCCGCAGCTCGACAGAGACCTTCGCGAGCAACTCCTCCCTGAACTGGCACATGCTGTGGCCCCGGGACTTCACGCTGCGCAACCTCGACGCCGCCTGGGACAACGGCTTCGGCCGTAATCTCGCCAACTCGGTGATCGTGGCCGCCGCCACCGTCGTCCTCGGCATCGCCATCTCGGCACTGGCGGCGTTCGCTCTTGCCGTGGTGGACTTCCCCGGGCGGAAGTTCGTCTTCGCCATGGTCGTCCTCAGCTTCCTGGTGCCCTTCGAGGCGATCGCCATCCCGCTCTCCCACACCTTCAGCGACTGGCACCTCACCAACAGCATCCCCGCGCTGGTGCTGCCAGGGCTCGGCAACGGCCTGGCGATCTTCACCCTGCGCCAGTTCTTCCTGGGCGTCCCCACCGAGCTCGCCGAGGCCGCGCGGGTCGACGGGGCAGGCTGGCCGCGCATCTTCACCCGCATCTACCTGCCGCTGGCCCGGCCCGCACTGATCGGCACCGGACTGATTCTGTTCCTGTTCCAGTGGCAGGCGTACCTGTGGCCGATCCTCGTCACGACCAGTGACAGCAACGACGTCGCGCCGGTGTCCATCGCCAAGACCTTCAACGCGTTCAGCACGGACTACGGCCGGGTGTTCGCGGAGACCGCGGTCCTGGCCGTGATCCCGGCCATCATCCTGCTCGCCCTCCAGCGCTACTTCGTCGCCTCGGTCGCCACCACCGGGAGCAAGAATTGACCGGCCGCGCGAGCGCCTCATCGCCCTGGGCTGGCGAGTCCCCGGCCAATCCGGTGTGGCGGGAGGGAGATTCGCCCGCCATGTCGGCCGACACACCGAGCCCTCAAGCACCTTGGCCCACTCCCTCGGCCAACACACCGAGACCTGAAACGCCTTGGCCCACTCCCTCGGCCAACACGCCGAGACCTGAAACACCTTGGCCCACTCCCTCGGCCACCGCCTCGACCCCTGGGGCTGGTTCGCCCGCTCCACCGGCCAACACACCCAACCCCGAGACCACATCGTCGACCTCGCCGACCGGCACACCGTACGGCGGCCCGTCGACCTGCTACCGGACCACTGTCACCTCAGTGGCGGTCCCCTCATCCGCAGCCCAGGTCATCATCGCCGTGGAAACCAACACCGTGGCGAGTCCGGTCAAGCCCGGTCTGGCCACCCACTCCCCCCTTCGGGCCACGGCCGACGAGACCGTGCCCGGCAGCGGGCAGCTCGCACGGCATCCCTGCGGCAAGGGCCTCAACCAGGCCGTCGCCGCGGCAGATTCAACCGCCGCGCACGCCCTCCGAACCCCGCCGTCCGGCCGCTAGCCACCCTCCCGGCCGGTCCCCCACGGCGAGACCGGGCCAACGGGTGCAAACCGCGAGACCAGTACGGCAGGCGACCTCAAGCCCTGCCGGAAGACACCGCGAGATCAAGCCGGTCGACGCTGACGCGCATCACCCAACCGGCGCCCGCACGGGCCGACAGCCCATCTCAACCACCCTGATTGGAGCACCCCCTTGTCCACTCCCGCTCCCCTACCGCGCACCCCTGTGACGCGCCCGGCGGCCGCAATCCTGTTCGCCGTCGGACTGACCGCGGCGGCACTGGCGGTCTCCGCGGCGCCCGCAACGGCATCCACATCCGTCTCCTCATCAACCGCCGCGGCTACCGCCACTGTCGCCGGTACCCCGGTCGGCGCAAGGACACAGCGCTCCGGCCCCGCCCCGCACACCAAGGGCGGCCGGACCTTCTACCTCGACGCCCAGAGCGGCGACGACCAGGCGGCCGGCACCAGTTCCGCGACCGCCTGGAAGAGCCTCGCCCGGATCACCGCCGCCGACTTCCGGCCCGGCGACACCATCGCGCTGCGCCGGGGCGAGACCTTCACCGGCACCGCCACCATCAACGGAACCGGTACCGCCGCCGCACCGATCACCATCACCGCGTACGGCACCGGCGACGCGCCGACCCTCACCAACCCGACCGGTTGGAACATGCTCCAGCTGTCCGCCCCGCACGTCGTCGTCGACCAACTTCGGTTCGCCGACGGGGTGGTGTTCGACAACGCCGACGGCGTGGGCATCCGCGGTCCGAAGTACGAGCTGAGCGGCGCGATCGCCCTCACCGACACTGCCACCGACGCGTACATCCACGACAACGAGTTCACGCAGGTCGGCATCGGCGTCAAGACCTACGCCACCGGCACGCTCATCGCGCACAACAGCTTCCACGACCTCAAGATCGCCTTCCGCGGCATGGACTCGGGCTCCGAGGCCTCCTACGGCGCCATCGGCATCTCGATCAACAACAGCGACGCCCGGGTCACCGCCAACGAGTTCATCAACTGCCGCTCCACCGACAGCCCTTACGGAGCGGACGGCGGCGCCGTGGAGATCGAGGGCTTCGACCACCCCAAGGACGACATCTCCATCGACCACAACCTGTCCCTGGGCTCACAGGGCTTCACGGAGGTCACCGAGACCACCACCACCGATGTCCACCTGACGTACAACATCAGTGACGACTACCAGCAGTTCCTGGCCTACGACACCACCACCCACCCGGACGCCTACCTGGTCGCCCACAACACCATCGTCCGTGACCGCGACAACTCGCGGCTGTTCGCGATCTACTACTACCGCGAGGCCGGCCCCACACCGCAGGACTCCTGGCTCACCATCACCGGCAACATCATCCAGATGACCGGCGGCAGCGTGCTCAAGGACTACGCGTGGCCGCACGACCACAACGTGATCCAGGGCACCCTGGGCGACGCCCCGGGCACCGGCGACACCCTGGCCGACCCGCAGTTCACCGACCGCGCCGCGGGTGACTACCGTCCGCTGCCCACCAGTCCCGCCATCGACAACGGCGGCGCGGCTGCCGGGCGCACCGACTTCTACGGCAACCGCGCAACCGTCGGCGCCGCCTCCGACTCCGGCGCCATCGAGTCCCAACTACGCGAGTCCAGCGGGCACTAGCTATGTCTTGTCGTCACATTCCCGTCTGCCTCCCTCCGGGCGACGACAGGAATGTGACGACAAGACATAGGACGCCGGCGCCCTTCCCCGAGCCCGCGCCGGGGAAGGGCGCAGGGCGGACAAGGGCGCAGGGCAGAGGACAGAAGACAGAAAGGTGCTCGACTCTGCTGAGGACCCCCTCCCCCTCGCTCAGCCGCCCACGTACGCCGCGAGGTGCTCGCCGGTGAGGGTGGAGCGGGCGGCGACGAGGTCGGCGGGGGCGCCCTCGAAGACGATCTTGCCGCCGTCGTGGCCCGCGCCGGGGCCGAGGTCGATGATCCAGTCGGCGTGTGCCATGACCGCCTGGTGGTGCTCGACGACGATGACCGACTTGCCGGAGTCGACGAGCCGGTCGAGCAGGCCGAGCAGCTGCTCGACGTCGGCGAGGTGGAGCCCCGCGGTCGGCTCGTCGAGGACGTAGACCCCGCCCTTCTCGCCCATGTGGGTGGCCAGCTTGAGCCGCTGCCGCTCGCCGCCGGACAGCGTGGTGAGCGGCTGTCCGAGGCTGAGGTAGCCGAGCCCGACGTCGGCGAGCCGGCGGAGAATGGCGTGCGCGGCCGGCGTACGCGCCTCGCCCGCGCCGAAGAACTCCTCGGCCTCGGTCACCGACATCGCGAGAACCTCGCTGATGTCACGCCCGCCGAAGTGGTACTCGAGGACCGACGCGTCGAACCGCTTTCCCTCGCAGTCCTCGCAGGGGGTGGCGACGCCGGCCATCATCCCCAGGTCGGTGTAGATCACGCCGGCGCCGTTGCAGGTCGGGCAGGCACCCTCGGAGTTGGCGCTGAACAGCGCCGGCTTGACGCCGTTGGCCTTGGCGAACGCCTTGCGGATCGGTTCGAGCAGCCCCGTGTACGTAGCCGGGTTGCTCCGCCGCGAGCCGCGGATCGCGCCCTGGTCGACCGACACCACACCCTCGCCGGCCGGGATCGACCCGTGCACCAGCGAACTCTTGCCGGAGCCCGCGACGCCGGTGACGACGGCCAGTACCCCGAGCGGGATGTCGACGTCGACACCCTGCAGGTTGTGCGTCGACGCGCCCCGGATCTCCAGCGTCCCGGTGGGCTTGCGCACCGATTCCTTGAGGGTGGCCCGGTCGTCGAAATGGCGGCCGGTGACGGTGCCGCCGGTCCGTAGCCCCTCGACGGTGCCCTCGAAGCAGACGGTGCCGCCCCCCGTACCGGCGCCGGGGCCGAGGTCGACGACGTGGTCGGCGATGGCGATCGTCTCCGGCTTGTGCTCGACGACGAGGACCGTGTTGCCCTTGTCGCGCAGCCGCAGCAGCAGGTCGTTCATCCGCTGGATGTCATGCGGGTGCAGGCCGATGGTGGGCTCGTCGAAGATGTAGGTGACGTCGGTGAGCGAGGAGCCGAGGTGGCGGATCATCTTGACGCGCTGTGCCTCACCGCCCGACAGCGTGCCGGAGGGCCGGTCGAGCGAGAGGTAGCCGAGGCCGATCTCCACGAACGAGTCGAGGGTCTGTTGCAGCGCGGTGAGCAGCGGTGCCACCGACGGTTCGTCGAGGCCGCGGATCCACTTGGCCAGGTCGCGGATCTCCATCGCGCAGGCGTCGGCGATGCTGATCCGCTTGATCTTCGAGGACCGGGCCCCCTCGCTGAGCCGGGTGCCGTCGCACTCGGGGCAGGTGGTGAAGGTGACCGCCCGCTCCACGAACGCCCGGATGTGCGGCTGGAGCGCCTCCTTGTCCTTGGACAGGAACGACTTCTGGATCTTGGGGATCAGCCCCTCGTAGGTGAGGTTGACACCGTTGACCTTGACCTTGACTGGCTCCCCGTAGAGGAAGTCCCGCAACTCCTTCTTGGTGTACTCGCGGATCGGCTTGTCCGGGTCGACGAAGCCGGACTGGGCGTAGACCTGCACGGTCCACTGGCTGTCCGACTTCCAGCCGGGGATGGTGAAGGCGCCCTCGGCGAGCGACTTGGAGTCGTCGTAGAGCTGCGTGAGGTCGATGTCGGAGACCGCGCCCCGGCCCTCGCAGCGCGTACACATGCCGCCGGTGCGGTTGAAGGTCGCCTTCACCGTCTTGGTCTTGGCCTCTCCGCGATCGACGGTGATCCCACCGCTCGCCCGGACCGAGGCGGTGTTGAAGGAGTACGCGCTGGGAGGGCCGATGTACGGCTTGCCGAGCCGGCTGAAGAGGATGCGCAGCATCGCGTTGGCGTCGGTGGCGGTGCCGACCGTGGAGCGAGGGTCGACGCCCATCCGCTGCTGGTCGACGGTGATCACGGTGGTCAGTCCGTCGAGGACGTCGACCTCGGGCCGCGCAAGCGTCGGCATGAAGCCCTGTAGGAAGGCGCTGTAGGTCTCGTTGATCAGCCGCTGCGACTCCGCGGCGATCGTGTTGAACACCAGCGAGCTCTTGCCCGAGCCGGAGACGCCGGTGAACACCGTCAGCCGGCGCTTCGGGATCTCGATGCTGACGTCCTTGAGGTTGTTCACGCGCGCGCCGTGCACGCGGATCATGTCGTGGCTGTCGGCGACGTGCGGCGCAGGCGACTGCGTGTCCCTCTTCGTGACCATGCTTATCGCGTCTCCATCTGTTGGGCGGGCCGCCTTCGCGGTCTCCGTCGTCGCCTGGCTCGGATCTGACCGGCTTCGAGCAGTACGTCTGGTTCTACTTCGTCGGCGCCTTCGCGGGCAACGGTCCGGCGGCTGTCCGGTCAGCGGTCTCGGCCGGAGTCACGCGCCCGGCCGAGGCGTCGGACCGACCAGTGGTACGCCGTGGCCCGCACACACTGGCCGAACGGGTGTGCGAGTCTAACCGGCGTACGCGACGAAACGCTCTCCCCCGCTCCTGCGGCAGCGCTCCCACGCCAGGCGTGGGGCGGGGGCAGGCAGTCAGCGGTCCTGAAGCAGCCCGAGGACGTTGCCGTCGGGGTCGACGACCGCGGCCACCAGACGGCCGCCACCGACGTCGTGCGCGGGCTCCTTCACGGTGGCCCCCGCGGCGATCACCTCGGCCAGCTTCACCTCGATGTCCGGCACGTGCCAGTAGGCCACCGGTGCGTCCATGCCCTGCGATCCCCCGCCCGGGACCAGCCCGATGTGCTGGCCCTCGGCCTCGAAGCCGACGTAGTAGGACTCGTCGGTCGTCGGCGCCACGCCGAGCAGGGCGGCGTACACCGCCTTGGCCTTCGTCAGGTCGGACACGGGATGCAGCACGGTCTTGATTCCCTGGGTGGCTGAGCTGGTCATGGTCACTCCTGAAGTCATGGGTCACATCGACCCGGTGGGCCTGTCGGGCCCGGAGTCGGGCTCGGAGACGAACTCACGTGAACCGTGATGTCCATGACTTTCACGCTAGCTCCGGCACGATGACCGGCGCTTCTCGAATCCTGACCGGTCTGTTCGGCTGTCCCCGCCGCGTGCGGGGACAAGCCGGAGGCGCTGGCGTCGGGACAGCAAAAGGCGCGCGTCCACCCGCCGAAAGGCGGACGGACGCGCGCCCGGACGATCACCCGCTCACTGCGACCGCTCCTCCAGGATCTGTCCCAGGATCAGATCAGGCGGCCGCCGGTTCAGGGCTGGTGTCCTCGACCTCCGACTCGGCGAGGTTCACCTTGGGCCGGCCACCGCGCAGCACCAGCCCCGCGAGCAGGCAGGACACCAGCGCGGCACAGGCGCAGACCACGAAGCCGACGGAGTAGCCGTGGCCGAGCGCGTCCAGAGCCAGCGGCACCGCGCCCCCAGGCGGCGATTGCGGCGGCAGCGAGTTCACGGCGAGCGGCCCGCCCGCCGCCGCGACCTGTCCGGCAGCGGCCTTGACCCCTTCCGGCAGCGGCGACGTGGCCAGGGAGTTGCCGAACTCGCTCGCGGCGCGGCTGAGGGCGATCGCGCCGATGACGGCCGGCCCCAGGGTGAATCCGAGGTCGCGCAGCTGGCTGGTGGTCGCGCTGGCCATGCCGGCGAGGCGTACGGGCACGGTGTTCACGGCGGTCGCGGTGATCGACGAGACGGCGAGGGTGAAGCCCATGCCGACGAGGATCAGCGGCACGATCAGTGAAGGCAGCGCCCGGTCCGTGATCGACAACCGGGCGAGGAGCACATCGCCGACCGCTATCAGCAGGAAGCCGCTGCTCAGCAGCCACCGTGCGGCGACTCGGGCGAGGAGCACGGCGGTGATCGGAGCCAGCACCATGGTGGGTCCGTTGGTGAGCAGGAAGGCCACCGAGGTACGCAGCGGGCTCTGGTGCTGGATCGGGCCGAGCCGGATGCTGAGTGCGTAGCAGGTACCGATGAAGCTGAACATGCCGACCACCGCGACCACTGAGGACAGCGCGAACGCACGGTGCTTGAACAGGTGCAGCTGCAACAGCGGGGCACGGGAGCGCATTTCGACCACGATGAACAGCGTCAGGAAGACGGCCGCGACCAGGAAGCCCAGGACGACACCGGCGGAGTCCCAGCCGTCCGAGGGGCCCTGGATGACGGCGTACAGGAGCGCGAAAAGGCCGATGGCTATGGCGAGTTGGCCCTTGACGTCGAGGGAGCGGCCGAGCGGCGCGCTCGAGTCCTGCGCGATGAAGCCCACTGCCGCGGTGACCACGCCGATCATGGCGACGATGATGAGTGCCCAGCGCCACGAGCCGTAGTTGGCCGTGATGCCGCCGAGCAGTGGCGCGACGAAGCCGCCGCCCGCGAGGCTGGCCGACCAGGCGGCGATCGCCGTGGCGCGCTGCCTGTTGGTGCGCGTGCCGACGGCGATCATGGCGAGGGAGCTGGGGAAGATCGCCGCGGCGCCGACGCCGACCAGCGCCTGGCCGGCCCACAGGAGGTGGACGCTGTTCGCCGCGGCCGAGGCCGCCTCACCGGCCGCCATCAGCAGCGCTCCGCCGATCAGCAGCCGCTTGCGTCCGAACAGGTCGCCGAACACGCCGAAGGTCAGCCCAAGTACCGCGACCGGAAGCAGAGTTGCGGACGAAATCCAGGTCAGCTGTGACCCGGTGGTGTCAAGGTCGGTCTGGAAGAGTCCGTTGAGCGTGGCGGGGATCGCGAGGCCGGTCTGAGCGAGGCAGACGGCGAGACAGCCGGCGATCAGCGTGGCCACGGGGAGGCCTCTGCCGGCGACTGGTGGGCTCGTGGTGTCGGTCATGCCGCATCCAAGGGTTGTCGGGAAGGGCTGAAGGTGCACCTGCGGTCGCCGCAGGCAGAGGCGGGGGGCTGTCCGGCGGATCGGGCCGGAGGGAAACAACGGGGTGGGCAGCGCCCGCGATCAGGACGCCTGGGGCGCCTGTTCGATGGGAACGTTGCCGCGGAAGACCCCTTCGGGGTCCAGTCGGCTCTTGATGCGCCGCAGCCGCTCGTAGGTCCGGGGCGGGTAGACGCTGCGGACGCGATCCGGCTCGGCGTCGAAGAAGTTGATGTATCCGGCGTCGGAACCGACGCTGTCCATCGCGGTGTAGGTGTCGCGGGCCCATCCGATGTGCGTCTCGGTTCCCGCCGGGTCGGTCCATGCCGCGACGACGTTGAGGATGTACGCGGCGTCGCGGTGCGCGAAGGCGGTCGCGTCCGCGGGCACCCTGCTCGCGGCTCCGCCGAGGCGCAGCACCTCGATCTGCGAGTGCTGTCCGGGCAGCCGTCGGCCTGCCTCCAGCAGGGCCTTGATCGCGGTTTCGTCGACGCGGTCGAGGTAGCGGGACTTGTTGTAGTTGCGGCGTCCGTGCGGATGGAGGTCGTCCTGCATGGACTGCACGGCGACGTAGGGCATCCGCACCACGGAACTCACCACGGGCGCGCCCTTGTTGACGAGCAGCCCTATCGGCTCGGCTCCGGCGTCCAGATCTCCCGACCACACCGCGTTGATCATGACGACCGGTCGGCCGACGACCTCCGGCGGTACGCCGGGTATCGGCGGCGCCGCGCAGATGATGCAGATGGCGGTCAGCTCGTCCGGAGCGGCCTCCATGGTGGAGACGTAGTGCGCCAGCGACTGCGGGAGGTCGTCGAGCAGGAAGATCGCCTGCCCGAGCAGAACGTCCGTGAGGGGGTGGGTGGCCAGCGTGAACTCGGTGACGACACCGAAGTTGCCACCCCCGCCGCGCAGCGCCCAGAGCAGGTCGGCGTCCGCCCCCTCTCCCGCGTGGACGACCGTGCCGTCGGCCGTGACGACCTCCGCGCCCGTGATGTTGTCGCAGGTCAGCCCATAGTTGCGGAAGGTCCAGCCGAATCCGCCGCCCAGCGCGAGACCACCGAGGCCGGTGTGCGAGACGACTCCCGCGGGGACGACACGGCCGATGGAGGCGGCCTTCTTGTCCACGTCGCCCAGCAGGCAGCCGCCGCCCGCCCGGATGCTCGTACCGTCATCGTCGACGACGACCGATCGCATCCGGGACAGATCCACCACGACACCCTCGTCGCAGACGGCCAGTCCCGCGACCTGATGTCCTCCGCCGCGTACGGAGAGGGGGACCTGCGCCGTCCGGGCCGCGCGGACGACCAGCGCGACGTCGGCGGTCGACTCGCAGTAGGCGATCACGGCGGGACGCTTGTCGACGGTGGCGTTCCAGACACGGCGCGCCTGCTCGTAGGCCGGGTCCGAGGGGAGTACCACCGTTCCTTCGAACTGGCCGTCCAGCGAGGCAAGAATGCTGCCGACGGGCTGAGAGATGTCCATGCGCTGCGTACGCTCCTCAGGTCGTGATGCTCTCTCTCGGTGGTCTCGAGGGGGGTGGTTCGGGTCAGCGGCCGCGCGCCGGGACCGTGGCCATCGCTTCCTTGTCCACGGGTTTGCGGCTGGCGACCACGGTCAGGCCGGCCAGCACTCCGAGGGCCACGGCGACCGGTCCCCAGGGCGCGCCGCGGGGCAGGTCCAGCCAGTGGTCGATGCTCCACCTGCCGGGTCCGCAGAAGCCGACCGCGATGACACCGGCCAGGATCATCAGCTCGAACTCGAAGCCGTGCTTCTTGCCGTCAAGGCCGTTGCGCAGGTGGAGCGCCGTGACGTTGGTGAGTACGCCGGTGAGCATGGCCGTGCCCAGGACGCTCAGCGCGCCCGTGCCCAGCAGCACGGCGCCGGTGGTCTCGGTGACGCCGGCGACGAGGGCCATCAGCCGCGGCGGCCGGAAACCCTGGGCGCCGAAGAACTTCTCGGCGCGGTCGAGTCCGCCGCCGTCCCACCAGCCGAAGAGCTTCTGAGTGCCGTGGAAGGCCATGATCACGGCGATGACGAGGCGGAGTTCGAGCAGCCCGAACGAGGCGGCGGTGCCCATCAGTTGGCCGTTGGGTTCGGTGCCTCGCCGAACTGCGGCAGCACCTCGTCCAGGAAGAGGTCGAGCGACCGGCCGGACTCCGCGGCCGTCATGAAGCCGAAGTTGAAGAGCAGCGACATGTGCCGGACCCCCACCTCGGCGAAGGCGTTGATCTGCTCGGCGACCGTCGCGGGACTGCCGACGATCATCGCGCGCTGCAGGAACTCGTCCGGGTTCTGCGGGGACACCCCGACGACGCTCTTGAGGTGGGCGCTGTCCTTGATGTCGCCGGTCATGGAGAAGCTCTTCTTCTGGTGGGCGCCCATCTCCTCCATGCGGGCCCGCGCGAACGCGACGGCCTCCTCGTCGGTCTCGCGGACGATCACCTGCTTCTGCACGAGGCTCCAGTCCAGGCGTTCTTCGATGAACTCCTGGCCGTGCCCGGCTTCGGCGAGCGCGTCGGCGTACAGCTTGAGCCGGGGGCCGATGACGTCGGCGGTCTCCCGGGCGGTGAACAGGTACCAGCCCTTGCGGCCGGTCCACAGGACGCCCTCGTCGTTCTGCGTCGCCCGCGCGAACTTCGGCCGGGAGGCGTGGTAGGCGGCCGGCATGATCCTGGTGCGCAGCGACCCCTTCTCGAAGGCGGTCGCCCACTCGTAGGGCGGATCCTCCGGCTTCTTGTCGAGCGCCCGCTCCATGATCTCGAGGTTGTGCATCATCTGCTCGTGGCGTACGGAGGGGTCGCGTCCCAGACCGGCGTACTCGACGGGAGATCCGCCGGCCGCGAAGCCGACGATGAGGTTGCCACGGGTCATGATGTCGAGCAGATTGCAGCTTTGCGCAAGGCGCATCGGGTTGTGCAGCGTCGGGACGGCCACGGCCAGGAGGAACATCGTGCCGTCGGGCACCTGGGAGCTCAGGTGGGAGGCCAGCATGAAGTTGTTGCCGTAGGTGTTGTAGCCGGAGAAGTGGTGCTCGGTGAGCGCGACGCCCTGAACACCCGCCCGGGTGGCGCGGACGGCCTGGTCGACCGTCGTCTCGATGATGGAGACGTCCTCCTCGGCTCCACGGGTCTGGGGGTTCAGGTAGATCGAGAACCGCATGGCGGGGACTCCTTCTGCAGTTTTTAAAGCGGTTGCATTGAGTGGTACCACGCGTCATACAGGCGGTCAACGGTTATTGCAGACCTACGGCTTGACACTGGGAGCCACCCCTGGACATCATCATGCAACCGGTTGAATACCGATTTCGGTGAAACGCAACGACGCGAGACCGAGGAGCCACACAGATGACGGACATCATCTTCATCAATTGTTTCGAGGTCCCCGTGGGGCGGGAGGACGCGTTCCTCGCCCTGTGGGCGGAGATCGACGACTACATGCTCAAGAAGCCCGGGTTCCAGTGGCGCAAGCTGCACCGCTCACTGGATTCGACGACCCGCCTGCGGTACGTGAACGTGGCCGGCTGGGAGTCGGCCGAGCTGTTCGACGCCGCCCACGACGGGGAGTTCCGCCGGATGCAGTCGCAACGGCAGTGGCAGGAGTTCCCCGCCCTTCCCTCGCTGTACACCGTCGAGAAGGAGACCCACGCGGCCTCCCCCTCCGACGCCGTTCTCTGACATGACCTTCGGCTTCCCCGAAGCTTCGGGACATGTGATCGCCGCTCGTGACATCAGCCCCGTCAGCGTGCCCGGGCATGCGTTCCGGATCCTCGCCGACGGTTCAGGAACCGGGGGTGCCTACAGCCTGACGGAGGCAGAGAGCCCGAAGGGCGCGATGGTCCCTTGCCACGTCCATGACGAGGCGGTGGAGTGCTTCTACGTGCTGGACGGGACCTACCGGCTCACGGTCAGCGATGCCTCGTACGAGATCGGCCCGGGCGGATTCCTGCTGGTGCCCCGGGGCGCGCCCCATCAGTTCGAGGTGCTCGACGGACAGGCGCGTGCCCTGGTCCTGTTCGCCCCGGCGGGCTTCGAGGAGGTCTTCCGGCGTATGCCCGAGATCTTCGGCACCTCCGGAGAGCCGGGCCCGCTGTGGGCCCAGGTCAACCAGCAGGCCGGCACCCGCCTGTTGGACGGCTCGGGACCGGGACCCGCCGCCCTCGTACGCCCCGGCGGCGAATCAACTGCCGGTCAGGAGGCGACCCTGGCGGATTCCACGGCCACGCACACGGACCTGCGGATCCTGCTGCGCGACGGCGACAACATCAACACGAGTTGGACACCCGAGCCCGACACGACCGCGGTCTACGTGCTGTCCGGCCGCTACCGCTTCGATCTGCCCGACAGCCAAGTGACCGTCGGCGAGGGCGAATACCTCTCGCTCACGAGCCCATCGCACGCACCGGCGGTGGCCCTCGCCCATGGAAGCCGCGCGCTCGTCCTGAGCCTCGGCCACTGACACGTCAGGAGCCTCCGTGACACTCTCCGCCATCGAGAAGGCGCTGAACGACCCCACACTGTCCGAGCAGGAACGCTCCAACATCCAATTCGTCCTCAAGTTCCGTGCGTTGCCGTTCGCGGAACGCAGCAACTACACCGTCGAGGGCTTCCGTCCGTCCCGCATGGGCATGGCGAACCTGGGCGAACTCAACACCGGAGAAGGTCCGAACTACACCGCGGACTCGATTCCCGACCGCGAGGACGACATTCTCGACATCATCGCCAAGGGTGACCGGGTGTGGGCGACCTGGCTGATCCGGGGCACGCACGGCGGTGCCCTCTACGGAATCCCGGCGACCGGCAACAAGGTCGAGGTCCTCGAAGTCGGACAGTGGCGGATCCAGGACGATCTCATCGCCGAGGCCTGGTTCTTCGTCGACGAACTCGCGCTCGTCCGCCAGTTGGGGGTGTGGCCCGAGCCGGTCACCGCCGAGAAGGAGAACTGAGATGCCCACTGCTTTCGATCCGATCGATCTCGGCGGCCGCCGTCTGCCCAACCGCATAGTTATGGCCCCGATGAGCCGCAGCCGGGCGTACGGTCCGGCGGCCTGCCCAGGGCCCTCGACGGCGGAGTACTACCGCCAGCGCGCCTCGGCCGGCCTGATCGTCTCCGAGGGGATCCAGCCGTCGGCGATGGCGCAGGGCTATCCCGCGACGCCGGGTATCTACTCGGCGGAGCAGGTCCACGCCTGGCGTGCCGTCACCGAAGCGGTGCACAAGGCCGACGGCACCATCTTCGCGCAGCTGATGCACGCGGGCAGGATCGGACATCCCATCCTGCTGCCGGACGGCCGGACTCCCGTCGGCCCCTCCGCGATCGCCGCGGACGCCAAGGTGTTCACGCCTCAGGGCCCCAAGGCCTGCGTACAGCCTCGCGAGCTCAGCGAGGACGAGATCGCCGCAACGATCGAGGACTTCGCCACCGCGGCCCGCAACGCCATGGCCGCCGGCTTCGACGGCGTCGAACTGCACGGCGCCAACGGCTTCCTGATCCACCAGTTCCTCTCCCCCCACTCCAACAAACGCACCGACAACTGGGGCGCGTCGACCACGAACCGCATCCGCTTCGCGGTCGAGGTGACCAAGGCGGTGGCCGGTGCGATCGGCGCGGACCGGGTGGGGATCCAGCTCTCCCCCGGCAACCCGTACAACGACATGGTCGAGGTCGACTGCTCGGGGACGTACGGCGCTCTGGTCACCGCCCTCGACGGATTCGGCCTCGCCTATCTCGCCCTGGCGGAGGGACCCGACCGCGAACTCACCCGGCAGCTGCGCGGGCTGTGGTCGAGCGTGTTCGTCCTCAACCCGTTCACCGCGCCCAGGACAACGGAGCCCGAGCAACTGGCACTTGTGGCGGACGGCACCGCCGACATGCTGTCGTTCGGTGCCCTGTTCCTCGCCAACCCCGACCTGCCGCGCCGCCTGGCCGAGGGCGGCCCGTTCAACACCGCCGACCCCTCGACGTACTACGGCGGCGACGACCGCGGCTACATCGACTACCCGTTCCTGGACGGCACGCAGCCGGTGGCCACCGCTTCGGAGGGCGTCGCCCGGAGTCGGCCAACGACATAGGGAACAGCTGGGAAACACATAGAATCCGTCCACCGCAATCGCACATCAGAGGTGTTGGAGACAATGGCTGACCGGTCCACCATCCGGGATGTGGCGCGGGTCGCCGGGGTCTCCGCCTCGACCGTCTCCAGGGTCTTCACCTCCCCCGACCTCTTCCGCGAGGAAACCCGGCTCAAGGTGTACGCCGCGGCCGAGGAACTGCGCTACGTCCCCAGCAAGGCGGCCACGGCTCTCACCACCGGCAGGACCGGGAACATCGGCCTCGTCGTCCCCAACCTCGCCAACCCGCTCTTCCCCGAGATGGTCAAGGCCGCCCAGCATCAGGCGCGCCGGCACAATCTGGCGGCCCTGCTGGGTGACAGCGACGACGACGCGGACGACGAGGAGAAGCTGATCCACGCCCTGTCCAAGGACGTGGACGGGCTGCTTCTCTT
Organism: Streptomyces sp. NPDC087263; assembly: GCF_044744645.1. Taxonomy (NCBI): domain Bacteria; kingdom Bacillati; phylum Actinomycetota; class Actinomycetes; order Kitasatosporales; family Streptomycetaceae; genus Streptomyces; species Streptomyces sp. NPDC087263. Next base: position 116,083 of record NZ_JBIUYT010000016.1, read on the forward strand.
CTCCTCCCTGCTACGGGACGAGCAGATCGAATCGGCCGGCGGTCTGCGCCCGACGGTCTTCGTGAACCGGCGTGTCGAGGGCTATCCCTGCGTCCTCGTCGACGCCCTTCAGGGCATGCGGCTGCTCACCCAGTACCTGAGCAACCTCGGCCACACCGGCGCGCTCTACCTCGCGGGGCCGACCAACTCGTGGGCCGCGCGGGACCGGCGGAGCGCCATAGTGGCGGCCGGTGAGGAGACCGGGCTTCAGATAGACGTCACCACGGCGAACCGCCCCTCGTTCGAATCCGGCACGCTGGCGGCCGAGAAGTTGGTACGTTCGCCGCTGCCGTCGGCCGTCGTGTGCTTCAACGACGTCATGGCGCTGGGTCTGACCGCCCGCCTGCTCGAATTCGGCGTCCGGGTCCCCGAGCAGGTCAGCGTGGTGGGCTGGGGCGGAACGCAGCTCGCCAGTTACACCACTCCGGCCGTCACCACCATGGCCGTCCCGCTGAGCAGACTGGGCAGCGTGGCCGTCGACCAACTGCTGCCGGCGCAGAGCGGCCTGCCGCTCGGCGAGCCGGAGCCGGTCAGCCTGGAAGTCACCCTCGTCGCACGGGCGACGACCGGCCGCGCGCGCTCTCGCTGACGGGCGCCGCGGTCGAGTTCCGTACCACCAGATCCACCGGCAGCGGGACCGTCTCGACCACCGGCGCCCCGTCGCCGCCGAGCCGGTCCAACAGCAGCCGCTGACCGTGCCGTTCAGCAACATCCGCCACTGTACGGCCGAGCACATGGTCCGTTCCCAGGCGACCTCGCCGCACACCTTGATGGCCATCGAGGTCGATCCCGACGGCCGACGGCGTGGACGGGACACCCCGCGCGGCAGCGGCGACCTGGTGGGAGACGGAAGGCTTCGGCCTGACATATCTGCCTTTCGTCGCCAGGGCGGTGGTGGACGCCGCTGGTCGCCCTCCCCCATCCGAACACCGGTGAGCCCTTTCCAACATGGCTGGGGATGATTGCTGGGTTGGCGTGGCAGAACGACGAAGCTCCTGGTAGATGGGGTGTCGACCAAGATCGACCTTCGCGGCCAGGAGCTCCGCGTGCTTGTCTGCCCGTCCGGGCTGAACCTGTCCACCTTCCGCACTGCGGCTGCGGCTGCGGCTGCGGCTGGAGCTGGAGCTGACCGCTCGGCGGCGACGGATCGGCACCCGCCGGCGTCGACTCACTTGCGGCCGACAGGCGTTGATGACCCTGGCCCACCTGCTCCGCGGTCACGCCTTCGCCCAACGCGCGGCCGGGTTCGGCGTCGGCCCGGCCACCGCCCACCGCTACGTCACCGAGGCCGTGGACGTCCTGGCCATCCTCGCCCCCACCCTCCAGCAGGCCATGGCGGTGGCCGCACGCAAGGCGTTCGTGATCCTGGACGGAACCCTGCCGCCCATCGACCGCATCGCGGCCGACCGCCCTTCTATTCCGGCAAGCACCGCAAGCACCGCAAGCTCCGCATGAACGTCCAAGTCCTCACCGACCCGTTCGGGAAGCTCATCTGGGCTTCGCCGGCCCTAGCGGGCGCGGTCCACGACATCCGGACAACCCCCTCCCACGGCCTGCTCGACGCCCTCAACACCGGCGGCATCCGGTGCTGGACCGACAAGGCGTACCGGGGCTCCGGCCCCGCCGTCCGCGTTCCCTTCCGCGGCCGCTGGAACAAGCTCTCCGCCAAGAAGAAGGCCCGCAACCGCGCCCACGCGAAGATCCGCGCACTCGGCGAACAGGCCCTGGCCACCCTCAAGTCCTGGCGCCTGCTGCGGAAGCTCCGCTGCAGCACCACCCGCATCACGACCTCGTCAAGGCCGTCCTCACTCTGGAGCTGACCGCCTCAACCTGAGGAGGAAGCCTCACTACCTCCTATACTCCTGGCGTGTCTGATACGTCGAACCTCCTCCATATTTCGTCCGTGCTCAACCGACAGTCGATCGCCCAGCATGGCCTGGACTGGACCCGGATGGGCGCCGCACCGGGAATCGCCGGCAGCCGCCGTCCTGAAGTGGAGGGGATCTTCGTCTGTCAGGGCGAGGAAACAGCAGATTTCTTCCTTCAAATCAACAACACCGGTGGGCCGGTTGATCTCTGGTCCGTGGACGGCATCGATGAGGGGTTGCTTATCGACAACGGCAACGGATTCGTCTACCTGCCCGGCCGCATACCAGCCGCGCGAGTCCGCCTCGTGCGATCAGACGTTCCTCCGCAGCCTGGGTTTTGACTTCGCGCGGCGGCCTGAAGCTTCGTTGTCCCGTCACCGCAACCCCTCGATCTCACAGCCAGGTTAGAAGGGGCTCGGTGTCGGTGACAACGCCTTGCTGGTGCACCGCAACATCAACCTGGGAGTCGCGCTGGACCTGGACGCCGACTGACTCGTCGTCCCCCTCGTCGAGCACGCCGCGGACGAGCGCCTACGAGCCGTGGCCCACGAGATCTCCGGCCTCTCCGGCCGGGCCCGGGCGCACCGCCTGGAACCGGACGACTTCGCCAAGGGCACCTTCACGATCAGCAATCCGGGCCTGTACGGCACCCTGCTCACCGCCCGATCATCAACCAGCCCCGGGGGGCCATCCTGGCCACGGACGCCGTAGGGCCACGGCCGGTGGCTGCCCCCGACTCCGACAGTTCGTACGGGGTGGTCGTGCACCCGTCGGCAACCTCGCCCTGACCTTCGACCACCGGGTTGTGGACGGGGTTATGCCGGCCGCTTCCCGGCCTCGCTGAAGGAGAGCGTCGAGAACCGGGACTGAGCGAGAGAACTCTGACAGCGCCGGTCAGAAGGTCGGTGTGGGTGCTGTCGACGTCGGCAGCCATGGCGAGCCTCAGTCCGGCCTCGTCCGCGCTGCCGGGCGAGAGGCGGTCAAGATCACGATCTTGAGTTCGGAATCGCCGTCGGTCAGCACATCACAGTCCACTTCCACGAGGCCGGCCTTGGGATGCTCGATCGTCTTGCGGTCCTCGCGGTGCGCAGCCACCGTTCCGCTCGCCCACAGCCGGGCGAATACCGGATTGCCCGCGGTGAGCACCGGACCAGCTCTGCCAGGCGTGCGTCATGCGGAAAGCGACCGGTGGTGCGGCGCAGTCGATCCGGCCTTCGGCATCGGCGTCGGCCTGGACGGCCCGCATGATTCTCTCCCACGTGCCGTCCGCCGACCACCTTCGATGACGGTCGTG
>NZ_JBIUYT010000017.1:0-103566 GCF_044744645.1 Streptomyces sp. NPDC087263
TTTTTGGCACGCTGTTGAGTTCTCAAGGAACGGACACTTCCTTCGTACTCACCCGAGAGACTCTCTCAGGCTTTCCTCCGGGCGTTTCCCTTCGGACTTGCGTTTCCGACTCTACCAGACCCTTTCGGACCCGATTCCCTGTCGGTGGGATTTGCCTCAAGCCTTTGAATGCTTTTGCTTCGCGGCTTTTCGACATTCACTACGTTAGCCGATTCCCTCCGCAACTCATAATCGAGTTCCGCGAGTTCGAATTACGGCATGCAGGCACGCCGAATTCGCCCCTGTCGAGGGGAGTCGTAGGTAGTGGGTTGGCCGCTCTCGGCTGCTGGCTGAACGCCGTAACCGGTTCAAGCGGCTCGGGCTACGTTACGGACCCCCCAGGGGCGAGTCAAGTTCGGGGACGCCTGGGCACATGGGCCCGATATGGGCTCACCGTCGGGTCGTTGGCGATCCAGAAACGCCACGGGTGAACGCCCCCGTCGCCGGCCACGCCCGTGCGGGGACCGCTGCGTACCTGGTCGGAGTGGACGGGAGCGCCCGTGAGGAGAGTCAGCGGACCGCCCCCCAGGGCACAGGCGTCGGTGCCGTCGAGGGCGCGGTCCACGTCCAGGGCCGTGGCCAGCCGGGCGGGCCCTTTGGCCAGTTCTTTGTCATTTCGGGCCGAGAGTCGACGTTTGCGGGTGAGATCGGCGCCCTCGGTGACCTCGCCGGCACGGAGCAGGACCGCGCAGGGCATGCCCTCGGGGCCGCACACCAGGTTCATGCAGTGCCACATGCCATAGGTGAAGTAGACGTACACACGTCCGGGCGGCCCGAACATCACGTCGTTGCGGGCTGTGCGGCCGCGATAGGCGTGGGAGCCGGGGTCGTTCGGGCCGTCGTACGCCTCGACCTCTGTGAGGCGGAGCTCGATCGGCCCGTCCGGCGTGCTGCGTACCAGGATGCGCCCCAGGAGGTCGGGGGCCACGTCCAGTACAGGTCGGTCGAAGAACTCGCGTGTGAGGGGCGTACGGTCAGGGGCCGTGATCATGGCGTACGAGCGTAGTCCAGACGGGTGCGTGTCGGCGGGGTGGTCAGGGGGCGTCTCCCTTGGAAGGGTGAGAACGCGGAACCGGCGACGGTCGGATTGCGTTTGTAGGGATCAAGGAATCCAGACAGACAGCAGACACAGGACAGAACAGGCGTTGCCTGGGGAGGAAGTGACATGGGGTTCAAGCGGCTGCTTGCGAGCCTGGGGGCCGGTGGGGCTTCGGTCGAGACGGTGTTGACCGAGATCAACACCGTTCCGGGCGGCGTCGTACAAGGGGAGGTGCGGATCCAGGGCGGGTCCGTGAACCAGGCGATCGAGGGTCTGTCGGTCGGTCTGCAGGCCAAGGTCGAGGTCGAGGGCCAGGACCAGGAGTACAAGCAGGACGTCGAGTTCACCAAGCTGCGGCTCGGTGGGGCCTTCGAACTGCAGGCCAACGGTGTGCACGCGGTTCCGTTCGGCCTCGAGATCCCGTGGGAGACGCCGATCACGACGATCGACGGTCAGCCGCTGCGGGGGATGAACATCGGGGTGACCACGGAGCTGCAGATCGCGCGCGCCATCGACTCCAGCGACCTGGACCCGATCAGCGTGCACCCGCTGCCGGCGCAGCAGGCGCTCCTGAACGCGTTCCTCCAGCTCGGCTTCCGTTTCAAGAACGCGGACCTGGAGCGCGGTCACATTCGGGGTACGCGGCAGAAGCTGCCCTTCTACCAGGAGATCGAGTTCTTCCCGCCGTCGCAGTACCGCGGGCTGAACCAGGTGGAGCTGAGCTTCGTCGCGGACGATCGCGAGATGGACGTCATCCTGGAGATGGACAAGAAGCCGGGCCTCTTCAGTGAGGGCAGCGACTCGTTCCGTTCCTTCCAGGTGGGGTTGCACGACTACCAGGGCACGGACTGGGCCGCGTACCTGAACCAGTGGCTGTCGGAGGTCGGCAGCAAGCGCAGCTGGTTCTAGGCTCGGCCGGGAACCGTCACCACCGATCAGGAGGTACCGAGGTGACCGAGCTCAAGCGGCCGCCGCTCCCCCATGACTTCCATCCGCCCGTGCCGTCCTTCACGGTCACGAGCGATGATGTCGAGCAGGGTGCGACACTCAAGGACGCTCAGGTCTACGCGGCGGGGAACACCTCGCCGCAGCTGCGCTGGGAGGGCTTCCCGCCGGAGACCAAGAGCTTCGCCGTGACCTGCTACGACCCGGACGCCCCCACGGGCAGCGGGTTCTGGCACTGGTCCGTCTTCGATATTCCGGCCTCGGTCACCGAGCTGTCGGAGGGTGCGGGCACCGGCAAGTTCGAGGGGCTGCCCGAAGGCGCGGTCCAGGTGCGCAACGACTACGGGTCCAGGGACTTCGGTGGCGCCGCGCCGCCGCCCGGGGATCCGGCGCACCGGTACGTCTTCACGGTGTACGCCGTCGATCAGGAGAAACTCGGTCCTGACGCGGATGCGTCGCCCGCGGTCGTGGGCTTCAATCTGCGGTTCCACACCCTGGCACGGGCCCAGCTGATCGCGGAGTACGCGGCAGGCGCGGACAGCTGAGGGTTCACGGAACGTTTGCCCGTCTCTGGTCTTGGAAGTGATCAGAGGCGGGCATTTTTTATTGCGTTGTCCATCTCGGCGTGCCCGGCCAGAGTTGATCCAAGCCCGCCACGGAGTGGGCTTGTGCGCAGAGGAGGTGGGCTGGATGCGGGACACGCTGGTGCTGAATGCGAGCTTTGAGCCGCTGTCGACGGTGACGTTGAACCGCGCCGTCGTTCTGGTGCTGCAGGACAAGGCTGTCGTGGAGCAGGCCCACCCCGAGCTGCGTATGCGCGGAGCCGCGCTCGACATACCCGTGCCGCGGGTGATCAGGCTCTGCCGCTATGTCCGGGTGCCGTTCCGAAGACAAGCTCCGTGGTCGAGGCGCGGTGTGCTGATCCGCGACCGGCACAAGTGCGCGTACTGCGGCAGGCGGGCGACGACCGTGGACCACGTGGTGCCGAGGGCGCAGGGCGGTCAGGACGCCTGGCTGAACACGGTCGCCTCGTGCGCCGAGGACAATCACCGCAAAGCTGCCCGTACGCCGGACCAGGCGGGTATGCCGCTGCTGCGGCAGCCGTTCGAGCCGACGCCTGCGGACGCGATGCTGCTGGCGCTGGGCCGGGACGACTTCGCCGCGCTGCCCCAGTGGCTGATACAGCCGGCCGCGTAGGTCGGCGTACGTGACTGGGGCCCGCCTTCATCGGAAGGCGGGCCCCAGTCACGTACACGCGCGTTCGTCAGTCGGTGACGGACGGCTTCTCGCGGCGCTCGCTACCTCCGCCGCCCGAATTGCCGCCCGAATTGCCGCCCATCGGACCCATGTTGCCCATGGCGCCACTCAGGCCCTTGAGCGCGTCACCGATCTCGCTCGGCACGATCCAGAGCTTGTTGGCGTCGCCCTCGGCGATCTTCGGGAGCATCTGGAGGTACTGGTAGGCGAGGAGCTTCTCGTCGGCGTCTCCGGCGTGGATGGACTCGAAGACCGTGCGGATGGCCTGGGCCTCGCCCTCGGCGCGCAGAGCGGCGGCCTTGGCATCACCTTCGGCGCGCAGGATCGAGGACTGCTTCTCACCTTCGGCGGTGAGGATCGCGGACTGCCGGATACCTTCGGCGGTGAGGATCGCGGCGCGCTTGTCGCGGTCGGCGCGCATCTGCTTCTCCATCGAGTCCTGGATGGAGGTGGGCGGCTCGATCGCCTTGAGCTCGACGCGGTTGACGCGGATGCCCCACTTGCCGGTTGCCTCGTCGAGGACGCCGCGCAGCGCCGCGTTGATCTCCTCGCGGGAGGTGAGGGTCCGCTCCAGGTCCATGCCACCGATGATGTTGCGCAGGGTGGTGACGGTGAGCTGCTCGATGGCCTGGATGTAGCTGGCGACCTCGTACGTCGCGGCGCGGGCGTCGGTCACCTGGTAGTAGATGACGGTGTCGATGTTGACGACCAGGTTGTCCTGGGTGATCACCGGCTGCGGCGGGAACGGTACGACCTGTTCGCGCAGGTCGATGCGGTTACGGATGGAGTCGATGAACGGGACGACGATGTTCAGTCCGGCGTTCAGTGTCCGCGTGTAGCGGCCGAAGCGCTCGACGATGGCTGCGCTTGCCTGCGGGATCACCTGGATGGTCTTGATCAGGGCGATGAAGACCAACACCACCAGAATGATCAGGACGATGATGATCGGTTCCATCGTTGCTCCCCGTACCCTTCTCCGCTCGGTAATTCCTGAAGATCTTATGGTTGTTGAAGATCTTGCTGGACGAGTGTGACAGACAGTTGTCTGTGCTGTGGGGCGTTCGGTTCAGTTGTGTCGTGCGAGGTCACATGACGATCGCCGTGGCGCCCTCGATATCCACGACCACCACTTCCTGCTCCGCCTCGTAGGCCTGTCCGGAGTCGAGGGAGCGGGCCGACCAGATCTCCCCGGCGAGCTTGATCCGGCCGCCGCCCGAGCCGTCGACCCGCTCAAGGACCACCGCCTGCTTGCCCTTCAACGCCTCTATGCCCGTGGCAAGTTGGGGCTGCTGTGTGCGGTGCCGGGTCGCGATGGGGCGTACGACGGCGAGCAGCGCGACCGATACGGCGACGAAGACGACGACTTGGAGTACGACACCGCCTCCGAGGCCCGCTGTGACGGAACCGGCGACGGCGCCCACCGCGAACATCCCGAACTCGGGCATCGCGGTCACGACGAGCGGAATGCCGAGCCCTGCGGCGGCGATCAGCCACCACACCCATGCGTTGATGTCGTCCACATGGTCATGGTAGGTCCGCGGGTCCTGCCGCGGACAGGGCGCCGATCAGGTTGGAACAGGCCTTTTACCGGGGGCTTCCCAGGTTTGCGCGGTCAGGACATGGGCAGCCCCTGCGCGGTCCAGCGCTCGCCGAGCTGCTCGACGACGAGCGGGAGGCCGAAGCAGAGGGAGAGGTTGCGCGAGGTGAGTTCGAGCTCCAGGGGGCCGGCGGCAAGTACCTTGCCCTGACGGATCATCAGGACGTGGGTGAAGCCGGGGGCGATCTCCTCGACGTGGTGCGTGACCATGATCATGGAGGGGGCGATCGGGTCGCGGGCGAGACGGCCGAGACGGCGTACGAGGTCCTCGCGGCCGCCGAGGTCGAGGCCCGCGGCGGGCTCGTCCAGGAGCAGCAGCTCGGGGTCGGTCATCAGGGCGCGGGCGATGAGGGTGCGCTTGCGCTCGCCCTCGGAGAGCGTGCCGAACCTGCGGTCCAGGTAGTCGCTCATGCCGAGGCGGTCGAGGAAGGCGCGGGCGCGCTGCTCGTCGATGTCCTCGTAGTCCTCGTGCCAGCCGGCGGTCATGCCGTACGCGGCCGTGAGTACGGTCTGCAGGACGGTCTGGCGCTTGGGGAGTTTCTCGGCCATGGCGATACCGGCCACGCCGATGCGCGGGCGCAGCTCGAAGACGTCGACCTTGCCGAGGGTCTCGCCGAGGATGGTGGCGGTGCCCTGGCTGGGGAAGAGGTAGCTGGAGGCGAGGTTCAGGAGGGTCGTTTTTCCGGCGCCGTTCGGGCCGAGGATGACCCAGCGCTCGCCCTCCTTGACCGACCAGGAGACCTGGTCCACCAGAGCCCGGCCCTCGCGGACCACGGATACGTCCTCCAGCTCCAGTACATCGCTCATGAGCGCGTTGTCTCCCATTGCAGTCTCGGCCGTCGCTTACGTCTGTGGACGCAGCCCCCAGGGAAAACCTACGCCACCGGTCGGCCGCTCCATTCCATCGGCCGGTCCTTAGGGTGGAGGCATGCTCTCGGAACCACGCTCAGGACGACTGGCCGCATGGGGAAACGCCCTTTTGGCCGGACTTGTTTCGCCGGATGACGCGGTCCTCGCCATCGTCGGGGAGGACGCGGTACACCGGGTCGAGGGGCTGCCTGGCGAGGTGGGGCCGGTCGGTCTCACGCTCGCGATCGGCCGGCTGCGCGCGCTCGGGGTGACCGGGCTGCGGGTCGCGCTGCCCGCGCCGGGGCACCCGCTCGGGCTCAGCGGACCGCCGGACTTCAACACACGCGCTCTCGACGCCGAGGAGGCCGTCGTCTGCCACGGGGTGGCGCTCGGGCTCGTCCCCGAGGTGTACGAGGCCGGGCCCGACGGCGATGTGCATGTCGAGGTCGTCTGGCACTGCCTCGCCGTTCGGGAGGCGCCGCCGGCCGATGTGCCGTCCCTCGGGGAGGCCGAGCGGGAGCTGGCGGAGGCGTTGCGGGATGCGACGGAGCTGTTGTCGCGGCTGGATTTGGCGGGGTCGGGGCCGGTTGCCGAGGCGGCGGTCGAGGCGTACCGGGCTCGGGCGGAGCGGGGGCGGGAGGTGCTTGCTCCGGGGTATCCGCCGCGTGCGGTACGGGTGCTGGAGCTTGCCCAGCGGGTGGGCCTGCTGATCTCCGTCGCGCAGGAGAACGGGCATGGCGGCGCGGTGAGTGCGTCGGAGATGGCGGCTCGGGCGGAGGCGTTGCGGCCGGTGGAGCGGACGGGGCGGCGGGCGCAGGTGGCTGCGTACAACGCGTTTGTGGAGGAGCGGGAGCGGGGGGTTCGCTGACAGTGGGGGACCCGGCAGGGTTTTCGCCCACTCCGTCTCTACCCGTCCCTTGTTCCTGGGCTGCCGCACCCAGACCCCCGCTGTCGCGCTGAACGCACTCGTCCTCGAACGCCGGACAGCCTGAAAGCGACAAGAGCCCCGCCGACCACTCTCGGTCGCGGGGCTCTTCTCTGATGGGGCGGACGTCAGTCGTTCACGCCGGTGTTGCCGAACGCCGGGTTCAGCAGGCCGATGACGTTCACGCTGTTGCCGACCGCGTTCACCGGGATGTGGATCGGGGCCTGGACGGCGTTGCCCGAGGCGACGCCCGGCGACTTCACGGCCGCGGCCTCGGCACCCGAGTCGGCGACAGCGGCACCGGCGGAGGCGCCGGCGGCGATACCGGCGACGGTGAGGGCCACGGCGGCCTTCTTGGTGATGTTCATGAGAAGCGTTCCTCCTGCGTTTGCGGATCCGACCCGGCCGCGGGTCGTACGTTGAGCAACGCAGAAAACGCCCCTTATGGCACGGGGGACTTCACTGAACTGCCCATTCGGTCCATTGGGCCGACGAGCGGACAACCTGACCGGCCTCCCGGGGGCACCCGGGAGGCCGGTGGTCATGATCGGTCCGGTACGGACCTCAGCGGTTGAGGCCGAGGTTGCCGAAGGCCGGGTTGAGAACGCCGATGACGTTCACGCTGTTGCCGACCGCGTTCACCGGGATGTGGATCGGGGCCTGGATGGCGTTGCCCGAGATGACGCCCGGCGAGCCCACGGCCTTGCCGTCCGCGTGCGAGCCACCGTCCGTGGCGGAGGCGAGACCGGCACCGGCGGCAACGAGGCCACCCGCCACCATCGTGACAGCGGCGGCCTTCTTCAGGTTCTTCACTTCTAAGCCCTCCTAGCGATCACTGCGGCAAGTCCCGCAGCACGCACTGGAGAACGCCCGAGATCCACAGAGGTTGCGCCATCCGGGGGACATACACCCGACGGTATGAATCTCAGCCCGGAACGGAACCCTCCGAATTGCCGGTCACCCGGCCGCACCGTTCCGTACGGCCCACAGTGCGGCCTGGGTGCGGTCGGCGAGGTCGAGTTTCATCAGGATGTTCGAGACGTGCGTCTTGACGGTCTTCTCGGAGAGGACGAGCGCGCGGGCGATCTCGCGGTTGGAGCGGCCGTCCGCGATCAGACCGAGCACCTCCCGCTCCCGCTCGGTGAGCGAACCGCCTCTCCCCTGGCCCGAGTTGACCTCCTCCTGAGACAGCAGGACGCCCGCCACCTCGGGCTGGAGCAGGATGTGCCCGGCGTGCACGGAGCGGATGGCGCCGGCGAGCGCGTCGGGGTCGACGTCCTTGTACACATAGCCGGCGGCGCCCGCGCGCAGGGCCGGGACGACCGTGCGCTTCTCGGTGAAGCTGGTGACGATCAACACCCGAGCGGGGTTGGTGAGTTCGCGGAGCTTGCGCAGCGCTTCGATGCCGTCCATGCCCGGCATCCTGACGTCCATCAGGACGACGTCGGGCTTCAACTCCTCGGCGCGGGCGACGCCTTCGGCGCCGTCGGAGGCCTCTCCCACCACCTCGATGTCGTCCTGAATCTCCAGAAAGGTGCGCAGGCCCCGGCGGACCACTTGGTGGTCGTCGACGAGCAGCACCTTGATTGCGTCAGCCACCAGGAACCTCCATCTCGATCGTGGTGCCCTTGCCGGGCGCCGATTTCACGGTGAGCGTGCCGCCGACCCCGCTCGACCGGTCACGCATGGACACCAGGCCCAGGTGGCGTCCCGCACTGCGTATCGCGGCCGGCTCGAAGCCGCTGCCGTCGTCGGTGACGCGCAGGACGGCGCCCTGTCCGTCCCGCTCAAGGGTGACGTCCACCTGAGCCGCGCCGGAGTGCCGCAGCGCGTTGTGCAGGGCTTCCTGGGCGACGCGCAGCACGGCCTCCTCCTGGGAGGCGGGCAGCGCTCGTACGCCGCAGCTGCTGAAGGTCACGCGCGCGGAGTGGGCGCGGTCGAGGACCTGGATGTGGGTGCGCAGGGTGGCGACCAGTCCATCCTCGTCCAGGGCGGCCGGGCGCAACTCGACGACGGCGGCGCGCAGTTCGTCGGCCGCCTCCGCGGCGAGGGCGGCCACCTGCTGGAGTTCGCCCTTGGCGCGCGAGGGGTCGCGGTCGACGAGGGCCGCGGCGGCCTGTGCGGTGAGGCGCAGGGAGAAGAGCTTCTGGCTGACGGCGTCGTGGAGTTCGTGGGCGAGCCGGGAACGCTCCTCGGTGATGGTGAGCTCGCGGCTGCGCTCGTAGAGGCGGGCGTTCGTCAGGGCGATCGCCGCGTGCTGGGCGAGGATCGTCAGGAGTTCCTCGTCGTCCTCGGTGAAGCCGCAACCGCCGTCTGGCTTGGGGCAGTTCTTGTTGGCGAGGAACAGGGCGCCGATGACCTCGTCCCCGTCGCGGATCGGCAGGCCCAGGAAGTCGGACATGTCGGGGTGGGCGCCGGGCCAGCCCTCGAAGCGGGGGTCCTTGCGGACATCGGCGAGACGCTCGGGGCGGGCCTCGTGGAGCATCGCGGCGAGGATGCCGTGCTGGCGCGGGAGCGGGCCGATGGCCTTCCACTGGGCGTCGCTGATGCCGTCCACGACGAACTGGGCGAAGCCTCCGTGGTCGTCCGGGACCCCGAGCGCCGCGTACTGGGCGTCGAGCAGCTCGCGGGCCGAGGCGACGATCGTCTTGAGGACGTCGCGCACCTCGAGGTGCCTGCTCATGGCCAGCAGCGCGGCACTCACCGCGTACAGACCGGACCGGGGGCCTTGGCTCATGACCCCAACGTACCTGCGGGGTGTGACAACCCGTATCCGCCCTGTGGCCACCGACGCCTAGGTCGGTGGGCCTAGGGCAAAGGGCCCCTGATCTTCGCGACCCCTGCACGAGGCGGCGGGGGTGGCCGGGTTCCTACGTTGAGGTCACCGCCGAAGGAAGGCGGTCGAGGACGAGGGGACGTGGGTGGCATGCCGGTAGCGATCATCACGGGGGCTTCGAAGGGGTTGGGGCGGGCTCTCGGCGCGGCTCTGGCCGAGCGCGGCTGGGATCTGGTGCTGGACGCGAGGACGGCGGGGGCGCTGGAGGAGACGGCGGTGGCGCTGTCCGTGTACGGGACGCGGGTGGAGGCGCTGCCCGGGGATGTCACGGATGCCGGGCACCGCGCCGAGCTGGTGGCGGCGGCCCGGAAGCTCGGGGGCGTCGACCTTCTGGTGAACAACGCGAGCGCGCTGGGCGCCGAACCGCTCGTACGTCTGGAGGGGCTGTCCCTGGACGGCCTGCGGCGGGCCCTGGAGGTCAACGTGGTCGCCGCGCTGGGCCTGATCCAGGAGGCGCTGCCGCTGCTGCGGGCCGCGCGGGAGGGCTCCGTCATCGACATCAGCTCGGACGCTGCTGCCGAGGCCTACGAGACGTGGGGCGGGTACGGGGCGTCGAAGGCCGCGCTCGATCATCTTTCGGCGGTGCTCGCCGAGGAGGAGCCCGGGCTGCGGGTCTGGGCGGTCGACCCCGGCGACATGGGCACGGACCTGTACGCGGCGGCCGTACCGGACGACGACGATCCGCGGCCGGCGCCGGCCAGTGTCGTTCCGGCCTTTCTGCGGCTGCTGGACCGGCGTCCGGCCAGTGGTCGTTACGGTGCTCCCGCTCTGCTGGAGACGCGATGACGACCACGACGGGGGTTCTCTCGGCGCGGGTACCGGTCGAGCAGCGGGGGCCCGGGCTGGACCGGGATGCGGTGCGGCTGCTCGTCTCGCGGGGCACCGAGGTCTCGCACCACGAGTTCGTGGAACTGCCGGGGCAGCTGCGGGCCGGGGACCTGCTCGTCGTCAACACCTCTGCGACGCTGGCCGCGGCCGTCGACGGGAGCATCGGGCACGCGCGCGTGGTGGTGCATTTCTCCACGCGCGGTGATGACGGGCGGTGGGCCGTCGAGCTGCGGGATCCCGACGGAAGGGGCACCACGCGTGCGCGTGCGGGCGGTCCGGCAGGAACGCGGGTGCGCCTCCCCGGGGGCGTACGCCTCGTACTGGAGGAGCCGCTGACCGCGCGCAGCCCGCGCCTGTGGTGGGGGCGGGTGTCGGACGCGGACGTCCTCGGGCTGCTGCGGCGGCACGGGCGGCCCATTCGCTACTCCTATACGGAGAGGGACCAGCCGCTGTCCGTCTACCAGACGGTGTTCGCGCTGCCGTCCGTTGACGGCGCGGGCAGTGCGGAGATGCCGAGTGCCGCACGGCCCTTCACTCCGCGTCTGGTGGCGGAGCTGGTGAGCCGGGGCGTGCAGTTCGCGCCGATCACGCTGCACACCGGGGTCGCGTCGGCCGAGGCGCACGAGCCGCCGTATCCGGAGAGATTCGAGGTGCCGCCGGCGTCGGCCCGGCTGATCAACGCGGCGAAGGCGGGAGACGGCCGGGTCGTCGCGGTCGGCACGACGGCCGTACGCGCTGTCGAGTCCGCCGCGGACGCCGACGGGGTGGTCCGGGCGCGGAAGGGCTGGACGGACCTCGTGGTGACCCCGGAGAGGGGCGTGCGGGTCGTCGACGGGCTGCTGACGGGGCTGCACGAGCCGGAGGCCTCGCATCTGCTGATGCTGGAGGCGATCGCGGGAAGGGCTGCCGTGGACCGCAGCTACGACGCGGCGCTGAGCGGGCTCTACCTCTGGCACGAGTTCGGGGACGTGCACCTCATCCTTCCGGAGGAGAACCCTCACTCTGGGCATTGCTCCAGCAACTAATGGTGAGACCGGCGGGTGGCCGGTGTGACCCCGAGCATAGGGCGCACATCACGTACGAAGGGGCATAGGAGATAAAGGGGACCTGCGTGAGCGGGAAAGGCGTGACAGTCTGTCCTGTTTTGCCCTTCCTGGGTCCACTATCGGGCTTCGTACGTCACACCTTTGCCACATGTTTTTGCGGCCGCTAAGAATGGCCTCCGTCGCTCAGCGCCGCGGGTTCCACCCCGCGGCGTTTGTTCCGGAAAACACTCTGTCCCCACCCGGACCGGGAGCGACCTCCGCGCTATTCGAAGAGGTCCATCAGTCATGCCCAAGAACACCGCCACTCCTGGTCATAGTCCCAAGCTGACCAAGGCCCACAAGCTGTCGATCGCCGGTGTCGCGACCCTCGGTGCCGCCGCCCTGGCGTTCTCGCTGGTGCCGGGCAACGCCGGGACCACCACGAGCGACGCCGCCGTCTCCTCGGCCCACGTCGCCTACAGCGACCAGCAGATCCAGGACGTGAAGGGCAGCGTCACCGACCAGCTGGCCGGCGCCGACCTGAAGACGCAGGACATCGCGGCGAAGCAGAAGGCGGCCGCCGACGCCGCCAAGAAGAAGGCCGCGGACGCACGCACGAAGGAGCAGGCCGCGAGCCGCTCCGCCGCGCGCCCCCAGATGGAGACCGTCGCCGCGAAGACGTACGCCAACAACCTCGACGGCTGGATCCGCCAGTCCCTCGACATCATGGCGAAGAACGGCATACCCGGTACGTACAACGGGCTGTACCGCAACATCATGCGGGAGTCGACGGGCAACCCGAACGCCATCAACGGCTGGGACATCAACGCCCAGAACGGCACCCCGTCGATCGGCCTGCTCCAGGTCATCCAGCCGACGTTCAACGCCTACCACGTGGCCGGCACGTCGACGAGCATCTACAACCCGGTCGCCAACATCACGGCCGCCGCCAACTACGCGGCCGACAAGTACGGTTCGATCGACAACGTCAACGGCGCGTACTGAGGCCGGGCGCGGAGCTCTGACACGTACGCCGAAGGGCGGCACCCCTGCTGGGGAGCCGCCCTTCAGTCGTGCCCGCGGTGCTTACTTGCGCATGACCTCGGGCTCGTGGCGACGCAGGAAGCGGGCCACCAGGAAGCCGCAGACCACGGCGAGCGCGATGAGGGCGACCATGTCGAGGGTCCACGTGGCCATGGTGTGGTCCCACAGCGGGTCCGTGTTGGACAGGTCGTCCTTGTTCGGGCTGAGCACGTTGAAGTCCAGCGTGGCGCCCGCCGCGGCCACCGCCCAGCGCGACGGCATCAGGTAGGAGAACTGGTTGACGCCGATCGCGCCGTTCAGGGCGAACAGGCAGCCCGTGAACACGACCTGGACGATCGCGAACATGACGAGCAGCGGCATGGTCTTCTCGGCCGTCTTCACCAGCGAGGAGATGACCAGGCCGAACATCATCGAGGCGAAGCCCAACGCCATGATGGGGATGGTGAGTTCCAGCTTTGTCATGCTGCCGAGGAACAGACCCTCCTTCGGGACCTCACGGGTGGCGAAGCCGATGGCTCCGACCAGACCGCCCTGCAGGATGGTGACCACCCCGAGCACGATCACCTTGGACATCAGGTACGCCGAGCGGGACAGGCCGGTCGCGCGCTCCCGCTCGTAGATCACCCGTTCCTTGATGAGCTCTCGGACGGAGTTGGCCGCACCCGCGAAGCAGGCGCCGACAGCGAGGATCAGCAGGACCGTCTGGGCCGTGGCGTTCCCCTGGTTGGCCCCGGACGCATTGAACCGGGGCAACAGGTCGTCGCCCTGGTCGATGAGAATGCTGACCGAGCCGAGAACCAGCGGCAGGATCACCGTCAGCGCCAGGAATCCCTTGTCCGACGCGATCACCGATACATAACGTCTGATCAGCGTGGACAGCTGGGACAGCCAGCCCTGCGGCTTCGGCGGCCGCATCGACTGCGGCGGCGGCATGTGCACCGACTGCGCGGCGACGGCGTCGATGTCCGCCGCGTACATCTGGTAGTGCTGCGAGCCCTTCCAGCGGCCCGCCCAGTCGTAGTCGCGGTAGTTCTCGAAGGAGGAGAAGACGTCGGCCCAGGTCTCGTAGCCGAAGAAGTTCAGGGCCTCCTCGGGCGGACCGAAGTACGCGACCGCACCGCCGGGAGCCATCACCAGGAGCTTGTCGCAGATGGCGAGTTCGGCCACGGAGTGCGTGACGACGAGGACCGTACGGCCGTCGTCGGCGAGGCCGCGCAGGAGCTGCATGACGTCGCGGTCCATGCCCGGGTCGAGGCCGGAGGTCGGCTCGTCCAGGAAGATCAGCGACGGCTTGGTGAGCAGCTCCAGAGCCACGGAGACACGCTTGCGCTGGCCACCGGAGAGAGAGGTGACCTTCTTCTCCTTGTGGATGTCCAGCTTCAGCTCGCGCAGCACCTCGTCTATACGGGCATCGCGCTCCTTGCCCGTGGTGTCGGCGGGGAAGCGGAGCTTGGCCGCGTACTTGAGGGCCTTCTTGACGGTCAGTTCCTTGTGCAGGATGTCGTCCTGCGGGACCAGACCGATGCGCTGGCGCAGCTCGGCGAACTGCTTGTACAGGTTCCGGTTGTCGTAGAGAACATCGCCCTCGTTGGCGGGGCGATAGCCCGTGAGCGCCTTCAGGAGCGTCGACTTGCCGGAGCCCGAGGGGCCGATGACCGCCACGAGCGACTTCTCGGGTACGCCGAAGGAGACGTCCTTGAGGATCTGCTTGCCGCCGTCGACCGTCACCGTCAGGTGGCGGGCCGAGAAGGAGACCTCACCGGTGTCGACGAACTCCTCGAGGCGGTCGCCGACGAGGCGGAACGTCGAGTGGCCGACGCCCACGATGTCGTTCGGGCCGAGCAGCGTCGTGCCGCCCTTGGCGATCGGCATACCGTTGACGTACGTGCCGTTGTGCGAGCCGAGGTCACGGATCTCGTAGCGGCCGTCCGGCGTCGCGTGGAACTCCGCGTGGTTGCGCGAGACCTGCAGGTCCGAGACCACGAGCTCGTTCTCCAGGGCGCGGCCGATGCGCATCACGCGGCCGAGCGAGAACTGATGGAACGTGGTCGGGCTGCGGTCGCCGTAGACCGGTGGCGCCGCCGCGCCCCCACCGGGCCCCTGCTGCGGCGGGATGTTCGCGGCCTGCTGCGGCCGCTGCCAGCCCTGCTCCGGAGCCTGTTGCGGTGGTGCCTGCTGAGCCCAGCCGGGGTTCGCGCCCTGCGCGGCGAACGGCTGCTGCTGCGGCTGTGCGACGGCTGCCGCGGCGCCGGAGAGGTTCAGACGCGGTCCGTCGGTCGCGTTGCCGAGGTGCACGGCCGAGCCGGGGCCGATCTCCATCTGGTGGATCCGCTGCCCCTGCACGAATGTGCCGTTGGTGCTGCCGTGGTCCTCCAGGACCCAGCTACGGCCGTCCCAGCTGATCGTGCCGTGCCGCCAGGACACCCTGGCGTCATCGAGCACGATGTCCCCCTGCGGATCACGTCCGAGGGTGTATGGCCTGGACGCATCGAGCGTCCAGGTCCGTCCGTTCAATTCCAGTACAAGTTCCGGCACTCCATGCCCCACTGAGTTGTCCCCCGAAGTTGCCCCATCACAGGGAGTCTAGGGATGTCGAACATCCTGGGGAACTATTTCAGTTGGAGCCCCCTGACCGAAAGTCGGGCCCGGTGAAGGGTGTGTACGGGCGGGTTGCCCGTTTCCGTTGACGGGGTTGAAACCGGCCCGGAGAGTGGTAATCCCACGCGAGGGGGACATGCGCGGTGGTTCGCCGCGGCGCGGATCGGGGGGCTGATGACGAACATCGAGACCACTGAGTACGGCAGGGGGGTGCCGTGGGGAGACGTACTGCTGTCCGCGGTCGCCGCTGTGAGCTGGGCACTGATCGGAATGGCGGGCACGGCCGCGCTGGGTCTGCATCTGCTCGGCGCGGACGCGGCGGGCTCCCTGGGACCCATGACCGCGGCGGTTGTGGCACTCGGGGCAGGTGGTTCCGTCACCCCGTCCGGTGATGTGTCCGCCTTCGGCCTGAAAGGAGCGGAGGCCACCACAGCCATACAGATCACGCCACTGGGGGTGGGCCTCGTGGGCGCGCTCCTGCTGTCGTGGTTCTTCCTACGCTCCTTGCGCGCAGCGGGAGCTGTGATCGCGCCGTCCGAACTCCTCGCGCGCACGGGCTCGGTGATCGTCCTCTTCATGGCGATGCTGGGCGGACTCGCCTGGGCCGGCCACGACATCATCACCATCGACGGAAGCGAGCTCGGTCTCGACCAGGTGCCGGGCGCCGACGGCCTTGGCGGCATCACGGACCAACTCCCCGGCGGGCTCGGGGACATCGGGGACATCGGTGGGCTGCTGCCCGACCAGATCGGCGACCTCGTGGACGCGCAGGCGGCCGTGGGCTTCACCGTCGACACCGTGCCGACGCTGCTCGACGGCGCCGCCTGGGCTGCTGGGATCCTGCTGATCGCACTGCTCGCCTCCCGTCGTACACCGCTGCCGCGCGGCTGGGACGCCGTGCACCGGGTGGTGCGGCCGGCCGCGTCCGCGCTGGTCACGGTATTGCTGGTGGCGGTCCTGGCAGGGTTCGCGGCGGCGGCGTACGCGGCGATCGGCGACGACAACCCCAAGCGGATCGCGGGCGCTGCCCTGCTCGGCACACCCAACGGCGTCTGGCTCGGCATCCCCGTCGGCCTCCTCGTCCCCGTCGACGGCCAGGCCACGGGCGAACTCGCCAAGCTGCTGCCGGACCCCATGGACGAGCTGCTCAACATCAGCTCCGACCAGCCGATCACCCTGGGGCGTCTCGCCGAACTGGACGGCCGGGTCTGGCTGTTGGGCGTCGCGGCCGCACTGACGATGCTGTTCGCGGGCGTCCTGGCCGCCGCACGTACGCCATTTGTACGGGCACGGGATGCCGCCTTCGCCGGGGGGCCGGGCGGTACAGATGTACGGGGGCAGGGTGCCCTCGGCTTCGCGGGGCGCTGCGCTCTTCGGCTCGGGATCGTGACGGCACTGGCACTGCCGCTGCTGGGGTGGCTGACGGAGGTGTCCGTGGACGCCTCACTGTCGGTGCTCGGCTTCGACGCGTTCGGTGCGGGGATCGAACTCCATGGGCAACCTGGCATGGCGCTGCTGCTCGGCGCCCTGTGGGGTGCGGGCGCGGGCGGGGCCGGCGCGCTGCTGGCGTACGCGAGCGGGGCCGCGGGGCGTCGGGCGGCGCCGCTGGCCCGGGGTGGCGGCACGGCTCCGGTTGCTCAGGGGTCCGCGGAACTCCCCCGGCAGCCGGGACCGTACAGCCCGAGTACGCCACACCGGGCGCCGAACCCCGACACCAATCCGTATCTGCGCCTGCCCGACGAACTGCGCGAACCCGACGACCGTCGGCCCGAGGACCGCCGACCCGAGGACAGCCGGCCTGCCGAGCGGGCGCGGCCGCCCGACGTGTACGGCGCGCCGACGGTGATCGGGCCGTACACGCCGCCACCCACGCCGTCCAGGCGACGGTCGCCGTCGCGGGGCACCCCTCCCCCTCCCCCTCCACCGCCCCCGCCTTCGCCTTCGCCTTCGCCCGAGGAGGGGCCGCCGCCACCGGGGAGCTCTCGGCGCCGGGACTGATTCCGGACCGGACTCGACCGGCGTGAGGTGTGGGGTGGGGGGTGGGCTGATCGCTGCCTGTTAGTGAGCCTCACTACCGGGGTGGGCTGATCGCTGCCCGGAGTGAGCCTCACTACCGGGACATGTCCACGCCACGAACCGGACACCCAGTGTTTCCCGTCCGCAGGGCGGACCTCAGGGGCGGAAGGCACGGGGTGCCAGATACGGTGGATACCACCATGAGCGCATCACAGACCTCTGATGTCCCCACCCTTCTCGTCAAGATCTTCGGCAAGGACCGGCCGGGCATCACGGCCGGGCTCTTCGACACTCTCGCCGCCTTCTCCGTCGACGTGGTCGACATCGAGCAGGTCGTCACCCGTGGCCGGATGGTGCTGTGCGCGCTCGTGACCGAGCCGCCCGGCGGGCTCGAAGGTGATCTGCGGTCGACCGTCCACAGCTGGGCGGAGTCGATGAAGATGCAGGCGGAGATCATCTCCGGCCTCGGTGACAACCGGCCGCGCGGACTCGGGCGCTCGCTCGTCACCGTGCTCGGGCACCCGCTCACGGCGGAGTCGACGGCCGCGATCGCCGCGCGGATCACGAAGGCCGGCGGCAACATCGACCGGATCTTCCGGCTCGCCAAGTACCCCGTGACAGCGGTCGAGTTCGCCGTGTCCGGTACGGCGACCGAGACGCTGCGCACCGCTCTGGCACCCGAGGCCGCGGGGCTCGGCGTCGACATCGCGGTGGTCGCGGCCGGGCTGCACCGCAGGGCCCAGCGCCTCGTCGTGATGGATGTGGACTCGACGCTCATCCAGGACGAGGTGATCGAGCTCTTCGCCGCGCATGCCGGGTGCGAGAAGGAGGTCGCCGAGGTGACGGCGGCCGCGATGCGCGGGGAACTGGACTTCGAGCAGTCGCTGCACGCGCGCGTGGAGCTCCTGAAGGGGCTGGACGCCTCGGTGGTGAGCAAGGTGCGCAACGAGGTGCGGCTGACGCCGGGCGCGCGCACGCTGATCCGCACGCTGAAACGGCTCGGCTTCCAAGTCGGCGTCGTCTCCGGCGGGTTCACACAGGTGACCGATGACCTCAAGGAGCGGCTCGGGCTGGACTTCGCGCAGGCCAACACCCTGGAGATCGCCGACGGGAAACTGACCGGCAGGGTCACCGGCGAGATCGTGGACCGTGCGGGCAAGGCACGGCTGCTGCGCCGGTTCGCCGCCGAGGCGGGTGTGCCGCTCGCCCAGACGGTGGCGATCGGCGACGGCGCCAACGACCTCGACATGCTCAACGCGGCCGGTCTCGGCGTCGCGTTCAACGCCAAACCGGTCGTACGCGAGGCCGCGCACACCGCCGTGAACTTCCCCTTCCTTGACACCGTTCTCTATCTGCTGGGTATCACGCGCGAAGAGGTCGAGGCGGCGGACATGCACCTGGACGACCACTGAACCCAAGAGTCATCGCGCCCAAGATCCACTGAGCTACTGAGCTACTGAGCTACTGAGCTACTGAGCTACTGAGCTCAGGATGCTCGCGACGGGGCCCGGCACCGTCACGGTGCCGGGCCCCTCTCTATCTCTTGGCCGGGTCGTCAGTCGCTCGGCGCCCAGTAGTCGATCAGGGTGGCCGCTCCGGGCTCCAAAGACTTCCAGGAGCCGTCCAGGGAAAGCACCGCGAAGGCGGCTGCGGGGAATCCTCTGTCGTTCATCCGGGTGCGGGTGTCACCTTCGGCCTGTCCGGCCAGGATGTCGGCGAGGCCCTGCACTCCTGGGTTGTGGCCGATCAGGACCACGTCCTGCGCGTCTTCGGGAGTTTCGTTCAGTACGGCGATCAGCTCGCCCGGCGAGGCTTCGTACAGCCGCTCCTCATAGACCGTCTTCGGCCGGTGCTGGAGCTCATGGACGGCGAGCTTCCAGGTCTCACGCGTCCGGGCCGCGGTGGAGCAGAGGGCCAGATCGAAGGGGATGCCGGTGTCGGCCAGCTTGCGTCCGGCGACGGCTGCGTCCTTGCGGCCCCGGTCGGCGAGCGGCCGCTCGTGGTCGGACACCTGTGGCCAGTCGGCTTTCGCATGCCGGAAGAGGACAATCCTGCGGGGTTCTGCGACGCTCATGTGTCCCAGCTTCGCATGAAACACGCCATGGGGCGCAGGGAGTTGACTCGCTGCACCGGGAGGGGTGACAGGGGCTCTCGGGGCGACGGTGCGGGGCGGTTGACGACACCTGGGGCAGGGAGGTCACGGCGCCTGGTGGCGGGGCGAATCCGGGCTCCTGGTGGCCTGCGGATCATGGTGCTTGGTTCAGCACCGTCTGCTGGACGCGCTCGAAGACATCCGTGATCACGGGGGTGTCGCCGGCCGCGTGCGCGTCCACCGGATTGAGTATCAGGAGCAGCAGGGTGACGAAGGCGAGCATCGGCAGCGCGAGGGCCCACCAGGGCAGCCGGATGTCGATGCGGCCCTTGGTCGCCGGGTGGAGCCGGGGGTGCGTAGGGGCCGACATGCCGCCTCC
Organism: Streptomyces sp. NPDC087263; assembly: GCF_044744645.1. Classification (NCBI taxonomy): domain Bacteria; kingdom Bacillati; phylum Actinomycetota; class Actinomycetes; order Kitasatosporales; family Streptomycetaceae; genus Streptomyces; species Streptomyces sp. NPDC087263. Next base: position 19,470 of record NZ_JBIUYT010000017.1, read on the forward strand.
GTGGTCTTCGAGTGGTCCGTGGCCGCGTCCTCGCGGGCCACAATTCGAAGTTACGGAATCCGGAGCCCTCAACCCATCCGGTGATCCACCCACTTGACCCTGACACTCACCCCCTAGGGGATGGGGGGCCAGCACCACCACGGACGCCGGGCGTGCGCCGCGAGGACCCCGCCGGGCACGGTGACGGCATGGCGGCCAGGGGGACGTACGCGGCGGTCAAAACGACAGCGCACGGCGCCCAAAGCGACAGCACGCGGCGCTCAAGGGGACTGCGCGGCGGTCAGGGTGAGGCGATCGTCGCGATGATGCCGATGATCACGGTGATGGCGAGGAACGTGCCGAAGATGAGCAGCATCTTCTTCTGGCCGTTCTGGGGGTTCGGATCGAGCACTGGCATACGCCCAGTCTCGCACCCTTCACCCGCCCCATCACGGGTGGGGTCACCACCTCACCAACGGGATTGGATCCCCCCGGGTGCACCCTCGGATCGCTCCTGGGCCCGCTCGGACCCCTCATCAACGCATCCGGCGCGCGGCCTCACATTCGGCACTCAGCCTCATATCCGGCGCGCGGCCTCGTCCTCCACCGTGCGGTCGCGCCCCGCGAGGATGCCCACCGCGATCTGCGGGATCATCAGCCCGGCCATGAGAGCGATGGGCAGCCCCCAGCCGCCGCTGTGCTGGTAGAGCACGCCCACGAGGAGCGGCCCGGGAATGGAGATCAGATAACCGGCGCTCTGCGCGAAGGCCGACAGTTTGGCCACGCCCGCACCGGTCCTGGCCCGCATGCCGACCATCGTGAGGGCCAGCGGGAAGGCGCAGTTGGAGACGCCGAGCAGCAGGGCCCAGGCCCAGGCGCCGCCCGCGGGGGCGACGTAGAGGCCCGCGTATCCGGCGAGACCGCAGACGCCGAGCGCGACCACGATCGGCCCCTGGTGGGGCAGGCGCGTGGCGAGGCGCGGGATGACGAAGGCCAGCGGCACGCCCATCACCATCGTGACGGCGAGGAGCAGACCCGCGGTGCCGGCCGAGACTCCCGCGTCGCGGAAGATCTGCGCCATCCAACCCATCGTGATGTACGCCGCGGTGGCCTGAAGCCCGAAGAACACGGCGAGCGCCCATGCGGTACGGCTCCGGGTGATCCGCAGCCCGTCGGGCACGTGCGGGACCGAGCCGGAAACACCGGACCTCGAATCCCCCCGCGAGCCAGGCACGGAAGTCCCCTGCGCACCGGGCACGAAGGTCCCCTGCCGACCGCTCGCGCCGGCCCCCCGCGCGCGCGTGAGCGGTATCCACGGCAGTACGGCCACCACCGCCAGCCCCGCCCACACCACGAGCCCGGACCGCCAACTGCCGCCCAGGGCATCGGTCATGGGAACGGTCACCGCCGCAGCGGCCGCGGTGCCGAGTGCGAGGGCCATGGAGTACAGGCCGGTCATCGAGCCGACCCGCTCCGGGAACCAGCTCTTGACGATCACCGGCATCAGCACGTTGCTGACGGCGATACCCATGAGCGCGAGTGCGGTGGCGGCCAGGAAGCCGACGGTGTTCCCGGCGTACGGGCGGATCGCCAGGCCCGTCGCGATGGCGACCATGCCCGCGCAGACGACGGCACCGGGCCCGAAACGGCGGGCGAGCCGCGGCGCCATCACCCCGAAGACCGCGAAACAGAGCGGCGGCACGGAGGTGAGCAGCCCGGCGACGCTGCCGCTCATGCCGAGTCCGTCGCGTACCTCTTCCAGGAGGGCGCCGAGGCTCGTGATCGCGGGCCGCAGATTGAGGGCCGTGAGGACGATCGCGACGACCACCAGACGCGTCATCCACGCGCGCGTGGCGGGCGTTTCACGCTCGGTCTCCGTCTCGGTGCCCGCGGAACTGCGTATGGGTGCGGACGGCATCGTCCGGGTCTCCTCGCTTGCCATGTCCCCCATCATAGAATCATGGGATGATTGGCTGTCCAATCCCCTTGCGTTAGTCTCCGGAGCCTCCGGCCCCGTACGAAGGACCGTCATGCCGCTGAGCCACCCTCGCCGTTCGGCACTGTCCGAGCAGGTCATCGCCGAGCTGCGGAACCAGATCACCTCGGGCGAGTGGCCGGTGGGCTCCCGCATCCCGACCGAGCCGGAGCTCGTCGAACAGCTGGGCGTCGCCCGCAACACGGTCCGCGAGGCCGTCCGCGCGCTCGCGCACAACGGCCTGCTCGACATCCGACAGGGTTCGGGCACCTACGTGGCGGCGACCAGCGAGCTGGCGGGCGTGATGCACCGCCGCTTCGCGGACGCCGATCCGCGGCACATCGCCGAGCTGCGCTCCACGCTGGAGTCGAGCGCCGCGAAACTGGCCGCCGAGCGGCGCACCGAGCGCGATCTCAAACAGCTGGACGGCCTGCTCGTACGCCGTGAGGAGGCCTGGGAGTCGGGCGACGCGGAGGCCTTCGTGACCGCCGACGCGACCTTCCATCTGGCGGTGGTGGCCGCCTCCCACAACGACGTCATGACGGCGATGTACGCGGACCTGGGCGAGGTACTGCGCGACTGGCTGCGCGAGGACGTCGGCAAGGAGCTGACGCCGGAGACGTACATGGACCACACCCGGCTCGTGGACGCGATCCGCGCGGGCGAGGCGGAGGCGGCTGCCACGGAGGCTGCGGGCTATCCGTTCCTGTGCCGCCCGGGACGACTCAACCAGTAGGACCCCGTCGTCACTTCTGGTGGCTGACCCAGGCCGACCGGATCTCCTTCCAGCACCGGCCGGTCAGCCGCACGGTCTCCGCCGGTCCCGCGCCGACGAGGGCGCCGTCGCTGTCGATGTCCCACCAGCGGTCGCACTCGACGTGCAGGCGTACGCGATCGGTATCCACGTAAGGGTTGTGGCAGTACGCGACGGCATGCGAGCCGGTGACCGTGGTGCGGCACTCGGCACCGAACGGCTGTAGCACGGGCGGATTCTCGGAGCCCACGCGCGCGTGGGGCACGGCGTCGTACGGCAGAACCGTCACGAGAGCGACGGCGGCGAACACCGGGGCGAAACGGCGGGACAGGCGCACAAGGGGACCTCCTCGGCCGTACGGCTGCGGGGCGGTGCGTCCTCCCAGCGTGCGTGGTGCGCCGTCCCGGATGCCCGTCAAATGGGCCTAACGGGTGACGCCCCGCTCCCCGCGCGCTGCGGGAAACGGGGCGTCGGCCTCGTACGGGAAATCACGCCCCGATGGCGTGCAGACCGCCGTCCACGTGGATGATCTCGCCGGTGGTCTTCGGGAACCAGTCGCTCAGCAGCGCGACGATGCCCCTGCCGGCCGGCTCCGGGTCCTTCAGGTCCCACTCCAGCGGGGAGCGGTTGTCCCACACGGAGGCCAGCTCGTCGAAGCCCGGGATGGACTTGGCGGCCATCGAGCCGAGCGGGCCCGCGGAGATGAGGTTGCAGCGGATGTTCTGCTTGCCCAGGTCGCGGGCGAGGTAGCGGCTGGTCGCCTCCAGGGCGGCCTTGGCCGGGCCCATCCAGTCGTACTGCGGCCAGGCGAAGGACGCGTCGAAGGTGAGGCCGACGACCGAACCGCCGCTCTGCATCAGCGGCAGGCACGCCATGGTCAGCGACTTCAGGGAGAACGCCGAGACGTGCATGGCGGTGGCGACCGACTCGAACGGCGTGTTGAGGAAGTTGCCGCCGAGCGCGTCCGGCGGCGCGAAGCCGATGGAGTGCACGACGCCGTCCAGGCCGCCCAGCTCCTCGCCGACGATGTCGGCAAGACGCGCGAGGTGCTCGTCGTTGGTCACGTCGAGCTCGATGACCTTGGTGGGCTTGGGGAGCTTCTTGGCGATGCGCTCGGTCAGCGTGGGCCGCGGGAACGCGGTCAGGATGATCTCGGCGCCCTGCTCCTGGGCCTGCTTGGCGGCGTGGAAGGCGATGGAGGACTCCAGCAGCACACCGGAGATCAGGACGCGCTTGCCCTCGAGAATTCCGCTCATGGTGATCAGTGACCCATGCCCAATCCGCCGTCGACGGGAATGACGGCTCCAGTGATGTACGAGGCGTCGTCCGAGGCGAGGAACCGCACCGTGGCGGCGATCTCCTCGGGCTGCGCGTAGCGGCCCAGCGGCACCTGCTTGACGATGCCCGCGCGCTGCTCGTCGGTGAGCACCTTGGTCATGTCGGTGTCGACGAAACCGGGCGCGACGACGTTGAAGGTGATGTTGCGCGAGCCGAGTTCACGGGCGAGCGAGCGCGCGAAACCGACCAGGCCGGCCTTGGAGGCGGCGTAGTTCGCCTGGCCCGCGGAGCCGAGCAGCCCCACGACCGAGGAAATCAGTACGACGCGGCCCTTCTTGGCCCGCAGCATGGCTCGGTTGGCCCGCTTCACGACGCGGAAGGTGCCCGTGAGGTTGGTGTCGAGGACGGACGTGAAGTCCTCCTCCGACATGCGCATCAGGAGCTGGTCCTTGGTGACACCCGCGTTGGCGATCAGAACCTCGACCGGACCGTGCTCGGCCTCGATCTCCTTGTAGGCCTGCTCCACCTGCTCGGAGTCGGTGATGTCGCACTTCACCGCGAGGCAACCCAGATCGGTAAGCACGGCCGGTGGCTCGCCGGAACGGTAAGTGATCGCGACCTTGTCGCCGCCCTCGGCGAACGCGCGGGCGATGGCGAGGCCGATGCCCCGATTGCCTCCGGTGACGAGAACCGAGCGGCTCAACGGATCACCCTTTCGATAACGGTCCGAAGCCCCTGCACAGGACAGGCGCCTTACTCGAAAACCTATCGGTCCCGCCCCGCATGCGGAGAATCGGGCACCGACAGTCGCGTAGGGGACTCGCTGTCGGGTCCCTACAGAAAGCCGTAGCCCGCCCCGCCGAAAGCCCATTGCCCGCCGACCGAAAGCCCATAGCCCACCTGCCGAAAGCCCGTGGCCCGCCCACCGACGGGCAACCCGGCCGTCCATAAAGGTTCGCAAGGCACCGGAAAGACATGGCCTCCGACCCCGCCCGCGCGACATGATCGGTCCGACAGGCCACGACAGCAGGGAGACCTCCGTGCCTCATTCCATCGACGAAGCCTTCACGGCACTACCGCTGCGCGCCCTGGCCGACGCCGCGCTCGCGCGGGCCCGGGCGCTGGGCGCCGACCATGCCGACTTCCGCTTCGAACGGGTGCGCAGCGCGGCCTGGCGGCTGCGGGACGCCAAGCCCGCCGGATCCTCCGACACGACGGACCTCGGGTATGCGGTGCGCGTGGTGCACGGCGGGACCTGGGGATTCGCGTCGGGGGTGGATCTGACGATGGACGCGGCCGCGAAGGTCGCCTCGCAGGCCGTGGCGATGGCGAAGCTTTCGGCCCAGGTGATCAAGGCGGCCGGATCCGACGAGCGCGTCGAGCTGGCGGACGAGCCGGTGCACGCCGACAGGACGTGGATCTCGTCGTACGAGATCGATCCCTTCTCCGTGCCGGCCGAGGAGAAGGCCGGGCTGCTCGCGGAGTGGAGCGCGCGGCTCCTTGCGGCCGACGGCGTCAGCCATGTCGACGCCTCGCTGCTGACCGTGCACGAGAACAAGTTCTACGCCGACACCTCCGGGACCGTGACCACGCAGCAGCGTGTACGGCTGCACCCGCAGGTGAACGCCGTCGCCGTCGACGAGTCCAGCGGCGAGTTCGACTCGATGCGGACCATCGCGCCGCCGGTCGGGCGCGGCTGGGAGTATCTGACGGGCACCGGCTGGGACTGGGACTCCGAGCTGGAGCAGATTCCGGAACTGCTCGCCGAGAAGATGCGCGCCCCCAGCGTGCAGGCGGGGGTGTACGACCTGGTCGTCGACCCGTCCAACCTCTGGCTGACCATCCACGAGTCCATCGGCCACGCCACCGAACTGGACCGGGCACTCGGCTACGAAGCCGCGTACGCCGGGACCTCCTTCGCCACCTTCGACCAGCTGGGCAAACTGCGGTACGGCTCCGAGCTGATGAACGTCACCGGTGACCGGACCGCCGAGCACGGACTCTCGACCATCGGGTACGACGACGAGGGTGTCGCCGGACAGTCGTGGGACCTGGTGAAGGACGGGACCCTCGTCGGCTATCAGCTCGACCGGCGTATCGCGAAGCTGACCGGGTTCGAGCGCTCCAACGGGTGCGCGTACGCCGACTCCCCCGGTCATGTGCCCGTGCAGCGCATGGCGAACGTGTCGCTCCAGCCGGATCCCGCCGGGCTCTCGACCGAGGGCCTGATCGGGAGCGTCGACCGGGGCATCTATGTCGTCGGTGACCGCTCCTGGAGCATCGACATGCAGCGCTACAACTTCCAGTTCACCGGGCAGCGGTTCTTCAGGATCGAGAACGGTCAGATCACGGGCCAGCTGCGTGATGTCGCGTACCAGGCGACGACCACCGACTTCTGGGGCTCGATGGCCGCGGTCGGCGGACCGCAGACGTACGTACTGGGCGGTGCCTTCAACTGCGGCAAGGCCCAGCCGGGTCAGGTCGCGGCGGTCTCGCACGGCTGCCCGTCGGCCCTCTTCAAGGGCGTCAACATTCTCAACACCACGCAGGAGGCCGGTCGATGAGCACGACGACTTCTACGAACAAGCCGCACGAGGTTGTCGAGCGCGCCCTCGAACTCTCCCGCGCCGACGGCTGCGTGGTGATCGCCGACGAGGAGTCGACCGCCAACCTGCGCTGGGCGGGCAACGCGCTGACCACGAACGGGGTCACGCGCGGGCGCACGCTCACCGTCATCGCCACCGTCGACGGCCGCGAGGGCACGGCGTCCGGAGTGGTCTCGCGCGCGGCCGTGACCGCCGATGAACTGGAGCCCCTGGTGCGGGCCGCGGAGGCGGCGGCACGTGGTGCGGCTCCGGCCGAGGACGCCCAGCCGCTCGTCTCGGGCGTCCCGGAGTCCCCCGACTTCACGGACGCCCCCGTCGAGACCTCGTCCGCCGTGTTCGCGGACTTCGCGCCGGCGCTCGGTGAATCGTTCGCCCGCGCGCGTGCGGGCGGCCGGGAGCTCTACGGGTTCGCCAACCACGAGCTCGTCTCCAGCTATCTCGGTACGTCGACGGGGCTGCGGCTGCGGCACGACCAGCCCAAGGGGACGCTGGAGCTCAACGCCAAGTCGCCGGACCGTACGCGTTCGGCGTGGGCGGGGCGGTCGACACGAGACTTCAAGGACGTCGACCCGGCGGCGCTGGACGCCGAGCTGGCCGTACGACTCGGGTGGGCACAGCGGCGTATCGACCTGCCCGCGGGGCGCTACGAGACGCTGCTGCCGCCGACCGCCGTCGCGGACCTGCTGATCTACCAGCTGTGGTCGGCGTCGGCCCGGGACGCGGCAGAGGGCCGGACGGTGTTCAGCAAGCCCGGCGGGACCCGCGTCGGCGAGAGGCTCACCGAACTGCCGCTGACGCTGCGCAGCGACCCGCACGAGCCGGGGCTCGAAACCTCGCCGTTCGTCCTCACCCACTCCTCCGGCGACGACGCGTCCGTGTTCGACAACGGGCTGCCCCTCAAGGCGACCGAGTGGATCCGCGACGGTGAGCTCAAGCACCTGACCACCACCCGGCACAGCGCGGGCCTGACCGGACTGCCGGTGGCGCCGTCGATCGGCAACCTGATCCTGGACGGCGGCGACGACCGCTCCCTGGAGGAGATGGTTGCCGCCACCGAGCGCGGCCTGCTGCTGACCTGCCTCTGGTACATCCGCGAGGTCGACCCGGCGACCCTGCTGCTGACCGGGCTGACCCGGGACGGCGTCTACCTCGTCGAGAACGGCCAGGTCGTCGGCGAGGTCAACAACTTCCGGTTCAACGAGTCGCCGGTGGGCCTGCTGGGGCGGGCGACGGAGGCGGGGCGGACCGAAAAGACTTTGCCGCGCGAGTGGAGCGATTGGTTCACTCGGGCTGCGATGCCCGCCCTGCGCATCCCGGACTTCAATATGAGCTCTGTCAGTCAGGGCGTATAACCTCGTACGAGCTCGACCGGACCTTTTCCAAGGAGATACGAGAACCGTGACGGACATCGTCGACGAACTGCAGTGGCGGGGGCTGATCGCCCTCTCCACTGACGAGGACGCATTGCGCAAGGCGTTCGCGGACGGTCCCGTCACGTTCTATTGCGGTTTCGACCCGACCGCGCCGAGCCTGCATCTCGGAAACCTCGTGCAGATCCTGACGATGCGCCGGATCCAGCAGGCGGGCAACCGCCCGCTGGGCCTGGTCGGCGGCGCCACCGGCCTGATCGGCGACCCGAAGCCGAACTCCGAGCGCACGCTGAACTCACCCGAGGTCGTCGCCGAGTGGGTGGGGCGGCTGCGCGCGCAGATCGCACCGCTGCTGGACTTCGAGGGTCCGCACGCCGCGGTGATGGTCAACAACCTGGACTGGACCGAGGGCCTGTCGGCCATCGAGTTCCTCCGGGACATCGGCAAGCACTTCCGGGTCAACAAGATGATCGCGAAGGAAGCCGTCTCCCGGCGGCTCAACTCCGACGCGGGCATCAGCTACACGGAGTTCAGCTACCAGATCCTCCAGGGCATGGACTTCCTGGAGCTGTACCGCAGGCACGGCTGCACGCTGCAGACCGGCGGCAGCGACCAGTGGGGCAACCTCACCTCGGGCACCGACCTGATCCACCGGGTCGAGCCGGAGGCCGTGGTGCACGCGCTGGGCACCCCGCTGATCACCAAGGCGGACGGCACCAAGTTCGGCAAGACGGAGTCCGGCACGATCTGGCTGGACGCCGAGATGACCACGCCGTACGCGTTCTACCAGTTCTGGCTGAACGCGGACGACCGGGACGTCTCCAAGTTCCTGCGTATCTTCAGCTTCAGGTCCCACGAGGAGATCGAGGACCTGGAGAAGCAGACCGAGGAGCGCCCCCAGGCCCGCGCGGCCCAGCGGGCGCTCGCCGAGGAGCTGACGACGCTGGTGCACGGAGCCGACCAGACGGCCGCCGTGGTCGCCGCGTCCAGGGCCCTCTTCGGGCAGGGCGAGCTGGCCGAGCTCGACGAGAGGACGCTGACGGCGGCCCTCTCCGAGGTGCCGCACATCCAGGTCGCCGAGCTGGCACCCACGGTGGACCTCTTCGCGGAGGTCGGCCTGGTGGCCAGCAAGTCGGCCGCGCGCCGCACGGTCAAGGAGGGCGGCGCGTACGTGAACAACGCGAAGGTCCCCGCCGAGGACGCGGTCCCCGCCAAGGAGGACCTGCTGCACGGGCGCTGGCTGGTGCTGCGCCGGGGCAAGAAGAACCTGGCGGCCGTGGAAGTCACGGGGGCCTGAGCCCTCGTATGCACGGCGAAGGGGCGGACACCCGTGACGGGTCCGCCCCTTCGGCGTACGTACCGATGCTCAGGCTCGCTGCTTGTTGCCCCGTAGGGCCACGTATGCCATGTCGCCCAGGAAGACGATGACGATGGCGGCGCCGAGTTGCAGCGCGTGCCGGCCCCAGTCGATGCCGCTCGTCTCGTCGATGCCGATGCTCCGGGCGATCGCGTTGCCGACGATGGCGCCGATGATGCCGAAGATGGTGGTCAGCCAGAGTGGGCTGTGCTGCTTGCCCGGAAGGATGGCCTTGGCCAGCAGGCCCAGTACAAACCCGACGATGATCGCCCACAACCAGCCCATGGCTGCCTCCTAGTACGGCTCTACGCGAGCAATTAGGCCCAGTGTCGGACTGTCCGCCATACGGCGCATGTCGGGCGGAGCCATACGCGGTACGACGCATCGGTTCCGGCCCGTGGGAACTGGCCCCGGTCTCGAAGACGACGCAGCCTCGGCGTAACCTGAAGGCTGTTCGGGCCTGCCTCCCTGACCGGGGTCGGACTGGGTACGGGCCGGGGAGAGTCCGACACGGGCGGGTGGTGGAACGTGCTGCGGAAGCAGAGCAACGGCCAGGTCTTCCGGATCACCGGAGCCAGGCAGGGGCTCGACGAGGACGTACGCGGAAGACAGCGCCGCTATGTCATCTCGATGTCCGTCCGCACGGTCGCCGTGATCCTCACCGCCGTCCTCTGGAACGTCGAGCGTCATGTCGCCGTGGTCGCCCTGGTACTGGGCGTACTTCTCCCCTATGTCTCCGTGGTGATCGCCAACGCGGGCCGGGAGAACGTGCCGTCGTTGCCTTCGACGTTCGTCGCCGCCCCCACCCGTCCGATGATCGCGCCGCCGCGGCAGAACGGCTTCGCGGAGCCCGCGCCGGAAGACGTCGCGGCCGACTCGGGGGCACGGCCACGGGCCGAGCCGCACGACCCGAGCTGACCCATCGGCCGTCGGCACCACCCTGGAGCTGACCACGGAGGATGGGCCGAAAGTGGAACCCAAAGGTGCGTTAAGCTCAAGAAAAGCTCAGATCAATCATGTTGTTCCGGTGCCAGGCACCGGGTCCCCCATGGCATACTTCGTACGCGCTCCGCATCCCCCGTCGGAGCGACGGACCGACGCCGGGCAGCTCCCCCCGTGGCTGCTCGGCGTCGCCTTTTCGGGGCTGTTTCCAGGGCCGTTTTCGGAGCCGTCTAGGCTGGGTGCGTGACCTTCCCGCTCTTCCCCGATGCCGCCCCCTCCACTCCTCAGTGCTCGGCCAAGGCCTGTCGTGCCGACGCGGAGTGGGTGCTCGCGTGGAACAACCCGAAGCTGCACACTCCCGAGCGCCGCAAGACGTGGCTCGCGTGTGAGGACCACCGCGAGCATCTCTCCAAGTTCCTTGGTGTACGCGGGTTCCTGAAGGACGTGGTGCCCTTGGCGGAGTGGGAGCAGGACGAGGTCCGATAGCGGCGGGTCAGCCGCCGATCGCCGACATCGGCCGATCCGGCTGGAGGAACGACGGGTCGTCCAGGCCGGAGCCCGCCTTCTTGCCCCACATCGCGAGCCGCCAGATGCGGGCGATCTCCTCGTCGGGGGCGTCCGAGCGCAGGGCGGCCCGCAGGTCGGTCTCCTCGGAGGCGAAGAGGCAGGTGCGGACCTGGCCGTCGGCCGTGAGCCGCGTACGGTCGCAGGCCGAGCAGAACGGGCGGGTGACCGAGGCGATCACGCCGACGCGGTGCGGACCGCCGTCGACGAGCCAGCGCTCCGCGGGGGCGGAGCCGCGCACGGTGGCAGCCTCCTCGGTGAGCTGGAAACGGGTGCGCAGTGAGGTGAGGATGTCACCGGCGGTGACCATGCCCTCGCGCTTCCAGCCGTGCTGGGCGTCCAGCGGCATCTGCTCGATGAACCGCAGTTCGTAGTCGTGCTCCACGGCCCAGGCCAGCAGATCCGGGGCCTCGGTCTCGTTCAGGCCCGGCATCAGGACCGTGTTGACCTTGACGGGGGTCAGGCCGGCGTCGTGGGCGGCTGCCAGGCCCTCGATGACGTCCTTGTGGCGGTCCCGGCGGGTGAGGGTCTTGAAGACGTCGGGGCGCAGGGTGTCCAGCGATACGTTCACCCGGTCCAGGCCCGCCGCCTTGAGGGCCGCGGCGGTGCGCTTGAGGCCGATGCCGTTCGTCGTGAGGGACATCTGGGGGCGGGGCTCCAGGGCGGCGACCCGCTCGACGATGCCGACGATGCCGGGGCGCAGCAGGGGCTCGCCGCCGGTGAAGCGGACCTCGGTGATGCCGAGGCTGGTGACCGCTATGCCGACGAGGCGGACGATCTCGTCGTCCGTGAGCAGGTCGGGCTTGGCCAGCCACTGTAGGCCCTCTTCGGGCATGCAGTACGTGCAGCGCAGATTGCACTTGTCGGTCAGCGAGACGCGTAGGTCGGTGGCTACCCGGCCGTAGGTGTCGATGAGCACGTGGGCCCCCTCCCCTCGATGCGGATCTTTTTCTCCTGACACCAGCGAGCCTACGTGACGGGACTGACATCGGCGGAGGCCCGATCCCACCAGACACGGCGCGGCCGCGTCGTAGGGATCTACGACGCGGCCGTCACAGGGAAGTGCTCAGTGCGCTCCGGTACCGGTGAGGGACCGGACCTCCAGCTCGGCGTACTTGCCGGTGTCGGGCTCCTCCTTGGAGAGGAGCGTGCCGATCCAGCCCAGCAGGAAGCCGACCGGGATCGAGATGATGCCGGGGTTCTCCAGCGGGAACCAGTGGAAGTCGACGTCCGGGAACATCGACGTGGGCTTGCCCGAGACCACCGGCGAGAACAGCACCAGGCCGACCGCGGTGACGAGACCGCCGTAGATCGACCAGAGTGCGCCCTGCGTCGTGAACCTCTTCCAGAAGAGGCTGTAGAGGAGCGTCGGCAGGTTGGCCGAGGCGGCGACCGCGAAGGCGAGGGCGACCAGGCCGGCGACGTTCAGGTCGCGTGCGAGGGCGCCGAGGCCGATGGAGACGACACCGATGGCGACCGTGGCGTAGCGGGCGGCCCTGACCTCTTCCTTTTCGGTGGCCGTGCCCTTCTTGATGACGTTCGCGTAGATGTCGTGCGCGAACGAGGAGGACGAGGCGAGGGTCAGGCCGGCGACGACCGCGAGGATCGTCGCGAAGGCGACCGCCGAGATGGTGGCGAGCAGGATCGCGCCCCATGCCGAGTCGACGCCGCCGAGATGGAGCGCGAGCAGTGGCGCGGCCGTGTTGCCCGCCTTGTTGGAGGCGATGATCTCGTCCGGCTTGATGAGCGCGGCGGCGCCGAAGCCGAGCGCGATGGTCATCAGGTAGAAGCCGCCGATGATGCCGATCGCCCAGATCACGGACTTCCGCGCGGCCTTGGCGTTGGGGACCGTGTAGAAGCGGATCAGGATGTGCGGCAGGCCTGCGGTGCCAAGGACCAGCGCGATGCCCAGCGAGATGAAGTCGATCTTCGAGGTGGTCGTGAGGCCGTACTTGAGGCCCGGTTCCAGGAAGGCCGAGCCCTTGCCGCTGTTCTCGGCGGCCGAGCCGAGCAGGTCGGAGATGTTGAAGTTGAACTTGAGCAGCACCAGGAAGGTGATGAGCAGGGTGCCCGCGATGAGCAGGACAGCCTTGACCATCTGGACCCAGGTGGTGCCCTTCATGCCGCCGATCGTCACGTACACGATCATCAGCAGGCCGACGAGCGCGACGATGCCGACCTTGCCCGCGTCGCTGGTGATGCCGAGCAGCAGGGAGACCAGGACACCGGCGCCCGCCATCTGGGCCAGCAGGTAGAAGATCGAGACGACGATCGTGGAGGTGCCTGCCGCCGTACGGACCGGGCGCTGGCGCATGCGGTACGCGAGGACGTCGCCCATCGTGTACTTGCCGGAGTTCCGCAGCGGTTCGGCGACCAGGAGCAGCGCCACCAGCCAGGCGACGAGGAAGCCGATGGAGTACAGGAAGCCGTCGTACCCGAAGAGGGCGATCGCGCCCGCGATGCCGAGGAAGGACGCGGCGGACATGTAGTCGCCGGAGACGGCGAGGCCGTTCTGGAAGGCGCTGAACTGGCGCCCGCCCGCGTAGAAGTCGGCCGCGTCCTTGGTCTGGCGGCCCGCCCAGACGGTGATGACGAGGGTCGCCAGTACGAAGACGGCGAACAGGGAGACGATCAGCGGCCGGTGCTCGCTGGCTTCACCGGCGGCGATGACGAACTGGGGGCTCATTCGCCGCCCTCCATCTTGGACTTGATGGCTGCGCCCTTGGGGTCGAGGTTCGCCGTGGCGAACCGCGAGTACCACCAGGCGATGAGGAACGTGGTGAGGAACTGGGCGAAGCCGAGGACCATGGCGACGTTGATGTTGCCGATCAGCTTGGTGCCCATGAAGTCGCCCGCGTAGCTCGAGAGCAGGACGTACAGCAGGTACCAGGTGATGAAGCCGATGGTCAGCGGGAAGGCGAAGGAGCGGTAGGAACGGCGCAGTTCACCGAACTCCGCGCTCTCCTGCATCTCGACGAACTTCTCGGTCGAGGGGAGCTCAGGATCTGTCTTCGAGGGGGGCGGTGCGTCGGTGGCCACGGAGTCTCCTCGCGTTGCGGGTGCGGTAGCGACGGTGGACGGGGGCGAGCCGGGGCTCGCGGACGGGGACGGGGACGGTCTGGGTAGGGACATGGCTGTTTCTGACCTCACGATGACGTGGATCACGTGGACCGGACGGCACTGTCAGGTGGCCACGGGCGTGATCCAGCAGGGGCTCGATCGTGCTCGGGCTCCCTGTTCAACGTCACGGCGCCACGCGCGGGCAGGTTCAACTCGCGGCACTTCTTTCAGAAGTCATCGCCGGAAGTCATTGCTGCCCAGGTCGGACGGGAGATAGCTTCGGCCTGCACCACTCCGTCATGTACCTGCCCGAGCACCAACCTGTGTTCGGGCAGCTCGTTTTCCGGATGATGTGGAGATCCCATGGCTCATCTGCGTTCCAGACGCCGGCTCGCCCTCGCGGTACCCGTCGTTCTGTCGCTCACCGCCTCGCTCGGCTTCCTGCCGGGTGCCGCGTCGGCGACCCCGCTCACGGCGACCGCCGCGACGAGTGCGGACGGCCCGGTTCTGCCCTACGTCGTCAACACCAAGGCCGACCACCGCACGGTCGAGTCGGTGAAGAAGGCCATCGCCAAGGCCGGCGGCACCGTCGTCATCGCGTACGAGAAGATCGGTGTCATCGTCGTCCACTCGGCCAACCCCGCTTTCGGCGAGCAGATCCGCGCGGCGCGTGGAGTGCAGTCGGCGGGCGCGACGCACACGGCGCCGCTGACCGCCGCGGGGACCACGGAGGAGGGCGCGGCGCAGCTGCTGTCGGCGGCGGACGCCGCCGAGCTCTCGCAGAGCGCCGCGGCGGGCCAGGAGCCCCTGGAGGCCGACCAGTGGGACCTGCGCGCGATCGGCGCCGACAAGGCCGCGAAGATCAACCCGGGCAGCAAGAACGTGACAGTCGCCGTGATCGACACCGGCGTCGACGACACGCACCCGGACCTCGCCCCGAACTTCTCCGCCTCGCAGTCCGCGAGCTGTGTGGGCGGCAAGGCGGACACGACGTACGGCGCCTGGCGTCCGGTGGACGCCGACCACTACCACGGCACGCATGTCGCCGGTGAGATCGCCGCCGCCCGCAACGACATCGGTGTGGCGGGCATCGCGCCGGGTGTGAAGGTCGCGGGCATCACGGTGGCCGAGCCGGACGCCGGACAGCTCTTCTTCCCGGAGAGTGTCGTCTGCGCCTTCGTGTTCGCCGCCGACCACGGCGTCGAGATAACCAACAACAGCTACTACGTGGACCCTTGGCTCTACAACTGCCTGGACGACCCCGACCAGAAGGCGATCCTCGACGCGGTGAACCGGGCGCAGCTGTACGCGCAGAAGAAGGGCACCCTCAGTGTCGCCGCGGCGGGCAACGCCAACGACGACCTCGACTCGGACGCCATAGTCGACGACTCCAGCCCCGACGACTCGACCCCGGTGCCCCGCACGGTCGACCCGCACGAGTGCTTCGACATCCCGACCCAGCTGCCGGGTGTCGTCACGGTGAGTTCGACCGGCGTCAACAGCACCAAGTCGTACTTCTCCACCTACGGCAAGGGCGTCATCGACGTCGCGGCGCCGGGTGGCGACAAGTACCAGATCCCGGACACGCCGTCGAAGAACGGCCGCATCCTCTCCACGATGCCGAACAACCAGTACGCCTTCCTACAGGGCACGTCGATGGCCTCGCCGCACGCCGCCGCTGTCGCCGCGCTGCTGAAGTCCACGTACCCCAAGGCGACTCCGGCCCAGCTCCAGGCGCTCCTCAAGGCCCAGGCGGACAGCCAGAGTTGCCCGACCGCGTACGACGGTGACGGCGACGGCGTCGTGGACGCCACCTGTGTGGGCGGCAAGGGCCTGAACGGCTTCTACGGGGCCGGGATCATCAACGCACTGCGGGCGGTCAAGTAACACCGTCAATCACGCCCGGCCGCCCGCCACTTGAGCCTCCGCACGGCTCGTACAGCTCGTACCGCGAACGAAACTGGAGACACCCATGACAGCGCCTCTCAAGCGCTCCCGCCGCGCCATAGCCATCCCGCTGGGGATGGCCACGGCCACCGCACTCGCCTTCCTGCCGAACGTCAGCGCGTCGGCGGCCGAGGCGGAGGCACCCCAGCAGGTCGCCGCCGACGCGACCGCGCTCAGCTATGTCGTCAACGTCAGCCCCGGGCACGCGCCTTCGTCCACGGTGACGAAGGCGATCGCCGCGGCGGGCGGCACGATCGTGACGTCGTACGACCAGATCGGCGTGATCGTCGTCCACTCCTCGAACCCCGACTTCGCCAAGACGATCCGTGGCGTACGGGGTGTGCAGTCGGCCGGCAACACGCGCAACGCGCCGCTGCCCGCGCAGTCGACCACCGACGTGGGCACTCCGAAGGTGCTCACCGCCGAAGAGGTCGCCGAGGTGACGAACACTCAGGCGGTCGCCGGGCAGGACCCGTTGGAGCCGTTGCAGTGGGACCTGCCTGCCATCAAGGCGGACAAGGCGCACGAGGTGACGCTCGGCAGCAGCAAGGTGACGGTCGCCGTCATCGACACCGGCGTCGACGACACGCACCCCGACATCGCGCCGAACTTCGACCGCGCCGCGTCGGTCAACTGCGTGACGGGCAAGCCGGACACGACCGACGGAGCATGGCGGCCGAGCGCGGCCGAGAGCCCGCACGGCACGCACGTGGCGGGCGAGATCGCCGGTGCCAAGAACGGCGTCGGCATCACCGGCGTCGCGCCCGGCGTGAAGGTCGCCGGCATCAAGGTGGCGACCACGGCCGGCTACTTCTACACGGAGTCCGTCGTCTGCGGCTTCGTGTGGGCCGCCGAGCACGGCGTGGACGTCACCAACAACAGCTATTACACCGACCCCTGGTACTTCAACTGCAAGGACGACCCGGACCAGAAGGCCCTCGTCGACGCGATCACCCGCGCCTCGCAGTACGCCGAGAAGAAGGGCACCGTCAACGTCGCCGCGGCGGGCAACGAGAGCTACGACCTGGCGGCCGACTCGATCACCGACCCGGTCTCGCCGAACGACGGAACCCCCTCGGACCGGGTGATCGACCCGTCCAAGTGCTATGACATTCCGACCCAGTTGCCGGGTGTCGTGACGGTCGCGGCGACCGGCGCGAAGGGCATCAAGTCGTCCTTCTCCAACTACGGCCAGGGTGTCATCGACATCGCCGCGCCGGGTGGCGACTCGACGGCCTACCAGACGCCCGCACCGCCCGCCACGAGCGGTCTGATCCTGGGCCCGCTGCCCGGCGGCAGGTGGGGCTACATGGCCGGTACGTCGATGGCGTCCCCGCACGTCGCGGGCGTCGCCGCCCTCATCAAGTCGACGCACCCGCACGCCTCCGCTGCCCTGGTGAAGGCGCTGCTGTACGCCGAGGCCGACGCCACGCCGTGCACCGACCCGTACGACATCAACAGCGACGGCAAGGTCGACGCGGTGTGCGAGGGCACGAAGAACCGCAACGGCTTCTACGGCTGGGGCACCGCGGACGCGCTGGACGCGGTCACCAAGTAACGGGAAGCGACGTTCGACGAGGCCGGGCGGCCCACTGCCGCCCGGCCTCTGTGCGTCCGGCCCCGGAGGGCGACACGGTGATGCGGTACACCCGGCATAGTGGCCCCATGACTGCTGAGGACACCACGTTCGTCTGGTCGGCCCTGGGTGGCGATCCCGCCCTGGTCCGGCGGATCGAGCACGTCGAACGGGGTGTGCTTCAAGCGCGGCTGCCCGTAAGGGAGTTGGCGCATGCGTGTGTGGGGGCCTGCGCGCTCGCGGGCGCCGAGCTGGCGGCGCGACGGGCCGGGCTCCCCGAGGTGCCCGAGGTGCGGGTCGACGACGGGGCCGTCGCCACGGCGTTCGTGAGTGAGCGGCATCTGCTGGTCGACGGACGGGCGCCGGTGAACTTCGCGCCGCTGTCCCGGTTCTGGCGTACCGCGGACGGCTGGGTGCGGACGCACGCGAACTACCCGCATCACCGCGCGCGGCTGCTGAGCGCGCTCGGACTGCCCGAGGACGTGTCGGTGGACGCCGTCGCCGGGCACCTCGCGGAGCGGTCCGCGGTGGACGTGGAGGACACCGTGTACGCGGTCGGTGGCCTCGCCGTCGCGCTGCGTTCGGCGAAGGAATGGGCGGCGCACGAGCAGGGGGCGGCGGTGGCACGCAGGCCGCTGCTGAGCCGTGAGCGGAGCGACGACGCACCCGTACGCGCGCTCGCGCCGCTCTCCGGTGATCCGCTGCTGCCCGCGGCGGGCGTACGTGTCCTGGACCTCACGCGGGTCATCGCGGGCCCGGTCGCGACCCGTACCCTCGCCCTGCTCGGCGCGGACGTCCTGCGGGTGGACTCGCCGCGGCTGCCCGAACTCCCCGACCAGCACGCCGACACGGGCTTCGGCAAGCGGTCCGCCTGTCTCGATCTCGACCGCGCCACGGACCGGCGGGCCTTCGAGGAGCTGCTCGCCGGGGCCGACGTCGTCGTCACCGGATACCGGCCCGGCGCCCTGGACCGGTTCGGGCTCACCCCTCGGGCGCTGGCGGAGCGGCGGCCCGGGCTGGTGGTGGCGCAGCTGTCCGCCTGGGGCGGATACGGACCCTGGGCCGGGCGGCGGGGCTTCGACAGTATGGTGCAGGTCGCCACCGGGATCGCGGAGACGGAGGGTTCGGCGGAGCGGCCGGGCGCACTGCCCGCGCAGGCCCTCGACCATGGCACGGGGTATCTGCTGGCTGCGGCGGTGCTGCGTTCGCTGACCGAGCAGACGGAGGAGGGCGGGACCAGGATCGTACGGCTGGCGCTGGCGCAGACTGCGGCCTGGCTGGTTGGCGGGCCTGCCCCCGAGCCCTCGCTCGGCTCGTACGAACCAGGGCCCTGGCTCGCTGAGACCGACAGTGGCCTGGGGCGGCTGCGGTACGCCCGGTCGCCGGTGTCCTTCGCGGGCGGGCCGGGCGACTGGGCACGGCCGCCGGGGGTCTGGGGAACCGATCCGGCGCGCTGGTCCTGAGTCGCGGGCCGACCGGAGACGTATCCATGGGCGGAATGCCGTTCCGCCAGTTGTTTCCCTGCACTTGCCCGGATCTGTGACGACTGGTGAAGATCTTGAGGTGACGTTGACGAGACCGAACGCCGAGGTGACCGCCGCCGACGAGCCGGCGCGGCGCCGGGCCACCGGACGGGCCGTCGCCCTGCTCGCCCTGGTGGCGTCGGCGGCCGTGATCCCGCTGCTCGGCCCGCGCGCGGCGCTCGACGGCACCGGAGAGGCCGCGGCCCCCGGCGCCGGGGGCATAGCCCTGCTGCGCATGCTGCTGTTCGCGGCGCTGTGCGTCCCGGCGGGGGAACTGTTCGCGGCCCGGCTGGCCCGCCGCGTGCCGGGCGCGCCTCTGGAGGACGCGCCCCGCAGCTGGGCGCCTTTCGCCGCCGTCGCCGGGCTCGTGGCCGCGCTCGGTCTTGCCTCGGTCGTGGCCACCGGGAACCTGCTGCCCGACCAGCTCTCCGCCATGGACATCGGCGGGCTCTACGAGACCCGGGAGGGCAAGCTGGCGCTCCTGGAGGTCAACGCGTTCGTGGTGGCCGGCCTCTGCACTCTCTACCGTCGCCCCGCCCTCCAGGTGTGGCCGCTGGCCGCGGTGGCGGTCGCGGAGGCGCTGCGCGCCCATCCCACGACGGAGTACAGCCCCCTGGTCGGCTCCGGCCTGACGCTCGTTCATGTGGTCTGCGCGGCGCTGTGGACCGGCGGTCTGCTGCATGTGCTGCGGATGCTGCGGAAATGGGGTCCTTCGGAGGCGGGGGTCGCGCTATTGGGCCTCTACGCGCGCGTGGCGGTCGTCCTGTTCGCGGCGCTCACCGCGACGGGCACCTGGAGCGCGCTACGCCGGATGCCGCCGGGGACGGTCCTGGACCAGCTCACGACGACGGCGTACGGGCGCACACTGCTGGCCAAGGTGCTTCTGGTGGCCGTCGTGGCCGTCCTGGCCCTGAGTGCGCGGCTCAGGCTGCGCGGGGCCGCGGACCCGCTCAGCACCTGCTCCCCCGCGCGTGCGGAGGTCGTGGCACTGGGCATGGTCGTCGCGGTGTCGGGCGTGCTGACGGCGGTGCCCCTGCCGATCAGGTGGTGAGCCTTTTCCCAGGGCTTCAGCTGGTGACAGGGCTTCAGCTGGTGACAGGGCTTCAGCTGGTGACAGGGCTCCAGAGGGTGGCGGAGCTTCAGCTGGTGGCGGGGCTTCAGCTGGTGAGAGGCCTCCAGAGGATGGCGGGGCTTCAGCTGGTGATGAGCACCTTGAGGGCCGTGCGCCCGTCCATCGCCTTGTAGCCGTCGGGCACGCCCTCCAGGCCGACGGTCACGTCGAACACCGGCGACGGGTCGATGGTCCCGTCGAGGACGTCGGGCAGCAGCTCCGGGATGTACGCCCGTACCGGTGCGACCCCGCCGCGCAGGGCGATGTTCCGGTCGAACAGCACGCTCAGGTCCAGGCCCGTACCGCTGCCGTGCGGGACCCCGACGAAGCCGATGGCGCCGCCGTCGCGGGAGATGTTCACGGCCGTCGCCATGGACTGCTCGGTCCCGACCGCCTCGATGACGCAGTGCGCGCCCTGGCCGCGGGTCAGCTCGCGGACGGCCTCGACGGCCGCCTCGCCGCGCTCGGCGACGATGTCCGTGGCACCGAAGCGGCGCGCGATGTCCGTACGTACCTGGTGGCGTCCGAGCGCGATGATCCGCTCGGCGCCGAGCCGTTTGGCGGCCAGCACGGCGCACAGCCCGACGGCACCGTCCCCGACGACGGCGACGGTGGCGCCGTCGTGGACCCCCGCGCCGACGGCCGCGTGGTGCCCCGTGCCCATCACGTCGGACAGCGACAACAGGGCCGCCAGCAGGTGGTCGTCGGAGGCCGCCTCCTTGGGCAGTTGTACGAGGGTGCCGTCGGCGTAGGGGGTGCGGACGGCCTCGCCCTGCCCGCCGTCGTAGCCGACGTCGCCCCAGATGCCGCCGTGCTCGCAGGACGTGGTGAGCCCCTCGCGGCAGTACGCGCACACTCCGTCGGACCACATGAAGGGCGCCACGACCAGGTCGCCACGCTTGACGCCGGTCACCTCGGAGCCGGTCTCCTCGACGATGCCGAGGAACTCGTGCCCGATCCGCTGGCCCGGCTCCCGGGGCGACTCGCCGCGGTACGCCCACAGGTCGCTGCCGCAGATGCAGGACCGCAGCACCCGGACGACCGCGTCGGTGGGCAGCTGCACCACGGGCTCGGGCACGTCCTCCACGCGCATGTCATAAGGGGCGTGGATGGTGGTGGCGCGCATGGCGAGGCTCCTTCTCCTGCGGGGCGTCTGCGGCTGTGCTCAGCGGTTCGCCGAGCACAACTCACCGTACGCCGCCCCCGGTGCGGATTGCGCGCCGAGCCTGCCCAGCACGCCTTTGACCAGCAGGAACTGGGCGGCGGCGTAGGTGAGCATGATCCAGAAGTCGGGCCTCGGGAGCTGTGGCCAGTCGGCGACCCCGGTCGCGATGAGGGTGTCGGAGAGCAGGAAAAGGGCGCCGCCGAGGCCTGCCACGAGTCCGAGCCGGGTCGCGCCGTACGCCATCGCGGTGAGCAGCAGGCTGTACCCGGCGACGGGGAGGCGCAGTTCGGCGGGGAGGTCGGGCCACAGCAGGGTGACGGTGGCGACCAGGGCGATGCCGTACGCGCCGAGAAACCACGCTCCACGCGCGCGGGGAGCACTTTTGAACAACGCGAGATAACACGCGTGCCCCGCAGCGAAGGAGGCCATCCCGGCCAGGAAGGCGGGGTCCGCGTCGAACAGCAGAAGGGTGTCGCCGCCCCAGCCGAAGAGCAGGGCAGCGACGAGCAGCCAGGGACCGCCGCGCGCGGCCACGTGAGCGGCGAGCAGGGGCATCAGAAGCGGCTTGGCGACCGTGTGCCCCGGGTCGAAACCGGCGGCCGTCGAGACGAGGTCCACGGCGGCCGCCGCACCGAAGGAGACGAGCAGCACGCGCGCGAGGCGTGGGTTCACGCCCACGCGCGCGAGGCGTGGGTTCACGCGACGGGCTCGGTGATCGGTGTCTTCGCAGCGGACTTCGGCGCCGGCTGCCAGCCGGGCCCGCGGAAGATCCGCCCCGCGCGCTCGCGCCAACTCCCCGCCGCTCTCAGGTCCCTGGCGATGGCGGCGTACTCGTGGGTGGCGACGCGCAACGGGTTGTACGTGGAGATGTTCTTCGTGAGTCCGTAGACGGGCCGCTCGGTCTCCTCGACGAAGGTCCCGAAGAGCCGGTCCCAGACGATGAGGATCCCCCCGAAGTTGCGGTCCAGGTAGCCGCCCTGGGAGGCGTGGTGGACGCGGTGGTGGGAGGGCGTGTTGAAGACGAACTCGAAGGCCCGGGGCAGCTTGTCGATGCGCTCGGTGTGGATCCAGAACTGGTAGACGAGGTTCGCGGACGAGCAGAACGCGAGCGCCGCGGGATGCACGCCGAGGGCGATGAGCGGGACATAGAAGGGCCAGACGGTCCAGGTCGTCCAGGGCTGGCGCAGGGCGGTGGTGAGGTTGAACCTGCGGCTGGAGTGGTGGACGACGTGGCAGGCCCAGAGGATGCGGATGACGTGGTGTCCGCGGTGCGACCAGTAGTAGAAGAAGTCCTGCCCGAGCAGCATCAGCGGGACGGTCCACCACAGGACGGGCACCTGGAGGGGGGTCAGTTCGTAGATCGCCGTGTAGAGGGCGACGATCGGGATCTTCCACAGGAAGTCGAAGGCGAGGCTGCCGAGCCCCATGCCGACGCTCGTCGCGGCGTCCTTCGCCTCGTACCCCGCGGCAGCGCCATCGGCGGCCGGATGGATCCGGACACTCACCACCTCGATCACGGTGAGCAGCACGAAGGCGGGTATCGACCACAGCACGACATCGGGCAGGTTCGGCATGGGTGAACCGTAGAGCCGCTGATGGGCCCCGGCTAGGGGTTGTTACTGACAAGTATTACCGGTGGTACGCGCTTGCTTCTTGGCGGTCTCCGCCAATGGCCGCCCCTGGCCCGGGGCCCTGAACAGGTCGCTCACACCCCTGTCGCCCCCAGCAGGACCCCTGCCGCGTAGGTCACCGCCATCGCCAGCGCGCCCCCGCTCACGTTCCGCAGCACCGCCCGTCGCGCACCCGCCGCGCCCAGACCCGCGCTCACCCAGCCGGTGACGACCAGGGCGGCGAGGACCGAGAGCACGGTGACGGGCACCCTCCAGTCGCTCGGCGGGAGGACGATCGCGAGCAGGGGCAGGAGCGCGCCGATGGTGAACGACAGGAAGCTCGCCCATGCCGCGTGCCACGGGTTGGTGAGGTCGTCGGGGTCGATGCCGAGCTCCACGCGCGCGTGGGCCTGGAGCGCGTCCCGTTGCGTGAGCTGCTCGGCCGCCTCAAAAGCCACGTCCCGGGTCAGGCCCCGCCCTTGCAGGAGCTGGGTCAGCTCCTCGAGTTCGGCCTCCGGCTCTTCCCTGAGCTCCCGTTTCTCCACCGCCAGCGCGGCCTTCTCCGAGTCCAGCTGGGTGGAGACCGAGACGTACTCGCCCGCCGCCATGGACATGGACCCGGCCAGCAGCCCCGCGAGCCCGGCGGTGAACAGCACGGAGCGGTCACTGGTGGCACCCGCCACGCCGACCACGATGCCCGCGGTGGAGACGATGCCGTCGTTGGCGCCCAGGACGGCGGCACGCAGCCAGTTCAGCCGGGAACCGAGGGCGCCGCCGTGGGGTTCGTCGTGAAACTCGACGTGCGGCTCTTCGTCGGGTTCGTCGTGGGTTTCGTCGCGCGTGGGTTCGCTCACACGGGGAGGATCGCACCCCGGGCGCCGCCCACGGCGTATCGACCCGTCACCAGACGCGTACCGACCCGTCGTCACACGCGCTGACGACTCTGGCCTGCCCCTCCGTCAGATCCATCAGAGGCTCCCCTCGGGCGGCGGCCCGTCGAGGATCTGCCGCGGATCGTCGTGGCGCTGGTGGATGTACGGCAACAGGGCCTGGACTCTGACGCGTTCGACGACCCTGCCGCGCAGGTCGGTGGTCTTCTCACCGAGGGTGATCTCGACGAGCCGTCGTACGGGGAGGTCGGCGACCGGGTCGTACATCGACTCGCGCAGGACGACGTCCCCGGTCACGCGCTCCAGCTTGCGCACCCTCTCGCTGCGCAGGCAGTGCACGAGGACCGCCTCGGCGTCGAAACCCGAACCATCCACCGCGGGAAGGAACTTGACGGAGAAGTCGGTCTTCCGGACGGGCTCGGGCAGCGGCAGGTCACCACTGACGGCGCCGCGTACCTCTACGAACGCGATGCCGTGCCGGGCGGGTGCGGCGTGTACGACGAGACCGTCGCGCTGGAGAGGCACCTCGCCGAGCTTGCTGGGCTCCCCGAAGACCTCAAGCCCGCCGATGAGGGCCCGTTCGCGGGTCATCGGCTGACGAGCGGATACCAGCCCTCGACGCCGTCGTGTGCTGCGGCGACGGCGAACGAACCGGCGCCCAGCGGGTGTCCGGCCAGGTCGACCCTGCTGATGCCGACCCGCACCAGCGGCCACCCGGTGGGTTCGAGCGGGGGCGGCAGGACCGCCGCGACCGCGCCCGGGTCGCTCTCCCAGAGGGCCACCACGCCGATGGACCGGATGTCGGGGAGTTTCGAGTTCGCGGTGCGCGCGGCGGCGATCTCCGCCTCGGTCCGCGCGCCGTACCTCACTCGTGCCATGTCTCGTACCGCCCTTCACAGGCCGCCGTCCACCGGGCGCGCAGCACGTTGGCACCGGGCGGGCGAAAGGTCCATGGCCGTGCGCAGCGGGCTTCGCGCCGGCCACGCACGGGCGGACTCGGGCGAAACCCGCGCAACTCCCCGTACTCGCCCTGAGGGCCGCCCGCGGCGTGGGTGTCTGACGGACCCTCCGACAAGTGCGGAGTCCGGGGACAGGACTGTCAGTCGCGCCCCGTATTCTCAGTGACCATGCTCGAAGACCTGACGACCGCAGCGTCCCCCGTCTCCTGGCCGACCGCGTATCCACAGGGGTACGCGGTCGTCGACGTCGAGACCACAGGGCTGGCCCGGGACGACCGGATAATCTCGGCCGCCGTCTACCGGCTGGACGCGCGCGGTGAGGTCGAGGACCACTGGTACACGATGGTCAACCCGGAGCGGGATCCGGGCCCGGTGTGGATCCACGGCCTGACGAGCGACGTACTCGAAGGCGCCCCGCTCTTCCAGGACATCGCCGAGGAGTTCGCCGACCGGCTCGCGGACCGCGTGCTCGTCGCGCACAACGCGGTCTTCGACTGGTCGATGATCGCGCGGGAGTACGCACGCGCGGACCGCGAGGCGCCGGTGCGGCAGCGGCTGTGCACCATCGCGCTCTCCAAGGAGTTGGGGCTTCCGCTGCCCAACCACAAGCTGGAGTCGCTGGCCGCGCACTTCGGCGTCGTACAGCAGCGGGCGCACCACGCGCTGGACGACGCGCGCGTGCTGGCCGAGGCGTTCCGGCCGAGCCTGCGGGCCGCCGCGCACCGCGGCGTCCGGCTGCCTCTCCTGGAATGCCGTCCGCTCACGGAGTGGTCCTCCAGCCCGTCGATCGGCCGGCAGTCCGGCGGCGGTTACCCGTCCGGGAGTTGGCGGCCCTCGCGCAAGCGCCCCGCCTGCCCCCATCCCAACCCGGGCCGCTACGAAGCGGACAGGCCGCTCAAGCAGGGCATGCGGGTCGCGTTCTCCGGGGACACGTCCATCGACCGTGAACTGCTGGAGGACCGCGCCGCCGAGGCCGGGCTGCATGTCGCGACAAGCCTGTCCCGGCTCACCAGCCTGCTCGTCACGAACGATCCCGACTCCAGTACGTCCAAGGTGGTCAAGGCCAGGCAGTTCGGGACACCGGTGATCGACGAGGCGGCGTTCGGGCAGCTGCTGCGGGATGTGGACCCGGCGTAGCCGGCCCCACGGGCGTGGGCGTCACAGGCCCCACCGACGTGAGCGTCGCCGACCTCACCGACAGGGGCGTCAGACGGGTGATTGCGTGGCGACTCGCCCGGCGTCCACTCGCCCGCGCCCCGTCGGCGCCCCACCCTGTGGCGCATGGCGAGATGTGAAGTATGTGGCAATGACTACGGCATGACCTTCGAGGTGCACGCGCAGGGCGCGGTGCACGTCTTCGACTGTTTCTCCTGCGCGATCCACCGGATGGCCCCGATCTGTGAGCACTGTCGGGTCCAGATCATCGGCCAGGGTGTCGAGGTCGAGGGCCACTGGTTCTGCGGCGCACACTGCGCCCGCGCGGAGGGGAAGGTGGGGATCATCGACAAGGCCTGAGCCGCTGCCGACGGTCCAGGTCCGCGCCGACCACGCACCCCCCTCAGTACGCCCCACGACCGAGTTGTACGGTCGTGGGGTGTACCGCTTCCTGTTGTCCCGGCAGTGGGTGATTCTCACCCTCGTGGCCCTCGCGCTCATCCCCACGATGATCAAGCTGGGCTACTGGCAGCTGCACCGGCACGAGCACAAGGTCGCGCTGAACACGGTGATCGCCGACTCCCTGGCCGCCACGCCGGTGCCCGCCGAGTCGCTCACCGCTCCGGGTCAGGAGATCAGGCACGACGACCTCTTCCGCCGGGTGACCGCGACGGGCCACTTCGACACCGCGCACGAGGAGGTCGTACGCCGTCGTACCAACTCCGACGGTGAGGTCGGATACCACGTCCTGACCCCGTTCGTGCTGGACGACGGCCGGGTCCTGGTGGTCAACCGGGGCTGGATCGCGGCGGACGCCTCACAGAGTGCGTTCCCGAAGATCCCGGCGCCCGCGACGGGCGAGATCACCGTCACCGGCAGGCTGATGGCCGACGAGACGACCGCCGACAGCGGCATCAAGAACGTCCAGGGCCTGCCCGACCGGATGGTCATGCTGATCAACAGCGGGCAGGAGTCGAAGCGGCTCGACGAGCAGGTCCTCGGCGGGTACATCGAGCAGACCGCCCCGGAGCCCAGGGGCGACTCGCCCGAGCTGATCCCCGACCCCGAACACAGCGACATCGGTCCGCACATGGCGTACGCGATCCAGTGGTGGCTCTTCTCCGCGGGAGTCCCCGTGGGCTGGGTGATCCTGGTCCGCCGCGAACGCCGTGACCGGGCGGAGGCAGCGGCGGCGCAGAACGCGCCGGAGGCGGCTCCGGCACCCGTGTAACACCGGGTCCGGCCCCCGAGACCCAGGACCCACCCGTGCGACACCGGACCCGGGACCCCGACCGGCACCCGTACAACACCAGACCGGGACAACCGACCCGCACCCGCACCCGCACCCGTACAACACCAGGCCCCGCCCCCCCAACCCGCACCCGTACAACACCGGCTCCGGGACCCCGCCCCGCACTCACGCCACTCTGGCGGCCCGATTGACGGGCCTCCCGGTCGGGAACCCGTCCACCGTGCAGCGACGCATCGAGGACTACGCGCTCATCGGGGACGAACAAACCGCCGCCTTGGTGGGACGGGACGGCTCCATCGACTGGCTGTGCCTGCCGCGGTTCGACTCCGCGGCCTGCTTCGCCGCGCTTCTTGGCGACGACGAGCACGGCCACTGGCGGATCGCGCCCAAGGGAGCGGGTGACTGCACCCGCCGCGCCTACCGCCCCGACACACTCGTGCTCGACACCGAGTGGGACACCGACGAGGGATCGGTCCGGGTGACCGACGTGATGCCGAAGCGCGACGGCACCCCCGACCTCGTACGCGTCATCGAAGGGCTGAGCGGCCGGGTGACGATGCGCGGCCTGCTCCGGCTGCGCTTCGACTACGGCCTGGTGGTGCCGTGGATGCGCCGGTCGGACGGCCACCATGTGGCGGTCGCGGGCCCGGACGCGATGTGGCTGCGCAGCGAGCCGCCCGTGCGCACCTGGGGCAAGGACTTCCGTACGTACTCGGAGTTCACGGTCGCCGAGGGCGAGAAGGTCGCCTTCGTCCTGACCTGGCATCCCTCGCACCGGCCGCGCCCGCCGCTGTGCGACCCGTACGAGGCTCTACAGACCAGCGTCGAGGAGTGGCAGGCGTGGTCGGCGCGCTGCCATCACGGCGGACCGCACCGGGACATCATCATGCGCTCGCTGATCACCCTCAAGGCCCTCACGTACGCGCCGACCGGGGGCATCGTGGCCGCCCCCACCACCTCGCTGCCCGAAGAGCTCGGCGGCGTCCGCAACTGGGACTACCGCTACTGCTGGCTGCGCGACTCCACACTCACCCTCGGCGCACTCCTGACGGCCGGTTACCACGAGGAGGCCGAGGCCTGGCGTGACTGGCTGCTGCGCGCGGTCGCGGGCGACCCGGCGGACCTGCAGATCATGTACGGGCTCTCCGGCGAGCGACGGCTCCCCGAGTATGAGATCCCCTGGCTGCCCGGCTTCGCCCGCTCGCGACCGGTCCGGGTCGGCAACGACGCCGTCAACCAGTTGCAGCTGGACGTGTACGGCGAGGTCATCGACTCGCTCTCGCTGGCCCGGAGTTCGGGCATGCCCGTCAAGCCGCACATGTGGCGCGTTCAGGTCGCGCTGATGGAGTTCCTGCGGACGGCGTGGCGGCAGCCGGACGAGGGGATCTGGGAGGTGCGCGGCCCGCGCCGGAACTTCGTGTACTCGAAGGTGATGGCGTGGGTGGCCGCCGACCGCGCCGTACACGCCCTGGAGGCCTACCCGAACCTCGACGGTGATCTGGACGGCTGGCGCGCGATGCGGGACGAGGTGCACCGGGAGGTGTGCGAGCGCGGCTTCGACCCCGAGCGGAACACGTTCACGCAGTCCTACGGTTCACGGGAGCTGGACTCCTCAGCGCTGCTCATCCCCCGCGTCGGCTTTCTGCCGTACGACGATCCCCGGGTGATCGGGACGATCGACGCGGTCCGCGACGAGCTCGGCCACAGCGGTTTCCTGCGCCGCTACAGCGTCGAGGCGAACGACGTCGACGGGCTGCCGGGCGACGAGGGTACGTTCCTGGCCTGCTCGTTCTGGCTGGCGGAGGCACTGCATCTGACGGGCCGTACCCAGGAGGCGCGCGAGCTGTTCCAACGGCTGGTGTCGGTGGCCAACGACGTGGGCCTGCTCGCCGAGGAGTACGACCCGCTGGCCGGCCGCCAGCTCGGCAACTTCCCCCAGGCGTTCAGCCATATCGGCCTGGTGAGCGCCGCCTTCGTACTGTTCGGGGGCGAGGGGGCAAAATAGGAGCATGGATCTTGGATTGAAGGACCGTGTGTACGTCGTCACGGGAGCGACCCGCGGCCTGGGCAACGCCACCGCGCGCCAGCTCGTCGCCGACGGAGCGAAGGTGATCATCACGGGCCGCGACGAGAAGACCGCCGCCGAGGCGGCGAAAGCTCTCGGCCCGGGCGCGGTAGGGGTCGCCGCCGACAACGCCGACCCCGCGGTCGCCGAACAGCTCGTCAAGGCCGCGCGGCTGCACTTCGGCCGCTTCGACGGCATTCTGATCAGCGTCGGCGGCCCGGCTCCCGGGTTCCTCGCGGACAACACGGACGAGCAGTGGACGACCGCGTTCGAGTCCGTCTTCCTGGGCGCGGTGCGGCTGGCCCGCACCGCGGCCGCCGAGCTCGGCGAGGGCGGTGTCATCGGCTTCGTGCTCTCGACCTCCGTGCACGAGCCGATCCCGGGACTGACCATCTCCAACGGGTTGCGCCCCGGCCTCGCGGGCTTCGCCAAGTCCCTCGCGGACGAGCTGGGACCGCGCGGTATCCGCGTCCTGGGACTGCTCCCGGCCCGCATCGACACGGACCGCGTCCGCGAGCTGGACGGCCTCTCGGCCGACCCGGAGGCCACCCGCGCCGCCAACGAGTCCCGCATTCCGCTGCGCCGCTACGGCACCCCGGAGGAGTTCGGCCGCACGGCCGCGTTCCTGCTCTCCCCGGCGGCGTCCTACCTGACGGGCATCATGCTGCCGGTGGACGGCGGCGTGCGGAGCGGGTTCTAGGTCCTGTCGTCACATTCCCGTCTGCCTCGCGACTCCGGGCGACGACGGGAATGTGACAACAGGACCTAGGGCCTTCCGGTTCCAGAGCTTCCGGGAGGCTCCGTCCACAGGCTCAACTCACGCGCTCGGCACGGTGTTTGACCCCACGGAGGCGTACCTCCGCGGGAAGCGCGGCAAGGCCCGCCGAGTCGCGCGCGTGTGTGAGCGCCTCCGTGGTCAGGGAGTGCAGCGCGTGTCCGGGGTCCACATGCGGCTCCAGCAGGAGCTGCACGCGTGCCTCGGGGCCGCTGCGCCGTCCGGTCAGCAGGATCTGCGCCCGCTGGACGCCGTCCAACTGCCCTGCCTCGTCGGCGAGTACGCCCTCCAGGGCCCGCCCGCGCAGCAGCGCGCCCTCGCCGTCGCCGGTGTCGACGAGCACCTCGGCGAGCCGGCGGCGCCGCAGCACGGCCGTCAGCCACCACAGGGCGAGCAGCACGAGCACCGCGAGGACGGCGATGACGACCGGCCACCACCAGCCCTCGTCCCGCCACCGTGCGCGGTCCGCGTCGCTGAGCAGCACGTCGTGCCGCCCGTCGTGGATCCACCACGAAGGCGGACCGGCCCCCAGCCCCACGGCGAGCACGGAGCCGCCGACGACGACAAGCGCCAGACCGATGACGCCCAGCAGCACGCGGTTGACGATCCGGAGCATCCGCCTCACCCCTTCCGGCCCGGGCGTCCGACGTGCACCGACAGGGCGGGCGGCCGGGCGAGGCCGAGCCCGCTGATGCCGTCGGCGAGCGTGGCGTCCAAGTCGGCTCGTACGTCGTCGAGTTCACGGAAGTGCGAGACCGCCCGGACGTCGGCCTTCCTCCGTCGCATACGGACCCGGACCGACTGCACACCGGCGACCTCCATGGCCCGGTCGCGCAGCGCGGTCGCGGCGGCGCCCCGGTGCAGCCCGGCCCGGACGTCGGCGTGGAGGCGGCGCATCGGCAGTACGTCACGCAGCCCCGGCGTCGCCGCCAGGACGATCAGCCAGAGCCCGACGACGGCGGCCACTCCGGCGCCGAGCAGCACCCAGGTGTCGTCGAGAGGACGTTCGGCGAGCTGTCGGGCCAGCGACCTGCGCCAGTGCATGGGGGGCCGGCCGGCCCGCACGGCGGCGACGTCGTACAGGAAGGCTCCCGCGCCGAGGAGGACCAGTAGCGCGAGAATCCCCGCGGGGACGCGGCGAGCCGACCAGAAGCGGCCCTCTCCGCCGCCCTCCTCGTCAAGAGTGGGCAGCGGTTCGTATGCCGCCGCGGAGGCGGACTGGCCGAGTTCGCTCTCGGCGGCTTTCTCCAGCACGGGCAGCCGTTGGGTGCTGCCCTCGGATCCCTGGGACTCGCTCACTGCGTCCTCCCGTGTGCGGCGCCGGGTGCCTGTGCCAGATGCAGCCGCTCCACCTGGACGGCCACCTCCGGTACTTCCATCCCCGCCAACGCACCTACCCGCTCGGCGACATGTCGACGCACCGCACCGCACTGCCCGCCGATGTCGCAGGGGTAGTCGAGTTCGAGGCTGACACGGACGCGGGCGGTCTCGTGGTGGACGACGACGGTGGCGTGCGGGGCCATGGCGTCCGGGGACAGCGCCTCCAGTGCCTCGCGCGCCGCCTGCCCGGCGATCTTCGCCACCACCCGGTCGGCGATCCGGGTCGCTCCTCGCTCGGCCGGCGCGACGTTCGTCACGGGCCGCCGCGTCTCACCGAGCCGGCCGGGCTGTGCGGGCACGCGTCACCGCCGCCGGTCGTTGCGGGGGCGGAAGAAGTCTCCGAGGTCCAGGTCCCCTTCGAGGAACCGCCCGACGACAAAGCCGATCGCGCCGAGGGCGGCCACCAGGAGGAAGGCCCCGAAACCCCCGAAGTACCCGGCGAAGCCCAGCGCCATTCCGGCGATCATGCCGATCACGGCCAAGCTCATGATGCGCTCCTCAGCAGTTCGGTGGCCGGGTTGAGCGGTACGGATTCCGGGGTGTCACTGGAGCCGCGACTCCGGCTCCTCATCCTCTTCGTCCGGCAGCTTCACGTCACTGACGGCGATGTTGACCTCGACGACCTCGAGTCCGGTCATGCGCTCGACGGCCGCGATGACGTTCTCCCGCACCGCGCGGGCCACGTCCGCGATCGACACGCCGTAATCGACGACGATCTCCAGGTCGAGCGCGGTCTGCAGCTCCCCGACCTCGGCCTTGACACCCCGCGAGACGGACTTCGTACCGCCGGGCACCCGGTCCCGCACCGCCCCGAAGGTCCGGCTCAGCCCGCTCCCCATCGCGTGCACGCCGAGTACGTCGCGGGCGGCGAGTCCGGCGATCTTCTCCACGACTCCGTCCGCGATGGTGGTCCGTCCCCGGGTCGCGGGGTCGCCACCGCCACGCTTGGTGGTCCTGCGCGCCCCCAGCGGCTCCTTCTCACCCTCGGGGGTCTCCGGCCGCTTCCGCTCCGTCATGTCGGTCATCGCCGTACATTCCTTCCGGTCGTCGTCCTTCACCCACCGTAAGTGGGGTCGCGCTCGCGCGCGCCGGGGATACGGCAGGCTGGAGCAATGACGGCGGACGGGTGGGCGCAGGTTGTACGACATCAGCTCGGGCTCGGCAGGCTGCTGCCGCTCGGCGGCCCGCGCGACGGCGCGTGGATCACGGAGGATGCCGCCGGCTCCCTGCTGCGGCGGGCAGTGGCTCCCGTGCACGGAGTGCGTCTCGGCACGCTCCGGATCGCACTCGCGGACCCCGAACGGTCGTATGACCCCGCAGTGCTCCCGCCGCCCAGCGCACTGCCGCCCGGCCCGCTCCGTGTCAGCGCCGACTTCACCGCTTCGGCGGACCCCACGGCCCCCGGCGCCGAGCCGCTCCCGACGACGGCGGCCCGTCTGCGCCGGGCCCTGGCCACGGCGGCGACGGAACGGCTCGGCCTGAAGGTCACTGAGGTGGATCTGCGGGTGGCGGGGTTGCTGGAGGGGGACCGGGAACCAGCCGTCGTACGCCCTGATGACGTACGGCCGGCCGCCGAGCCGACCGGTGCCGAGGAGGCGCTGGTGGCCACGGCCGCGCTGTCCGTACCAGGTGTCCTCCACCTGACCGACGCCTTGGGCCGCCCGGTGCGTATCGAGGACGGCCGTGGCGGGGAGAGTGTCCTGCCGCGCCGCCATGTCCGCGTTGAGGTGGCGGTGACGGCGGAGCGGCGGACCGTCGACGTGGCGCGCGACGTCAGGGCGGCAGTCGTGGAGAAGCTGTCAGACGCCCCATCCGTGGCTGTGCTGGTAACGGCCGTCCACTAGAGCGCCCCAGGGTCGCGGGGAACTGCGCGACCAGCCCCCACGCACCGGCGGCCGGCCGACGACCTCAGTCCCCCACACCCGCAAGATCCCGCAGCCGACGCCCCTGAGCCGCACGCTCAGCGACGCGCTGCTCCTCGTACGTACGATCCTGCACCCCGCGCAACAACGCCTTGGTCTCGATGACGGCATCGCGCGGCGCAGCAATCAGCGCGGCCACCAGATCCCGTACCGCGTCATCAAGCTGCCCGCCGGGCACCGCGAGGTTGGCAAGCCCGGTGCGCTCGGCCTCCTCGGCCGTCACGAAGCGCCCCGTCGCGCAGATTTCCAGCGCACGGGCATAGCCCACCAGGCTGACCAGCGGATGTGTACCGGTGAGGTCGGGTACCAGGCCCAGGCTCGTCTCGCGCATGGCGAACTGCACGTCGTCCGCGACGACGCGCAGGTCACAGGCGAGGGCGAGTTGGAACCCGGCACCGATGGCGTGTCCCTGCACGGCGGCGATGGACACGATGTCGCTGCGCCGCCACCAGGTGAACGCCTCCTGGTACTCGGCGATGGTCGCGTCGAGGTCGGCTTCGGAACCGTGCGCGAGATCGATGAACGACGGCTCGCCGTCGAAGCCCTCGGGCGTGAACGCCTGCCGGTCGAGCCCCGCGGAGAAGGACTTGCCCTCGGCGCGCAGCACAACAATCCGGACGGTGCCCGGCAGTGACCGACCGACCTGCGTCAACGCCCGCCACAGCGCGGGATTTTGGGCGTTGCGCTTGGCCGCATTGGTCAGCGTCACCGTGGCGACGGACTCGTCGACGGTGAGCCGTACGCCGTCCTTGTCGAGAACCGGTTCGAGTGAAGCCATGGACGCCTCCGATGCGTGCGGTCACGGTGGATGCCGTACGACGACATCCTTAAGTGACTGCACAGTAACCACCCGGCCGATCACAGGACCGACCGGGTGGTCACCACCGAAGCCGATGGGGACGCCCGGCCTCAGGCCGAGGCGGCCTTCTTGCCCCGCGTCGCTCCGCCACGCCCACGAAGGGTGACGCCCGATTCGCTGAGCATCCGGTGCACGAACCCATACGAACGGCCGGTTTCTTCGGCCAGCGCTCGAATGCTCGCACCGGAGTCGTACTTCTTCTTCAGGTCTGCCGCGAGCTTGTCGCGCGCGGCGCCGGTTACCCGGCTGCCCTTCTTCAGAGTCTCGGCCACCCGTGCCTCCTCAGCGGAAGTGCGCTCTGGACTCTCATGATCACCCCTCCCGGGCTTCATGGCCACCCATTCGGCAAGGTCCGTAAGACAAGGTTTTGACGACAGGAGCCCATCCCCACGAGTGGAACCTGTGATTCCGCCCTGTGGCGCTCATACCGCCGAACGGGTTCATCCGTGAAGTGCCAGGTCAGGGACGCAAGACGGCCGAGCCCTTGGGATCAAAGGACTCGGCCGGAAAATCGGTGTAGGACACACCTCGGTACGAGGAGATCTCACACCATTGATGGATCACGGATCGGCCGAATGATCCATACGCAGTGGATCAGTCATTCGATCAAGCGACGCTGACCGGTCGCCGGGAGCTCGGCCCACGGCGTCCGGGGGCTCAGGCGAGGGCCACCAGGTCCGCGTAGTCCGAGCCCCACAGGTCCTCGACGCCGTCGGGCAGCAGGATGATGCGCTCCGGCTGGAGCGCCTCGACAGCGCCCTCGTCGTGGGTGACGAGGACGACGGCGCCCTTGTAGGTGTGCAGCGCGCCGAGGATCTCCTCGCGGCTGGCCGGGTCGAGGTTGTTGGTCGGCTCGTCCAGGAGGAGGACGTTCGCGGAGGAGACCACCAGGGTCGCGAGTGCCAGCCGGGTCTTCTCGCCGCCGGAGAGAACACCGGCCGGCTTGTCGACGTCGTCTCCGGAGAACAGGAACGAGCCGAGCGTCTTGCGGACCTCGACGAGGTCCAGGTCGGGGGCCGCGGAGCGCATGTTCTCCAGGACCGTGCGCTCCGGGTCGAGGGTCTCGTGCTCCTGCGCGTAGTAGCCGAGCTTGAGCCCGTGGCCCTCGACGACCGAGCCGGTGTCGGGCGTCTCGACGCCGCCGAGGAGGCGGAGCAGGGTCGTCTTGCCGGCGCCGTTCAGGCCCAGGATCACGACGCGGGAGCCCTTGTCGATGGCCAGGTCGACGTCGGTGAAGATCTCCAGGGAGCCGTACGACTTCGACAGGCCCTCGGCCATCAGCGGGGTCTTGCCGCAGGACGCCGGCTCCGGGAAGCGCAGCTTGGCGACCTTGTCGGAGACCCGGATCGCGTCGAGTCCGGCGAGCAGCCGGTCGGCCCGCTTGGCCATGTTCTGCGCGGCGACCGTCTTGGTGGCCTTGGCGCGCATCTTGTCGGCCTGCGAGTGCAGTACGGCGGCCTTCTTCTCGGCGTTCTGCCGCTCGCGCTTGCGGCGCTTCTCGTCGGCCTCGCGCTGCTGCTGGTAGAGCTTCCAGCCCATGTTGTAGACGTCGATCTGGGCGCGGTTGGCGTCCAGGTAGAAGACCTTGTTGACGACCGTCTCCACGAGGTCGACGTCGTGGGAGATCACGATGAAGCCGCCGCGGTAGGTCTTCAGGTAGTCGCGCAGCCAGACGATCGAGTCGGCGTCGAGGTGGTTCGTCGGCTCGTCGAGGAGGAGGGTGTCGGCGTCCGAGAAGAGGATGCGGGCCAGCTCGATACGGCGGCGCTGACCGCCGGAGAGTGTGTGCAGGGGCTGGCCGAGCACCCGGTCGGGCAGGTTGAGCGCGGCGGCGATGGTGGCGGCCTCGGCCTCGGCGGAGTACCCGCCCTTGGTGAGGAACTCGGTCTCCTGGCGCTCGTACTGCCGCATGGCCTTCTCGCGGGTGGCGCCCGAGCCGTTGGCGATGCGCTGTTCGTTCTCGCGCATCTTGCGGATCAGGGTGTCCAGACCGCGGGCGGAGAGGACACGGTCGCCGGCGAGCATGTCGAGGTCGCCGGTGCGCGGGTCCTGCGGGAGGTAGCCGACCTCGCCGGAGCGGGTGACATTGCCCGCGGCGGGGGTGCCCTCGCCTGCGAGGACCTTGGTGAGCGTCGTCTTGCCCGCGCCATTGCGGCCGACCAGACCGATGCGGTCGCCCCTGGCGATACGGAAGGTGGCGGACTCGATGAGTAGGCGGGCGCCGGCGCGCAGCTCGATACCGGAGGCGGAGATCACGGACAGACTCCAGGGCAGGGTGGTTGGCGGGGTGGACGGCTGAGGACGTTCCCGCCGTCTAATGCGCGAGGAGAATGGCCATGGGCCAAGTCTAACGGGGCCGTGCAACCGTTTTTTCTGCCTTGGGGCGTTCGGCGGTGTGACGCTCATTGCCCAGCGGCGTGCGGTCCGGGGCGATCCGGCCGAGGTCGTCCACCGCGATGATCTCGGCGGTCCAGTCGTCGGTGCCGCCGTCATCGGGGCAGGGCTGTGCGATCAGGAGCGCCCTGCCGTGGCGCACCGCGCGCGTGGGGACGAACTCACATCCGCGACGGGCGGGCAGCACCCAGCGCAGATCGCCGTCCGCGAGGCGGTAGGCGGTGATGCGCTGCGGGGTGACGACGGCGAGCATACGGGCGCCGAGCGGCCGCAGTACGCCGCTGCCGCCTTGGGTTCCGAGCCAGGGGGCGGCCCCGGGGAGGGCCCGGTGCCAGCGCACCGCGTTGCCGCCGGGCGCGGTGTCGGTGACCAGCCCGTCGTCCCAGAGCGCGATCGCGTCCCCGCGCGCGGGGACCACGGCCAGCGGACGGTGCCCCTCCCGTGCGTAGCTCCAGCGAGGGCGCCCGGTCGCCTCGTCGTACGCCTCGACGGCGTCCTTCGCCGTACGTAGCGAGGGCCGCGCATCACCGTCCACGCGCGCGTGGACGGTGATGTGGTCCCCGAAGGGGCTGGGGCGCGCCTGGTGGGCCGCGGCGAGGAGGAGGGCCGCGAGGAGGAGAGCGAGGGCCGGGGGAAGGAAGCGGCGGACGAAGAGGAAGTGGTGCCGCGCCGTCGCTGAGTGCGGGGGCGCCGAGCGGCCCGGTGCCGGTGCCACCGCGGCAGGCGCGGTGACGGCCCGGAAGACGTCCTGTGGGTGCGGGGCCGCCACCTCGACCGGTGCAACAGCCACGTTTTCCCCTCGCCCACTCGGTCCACGGATCAGGCGCAGAGCGTAGGCGCGGGTCGGCGGGGTGGTGCTCGGGACACGGCGGATGGGTGAGGGTGTGTCCCCCGTTCGGACCTCCGCTCGGGGCCGGGGCCCCTGGGGCGTATCAGGATGGCGCCACAGAGTGACGGCCGTACGGCAGAGGGTGGTGTGTCCGTGCAGTTCGACGACGACGCCGACCTGGACACCTCCGAGGTGCAGGATGTGCGCGGCAGCCGGATCCCCGGCGGCAGGGCGACCGTGGGCGGCGGCGTCGCCGGGCTCATCGCCCTCCTCCTCGGCCTGTTCTTCGGAGTGGGACCCGACCAGCTCGGACTCTCCTCCGGCAACGACGAGCCCGCGGCGACCGCCTCCTCCCTCGCGCAGGTGCAGCAGACCTGTCGTACGGGACAGGACGCCAACGCCAAGGACGACTGCCGCATCGTGGCGGTCGTCAACAGCGTGCAGACGTACTGGACGCAGGAGTTCACGCGCCGCAGCGGCACCTACACGCGCTCGCCCACGGTGTTCTTCAGCGGCCGCGTCGGCACCGCGTGCGGGACCGCGACGTCCGCCGTGGGGCCCTTCTACTGCCCGGGCGACCGCAAGGTCTATCTGGATCTGGGCTTCTTCGACGAGCTGCGCACCAAGTTCGGCTCCAGCGGTGGCCCGTTCGCGCAGGCGTACGTGGTGGCGCACGAGTACGGGCACCATGTGCAGGACCTGATGGGGACGCTGGGCAGGGCTCAGGACGGTGTGACCGGCGCGAACAGCAACTCGGTGAAGGTCGAACTGCAGGCCGACTGCTACGCCGGGGTGTGGGCGCACCACGCGACGACCACGAAGAGCCCGTCGACGGGCAGGCCGCTGCTGACCAGCCTCACCGACGCCGACATCCGTGACGGCATGGACGCGGCGGCGGCCGTGGGCGACGACCGGATCCAGGAGAGGTTCCAGGGCCAGGTGACGCCGGAGACCTGGACGCACGGCTCGGCCGGGCAGCGACAGCAGTGGTTCCACCAGGGTTACAGCACCGGCGACATGGCCCGCTGCAACACCTTCCGCTGACCTGTCGCGGCCGCTCGGCAGGGCGTTGTCAGTGCCCGGTGCCAGACTGGACAGCGGATCGGATTCCGGCGGCGGGACGAGAGGGAGTGACCGGCATGACAGGCATCGACAGCGGGCGCCCGAGCATCTGTCCGACATTGTTGTACGCGGATGCCAAGGCGGCGATCAGGCAGCTCACGGAGGCTTTCGGCTTCACCGAGCTTTCGGTGTACGAGGGCGAGGACGGCGCGGTGATGCACGCCGAACTGACGCAGGGGAACGGCGCGGTGATGCTCGGTTCCAAGGGCCGCGGCGGCGTCTTCGACAGCGCGATGAAGGGCGCGGGCCCGGCGGGGGTGTACGTCGTCGTGGACGACGTCGACAGCCACCACCAGCAGGCCGTGGACCACGGCGCGGAGATCCTGATGCCTCCGACGGACCAGGACTACGGCTCGCGGGACTACATGGCCCGGGACATCGAGGGCAACATCTGGAGCTTCGGGACGTACGCCCCCGAGATAGCGGCGTAGGGCGTAGGGCCCTCCCCGGGCAGGAGCCCGCCCCGGTGCGGGCACTTCACCGGGGCTCCGGTCAGCTCCCCCCGGTGTGCACCTGGAAGGCGGCCCGGCGTACGGCCTTGGCCAGTGCCGGGTCCGGGTGGGCGGCGGCGAGCGCGACCAGGACCTGCACGGTGCGCGGGTGCCCGACGGCACGGACCTCGTCGAGGAGCATGGGCACGGTGGGCTGCACGGCCGACTCCAAGTGGCGTACCAGGAGCGGTGCTTCCCCGTGGTCGGCGACGGCGGCGGCGGTGTCGACCCACAGCCAGGTGGCTTCCGCGCGGGTGAGCACCTCGTGGGCGTCCTCGGGGTCGTGGCCGTCGTGCACAGCGAGCCACAGCAGCGCGTAGGGCCGCAGCGAGGTCTCTTCGGCCACTGCGCGTACGTCGGGTTCGGCGGGGGCGCCGACCACCCGCAGCGCCTCGAAGGCGAGGCCGCGGCTGAGGGCGTCCTCGCCACGGGCTGCGTCGAGGAGTTCGGTGATGGCGCTGCCGACGGGGCGGGCGGCGAGCCAGGCGCGGTACTCGGCGCGGGCCGCGTTCGGGCGCAGCTGGGCGCAGCCGCGGAGCATGTCCTCGGCGGAGGCCTCGATGTTCCCGGCCGGGCTCTGTGCGGCGACGCAGATCTGCTCCAGCTTGACCCAGACCGCCCAGCTGCCGAGCGGGGTGAGGGTGGCCTGTCCGTCGGCGCACGTGAGCGCGCCCACGGAGGCCAGGGCGTGCAGGGCCCAGTCGAGGAGGGGGGCGAGGGGGGTGTCCTCGGCGGCGGCCTGGGCGACCGGCTCCGGCTGGGGGCCGTAGGGGATTTCGCAGCGCTCGGTGCGCAGTTCCGTGACGCGCTGTTCGAGGAGGTCGAGGAGCTGCTCCACGGGGACGGGTCCGGCGGAGAGTTGGAGGAAGGAGAGCACCTGGGGCATCGCGGAGACGACCTCGGCGACGGCGGACGGTTCCCGGTCGGCGGGTTCCGGGTACGCGAGCGACCAGGCGTCGAAGAGGGCGACCCAGCCGCGCAGTACGGCGCTGTCGTCGCGGTTCCAGGCGCGCAGCCGCCAGCCGGGGCGGGCGCTGCCGCCGTGCACCTCGATGAGGCCCGCAAGGCGTGCGGTGTCCCAGTCCGCGCGAACCTGAGCCGGGGTCAGACCCATTTCGGCGGCGGCCCGTTCGGCGGACGCGTCGGAGAGGGTGCCCTTGTCGTCGGGCATCGCGCCGTCGCGGCCCGGGCCGAGTGCGGCGTCGGCCCAACGGGCCACGCGGGCCGCGTCGGAGAGGCCGGTGCGTGCCATGCGGGCCAGTTCCGCGGGCGGCGGAGTGCCCTCGGGCGGGCGCGGTGCCGGGCGTTGCGAGCGGCGCTGGGTAGCCGCCCGGGGGGCGGCGGCCAGGGACCGCGGGCGGACGAGTCGGAGCCTGGAGTCGCGCGGGTTACGGGACGTCACGGGTGCAGTCTTCCGGTTGACCGTCCGAAAACCCAAACGGAATGAGCCCTGGCGCTTCCGCGGGCCCTGCCCGTATGCCCCCGCTCGCCCGAAACGGGCCGGTCCACGCGCGGCGGACAGGCTGAAAACAGCCCCTTGGGCCGCTGCTACATCAGCGGAGTGAGGAAGCGGCGCAGGATCTCTTCGTAGCCTGCCGGGTCGGCGTTCCACATGGCGCCGTGCGGGGCGTCCGGGACCGTGTGCAGGGTGACCAGCTCCGGGCGGCGCTCGGCGAGGCGGCGGGAGGGGCCCCAAGGGGCGATGGTGTCGTCCGGGCCGTGCATCAGCAGGGTCGGCACCTTGAGGTGGTCGGGATGCGCGGCGTTCTCGATACGGTCGCCGCGCACCCCCGTTCGGCCCTGGGCGGCACGCACCGCGAGCGGCAGCAGAGCACTGGGGGTGTGGCGGGCGGTGGCGAGGGCGCGCAGCGTGGTCTCCCAGTTGAGGACGGGCGAGTCCAGCACGAGGCCGGAGATCCGCTCCCGCAGCGCGGAGTGCGCGGCGGCGCGCAGGGCCATGGTGGCGCCGGTGGACCAGCCGAAAAGGACGACCTGGTCGGCGCCGTAGCGCACGGCGTAGCGGATCGCCGCGTCGACGTCGCGCCACTCGGTCTCGCCGAGATGGTTCAGGCCGTCCGGGGAGCGGGGTGCGCCGAGGTCGCCGCGGTAGGCGAGGTCGAGTACCGGGAACTGGTGGCGGTTCAGGAACTTCAGCACGTTCATGGGGTGTTCGCGGGTGGCGCCCAGGCCGTGCACGGTGATCACCCAGGTGTCGCGGAAGCCGGGCACGAACCAGGCGGGCAGGGCGCCGAGTTCGCCGGGGACGTCGACGTCGGCGTGGTCGAGGCCGAGGGCGGCGCTCGGGTTGCCGATGTGCACGTTCGGGGTGAACCACACCTTGTCGCCGGGCGCCAGGGTGCCGTGGGTGACGCGTTCCAGGCGGCGTACGACGGTGTCGGCGGAGTGCGGCACGCTCTCCATGACCGGGCCGACGACCGCGTGGGAGCCGTCGCCGGCGAGACCGTACCTGCCCGGGCGCAGCGAGGCCAGGTCACGGGTGAGCGTGATCCCGCCCGCCGCCGTGGCGTGCACGGTGAGCCGGGGTTCGGTGGGCAACGGCCTGCCGGGCGGCGCCTTCAGCGCGGCGTCGCTGGCGAACCGGCCCGCCACGACGGAGGCTGCGCCCGCGGCGATGGCTACGGTGACGGCTGTGGCCGTCGCTTTGACAGTGCGCACGCGTCCAGTCTCCCGGGGGAGCCCGTAATCGGCCAGCGGGGGCGGGGCTTGGGATGACGTCTCCCCGGCGGGGATGGGGCTGCTGTTTCCGGCGGCGCGTGTGATTCGGCGGCGGGTTGGTGAGGTCGGTTGTACGCCGGGGCCGTCCGGCGTCGGCAGCCTGCCGTCGCCCATCCGTGGCGGGCAGACCCGGGGCGCATCATTCACCGACGCCGGTTCGTCGGAGTTGATGCTTCGCCGCCGCCCGCCGACGCCCGCCGACGCCCCGCCGGGGCACCCGGGGCAC
The DNA here is from genome assembly GCF_044744645.1 of Streptomyces sp. NPDC087263. Classification (NCBI taxonomy): domain Bacteria; kingdom Bacillati; phylum Actinomycetota; class Actinomycetes; order Kitasatosporales; family Streptomycetaceae; genus Streptomyces; species Streptomyces sp. NPDC087263. Next base: position 61,342 of record NZ_JBIUYT010000017.1, read on the forward strand.
CCGGGGCACCCGGGGCACCCGGGGCACCCACGGCACCCACGGCACCCACGGCACCCACGGCACCCACGGCACCCACGGCAGGCTCCGGCACCGCCTGCCCGCGTGACGGGCAAACCCACCGACCCACCGACCCACCGAGCCGCCACACATGACTCACCGACACCAAGCCGCCGGAACCGACCTCCCACCAGAACACCCGCACAAGCCACACACCGTCGCCCACGCAGGGCGACCAGACCCACAGACCCGCCGCACATGACTCACCGACACCAAGCCGCCGGAGCCGACCTCCCGCCAGGACACCCGGGCAGGCTGCACACCGTCGCCCGCGTGGGGCGGGCAGGCCCCGGGCCACCGGATGGTTCGGCACCGCCGGATCGGTGCGTGTGGGCCGAGCGGCGCTGCGGCGGGAGGAACTGCCACCGGCGGGACGAAGCGGAGCGCCGCTCGGCGGAGGCAGCCAGAGGCAGCAGCAGCCCCCGCCCCCGCTCGGGGAGCGAACCCCAGCCGACCCGCCGACCTACAGGCCCGCCGACCTACTGGCCTACTGGCCCGCCGACCTGTCGACCCGCCGCGCCGACCGGCCAGGCCGCCGACCCGCCCGCGATCCCGCGACCCCGCCGTCCCGCGGCCCCGCGTCGCCGACCGCCCCGCCCCGCCCGCCCCCGGGCGCAGCCCACCGGCCGCCCGCCAAGGAACCCCGCACCCCAGGAGCGCACCCCCCACCTCCTACTCCCGTTGCCCGTACCCCCTCAGCCGGTCCCCCGCCTCCTCCACCTGCTCTCGTGTCAGGAGCGTGGGTGACAGGCCGGGTACGGAGGAGGCGGTCAGCCAGACCCGGCACATCCATTCCAGCTGGGCGGTGCGGTCGTAGGCCTGGCCGAGGGACGTGCCGTAGGCGATCGTGCCGTGGTTCTGGAGGAGGCAGGCCGTGCGGTGGGTGAGGGCCTGGCGCATGTTCTCGGCCAACTCTGGGGTGCCGTAGGTCGCATAGGGGGCAACACGGACCGGGCCGCCCAGGTCGCCCGCCATGTAGTGGATCAGGGGGAGCTCGGGGACGAGCGTCGAGACGGCCGTCGCGTGCGGGGCGTGGGTGTGGACGACGGCGCGTGCGTCGGTGGTGCGGTAGACGGCGAGGTGCATGGGCAGTTCGCTAGTCGGAAGGAGCGAACCGCGCACCTGCCGCCCGTCGAGGTCGACCCCCACGGCGTCGCCGGGCGTCAGCCTGTCGTAGGGCACCCCCGTCGGTGTGACCAGGACGGTGTCCCCGACGCGTACTGAGACGTTGCCCGAGGTGCCGACCACCAGCCCCTCGGCCACCGTGCGCCGCGCCGTGGCGACGAGCTCGTCCCACGCCCGCTCCTCCGCGCCCCGGGCGTCCGGAGCGTGCCGCTCACGCGCCACCTGCGCGCCCTCCCGTCCGCCCCGATCGCCCCGTGCGTCCCGCCGCTGCTCAGCCATGCCGCGATCTTGCCAGGCCCCGGAGTCAACACGGCGGCGGCGAGGGCACTTTAGGGCGGAATCCCTTCGTCCGTAAGATCGCATAGGGGCATACATCGCCCCCTGAGGGCAATTGGCCGGAGATCGACGAGTTTTCGATGATCTTCCAGTAGCCTCTGGGGGTTTTGTCACGCACGTCGCCATTCCGGGGGGAAATATGGCCCGTGGTAACAGACCGTCCCGCCATCGCGCCCGCGTCGTCGCGGCCATCGTCACAGCACTCACCGTCGGGGGAACCGCTCTCGCCGAGGTTCCGGCCTCCGCGGCCGGCAAGCCCAAGGGGCACGACGTCTCCTCGCACCAGAAGAACGTCGACTGGCCGAGCACCAAGGCGAAGGGCGCACAGTTCGTCTACGTCAAGGCGACCGAGTCCCACACCTACCGCAACCCGTACTTCAGCCAGCAGTACAACGGGGCACGCAACGCGGGCATCATCCGCGGCGCCTACCACTTCGCCCTGCCGAACAAGTCGTCCGGCACCGCCCAGGCCGCGCACTTCGTGCGCAACGGCGGCGCCTGGCGGGCGGACGGCTGGACGCTGCCGCCCGCGCTCGACATCGAGTACAACCCGTACGGCACGAACAAGTGCTACGGCCTGACCAAAGCCAGGATGGTGAGCTGGATCAAGGCCTTCAGCGACGAGGTCAAGCGGCAGACCGGACGCCGTCCGGTGATCTACACGACCACGCACTGGTGGAACACCTGCACCGGCAGCAGCAGCGCCTTCGGCGCGAACCACTCCCTGTGGCTCGCGCGCTACGACTCGGCGACCGCGGGTACCCTGCCGGCCGGCTGGTCCTTCTGGACCTTCTGGCAGTACGACAACAGCGGCAGCCTGCCGGGCGACCAGAATCTCTTCAACGGATCCACGACCCAGCTCAAGAAGCTCGCGAAGGGCTAGGCCGACAGGACCTGGCGGAGCTATCGGAACCCAGAATTCCGCCTATGTTCGAGACATCGGACCGGACCTAGAGCCGCCCTCCGGCACAATTGGAGGAGCGCTCGCCATAGAGACACTCGAAAGCCCGCCCAAGTTCATCTTCCGTTCACCCAGGTTGCCTACGGTCCTCGTGCCACTGACGTCAAACAGAAGCCTGGGTAAATGGAACACATCACGCTCCTCCTCGGAATCGTGATCGTCACCGCTCTCGTGTTCGATTTCACGAACGGTTTCCACGACACCGCCAATGCGATGGCTACGACCATTTCGACCGGTGCTCTCAGACCCAAGACGGCGGTGGCCATGTCCGCCGTGCTGAATCTCGTCGGTGCGTTCCTCTCCGTGGAGGTCGCCAAGACGATCTCCGGCGGGATCATCAACGAAGAGGGCATACGCACCGAAGTGATCTTCGCGGCGCTCGTCGGCGCCATCCTCTGGAATCTGCTGACCTGGCTTCTGGGTCTGCCCTCCAGTTCCTCCCACGCACTCTTCGGCGGCCTCATCGGCGCCGCGGTGATGTCGGCCGGCTGGTCGTCCGTGAACGGCTCGACCGTCGTCACCAAGGTGCTGCTTCCCGCGATCGCCGCGCCCGTCGTGGCCGGACTCGCCGCGATGCTGGCCACCAGGCTGACGTACAGGATCGGCAGCCGCGCCGACGAGAAGGCGACGGCCAAGGGCTACCGCGCCGGGCAGATCGCCTCGGCGGGCCTCGTCTCGCTGGCCCACGGCACGAACGACGCGCAGAAGACGATGGGCATCATCACCCTCGCGCTGGTCACCGGCGGTGTGATCGCGCCGGACTCGAACCCTCCCACCTGGGTCATCATCTCGGCCGGTATGGCCATCGCGCTCGGCACCTACCTGGGCGGCTGGCGCATCATCCGCACGATGGGCAAGGGCCTCACCGACCTCGCGCCGCCGCAGGGCTTCGCCGCCCAGACCAGCGCGGCCACGGTCATCCTGGCCTCCTCCCACCTGGGCTTCTCGCTCTCCACCACGCAGTCCTGCTCCGGCGCCGTGATGGGCTCCGGTCTCGGCCGCAAGGGCGGTGTCGTCCGCTGGTCGACCGCGCGCCGGATGTTCATCGCCTGGGGCCTCACGCTCCCGGCGGCCGGCCTGGTCGGCGCGGGCGCGGAGTTCCTCACCAAGCAGGGCACCTGGGGCATCGTCCTGACGGGCGTACTCCTGGTGGCCGGCGCGGGCACCATCTGGAAGCTGTCACGCCGCCAGCCGGTGACCATCGACAACGTCAACGAGGTCACCGCCGAGCCCTCGGGCGTCGTCACCGTGGCGATCGCCGCGGTCACCCCGCCGCCCGCGGGTCCGCTCACCGGGGACCTGACCGGCGAACTGAAGGCCACCATCCCGTCCCCGGACGCGGAGCCCACCTCTCCGGCCACGGTGTAAGGAACGAACAGCATGCACATCGACTGGGCAGCCCTCGGCTCCGTCTTCGGAGTCAGCCTCGTGACCACCGTGGCCCTCGTCGGCCTCTTCACCCTGGGCATCGTCGGCCTCTCCAGGCGCGAGTCGGCCTCGGCACAGGGCGGCTCCGCCGCTCTCGCGGTCACCGGCGCGTACGCCTGCTTCGCCGCCTGCGCGGCGGCGGTGGCGTACGGGATCTATCTGATCGTCGCCTGACGGTCACGTCGGACAAGCGCACAAACAAGGTGGGGCGTGGGACGTGTCAACGTCCCACGCCCCACCCGTATGTGGGCCTTCGCACACTCTCCCTCCGCAGGTCAACAGCAAGTTGACGGGTCTTCCAACACCGTGGTGGACTGCCGGAGCCAAGTACGACGGCACGAGAGGAAGCCGGTGCGAATCCGGCGCGGTCCCGCCACTGTCACCGGGGAAGGTAGTCCCCGGAAGCCAGGAACTCCCACCGTCGGTCTCTTCGAACCAGGGCGTGGACACCCTGAGTGAGGACATATCGCCATGCGCGGCTGCCCAAGTGCCTTGCGAACGACGGTTGTGCCCGACCTGACGGTCGGCTGAACCGGTGCGTGCCGATCGCGTCTTCGCGTACGGCGCCGCCGCCGGCCTCCTCGGTGATCTACTGCTCGGCGATCCCCGCCACGGGCATCCGGTCGCCGCGTTCGGGCGGGCCGCGGGAGCCGTGGAGCAGGTGCTGTGGCGGGACGACCGCGGCTGGGGCGCGCTGCACACGGCCGTGTGTGCGGGCGGTGCCACCGTGCTCGCGGCGCTCGCGAGTCATTCCGTACGGGGATCACATACCGCCTCCCTCGCGCTGACCGCCGCCGCCACGTGGGCCGTCGTCGGGGGGACCTCGCTCGGCCGGGAAGCCCGGGCGATCGGCAGCGCGCTGGAAGCCGGCGATGTCGAGCTGGCCCGGGAGCGGCTGCCGCATCTGTGCGGGCGGGATCCGCAGGCGCTCGACGCGGACGGGATCGCGCGGGCCGTCGTCGAGTCCGTCGCCGAGAACACCTCCGACGCCGTGGTGGGGGCCCTCGTGTGGGGGGCCGTCGGTGGTGTGCCCGGGCTTGTCGGGTTTCGGGCCGTGAACACGCTCGACGCCATGGTCGGGCACAAGTCGCCCAAGTACCGGCGTTACGGCTGGGCCTCCGCGCGGCTCGACGATGTCGCGGGCTGGCCGGGGGCGCGACTCACCGCTGCCCTCGCCGGCGCTGCCGGAGGCGATCCGCGGGGCGCCGTACGCGCGTGGCGGGTGGACGCCTGCAAGCATCCGAGCCCGAACGCCGGGCCGGTGGAGGCCTCGTTCGCGGGGGCGCTCGGGGTGCGGCTCGGCGGGACCCTCGCATACGGCGGACGGGTCGAGCACCGGCCCGTTCTGAACGGCGGGGGGCGCGCCGTCGCGGTCGGTGACATCGAGCGGGCCGTACGGCTGTCGCGGCGCGTGAGCTGGCTCGCGCTGGGTGTGTGTGCTGCCGGACGGCTCCTCATGAAGGGGCGTGCCTCGTGAGCGGCGGGCTGCTGGTCGCCGGGACCACCTCCGACGCGGGCAAGAGTGTCGTGACCGCCGGGATCTGCCGGTGGCTGGTGCGGCAGGGCGTCAAGGTGGCGCCCTTCAAGGCGCAGAACATGTCGCTGAACTCGTTCGTGACGCGGGAGGGCGCCGAGATCGGGCGGGCCCAGGCGATGCAGGCGCAGGCCGCGCGCGTGGAGCCGACCGCGCTCATGAATCCCGTACTGCTGAAGCCGGGGGGTGACCGGAGCAGTCAGGTCGTGCTCATGGGGAAGCCCGTGGGTGAGATGAGTGCGCGCGGCTACCACGGCGGGCGGCAGGAGGCGCTGCTAGGGACCGTGCTGGAGTGCCTCGCCGAGTTGCGGGGCACGTATGACGCGGTGATCTGCGAGGGGGCGGGGAGTCCTGCCGAGATCAATCTGCGGCGGACGGACATCGTGAACATGGGGATCGCGCGCAATGCGCGACTGCCCGTGCTGGTCGTGGGCGACATCGATCGTGGGGGCGTCTTCGCGTCCTTCTTCGGGACCGTCGCGCTGCTGTCCCGCGAGGACCAGGAACTCGTCGCCGGGTTCCTGGTGAACAAGTTCCGCGGGGACGTCTCCCTGCTGGAGCCGGGGCTCGACATGCTCCACGGGCTCACCGGGCGGCCCAGTTACGGCGTGCTGCCCTTCCGGCACGGCCTCGGGATCGACGAGGAGGACGGGATGGCGGTCTCGCTGCGGGGGGCCGTCCGGGAGTCGGCGGTGGCCGACCCCGTCGGCCAGGACATCCTCCGGGTCGCCGTCTGCGCCGTCCCCCTCATGTCCAACTTCACGGACGTGGACGCGCTGGCCGCCGAGCCGGGTGTCGTCGTGCGCTTCGTGGACCGGGCCGAGGAACTGGCCGACGCGGACCTCGTCGTCGTACCCGGAACCCGGGGCACGGTGAAGGCGCTGGAGTGGCTGCGGGAGCGCGGGCTCGCGGACGCGATCGCCCGACGGGCCGCCGAGGGGCGGCCCGTGCTCGGTATCTGCGGCGGCTTCCAGCTCCTCGGTGAGCACATCGAGGACGAGGTCGAGTCGCGGGCCGGTCATGTCGACGGGCTCGGGCTGCTACCTGTACGGGTGCGGTTCGCGCGGGAGAAGACACTCACGCGGCCCGTGGGCGAGGCGCTCGGCGAGCATGTCGAGGGGTACGAGATTCATCACGGCGTTGCCCAGGTCACCGGCGGGGAAGCCTTCTTGGACGGGTGCCGGGTCGGTGAGGTCTGGGGCACGCACTGGCACGGCTCGCTGGAGTCGGACGGGTTCCGGCGTGCCTTTCTGCGCGAGGTGGCGGCCGCCGCGGGGCGCCGCTTCGTACCGGCCGCCGACACGTCGTTCGCGGCGCTGCGCGAGGAGCAGTTGGACCTGCTCGGCGATCTGATCGAGGAACACGCGGATACGGACGCGCTGTGGCGGCTCATCGAGTCGGGCGCGCCGTCAGGACTGCCTTTCATTCCACCGGGAGCGCCCGCATGAGCACAGTGTTGTTGTTGTCGACCGCCGACACGGATCTGCTGGCGGCCCGGGCCTCCGGCGCCGCGTACCGGATCGGCAATCCGACCCGGGTGGACGTCACCACCGAACTCCCTGAGCTGGTCAGGGGCGCGGACGTCGCCGTCGTACGGCTCCTTGGCGGGAAGCGGGCCTGGGAGGACGGGCTCGCCTTCCTCAAGTCGTCCGGCATTCCGACCGTGCTGCTCGGCGGGGAGACCGTCCCCGACGCGGAGTTGATGGCCGAGTCGTCCGTGCCCGCCGGGGTGGTCGCCGAGGCGCTGCGCTATCTCGTCGAGGGCGGCCCGGAGAACCTGGCCGAACTGGCCCGCTTCCTCTCCGACACCGTGCTGCTCACCGGCGAGGGCTTCGAAGAGCCGCGCAAGATGGCCGAGTTCGGTGTGAGCGGCGAGCGGGCGTTCGTCGAGGGCCGGCCGACGATCGGCGTGCTCTTCTATCGGGCGCACGAGCTGTCCGGCAACACCGCCTTCGTCGACACGCTGTGCGACGCGATCGAGGCGCGGGGGGCCAACGCCCTTGCCGTGTACTGCGGTTCGCTGCGTGACGCCGACGCGGGACTGTACGAGATCCTCGCCAGGGCCGACACGCTGGTCGCCACCGTGCTCGCGGCCGGCGGCACGCACGCCTCGGAGGCCTCGGCCGGAGGTGATGAGGAGGCCTGGGACATCGGGGCGCTCGCCGACCTCGACATCCCTGTGCTGCAAGGGCTCTGCCTCACCTCCTCGCATGCCGCGTGGGAGGCGTCGGACGCCGCCCTCTCCCCCATGGACGCGGCGATGCAGGTCGCGATCCCGGAGTTCGACGGGCGGCTCATCACCGTGCCGTTCTCCTTCAAGGAGCAGGGTCCCGACGACGTCCCGGTGTACGTCGCCAACCCCGAGCGGGCCGCGCGCGTCGCCGGAATCGCCGTGCGCCACGCCCGGTTGAAGCACAAGCCGAACAAGGACAAGAAACTCGCGCTCGTCTTCACCGCCTACCCGACGAAGCACTCCCGGGTCGGCAACGCGGTGGGTCTCGACACGCCCGCCTCGGCGGTGCGGGTGCTCGACGCGCTGCGGGGCGCCGGATACGCGCTGACGGAATACCCGGACAACGGCGACGAGTTGATCCACCGCCTCATCGCGGCGGGCGGCCACGACGTCGAGTGGCTGACCGAGGAACAGCTCGCGTCGGCCCCCGCACGCGTGCCGCTCGCCGACTACCAGGCATGGTTCGACAAGCTCGAACCCAAGCTGCGCAACGGGATGGTGGAGGCGTGGGGCGAGCCGCCGGGCAACCTGTACATCGACGGCGACGACATCGTGCTGGCCTCCCTCCAGTTCGGGAACGTCGTCGTGATGATCCAGCCGCCGCGCGGCTTCGGCGAGAACCCGATCGCGATCTACCACGACCCGGACATGCCGCCCTCACACCACTACATGGCCGCGTACCGGTGGCTGGAGAACTCGTTCGGCGCGGACGCGGTGGTCCACATGGGCAAGCACGGCACGATGGAATGGCTGCCCGGCAAGGGACTCGGCCTCAGTGGCGGCTGCGCGCCCGACGCCGTGCTCGGTGAACTCCCCCTCATCTACCCCTTCATCGTCAACGACCCCGGCGAGGGCACCCAGGCCAAGCGGCGCGGGCACGCCACGGTCGTCGACCACCTCGTACCGCCGATGGCGCGCGCCGACACGTACGGCGATCTGGCGAAGCTGGAGCAGCTCCTCGACGAGTACGCGCTCGTGTCCGACCTGGACCCGACGAAGGCTCCGGCCGTGCGCGCGCAGATCTGGACGCTGGTCAAGGCGGCCGAGCTGCACCACGACCTGCATGTCGACGACCAGCCGGACGACGGTGACTTCGACTCGTTCGTCATGCACATCGACGGCTATCTGTGCGAGATCAAGGACGTGCAGATCAGGGACGGCCTGCACATTCTCGGCGGCGGCCCGGAGGCCGAACCGCGGGTGAACCTCGTACTGGCCGTGCTGCGGGCCTCGCAGGTGTGGGGCGGCAAGGCGAACGCACTGCCCGGTCTGCGGGCCTGCCTCGCCGAGCATTTCGGCCTGGTGGAGAAGGAGTTGCTCGGCGAGCCCGGTGCACCGGTGAAGGTGTCGGTGGAGCTGACGGACCTCGTCGACGGGCCCGCGCGGACCGGCGCCGACGCCATCGACCTCCTTGAGCAGCTGTGCCGCCGGTTCGCGGAGGGCATGGAGGAGCGCGGCTGGGACGCGGCGGCCGTTCCCGCTCTCGTGCGCGAGGTCGTGGGCGTCGAACTCCCGGCCGCAGTCGCGGTGTTGAAGTTCGCCTGCGACGAGGTCGTGCCCCGGCTCGCGAAGACGACCGATGAGATCGACCACATCCTGAAGGCACTTGACGGCGGTTTCGTCCCGGCGGGCCCCTCCGGGTCCCCGACCCGCGGACTCGTCAACGTCCTTCCGACCGGCCGCAACTTCTACTCCGTCGACCCCAAGGCGATCCCGTCCAGGCTGAGTTGGGAGGTCGGGCAGGCGCTCGCGGACTCGCTGATCCAGCGGTACCTGAGTGACACCGGCGCGTACCCGACGTCCGTCGGACTGACCGTCTGGGGCACCTCCGCCATGCGCACCCAGGGCGACGACATAGCGGAGATCCTCGCGCTGCTCGGCTGCCGTCCGGTGTGGGACGACGCCTCGCGGCGCGTGACGGGCTTCGAGATCGTGGGCCTGGCGGAGTTGGGCCGGCCGCGTATCGACGTCACGGTCCGTATCTCCGGGTTCTTCCGGGACGCGTTCCCGCACGTGGTCGGTCTCATCGACGACGCGGTGCGCGCGGTGGCCGAGCTGGACGAGCCCGCCGAGGGGAACTACGTGCGCAAGCACGCCGACGAGGACACCGCCGAGCACGGCGACCGGCGGCGCGCGACGGCTCGTATCTTCGGGTCGAAGCCGGGCGCGTACGGGGCGGGGCTGCTGCCGCTCATCGACGCGCGGAACTGGCGCTCGGACGCCGACCTCGCCGAGGTGTACGCGGTGTGGGGCGGCTACGCCTACGGGCGCGGGCTCGACGGGCGGGCGGCACGCGGCGACATGGAGACCGCGTTCAAGCGCATCGCCGTCGCCGCCAAGAACGTCGACACCCGCGAGCACGACCTCGTCGACGCGGACGACTACTTCCAGTACCACGGCGGCATGGTCGCCATGGTCCGCCATCTGACGGGCACCAGCCCCGAGGCCTACGTCGGCGACTCCGCCACGCCCGACCAGGTGAAGACCCGCACGCTGGGCGAGGAGACACACCGGGTGTTCCGCGCCCGGGTGGTCAACCCCCGCTGGATGGCGGCGATGCGGCGGCACGGCTACAAGGGCGCCTTCGAGATGGCGGCGACCGTCGACTACCTCTTCGGGTACGACGCGACGGCCGGGGTCGTGGACGACTGGATGTACGAGAAGCTCAGCGCGGAGTACGTCTTCGACCCCGAGAACCGGGACTTCATGAAGAAGTCCAACCCCTGGGCGCTGCGCGGGATCACCGAACGTTTGCTGGAGGCCGCCGACCGGGGGCTGTGGGCGGAGCCCGACGCGGAGACGCTGGAGCGGTTGCGCGCCACCTATCTGGAGCTCGAAGGCGACTTGGAGGGCGACGACCAGTGAGTACTCCCTTTCCGTTCACGGCCGTTGTCGGCCAGGACGACCTGCGGCTCGCGCTGCTGCTGAACGCCGTGTCGCCCGCGGTGGGCGGTGTGCTGGTGCGCGGCGAGAAGGGCACCGCCAAGTCCACTGCGGTACGCGCCCTTTCGGTGCTCATCCCCGAGGTGGACGTCGTCGCCGGGTGCCGGTTCTCGTGCGCGCCGGCCTCTCCCGATCCCGCCTGCCCGGACGGGCCGCACGAGGTCGGTCCCGGTACGAAGCGTCCGGCCCGGATGGTCGAACTGCCCGTCGGCGCCTCCGAGGACCGGCTCGTGGGCGCCCTCGACATCGAACGGGCCCTCGCGGAGGGCGTGAAGGCCTTCGAGCCGGGGCTGCTGGCCGACGCGCACCGCGGGATTCTCTACGTCGACGAGGTCAACCTGCTCCACGACCACCTGGTCGACCTGCTGCTCGACGCGGCCGCGATGGGCGCCTCCTACGTCGAGCGCGAGGGTGTCTCCGTACGGCATGCCGCCCGTTTCCTGCTCGTCGGCACCATGAACCCCGAAGAGGGGGAACTGCGGCCGCAGTTGCTCGACCGCTTCGGGCTGACCGTCGAGGTCGCCGCCTCGCGGGAGCCCGACCAGCGGGTCGAGGTGGTGCGCAGGAGGCTCGCGTACGACGACGATCCGGACGGCTTCGCGGCGCGGTGGGCGGACGAGGAGTCCGCCGTACGGGCACAGATCGTGGCGGCGCGTGCGCTGTTGCCGTCCGTGCATCTCGGGGACGGGGCGCTGCGGCAGATCGCGGCGACCTGCGCGGCCTTCGAGGTGGACGGTATGCGCGCCGACATCGTGATGGCGCGGACGGCGACCGCGCTGGCCGCGTGGGCCGGGCGCACCGAGGTGCTCCCGGAGGACGTACGGCAGGCGGCGCTGCTCGCGCTGCCGCACCGGCGTCGGCGGAATCCCTTTGACGCGCCGGGACTTGACGAGGACAAGCTCGACGAGACGCTGGAGGAGTTCGGGGGATCCGACAACGACCCGGACCCTGACCCGGATCCGGACGGGCCCGGTGGCGGAGGACAGCCTCCGCAGGACGGGCCCGACGACGGTTCCGCGCCCGGTGGCGCTCCTGCCCAGGCCGAGCCCGGTGAGGGTGGACAGCCCCAGGGCGGCGGCGAGCAGTCCCCCGTACGGGCCGCCGAGCCCTTTCGTACCAAGGTGCTGAGTGTGCCGGGGCTCGGGGAAGGTGCCGCCGGGCGGCGTTCGCGGGCGCGGACCGAGCACGGGCGGACGACCGGATCCCGGCGGCCCCGAGGGGCGCTCACCAAGCTCCATCTGGCGGCGACCGTGCAGGCGGCGGCGCCGCATCAGCTGGCGCGCGGGCGGTCGGGGCGCGGCCTGGTCGTACGGCGGGACGATCTGCGGCAGGCCACCCGGGAGGGGCGTGAGGGGAACCTCGTGCTCTTCGTGGTGGACGCCTCCGGGTCGATGGCTGCGCGGCAGCGGATGAGCGCCGTGAAGGGTGCGGTGCTGTCACTGCTGCTCGACGCGTATCAGCGGCGGGACAAGGTGGGGCTCGTGACCTTCCGCGGGTCCGCGGCCGAGCTCGCGTTGCCGCCCACCTCCTCGGTGGACGCGGCGGCGGCACGGCTGGAGTCCCTGCCGACGGGCGGCCGGACGCCGCTCGCGGCGGGTCTGCTCAAGGCGCATGACGTGCTGCGGGTCGAGCGGCTGCGGGATGCCGCGCGGCGGCCGTTGGTCGTCCTGGTGACGGACGGGCGGGCCACCGGAGGTCCGGAGCCGGTGACGCTGGCCGGGCGTGCGGCGCGGCTGTTCGCAGCCGACTCGGTCGCCTCCGTGGTCGTGGACTGCGAGGCGGGGGCCGTACGGCTGGGGCTCGCCGGGCAGCTCGCCGTGGAGCTGGGGGGCACCGCGGTGACCCTGGAGGAGTTGCGGGCCGACTCCATCGCCGGTCTGGTCAGGGACGTGCAGGGCAACAACAGGAGGGCCGCGTAGTGCCGCAGGGGCAGCCGAGTGTCGTACCGGAGGACGGGCTGACGACACGGCAGCGGCGGAACCGACCGCTGGTCGTGGTGCACACGGGCGTGGGGAAGGGCAAGTCGACGGCCGCGTTCGGGCTTGCGCTGCGCGCCTGGAATCAGGGCTGGCCCATCGGCGTGTTCCAGTTCGTCAAGTCGGCGAAGTGGAAGGTCGGCGAGGAGAACGCGCTGCGGGTGCTCGGCGCCAGCGGTGAGGGCGGGACCGTCGACTGGCACAAGATGGGCGAGGGCTGGTCCTGGGTGCAACGCGACTCCCAGATGGACAACGAGGAGAAGGCCCGCGAGGGGTGGGAGCAGGTCAAGAGGGACCTGGCCGCCGAGACGTACCAGCTGTACGTGCTCGACGAGTTCGCCTACCCCATGCACTGGGGCTGGATCGATGTCGACGAGGTGGTGGGTGTGCTGCGGGACCGGCCCGGGACCCAGCATGTGGTGATCACCGGGCGTAATGCTCCCGAGAAGCTGGTGGAACTCGCCGATCTGGTGACCGACATGTCCAAGGTCAAGCATCCGATGGACGCCGGCCAGAAGGGCCAGAGGGGCATCGAGTGGTGATTTCCGTTCCTCGGCTGGTCATTGCCGCGCCTTCCTCGGGCAGCGGCAAGACCACCGTTGCCACGGGGCTGATGGCCGCGTTCGCCTCGCGGGGCCTTGCCGTGTCCCCGCATAAGGTGGGGCCCGACTACATCGATCCCGGGTATCACGCGCTCGCCACCGGGCGTGTGGGGCGGAACCTCGACGCGTATCTGTGTGGGGCGGAGTTGGTCGCGCCGTTGTTCGGGCACGGGGCCCGGGGGTGCGATCTCGCTGTTGTCGAGGGTGTGATGGGGCTGTACGACGGGGCCGCGGGGGAAGGGGAGTTGGCCTCCACCGCTCATGTCGCGAAGTTGCTTCGGGCGCCTGTGGTGCTGGTTGTCGACGCATCGTCGCAGTCCCGGTCCGTGGCCGCTCTTGTGCATGGGTTCGCTTCGTGGGATCCGGAGGTGCGGGTGGCCGGGGTGATTCTCAACAAGGTGGGTTCCGTTCGGCACGAGGGCATGCTGCGGGAGGCTCTCGACGAGTCGGGGGTGCCTGTGCTCGGGGTTCTGCGGCGGGCGCCTCAGGTGGAGACGCCTTCTCGGCATCTTGGGCTGGTGCCTGTTGCCGAGCGGGCGTCGGAAGCCGTTTCGGCGGTTGCCGCCATGGCCTCGCAGGTGCGGGAGGGGTGCGATCTCGATGCTCTGCTTGCGTTGGCGCGTAGTGCGCCTGCGTTGTCGGGTGCGGCTTGGGATGCGGCTGAGGTTGTGGGTGTTTCGCCCCCTCCGCCCCTGCCCGTTCCCGGCACTGGGGGCTCTGCCCCCAGACCCCCGTATCGGCCTGAACGGCCTCGTCCTCAAACGCCGGACGGGCTGAAAGTTGTCGCCGTGGCCGGTGGGGCCGCCTTCACCTTCTCCTACGCCGAGCACGCCGAGTTGCTCTCCGCTGCCGGGGCCGAAGTTGTCACCTTTGATCCCCTGCGTGATGAGCAACTGCCCGAAGGGACGGGCGGGTTGGTCATCGGGGGTGGGTTTCCCGAGGTGTTCGCGCCTGAGTTGTCCGCCAATGAGCCCTTGCGGATGGCTGTTGCGGCGCTCGCCGAGAGTGGGGCGCCGGTCGCCGCCGAGTGTGCCGGGCTGCTGTATCTGTCGCGTGAGCTCGACGGGCAGCCGATGTGCGGGGTCATCGACGCGAAGGCCCGTATGGACGAGCGGCTGACCCTGGGATACCGGGACGCCGTCGCCGTCTCGGACAGTGTGCTGGCCGTGGCCGGGACGCGGATGCGGGGGCACGAGTTCCACCGGACCGTCGTCGAGCCCGGCGCCGGGGCGGCTCCCGCCTGGGGTGTGCGAGCGCCTCGGAAGCGGGTCGAAGGTTTCGTACAACACGGGGTGCACGCGAGTTATCTGCACACGCACTGGGCGTCCGAGCCCGGTGTCGCCCGTCGGTTCGTGGAGAGGTGCCTGACGTCATGAGCAGCAAACTGATCGGAGTCGGGGTCGGGCCCGGTGACCCCGAGCTGGTGACCGTCAAGGGCGTCAACGCCCTGCGCGCCGCCGAGGTCGTCGTCGTACCCGTGATGGCTGCGTCTGATGGAAAAGATGGGGGCGAGCGGGGGCGGGCCGAGGCCACCGTCCTGCACTACGTGCCCGAGGAGAAGGTCGTACGGGTCGTGTTCGCGCTGAACGAGCGGACCGACCGGGGGCGGCGGGAGGCCGCCTGGGATGCGGCCGGGGAGCGGGTGGCCGGACTGCTGGGCGCGCACGCCGTCGTCGCCTTCGCCACCATCGGCGATCCCAACGTGTACTCCACCTTCACCTATCTCGCGCAGACCATCGCGGAGCTGGTGCCGGGGACCGTCGTCGAGACCGTGCCCGGTATCACCGCCATGCAGGATCTCGCCGCGCGGTCGGGAGCCGTACTCACCGAGGGGACCGAACCGCTCACCCTCGTGCCGGTGACGGCCGGGGCCGCTGTCCTCAAGGACGCTCTCAACGGGCCGGGCACCGTCGTCGCGTACAAGTTCGGGCGGCAGGCCGCGGAGGTGGCCGAGGCGCTGCGCGAGACCGGGCGGCTCGACGACGCCGTGTGGGGGTCCGCGCTCGGCCTGGAGAACGAGTCGATCCGGCCCGCGGCCGAACTCGACGGCGGACCGCTGCCCTACCTCTCCACGCTCATCGCGCCCGCGCGGCGCGAGAGCGGACGCGGCGGGAAACTATGACAAGCGGTTCGTCAGCCCGCGAGGCCCACCACCAGCCAGATGAAGGCCGCGCCCGCGACCGTGCACAGCAGGGTCGAACGGGCGGGGTGTTCGTGGTGTGCCTCGGGGAGGATCTCGGCGGCCGCGAGATAGAGGAGTACGCCGCCGAAGAGGCCGAGATAGCAGCCGAGCAGTTGCTCCGGGATGGTGACGAAGAGCGTCGAGGCGGCGCCGACCACGGGGGCCGCCGCGTCGGCGACGAGCATCATGATCGCCTTGCGGCGGTCGTTCCCGTACAGGCTCGTGATCGTGTACGTGTTGAAGCCGTCCGCGAAGTCGTGGGCGATCACCGCGAGGGCCACGGCCAGGCCCATTCCGCCGCCGACCTGGAAGGCCGCACCGATCGCCACACCGTCCATCACGCTGTGGCCGACCATCGCGGCAGCCGCCGTCAGGCCCACCTCGGGCGCCCGGCCCTCCTTCTCCTCGCCGCCGTGCGCCGCCTGGCGTGCCGCCAGCAGACGTTCCACCAGATGGGCGAGGAGGAACCCGGCCACGAAGAGCAGCAGCGCGGCCGGTACGCCGAAGACCTCCTCGCCCGCCGCATGCAGCGCCTCCGGCAGCAGATCGAGGCCGACCACGCCGAGCATCAGGCCGCCGGCCAGGCCCAGGACCAGATGACGGCGGTCGGTCACCCGCTGTGCCGTCCAGCCGCCGGCCAGCGTCATCAGGAACGCGCCGAGCGCGACGAGGACCGCCATAAGCCCTTGCTATCCGATCAACCGCCGTTCGCGCACCTCCGCGGGCCCGTGTCCGCGGGTACACCCTGAAGTTTCGCAACGCACACACCGTACGAGCGCACTGATGTTCCACATGTTCCACGTGATTCGCATGTTCCCCGTGATTCGCATGCTCTGTAGGAGAGGACCCCATCCCATGGCCGACGCCCCCACCGGCAAGGTGACCATCGTCGGGGCAGGGCCCGGCGCCGCCGACCTGCTGACGTTCCGCGCCGCGTGCGCCATCGCCGAGGCCGACGTCGTGATCTGGGCGGCCAGCCTGGTGCAGGCGGAGGTCCTGGACCACGCGCGCGCGGGCGCGGAGATCCTGGATTCGGCGACGATGTCGCTGGAGGACGTGGTCGCCGTGTACGAGCGCGCCGCCGAGCAGGGGCTGAAGGTGGCCCGCATCCACTCCGGCGATCCCGCGCTGTGGGGCGGTACGCAGGAGCAGCTCGACCGGTGTGCGGACATCGGGGTCGAGACCGAGATCATCCCGGGCGTCTCCTCCTTCTCCGCCGTGGCCGCGCTCGCGCAACGCGAGCTGACGATTCCCGAGGTCGCGCAGTCGGTGATCCTCACCCGGCTCGGCGGCGGCAAGACACCGATGCCTCCGGGTGAGGAAGTACGGGAGTTCGCCCGGCACGGGACGACCATGGCGCTGTTCCTGTCGGCGGCGCGCAGCGGCCAGCTGGTGCGCGAGCTCCTTGAGGGCGGCTACCCGACGTCCACGCCGGTCGTGGTGGCCTACCAGGTGACCTGGCCGGAGGAACTCCTCGTGCGGTGCACGATCGAGACGCTGGAGGAGACCGTCAAGGAACACAAGCTCTGGAAGCACACCCTCTTCCTGGTCGGCCCGGCCCTGGACGCGAGCGGCACGCGCTCGCACCTCTACCACCCCGGTCACTTCCACGAGTTCCGCAAGGCCGATCCTCGGGCGCGGGCGGAACTGCGCGCGGCGCGGCGTGCGGCGCGCCAGGACAGTCCGTCGTGACGGCCGTCGAAGGTGCGGCTGCGATCACCGTCGTCGGTACGGGTACGGGGGCGCCGTTGCCTCCCGAAGCGGAGTCCGCCCTCGCCGAGGCCGGGCTCGTCGTCGGGGCCCGGCGGCATCTGGCGGCGGCACGGCTGCCGGAGGGGGCGGAGCAGCTCGTGCTCGGTCCGCTCGTGCCCGCGCTCGACGTGATCGAACGGTATGTGGACAAGCAGGGCCGGGTCGTCGTGCTCGCCTCCGGTGACCCCGGGTTCTTCGGGATCGTGCGGGCGCTGGCCGACCGCTTCGGCGCGGAGCGGCTGGACGTCCGGCCCGGCGTCTCGTCCGTCGCCACCGCCTTCGCCCGGATCGGGCTGCCCTGGGACGACGCCGTGGTGGTCAGCGCTCACGGTCGCGAGCTGCGTACGGCCGTCAACGTCTGCCGGTCGCGGCCGAAGGTGGCCGTGCTGACCGGTCCGGGCTCCGGGCCCGCCGAACTGGGCGCCGCGCTCGCCTACCACCCCCGCGAACGCGTCCTCGTCGTCGCGAGCGCCCTGGGCGACCCCGAGCACGAGCGCGTGGAGCGCGTCACGCCCGCCGAGGCCGCCGCCCGTGACTGGGGTACGGCGGTGAGCGTCGTCCTGTGCCTGGACGAGTCGCGCGCCCTCGCCCCCGTGCGGACCGTCGCCGGACCGTCCGCCGGGCCCGCCCAATGGGCTCTGGACGAGCGGGAGTTCACCCACCGCGACTCGATGATCAGCAAGTTCGAGGTACGGGCACTCGCACTGGCCCGGATAGGTCCGCGGCTCGGCGAGCTGATCTGGGACATCGGCGCGGGCTCCGGCTCCGTCGCCGTGGAGTGCGCGCGCTTCGGCGCCGCCGTCACCGCCGTCGAGAAGACGCGGGACGGCTGCGAGCGCGTCCGCGCCAACGCCGAGGCGCACGGCGTGGACGTACACGTCGTGCACGGGGCCGCGCCGACGGTGCTGTCCGATCTGGACGACCCGGACGCCGTCTTCATCGGCGGCGGGGGGCGCGAACTGCCTGCCATCGTCACGGCCTGCGCGCGGCGGACCCGGCGGGCCGTCGTGGTCGCGATGGCCGCCCTCGACCGGGTGCCCGCGGCGCGGGACGCGCTCACCGGTGCCGGGTTCGACTGCGAGGGCGTGCTGTTGCAGTCGTCCCGGCTCGCGCCGCTGCCCGGTGGCGTCGACCGGCTCTCGGCCACCAATCCCGTTTTCCTGCTGTGGGGCGTCCGGCCTCCGGCGCGTACCGAAGGAGTCCCCCAGTGATCGGCCTGATTTCCGCCACGGCGGCCGGCGCGGCCGGCCGTGACCGGCTGGCCGCGGCCTGGCCCACGCGTGCGCGGGTGTACGACGGGTCCGTCGGGGACGCCGTGCGGAGGGCGTTCGCCGAGTGCGAGCAGGTGGTGTGCTTCCTCGCCACCGGGGCGGTGGTGCGGTTGATCGCACCGCTGTTGGGCGACAAAGCGTCGGACCCGGGGGTCGTGTGCGTCGACGAGGCGGGGCGGTTCGCCGTGTCGCTGGTCGGAGGGCATGCCGGGGGCGCCAATGAACTCGCCTGCGAGGTGGGTGAGTTGCTCGGGGCGGAGCCGGTGGTGACCACGGCGACCGATTCGGTGGGGATGCCGGGGCTCGACACGCTCGGTTTCCCGGTGGAGGGGGATGTCGCCGGGGTCACCCGGGCTCTGCTCGACGGTGAACCCGTCGCTCTGCACGCCGAGTTGGCGTGGCCTCTCCCGCCGCTGCCGGTCGCGTCGGGAGGTGTGCACGCGATCCGGGTCACCGACCGTCTGGTTCCGCCCGCCGACCAGAACGTGGTGCTGCGTCCGCCCTCCCTCGTCGTCGGTGTCGGCGCCTCCAAGGGTGCGCCCGTCGACGAAGTCCTCGATCTCGTCCAAGGCGCCCTGCTCGACGCCGGGTTGTCGGTGAAGTCGGTCGCCGGGTTCGCGACCGTCGATGCCAAGGCGCAGGAGCCCGGCATCGTCGGGGCCGCCGAGCGGCTCGGGGTGCCCGTGGTGACGTACAGCGCCGAGGAGTTGGCGAAGGTCGACGTGCCGAACCCCTCCGACGCGCCGCTCGCCGCGGTCGGTACTCCCTCCGTCGCGGAGGCCGCGGCGCTCGCGGGCGGCGGTGAACTCCTCGTCCCCAAGCGGAAGTCGGTACGCGCGGACGGACGGCCGGCGATGGCGACGTGTGCGGTGGTACGCCGGGCCGCGCGCGGCCGGCTCGCGGTGGTCGGGCTCGGTCCCGGCGCCCGCGACCTGCTGACGCCGCGCGCGAAGGCGGAGCTGCGGCGGGCGTCCGTGCTCGTCGGGCTCGACCAGTACGTCGACCAGATCCGCGATCTGCTGCGGCCGGGGACCCGCGTCCTGGAGTCGGGGCTCGGCGCCGAGGAGGAGCGGGCGCGTACGGCGGTCGAGGAGGCCCGGCGCGGGCAGGCCGTCGCCCTGATCGGCAGCGGGGACGCGGGGGTGTACGCGATGGCGTCGCCCGCGCTGGCCGAGGCGTCCGACGACATCGACGTGGTCGGGGTGCCCGGGGTGACCGCCGCGCTGGCCGCGGGGGCGATCCTGGGCGCGCCGCTCGGGCACGACCATGTGTCGATCAGCCTCTCCGATCTGCACACGCCGTGGGAGGTCATCGAACGGCGGGTACGGGCGGCGGCCGAGGCCGACATCGTCGTGACGTTCTACAACCCGCGCAGCCGGGGCCGTGACTGGCAGCTTCCGAAGGCGCTGGCGGTCCTCGCCGAGCACCGGGAACCGACGACGCCGGTGGGTGTCGTACGGAACGCCTCCCGCCCCGACGAGTCCAGCCGCCTCACCACCCTCTCGGGACTCGACCCGGCGACGGTGGACATGATGACCGTGGTGACCGTAGGCAACACGGCGACCCGTGAGATCGCCGGCCGCATGGTGACACCGCGCGGCTACCGCTGGCAGGAGGAGGCCAAGTGAGCGCTACGACCGGGGTGCCCCGTGTGGTGCACCCCATCGAGCAGGAGTCCTTCCGGCGGCTGCGCACGCGCCTGGACACCTCACACTTCCCGCCGCTGACGCGGGCGGTCGTGGAGCGGGTCATCCACTCCGCGGCCGACCTGGAGTACGCGGACGATCTCGTCGTCGACGAACGTGCCCTGGAGCGCGGGCATCTCGCACTGCACGCCGGGGCGCCCGTCGTCGTCGACGTCGAGATGGTCGCGGCGGGCATCACCCGCCGCGACACGGTCTGTCGCCTCAAGGACGCCAGGTCCGGTCCTGGGCTGACCCGTTCGGCGCACGCGATCCGCCTCGCGTACGAGGAGGTCGGGCCCGGTGCGCTCTGGGTGATCGGCTGCGCGCCGACCGCCCTGGAGGAACTGCTCACCCTGGACGCCGATCCCGCGCTCGTCATCGGTCTGCCCGTCGGTTTCGTCGGCGCGGCCGAGTCCAAGGCCGCGTTGCGCGCGAGCGGACTGCCCGCCGTCAGCAACGTGTCCGAGAAGGGCGGCTCCGCGGTCGCCGCGGCGGCGCTCAACGCCCTGCTGTACCAACCTGTTTCTGTCTCTGTACCTGTTTCTGTTTCTGTTCCTGAGGAGAAGTCGTGACCACCCCGCCCCCCGCCCTGCTCATCGCCGGACACGGCACCCGGGACGAGGCCGGTGCCGATGCCTTCCGGGCCTTCGTACGGGAGTTGGGGCGCCGCAATCCCGAACTGCCCGTCGCGGGCGGCTTCATCGAGCTGTCGCCGCCGCCGCTGGGTGACGCCGTGACCGAGCTGGTCGAGCAGGGGGTACGACGTTTCGCCGCCGTACCGCTGATGCTGGTCTCCGCCGGGCACGCCAAGGGGGACATCCCGGCGGCGCTGACCCGTGAGAAGGAGCGGCACCCCGGGATCTCGTACACCTACGGGCGTCCGCTGGGTCCGCACCCGGCGCTCCTCAGCGTCCTTGAGCGGCGGCTCGACGAGGTCCTGGGCTCCGCCTCCCGCAGTCCCCAGGACCGGGCCGATGTGACCGTGCTGCTGGTGGGCCGCGGCTCCACCGACCCGGACGCCAACGCCGAAGTGCTCAAGGCGGCGCGACTGCTGTGGGAGGGCCGGGGGTACGCGGGCGTCGAGACGGCGTTCGTGTCGCTGGCCGCGCCGGACGTGCCGTCCGGTCTCGACCGCTGCGTGAAGCTGGGGGCGCGCCGGATCGTCGTCCTCCCCTACTTCCTCTTCACCGGCATCCTGCCGGACCGGGTGCGCCGGCAGACCGAGGGCTGGGCGGCCGCGCACCCGGACGTCGAGGTGCGCTCCGCCGATGTCATCGGCCCCGAGCCGGAGTTGCTCGACCTCGTCATGGAGCGCTACCGCGAGGCGGTGCGAGGGGACCTGCGGATGAACTGCGACTCCTGCGTGTACCGCATCGCCCTGCCCGGCTTCGAGGACAAGGTCGGTCTGCCCCAGCAGCCGCACTTCCACCCGGACGACGACGGTGACCACCACCACGGACACCACGGGCACCACCATGACGGCCATGCCCACGCCCACTGAGGGGGCGCCCTCGGCGGGCGTGGGCGACGGGCACGATCTGCGCCACCACGGGGACGCCGAGGTGCGCGACGACGGTTCGGCGCTCACCGATCTGGCGGTGAACGTCCGCGCGGGCACGCCTCCGGAGTGGCTGCGCGAGCGGATCGCCGCCTCGCTGACCGGGCTTGCCGCGTACCCCGACGGGCGGGACGCGCGGGTCGCGGTGGCGGAGCGACACGGGCTGCCCGTCGAACGGGTGCTGCTCACGGCGGGTGCCGCCGAGGCCTTCGTGCTGCTCGCACGCGCCCTGAAGGTGCGCCGGACGGTGGTCGTGCACCCGCAGTTCACCGAGCCGGAGGCGGCGCTGCGGGGCGCCGGGCACTCCGTCGACCGGGTCCTGCTCCGCGAGGAGGACGGCTTCCGGCTCGACCCCGCGGCCGTTCCCGAGGACGCGGATCTCGTCGTGATCGGGAACCCGACCAATCCGACCTCCGTGCTGCATCCGGCCGCCCTGATCGCCGGACTCGCCCGGCCCTGGCGGACGTTGGTCGTCGACGAGGCGTTCATGGACGCCGTGCCGGACGAGCGGGAGGCGCTCGCCGGGCGGACGGACGTGCCCGGTCTCGTGGTACTGCGGAGCCTCACGAAGACGTGGGGGCTGGCCGGACTTCGTATCGGCTACGTCCTCGCCGGCCCCGAGACGATCGTGGAACTGGAGCGTGCCCAGCCGCTGTGGCCGGTGTCCACGCCCGCGCTCGCCGCGGCGTCGGCGTGCGTGTCCTCCGGGGCGCTCGCGGAGGCCGCCCTCGCGGCGCGGCGGGTCTCGGCGGATCGGGCCCATCTGGTGGCCGGGCTCCAGGAGTTCGAGTCGGACGGGGTGCGGGTGGTGGGGCCTGCGGAGGGGCCGTTCGTGCTGGTGCGGCTGCCGCGGGCCGCCCTCGTACGGCGTCAGCTGCGGGGGCTCGGTTTCGCCGTGCGGCGGGGGGACACCTTTCCCGGGCTGGGAGAGGAGTGGATACGGGTGGCTGTTCGGGACCGGGTGACGGTGAATGGGTTCTTGCTGGCGCTTGATCGGGCGGTGACGGTGGTGGGGGGTTGAGGTGGGGGGTATCGCCCTCTCCGCCCCTGCCCGTCCCGTGTTTCTGGGGCTCCGCCCCAGACCCCGCTGGAGATTTTCAGCCCGCCCGGCGTTTGAGGACGAGCGCGTTCAGCGCGATGCAGGGGTCTGGGGGCGGCGGCCCCCAGGAACAAGGGACGGGTAGGGGCGGAGAGGGCGAAAAAGCCCCCGTCACCCCCGACTACGCCGCCCCGCCAGCACCGCTCCCCCACCCACCGCAAGCAGCACAACCGCCCCACCCACGACGTACGGCGTCATCGACCCGCCTCCGGTCTCGGCGAGCCCCGCCTCCGCGGGTGCCCCCTGCGGCTTCACGTCGGCCACCGGCTTTTCGGGGGTCGCCGGTACGGCCGGCGCTTCGCAGGTCGCCCCCGCCAGGGTCAACGTTCCTTCAACCTCGGCCACGTTCAGCTTCAACGGGTTGATGGACACCGTGAGTTCGAGCGCGGACGCAGCCGCCGTACGGGACGTGGTCTGCGTCTTGGAGAGGTCGAGCCGGACCTCGCCGACGGCGGGCACGTTCACCACCGTCGGGCCGCCGGCGGACAGCGTCACCTTCTTGCCGAGCACCGTGACCGCGCCCAGCAGATTCGAGGTGGCCACGGGCGTCTTGCCCGCCTCACAGGTCGCCTTCGAAGTGACCGACTCGACCTCGATGAGGGAGAGCAGCGGAAGCCCGGGGACATGGACCTTCGCGTGCGCGAGGTTGGTGTACCCCTCGGCCTTCGTCGCCGACACCGTCGCCCTCGCGGTGGCGACCTCCGCGCCCAGCACGGTGAACGCCTTTCCGCCGTCGACGCCGTCCAAGCGGGCGGTGAGCGCGGTCCTCTCGGCGCTCTGCGGCGCCGAGACCTCGTTTAGGGAGACGGCGAGCGGAACGTTCACCGTCTTGTTGAGCAGGGACACGTCGAGCCCGGTGCGCAGCACGACGGCGCTCGCTCGACCCTGCTCGGCCGTGTCGTCGGTCGCGTGCGCGGACACCGATCCGGCCAGCACCGCAGGACCGGCGGCGAGGACGGTGGCCGCGGCGACGACGGCACAACGGCGCGCGGACATGGGCAAGTTGTTGCTGTTCAAGGGTGGGACCCCCATAAGAGATAGCTCGGGACCCGGCAAGAATTACGCACTGAGAGTGAACAGTCAGTAATCCGGCGTGACTTCACTCCAACGTGGAGATTCAGCACATCTCTTCGAATCACACGACACGGTTGTTCGCCACCGTCACCCGTTCGACCCCCCTGCGCGAACACGCCGGTTGTTGCCGGGCGCGCAGGACGGGGTGCACAACGAGTCAACACACCAGCTCGTCACGCTCCGTCAACCAGAGCGCCCTGTGCGATCTGTGGCTCCACGGACGGGCGGCACTGGACGAGGGGCGACTGGAAGTGCGTGCCGCGCGATGTCCTAGGGTGAGCCGACTGTCTCTTTGTTCGACTGTCTCTTTGTTCGACGGTCATCACGACACCAGGAGCGTTCCCAGGTGGCTTCCACCGACCGCCGTCGTCTGCACTTCGTCGGCAGCCTGCCGCAGTTCGACGACGCCAAGTCCGCCCTCCGCTGGCAGCAGGATGAGCTCGCGGGACGCGTGCGGCGCCTGTCCGGCGGCGAGACCGGACCGCGACTTCAGTGGTTCGTGCCCCTGGTCAAGGCCCTCAAGGGGCTGCCGCACATCCGTACCGTGCAGGACGGTGAGTGGACCGGCTACGACGACACGGACCGGCTGAAGGTCCAGCGCGGCAGCCGCCTCACGCCCGGCGACATCCCGATGCGGCTGGGCGAGTACGCGCGGGAGGAACTGGCCGCGTTGGACGCCCTCGGCACGCCGGCATCCGCCGGTCTGCCCCTACAGGTCGGCGTACCGGGCTACCTCGACATGGCCCTGTTCGTCTTCGGACCGGTCGGTGTCTTCCGCCACGCCCGTGCGTTCCGCGACGCGACGGCCGAGCAGATCGCGGACGTCCACCGCGCGGCCGGCGACGCCGTGGTCTTCCAGCTGGAAGTGCCCGCCGCCCTCATCGCCGTGGTGTCGGCGCCCCGCCCGCTGCGTCCGCTGCTCGCCCGGCTGATGGCGCGCCTGGTCACCAGCCAGGTCGCGAAGGCACCACGGGGCAGCCGCTTCGGTGTCCACCTGTGCCTCGGAGATCTTGGCCACCGGGCCTTGAAAATACCGTCGTCGGCAGCCCCCCAGGTGGTCCTGGCCAACGCTCTGGTACGCCGCTGGCCCCGGGATCGGCCGCTGGAGTTCGTCCACCTCCCGCTGTCCGGTGGCGATCAACCCCCCGTCACCTCCGCCGCCTACTACGACCCGCTCCGCCGGCTGCGGGTTCCGGCAGACGTCCCGGTGGTGGCCGGGATCGCGCACGAGGAGCAGTCGGTGGGTGAGCAGGTGGCGGTCCGGGCCCTGGTGGAAGGAGCACTCGGCCGCCGGGCGGACATCGCCACCGCCTGCGGCCTGGGCCGCCGTACATCGGAACAGGCGGTACGGGCCGTCGACAGCATGCGCGTCCTGCTCGACGACCAGAATGGAGGATGAGACGCCGGGCGATGCCCTCCCTACCGGCGCCCGATGAATTCGGCCACGTCGACGCTTGCCGAATCGATCATCCCCGGGCGGCGCTCTCTCACTGAAGGCGAGTGAACCTCTCTGCCCCAAGGCCTGAGCCACGACCTCCGCCCCCAAGGCCTGAGCCACGACCTCCGCCCCCGGATCTAACCCACCACCCGCCCGTTCAGCACCACCCGACGAGGATCGGCCAGCACCCGTACGTCGGCCCGCGGATCCCCCTCGTACACCACGAGGTCCGCAGGTGCCCCCTCGTCCAGCCCCGGCCGTCCCAGCCACCGCCGTGCACCCCACGTCGTGGCCGACAGCGCCTCGACCGGCGGCAGACCCGCCTTCGTCAGCTCGGCGACCTCGTCCGCCACCAGCCCGTGCGCCAGCGCACCGCCCGCGTCGGTGCCGACGTACACGGGGATCCCGGCGTCGTAGGCGGCGCGCACGGTGTCGTAGCGGCGGTCGTGCAACTGGCGCATGTGCGTGGACCATTGGGGGAACCTCGCCTCGCCGCCGTCGGCGAGCTGCGGGAAGGTCGCGATGTTGACGAGGGTCGGGACGATCGCCACTCCGTGCTCGGCGAAGAGCGGGATGGTGTCCTCGGTCAGGCCCGTCGCGTGCTCGATGCAGTCGATGCCGGCCTCGACCAGGTCCCGCAGGGAGTCCTCGGCGAAGCAGTGCGCGGTGACGCGGGCACCGAGACGGTGGGCCTCGGCGATCGCGGCCTCGACCGCGTCCCGGGGCCAGCAGGCGCTCAGATCGCCGGTGCCGCGGTCGATCCAGTCGCCCACCAGCTTGACCCAGCCGTCACCGCGCCGGGCCTCCTGGGCGACGTACGCGACGAGATCCTCCGGCTCGATCTCGTGGGCGAAGTTGCGGATGTAGCGGCGGGTGCGCGCGATGTGGCGGCCCGCGCGGATGATCTTCGGGAGGTCTTCGCGGTCGTCGGTCCAGCGGGTGTCGGAGGGCGAACCCGCGTCCCGGAGGAGCAGGGTGCCGGCCTCGCGGTCGGTCAGCGCCTGCTTCTCGGCTACCTCGGCGGGGACGGGGCCGTGCAGTCCGAGCCCGACGTGGCAGTGCGCGTCGACGAGACCGGGCAGGGCCCAGCCGTCGACGGTGCGGATGTCACGGGCGCCGGCGGGGCGCTCGTACGAGATCCGGCCGCCGACGACCCAGAGTTCGTCCCGGACGTCCTCGGGCCCGACGAGGACCCGTCCCCTCACGTGCAGCACGGTGCGATCGCTCATGGACTGCACCCTAATTGGGGCCCTGCTCTCCCTTGCCCCCCTGGTCCGGGACCTCTTCCTCCACGTCCGCCATCGCGGGGTCGAGGAGACGGGACAGGAAGTGGCGGGTGCGCTCATGGCTCGGGTTGCCGATGACCTGGGCGGGGGCGCCCTCCTCGACGATCACGCCGCCGTCCATGAAGACGACGCGGTCGGCGACCTCGCGGGCGAAGGTCATCTCGTGGGTGACGACCATCATCGTCATGCCCTCGTTGGCGAGCATCCG
The DNA here is from genome assembly GCF_044744645.1 of Streptomyces sp. NPDC087263. Lineage (NCBI taxonomy): Bacteria > Bacillati > Actinomycetota > Actinomycetes > Kitasatosporales > Streptomycetaceae > Streptomyces > Streptomyces sp. NPDC087263. The sequence continues at coordinate 88,090 of NZ_JBIUYT010000017.1, forward strand.
CATGACCGCGAGTACGTCGCCGACGAGTTCGGGGTCGAGGGCCGAGGTCGGCTCGTCGAAGAGCATCACCTCGGGGCCCATGGCCAGCGCGCGGGCGATCGCGACGCGCTGCTGCTGGCCGCCGGAGAGGGAGGCCGGGTAGGCGTCGGCCTTCTCGGACAGGCCCACGCGCCGCAGGTTCTCCGCGGCGATCCGGGCGGCCTCGGCCTTGTCCCGCTTCAGCACCCGGCGCTGCGGCAGCGTGAGGTTGTCGGTGACCGACAGGTGCGGGAAGAGGTTGAACTGCTGGAAGACCATGCCGATACGGCGGCGTACGGCGTCGATGTCGACGTCGGGGTGCGTGACCTCCGTACCGCCGACGAAGACCTCGCCCTTGGTGGGCTCCTCAAGGAGGTTCACACAGCGCAGCAGGGTGGACTTGCCCGAGCCGGACGGGCCGATGACGCAGACGACCTCGCCCGAGCCGATCTCCAGGTCGATGCCGCGCAGCACCTCGTTGTCGCCGAAGGACTTGTGCAGGCCCTTTACTTGGATTTCTGGAGTGCTGCTCACTTGGTGGCCTCCCCGGCCTTCGTCTCGAGGCGGCGCACGACGAAGCCGAGCGGGATCGTGACCAGCAGATAGCACAGGCCCGCGACCAGGATCGGCGTGGAGTTGGCGGTCTGGCTCGCCAGGTCGCGCCCGAACTTGGTGAGTTCGCGCTCCTCCAGCGTGACACCGAGGAACAGCACCAGCGAGGAGTCCTTGAAGAGGAGGACGAGTTCGTTGGTGAGCGGCGGGATCACGATGCGGAACGCCTGCGGGATGATGATCGAGACCATGGCCCGGGTGTGCGAGAAGCCCAGCGAACGGGCCGCCTCCATCTGCCCCTTGGGCACCGCCTGGATGCCCGCGCGGATCGTCTCGGCCATGTACGCGGCCGAGACCAGGCCGAGGGCGAGGGCCACCTTGCCGTAGGTGCCGCCGGGGATCTCCGTGCCCGGGAACGCGAGCGGCACGGCGACGCCCACGAACACGAAGATCAGCAGGGCGGGCAGGCCGCGGAAGATCTCGATGTAGATGCCGGCGACCCAGCGGTAGGGGCCCACCGGGGACAGCCGCATCAGGGCGACGACCATGCCGAGCACGAGGCCGAAGACGAAGCCGGACATCGTGTAGAGCACGGTGTTCTTCAGCGCCATCGTGATGACGTCCGGGAACATCTGCGTGACCAGGTCCCACTGCGCGAACTGGTTCTTCAACTGCGCCCAGTCGGCCGTGAGCGCGAAGGCGATCACGGCCGCGACGAACACGACGTACTGGGCGCCGCGTGACAGTGTGCGCTTCTGACGTCGGGTCAGTCCGCTTTTGCGGGGCTGGAGTTGCGCGTCGCTACCACTCATGAGGCGGAGACGGAGGCCGAGACGGCGTCTGTCGGGGTGGTGGAGTCGGACGGGGTGGAGACGGCCGAGTCGGACGGCGAGGGGGACGCCGAGGCCGACGGGGACGCGGAGGCCGCGGACTCGTCGTACGGGCCGATCCACTTCTCGTACAGCGTCTTGTACGTGCCGTCCGCCTTCGCGTCCGTGAGCGCCTTGTTGATGGCGTCGAGGAGCGCGGTGTTGCCCTTCTTCACCGAGAAGCCGTACTGCTCACCGGTGTTGATGTTGTCGGCGACCTGGAAGGCGTCCGCGTTGGCCTTGTCCTTCAACCAGCCCTGGACGACCGGGTAGTCGATGATGACGGCCTGGACCTGGCCGGTGCGCAGGCCGTTGAGGACGGCGTCGGAGGACTCGAAGGAGACGGGGTCCAGGCCGTGGCTCGTGGCGTAGTCCTCGCCGGTGGTCTGGGCCTGGGTGCCGACCTTCTTGCCCTTGAGGTCGGCGAAGGAGGTGATGCCGCTCTTCTTGTCGACGAGGACGGCCTGCGTCGCGTCGAAGTACGGGTCCGAGAAGTCGACGTTCTTCTTGCGCTCGTCGGTGATCGTCATGCCGGCCGCGGCGAGGTCGCACTCGCCGGAGTTGAGGAACGCGCCGGTCTTGAAGTTCTCGAAGGGCGTGTCGATGAACTCCTGCTTCACGCCCAGGTCCTTGGCGACCAGATCGATCAGCGAGACGTCGAAGCCCTGCACCTTGCCGTCGATCTCCGACTGGAAGGGCGGGTAGGGAAGGTGGGTGCAGGTGGTGATCTGTCCCGCCTTGACGAGCTTGACGCCCTTGACGGTGGTCGAGCCTCCGCCGCCGTCCGAGGAGCAGCCGGCCACGAGCAGCAGCCCGGCCGTCGCGGTGGTGGCGGCCAGAAAGCGGGATCGGCGTCCGAGGACCGGGTTCACGGGAGACCTCCTGTGGGGGAACAGTGGGTTCTGATTATAAGGAAAGGTTTGGGGCACTCAAACCAATCCGATGGTCACTGGGCCGTCCGGCCTCAGAAGTCGCCGGTCCGGGGCTGAGCAACAGCGCCGGTTACGCTCTGACCCATCCGATTCATTGCCCCTCGTGGGCCTCGTTAGACCCTGTGAGCGAAGAGAGCACCGTCGTGACCCACCCCTTCCTGGACCTGGCCCCGCTCGACGCGGCGCACTTCGCGGCGATCGAGGACCGTGTGGCGCGGCTGCTCTCCACCGAGCAGGACGTCGTGATCATGCAGGGCGAGGCGCTGCTTCCCCTGGAGGGGGCCATCCGCGGGACGGCGGGGCCCGGCACGACCGCGCTCAACGTGATCACCGGCCCGTACGGGCAGACCTTCGGTGACTGGCTGCGGGACTGCGGGGCGACGGTGATCGACCTGGCGGTGCCGTTCCACACGGCGGTCACCGCCGCGCAGGTGCGGGAGGCGTTCTCCGGGCATCCCTCGATCGACTTCGTGTCGCTGGTGCACGCGGAGGCCGCGACCGGGAACACCAACCCCGTCGCGGAGATCGGCGAAGTCGTACGGGAACACGGCGCCCTCTTCTATGTCGACGCCGTCGCCTCGATCGGCGCCGAGCCGGTGCTGCCGGACGCGTGGGGTGTCGACCTGTGCGTGATCGGGGCGCAGAAGGCGATGGGCGGACCCGCCGGGGTGTCGGCGGTGTCGGTGAGTGAGCGGGCGTGGGCGCGGATGGCCGCGAACCCGCGGGCGCCGCGCCGGTCGTATCTCTCGCTCCTCGACTGGAAGGAGCGGTGGATCGACGGGGGCCGCAAGGCCCTGCTGCACGCCCCCGCACAGCTGGAGATGCTGGCGCTCGACGCGTGTGTCGAGCGGATCGAGGGTGAGGGGCTCGACGTGGTGATGGCACGGCACGCGGCGGCCGCGGCGGCCACCCGGGCGGGGACCCTCGCCCTGGGCGGGGGTCTTGAGCCGTATGTGCACGAGGCCGCCGACGCGGCGCCCGTCGCCACGACCCTGCGGACACCGCCGGGGCTCGACGCGTCCGCGCTGGTCGCCAGGGCGCTGGCCGCGGATCCGGCGCTGCCGCTGGCCGCGGGCGGGGGCGCGCTCGCGAAGGAGATGATCCGGGTCAACCACTACGGGGCGGACGCGAGTGAGCGGGTGGTCCGCTCCTGCCTCACCGCGCTGGGGGCCGCACTGGCGGAGCAGGGAGTGCCGGTGGACACGGAGGGGGCTCGGCGTGCGGTGACGGAGGCGTGGCGGTAACGGGTGCGCCCTGCGGGAGCATGATCATGCGGGAGACCACGAAGGTCACCGGAATCGCCACCACGGAGGCGAGCAGCGGAGCGAATCGGTCCCCGGCATGGAAGACGCCGACGACCACGTACACACCCGCCGTCGTGACCAGGAAGTTGGTCGCGTTCGTCAGCGGGAACAGCAGGAATTTCCGCAGCGTCGGCCGCGTCCGGTAGGTGAACCGCGCGTTGAGGAAGAAGGACCCGATCATGCTGAGGACGGACGCGAGAACGTGTGCGGCGAGATACGGCAGCCGGGTCAGGAACAGCAGGTAAAAGCCGTAGTACGTCAGCGTGTTGACGACGCCGACCAGCGCGAAGGCGATGATCTGTCGCGATATCGGGCGAGCGGGTCCGGTGCGCATCAGGGAATGAGGTCCTTGGTCGTGGGGCTCGGTGCGCGGTCCTGCGTTCCGTCCGGCGCTCGGTCCTGAGTTCGTTCCTGGGTTCGTTCCTGCATTCCGTCCTGAGTTCGTTCCTGCGTTCCGTCCGGCGCTCGGTCCTGTAGTCGATCCTTCGGTCGGTCCGGTATTCGTTCGACGTTGGTCGCCTTCACCAGGAAGTGCGGGCGGCCCTTGACCTCGTAGTAGATCCGGCCGGTGTACTCCCCCATAATTCCGAGCATGATCATTTGCATCGCGGCGGCAGCGGTGACGGCGGTGATGATCGTGACATAGCCGGGGGTCTCCACCCCGCGGACGAGTGCGGCGACCACGATCCACGCCGTGTACAGCCCGGTACACAGCAGCAGCCCCATACCGAGGTAGAGAGCGGCGCGCAGCGGCCTGTTGTTGAAGGAGAGCAGTCCGTCGAGCCCGTAGTTGAGCAGGCTTCGGAAGGTCCACGAGCTACTGCCCTGTGCACGCAGGGCGTTCTCGTACTCGACGGTGGTGCTGGGGAAACCGACCCACGCGAACAGGCCCTTGGAGAACCGGTTGTACTCGGTGAGGTCCAGGACCGCGTCCACCACCCGCCGGGACAGCAGCCGGAAGTCGCCCACACCGTCCACGAGTTCCACGTCGACGAGTCGGTTGACGAGCCGGTAGTACAGGCGGGCGGTGACGGTGCGGCTGATCCTGTCGCCGCTCCTGGTACGCCTGGCGATGACCTGGTCGTAGCCCTGTCCGCGCACGTCCACCATGCGCTTTATCAGTTCGGGCGGGTGTTGGAGGTCCGCGTCCATGACGACCACGGAGTCTCCCGAGGCGTGCCGCAGGCCGGCCAGCAGCGCCGCTTCCTTGCCGAAGTTGCGGCTGAAGGAGACGTAGCGCACGCGCGGGTCGAGTTCGGCCAGTTTCTCCAGGGTGGCGAGGGTCCCGTCGCCGCTGCCGTCGTCGACGTACACGAACTCCATGTCGTGGCCGAGCGGCAGGAGTTCCTCCGCGACCTTCATGACCTGGTCGTGGAATCGTCCTATGACGTCTTCTTCGTCGTAACAGGGTGCGACGATCGAGATGAGCATGGTTCTCTCCCTGGGACTTGGCGAGCGCCGGTCATGCGGGCGTACCGTCGTGTCGGCGGGCGGGCGTTGACGCTGCGAGGCGGCCCGCGCCACGCCGTCGGCGGACGGTTGTGAGGGCACCGAGCAGCATCACGCCCAGCAGCGAGGTTGCCCCGACAGCCGTGCCCAGTCGCAGACCGGGCGGGTGGAACGTGCAGGTGACGCTGGTCGCTGAACCGTCGAGGGGTACGGCGATCAGCCCGTAGTACTCCCCCGCGGGTACGGCGGGACCGTCACCCGGCGCACAGCGCCACCCGGCGATGCGAGGGGCCGCGAGGACGGCGATTCCCGTGCTGCCCGCCGGGAGTTGGGCCCGGACGGTGCCGTCGGACACGGTCACCTCGGTGGCGCCGGTGGCCTTGAGCTGTTCGACCGCGGTGTTCAGCCTGGCGGTGTCCAGGCAGCCGACCGCGCCGTCGGGGATGACGCCCGTTTTGTCGGGGGACAGCTCGATGCGGACTTGTCCGGACGCCGGAACCGTGCCGAGCCGTTGCATCGAGGCGATCTTGGTGACGGGATAGTCGGACCTGAAGCGGCCGGTCAGGCCCTGCGCGCTCGCGCCGGTGAGCTGTGCGGTGCCCGAGAAGTGCGGCGCCCACAGATACACCTCGCTGCCGGCCCGGCAGTTGGCCGTGATCGTCGCATTTTGGGCGGCGGTCCCGCGAGGAACGCGGATGAGCAGACCGGGCCGGTCGTCGTCACTGCGCTTCGGTGTCTTCCCGGCGCTGTCCCGCACCGCGAAGGGGGGCACGGTGTAGACGCGGGTGCCCAGCAGCAGTTCCTGGTTCCGGTACGGCGACGCTCCGAAGGCGGCGGGGCTTGTGGCGGCCTGCTGGTCGGAACCTGCGGGCCGAACAGTGACCAGCGGTGGTACGTCCTGGCGGGTCACGCTCGCCCGGCCGCCGTCATCCGGGAACCACTTCTGATGCGGGTCCGGCGGAGAGTGCACCCGCGCGCCGACCGAGAAGATCACGTCCGTGACGGCGTTGTCCAGACTCTGCACGTTGCGGCCCCGCGAGGTCCAGCCGTCTCCCAGAGCGGTGAGCGTGCGGCTGAGGACGTCCGCGGTGAGGCTGCTGTAGTACTGGGCGCCCTGCCCGCCCACCAGCAGCGGATCGTTGCCGACGGTCTGCTCACGGCCCGGGTCGGTGCGGTACCGGGGCCAGCCGTCGGCCTCGGCGATCTTCTCCGCCTGCTGCTCCTGTCGTGCTCCCCAGGGCGCGTAGTCGTCCAGGTGTGCGAGCCGCAGTCGGGTGGCCACGGCGGAGGTGGCGGTGGCCTCGCCGAGCTGTGTACCGATGAGGAGCGTCACGGCCAGCCCGGTCAGTACGGCGCGGCGCCGACCGCCTGCGCCGGGGCTGAGGCCGGATCCGAAACGGGAGCCAGGGCCGGAGTTGAGGCCGGAGCCGGAGCCAGCCCCGGACTCCGGGCCAGGGCCAGGGCGGGAGCTGAGGCCGGAGCCAGGGCTGAGGCCGGAGCCAGGGCCGCGGTCCTGGATCGCCAGCAGGGCCAGTCCGCCCAGCGCGCCCACGGCGGCGAGTGCCACCAGCGGCAGTACATAGGGCGGGTCCGTCGCCCCGTTTGCGCTCGCGACGGCGGTGATGAGGGCGAGCAGAGCACCCGCCGCGCACAGCGCACGCCGGTCGGGCACGCCGTAGGAGAGCGCGTGCCAGGCGGCGATGACCAGCAGCGCGCAGAGCACGAAGGCTTGCCGGTAGGGACTCCCCTGTGGGGTGGCGAAGGCGTGCCAGACCAGATGGGTCGGGCCCCACTGCAACGACAGGGCCACCACGACCACCAGCAGGGTCCACCCCGTGCGCACCCGTCGGGGTACCGCCCGGTGGAAGGGCAGGGCGAGGACGAGCAGCAGCGCCGTGGTGCCCACGTACACGGCCGGCGAACCGAAGCTGTACGTCGTCGGCAGCAGGCGGGCCAGCAGGTCCGGCGTCGTCGCCGGCTCGAACTGTCCGGCCGCGCCCGGGTAGGCGTGCGTGGTGCCGAAGTACACCACCATCACCAGCGGTGCGGCCAGGCCCATGCCGAGCGCGACGGTCACAGCCGCCCGGCCCGCCACCGCGAGGCTCCGCCGGCGCGGGAGGTCGGCGAGCCACAGCCGGAGCAGGAACACGAGACCGGCGGCCAGCGTGGCCATGTACGCGGTGTAGAAGTTGGCGATCCAGGCGAGCGCCACGATCAGCACACCGAGGACCGGGCGCCGCTCGTTCAGCATCCACTCGCCGACCAGGCACAGCAGCGGCAGGGCGACGAGGCCGTCGAGCCACATCGGGTTGTACGCGGCGCTCGTCAGGGTCCAGCCGCACAGGGCGTAGGACGCGCCCAGCAGTCCCGCCGCCCACCAGCGGCCGGGGCGCATCCTGAGCAGCAGCCAGGCCATGGCGGCCCCGGCCGACGCCATCTTCAGCAGCGTGATCACATACACCGCGAGGTCGATCTCGTCCCGTGGGAAAACCACCACGAGCAGGGCGAACGGGCTGCTGAGGTACGTACCGAGGTCAGGAAGGAAGCTGGAGCCGAAGCCGGACTGCCAGTTGATGAGCAAGCCGCCGTCGGCCCTGCCGTGCAGCAGGTCCCACAGGTGGGCGTGGAACGGCACGTACTGGTTACCGAGGTCGTTGACGCTCCGGGTCCGCGGGCCGAACGGGTAGCTGCCGGCGACGACGTCACCGGCGCAGAACACGGTGACGGTGATGACGGCCGCGAGCAGGGCGGCGGTCGGCCTCGGTCCCGTCGAGCCCGGCAGCCGGAGCCACGTCCACCGGCCATGGCCGCGGCCGGACAGCGACCGGGCCGGCGGGCGCGGCGCGGGAGCGGGCGACCGGTCGGCGCGGTGGACCGTTCCGGTCAGCGGCTCGGGGCGGGTTATGCGCTTCACACCCTGGCCCCGACCGATCGACGCACCGCGGTCCCGCGAGCGATGCCCCCACCACGGAGAAGCCCCTCCGTGCGCACGACCGAACAAACCATCCTCGACAAGCCCCCAGAGAATTGTGGGGCGCGGGGCCCCTGGGCCGGGGAGTGCTCCCCGGCTCCTCGATTCGCTGTCCTAGATGCGCACCCCTGCGGAAGGGTTGTCCGGTCGCCGCAAGTGTGAACATGAACTCCACATCGCACTGGGGCAGTTCGTCATCAGGCAACTAGGACCACAGAGAAAGTAAACGCACGCCAGACAACGAGAAGGTGAACTCGATCAGTCGCGGACGCCCCAGGCCGGGGATGGCAGGCCTGGATGCCGGCCCGCTCCGGGTGCCCGTCCGGCATCGCACACGACCGGCATCACACACGTCCGGCATCGCGCACGACCTGTCGACGGGTCGGCGAAGCCTGATTTGCGGGGCTTATTCGGAGGCGTATTCCGATATTAATTCGGCGCAGCTCCCCATATTCTCCTGCCCGCTTTTTTCGTACGTAAACGCCAAGATTTGGCGAACGGCGATCTCATAATTCGGGCACATCTCGTGGTGATTACGTGACTGTGACGCACTCCACAGAGCGTCCGTTTTCTGGACTATTTTCCGGGCAAAAGGTACTAAATAGAACCCATCCGTGGGCCGTCCGCGCCTGCGTGATAACACGTGAGCGCCACGTATGTAACCCCACCCGGCCATGCAATTTAGAATTTCCCTGGGTAAATTCATTCCGCATGACCGCCGCACACGCAGACCCGCAAGCGGAATTCCTGGAAATGCCCCAGAGCCTTCGGATCGACCGCCCGGAGGTGGCCGACGGGGCCGCTCTCTGGCGTATCGCCAAGGACTCCGGGACCCTCGACCTGAACTCCTCGTACAGCTATCTGCTGTGGTGCCGTGACTTCGCCGGTACGTCGGCGGTGGCACGGGACGCACAGGGCGTGCCCGTCGGTTTCGTCACCGGGTTCGTCCGGCCCGACCGCCCGGACACGCTGCTCGTCTGGCAGGTCGCCGTCGACGGCGACCACCGCGGGCGCGGTCTCGCCGCGGCGCTGCTCGACGGGCTGACCGCGCGCGTCGCCCAGGAACAGCCGATGACCACCGTCGAGACCACCATCACGCCGGGCAACACCGCCTCCGAGCGGCTGTTCACCTCGTACGCGCGTCGCCACGGTGCGGACGTCGAACGTGAAGTGCTGTTCCAGGCAGGGCAGTTCCCGGACGGCTCGCACGACCCCGAGGTGCTGTACCGCATCGGGCCCCTGGCGTTCTGAACCCCACGACTTCGCCTGTCCGTACGAACCGCACGGTTTCCCCCCGTCCATCCGAACCGACTACACGGCGTCTTCGACCCCCCACGACTTCGTCTCCAGGAGGAGATTCACTGTGACCATCACCCAGCCCGACCTGAGCGTGTTCGAGACCCTGGAGTCGGAGGTGCGGAGCTACTGCCGCAGCTGGCCCACCGTCTTCGACCGTGCGCAGGGCAGCCGTATGTACGACGAGGACGGCCATGAGTACCTGGACTTCTTCGCGGGCGCCGGGTCACTCAACTACGGGCACAACAACCCCGTACTCAAACGGGCGTTGATCGACTACCTGGAGCGGGACGGTGTCACCCACGGCCTCGACATGTCGACGACCGCCAAACGCGCGTTCCTGGAGTCCTTCCAGAAGGTGGTCCTGAGGCCGCGCGATCTGCCGTACAAGGTCATGTTCCCGGGCCCGACGGGCACCAACGCCGTCGAGTCCGCGCTGAAGCTGGCCCGGAAGGTGAAGGGGCGCGAGGCCATCGTGTCCTTCACCAACGCCTTCCACGGGATGTCACTGGGCTCGCTCGCCGTGACCGGCAACGCGTTCAAGCGGGCCGGCGCCGGCATCCCGCTGGTGCACAGCACCCCGATGCCGTTCGACAACTACTTCGAGGGCCAGGTCCCGGACTTCCTGTGGTTCGAGCGGCTCCTGGAGGACCAGGGCTCCGGGCTCAACAAGCCCGCCGCCGTGATCGTCGAGACCGTGCAGGGCGAGGGCGGCGTCAACGCCGCGCGCCCGGAGTGGCTGCGGGCGCTGGCCGAGCTGTGCGAGCGGCAGGACATGCTGCTGATCGTCGACGACATCCAGATGGGCTGCGGCCGTACGGGGGCGTTCTTCTCCTTCGAGGAGGCGGGGATCGTGCCCGACATCGTCACCGTGTCCAAGTCCATCTCCGGCTACGGACTGCCCATGTCGCTCTGCCTGTTCAAGCCCGAGCTGGACATCTGGGAGCCGGGCGAGCACAACGGCACCTTCCGCGGCAACAACCCGGCGTTCGTCACGGCCGCCGCCGCGCTGGAGACGTACTGGACCGACGGCTCCGCCATGGAGAAGCAGACCCGCGCCCGGGGCGAGCAGGTCGAGCAGACGCTGATCTCCATCACCGAGGAGAACCTCGCCGACATCAAGGAGTACCGGGGGCGTGGCCTCGTCTGGGGCATCGAGTTCAAGGACAAGAAGCGCGCCGGGCGCATCGCACAGCGCGCCTTCGAACTCGGGTTGCTCATCGAGACCTCGGGCCCCGAGAGCGAGGTCGTCAAGCTGCTTCCGGCACTGACGATCACGCCGGACGAGCTGGACGAGGGACTGCGCACCCTCGCCCGCGCCGTACGGGAAACCGTCTGAGAGACACCAGAGAAACAAGCAACACAGCGCGAGAGAGCACGAGAGAGCACGAGAGAAAGGGAGCGCACCACCGTGATAGTCCGTTCGTTCAAGGACGTCGAAGGCACCGACCGGCATGTGAAGGCGGCATCCGGTACCTGGGAGAGCAAGCGCATCGTGCTCGCCAAGGAGAAGGTCGGCTTCTCCCTCCACGAGACGACGCTGTACGCGGGTACCGAGACGTCGATGTGGTACGCGAACCACATCGAGGCCGTGCTCTGCGTCGAGGGCGAGGCCGAACTGACCAACGACGAGACCGGCGAGACCCACTGGATCGAGCCCGGGACGATGTATCTCCTGAACGGCCACGAGCGCCACACGATGCGTCCCAGGACCGACTTCCGGTGCGTCTGCGTCTTCAACCCGCCCGTCACCGGACGGGAGGACCACGACGAGAACGGCGTCTACCCCCTGCTGACCGAACCCGAGGAGGTCTGAATCCCATGACCACGCTCACCGATCTCTATCCGAGCCGCGCCGCCACCGAGGTGTCGGCGCCCCGCCGGGACCCGGTCGTCTGGGGTGCCCCCGGCACACCGGGACCGATCGCGGTGTCCGAACTCCAGGCGTACGAGCGCGACGGCTTCCTCCCTGTCAAGGAGCTCATCGGCGATGACGAAGTCGCCGTCTACCGGCAGGAGTTGGAGCGGATCGTCACCGATCCCGCGATCCGCGCCGACGAGCGGTCCATCGTCGAACCGAAGTCGCAGGAGATCCGGTCCGTCTTCGAGGTGCACCGGATCAGCGAGGTCTTCGCCCGTCTCGTGCGCGACGAGCGGGTCGTCGGCCGGGCCCGGCAGATCCTCGGCTCCGACGTGTACGTCCACCAGTCGCGGATCAACGTCAAGCCCGGCTTCGGCGCGAGCGGCTTCTACTGGCACTCGGACTTCGAGACCTGGCACGCCGAGGACGGTCTGCCGAACATGCGGACCGTGTCCGTCTCGATCGCGCTGACCGAGAACTACGACACCAACGGCGGCCTCATGATCATGCCGGGGTCGCACAAGACCTTCCTCGGGTGCGCGGGCGCCACGCCGACGGACAACTACAAGAAGTCCCTCCAGATGCAGGACGCCGGCACCCCCTCCGACGAGGCACTCACCCGCGTCGCCACCCGGCACGGCATCAAGCTCTTCACGGGCAAGGCCGGTTCGGCGACCTGGTTCGACTGCAACTGCATGCACGGCTCGGGCGACAACATCACCCCGTTCCCGCGCAGCAACGTCTTCATCGTCTTCAACAGCGTGGAGAACGCGGCGGTCGAGCCGTTCGCGGCGCCGGTGCGGCGGCCGGAGTTCATCGGGGCGCGGGACTTCACGCCGGTGAAGTGAGTCCTTTCCGGTCGGCGGAGCCGGTCCCCGGGTACGTACCCGCCGCTCACCACGAGCGTCGGTTCCCGCCGGCGCCACCACCTCGTGGTGCCCTTCCTGGCGTCCCCGGGGAACCCGCGCCAGTGGGAGAGGGGCTCAGCCGGACAGGACGTCCAGCAGCCGGTCGACGTCGGCGGTGGTGTTGTACAGGTGGAAGGCGGCCCTCAAGTTACCCGCGCGGTCGGAGACTTCGACTCCGGCGCGGCTCAACTCCGGCTGCCGGTGGCCGAGTCCGGGCACGGAGACGATGGGCGAGCCGGGGGCGGGGACGAGTTCGTGCCCCAGTCCGTGCAGGCCCGCGCGGAAGCGGTCGGCCAGGGCGAGGTCATGGGCGCGTACGGTGTCGACGCCCAGCTCCTCGATCAGCGCCAGTGAGTGCCGGGCGCCCGCGTACGAGAAGAGGCTGGGGCTCTCGTCGAACCGCCGTGCGGAGTGGGCGAGTTCCTGGACGGGGCCGTAGCAGCTGTCCCAGGGATGTTCGCCCGCGACCCAGCTCGCGAAGACCGGAACGAGGTCGCCGAGGTCCTCCGGAACGACCAGGAAGGCCACGCCGCGCGGGCACACGAGCCACTTGAAGGCGACGGAGGAGACGTAGTCGTACGCGTCCGCCTCGACCGGCAGCCAGCCCGCGGCCTGGGACGCGTCCACGTACGTACGGGCGCCGTGCTCGCGCGCGGCCGCGCGGATCGCCGGCAGGTCGGCGATCCGGCCGTCGGCGGACTGCGCGGCGCTGACCGCGACGAGCGCGGTGTCCGGGCGTACCGACTCGGCGATCCGCTCCAGCGGCACCGTGCGGACCTTGAGGTCGCGGCGCATGTGGAACGGGTTCACGACGGAGGCGAAGTCGGCCTCGGCGGTGAGGACTTCGGCACCCTCGGGGAGCGAGGCGGCGATCAGGCCGGTGTAGACGGCGACCGAGGCCCCGGCCGCGACCCGGCGGTCCGGGACGCCGACCAGGCGGGCGAAGCCGGCCCTGGCCGCCTCCACGTCCGCGAACATGTCCTGCGGCTGCCCTGCCGCCACGGATTCGATGCCGGCCCGCATGGCGGCGACCGCGCGGGCCGGGAGCAGCCCGGTACTCGCGGTGTTCAGGTAGGTGTTCTTCGGGGCGAACTCAGCTTGTACGAGAGTCTCGAAGGTCTCCATGGGGCCACTCTGCGGCCCCGTGAACTCCCCGTCCATCGCCATTTTCTTCTCAGATCCGCCAAGGGCTGCTTATACATGCCCTCCGACCTGGGCTTTTCAGTTCTGCGGTACGGCGCACCCGTCCGGCCCGCAGACCTCGGAGTCGGCGGGACCCTGCTGGATCAGCTTCAGCGGCGGGCGCTCGCCCCACGCCTGCGTCAGCGCCTGCGCGAAGACCTCGGCGGGCTGGGCGCCGGAGACACCGAACTTGCGGTCGAGGACGAAGAACGGGACACCGTTCGCGCCCAGCTCGGCCGCCTCGCGCTCGTCGGCGCGGACGTCCTCGGCGTACACGGCCGGGTCGGCGAGCACCCTGCGGGCCGCGTCCGCGTCGAGCCCGGCGGCGACGGCCAGCTCCACGAGCCGCTCATCGTCCCCGAAGACGGACCGCTCCTCGGCGAAGTTCGCCCGGTAGAGGGCGCCGATCAGCTCGTCCTGCCTGCCCTGCGCCTTGGCGAAGTGGAGCAGGCGGTGCATGTCGAAGGTGTTGCCGTGGTCGCGGTCCCGGGTGCGGTACGCAAGGCCCTCGGCGGCGGCCTGCGTGCCGAGGTTCTCCTCACCGGCCCGCGCCTGCGCCTCGCTCATGCCGTACTTCTTGGTCAGCATCTTCAGGACGGGCTGGATGTCGTCCTTGGCACGGTTCGGGTCGAGCTCGAAGGAACGGTGCACCACCTCGACCTCGTCACGGTGCGGGAAGGCGTCGAGCGCCTTCTCGAAGCGGGCCTTGCCCACGTAGCACCAGGGGCAGGCGATGTCGCTCCAGATCTCGACGCGCATGTCTTCGGCTCTTTCCAGGTCGTACGGGTACGGAGGCGCCCTCCGCTCGCTACGTGAACGTTCAAGCGGCCCCGCTCATTCCCCGGCGACCACGAGCCGGAGGGTCACATGGTGCTCGTCCGCCACGGGCTCCCGGTCCGGGGTCCAGCCCTGGCGGGCGTAGAAGGCCTGCGCCCGCTCGTTGTCGACGTGCACATCGAGTAGGGCGGTCCGCTTGCCGTCGGCCCGCCACTGTTCCAGGCAGGCCGCGTGCAGGTCGGCGCCGATGCCGGTACGCCAGTTTCCGGGGTCGACATGGAACTGGAAGAGGGTCACGGTGTCGGCGGGGGCGGCGTCGGCGGTGCGGAAGGAGGCGATGCCGACGAGACGCCCGTCGCGGACCGCACACAGGACGTGCGCGTCCGGGCGCTCGATAACAGTCCGCCAGCGCGCGGGCCAGTCGAAGCCGTCTTCCGGCAGGCCGTCCGGGTAGTAGGTCGCGCGTGCCCGGCCGTGCAGCTCTGCGATGGCGGCGGCCTCGCTGGGCAGCGCGGTCCTGATCACGAGGGCGCCGGCGCTGCGGTGGGTTCTGATCATGCAGGGGAAGACGGGACGGGATCCGGTGTGGTTCCGAGGCGGCTGAACTGCGTGCGGTACGCGCTCGGGGTGAGACCGGCACGGCGAACCAGGTGGGCGCGGAGCGAGTCGGCGGTGCCCAGGCCGCTGGCGCGGGCCAACTGATTCGCCGCCGCAGGCCCGCAGTCCATCCGGATGATGCGCAGGCAGAGGTCGGTTCCTGTGGCGGACCCGATGGAGGTCATGACCTGGCCGTCCTGCACGTAGAGGACGTCGCCCTTGAGGTCGAGCGCCGGGTACCGCTTGCGCAGTTCCTCCGCCGGTTCCCAGTACGCCGTGACACTGCGGCCGTCGAGCAGCCCCGCCTCGGCGACGACGGAGGCGCCTCTGCCGATGAAGGCGATACGCTTACCCTCGGCGGCGGCTTCGCGGACGGCGGTGACGGTCCGGGGGTCGGACGGGTAGCGTTCGCCGGTGGCAACTTCGGAATGGCGAGGGTCAACTACCAGGGACTGAGGTCCCGGGCTTGCGGCTCGAGTCATCGATGGCTTCGATGAGGCCCGGCCGCGTCCAGCCGTCACGCGACGAGCGTGAGGACAGGGGCTTGTGACTCAGCCCCGCAAACCCACGACCACCATCCGCGAGCGGCGATGTTGTGGGACGCGTTCAGATCCGCATGCTCAACGAAGCCGCAGGACCTGCAGGCGAACACGGCCTGGGAAGACCGGGCGAGTTCAACCAGTCGTTGCAACGCCGGGCTGTTGCAGCGAGCGTAGCTGCTCTTCGAAGACCTCGGCGGGTGTCCGCCAGCCGAGGGTCTT
>NZ_JBIUYT010000018.1:0-90611 GCF_044744645.1 Streptomyces sp. NPDC087263
CCTCCGGAACATCGCTGGTCTTCAAACTCCAGTCCGCCGTGGCCACGTCGCACACCTCCGAGATCAAAGTGTTGCGACGACCAGTTGAATCCGCCCCGGTTGCGCTTGTCGATGTGATGACAATGGGAGCATTCCCGACTGGTGTAGGCCGGATCGACGTACACCACCGACACCCCAGCTCGCTTCGCCTTGTAGGCAATGAACTCGCCGAGCTGTCCGAATGCCCACGAGTGCAGCGTGACACGTTGGGGCTTCTTGAGCCGTGCCCGCTCGCGGATGCCGCCCAAGTCTTCCAGGGCGATACCGCGACCGGTGCGTTGAGCCTCCGCCACGAGGCACTTACTGATCTTGTGGTTGATGTCGCGGGCGCGGCGCGCTTCCTTGCCCGCATGCTTTTTCGCCCGCCGCCTGGCCGACTTGGTGCCTTTCTGCTGCAACTTGCCGCGCAGCTTCCGGTCGTGTTCGCGACGCCGGTTCAGGCGCCGTCCGCTGTGCCTGGTGCCGGTGGAGGTGGTGGCGATGTTCACAATCCCCAGATCCACCCCGACGAACCCAACCGGAACGCTGTTCAATTCAAGCTCGGGGACGTCACAGGTCGCGATCAGATACCACTGCCCGTTGCAGCGCACCAGGTCGGACTCACCCTGCCGGTAGCTGCGCAGCACCTCAAGCTGGTCAGCCTGACCGGTGAACGCGACGCCCTTCAGCCGACCGGCGGTCGTCCAGATCGACACGGTGGAAACGTCCGTCTGCCACGACAGACAGCGGTCGTCGAAAGGCTGGGCCGCATCCGAGCGAAAGGCGATCGGCTTGCCCGTGGCCTTCGTGTGTCGCTTCGATCCCGGCTTGCCCAGGTTTCCGGCCCGTAGGTTCGCCTTCAGCGCGGTGTAGGCGTCTGCCACCTTGCGCAGGACGTGCAGCGCGGGCTGCGCCGACAGTCCCCGCGCCCGTAGATCGGCGTAAGCGAAGCCCTGCAGTGCCTGGCGGGAGGTCGCCCGGAGAGCGAACGCCTGGCCGGACAGCCAGTTCGCCGCTTCGTTGCAGGTACGCAGGGTCGCCTCAAGTGCCAACGCCCGACCAGGCGTTGGCAGGAGCTTGACTCGCACCACCAGCTTCACGATCCACAACGCTAGCGAGCGATCCGCGTCTCGGCGCGACGAACCGCACCCTTCATCCGAACAGGTGACCCGCACACTGAACGGATGACTGAAAATACCGCCCGTCTCGGCGTTCAGCTACCGTCCCTCAAGTCCCGCGGCCAGTTCGCCCGGAACTCGATCCCGTCGTACGTCACCACGCACCCCTCCCCCAAAGGGGATTGGGTCATGAAGCCGACCAGCGCCGCCGAGGTCTCCTTCTCGTCACCGAGGGTGAAGAGACGGACGAAAGTCCAGCGGACCCCGTCACGGGAGGCGTGGAAGGCGAAGGCCCGGTCGGTGCGGCTGACCCGGAGCCAGACCGAACTGCCGTCGACGGTGAAGGAGTTGGCGTCGTCGGAGTGCCCCCGGGTGACCACCGTGCAGACGGTGGCGACATCCGGGGAGTACTCCAGGCAGAGCTTCGCCCAGGCCCGCTCCCCCACATGGACATAGAGGACACCCGCGTCGAAGGAGCCCGCGAAGCCGACCGTGACCCTGGCGATCAACTGGAAGTCGCCCTCCGGCTCACCGAGCAGCCGGGGCGCGTCGGAGGCGGCGTCCAGGCCCTCCCCGGTGGGCGGCACGAAGCGATCCTGCCGGGCGCCCGCCCAGCCGGCGAGCACCCCGTCCTCGTACGACCAGTGACCGTCAGGCCCGTACGTGCGAAGCCGGAACGGGAGTTCGGGGAGTTCGACGTCCATCCGCCGAGTCTTCCAGGTCACGCCCGGCATGTCCCGGGCGGCTCCCACTCAGCGTTCCAGTCGGCCGTCGTAACGACGCGGCAGCCGCAGCGGGTTGTCGTCCCGGAGTTCGGCCGGCAGCAGCGCTTCAGGCGTGTTCTGGTACGCCACAGGACGCAGCCAGCGCTCAATGGCCGTACCGCCGACGGAGGTTGAGGTGGAGGTCGTCGCGGGGTAGGGGCCGCCGTGGTGCTGGGCGGGGGCGACCGCGACGCCGGTCGGCCAGCCGTTGACCAGGACGCGGCCCGCGAGGGGGGTCAGCTCGGCGAGGATCTCGGCGCCGCGCCCCTCGCCCGCCGCCTCCTCGGTGGAGAGCTGCACGGTGGCGGTGAGGTTGCCGGGGAGGCGGGAGAGGACCGCGCTGGCCTCGGCGTCGTCCTCGTAGCGGGCGATCACGGTGAGCGGGCCGAAGCACTCCTCCAGGAGCAGGTCGTGCTCGCCCTCGGTGGTGAGCCTGCTCGCGGGCACGGTCAGGAAGCCGGGGCTCACCGTGTGCTCGCTGCCCGCTCCCGGGGTCACCGGGGCCTCCACGTCGGGGAGTTCGGCGCGCTCGGCGACCCCGGCGATGAAGTTGTCGCGCATGCGGTGGTCGAGCAGGACGCCCGCGTCGGTGTCACTGACGGCGTCCGTGAGCGACTTGACGAAGCGGTCGCCGGCCGCGCCCGCCGGGGCGAGGACCAGGCCCGGCTTCACACAGAACTGGCCGACGCCCAGCGTCATCGAGCCGGCGAGCCCGGCGCCGATCGCCTCGGCGCGCTCGGCCGCGGCGGCCTCGGTGACGATGACGGGGTTCAGGGACCCCAGCTCGCCGTGGAAGGGGATCGGCACGGGGCGTGCGGCCGCCGCGTCGAAGAGGGCACGTCCGCCGCGTACCGAGCCGGTGAAGCCGGCCGCCGAGACCAGCGGGTGCCTGACCAGCTCGACGCCCGCCTCGAAGCCGTGGACCAGGCCCACCACTCCCGCGGGGATGTCGTGCTGGGCGGC
Organism: Streptomyces sp. NPDC087263; assembly: GCF_044744645.1. Taxonomy (NCBI): domain Bacteria; kingdom Bacillati; phylum Actinomycetota; class Actinomycetes; order Kitasatosporales; family Streptomycetaceae; genus Streptomyces; species Streptomyces sp. NPDC087263. The sequence continues at coordinate 2,864 of NZ_JBIUYT010000018.1, forward strand.
GGCCCGGCGCAGGTTGGCCGCGACCAGTTCGGAGAGTCCCGGGTGGTCCGGGTGGGCCTTGACGACGACCGGGCAGCCCGCCGCCAGCGCGCTCGCGGTGTCGCCGCCGGCGACCGAGAAGGCGAAGGGGAAGTTCGAGGCGGAGTAGACGGCGACGACGCCCAGCGGCACCTTGTAGCGGCGCAGGTCCGGGATCGGCGGGGTCGCGGTGTCGTCGGGGTGGTTGATCACGACGTCGAGGAAGGCGCCCTCGTCGACGATTGTCGCGAAGGCCCGCAACTGGTAGCAGGTGCGGGCGAGTTCACCGGTGAGCCGGACGGGGCCGAGCGCGCTCTCCGCGTCCGCGGCCTCGACGAGGTGCTCCTTGGAGCCTTCGAGCAGGTCGGCCGCGGTGCGCAGGAAGGCCGCGCGCACCGTCCGGTCGGCGAGGGCCGGGCGCGCGGCGTGCGCGGCGCGGACGGCTTCGTCGACCTCCTGGGCTGTGGCCTCCACCGCAACCTGTTCCCGCTGCTTCCCGGTTCGGGGGTCGACACTCCAGACTGGTGCTGCTGCCACCGCGGGTCCCTCCAAGATGTGATGCCGCAGTTCTGTGTCACTCACCAGGGGCGTTCGATATGCTGAACGCTGTCTCTGGTGGTGAATATGCTGTTGGAGACTATTTCCCGTCGAACGAAGGGGTCAAGGGCGATGTCGGCAGTCGAGACAGGCGGCGGGGCGCAGGTGAAGTCCGCGGTACGGACCGTGGAATTGCTCGAGTACTTCGCCGGCCGGCCCGGTATGCACTCGCTCGCCTCCGTGCAGGAAGCCGTCGGCTATCCGAAGTCCAGCCTGTACATGCTGCTGCGCACGCTCGTCGAGCTCGGCTGGGTCGAGACGGACGCGACGGGCACGCGGTACGGCATCGGCGTACGGGCTCTGCTGGTCGGCACCTCGTACATCGACGGCGACGAGGTGGTCGCCGCGGCCCGCCCGACCCTGGACCGCCTCTCCGACGACACGACGGAGACCATCCACCTGGCCCGCCTGGACGGCACGAACGTCGTGTACCTGGCCACCCGCCAGTCGCAGCACTACCTCCGCCCCTTCACCCGGGTCGGCCGCCGCCTCCCCGCGCACTCGACCTCGCTCGGCAAGGCGCTGCTCGCCACCCACACCGACGAGCAGGTCCGCAAGCTGCTCCCCGAGACGCTGCCGGCGCTGACCGAGCACACGATCACCGACCGGGAGAAGCTCATCGAGGAGCTGCACCAGGTCCGTGAGCAGGGCTTCGCCGTGGACCGCGAGGAGAACACGCTGGGCCTGCGCTGCTTCGGCGTGGCCATCCCCTACCGGACGCCCGCCCGCGACGCGATCAGCTGCTCGGTGCCCGTGGCGCGCCTGACCCCGGCGCACGAGCAGCTGGTCAAGGACGCGCTGTTCGACGCCCGCGACCGCCTGACGCTGGCCACGCGAAGGCTGTGACTGAGGCCCACCTGGCTTCATGAACGGTCTATGAGAAATGCGGGCGGAAGGGAACGTTTCCCTCCCGCCCGCTCGTCTTTCTGAGCGGGATGAACAAGACGATCAGGCGCTCCGCCGTCTTCACGCTGCTGCTCGTGCTCGCTCTGCTGGTGAGGGCGACCTGGGTGCAGTTCTACGAAGGCCAGGCGCTCGCGGACGACAAGGACAACCGGCGCAACGCGATAGAGCAGTACGCGAACCCGCTCGGGAACATCATCGTGGCCGGAGACGCGATCACCGGTTCCGCGCAGACGAAGGGCAGCGACCTCAAGTACAAGCGCACGTACACGGACGGCAGTCTGTACGCGGCGGTCACCGGCTACAGCTCGCAGGTGTACGGGGCGACGCAGCTGGAGGGCATCTACCAGGACCTGCTCGACGGCACGGACAACCAGCTGAAGACCCCGCTGGACACGCTCACCGACAAGCGCGCCGACCCGGGTGACGTGATCACGACGATCGACCCGGATGTGCAGAAGGCGGCGTACGAGGCGCTCGGTGAGAAGAAGGGCGCGGCGGTCGCGATCGATCCGGCGACCGGGAAGATCCTCGCGGTGGTCTCCACCCCGTCGTACGACCCCTCGCAGCTCAGCGCGGGCGATTCGGACGCCTGGACGACGCTGACCAAGGACCCCGACAAGCCGATGACGAACCGGGCGCTGCGCCAGCCGCTGCCACCGGGCTCGACCTTCAAGCTGGTGGTCGCGGCGGCCGCGCTGGAGGACGGGCTGTACCCGGACGTCGACGCGAAGACGGACAGCCCGAACCCGTACAGGCTGCCGAACACGAACACCGACCTGGCGAACGAGAACGCGTCCGCGCCCTGCGCGAACGCCTCGATCCGGGTGGCGCTGCAGTACTCCTGCAACAACGTCTTCGCGAAGATGGCCGTCGACCTGGGCCAGGACAAGCTCAAGGCGCAGGCCGAGAAGTTCGGCTTCAACGACAAGTCGCAGGATGTACCGGTGCGGGCGTACACCAGCGTGTATCCCTCCGGCATGGACGAGTCGTCCACCGCGCTCACGGGCATCGGCCAGTTCGATGTGACCGCGACGCCGCTCCAGATGGCCATGGTGTCGGCTGCTATTGCCAATGACGGAAAGCTGGTGTCGCCGCACATGGTCTCGCAGACCAGTGACTCCGACGGCAATGTGCTGAAGGACTACGACGACAGCACGGAGACCAAGGAGGTCGTCAGTTCCTCCACGGCCCAGCAGCTCCAGTCCGCGATGCAGACGGTCGTCGAGGACGGCACGGGCACGAACGCGCAGATCTCCGGCGCGACGGTCGGCGGCAAGACCGGTACGGCCCAGCACGGCGAGAACAACAGCCAGACGCCGTACGCGTGGTTCACCTCGTACGCGAAGTCCGACTCCAGCGACAAGGAGGTCGCCGTCGCGGTCCTCGTCGAGCAGTCGGACGCGGCTCGCTCCGAGGTCAGCGGCAACGGCCTTGCGGCGCCGGTGGCGAAGGCGATGATGCAGGCGGCGCTGAAGGACTGAGCACCGCCGACACGACGGAAGGGCCGCCCTCGCACCCCTGGAGGACGGCCCTTCGTGTTACTTCACGCCGGACATACGCGTCACTTCACGCCGAACAGCTGCTCGATCGGGTCGATCGCGAAGTACACCAGGAACAGCGCGGACGCGCCCCACAGCAGCCAGTGCACCTCCTTCGCCCTGCCGAGGACCGTCTTGATCAGCACGTAGGCGAGGAAGCCCGCGCCGATGCCGTTGGTGATCGAGTACGTGAACGGCATCACGGCGATGGTCAGGAACGCGGGGATCGCGATCTCGTACTTGTCCCAGTCGATGTGCTTGACCTGGGTCATCATCAGGAACCCGACCGCGACGAGCGCGGGCGCCGCGGCCTGTAGCGGCACGATGGTGAGCAGCGGGGTCAGGAAGAGCGCGATCGCGAAGAGCGCGCCGGTGATCAAATTCGAGAAGCCGGTACGGGAGCCCTCGCCGACGCCCGCCGCCGACTCGATGTACGAGGTCGCGGAGGACGCCGAGGCCGCGCCGCCGGCGACCGCGGCCGCCCCGTCGATGAGCAGCACCCGGCCGAGGCCCGGCACCTTGCCCTCCTCGTCGAGCAGGCCCGCCTCGGCGCTGATGCCGACGACCGTGCCCATGGTGTCGAAGAAGTCGGAAAGGATCAGCGTGAAGACCAGCAGCACGACGGTGATCGCGCTGGTCTCGCCGAAGGCGCCGAAGAGGCTGAAGTGACCGAGCAGTCCGAAGTCCGGTGAGGCCACGATGTCGTCGGGGACCTTCGGTGTGGTCAGGCCCCAACTCTTGATGTCCGCGACGGAGTTGATGATGATCGCCACGATCGTCATGGTCACGATGCTGATCAGGATCGCGCCCTTGACCTTGCGCGCGAGCAGCCCGATGGTCAGCAGCACGCCGAGACAGAAGACGAGAACGGGCCAGCCGGCGAGCGCGCCCGTGGCGCCGAGCTGCACCGGCACGGTGGTCTGGGCGATGTCGGGGATGCGGGTGGCGAACCCGGCGTCGATGAAGCCGATGAAGGCGATGAACAGGCCGATACCGACGCTGATCGCCTGCTTCATCGGCTGCGGAATGGCCTGCATGACGGCTTCCCGCAGCCCTGTCACCACCAACACGCAGATCAGCAGGCCTTCGAGGACGATCAGGCCCATCGCGTCGTCCCAGCTCATCAGCGGGGCGATCTGGAAGGCGACGACGGCGTTGAGGCCGAGGCCCGCGGCGAGCGCGAGCGGGAGGTTGCCGCCGATACCCATGATGATCGTCATGACCGCGGCCACCAGGGCGGTGGCGGTGGTCAGTTGGACGGCGTCGAGCTGGTGGCCGAACTTGTCCTTGGCACTGTCCAGGATGATCGGGTTCAGGACAAGGATGTAGGCCATCGTGAAGAACGTGGCGAAGCCACCGCGAATCTCCCGGCCGAAGGTGGAGCCCCTGGCGGAGATCTTGAAGAAGTGGTCGACGCCGTTCGCCGGGGGCGGCGGGGCACTTGGCCGGTCGGCCACCTTCTGCTGATCGGACATGGCGAGACTCCTCGTTACCTGCGTGCCGGGGTGTGCGGATGATGGCTGGATTGTTCCCGTGTTGAACCGCTTTCAGGTTTTCCCCGTGTTACGGAATCAGGTTCGGCCCGCCATACGCTGTTCGAAATCCTGTACGAGTGATGAGTAAGCTCACGCGACTCGCCCCACGGGCACACCACTTCAGCCTGGGGCCCCAAGTGGCCGTATACGCACGCGACTTCATCGGCCGCGCACAACCAGATCCTCGTTCCGTACGTCTCTACCAGTGACCACATTGATCTGCTGGCCTGAGCCCCCCTCGGCCAGTCAGAGGAGCCCCCGCCGATGACGATCGGCGGGGGCTCACCCTTCAAGGCTCCTGCGCGGGACCTAGCTCACGTGGTACGTCGGGTTGGGGAGCTTGTACGTCTTGTCGGCGTAGCCCCCTTCGAGGTCGGAGTACTGGTCGCCGAAGTTGGCGACGACGTCGTATCCGAGGGACTCGATGTGCTTGCGCGTGCCGGACTTGTACTGCACGGTCGTGCAGGTCCAGGCGGCGGCGGTGGCGCAGGCGCTCAGGTAGGACGGCGGGTTGGTCGCGTCCTTGAGGAACATGTGGTCGGCATCGAGGTTGATGTCGACGCCGACCTTCTTCAGGTTCGCGACCGCGGCGGCCCGCTGCGACTCCTTCAGGCCCGAGTTGTAGAAGACCTCGACACCTTTGGACTCGGCGTACGCAACGAGTTCGGGGGTGCCGAAGACGGCCGGACGATCGGCCTTGGCCACGTAGTCGGCCCACGTGGCCGAGTTGTACGTGTAGTTGGTCTTCTTCTCGTAGTCGAGGGAGAGCAGCAGCGTGTCGTCGATGTCGAAGACGACCGCGGGCTTCTCGCCTTTGTGTCCGGCCTTGTCGGCGACCTTGTTGATGTACTTCTTCGCGTCGGACTCGATGTGCGCCAGGTCCTTGGCGTACGGACTGCTCTCGGACGCCTGGTACACGCCGTTGCTGTCGAGGGTGGTGCCGTAGTAGGTGTCGATCTCCCCCACCAGCAGCCCGATGTTGTGGGGCTCCTTGGTGCTGTTCGCCGTCGACTGGTCGGCGGTGGCGACACCCGTGCCGTACAGGGCGGCACCGGCGACGGCACAGGTGGCGGCGACGGCCGCTATACGCAGTGGCTTATGCATGACAGGTTTCTACGCGCGTAACCCGCCCGAACGCGAGGCTCGTTGCCCGATACTTACGAAGTCCATAGACAATCTTTAAGCCACGCCTCCCCTGGCCGGTTTCAGTCGGCCTGGATGCTCAGACGACCTTGACGTCGCCTTCGCGGGCCTGGACGGTACGACCGCCGAAGGCACTGGCCGCGCGGGCCGTCGCGTCCGCCGGCGTGAGCGTGGGCCCGACGTGGGTGACGAGCAGTTCCCGCACTCCCGCCGCACGCGCGACCGCGCCCGCGTCCTCCGGAGTCAGATGGACGCGCTCGCCTTCGTGATGCCGGTCGATGTCGGCCTCGCAGAGAAACAGGTCGGCCCCCTGGGCGAGTTCGGTGAGCTGAGCGCAGGGCCCACTGTCCCCGGAGTACGCCAGCACACGCCCCGCGTACTCGGCCCGCAGCCCGTACGCCTCGGTGTCGTGCACGACGGCACGACTGAGGAGCCGCAGCTCTCCCACCCGCGCCTCGTGGCCGTCGTACAGGGTCCGGAAGTCGAAGATCCCGCTCAGGAACCCGGAATCGCCCTGCCCGAAGAACCCTGCGAGCCGCTGCCCGAGGTCACGCGGCGCGTACACGGGAAGGGGCGCGGCGGGGGTCAGTCCGCCGTACGCGAGCCCGTAAAAGGCGGAGAGCAGATCGGCGCAGTGGTCGGCGTGCAGATGCGAGATCCAGATCGCCGACAGCCCTGCCGGGTCCGTATGCCTCTGCAACTCGGCGAAGGTCCCGGGCCCGGCGTCGACCCACACCTCGGCCTCCCCTCCGCACAGCAGATAGCCGGAACAGGGGCGGCCGGGGCCCGGGTGCGGGGAGGCCGTGCCGAGGACGGTGAGGGTGAGGGACACGCGTGGAGCGTACGAAACCGCCGTCCCGCGGGCGTCTCTTTATTGGGGCGCAACGGCTTCATCGGAGCTCTATGGGTTCAGCGGCGCGCTACGGCTTCATCGGAGCGCTACGGCTTCCAGCCCGGATCCCGCCCGCTCAGCCCGATCGCCCGGTCGAGCAGCGGAGCGTCGTCTGGCACCGGCACCACGGGGCCGAAGATGGCGCCGTGGTCCGGGCCCTCGGCCGAGGCGAGGAGGAGTTCGTACGACACCTGAAGGGCTGCGGGGTCGGGCTCGTACACCTGGCCGGTGGCCCGCGCGAGATCCCAGCCGTGCACGACCAGTTCGTTGGTGGCGACCATGCCCCCGACCGCGCCCGGCAGGGACACACCACCCGCCCTGGTCTCCCCGGTCCAGGCGGCCGGGTCGCGCCAGGCCTCGGCGAGTTCGTCCATCACCTTGGGCAGCGCCTCGCGCCAGCCGGGCTCGATGTCCGGCACGGCAGCGTTCGGGTTGGTGTCCGTGGTGGCCCCCAGGTCCTTGCGCGCGGCGTCCCGGAAGGCGGCGGCAAGCCCGGCCAGGTGCCCCAGCATGTTGTGCACCGCGTGTTCCGGACATGGGGTCACGCCCGCCAACTGCTCGTCCGTCACCCCCGCCGCGAGGTGCGCCACGATCCGGGCCTGCGGCCCGAGGTCAAGAATCCCGCCAGTCATCCGCTTCTCCTCAGAGTTCGTACGCGTCTCCACTCCTGGGGTAGACCGACGAACGTACGAAAACTCATCGGTCCCGCCTCCATGGCCGCCCTCCGGAGGCTGGTCACACCTTCGAGCCGCCGGGATGCTCGATGCCAGAGGTCCGCGAGAAGGAGAGCCACCGTGAGAGCGATCGTCCAGGATGCCTACGGAACCGCAGACCTGCTGGAGGCGCGCGACGTCGACCGGCCGGTCCCCCGTGACGACGAGGTGCTTGTCGAGGTGCGCGCCGCCGGCGTCGACCCTAGCGTGTGGCACCTCATGACGGGCAGGCCGCTGGTGGCCCGCGTCGCCCTTGGACTCCGCAAGCCCAGGAACCCCGTCCGGGGCTGGGACGGCGCCGGTCGGGTCGAGGCGGTCGGCGCGAAGGTGACCGAGTTCAAGCCGGGCGACGAGGTCTTCGGCAACTGCGAGGGCTCGTTCGCCGAGTTCGCGCGCGCCAAGGCCCGCAGGCTCGCCCTCAAGCCTCCCCGCCTCACCTTCGAACAGGCCGCCGCCCTCCCCGTCTCCGGCATGACCGCCCTCCAGGCCCTGAAGGGGACGGCACGCCCGCAGCCGGGCGACCAGGTCCTCGTCATCGGCGCCTCGGGCGGCGTCGGTTCCTTCGCCGTCCAACTCGCCACGATGTACGGCGCGGTGGTGACCGGCGTCTGCGGCCCCACCAACACGGAGTTCGTACGATCCCTGGGCGCCACCCACGTCCTCGACCACACCCAGGAGGACGTCACCGCCGGACCCCACCGCTACGACGTCATCGTCGACTGCGCGGGCCTGCGCCCCGTGCCCCTGCTGCGCCGCGTCCTGGCCCCTCGCGGCACCCTCGTCATGGTCGGCGGCGAGGGCGGGAGCGCCTTCTTCGGCGGGATGGGCCGCGAGATCCGGGCCTCCCTGCTCTCCCCCTTCATCGGCCAGAACCTCCGCAACCTCATCTCCCTCCCCCGCCACGAGGACCTGCTGACCCTCAAGGACCTCGCCGAGCAGGGAAAGATCACTCCGGCCATCGACCGCACCTACCCGCTCGCCGAGGCCGCGGACGCGGTCCGACACCTGGAGAAGGGCCACCCGCGAGGCAAACTCGTCGTCATCATCTGACGGCGCCTTATAAGGCATCTGCCGGATCCCTGAGGCAGGTCCTTAGGGCCACGCTGACGAGCCATGGAGACATGGACAGTCACGCGCGTCCTGCGGGACCGCAACGCGGGTTTGTATCTGAGCGCGGTCGTGGTCTCCGGCTTCGGCTCGTCGGCGCTGTGGCTGGTGTCCGGCATCTGGGTCAAGGACCTGACCGGTTCGGACGGCCTGGCGGCCCTCTGCGTCTTCGCCCTCTGGGCCCCCACACTCATCGGCCCCGCGCTGGGCACCCTCGCGGACCGCACCCGCCGCCGGCCGCTTCTCATCGGCATGAACCTGCTGCTCGCCGCGCTGCTGCCGACCCTCTTCGCCGTGGACGCGCCGGCCCGCCTGTGGATCCTCTTCGGGGTGCTCCTGGTCTACGGCGCCACGGGCGTCGTCCATGACGCGGCGGAGTCGGCCCTGATCGCCTCGGCCGTCGACAAATCCCTCCTCGGCGACTTCAACGGCCTGCGCATGACGGCCAACGAGGGGATGAAACTACTGGCCCCACTGGCCGGCGCGGCACTGTACGCGGTGTACGGCGGGGCGCGGGTCGCACTCCTGGACGCGCTCACGTTCGTACTGGCCGCGGGCCTGTGCGCACTGCTGCGCGTAAGCGAGACGAAGCCGCCCCAGGCCCCGACCGGCTGGCGTACGCAGACGGCCGAAGGTGCCCGCTTCCTGTGGTCCCACGCCCGGCTACGGCCCCTCGTCCTGACGGCCGGCACGACCATGCTCTTCGCGGGCCTCAACGGCGCGACGGTCTACGCGGTCGCCGAGGGCCTCGGCCACCCGCCCACGTACGTAGGTGTGTTGTACGCCGTCCAGGGCGCCGGGTCGGTGGCGATCGGCCTGGCCGCGGGTCCCCTCCTGCGCCGCCTGGGCGAGCGCCGGTTCGCGGGGTACGGCATCGCGCTCAGCGCCCTGGCCGTGACGGCTCGCGCGCTCCCGTACGACGCGGTGGCGCTCGCCTCGGCCGCGGCGGTCGGCATCGGCCTCCCCTGCGTGCTGATCGCGGCGCTCACCGCAGTCCAGCGTGAGACTCCGGCCGCCCTTCTGGGCCGTACGACGGCAACCGCCAACACCCTGATGTTCGCCCCGAACGCGGTGGGCCTCGCGGTGGGCGCGGGCCTGGTCGAACTCGTCGACCACCAGGTGCTGTTGGCGGTCCTCGGCCTCGCGCGACTCGTGACGGTGCTGCCCCTGCTGCGACCTCAGCCGAGCCGCGCGAACACCTGAGTCACGAGCCTCAGCCGAGCCGCGCGAGCGTCTGAGTCACGAGCCTCAGCCGAGCCGCGTCAGCGCCTGAGTCACGAGCGACAGGTCCTCCTCGGACGCCAACCCCGCGTGATACAGCCGTACTTCGGTGGCCCCCAGTTCGACCGCACGCGCCACGTCCGCACCGAGCTCCGCCGGGCGGCCGCCCATCCCGCTCACCACGGTGAAGTTGGCCGCCAGCACGCTCCCCTCAACACCCCTGTCGGCAAAGGGAGTCAGCAGCCCGGGCCCTCCGGCGCAGGGCACGACCACACCGTCGGCGACGGACAGGATGTGCCCGGGATCGACCCCGGCGTTCGCGCCGCAGTGGTAGGAGACCGGGTCCGCGTGCAGCAGGATCCGGAACCCCTCGGGGGCGGCCGAGCGCACCGCGGTGACGGCCTCCGTCTGCAGCGAACGGGCGACGGAGTCCCGCCACCCGCGCGTGGCCGTCGCGAGTTCGCTCCCGAGCAGCTTCTCCACGGCCTCCCAGCCCCCGGCGGGCGCCTCACCCCGCCACACGGGCTCCAGAGCACGCCGTACCGAGACCGCCAACTCCTCCGGATCCAGCCCCTGTTGGGCGTAGCCGTCACGACAGGAGGGACAGAAGCACAACGACATCAGGTACTGCCCGGCGTCCCCGAGTGCCACCCCCGCCATCTTGTCGTGGGCGTGCAGATGCGCGAGCCCGTACCAGCCGAGGGACTCCAGCTCCGTACCGCCGGCCCCGGGCCGCACCGCCGCCTCGGCGGCCAGCGTGACCAGGTATGCGCGCGTCTCAGGCTGCGCGATGCACGGAGCCCACGGATAGCGGTCCCCGTAGGCGTTGACCACGGAGGTCTCCGGAAACTCCTCCCCCATACGGGAGTTGTGCGCGAGCACCACCCAGGTGTGCACGTCGAGTCCGGCCCCGGCGAGCGCGTCGGCGGCCGCCCCGTACGCGTCACCCGGCGCCCAGTCGCCTGCCGTGTACGGCCAGAGCCTGCGCCCCTCCCACCGTTCGTCGACGGGGTAGAGCACGGCGGCGTGCGAGGCGGTGACGATCCGGTGCCGGGGGTGGCGTGGGGTCAGCGCGCGCGTGGAGTGGTATGCGGAGGCGAGTGTGACCTGCTGCACGCCGAGCCCGGCGATCCGGCCGGCGGCCTCCGGGTCTCCGTTGACATCCCAGGGATAGACGAACGCGGACGACTTCATTTGTTCTCCCCAGGAATCCGTACCGGCACGGTCACACACCCTCCTCGATCAGCCCGTACCCGCGCTCGATCAGCTGGGCGAGCTGCTTCACATGGTCCTCGCTCGGCTCGTGCAACGGCGGCCGCACCTCGCCCACGTCCAGCCCCCGCAGCCGTACCCCGGCCTTGACGAGCGAGACGGCGTAGCCGCGCCCCTGCGCCCGCAGGTCGACGAACGGCCGGTAGAAGCCGTCGATCAGCCGGTTCACGGCCTCGTCGTCACCGGTGTTGAACGCTTTGTGGAAGGCCAGGGCGACCTCGGGAGCGAAGCAGAACACGGCTGACGAGTACAGGGTGATACCCACGCCCCGGTAGGCGAGCCCGGTCAGCTCGGCCGTGGGCAGCCCGTTGAAGTAGAGGAACTCCTCGCCCGGGACCTCGCTGCGCACCGCACTGACGATCCGCTGGATCAGGTCCAGGTCCCCGAGCCCGTCCTTGAACCCGATGATGCCCTCCGTGCGGGCCAGCTCCACCACGGTCTCCGGCGTGAACACGGCGTTGTCCCGCTGGTAGACGATCACCGGCAGCGAGGTCGCCGCCGTCAGCTCCTGGTAGTGCCGCAGCAGTCCCTCCTGCCCGGCCACCACGAGATAGGGCGGCATGGCGAGCAGCCCGTCGGCCCCGGCCGCTTCCGCGAGCCGCGCGAACCGCACGGCGAGCGCCGGCCCGTACCCGGCGCCCGCGACGACCGGCACGCGTCCGTCCGCCGCCTCGACAGCCGCCGCCACGCACGCCCCGAACTCCTCGGGCGAGAGTGCGTGGAACTCCCCGGTGCCGCAGCAGGCGAACACGGCGGCGGCACCGGCCTCGACTCCGCGCCGCACATGCTCCCGGTAGACGTCGAGGTCGACGCCGCCGTCAGCGCCGTACGCGGTGACAGGGAAGAACAGCGGCCCGCTGGGGATGCTGAGCCGAGCGGCAAGGGGGGCTGGCGTCACGGACTCTCCCTAAGCGGTGCACGTTCGCCGTGCCCGTCTCTCGGTGCATGTTTCTGATCCACGTCCATATTTCTGAACGCGTCCACGCTAAGCCGCGACCTTGGGGCCGGTCAAGCGCGCAAACTCGCAACACAGAGGCGGATTTCCCGCCTCCGCGTAAGACTTGACGTGAGCCGTCGGCAATCCTTAGCGTGTCCACGGATGTGAATGCCGTACACACATGCGCATGACCTACGGCTGCCGATTCAAGGAGACCCGAGGATGCCCGCTCCCCGCACCGTTCTGCTCACCGGCGCCGCCGGCGGCCTCGGCACCCTGATGCGAGGGCTGCTCCCGAAGTACGGCTACGAGCTGCGCCTCCTCGACCTGCTCCCCATCGAGGGCGAGCCGGACGCGATCACCGCCGACCTCTCCGACCGGGCGGCTCTGCGCGAGGCGGTACGGGGTGTCGACGCGATCATCCACCTCGCGGGCATCTCCCTGGAAGCCTCCTTCGACAAGATCCTCAAGGCGAACATCGAGGGAACGTACAACCTGTACGAGGCGGCCCGCGAGGAAGGCGTACCCCGCATCGTCTTCGCCTCCTCCAACCATGCGGTGGGCTATACCCCGCGCCCCCAGGGCGACGACCCGCTCATCCCCATCGACACACCGCGCCGCCCGGACACCTTCTACGGCCTGTCGAAGTCCTTCGGCGAGGACCTGGCCCAGTTCTACTGGGACAAGCACGGCCAGGAGACGGTCTCGGTCCGCATCGGCTCCTGCTTCGCGGAGCCGGCGAACGTGCGCATGCTCTCGGTCTGGATGAGCCCGGAGGACGGCGCCCGCCTCTTCCACGCGACTCTGACCGCCGAGGACGTACGGCACACCGTCGTCTACGGCTCCTCCGCCAACACCCGCCTGTGGTGGGACCTCTCGACCGCCCGCGCCCTGGGTTACGAGCCCCAGGACGACTCCGAGCCGTACGCCGCGAAGCTCATCGCCGAGCTGGGCGAACTCGACCCGGACAACCCGGACCACGCCCACCTGGGCGGCCACTTCACCACGCACCCCCCCATCTGGCCGTACTGAGGCCACAGCGGCGGCGCATAACGGCGGGCGGGCACCGAACGGGCCCGCCCGCCCCCGTATTCGGGCACCAGCCCTGCCCGATCCCACCTCCCCCTCCGCTCCGCCCCAGGTCCGCCGCGGGCACCCGTGACGTGAAACGGGCCCAGCCGGGCACCATCGGGCATGCAACAGACCTGGTCAGTGGCCGATACCCGTTGTAGAACTTCCCTACAAGGATCCACCGGGCCCGAACGGGCAGTGCGCGGCGTCGCGCACACACCGGGAGCGGTCGCGTACACCGGGCAAGGGAGCGGGTGACGGCCATGGCAGCCATGACGGCGGAGGAGCGGCAGCGCGAGATCGTCCGGGCCGCCCGCCGCGCGGGCTCGGTCGACGTCACCGCACTCGCCACCGAACTGGGCGTCGCGAAGGAGACCGTACGGCGGGATCTGCGCACGCTTGAGGACCACGGCCTGGTACGCCGCACCCACGGCGGTGCCTATCCCGTGGAGAGCGCCGGCTTCGAGACGACGCTCGCCTTCCGCACCACGAGCCAGGTGCCCGAGAAGCGCCGGATCGCGGCCGCCGCGGCCGAGCTGCTCGGGGACGCCGAGACGGTCTTCGTCGACGAGGGGTTCACTCCGCAGCTCATCGCGGAGGCGCTGCCCAGGGACCGGCAGCTGACGGTGGTCACCGCATCCCTGGCCACCGCGGGCGCGCTCGCCGAGGCCGACAACACGAGCGTCCTGCTGCTCGGCGGCCGGGTCCGCCCCGGCACACTGGCGACCGTGGACCACTGGACGACGAAGATGCTCGCCGGTTTCGTCATCGACCTGGCGTTCATCGGCGCCAACGGCATCTCCCGCGAACACGGCCTCACCACTCCCGACCCGGCGGTCAGCGAGGTCAAGGCCCAGGCGATACGGGCCTCCCGGCGCACGGTCTTCGCGGGCGTGCACACCAAGTTCGGCGCAGTCAGCTTCTGCCGGTTCGCCGACGTCAGTTCCCTGGAGGCGATCGTCACGAGCACGCTGCTTCCGAGCTCCGAGGCCCACCGGTACTCACTACAGGGCCCGCAGGTCATCCGAGCCTGAGATCGAGTCCGAGAAACAAACCCACCCCCGTTCACCGAGTCTGAAAACCCCACTCACCAAACCCCCGGATACAGCACACCTACCGCACCCCTTATCTCCCCATACGTCTAGTCCAGGAGTGATCCATGCGAACCCCGAGCCGACGGAGGCCGCGCGCACTGCTCGCCGCGGCCGCCGCAGGGACGCTGCTCACCCCGCTGCTCTCCGGCTGCTGGACCGGAGCGGGCGGGGCGGGCTCCGGCGGGAACTCCATCAACGTACTGATGGTGAACAACCCGCAGATGGTCGAGCTTCAGAAGCTCACCGCCGCCCACTTCACCAAAGAGACCGGCATCAAGGTGAACTTCACCGTGCTGCCGGAGAACGACGTCCGCGACAAGATCAGCCAGGACTTCGCCAACCAGGCGGGCCAGTACGACGTCGCCACGCTCAGCAACTACGAGATCCCGATCTACGCCAAGAACGGCTGGCTGCACGAGATGGACTCGTACGTGCAGAAGGACAGCGCCTTCGACGAGCAGGACATCCTCGCCCCGATGCGGGAGTCCCTCACGGCCGAGGACGGCAAGCTCTACGGGCAGCCGTTCTACGGCGAGTCGTCCTTCCTGATGTACCGCAAGGACGTGTTCGCGGAGAAGGGCCTCACGATGCCGGCCCATCCCACCTGGGAGCAGGTCGCGGACCTCGCGGCCCAGGCCGACGGCGCCGAGTCGGGCATGAAGGGCATCTGCCTGCGCGGCCTGCCCGGCTGGGGCGAGGTGATGGCCCCGCTCACCACCGTCGTGAACACCTTCGGCGGCACCTGGTTCGACAAGGACTGGAACGCCCGGCTCGACTCCCCCGAGTGGGAGGCGGCCACGAAGTTCTACGTGGACCTCGTCCGCGAACACGGTGAATCGGGCGCTCCCCAGTCCGGCTTCGCCGAGTGCCTCAACAACATGACCCAGAGCAAGACGGCCATGTGGTACGACGCCACCTCCGCCGCGGGTTCACTGGAGGCGGCGGACTCCCCGGTCAAGGGCAAGATCGGCTACGTACCCGCGCCCGTGGAGAAGACCGACTCCTCCGGCTGGCTCTACACCTGGGCCTGGGGCATCCAGGACGCGTCCAGGAACCCGGACAAGGCCTGGAAGTTCGTCTCCTGGGCGTCAAGCAAGGAGTACGAGCAGCTGGTCGGCGACGAGATCGGCTGGTCCAACGTCCCGGCAGGCAAGCGCGCCTCGACGTACACGAACGCCGACTACCTCAAGGAGGCCGGCGCCTTCCAGGAGATGACCAAGGAGGCCATCGAGGGCGCCAAGCCCACCGACCCCGGAGTGCAGCCGCGCCCCGCGCCCGGCATCCAGTTCGTCGGCATCCCCGAGTTCACCGATCTCGGCACCAAGGTCTCCCAGGAGATCAGCGCGGCCATCGCCGGACGCCAGTCCGTCGAGTCGGCCCTGAAGAAGTCCCAGAGTCTCGCCGAAGAGATCTCGAAGGAGTACGAGGGACGATGACCGCCACGACAACAGCCCCCCTGGCCGCCGCTTCGGCGCCCGCCACCCGCAAACCGCCGTCCGACCGGATGCGCGCCTGGGCCACTCGCGCCCCTCTCCTCCCCGCTCTGATCTTCATGGTCGTCGTGACCCAGCTCCCCTTCGTGGCCACGGTGGTCATCTCCTTCTTCGACTGGAACTCCCTCTACCCGAACGCGCGCCAGTTCACGGGCTTCGGCAACTACACGGACGTACTGTCCGACGCCGACCTGCGCCACTCGGTCTGGACGACGATCCTGCTGACCGCGACCGTGGTCCTGGTCAGCCTGGTCCTCGGCCTGGCTCTGGCCCTGCTCCTGGACCGCAAGTTCCGCGGCCGGGGTCTGGTCCGCACACTCCTCATCGCACCGTTCCTGGTGGTCCCGGTCGCCGCGGCCCTGCTCTGGAAACATGTGCTCTACAACCCGGAGTACGGCCTCTTCAACGGCTTGCTGCACTATGTGGGCGGCCCACAGCCGGACTGGATCTCCAACACTCCGCTGCTGGCCGTCGAGGCGTCCCTCGTCTGGCAGTGGACGCCCTTCATGATGCTGATCCTGCTCGCGGGACTGCAGAGCCGCGACCACCAGCAGATCGAGGCCGCCAAGGTGGACGGCGCCAACGGCTGGCAGGTCTTCCGCTACCTCACGCTCCCCCACCTGCGCCGCTACCTCGAACTGGGCGCCCTCCTGGGCTCGATCTACATCGTCCAGAACTTCGACGCGGTCTTCACCATCACCTCGGGCGGCCTGGGCACGGCGAACCTCCCCTACACCGTCTACCAGAGCTTCTACCAGGCCCACGAGAACGGCCTGGCCTCCGCCGCCGGCGTGCTGGTCGTCATCGGATCGATCATCATCGCGACCTTCGCGCTGCGCGTGGTCTCGTCCCTGTTCCGCGAGGAGGGGTCCCGCTGATGGCCACTACAGCGACACCCGCACGTACGGTTCCCCCTCGCCGCAAGCGGGGAGCGGGCCTGGGCCTGGTCGCCTGGCTCCTGGGAATCGTCTTCTTCCTCCCCATCGCGTGGATGGCCCTGACGTCCTTCCACTCCGAGACGGACGCGGCGACCAACCCCCCGTCCTTCGGGGCGGCCCTCACCCTCGACGGCTACCGCGAGTTCTTCGGCACGGGTGGCGGCGCAAGCCCCTGGCCCGCGCTCCTCAACTCAGCCACGGCGTCACTGGTCTCCACCCTCTTCGTCCTGCTCCTCGCCTTCCCGGCGGCGTACGCGCTCTCCATCCGCCCCGTGAAGAAGTGGACGGATGTCCTGTTCTTCTTCCTGTCGACGAAGATGCTGCCGGTCGTGGCGGGCCTCCTCCCGATCTACCTGTTCGCCAAGAACACCGGAATGCTGGACAACATCTGGCTCCTGGTCATCCTCTACACGTCCATGAACCTGCCGATCGCGGTGTGGATGATGCAGTCCTTCCTCGCCGAGATCCCGGTGGAGGTGATCGAAGCGGCCCAGATCGACGGCGCGAAGCTGCCGACGATCCTGGCACGGGTGGTGGCCCCCATCGCACTGCCCGGCATCGCCGCCACGTCCCTGATCTGCTTCATCTTCAGCTGGAACGAACTCCTCTTCGCAAGGGTCCTCACCGGCGTGGTGGCCGAGACGGCACCCGTCTTCCTGACCGGCTTCATCACCAGCCAGGGCCTGTTCCTGGCGAAGGTGTGCGCCGCGTCGCTCGTCATCTCCCTGCCGGTGCTCGCCGCGGGGTTCGCCGCCCAGGACAAACTGGTCCAGGGTCTGTCGTTGGGAGCCGTGAAATGAAGGCCGCAGTCATCGAGTCCGTCGGCCGCGCCGTGGTGTCGGAGGTCCCGGATCCGACGCCGGGCCCCCGAGAGGTCGTCGTCGAGGTCGCCGCCTGCGGCCTCTGCGGCACCGATCTGCACATCCTCCAGGGCGAGTTCGCGCCCAAGCTGCCGATCGTGCCGGGTCACGAGTTCGCGGGCGCGGTGGTCGGCGTCGGCACCCAGGTCACGGAACTCTCGGTCGGCGACCGGGTGGCCGTGGACCCCTCCCTCTACTGCTACGAGTGCCGCTACTGCCGTACGGGCCACAACAACCTCTGCGAACGCTGGGCCGCGATCGGCGTCACCACAGCCGGCGGAGCCGCCCAGTTCGCCGTGGCCCCCGTGGCCAACTGCGTCAAGCTCCCCGAGCATGTCCGCACCCAGGACGCGGCCCTCGTCGAGCCGCTGTCCTGCGCGGTACGCGGCTACGACGTCCTACAGTCCCGCCTGGGCGCCCACGTCCTGATCTACGGCTCCGGGACGATGGGCCTGATGATGCTGGAGCTGGCGAAGCGCACGGGCGCGGCAAGCGTGGACGTGGTGGACCTCAACCAGCAGCGCTTGGCGACGGCCCAGCAACTGGGCGTCTCCTCCTCGGCCACGAACGCCGACGAGCTGGACCGCCCACAGGGCTGGGACCTGGTCATCGACGCGACCGGCAACGCCGCGGCGATCCAGGACGGCCTGGAGCGCGTCGCGAAGGCCGGCACCTTCCTCCAGTTCGGAGTGGCCGACTACGCGACGAGGGTCACGATCGACCCGTACCGCATCTACAACCAGGAAATCACCATCACCGGCTCCATGGCAGTGCTGCACAGCTTCGAGCGGGCTGCGGAACTGTTCGCGACCGGTGTCCTGGACCCCGACATCTTCATCAGCGACCGCCTGCCCCTGGACCAGTACCCCCAGGCGCTGGAGCAGTTCGCATCGGGCGTGGGAAGGAAGATCGTCGTGGTGCCGTAGGGACGAATGGGGGCGCCTTGGCCAATTCTCCGCTTGGTAAGGGAACGGTAAAGCGCCCCCGCTCGTTACCCCAGTCATGACAGCTATGACCCCCGGCTCGAACATCCCTCTCCCCGTCGCCCGCGTGACGGTGGACGTCGCCGCCCCGGTGCGGCTCGACGTGTCGAGCCTGCTGCTCACCGCCGACGGCAAGGTGCGCTCCGACGACGACTTCATCTTCTTCAACCAGCCCACGGGCCCGGGAGTGACGTACCGCTCGGGCGGCGGCACGGCTCCTGACACGATCACGGTCGACACGACCGCGGTCCCGCCGGGCATCGAGAAGATCGTCGTCACGGCGAGCCCGGACGCGGCGGGCCAGACCTTCCAGGGCATCGAACCCACGGCCACCATCCGCAACGCGGACGACAACTCCGTACTGGCGTCGTTCACCCCGCCCCAACTGGGCACGGAAACAGCCCTGGTGATCGTCGAGGTCTACCTCCGCAACGGCGCGTGGAAGGCCCGAGCGGTGGGCCAGGGCTACGCGAACGGCCTGGCGGGCATCGCCACGGACTTCGGCGTCTCGGTGGAGGACCCGGCCCCTGCCCAGCCGACAGCCCCCGCCGCAGCACGGCAGGTGACGCCCCCGCCGCCCCCGTCAGCGCCCCCCGCGCCCACCCCCGCCCCTCCCGCCTCCGGCAAGATCAACCTGGACAAGGGCCGGGTGAGCCTCCAGAAGAACCAGACCGTCTCCCTGGTCAAGGGCGGCCGCCCGCTGCTCTCCCAGGTCAAGATGGGCCTCGGCTGGGAGCCCGCGTTCCGCGGCAAGGACATCGACCTGGACGCCTCGGTCATCGCCTACGGCCCGCAGCGCAACCACATCGACAGCTGCTACTTCGGCAAGCTCTCCATCGTGAACGGCGCGATCAAGCACTCCGGCGACAACCTCACGGGCGAGGGCGGCGGAGACGACGAGGTGATCGTCGTGGACCTGGGCCGTCTCCCGCAGGAGGTCACGGGCCTGGTCTTCACGGTCAACTCCTTCTCCGGCCAGAAGTTCACCGAGGTCGCCAAGGCCTACTGCCGCCTCATCGACGCCGCCTCCGGCGAGGAACTGGTCCGCTTCGACCTCACCAGCGCCGAAGCCCAGACCGGCGTCATCATGGCCAAGCTCATCAAGCAGTTCTCCGGCGAGTGGGAAATGACCGCCCTGGGCGACTTCGTCAAGTCCCGCACAGTCCGCGGCATGGTCAAGCCGGCAGCCCAGTCCCTCTGAGACCAGGGCCGACACCGCCCACGGCCAACCCGCAGCCGGGACGCACCGGCAGCCGCAAGACCACGGAAGGGGGCGTGCCGGTACATCAAATGCCCGCATCCGAACGGATCGAGAGCACAGGTTCACCGATCAACCCCGGTTGATCCGTTCGGATGCGGGCGGATGTACCGGCGCGCCCCCGACCCACGCACCCCCCTTGGGCGAGACGAACTACGGCCGCAGGACCGACCCACCCCCGTGGGCGAGACGCGCTACGGCCGCAGCCCTTCCGTGAGCAGCGCCAGATACCGCCGGATGTGCTTCCCCTCGCCATTCGCCAGCTCCGACGCCGTAGCCACCCCATGGGCCAGCCGCAGCAGCTCGATCGGCAACACGTCCGCCCGCAGAGTCCCTTCCCGCTGGGCCCCCTCGACGAGCCGCGTGGCCGCCCCCTTCACCGAGGTCCCGCACGCCGCGAGCACGGCGGAACTCCCGTCCGCGACAGCCGCGCCGAGCAACGCCTTGAGCCCGCGGACCTCGATCATGGACACGCTCAGCTCGTTCAGCCACTCCACCAGCGCCTCGCCGGGCGGCAGTCGCGACGCGATCTCGTCCGCGCGAGCCGCGATCGCGTCGATCCTGTCGACGTAGACGGCCTCCAACAGCGCCTGCCGCGTCGGAAAGTGCCGGTAGAGCGTCCCGGACCCGACCCCGGCCTTCTTGGCGATGTCGTCGAGCGAGGCACCCTCCCCGTGCTCGCCGAAGGCGACCGCCGCCTCTTCGAGCAACCGCTCGTAGTTCCGCCGCGCATCCGCCCGCATCGGCTTGACCTGTGTCATTCAGATACTCCTTGCCAACCGGGGACTCTCTCCGTATCTTACCGAGAGTTAAACGGAGATAGTCCCCGCTTACTCCGCGGGCAGTCCGTGCTGCCCAGAGACCCACCCGGGGACACCAGACAGGGAGCATCCCATGTCCACCCCGTCCACCCGACCCACCAGCGCAGACCCACCCGGAACCGCACCCGAGGCGGCGCCCGATGCCACGCCACGCCGGCCGCCCAGGCCCAGGCTCGGCGCCACCCTCCTGGTCATAGTCACCGCCTACCTGATGGTCGGCGTCGACTCCACGGTCGTCAACGTAGCTCTGCCCGACGTCCAACAGGATCTCGACTTCACCCCCACGGGCCTCTCCTGGGTCCTCAACGCCTACACACTCACCTTCGGCGGCCTCCTGCTCCTCGGCGGCCGGGTCGGCGACATCGCCGGCCGCCGCCGCACCCTCACCTCCGGCGTCCTGCTCTTCGCGTTCGCCTCGCTGCTCGGCGGACTCGCCACCGAGAGCGGCTGGTTACTGGCGGCCCGCGCACTGCAAGGAGTGGGCGCCGCACTCACCGCCCCCAGCACCCTCGCCCTGATCACCACGAACTTCCCGGAGGGCCCCCGCCGCCACCACGCGCTCGGCATCTACACCTCGATGGCAAGCATCGGCGCCTCCATCGGCCTGGTCCTCGGCGGCATGCTCACCTCCTGGGCGTCCTGGCGCTGGGCCCTGCTGATCAACGTACCCATCGGGATCGCGGTGGCCCTCGCCCTGCCCCGCTTCGTGGCCGAAACCCCGCGCCACGCAGGGAGGTTCGACGCGGCGGGCGCACTCACCGGCACCGCGGGATCGGCCTCTCTCGTCTACGCGTTCATCCGCGTCTCGGAGGACGGCTGGACCGACACGCAGGCCCTGCTCGGCTTCACGACGGCGGCCGCACTGCTCGTGGGCTTCGCGCTCGTCGAGTCCCGGGCGGGCCAGCCGATCATGCCGCTGCGCCTCTTCCGCGACCGTAACCGGGCCGGCGGCTACGCGGCCGTACTACTGCTGCCCGCGGGGATGTTCGGCGCCTTCTACTTCCTCACGCTGTTCACCCAACAAGTCCTGGGATACGGCCCGTTGCGCGCCGGGATCTCCTTCCTGCCGCTCTCCCTGGGCGTCTTCGGGATTCTGCGCTTCGTCCCGCGACTCCTCCAGCGCTATGGCGCCAAGCCCCTGCTGATCACCGGCATGGCGCTGCTCGTCGCCTCGGGCGGCTGGCTCTGGCGCATCGACCCCGGCGACGGCTATGTCACCGGCCTGCTCGGCCCGCTCATCCTGATGGGCATGGGCGTCGGCATGAGCTTCATGCCGCTCAACGCGACGATCCTCGCGCACATCGAACCGCGCGACGCGGGCGCCGCATCCGGCCTGCTGCAAACCCTCCAGTGGCTCGGCGGCACCCTCGGACTCTCCGTGCTGGTCACGGTCTTCGGCACGGCGACCCGGCACGCGACCGGCTCCCCGTCCGCGATTCTCACCGAAGGCGCGGCCCGGGCGTTCGGCGTCGGCTCGCTGATCGCGGTGGCGGCACTGCTGGTCACGGCGCTGGCCATCACGGGAACCAAGCGACCTGCACGGAGCAGCACACCCTGAGCACTCTCGCAGAGACACCGCACGGGCATCCTCAGAACAGCGCGCTGTAGGCATTCAGGGCGGGCTGCCCGCCCAGGTGGGCGTACAGCACGGTCGAGTCCCGTCCGATCTCCCCCCGGGCCACCAGATCCACCATCCCGGCCATCGACTTGCCCTCGTACACGGGATCGGTGACCATCCCCTCCGTCCGTGCCGCAAGCCGCATCGCGTCCAGTGTGGCCTCGTCCGGAATCCCGTACGTGCCCGCGTGATACCGCTCGTCCAGCTCGACGTCCGCCTGGGTCAACTCCTTCTCCACACCGATGAGTTGACCCGTCCCGTGGGCGATCCGGGCGATCTGCTCACGGGTGCGGGCGGGCGCCGCGGACGCGTCGATGCCGATGACGCGCCGTGGCCGCCCGCCCGCCTCCTCCAGAGCGGCGAACCCGGCGACCATGCCCGCCTGGGTCGACCCGGTCACCGAACACACCACGACAGTGTCGAAGAAGGCGCCCAACTCCCGTTCCTGTTCGGCGACTTCGTAGGCCCACCCGGCGAATCCCAGCCCGCCCAGCGGATGATCGGAGGCTCCCGCCGGGATGGCGTACGGCTTGCCGCCCGCCTCCACCACCTCAGCCAGCGCCTGCTCCCAGCTCTCCTTGAACCCGATCCCGAACCCGGCCCGCACCAGCCGCACGTCCGCGCCGGCGAGCCGGCTGATGAGGATGTTGCCGACCTTGTCGTACACGGAGTCGGGCCACTCCACCCAACTCTCCTGCACCAACACGCACTTGAGCCCGGCCCGCGCGGCACAGGCCGCGACCTGACGGGTGTGGTTGGACTGCACCCCGCCGATGGATACGAGGGTGTCGCAGTCCTGCGCGAGGGCGTCGGCGATGAGGTACTCCAGCTTGCGCGTCTTGTTCCCGCCGTAGGCGACACCGGAGTTGCAGTCCTCACGCTTGGCCCAGAGCGAGGCACCGCCGAGGTGCTTCGTAAGCCGCTCCAGCGGATGCACGGGCGAGGGACCGAAGAGAAGCGGGTAACGGGCATACGAAGCAAGGGCCATGAGTCCTCCCGGATCAAATGTCAGGTCAGGAGCCGAGACCAGGTACCGAAACCAGGCATCAAGACCGGGTATCAAGACCAAGCGTCAAGACCAGGTATCAGACCGGGTATCAAGGCCGGCCATGCCATCGAGACCACGCCAGATCTCCGCGGTGACGCGGACGGCCTCATCCACATCGCCGACGGCACACGCGTCGATCAACTCGTCATGCAGCCCGGCCGAACGGCAGTTGCCGCCCTCGCCGAAGCGGCGCCGCTCCAGGCGCCGGATCAGCGGGCTGTACCGGGCGATGGTGGCGGCGGCGGCACGATTGCCGCTCACCCGGACCAGCACGTCGTGCAGCTCGTCGTCGGCACGCAGGGCGCCGTCCACGTCACCGTCCCGTACGGCGTCCGCGAACCGCACGTTGGAGTCCCGCATGGCGCCGATGTGCTCCGCGAGAAGCCGGGGTACGGCCGCCCGCGTGGCCAGCTCGTGCATGGCGCCGACGACGACGGCGGCGTCCCGTACCTCGGCGGCCACCACAGGGGTCACCCGTGTATAGCTCTGCGGTTTGGACTCCAGCAGCCCCTCGTCGACCAGCCGGGAGAAGGCGTCACGCACCGGCGCCCGCGAGAGACCGAGCAGTTCGGCAAGCTCGGCGTCCCGCACCACCGCGCCCGGTGCGAGGTCACCGGCCACGATGGCGTCCCTTATCGCCTCGTACGCACGGTCCCTGAGCAGGGTCCGACGCACGGGCTGTATCGCCTCCATGGACTGAAATGTTAGATGTCAGACCCTTCCCCGCACAAGGGTGCGACCCGCACCGAAGTACGGGCCGCACCCCATCGCACTCAGGACACCCAGGGCCAGTCGGCATCACGCGCCGACTCCAGCAACGGCACCATCCGGAACGCCGCGTCCGAGAGCCCCCCGAACGTGTGCCGGTTCCCGTGCCCGGACGGACCGTGCCCCGCCTGGTAACCGGCCAGGTTCCACGTATAGACCGGTACCTGCGCCGGGACCTGCTCGGTCGCGTCGCCGTAGTAGCTCGCCGCGGCCTGCTCGTCGGTGACGATCAGCACCCGGTCGTGCTTCTTGTAGTGCTGCCTGACCGCCTCGGTCGTGTTGGTGCCGCCGAGGTCGCCGAACCGCTCCAGCACCTTGAGCACCGACTCGCCCCGGCGGAACTTCACGCTCTTGCTGCTCGTACCGAACTCGACGAGATCCGCGTCCGCCGCCCGCAGCGCGAGCGCCGTACCGAAGATCGCCGCGGCGTCGGCCCGGTTGAGCTCCGAGCGGTCCGACAGCCGCGAGTAGAACATCGAGCCGGACCGGTCGACGAGGACGAGCGTCCGCCCCGGCAGCGCGGGCACGTTGGCCAGCGAGTGACCGAGCGCCTGCTCCAGCGGGTACGACCAGCGCAGCGAGGGCGCGTGCTGGTACGCGGCGAGATACCGGAAGGGGAACTGCCGCGAGCGCGCCACCTCCGCCGGGTCACTGATCCTGGCGGCGACCTGAGCCGCCACCTCGTCACTGACACCCGCCTCGTCGAAGTTCCGCAGGTTCCGCACCAGCGCCATCGCACCCATCGACGGAATGACGGCCTCCCAGGCCGCCTTGTCCATCGGCCCCTGAAGCCAGCCGGCCAGCACCTCCCAGGTCATGCCTGCCGCCGCGAGCCGCTCGGCACCGTCGGACGCGGTCACGACCGCGCGCCGCTCGGCGACGGGCAGTGCCATCAGCTCACGGTGCGCGATGAGCACGCTGTTGGACGCGGGCGGCACGGCAGTGTCCGGGTTGTGCCGCCGGTCCAGCGCGTACTGGAACAGCTCGCCCTGCCACGCCTTGCCGGGGTCCGGCGCCGCGTGCACCAGGTTGAGGATGTCGCCGAAGCGGTAACCCTTGGACGCGGTGTCGTACTTCAGCAGCGACTTGCCACTGTAGAGACGTCGTACGGCGTCGGCGATGCCCCGCTTGACGGGCTTGGGCACGTTGCGGCCATACCGCGCGGTCCAGTAGGCGAGCAGCTCGCCGGGCTCGTCGGGGCGTCGCAGCACGGAGTCGATGACCTGGCGGTTGGCCGGGCCGTCCGTCGCGCCCGCGTCGAGGCGCGCCTTCACGTACTCGGCGGCGCCCACGATGGAGGCCGTACGCAGGTTGCCCTCGCCGCGCAGCCAGCCGAGCAGGGCGGCCGTCCACGACGGGTCCGCGACGGCGAGCTCACGCAGCAGCGCGGCGAACCGGTCGTCGCGGTCCGCGCCGGTCTCGTAAAAGGTCTGCTGCGAGACGAAGTTGGCCACGGCGAGCAGGAAAAGCTCGGAGTGCTTGTCGCGCTCGCTGCCTCGGCCGCCCTGGAAGGTACGGAGCACGCGCCCCGTCGACGTCACACGCGAAGTGGACTGTGCCTTCGCGGACTTGGTGTTGAATCGCGCCATGGTGAATTCCCCCCGAATTCATTGGTGTATCGGAGGGAGGCGCAGCAAATGGAGCGTGCCCGAGTTCAGAGGTCGGCGACGGACTTATTCAGACGCTCTACCAAATTGAGCTACACCGACCCGAGGTCGATGACGGGATTTGAACCCGCAACCTTCCGATCCCAGAAGTAACCGTTGCCTTCGCACCGGGCACACACCATGAGCTGCGCCTCCCGAGATCAAGTCGGCGGCGGCCTGGATTCTGTTCGAAAGAAGTAGCCGCAGCCTGCGCACCGGGAGGTGCATGAAGTTGTGGTGTCCAGAGTTCAAGGCCGGCGGAACCGACGTAGGTGCTCTAACCCCTGAGCTACACCGGCGAGTTGTACCGGTGGCGGGACTCGAACCCGCGCCCGCCCCATTATCAGTGGAAGTAGGTCCTGCCTTCGCACCTGGACAAGCACCACTCTAAGAGGCGTACCGCGGGGCGGGCGAGCGAATTAACTAGCCGCGCTTCTGGCGCTTCCAGGGGCCCTTGACGGCCAGCATGATTCCCGGCACCTGGATGTTGGCGAACAGTGTCCTGCCGTCGGGCGAGAAGGTGACGCCGGTGAACTCGCTGTACTCCGGGGCCGCTTCGGTGCCGATGTTGAGTTCGTTGCGTGCGATCGGGTACGTACGGCCGCTGTCGGTGGCGCCGAACAGGTGCTGGATGCCCGAGCCGTCCTCGGCGATGACGAGGCCGCCGTACGGGGAGACGGTGATGTTGTCGGGGCCGTCCAGGGCGCCGTCGACGGAGGGGTCGGGGTTCACGCCGATCAGGACCTTCAGGGTCAGGGTGCGGCGCTTGGGGTCGTAGAACCAGACGGCGCCGTCGTGCGCCTGACCGGGGCTCTCGGTGCGGGCGTAGGAGGAGACGATGTACACGCCGCCGTCGCCCCACCACATGCCTTCGAGCTTGCGGGCGCGGGTGACCTGGCTGCCGGTGAACTGCTTGCGGACGGAGACGGTCCGGGCGTCACGGTCGGGAACGTCGACCCAGTCGACGCCGTACACCGTGCCGATCTTCGTGGCGCGCGAGAGGTCGTCGACGAACTGCCCGCCGGAGTCGAAGCACTTGAAGGCCTGTAGAGCGCCCGCGTCGTCGGCGAGGGTGCGGAGCTGTCCGTGGCCGTGCTCGAAACCCTGCGGCGGGGTCCAGCGGTACAGCAGCCCGTTGGGGCCCGAGGCGTCCTCGGTGAGGTAGAGGCGGCCGCGCTTGGGGTCGACGACGACGGCCTCGTGGGCGTAGCGGCCGAGCGCCTTGATGGGCTTGGGGTTCCTGTTGCGGCGGCGGTCCTTGGGGTCGACCTCGAAGACGTAGCCGTGGTCCTTGGTGAAGCCGTTGGTGCCGGCCTTGTCCTCGGTCTCCTCGCAGGTGAGCCAGGTGTCCCAAGGGGTGTTGCCGCCCGCGCAGTTGGTGGCGGTGCCCGCGATGCCGACCCATTCGGCCACCTTGTCGCCGCGCACCTCCACCACCGTGCAGCCGCCGGCCGCGGCCGGGTCGTAGACCAGGCCCTCGGTGAGCGGCACCGGGTGGGGCCACTGGGCGCGGGGGCCGGCCAGCTCGTGGTTGTTGACGAGGAGGGTGGCGCCGCTCGGGCCGTCGAAGGTGGACGTGCCGTCATGGTTGGACGGCGTGAACTCGCCCGACTCCAGCCTGGTCCTGCCGCTGTGGGTGATGACGCGGTAGGAGAATCCGGCGGGCAGCGCGAGCAGGCCCTTCGGGTCGGGGATCAGCGGTCCGTAGCCGACTCCGGAATGGTCCGCCGACCCCTCGGCCTCGCTCTCGGTCTCCGTGGAGGCGAGGGCGTTCGGCGCGGTGGCAAGGGCGCCGACGCTGCCGGCCAGTGCGACACCGGCGCCGGTGATCGCGGTCTGTCTGGCGAAGTCCCTGCGGGTGAGCGACATGGTGTCTCCTGTGACGGTCGGATGGGGACTGCCGTGGGGGTGTCGGACCTCGTATCGGCCACACGGTCCCGCCCGCGTCTGAACAGGAGTTGAACGGGCGTCGACTTCGGGGGACCCCCTTCCGTGAATCCGCCCGGCCGCGCCTCTTCTTCCTGCCGCCTCCTCCCCCTCCTCCCCTAACCCCCTTGCTGCGACCGCGCCTTGAACGCCGCCTTACGAGCCTCCTTGGCCACCTTCTTGTCCGGGTGCAGCCTGCCCATCGCCTCCAGCACGTCCGGCGTGGCCGGGTGTTCGACGCGCCAGGCGGCGGCGAAGAAGCTGCTGTGCTGCTGGGCGAGGCCCTCCACAAGAGCCTGCAACTCGGCCGAGTTGCCTTCGGCCGCGAGCTGCGCGGCCAGTGTGTCGATGGTGAGCCAGAAGACCATCGCCTCGGACGGAACGGGCACGTCGGCCGCCCCGTGCTCGCTCAACCAGACCCGGGCGAGCCCGCCCAGCTCGGCGTCGTCGAGGACTTCGCGGAGGGCGGGCTCCGCGTCCGTGCCGACGAGGGAGAGCGCCTGCTGACAGCGCAGGCGGCGCAGCGGGGCTCCGGCGTCGGCGCCGCGGGCCGCGGCGAGCAACTCCCGTGCGGAGGGCAGGGGTTCACGCCGGGCGAGCCACTGTTCGGTCTCGGCCTGTGCCGCGGCGGGCGGGAAGGCGGAGGTGCCGTCGAGGAGCTCGTCGGCCCCCTTGTCGGCGAGGTCCCCGACCGCGGGAGCGGCGAGCCCCGCTTCGAGGAGTCGTGCCCGGATCCCGTACAGCCCGAGGGGCGTCAGCTTCACCATCCCGTACCGCGAGACATCGGTGTCGTCGAAGGCCGCCTCGGGGTCCGCCGACTCCTCGTCGGGCTCCGCCATCAGCGCCTCGTCGACCGGCTGGAAGTCGACGATCCCGATGGGTTCGAGGAGCCGGAACTGGTCGTCGAGCCGCATCATCGCGTCCGACACCTGTTCCAGGACGTCGTTGGTCGGCTCCCCCATGTCGTCGGGGACGATCATCGACGCGGCGAGGGCGGGCAGCGGCACCGGACCGTCGCCGGGACCCTCCTCGCCCACGGTGAGCAGGTACAGGTTGCCGAGCACCCCGTCGAGGAACTCGGCCTCCGCCTCCGGGTCCCAGTCCAGGGAGGAGAGGTCGATCTCCCCGCCCTCGTCCATGGCGCCGACGAGATCGTCGAGGTCGGGCACGCTCGCGTCGGCCAGCACCGTTTCCAGCGCGCCGAGCCACACCGCGAGGACCTCCTGTGGTGCCCCGGAGGTGAGCAGTGCGAGGTCCTCGCCCGCGGTGACCGTGCCCTCCTCCTCGTCCACGATCTCGACGAGCCCGGTGTCCACGGCGACCCGCCAGGCCTCGCTGGCGAACGCGGCCGCCTCGTCGCCGGTGAGCCCGAGTTCGGCGGCGGCCTCCGGAAGCTGTTCCTCGGCGAGTTCGCCGCCCGCACCGACCCGGGTGTCCGGACCGGCCCAGCGGGCGAGCCCGGCGGCGCGGGAGAGCAGTGGGGCGGCGAGCGCGTCGCGCGCCAGTGCGGCTTCGGAGTGCAGCCGCACCGGCGGCAGGGGGGAGCTGTCTGACATCGGCTGGATTCTCCTCCGGGCAAGCAGGACATACGGTGCGGGCGGGCAGGGCGAGCCGGCTGCGCGGGCAGCGCTTGCGACACGACCGACACCGACAGTACAAGCGCCGCACCGACCGCTCAGCCTAGACGGATTTCGACCCAAGCCGCCCGGTTCATGTCCCCGCCGGGCGCCGTACACCACGGAAGCCTTGACAACTCCCCCGCTCACGCACGAGATTGACGCGCGTAGAAGTACGAGGGCCGCCGGCCCACCTGCTTCTACGCGCGTCACCACCTCACACGGGCCGCGCTCCCCCACCGCTTCACCCTCGTCCCGGCGCTCACGTACGTCCCCGGAGGGATTCCCTTGCCGAGCAGGAGAACCGCGCGCATAGGCGCGCTGACCGTCGCCGCGGTCTGTTCCACCGTTTCCGCCGTGGTGCTCACGACACCCGCCCACGCGGACACGATCCACATTCACGACATCCAGGGCACCACCCGGCTGTCCCCGTACGCGGGCCAGGCGGTCACGGACGTGGCGGGCATCGTCACGGGTGTGCGCACCTACGGTTCGTCGCGGGGTTTCTGGATCCAGGACCCGAACGCGGACGACAACCCGGCCACCAGCGAGGGCGTCTTCGTCTTCACCAGCTCCGTCCCGAAGGTCGCCG
This sequence comes from Streptomyces sp. NPDC087263, assembly GCF_044744645.1. Taxonomy (NCBI): domain Bacteria; kingdom Bacillati; phylum Actinomycetota; class Actinomycetes; order Kitasatosporales; family Streptomycetaceae; genus Streptomyces; species Streptomyces sp. NPDC087263. The sequence goes on from NZ_JBIUYT010000018.1 coordinate 32,475, forward strand.
TCGGCGACTCGGTCACGGTGTCGGGCACGATCTCGGAGTACGTCCCCGGCGGCGCCGCGTCCGGCAACCAGTCGATCACGGAGATCACCAAGCCGGTGGTGACCGTGCTCTCCGGCGGGAACACCGTCCCGGCCGCCACGGTCGTGAGCGCGAAGTCGGTCCCGGCTCTCTACAGCGCCGACGGCGACACGGCCTCGGGCGGCTCGGTCAACGGCCTGACCCTGAAGCCGAAGAAGTACGCCCTGGACTACTACGAGTCCCTTGAGGGCATGAACATCCGGGTCTCCGACGCCCGTGTGGTCACCGCGACCGACCCGTACGCGGAGCTGTGGGTCACGGTGAAGCCCCACGAGAACGACAACCGCCGCGGCGGCTCGGTGTACGGCTCGTACACCTCGCAGAACACCGGACGCCTGCTGATCCAGTCGCTCGGCGCGACCGCCGACTTCCCGACCGCGAACGTGGGCGACGAGCTCACGGGCACCACCGCGGGCCCGCTCGACTACAACTCCTTCGGCGGTTACACCCTCGTCGCCAACCAGATCGGCACCCTGGAACCGGGCGGCCTGGAGCGCGAGACGACGCAGAAGCAGTCGCGCAGCGAGCTGGCCGTGGCGACGTACAACGTCGAGAACCTGGACCCGGGCGACGCGTCCTTCGCGGCCCACGCGTCCGCGATCGTGAACAACCTGCGCTCGCCCGACATCCTGTCCCTGGAGGAGATCCAGGACAACAACGGCGCGACGAACGACGGCACGGTCGCCGCCAACCAGACCGTGCAGAAGCTGATCGACGCGATCGTCGCGGCGGGCGGCCCGGCGTACGACTGGCGCTCCATCGACCCGGAGAACAACAAGGACGGCGGCGAGCCCGGCGGCAACATCCGCCAGGTGTTCCTCTTCAACCCCGAGCGCGTCTCCTTCACGGACCGCGCGGGCGGCGACGCGACGACCGCCGTCGGCGTCACGAAGGCGAACGGCAAGGCGGCCCTCACGGCCTCCCCCGGCCGTGTCGACCCGGCCAACACGGCCTGGACGACCAGCCGCAAGCCGCTCGCGGGCGAGTTCGTGTTCCGCGGCAAGACCGTCTTCGTGATCGCCAACCACTTCGCCTCCAAGGGCGGCGACCAGGGTCTGACCGCGCAGTACCAACCGCCGGCGCGCAGTTCGGAGACCCAGCGGCACCTCCAGGCGACCGCGGTGAACACCTTCGTCAAGGAGATCCTCGCGGCTCAGAAGAACGCGGACGTCATCACCCTCGGTGACATCAACGACTTCGAGTTCTCCGACACGGCGAAGCTCCTGGAGGACGACGGCGTGCTGTGGTCGGCGATCAAGTCGCTGCCCAAGAGCGAGCGTTACACGTACGACTACCAGGGCAACAGCCAGGTTCTCGACCAGATCCTGATCAGCCCGTCGATCCGCAAGGACGACTTCACGTACGACAGCGTGCACATCAACTCGGAGTTCAACGACCAGATCAGCGACCACGACCCGCAGGTGCTGCGGTTCGAGCCGTAACCCTGTGTACGGATGAGCCCGGCCCCGTCGTCCGGGGGGCCGGGCTCGTCCCATGTCGCGGGTCAGGCACCGAAGACGCCGTCCAGCCAGCCCTGCCAGGCGGTTTCGTTGCGCTTGCCGTCGGCGTCGGGCGCGAAGTCGTGGATGCTGATGCCCACCGGCGCGCCCCAGTGGTTGCGTCCGAAGAAGCGGATGAGGGCGTGGTCCGTGCGCAGCCCGATGAAGTACGCGTCGCGGTAGTCGAGTACGGCGTCCAGGAGCTGCCCCTCGGGCCCACGGGCCTGCACCCGCGCGCCCTCGGCGGTGTCGTCCGCGAGACCGAGCGCCTGTCCTACGGCGGTGAAGGCGTCAGACGCCTTGGACGCCTCGGGTCCGTCGAACATGGCGAAGGTGAGCGGGCGTCCGCCGAAGTGCGTCACGTACTCGCCCAGGGTGCGCAGGTAGAAGGCGTTGTGCTTGTTCGCGCCGTCGTACTGGTTGTCCCAGTCGTCGACGAAGATGCCGCTGTGCACATACCGCACCCAGGCCCGGCGGCCGCCCTCGCGCGGCTCGATGGTGTAGTCGAGCTGGTTGAGGGTCTGTTCGGAGATGCCGTCGACGTCCTCGACGCGGTTGATGTAGCGGTGCGGCGGATCCCAGGTCGTGATCGTGGACCCGAAGGGGCCGCTGCCGCCCTCACGCGGCTCGGGCGCCTCCATCGGCCACAGCCAGCCTCCGACGCCCTCGGTGATCGCGTCCCACACCTGCTCCGGCGTGGCGTCGATCTCGATCTCGTGGGCGCTCTCGAATTCCTTGGACATGGTGGTCACTCCTCGGTACTGATGGGCAGTTCGGCCGTCCGGATCTCGGGTTTGACCGTGGGGTGGAGCGCGACGACGATCCGGTGACTCCGGCCCCCCGCGGCGTCGGGGGCGTCGTACTTGCGGATCAGTCCGCTGACTCCCGCCGTCAGCTCCTCGATGAACGCGGCTCGGTCGGCCGCGGAACCGAAGGTCACCTCGCCGTCGAGCGCGTAGGTGGCGAGCCGCTTGCGCGCCTTCGCCGCGCCGGTGATCAGCGAACCGACGTCCCGTACGAGCCGGGCGCCGAGCGCGAGCAGCCAGCGGGCGGACAGCTGGTCGCGGAACCGGTCCGGGTCGGGCTGCACGGCGGCGAGCGCGAGCGGTGAGATCACGTACGACGCGGCGGTCGCGCGCATCAGCCGCTCGGTGACATTGCCCTTGCGGCGCTCGCCCGCCAGCTCGACCAGTCCGTGCCGCTCCAGCGTCTTGAGGTGGTAGTTCACCTTCTGCCGGGGCAGCCCGACCTTGCCGGCCAACATGGCGGCCGAAGCGGGGCCTGCGGCCAGCTCGGCCAGCAGCCTGGCCCTTATCGGGTCGAGCGAGACGGCGGCGGCCTCTGCGTCCTCGATCACGGTCACGTCCAACATGACTCCACCGTCTCACCGAACACTTTATTTGTCCAGACGGTTCGAGTTGTCGGCGGTGGCGTGGTGTGTACCGAACTCCAGTTCGATCCGATGGGCATATCTCAGCCGTCCGTCCCCACCCTGGCGGGCGATCAGCCGGACTGCGTCCCTCGCTCGTCAAGTCGGGCCAACTGGCTCTGGAACCAGTCGAGTCGGGCCTGCAACAGGGCCGCCTCGGCAACCAGCTCCGACACACCGAGCCCCGAGGACGCACCGAGCCCGGAGCTCGTACCAAGCCCGCCGGCCACGTCCACCGCACCACCGCCACCGGCGGCCCGGACCCGCAGCCCGTCCCCGGCCAGCCGCGCGAAGGTGGCGAGCGACAGCGACGTACGACCACGTACGCATCCCGCGCACGCGGCGGACAGGGCGCGCCACCCGGGCCGCCCCCAGCCCGCGTCGGCCAGCGCGCCGGCCACCGCACCGCATGCGCAGGGACCGACGGTCGCGGTCCGTACCCGCTGGCGGGCGTAGCGGAAGCCGCGTTCGAAGCGGATGTAGGCGCCCAGGACGGACACTTCGAGGAGGACGGCCGCTCGATGTTCGGCGGTGCACAACAGCGCCTCGGCCGTGGACCGTTCGTGCACGCAGTGGAAACCGCAGTCGCAACGGCGGTGCGGCGCGCGATGGCGCCGCCCGTAGACGCAGCCCGCCTCGTCCAGCACTCCGTACGGCAGTGCGCCACCCAGGGAGACGCCGGTGAACCCGGCCCGGGTGCCGTCCTGGGACAGCACCGGGTGGGCGATCTTGTATCCGGTCGGCGGCTCCGTCGGTCGTTCCTCGGGGAGCCGCAGCCTCATCGGGCGACCGGAACCTCTTCGGGCGCGGACGCCTCCAACTCCTGCATTTCCTCAGGAAGTCGGAGTTCCTCGTCCTGCGCGTGAACCTTCTCTTCCGCGACTCCGGTGGCGAGTGCCTTGCCGAGCCTCATGACGCCTCCCGCGATCTGCCGTCGATTTCCGTCCTCGCCATGGTGACCCATGAGGGCCCAGGTTGGCACTAGGGCCTCGCGCGGGCCACCCCCCAACCACGTAGCACCCCTTGCCAATACCTCGTAGAAGAATTAAGTGGAGCTTCACGATCGGGTTGCCGACACTACTCCTATGACAACCTCAGCCCACGGCACCGCGCCCTTCGGCCGCGCCCTCTGCGCCATGATCACGCCCTTCACCGAGGAAGGTGCGCTGGACCTCGACGGGGCACAACTGCTCGCCGACCGGCTGGTCTCCGAGGGCTGCGACGGCCTGGTCCTGTCCGGGACCACGGGTGAGTCGCCGACCACGACGGACGCGGAGAAGTCCGCGCTGGTACGGGCGGTCCGCGCGGCGGTGGGGGACCGGGCCCGCGTCGTGGCGGGCGTCGGTACCGCCGACACCCGGCACACCGTGGAGCTGGCGCTGGAGGCCGAAAAGGCGGGCGCGGACGGCCTGTTGGTGGTCACGCCGTACTACAGCAGGCCTCCGCAGGACGCGGTCGAGGCGCACTTCCGGGAGATCGCGGACGCCTCCGGTCTGCCGATCGCGCTGTACGACATCCCGGGCCGCACCGGCACCCGCATCGAGCCGGACACCATGATCCGCCTCGCCGACCACCCGAGGATCGTCGCGGTCAAGGACTGCGCGTACGACCTCCTGGGCACCCAGAAGGTGCTGTCCCGCACGGAGTTGGCGTACTACACGGGCTGCGACGAGTACATCCTCGCGATGCGTGCGATCGGCGGCAGCGGATACATCAGTACGGTCGCGAACGTGGCGCCCCGCCCCTTGCGCGCGATCCTGGACGCGTTCGACGCGGGGGTCACCGCCGACGCCGCCCGACTCCAGCAACGGGCCGTCCCGCTCATCGAGTTGATGATGTCGGCCGGTCTGCCCGGCACGGTCACGGCAAAGGCGGTCCTGAACACGCTGGGGCTGCCCGCCGGTCCGGTCCGGCCGCCGCTGCGACCCGCCGGACGCGAGGCGGTCGACGGGCTGCTGGCGGCGTACGAGGAGTTCGTCAGCGCCGGCTGAACTCCCGCGCTTCGGCATCCGTCGCCACCTTCTCGCCTACGGTGGCCCCGTGAGCCGACCCCTGCTGTTCCTCGACGTCGACGGCCCTCTCAACCCGTACGCGGCCCAGCGGGAGCGGCGACCCGAGGGCTATACGACGATCCGGGTGGCCCTGACTCCCGGCCGGCCTCTGCGCGTCTGGCTGCACCCCGAGCACGGCCGTGTCCTCCTCGGCCTCGGCTACGAACTGTGCTGGGCCACCACGTGGATGGACTCCGCCAACCGCTGGATCGCCCCGGTCATCGGCCTCCCCGAACTCCCGTACGTCGATTTCACCGGTGCCCTGTTCGCCGAGCGGCCCGACGGGTGCACTGGAAGACTGAGCGGATCGTGGCGTACGCGGACGGCCGCCCCTTCGTCTGGGTGGACGACGAACAGAGCCCGGCCGACGACACGTACGTCGGCGCCCACCATGCCGGGCCCGCGCTGCTGCACCACGTCAATCCCCGACTCGGGCTGCGCGAGGGCGACTTCGCGGTGCTGGCGGAGTTCGCGACGGCGCTGCGCGCATAAGGCAAGTGCCCTCCGGCCGCGCAGGCAGGAGGGCACTCGACCAGGGCTTGGGGCCCAGGTCAGTTGTGGCTGTGGAGGACCTCGTTGAGGCCACCCCACACCGCGTTGTTCGGGCGCGCCTCGACCGTTCCGCTGACCGAGTTGCGGCGGAAGAGGATGTGGGAAGCGCCGGAGAGTTCGCGGGCCTTGACGATCTGGCCGTCGGGCATGGTCACGCGGGTGCCTGCGGTGACGTACAGCCCGGCCTCGACGACGCACTCGTCGCCGAGGGCGATGCCGACGCCCGCCTCCGCGCCGATCAGGCAGCGCTCGCCGATGGTGATACGGACGTTGCCGCCACCGGACAGGGTGCCCATGGTGGAGGCGCCGCCGCCGATGTCGGAGCCGTCGCCGACCACGACGCCGGCCGAGATACGGCCCTCGACCATGGAGGTGCCGAGCGTGCCGGCGTTGAAGTTGACGAAGCCCTCGTGCATGACGGTGGTGCCGTCGGCGAGGTGCGCGCCGAGCCGGACGCGGTCGGCGTCGGCGATGCGGACGCCCTTCGGCGCGACGTAGTCCGTCATACGCGGGAACTTGTCGATGGACGTCACGGCCAGGTGGAGGCCCTCCGCCCGGGCGTTCAGGCGCACCTTCTCCACGTCGTCCACGGCGACCGGGCCGAGCGAGGTCCAGGCGACGTTGGCGAGGTGGCCGAAGATGCCGTCCAGGCTCTGGCCGTGCGGCTGGACGAGGCGGTGCGAGAGCAGGTGCAGGCGCAGGTAGGTGTCGTGCGCGTCGAGCGGCTTCTCGTTCAGCGAGGCGATGACCGTACGGACCGCGACCACCTCGACACCACGGCGGGCGTCGGGCCCGATGGCCTTCGCGGCGCCCTCGCCGAGCAGCTCCACGGCACGCTCGGCGGACAGCCGCTCGGTGCCGGAAGGGCCGGGCTCGGCAGCGAGCTCGGGGGCGGGGAACCAGGTGTCCAGGACAGTGCCGTCGGCGGCGACGGTGGCAAGCCCGGCGGCAACGGCGCCGGTGGTACGGGGTGCAGTCGTGTCGGTCATAGGGGAAACCTAACCGGCCGGGGGCCGGGGATGCGAACCAGCGTGCGGGGCGTCTCAGCTACCGGGCGGTCACCGTGAGCCGAGCATGACCGGAGCGCCGCGGCTCACGGAATCACCCGCCCTCGCATACCTCTCACGCAATCACCGGCCCCCAGCACCTCCGGTGCGTACCCCGCGCGGAATCACCCGCCCCAGCACCTCCCGCGCATACCCCTCGTCGTACGCCGCCCCCGTCAGCAGCACCTGCAGACAGATCCCGTCCAGCACCGCGACCAACGCCCGCGCGGTCACCGGGTCCGTGCGGCGGGTCAGCCGCTCCGCGAGGTCCTCGGCCCACTCGGCGGCGACCGGGCGCAGGGCAGGGCGGCGGAGCGCGGCGAGATACAGCTCGTACTCCAGCTCCACGCCGGTACGGTCGCCGGCCAGCCACTCGCCCATCCAGCCCGCGAGCTCCCCGGCCAGGTCGGTGCGCGGGTCCTCCAGACCGCCGCGCGCGGCGACCACCTTGGCGAAGCCCTCGTTCGCCTGCCGCAGCGCGGCGACCATCAGCTCGTCGAGGGTCTTGAAGTGGTACGTCGTGGAGCCGAGCGGCACATCTGCCTCGGCGGCGACGGAGCGATGGCTCAGCCCGGCGAGGCCCATGTCCCCCACGACCCGGATCGCCGCGTCGATGATCCGCTGGCGCCGCTCGGGGTCGTAGCGCCGGGCCATCAGTGCGCCCCGCCGAGGTTCAGCAGGACGACCCCGCCGATGATCAGCGCGATCCCGGTGAGCTTCGCCGCGTTGAGCCCCTCACCGAGGAACACCATGCCGATCGCGGCGATGACGGCGGTCCCGACGCCTGCCCAGATCGCATAGGCCGTGCCGACCGAGACGGTCTTCAGGGTCTGCGCGAGCAGCGCGAAGGCGATGACGTATCCGAGGAGGGTCACCAGCGACGGCCACAGCTTGCTGAAGCCGTCGCTGTACTTCATCGCGGTGGTGGCGGCCACCTCCGCGGCGATGGCGCCGGCGAGCATCACATATCCCATGTGTACGAGTGTACGCATCGATGTGTACGAGTGTACGCAAAGTCCGTGTTCTCACCGCGGTCCCAATACCATTGCCGACAGGCCCTGAACTCCGAAGTACTCGTCAACCAACCAACTGACAAGCCACCAGCCCCTGTTCACGCACCCGCGTCAGCCGGTCCAGCATCCGCCGCTTGGCGTGGGCGGCCCGTCGCAGCACCTCCACCCGCCGGTAGCGCAGCAGTTCGGCGGGGTCGGGGCGGACGGCTCCGGCGAGTCCGTAGCCGTAGGAGGTCAGCCGGTCGCCCAACACCTCGTCGCACAAGGTGATCTGAGCCGGTGTCAGCCGGGTGGTCCAGTTTTCCGCCCGCGAGCTGTCCAGGGCACCGCGCGTACGGCGGCGCCAGGTCGTCCGGGCGGGCACGGCCGGCTCGGCGACCCGACAGGGTTCGCGCATCTCGGGGGCGTACTCCTCCCCCAAGTACTCACACACGCGCCGGAGTTGGCTCTCCGGATCGGCCACGAGGTCCTCGAAGCGCAGCTCGTGCCAGCTGTCGGGCCCCAGTTTCCGCGCCTGCGTACGCGTGGTGTCCATGACCTGCGCCCAGGTGGCGACTGCCTCGTGGAAGCCGCGCTGCCACCAGGGCCTACCAAGGAGCGAAGCGGCACAGTCCCGTCCGTCCCGCACGAGATGGATGAACTGCGCGTCGGGGAACAACCGCAGCATCTCCCCCATATGCAGGGCGTACGCGGGCCGCCTGTCACCCCAGCGCACCTTTCCGTGCTCCTCGGCGTACGCCCTGAACGTGATGCCCAGCGCGGACCCGAGGGTCGGCGGCCCTTCGGTGATCCGCTCGGCCACGCGCCGGGCGTCCAGGCCGAGTTGGTGGAACCGCGTCTCCTCACGCCCGGTGATCCACTGTGCGAGCCCGGCCCGGTTGCTCTGCTTCCGCAGGTCCCCGAAGGCCAGCCGCCTCTCGTAGGCGGGCAGCACGAAACGCGTCTCGGGCGGCAGCGCGATCCGTGGATGGGCGTGCAGCATCAGGTGCAGCCGCGTGGTTCCCGAACCGGGAGAGCCGAGGACGAAGACGGGTCTTTCGGGAGCAGGCACGAGCCCAGGCTGCCGCGCCGCCGTGGGCCCGGGCTGGGACCCCGCTGAGAATGCCATGTGAACTCCGGGGCGACGCAGGCCCTTCGGTACCTGGCGGCCGGGCCGCGAATTCCGTTGGACCACTGGGGCAAACGGCTACTCGGGAGTCAGTTGGTCCACTACTGTTTCACCAGTCGCGCACATCGTGTCCATGGCTATCGCCTGTCCATGCGCCTGCGCCTCCCCTTTCTCGTGCCCCCACCAGAAGCTCTTGGCTCAGACCAAAAGACGAATCCGCGTACGCCACGAGCGACGCTGGAGGAACTTGCATGCCAGAAATGAAGCCGGAGCCCGGGCCCGACCAGCCCGCCAGCTCCGCGGAGAGACCCGTCCCCTCATCGGAGATCACCGCCTGGCGCCCCACAGCGCACGGCGCTCCCTACCCGGCGGAAATGCCCCCCTTCGCCGACGTCCCGATGCCATGGGAGTCCGATGAGACCGTGCCGGAGGGGCGACTGCCCGGCACCCGGCGGCTGTGGCTGGCCGGCGGCCTCGCCATAGCGGTCCTCATCGCCACCGCCACCGCAATCGCCGTACTGGACAACGGTTCTGACACCTCGTCACAGGACGAGGCGAACCGACCCGCCGCCGACACGGGCCTCCCGTTCATCCCCGGCGTCGCCGCCGCGGAACCGACCGGCAAGACCGCCTTGTCCTCCCCCGTGCCCGCCGCCTCCGCCCCGCAGGGTGCCGCCTCGCCGATTCCCTCGGGACAGGGATCCGCCGAACCCGTCCCCGCACCGCCGAAGCCCACCGCGACCGGCGAGCCCTCCGCGACCGCCGCCGCGCGGACGTCGGTCCAGTCCGTCGACCGCCCCGACCGCTACTGGCACGTGAACGACGGCACCGTCCGCCTCGACCAGGTGAGCGGGAGCAGTCCGGTGGCGACCAGGCGGGACGCCAGCTTCGAAAAGGTCGAGGGCCTCGCGGACGCCTCCTGCTACTCCTTCGTCACCGCCGACGGCAGCTACCTCCGCCACCGCGACTTCGTCCTGCGCGCCGAGCCCAACGACGGCTCCGCCCTCTTCAAGCAGGACGCCACCTTCTGCCCCCGGCCGACGTCGTCCTCCGGCGCGGTCATGCTGGAGTCGGTCAACCACCCGGGCCACTACCTGCACGACCGCGACTTCCAGCTCCGCCTGGAGAGGTACGACGACGGCCACCGGCGCGACGACCACCGGGACCGCGACGGCTGGGCGTTCCGCCTGGTGAAGGGTTTGGGCTGAGCCCCGAAACCCGAAACCCAACCTGAGGACTGACGAGCGAACCTGAGCCTCGGAGACAGCTGTGGCCCCCGGCGCACTGCCGGGGGCCACACCTACAAGCGGGACTCAGTACTCGTACACGCACAACTCAGACGTTGAACCCGAGCGCCCGAAGCTGATCGCGGCCGTCGTCCGTGATCTTGTCCGGGCCCCACGGCGGCATCCAGACCCAGTTGATGCGCAGTTCGTTGACAAGGCCGTCCGTGGCGGACTTGGCCTGGTCCTCGATGACGTCGGTGAGCGGGCAGGCCGCGGACGTCAGGGTCATGTCGATGGTCGCGATGTTCGCGTCGTCGATGTGAATGCCGTAGATGAGGCCGAGGTTGACGACATCGATGCCCAGCTCGGGGTCGACGACGTCGTACAGAGCCTCGCGGACCTCCTCCTCCGAGGCGGGCTTCATCTCGATGGTCTCGCTCATGCCGTCTTCCTTTCAGCGGCGTCCGAGCCCAGTGCCTGGGCCGTCGCGTCCTTCCACGCCATCCAGCTGAGCAGCGCGCACTTCACCCGTGCCGGGTACTTGGAGACACCGGCGAACGCGACCGCGTCCTCCAGTACCTCCTCCATCGCGTCGTCCGGCTCGATCCGGCCCTTGGACTGCATCAGCTCCAGGAAGGTCTCCTGGACCTTCTGCGCATCGGACAGGTCCTTGCCGACGAGCAGCTCGTTCAGCACGGACGCCGAGGCCTGGCTGATCGAACAGCCCTGGCCCTCGTACGAGATGTCCGCGATCCGCTCGCCCTCGTATTTCACGCGCAGCGTGATCTCGTCGCCGCACGTCGGGTTGACGTGGTGCACCTCGGCATCGCCATCCCGCAAGCCCCGCCCGTGCGGGTGCTTGTAGTGGTCCAGGATGACTTCCTGGTACATCGAATCAAGCTTCACGACTCAGCCAGCTCCTCAGCCGAAGAAGTTCCGAACGTGCTCCAGGCCGTCGATCAGTGCGTCGACCTCGGTCGGCGTGGAGTACAGATAGAACGACGCTCGTGTGGTCGCAGGAATTCCGTACCGCAGGCAGACAGGGCGTGCGCAGTGATGTCCCACCCGGACCGCGATGCCCTGCTCGTCGAGAACCTGGCCCACATCGTGCGGGTGGATGTCACCCAGCGTGAACGAGATCGCCGCGCCGCGGTCCTCGGCCGTGGTGGGGCCGATGATCCGCAGGTCGGGGACCTCCAGAAGCCGCTTCACCGCGTACTCGGTGAGCGCGTGCTCATGGGCGAGGACCTTGTCCATGCCGATCGCGGAGAGGTAGTCGATGGCCGCGCCGAGACCGACCGCCTGGGCGATCGGCGGGGTGCCCGCCTCGAACTTGTGCGGCGCCGGGGCGTAGGTCGACGAGTGCATCGACACGGTCTCGATCATCTCGCCGCCGCCCAGGAAGGGCGGCAGGTCCTCAAGGAGTTCCTGGCGGCCCCAGAGGACGCCGATGCCCGTCGGACCGCACATCTTGTGGCCGGTGAAGGCCACGAAGTCGGCCTGGAGGGCCTGCACGTCCAGCGGCATGTGCGGTGCGGCCTGTGAGGCGTCGATCAGGACCAGAGCCCCGACCTCCTGGGCTCGGCGCACGATCGCCTCGACCGGGTTCACGGTGCCCAGGATGTTCGAGACAAGCACGAAGGAGACGATCTTCGTCTTCTCGGTGATGATCTCGTTGATGTTCGAGAGGTCGAGGCGGCCGTCGTCGGTGAGGCCGAACCACTTCAGCTTCGCGCCCGTGCGCTGCGAGAGCAGCTGCCAGGGCACGATGTTGGAGTGGTGCTCCATCTCGGTGATGACGATCTCGGTCTCGTGGTCGACCCGGTAGGGCTCATCGGCCCAGCCGAGCATGTTGGCCACGAGGTTGAGCGACTCGGAGGCGTTCTTGGTGAAGATGACCTCGTTGCGGCTCGGCGCGTTGATGAACGTGGCGACCTTGTCGCGCGCACCCTCGTACAGGTCCGTGGCCTCCTCGGCGAGCACATGCACACCGCGGTGGACGTTGGCGTTGGAGCGCTCGTAGTACTCGCTCAGGGCGTCCAGCACCTGGCGCGGCTTCTGCGAGGTCGCCGCGTTGTCCAGGTACACGAGCTTCTTACCGTCGTGGACCTGGCGGTCCAGGATGGGGAAGTCCTTGCGGATCGCCTCGGTGTCGAGGAGGCCGGGGAGCCCATTGCGGGAAGGGGTCACGCGGATACGCCACCCTTCGCGTCGGCCGTGTCGTGGATCGCGTAAGCCTCGTAGCCCTCGTTCTCCAGCTTGTCGGCGAGTTCGGCGCCGCCGGACTCGACGATCCGGCCGGCCGAGAAGACGTGGACGAAGTCGGGCTTGATGTAGCGCAGGATGCGCGTGTAGTGGGTGATGAGCAGGGTGCCCACCTCGCCGCTCTCACGGACCCGGTTGACGCCCTCGGAGACGACACGCAGGGCGTCGACGTCCAGGCCGGAGTCGGTCTCGTCGAGGATCGCGATCTTCGGCTTGAGGAGCTCCAGCTGAAGGATCTCGTGGCGCTTCTTCTCACCGCCGGAGAAGCCCTCGTTCACATTGCGCTCGGCGAAGGCCGGGTCCATGTTGAGGCGCTCCATGGCCTCCCGGACCTCCTTCACCCAGGTACGCAGCTTGGGGGCCTCGCCGCGCACGGCCGTGGCCGAGGTGCGCAGGAAGTTGGAGACGGAGACGCCGGGGATCTCGACCGGGTACTGCATCGCCAGGAACAGGCCCGCGCGGGCGCGCTCGTCGACGGACATCGCAAGGACGTCCTCGCCGTCGAGGGTGACGGTGCCGCCGGTGATCGTGTACTTGGGGTGGCCCGCGAGCGAGTAGGCGAGGGTCGACTTGCCGGAGCCGTTCGGGCCCATGATGGCGTGGGTCTCGCCCTGCTTCACGGTCAGGTCGACGCCCTTGAGGATCTCCTTCGTGGCGTTGTCGGCCTCGACGGTGACGTGCAGGTCGTGGATTTCAAGCGTTGCCATGGGTTCCTCAGGACTCCTGGTTGAGGGAGGCGTGTACGTCAACGAAGACGCTGCCCCCTTCGATCTGTACGGGGTATACGGGGACGGGGCGCGTCGCGGGAAGGCCGGACGGCTTGCCGGTGCGGAGGTCGAAGCTGGAGCCGTGCAGCCAGCACTCGATCTGACAGTCCTCCACCTCGCCCTCGGAGAGCGAGACGTTCGCGTGCGAGCAGATGTCGTTGATCGCGAACACCTCGCCCTCGGTCTTCACGACCGAGACCGGCGTGCCGTCGAGTTCCACCCGTTTGGGGGTGTCCTCCTCCAGCTCGCTCAGCCCGCAGGCGCGCAGGAACGTCGAAGGGGCAGCCATCAGACCGACGCCTCCAGCTCCTCGTCGATCTTCACAAGAAGGCGCTCTTCGATGTCGTCGACACCGATCTGCTGGACCAGCTCGGCGAAGAAGCCGCGGACCACCAGACGGCGGGCGTCGTCGGCCGGGATACCGCGGGCCATCAGGTAGAAGAGCTGCTCGTCGTCGAAACGGCCGGTGGCACTCGCGTGCCCGGCGCCGACGATCTCGCCGGTCTCGATCTCCAGGTTCGGCACGGAGTCGACACGGGCGCCGTCGGTCAGAACCAGGTTCCGGTTCATCTCGTACGTGTCCGTGCCCTCGGCCGCGGCCTCGATGAGAACGTCGCCGATCCACACCGCGTGGGCACCCTCGCCCTGGAGCGCGCCCTTGTAGGCGACGTTCGACTTGCAGTGCGGGGTGTTGTGGTCGACCAGGAGGCGGTGCTCCTGGTGCTGGCCCGCGTCGGTGAAGTACAGGCCGAAGAGCTCGGCCTCGCCGCCGGGGCCGGCGTAGGTCACGCGCGGGTGGAGGCGTACGAGGTCGCCGCCGAAGGTGACCACGAAGGACTTGAAGGTGGCGTCGCGGCCGATCAGCGCGTTGTGCTGGCCCACGTGCACGGCCTTGTCGTCCCAGTCCTGGACGGAGACGACGGTGAGCTTGGCGCCGTCTCCCAGGACGTAGTCGACGTTGGCGGCGAGGACCGCGTCGCCGGTGTGGTCGATGACGACGACGGCCTCGGCGAAGGCACCCAGCTCGACGACCTGATGGCCGTAGACGACTCCGCCCTCACCGTGCACGGCGATCCGGATCGGCTCGGTGAGCACCGTCTCCTTGGGGACGGTGATGACACTGGCCTTCTCGAACGCCGAGTACGCCTGGGCGGCGACGCGGTCGACCGGGGTGCCGGCCTTGCCGAGCCGGGCGTCGTCACGGCCGACGGTCTCGACCGTGACGCCCGCGGGCGCCTCGATGTCGACCTTCAGGCCGTCGCCGGTCGCGACCGCGGTGCCGTCGTGCAGCCCGCGCAGCCGCTCCAGCGGCGTGAACCGCCACTCCTCCTCACGGCCGTGGGGGACGGGGAAGTCCGCCACGTCGAAGGACGGGGGCGCGCTCATGCGCGTGGCGACGGTCGACTCGGCGGCCACCGCGATCTGGCCGGCGGTAGTGGACCCGACCGGGATGTTCTGAGCCTCAGCCATGGCTGTCGGTCTGCTCGCTTTCTTGCGTAAGTGGCTTGACGGGGGCGGCGGTTGGCGGTTAGCCGACCGAGCCTTCCATCTGGAGCTCGATCAGCCGGTTGAGCTCAAGCGCGTACTCCATGGGCAGTTCCCTGGCGATCGGCTCGACGAAGCCGCGCACGATCATCGCCATCGCCTCGAACTCGGTCATGCCCCGGCTCATCAGGTAGAAGAGCTGGTCGTCGCTGACCTTGGAGACGGTCGCCTCGTGCCCCATGGACACGTCGTCCTCGCGGACGTCGACGTACGGGTACGTGTCGGAGCGGGAGATCGTGTCGACGAGCAACGCGTCGCACAGCACGTTCGACTTGGAGCCATGGGCGCCCTCGCCGATCTCGACGAGCCCGCGGTAGGACGTACGGCCGCCACCACGCGCCACGGACTTCGACACGATGTTGGAGGAGGTGTTCGGCGCCATGTGGACCATCTTGGAGCCGGCGTCCTGGTGCTGGCCCTCGCCCGCGAAGGCGATGGACAGGGTCTCGCCCTTGGCGTGCTCGCCCATCAGGTAGACGGCCGGGTACTTCATGGTGACCTTGGAGCCGATGTTGCCGTCGATCCACTCCATGGTCGCGCCCTCGTACGCCACGGCGCGCTTGGTGACCAGGTTGTAGACGTTGTTCGACCAGTTCTGGATGGTCGTGTAGCGGCAGCGGCCGCCCTTCTTCACGATGATCTCGACGACCGCGGAGTGCAGGGAGTCCGAGGAGTAGATCGGGGCCGTACAACCCTCGACGTAGTGGACGTAGGCGTCCTCGTCGACGATGATCAGCGTCCGCTCGAACTGGCCCATGTTCTCCGTGTTGATACGGAAGTAGGCCTGGAGCGGGATCTCGACGTGCACGCCCTTGGGGACGTAGATGAACGAGCCGCCGGACCACACCGCGGAGTTCAGCGACGCGAACTTGTTGTCGCCCACCGGGATGACGGTGCCGAAGTACTCCTTGAAGAGCTCCGGGTGCTCCTTCAGCGCGGTGTCGGTGTCCATGAAGATGACACCCTGCGCCTCGAGCTCTTCGTTGATCTGGTGGTAGACGACCTCGGACTCGTACTGCGCGGCGACGCCGGCGACCAGGCGCTGCTTCTCCGCCTCCGGGATGCCGAGCTTGTCGTACGTGTTCTTGATGTCCTCGGGCAGGTCCTCCCAGGACGCCGCCTGCTTCTCCGTGGAGCGCACGAAGTACTTGATGTTGTCGAAGTCGATGCCCGACAGGTCCGAGCCCCAGTTCGGCATGGGCTTCTTCTCGAACAGGCGCAGGCCCTTGAGCCGGAGCTTGGTCATCCACTCCGGCTCGGACTTCTTCTGGGAGATGTCGCGGACGACGTCGTCGTTGATCCCTCGCTTGGCGGAGGAACCGGCCACGTCGGAGTCGGCCCAGCCGTATTCGTACGTACCCAGACCCTCGAGCTCGGGGTGGGCAGTCTCCTCGATGGGGAGCGTCATGCGGGGTTCCTCCCGGCGGTGCTTGCAGATGCGTCAGGTGCGGTCTTGGAAATCTTGGGGATGAACGTCGTGCATACGCCGTCGCCGTGGGCGATGGTCGCCAGCCGCTGTACATGGGTGCCGAGCAACTGCGAGAAGATCTCGGTCTCCGCCTCGCACAGCTGCGGGAACTGCTCGGCGACATGAGCGACCGGGCAGTGGTGCTGGCAGAGCTGCTCGCCGACCGGTGCGCTACGCGCCGTAGCAGCGTACCCGTCCACGCTCAGGGCCTTGGCCAGCGCTTCGGTGCGCTTGTCGGGGGCGGCGGACTCTATGGCGGCGCGGTACGCGCTCGCCTGTGCGGCGATCCTGGCGCGGGCGAAGGCGACGACCGCCTCATCCCCGCCCTCGCGCTCGGCGATCCAGCGCAGGGCTTCGGCGGCGAGCTTGTCGTAGGACTGGTCGAAGGCGTCCCGGCCGCAGTCGGTCAGGGCGAACACCTTGGCGGGACGACCGCGCGTACGCGCTCCGTAGACCCGCTGCTCACGTGCTTCCACGACATCGTCGGCGACAAGGGCGTCGAGATGACGGCGTACGGCGGCCGAGGTCAGTCCCAGCCGTCCGGCCAGGTCGGTCACGGTGGAGGGCCCGTGGTCCAGGATGGAGCGCGCGACCCGGTTGCGAGTTGACCGCTCACCGGTCGCGAGTTCCTCCTGCGGAGCCTCGCCAACGTATTTCACAACGCTATTGTTGCGTAATTCCTCAGAGCCTGGCAAGCCGCACCCGAGGCGTGGACGGTGCCGTGCATCACTTAGGTATACCTAATCTGACCTGCGGAAACGATCTTTGATCGATCAATTCGGTGGCCACGTACCGGGCTCTCGGGAACACTGCCGAACCATGCCGACACCCCCTCCCACCGGGCCACTCGTCACCCGAGACACCGTCTCCGCACAGCTGCTCCCGCTGGGCGTCCGCCCTGGCGAGACCCTCCTGGCGCACTCCTCGCTCAGCTCCCTCGGCTGGGTCTGCGGCGGCGCCGTCGCGGTCGTCCAGGGACTCCTCGACGCACTCGGTCCGGACGGGACCCTGGTGGTCCCCACCCAGTCCGGCGGCCTGTCCGACCCCGCTCTGTGGAGCAGTCCGCCGGTACCCGAGGAGTGGTGGCCCGCCATCCGGGCGACGATGCCCGCGTACGACCCCCTCGTCACCCCCTCGGGCGGGGTCGGCGTGATCCCGGAGACCGTACGGACCTGGCCCGGCGCCCGGCGCAGCGCGCACCCGCAGACCTCGTTCGCGGCGATCGGCCCGCGCGCGGCGGAGATCACCGAGGGCCACGCGACGGACTGCCGCCTGGGCGAGCGCAGCCCGCTGGCCCGCCTGGAGACGCTGGACGCACGGGTGCTGCTGCTGGGCGCGGGGTACGACGCGTGCACCGCCTTCCACCTGGCCGAATACCGGATTCCGTCGCCGCTGGTCCAGGTGGGACGGCCCGCCGCGGGCGGCTGGGAGGAGGTGACGGAGGTGTCGATCACCTCCGAGCGCTTCGACGAGCTGGGCTCCGACTTCGAACGCGACCGTCCCGTCGTACGGGGCCGGGTGGGCGCGGCCGACACCCGGCTGTTCCCGGTGGCCGACGCGGTGGCGTACGCGGAACGGTGGCTCGCGCTGCACCGGCCACGGGAGCCGTACGCCGATGCGGCCCCCCGCGCCCGGGAACCCCGGACTCGTCCCTAGACTTGCTCCTCATGCGAAGCGAGCCCGTGGTCCAGGTCCAGGCCTTGGTGAAGAGGTACGGCAGGAAGACCGCGGTGGACGGCCTCGACCTGGTCGCCAAGCCGGGTATCACCGCCGTCCTCGGCCCGAACGGCGCGGGTAAGACCACCACGATCGAGACCTGCGAGGGTTACCGCAGACCGGACTCCGGCATGGTGCGCGTCCTGGGCCTCGACCCGGTCCGCCAGGCCGGGCAACTGCGCCCACGGATCGGCGTCATGCTCCAGTCCGGCGGCGTCTACTCGGGCGCACGGGCCGACGAGATGCTCCGCCACGTGGCGAAACTCCACGCACACCCGCTGGACGTGGACGCGCTCATCGAACGGCTCGGCCTCGACAGCTGCGGCCGTACGACCTACCGGCGGCTGTCGGGCGGCCAGCAACAGCGCCTCGCGCTGGCGATGGCCGTGGTCGGCCGCCCCGAGCTGGTCTTCCTCGACGAACCGACGGCGGGGCTCGACCCGCAGGCCCGCCACGCCACCTGGGACCTCGTCCGCGATCTGCGCTCCGACGGCGTCTCGGTCATCCTCACCACGCACCACATGGACGAGGCCGAGCAGCTCGCGGACGACGTAGCGATCATCGACGCGGGCAAGGTCATCGCCCAGGGCTCCCCCGAACAACTGTGCCGCGGCGGCGCGGAGAACACCCTGCGCTTCAGCGGCCGTCCAGGTCTCGACGTGGCGTCCCTGCTGAAGGCCCTCCCGGTGGACAGCACAGCGGCGGAACTGACCCCCGGCGCCTACCGGCTCGGCGGCAGGATCGACCCGCAACTGCTCGCGACGGTCACGTCCTGGTGCGCCCAGCACGGCGTGATGCCGGAGCGGATCTCCGTCGAACGCCACACACTCGAAGACGTGTTTTTGGAACTGACCGGCAAGGAGCTGCGTTCGTGACCACCGCCACCGCCGGTACGTACACCCCGAAGCCCGGGGCCGCCCCGCTCCCCCGGATGATCGCCGCGCAGGCCGTCCTGGAGACGAAGATGCTGCTCCGCAACGGCGAGCAGCTCCTCCTCACGGTCGTCATCCCCACGCTCCTGCTGGTGCTGTTCAGCGCGGTGGACATCGTCGACACGGGTTCCGGCAAGGCGGTCGACTTCCTGACCCCCGGCATCCTCGCGCTCGCCGTGATGTCGACGGCGTTCACGGGCCAGGCGATCGCGACGGGCTTCGAACGCCGCTACGGCGTCCTGAAGCGGCTCGCCGCCTCCCCGCTCCCCCGCTGGGGCCTGATGACGGCGAAGACGGCCTCGGTCCTGGTCACCGAGATCCTCCAGGTGATCCTGGTGACGGTGATCGCCCTCGCGCTCGGCTGGTCACCCCACGGCAACCCCCTCGCCGTCCTGCTCCTCCTGATCCTCGGCACCGCCGCCTTCTCCGGCCTCGGCCTGCTGATGGCCGGCACCCTGAAGGCGGAGGCCACCCTGGCCGCCGCGAACCTGGTCTTCCTGCTCCTCCTGCTCGGCGGCGGCGTGATCGTCCCGCTCGCCAAGTTCCCCGCCGCCGCCCAGGACGTCCTCGGCCTGCTGCCGATCTCGGCGCTGTCGGACGGGCTGCGGGACGTGCTGCAGCACGGCGCGGGAATGCCGTGGGGGGACCTCGGGATCCTGGCGGTGTGGGCGGTCGTGGGGCTGGCGGCCGCGGGGAAATTCTTCCGCTGGGAGTGACGCCCCTGGGGGGACGGCGCCCGGCCGTCCTGACGCCTCGCGGGAGTGACGTTCGTACGGAGTGGGAAGAGACGCTCCGTGTTCGAGTCCTTGGGTCCTTCGAGTCAGCGTGCTCTACAACCGCTGCTGCACGACGTCGTCTTCTGTGTCGCCGCCCCGGCCTTCGCCGCATCGTCGCGTGACGGGCAGCTGAGAGGCATACGGGCGGAGGGCTTCTACGACCATGACCGCCGACTGCTGCACACCCTGTGCCTGCTCCTGGACGAGCGCGAACCCGAACCCATAGGTGTCCAGCCCCTCGGCCCGCACCAGGTGAGGTTCACCGCGGTCCACCGCTACCCACGGGACCGGACCGACGACCCGACGCTGATCGTCGAGCGCATCCGGATCGCCGGTAGCGGCGAGACCATTTCCCTGCGCAACATAGGCACCGCCGAACGCCGATTACACGTACAGCTGGCCGCCGCGTCGGACCTCGCGGACATCGCCGACGTCAAGCGCGGACACAGCCGCCCGGATCTGCACTGCGTGGCGACCCGGGCCTCTCTCGCCTGGCGCTCCCCCAGCGGCCGTGCCCGGATCAGCGTCACGTCCGGCCCCAAGCCCGAGACCTCCGGGGGCCCCGAAGGGGGAACCATGACCTGGCCCCTGGTGGTACTGCGACCAGGAGAGAGCTGGCAGGTCGAACTCGCCGTCACCGGCCGCGCGGTGCCGACGCCTCCGGGACACCCCGTGGCCCCCACCGCTCCCGCTCCCTGGAACGACCCGGTGATCACCGGCGACCGGCGGCTGATGGGGCTGGTCAGGCGTGGGCTCGGTGATCTCCGTGCGCTGCGCCTCGCCGACCCTCAGCGCACCGCCGGCACCGGAACCGAGGACCAGTTCATCGCCGCCGGCTGCCCGTGGTACCTCACGCTCTTCGGCCGGGACTCGATCTGGTCGGCGCGGATGATGCTGCCGCTGGGGACGGACCTGGCCCGCGGCACCCTCTGGACGTTGGCACGCAGGCAGGGGCAAGTTCATGACCACCACCGCGAGGAAGCACCCGGAAGGATCCTGCACGAACTGCGTCCGGCGGAGGCCCAGCACGGCCACGGGCTGTTCCTGCCCGCGTACTACTACGGATCGGTGGACGCCACACCGCTGTTCGTGACGCTGCTGGTCGAAGCCTGGCACTGGGGTCTGTCCGACGATGACGTGAACGCCCTGCTGCCCCACGCCGAGCGCGCCATGGACTGGGTCGTGAAGTCCAGCGGCCGTGACGAGGACGGTCTGCTGCGCTACTACCCGCGCGCCGGCGGGCTGCGCCACCAGTCGTGGAAGGACAGCGACGACGCGGTGCGCGACGCCGAGGGCCGGCACATCGAACCGCCGCTGGCTCTCTGTGAAGTACAGGGATACGCGTACGAGGCGGCCGTGGGGCTCGCCTCGCTGCTGAACAGCCGTGGCCAACGCGAGGCCGCCCATGGCCTGCTCGTCTGGGCGGAATCCCTGCGGAAACGCTTCGCCGACTCCTTCTGGATACCCACACGACAGGGCCCCGCGTCACGTTATGTGGCCATCGCCGTGGGACACGGACTCACCCCGGTGAGCGGCCCGGCGTCGAACATGGGCCAACTGTTGTCGACCGGCATCCTCGATCCCGAGGGCTGCGGCGATGTCGCCGCCTGGCTGGCGGACGACGAGCTCAACTCCGGCTGGGGGCTGCGCAGCCGCTCGGCGGCCGTGCCCGGTTTCAACCCGCTGAGCTATCACGGGGGTTCGGTATGGACCCACGACACCGCGATCGCCATACAGGGGCTGTGCGCGACCGGCCGCCACGAGGAGGCCAGCCGGCTGGTGGACGGCCTGCTGGACGCCGCCACCTACTTCTCGTACCGCATGCCCGAGCTGTACGCGGGCGACGCCCGCACCGAAGACTCCCCCGCGCCGCTCGCCTACCCGGCCGCCTGCCGCCCGCAGGGCTGGTCGGCGGCCTCTGGGGTGGCGGTGCTGTCCGCCCTGCTCGGCCTGAAACCCGACACCACCAGCCGAACGCTGCACGTGCGCCCGGTACCGCACTGGCCGATGACGGTAAGTGGCCTGGTCCTCGCGGGTCAGCGCCTGACCGTGGAAGTGGACAGGGAGGGCGCGGCGAGGGTGTCGGGACTGCCGGAGGGATGGCGGGTGTCGCACTCGTAGGGGTCGGGGTCCGGCTCCAGGAGGTTCCGGTACTCGGCGAGCATCGGTTCGACGTAGGCCCTCCCCAGGTCGAAGCGGTCACGGACGTGCTCGCGGGCCATGCATCCGACCTCTCTGGCCAGCGAGGGTTCGGTGAGCAGGGGCCACACCTCGTCGGCGAAGCGGGACGCCAGCTTCTCCTCGCCCTTTTCGAGGGCGACCAGCGTGCTGCCGCCCTCACCCAGCCCTCCCACACCGGTGGCTACCACGGGACGGCCCGCGCACATCGCCTCCAGAGGGGCGAGACCCATGGGCTCCTTGAAACGCGAGGGGTACACCACGACGGTGGCCTCCTCGTACAGCTTCCGCATGTCCTCGATACCGGCCGGCCTGAACTCGACGTCCTGCCCCGGTCCTTCCGTCAGCCCACACGCCTCGACCAGTTTGGACAACTCGCCGCGGAACTGACCGCGCTCACCGTGGAAGTCGACCGTGTCGAAAGGGTCCGTGAGGACCAGCCGGGGACGCAACGAGGCCGGCTTTCCCGTGCACCCCCTCGCACGCTCGACGAGATCCTTCAGCATCAGGATCGCCACTGTGGCGCCCTTGTTGGGGATGAGCCGGGCCGGCAGCAGAACGACCGGATAGGGGCCGGGCTCGTCCTCGACCTCCGGAATGTGCTTGTACAGGCGCGTATCCACGCCCAGATAGGTGCGCTTCACCTCCGGACGGGCGTGCTTCGTCCCCTTTCCCAGCACCTCGGAGCACTCACTGACGAGGAAGTCCGACACCGCGTGATGGACGTCCCAGACGGCGCAGTCCCTTGCGATCCGCTCATCCGCGTCGGTGCGCCAAATGCTGTGGTACGTGTGCAGCAGTACGAGGTTAAGTTCGCTCTGAAGAGCCTTCAGAGCGCGTGCGGGGGCGCTGGAGAAGTGGTGCAGGTTGTGGCCGTGGACCAGCCTGATGGGGTTCCCGGACGCAGTGAGCTCGTCGTGGAACCACTCGCGCAGCTCCTTGAGAGTCTGTTCGTTGTCCTCATACCCGGCCGACAGATCGAGCCTCTCGTTCCGGATCACTCTTACGCCGTCACACGGCTGATGGGCGCCGACCGATCCGGTGAACACGGTGACCCGATGACCCAGGCCCGCCAACGCCTTGGAGTAATCCCAGAGATGGGTCTCGACTCCACCGACGACGGGTGGAAACGACCAGTGGACCAGCCCGATGTGCAGCTTCTGCCCGCTGCCGGCTTCCTCATCGGGTCGTGTGTGCTGCTGGTCCACCGCGCCTCCGCGAGTCGTAGATGCCCGAAACGCAGAATCAACGACTAGTACAGGATGAGGACACTGATAGACGCGGCTTGGTTCCGTGCGGTTGCCTGGTTGCCTGTGTCACCGGCGAGGACAATGGACTGTAGTACACGCGCGGCGACCGGGGGGCACGATGGCGATACGGGCGATACGTCGGGCATTAAGCGACCGCAACCGCTCACCCGCAGTCCGGCGTCGCCTCAACACCGCTCTCAGTTCCCTGACCGGGGCAGGAGCGGTTTTTTTGTCCGTGCTCGCACAGGACACCCACGGCACGCCCCTCATCTTCCTGGCCTCAAGTGCCGGTGCGCTGGGAGGTATTTCGGCGATTTCCGGATACTTCTCCGTACATCGCAACCGCCCCGGCCACTCCGCCATTGGCAGCGCGGACATAGACACGATGTACGTACCTCCGCCCAATCTCCCCACGCTTTCCCGCTACTTCACCGGTCGTACCGACGAACTCACGGCGGTCTCGAAGGCGTTGAGGCCAAGGGAGCGCAACAGCGGAATGCAGGTCTGCGTGGTGCACGGGCGGGCCGGGCTGGGCAAGACCCAGCTGGCCGCCGCTTACGCCGACGGCCGCCTGCGACAGCACCGCTCACTGGTCTGGTGGCTGCACGCCTCCAGTTACGAACGGCTCATGGGCGAGTTGCTGGAGCTCGCCGCGTGTCTGGGCATACCGGAGCACAACTCCAAGAGCGTGATGCTCAACCGGCTCTGGGGACGGCTGCGCGACACCCCCGGCTGGGTCCTGGTCTACGACGACGCGCAGGACGACAGTCTGGGCCCGCTGAACGAACAGATGAACGACGTGCGACCATCCCTCCTGCCCAGGATGGGACACGGGGAAGTACTCATCACCACGCAGCGGCGCGAGGGCTGGGAGAACCTCCCCGCCCACTCGGTCGAGCGGATCGCGCTGCCCGACCTGAACGCGACGGACGGTCTCGCCCTCCTGATCAAACGGATCGGCGCCGAGGACGACGAGAGGGCGCTGGTCGAACTGGGCGCCCAACTGCACTGGCTGCCCCTCGCCCTGGACCAGGCGGGGGCGTACATCGCGGATGCCGAGATCTCCGTGAAGGAGTACCTGCGCCGCCTCCCGGGCCATCCGACCAGCAGCGCCGCCGCCACCTTCCGGCTCTCGATCGAGCGGATCGTGTCCGCCGAGCCGGTCGCCGAGGACCTCATGCGGCTGTGCTCCTTCCTCGCGTCGGAGGACGTACGGCGGGACATGCTGCTGCGCCATCCCCTGGTGATCCCCTCACCCCTGCGGGAAGTGATGGAGGACCAGGCCGCCTTCAACCGCGTGGTCCGGCGACTGTCCAACCACTCGCTGCTCAGCCGTAGCGGGGACAGCCGGGTCGCCAGCGTCATCTACGGCATGCATCCGCAGGTCCAGTTCTTCGTCCGTGAGGGCATGGACACCCAGGCCAGGCTGCTGTGGTCGCAGTCCGCGGTCCAGCTGCTGGAAGCCGCGTTCCCGGTGGCGCCGGAGCTGCTGGACGAACGTGCCGCCTGTGAGACGTTGATGCCCCATGTCGAGGCGGTGTCGGCCGAGTTGGTGTGGGGGGCCGACACGGACGACCAGGAGTACGGGGCGGCCCGCGACCCCAAGGCCCTGGCCAGGCTGCTGCACCGCGTCGGCATCTATCAGGAGCACCGCTGCGACTGGGTGCACGCCCTGGAGTACTTCGAGAAGGAGGCGGCACTCCGCGAAACCCACCCCGGCGACGCCCTGGGGCTCGCCACCGCGCAGCTCGCGGTGGCCCGCCAGCACTATCTGCTGGCGCATCTCGACGACGCCGAGGCACAGTGCCGCCTGGCGCTGGACCAGTGTCTGCGGCGGCCGGACGATCCCGCTTTCCTCCCGTTGCAGGCACAGTGCCTCAGGCAGCTCGGCGGCATTCTGCGCGAGGACACTCAGTTCTCCGGGGCCCTGGAAGCCGTGGAACAGGCGATCGGCATCTACGAGTGCCACGGCGCCGAGTGGGAGGGGCTCGACTGGGCCATCGCCGAGCAGGAGGTCGGCATGATCCACAGGAACGCCGGCCAGCTCGCCGAGGCGCTCAACTGCTACGAGCGAGCCACCAGGAAGATCCCGCGCCGGGGCAGTGAGGAATCCCGGGAGCATCTGGTCTTCCGCGCCATGCTCCGGCGTGACACGGGGATCGTGGCGCAGGACCGCGGTGATCTGGAGACCGCCGAGCGGGAACTGTCCGAAGCGTTCTCGGCCTTTCGTGCGAACCGCGGCCCCGACGATTTCGAGACGTCCCAGGTGGCCAAGTTCCTTGCGGATGTACGCCGCCGCCAGGGCCAGGAACTCCGTGCCCGCGCCCGGAACACCTACAACCCGTTGCTGTGGCGGCACCTGCGCCGGGCCTCGCACGCACGCCTGCGGGAAGCCGCCGAGCTGCTGGCCCCTGTCGTCGAGCTGCACCGCAAGCGTCGCGAGGCGGAGGACCACAAATACGCCGCCTGTCTCAACAAGCTGGGCTCCCTTCAGCACGCGCAGGGCCGGACGGCGCAGGCCCTGCGAACGCTGCGCGAGGCCGAAGCCATCTACGTCGCAAGGTACGGACGGGGACACCACTACCGCGCCAAGACGCTGTCGCGACTCGGCCCCGTACTGCTCAGCGCCGGGGACCGACCGGGCGCGGAGGACACGCTGCGCGAAGCCGAGCGCATCATCCGCGGCCGGCTGGGAGACGTCCATCCCTCACTCAGCGCCGTGTACGAGCGGCTCGCCCTGTGCACCACCGACGCGCAGCAGGCCGCGGACTTCCGTACCCGTGCACAGCGCATCAAGGAAGCGATCGGAGACGGAACGACCACTCGGACATAGCGCACAGGGCGCGAGGTGGGAGAACCGTTGGGATCCCCCAGGAGCAGTTGGTGTTCCCCTGGAGCAGTTGGTATTCCCCTGGAGCAGCTGTCCGGCCCGAGAGCCGAGCACGCGATCTGTCCGGACATGCCCACCCCGCGTGAATTCATGCACAAGCTCGGGCCTAGCATGGAGTCCGTGCCCAACCTGACCCGAGCCGACGCCCTTCGTGCGGCGCGCAACCCGCTCGCCTTCATCGCCGAACGCTGGACTCCGTCCGCCCGGACGGTGCGGCGTGCGGCTCTCGCCGCGCTCGTCATGTCGGTGGTGATCGTGGTCACCGGCGGTGCCGTACGGCTGACCGGCTCCGGGCTTGGCTGCCCGACCTGGCCCAAGTGCACCGACGACTCGCTCACCACGACGAGCGCGATGGGCGTCCACGGCGTCATCGAGTTCACCAACCGCATGCTGACGTACGTGCTGTGTGCGGCGGTCGGCTGGGCGATCATCGCGGCGCGCTCGCAGAAGCCGTACCGACGGGGCCTGACCCGGCTGGGCTGGACACAGTTCTGGGTCGTCATGAGCAACGCGGTGCTCGGCGGCATCGTCGTACTGGTCGGCCTCAACCCGTATACAGTCGCGGCCCACTTCCTCCTCTCCACCGCGCTCATCGCCGTCGCCACCCTGATGTGGCACCGCACCCACGAGGGCGACGGCGCACCGCGCCCCCTGGTGGGCAAGCCGGTGCAGCAGATGGTGTGGGTGCTGGTCGCCGCGACCGTCCTGCTGATCGCCCTCGGCACGGTCGTCACTGGCGCGGGCCCGCACGCCGGCGACTCCAGCGAGGTCGAACGCATCCCGCTGGACTGGGAGAACGTCACCAAGGTGCACTCGGTCCTGGCGTGGATCGTCGTGACGCTGACCTTCGCCCTGTGGTTCGTCCTCAAGGCGGTCGACGCTCCCAAGGGCCCCCTGGACCGCACCCGCGACCTGTTCCTCATCCTCCTCGGACAGGGCGTCATCGGTTACGTCCAGTACTTCACCGACCTCCCCGAAGCCCTGGTCGGCCTCCACATGTTCGGCTCCTGCCTGGTGTGGATCGGCGTCCTGCGGGTCCTGCTGTCGCTGCGCGAACGGCCCGAGAACCTGGCGGAAGTGCCGGGCCCCGCCACGGAATCGACGCTCACGCGCGCGTGAACCCCTCGTACGCGGCGACCAATCCGTCGATCGCGGGGCCCAGGTAACCCCTGGTGAGCTCCGCCCGGCGGGCCGGCCACTCGTCGATGTGCGGCGCCGGATCCCCGTATCGCCGTCGCCTGATGTCCTCGACCACGTCGAGGGGCGCGCCGAGTTCCGGCAGCAGGTCCAGGGCTTCCCTCTTGGAGATCAGCCGGCCCTCCCGCAGGGTGACGGTCGCCCTGGCGAAGGTGACCGACCCGAGGTCGACCCACACGTCCTGCGTCCAGAGCCGTGCCTTGTCCACCGCGGGCCGCCAGAACTCCTTCTGGTCCCGTACGACGAAGGCGTTGAGCTCCCGGTCCTGGACTGTCGGCAGCAGGTCCTCGGGCGGCTTGCCGTGCAGGACGAGGCCGAAGGCGTGCAGTTCGCGGCGGGTGACGGGGGTGACCGGCCGTTTCATCAGCCGGTCCTGTGCCCAGGTGACGTACGACTGCTCGACGTCGGCCGGGTTGTCGAGAGTCAGATAGCTGCAGTGCAGCTTCACGGCGAGCGGCTCCTCGGCACGCAGCCGCCGGTGCAGCCGGACCAACTCCCGCGCGGTGCCCAGCGAAACAGGGTCCTCCAGGACGGCGATCAGGTCGAGATCACTGCGCCCCTCCTGGTAGTCGCCCCCGGCGA
The DNA here is from genome assembly GCF_044744645.1 of Streptomyces sp. NPDC087263. Classification (NCBI taxonomy): domain Bacteria; kingdom Bacillati; phylum Actinomycetota; class Actinomycetes; order Kitasatosporales; family Streptomycetaceae; genus Streptomyces; species Streptomyces sp. NPDC087263. The sequence continues at coordinate 60,043 of NZ_JBIUYT010000018.1, forward strand.
GCGAACCATGCGCCCATACGGCGACGGGGGCGAGGGCGCGCAGCTCGGTGAGGAAACGGTCCAGCAGACGGGCCGTGGCGGCGTCGGCGTCGGTCTCAGTCATGGGATCAGAGTCTGGTGCTCTCACTCCACCCCGTACACCCGCCGTGCGTTCCCCGCCGCGATGAGGCCCGCCACCCGTTGCGCGTCCGCCAGCGACCAGGCGCCCTCGGCGACCCAGGTGCCGAGCACCCGGGCGAGGGCCTCACGGAACAACCGTGCCCCGACCACATGGAGTTCGGGCAGCCCGTGCGCGCCGCTGGAGAAGAGGAGCTTGCCGAAGGGCGCCAGTTCCAGGATCTCCGAGAACACGGCCGCGGCCCGCGCCCCGGTACGCACCAGCGCGGCGCCCAGATCGGCGTACACATGCGGGAAGACCCCGGCCAGGTGCGCCGCGTGCCGGTGGTAGGGGTAGCCGTGCAGGAGGACGAGGTCGGTGCCGAGTCCGGCCGTGGCGCGGGCGAAGTCGGTGAGCAGGACGGGGTCGGTGCGGTCGATGCGCAGGCCCGGTTCGCCGAGTCCGGCATGGAGCTGGAGCGGCAGCCCTGAGGCGACCGCGATCCACAGCAGGTGCCTGAGCAGCACCGGGTCGCTGAGCGCCCCGCCCACCGGGCGCCGCGCGAGCCAGCGCCCCGCCGCACCCCGTACCTCTCCCGGCCCGGGCGGCTCGGGCGCGAGCGCCAGACCGTACCGTACGCCCGCCACGGAGGTGAAGGCCACGGCGTTCGCGGCGGCGCCGTGGACGGACTCGGCGAGATTGGCGAGAAAGGACTCGACCGTGCCGGAGGTGTCCGCGACCTGTTCCGCCAGCAGCTCGAGGCGGACGATCTCGTGTGCGTCGGCCGCGCCGGTGGAGGCCATCTCGCCCGGCCCGGTCAGGTCGCCCGGCAGCCCGGTGTCCACGAGATACGTCGTGATGCCGCTCCCCCGCAGCAGCCGGCGCCCCGACTCCAGAACGCCGAGTTCGCGGCGCCGGGCGAGATACCGGGCCGGCGGACAGTGCGGCTCCAGACCCAGCAGGGGCGGACACCAGCGGCGTACCGCGAACCCGGTCTGGGTGTCGAAGAAGGTGGTGCCCGGGGCGGGCGGCCCTTCGGTCCTGGCGAGGTGGGCCTCGAAGGTGCCGAGGCCCAGCTCCGTTCTCAGTACGCCATGGCAGTACTGGTCCACCAGGGACGGCGTTTCGATCATCCGGACTCCCCGTGACTGGACCGTGCTTCCTCAGGTCCTAACGGGTCAACCGGGCGTCAGGTGTTGCTTGCACACACCCCGTGCGAAGACGCTCCGCTGTTTCTGCCGTTGGGGCGTGCCTGTGGTGTGGAAACCGCGGGCCGCCCGTGGCGGCCGCGCCCCCGCGGCGGAGCCGCACATCCATACAGCCCCGCGCCCTTGGCGGGGCGCTGCCTGAGGCCTGGGTCAACCGTTGCTCGGAGCTCCCAGCTGGATCCCCGCCATCCGCTTCCACTCGTACGGTCCCGTCTTCACCTTGGCCGCGAACTCGCCGTCGAACTCCTCATGAACAGTGATCCCGGCCTGCTTCACGGCCAGCTCGGCGATCGCGTACGTGGGGGCCACGACGTCGCCCCAGCCGCCGTCCGCACCGACCAGCACGATCCGGGCGCCGCGCTGCCCGATGTACTCCACATGGCCCTCGGCCCCGCCGTGCTGCTTGGCGAAGGCGGAGATCTGCTTGGCGAACCTGGCCGCCTTGCGCTCGGCCTTGGCGTCCTGGGCGGCGCCGGTGCTCTCGTCAACCTGCTGGGTGTCTGCCATGGCCAGGATGCTACCGACGGGTAGATCAAACGGCGACGGGCGGGGTGCGTGGCCTTGACCACGCACCCCGCCCGTCGAGGGCCTCGGAAAGCTCAGCGGAGGAAGGGATCCACCGCGACCGCCACGAACAGCAGTGATACGTAGGTGATGGACCAGTGGAACAGCCGCATCTCCTTGAGCTTGCCGCCCGCCTCCTCGTGCTTGGCGCGATGCTGCAGCGCGTGCGCCTCCCACAGCCACCAGCCGCCGGCCACCAGGGCGACCGCCGTGTAGAACCAGCCGGTGTAGCCGAGCGGGGTGAGCAGCAGCGAGACGGCGACCATCACCCAGCTGTAGAGGACGATCTGGCGGGCGACCACCTTGTTCGAGGCGACGACCGGCAGCATCGGCACGCCCACGCGCGCGTAGTCGGCGCGCACCTTCATCGACAGCGGCCAGTAGTGCGGCGGCGTCCAGAAGAACATGACCAGGAAGAGGACGACCGGGGCCCAGGACATCGAGTCGGTCACCGCCGACCAGCCGATGAGGACGGGCATGCAGCCGGCGATACCGCCCCAGACGATGTTCTGCGACGTACGGCGCTTGAGGATCATCGTGTAGACGACGACGTAGAAGAGGAGTGCGCCGAGGGAGAGCCAGGCCGAGAGCCAGTTGACCGTCAGGCCGAACAGGAGTGTGGAGACCGCGGCGAGCGAGAGACCGAAGACGAGGCATTCGCGCGGGCTGACCATGCCGGTGACCAGGGGCCGCTGCGAGGTCCGGTCCATCAGTGCGTCGATGTCACGGTCGATGTACATGTTGAGTGCGTTGGCGCCGCCCGCCGAGAGGTAGCCGCCGAGGCAGGTGAGGAGCACCAGCTTCAGGTCGGGCACCCCCTGCTGGGCCAGGAACATCACCGGGACGGTGGTGATCAGCAGTAGCTCGATGATCCGTGGCTTCGTAAGCGCCACAAACGCCATGACACGGGCCCCGAACGGCCGGTGGCTTGGGCTGTTGCTCGTCCCGAGCACCCCCGGTGGACGGGATTCGACGGCCGTCACGTACACCCCTGACAGAGACATCCCAGCGAGCCCCGGGTGTGAACTCCCCGTAAAGGCTCGCGCGTACCACGCCACTGTAGACGTTGCCCATACCCCGACATTCGCGGGGGTGGGGTCGTGTTGGAAGGCGTCGCACCAGGGACGCGGCGACGCACTCGCGACGGGCGGCACGAGGCTCGATTGAGCACTCGGACGAGCGGCTCCGTATTCACTTGCCGAATGAGGAATGGACCGGTCGGGAGGCGGATTCCGGCGACTCCCGGCAGTCTGGAATGACTCGAAAGAACGCACGTACCTACGGGGGTAGGCTCGACAACGGCCGGTGAGCGCACGCGCGCCGGTATTTCGACACGTGGAACATGTGGAGAGGAGCCCTGACCCAGGGTGAGCACCAAGCCGACCACCACAGACCTCGAGTGGACCGAGTTGGACCAGCGGGCGGTGGACACCGCCCGCGTCCTGGCCGCCGATGCCGTACAGAAGGTCGGTAACGGCCATCCCGGTACGGCGATGAGCCTGGCGCCTGTCGCGTACACCCTCTTCCAGAAGGTGCTGCGCCACGACCCGGCGGACCCCGACTGGACCGGACGCGACCGTTTCGTGCTGTCCGCGGGCCACTCGTCCCTGACCCTCTACACCCAGCTCTACCTGGCCGGTTTCGGCCTGGAGCTGGACGATCTGAAGGCCTTCAGGACGTGGGGCAGCAGGACTCCCGGCCACCCCGAGTACGGGCACACCCCCGGCGTGGAGACGACGACGGGCCCGCTGGGCCAGGGCGTCGCCAACGCGGTGGGCATGGCGATGGCCACCCGTTACGAGCGCGGCCTGTTCGATCCGGACGCCCCTCAGGGTGAATCCCCGTTCGACCACTTCATCTTCGCGATCGCCGGTGACGGCTGCCTCCAGGAGGGCATCTCCGCCGAGGCGTCCTCGATGGCAGGTCACCAGAAGCTCGGCAACCTGATCCTGCTGTGGGACGACAACCACATCTCGATCGAGGGCGACACGGAGACCGCGGTCTCCGAGGACACCGTCAAGCGCTTCGAGGCGTACGGCTGGCATGTGCAGCGCGTGGCCCCGAAGCCGGACGGCGACCTCGACCCGCACGCCATCTACAACGCGATCGAGGCCGCCAAGACGGTCACGGACAAGCCGTCGTTCATCGCGATGCGTTCGATCATCGCCTGGCCGGCCCCGAACGCGCAGAACACCGAGGCCGCGCACGGCTCGGCGCTCGGCGACGACGAGGTCGCGGCCACCAAGCGCGTCCTTGGCTTCGACCCGGAGAAGACCTTCGACGTCGCCGACGAGGTCCTCGCGCACACCCGGCAGGCCCTGGACCGTGGCCGCGAGGCCAAGGGCGAGTGGGAGAAGGGCTTCGCTGCCTGGCGTACGGCCAACCCCGAGCGTGCCGCCGAGTTCGACCGCATCGCCGCGGGTGAGCTGCCCGAGGGCTGGGAGTCGCACCTCCCGGTGTTCGAGACGGGCAAGGGTGTCGCCACCCGTGCCGCGTCCGGCAAGGTGTTGCAGGCTCTCGGCGCGGTGGTACCCGAGCTGTGGGGCGGCTCCGCCGACCTGGCCGGCTCGAACAACACCACCATCGACAAGACGAGTTCCTTCCTGCCGGCGGACAACCCGCTGCCGGAGGCGAACCCGTACGGCCGCACGATCCACTTCGGCATCCGCGAGCACTCGATGGCCGCCGAGATGAACGGCATCGCGCTGCACGGCAACACCCGTATCTACGGCGGCACCTTCCTGGTGTTCTCCGACTACATGCGCAACGCCGTCCGTCTCTCGGCCCTCATGCACGCGCCGGTGACGTACGTGTGGACGCACGACTCGATCGGCCTCGGCGAGGACGGTCCGACGCACCAGCCGGTCGAGCACCTGGCCTCGCTGCGTGCGATCCCCGGCCTGAACGTGGTCCGTCCCGCGGACGCCAACGAGACCGTGATCGCCTGGCGCGAGGTCCTCAAGCGCTACACCAAGGTGTTCGGCAAGGGCGCCCCGCACGGCCTCGCGCTGACCCGCCAGGGCGTACCGACGTACGAGCCCAACGAGGACGCCGCCAAGGGCGGCTACGTGCTCTTCGAGGCCGAGGGCGGTTCGCCCGAGGTCATCCTCATCGGCACCGGCTCCGAGGTGCACGTCGCCGTCGAGGCGCGTGAGCAGCTCCAGGCCGGGGGCGTCCCGACGCGGGTCGTGTCCATGCCGTGTGTGGAGTGGTTCGACGAGCAGGACCAGGGGTACCGGGACAGCGTTCTCCCGACTTCGGTGCGAGCGCGGGTCTCGGTCGAGGCCGGTATCGGTCTCACCTGGCACCGGTTCGTCGGAGACGCCGGACGCATTGTTTCGCTGGAGCACTTCGGTGCTTCCGCCGATGGCAAGGTGCTCTTCCGCGAATTCGGTTTCACTGCCGAGAACGTCGCATCCGCCGCCCGGGAATCGATCGCCGCAGCCCAGCGCTGACGCTGACATACGACACGTAGGAGATGCAATTTCCATGACAGACGCACTCAAGCGCCTCTCCGAGGAAGGCGTCGCGATCTGGCTGGACGACCTGTCGCGCAAGCGGATCACGTCCGGCAACCTCGCCGAACTGATCGACCAGCAGCACGTCGTGGGCGTCACCACCAACCCGTCGATCTTCCAGAAGGCGATCTCGAGCGGCGACGGCTACGAGCGGCAGCTCACCGAGCTCGCCGCCCGCAAGGTCACCGTCGAAGAAGCCGTCCGCATGATCACGACGGCGGACGTCCGTGACGCCGCCGACATCCTGCGCCCGGTCTTCGACGCGACGCAGGGTCAGGACGGCCGGGTCTCGATCGAGGTCGACCCACGGCTGGCCAACAACACGACGGCGACCGTCGCCGAGGCCAAGCAACTGGCTTGGCTGGTGGACCGCCCCAACACCCTCATCAAGATCCCGGCGACCCCGGCGGGCCTGCCCGCGATCACCGAGGTCATCGGCAAGGGCATCAGCGTCAACGTCACGCTGATCTTCTCGCTCGCGCGCTACCGCGAGGTCATGGACGCCTACCTCGCGGGTCTGGAGAAGGCGAAGGCCGCCGGCCTCGACCTCTCCAAGATCCACTCGGTGGCGTCGTTCTTCGTGTCCCGCGTGGACACCGAGATCGACAAGCGGCTGGACGCGCTGGGCACGCCGGAGGCCAAGGCCGCGCGCGGCAAGGCGGGCCTGGCGAATGCGCGGCTCGCGTACGAGGCGTACGAGGAGGTCTTCTCCTCCGACCGCTGGGCCGCCCTCGACAAGGCGCAGGCCAACAAGCAGCGTCCGCTGTGGGCCTCGACCGGCGTCAAGGACAAGGCGTACAAGGACACCCTGTACGTCGACGAACTGGTCGCGCCGAACACGGTGAACACCATGCCGGAGGCCACTCTTGAGGCCACCGAGGACCACGGTCAGATCACCGGCGACACCATCACCGGTACGTACGAGCAGTCCCGTGCCGAGCTCGACGCGGTCGAGAAGCTCGGGATCTCCTACGACGACGTGGTCCAGCTCCTGGAGGACGAGGGCGTCGAGAAGTTCGCGACGTCCTGGAACGACCTGCTCAAGTCGACAGAGGCAGAGCTCCAGCGCCTCGCCCCCTCGGAGGGCTGAAACCTTGTCAAGCAGCAACCCGCTGCGTGACCCCGCAGACCGACGGCTCCCGCGTATCGCGGGGCCGTCGGGCCTGGTCATCTTCGGCGTCACGGGCGATTTGTCACGTAAAAAGCTGATGCCCGCGGTGTACGACCTCGCCAACCGGGGTCTGTTGCCGCCGGGCTTCTCCCTCGTCGGCTTCGCCCGGCGCGAGTGGGCCGACGAGGACTTCGCGCAGGAGGTCCACGACGCGGTCAAGGAACACGCGCGCACGCCCTTCCGCGAGGAGGTCTGGCAGCAGCTCGTCCAGGGCATGCGCTTCGTGCAGGGCACCTTCGACGACGACGACTCCTTCGAGCGGCTGCGTTCCACGATCGAGGACCTGGACAAGGCACAGGGCACGGGCGGCAACTTCGCCTTCTACCTCTCCGTGCCGCCGTCCGCCTTCCCGGTGGTCATCAAGCAGCTGAAGAAGCACCGGCTGGCCGACCAGCCGAACGGCTCCTGGCGCCGCGCGGTCATCGAGAAGCCCTTCGGTCACGACCTCAAGTCGGCCGAGGAGCTCAACTCGACCGTCGAGGACGTCTTCGCCCCGGACCAGGTCTTCCGCATCGACCACTACCTGGGCAAGGAGACCGTCCAGAACATCCTGGCGCTCCGCTTCGCCAACCAGATGTTCGAGCCGATCTGGAACCGGTCGTATGTCGACCACGTACAGATCACCATGGCCGAGGACATCGGCATCGGCGGCCGTGCCGGCTACTACGACGGCATCGGCGCCGCCCGTGACGTCATCCAGAACCACCTGCTCCAGCTGATGGCGCTCACCGCGATGGAGGAGCCCGCCTCCTTCGACGCGGACGCGCTCGCCGCCGAGAAGACCAAGGTGCTCGGCGCCGTGAAGCTGCCGAAGGACCTGGGCCGGAACACGGTCCGCGGGCAGTACGCGGCCGGCTGGCAGGGCGGCGAGAAGGCCGTCGGCTACCTCCAGGAAGACGGCATCGACCCCAAGTCGAAGACCGACACCTACGCGGCGATCAAGGTCGAGGTGGACAACCGCCGCTGGGCCGGGGTCCCCTTCTATCTCCGCACCGGCAAGCGTCTTGGCCGCCGCGTCACCGAGATCGCGGTGGTCTTCCAGCGCGCCCCGCACTCCCCTTTCGACCACACCGCGACGGAGGAGCTGGGCCAGAACGCGATCGTCATCCGCGTCCAGCCCGACGAGGGCATCACGGTCCGCTTCGGCTCCAAGGTCCCCGGCACCTCCATGGAGATCCGGGACGTATCGATGGACTTCGCATACGGCGAGTCCTTCACGGAGTCGAGCCCCGAGGCGTACGAGCGCCTGATCCTGGACGTCCTCCTGGGTGACTCCAACCTCTTCCCGCGCACCGAGGAGGTCGAGCTGTCCTGGAAGATCCTCGACCCGATCGAGCGGTACTGGGACAAGCACGGCACGCCCGCGCAGTACCCCTCGGGCACGTGGGGCCCCGTCGAGGCGGACGAAATGCTCGAGCGAGACGGACGGAGCTGGCGGCGCCCATGAAAATAGACCTCACGGACACCACGGCCAGCAAGATCAACAAGGCGCTGGTGCAGGGCCGCCGGGCCATCGGCTCCCCCGCCGTCGGCATGGTGCTCACCCTCGTCATCGTCACCGACGAGGAGAACGCCTACGACGCCCTGAGGGCCGCGAACGACGCCTCGCGCGAGCACCCCTCGCGCACCCTCGTGGTCGTCAAGCGCGTCTCCCGCTCGCCGCGCGACCGCACGAAGTCCCGCCTCGACGCCGAGGTACGGGTCGGCGCGGACGCGGGCACCGGTGAGACGGTCGTCCTGCGGCTCTACGGCGAGGTCGCGGACCACGCACAGTCCGTCGCGCTCCCGCTGCTCCTGCCGGACGCCCCGGTGGTGGTCTGGTGGCCGGTCGGCTCCCCGCGCGACCCGGCGAAGGACCCGCTGGGGGCGCTCGGCCAGCGCCGGGTCACCGACAGCTACTCGGCGGTCAAGCCCGTCGACGAACTGCGCACCCGCGCCGAGAACTACGAGCCGGGCGACACCGACCTGGCATGGGCCCGGATCACTCCCTGGCGCTCCATGCTGGCCGCCGCCCTCGACCAGGTGGACTGCGAGGTCATCTCCGCGGAGGTGACCGGCGAGGAGTTCAACCCGAGCGTCGAACTGCTCGCCATGTGGCTCGCCGACCGGCTGCACGTCCACGTCCAGCGCGGGGTCTCCGCCGGCCCCGGGCTGACCCTGGTACGCCTGGAGACCACCGGTGGTCCCGTCGCACTGCAACGCCCTGACGGAGCGATGGCCACCCTGACGCTGGAGGGCCAGCCGGACCGCGCGGTGGCGCTCAAGCGCCGCGAGACCTCCGAGCTGATGGCGGAGGAACTGCGCCGACTCGATCCGGACGACACGTACGCGTCGGCGCTGCGGTTCGGGGTGGACCGGCTGGGAGGCGCTCAGTCGGCGACCGACCGGTCTCCGCTGCCCACCCGGACTCCGGCGTCCGCCGTGGCGGACTCGGCTTCGAAGACGTCCTCCGCTGCCGCGGCCGGCAACCGGCCGACTCCGGCGCAGATGCCCCCGGCCAAGGGGACGGCCGCCAAGTGAACACTCCGCAACTGGTCGTCCACCGTGACAAGGAGCTGATGGCCGAGGCCGCCGCGGCCCGGCTGATCACGAAGATCGTGGACGCGCAGGCCTCGCGCGGCTACGCCTCGATCGTGCTCACGGGCGGCCGCAACGGCAACGGGCTCCTGGCGGCGCTGAGTTCGGCCCCCGCCCGGGACGCCGTCGACTGGGCCCACCTCGACCTTTGGTGGGGCGACGAGCGGTTCCTGCCCGAGGGCGACCCGGAACGCAATGACACGCAGGCCCGTGCCGCGCTCCTGGACTCCGTGCCGCTGGATCCCGCCCGGGTGCATCCGATGCCCGCCTCGGACGGGCCGTACGGCTCGGACGTGGAGGCCGCGGCGGAGGCGTACGCGGCTGAGCTCGCGAAGGCGGCCGGCCCCGAGAACCACGGCTCGGTCCCGGCCTTCGACGTGCTGACGCTGGGTGTCGGGCCCGACACCCACGTGGCCTCGCTCTTCCCCGAGCTGCCCGCGGTAAGGGAGACCGAACGCACGGTGGTCGGCGTCCACGGCGCCCCGAAGCCTCCGCCGACCCGGATCTCCCTCACCCTCCCCGCGATCCGCTCCGCACGTGAGGTGTGGCTGCTCGCGGCGGGCGAGGACAAGGCCGAGGCCGCGGCGATCGCCCTCTCCGGCGCGGGCGAGGTACAGGCCCCGGCCGCCGGCGCACGGGGCCGCTCCCGCACCCTGTGGCTCCTGGACGCGGCAGCGGCTTCCCAGCTGCCACGGTCGCTGTATCCGCCGGCTTCGGCGTGACGGTAGGGGCGGAGGGGGCGGAAGAGGTTTTCCTCGCCCCCTCCGCCCCTAACCCATTCCCGTCCTTCCGGGGCTCCGCCCCAGACCCCGCTCCTCAAACGCCGGAGGGGCTGAGAATCTTCAGCCCCGGCTGCGGGATATCTTTCAGCCCGTCCGGCGTTTGAGGACGAGGCCGTTCAGGCCGACAGCGGGGGCCTGGGGGCGGCAGCCCCCAGGAACAAGGGACGGGCAGGGGCGGAGGGGGCGAAGAAAACCCCCACCGCCCACTCGGCTAACGCCCCCGCAGCGCCCGGTACTTGGCCACAAGTGCCGTCGTCGACGCGTCAAGCCCGGGCACATCGGCCCCCTCGGTCAGCGCCGGCTCGACCCGCTTGGCCAGCACCTTGCCGAGCTCGACTCCCCACTGGTCGAAGGAGTCGATGTTCCAGACGGCACCCTGGACGAACACCTTGTGTTCGTAGAGAGCGATCAACTGCCCCAGCACCGACGGCGTCAGCTCACGCGCGAGGATCGTCGTCGTCGGGTGGTTGCCCTTGAACGTCTTGTGCGGCACCAACTCCTCGGGCACCCCCTCCGCCCGCACCTCGTCCGGCGACTTGCCGAAGGCCAGCGCCTGCGTCTGCGCGAAGAAGTTCGCCATCAACAGGTCGTGCTGGGCGACCAGACCCGGCAGCAGATCGGCGACGGGCTCGGCGAAGCCGATGAAGTCGGCCGGGATCAGCTTCGTGCCCTGGTGGATGAGCTGGTAGTACGCGTGCTGCCCGTTGGTACCGGGCGTGCCCCACACGACAGGGCCCGTCTCCCACTCCACGGGAAGTCCGTCCCGGTCCACGGACTTGCCGTTGGACTCCATGTCCAGCTGCTGCAAGTAGGCGGTGAACTTGGACAGGTAGTGCGAGTACGGCAGCACCGCGTGCGACTGGGCGTCGTGGAAGTTCCCGTACCAGATGCCCAACAGACCGAGCAGCAAAGGCACGTTGGACTCGGCGGGTGCGGTGCGGAAGTGCTCGTCCACGATCCTGAACCCGTCGAGCATCGACCGGAACTGCTCGGGTCCGATGGCGATCATCAGCGAGAGACCGATCGCCGAGTCGAACGAGTACCGCCCGCCGACCCAGTCCCAGAACTCGAACATGTTCGCCGTGTCGATGCCGAAGTCCGACACCTTCTCCGCGTTGGTCGACAAGGCCACGAAGTGCTTGGCGACGGCTTCCTGACCGGCCTTCAGCTCGGTCAGCAGCCAGTTCCTCGCCGAGGTCGCGTTGGTGATCGTCTCGATCGTGGTGAACGTCTTCGAGGCGATGACGAACAGCGTCTCGGCCGGGTCCAGGTCCCGCACCGCCTCGTGCAGGTCGGCGCCGTCCACGTTCGACACGAAGCGGACCGTGAGGCCGCGGTCGGTGAAGGACCGCAGCGCCTCGTACGCCATCGCCGGGCCGAGGTCGGAGCCGCCGATGCCGATGTTGACGACGTTCTTGATGCGCTTGCCGGTGTGGCCGGTCCACTCACCGGAGCGGACACGCTCGGCGAAGCCGGCCATCTTGTCGAGCACGGCGTGCACCGCCGGAACGACGTTCTCGCCGTCGACCTCGATGACCGCGTCGCGCGGGGCACGCAGCGCGGTGTGCAGCACCGCCCGGTCCTCGGTCGTGTTGATCTTCTCGCCGCGGAACATGGCGTCCCGCAGACCGAAGACATCGGTCGCCGCGGCCAGCTCGCGCAGCAGCCTCAGTGTCTCGTCGGTGACCAGGTGCTTGGAGTAGTCGACATGCAGATCGCCGACCTCAAGGGTGTATCCGCCACCGCGCCCGGGATCGGCCGCGAACAGCTCGCGCAGGTGGGTCTCCGCGAGCTCCTCGCGGTGCTCGGCCAGCGCGGTCCACTCGGGCGTCTGGTTGAGCCTGGAACGGCTTTCTGCGTTCATCTCGGACTTCCGCCTTCTTTCCTGCCTGTGCTGCTGCGTACCTTGCCCCGCTGCCGGTCCCAACCTAATTGATCAGGGCTTGACGTGAGCTGTCGTGGCACCGTCGTCCGGCTCAACAACAGATACGTCCGGCAGACACCCTGGTATCAGCGAAATGACGGCGAGTGCGAACAGCGCGGCCGCGAGCAGTGCCGGCCCGTTCAGCCCGTACCCGCCCGCCACCGCGCCTCCCAGCAGGGCACCGACCGGCGCTCCGGACGTCGAGGCCGTACGGACCGCGGAGCTGATGCGGCCCACCATGGCGTCCGGGCTGCGCTGCTGCATCAGCGTGACCTGGTTGACGTTCCACACCAGGTTCATCGCTCCGAGCAGCACCATGCCCACGATGACGGCGCCCAGGTGGCGGACAGTGCCCATGAGCAGCAGCGCCGACGTCTGGACGCAGCCGCCCAGGAGCAGGCTGCCGACCCTCCCTGTCCGGCGCGCCAGCCACGGGGCCAGCGCTCCTCCGGCCAGGCTGCCGACGGAAAAGGCGGTCATCGCGGCCGCGTACTCCGCGTTGCCCGCGTGCAGCCAGCGCGTCACGTGCAGGACGAGGGTGGCGATGAGCGCGCCCATGCCGATGTTGCACAGCAGGGTGGCCACGCACACCGCCCGCAGCACCCGGTCCTGCCACAGGACGCGCAGCCCTGCGGTTATCTCGGCGCGCAGGGTGCTCCCGGCCGGACGCGGATCCCGCGCGGGCAGCCGTATCCGTAGGGAGGCCACCAGCGCGGCGGCCAGCAGGTAGGTGACCGCGTCGGCCGCGAACGGCACGGCGGCCCCGGCCACCAGTAGGAGAGGTACGAGGGGACTGGCCAACAGGCCGCCGGCAAGCTGCTGCCCGGTCATCAGCCGGGCATTGGCGCTGCCCAGCTCGGCACGGTCCACCAGGGACGGCAGCAGAGCCGTGGAGGCGTTGTCGAAGAGTGTCTGGAGGGTCGTCAGGGTGAAGGCGAGCACGATCAGGACGACGATCGAGGCGTGCCCCAGCCCGACGGCGAGGGCGAAACAGGCGACCAGCGTGCCCCGTACGACGTCCACCGTCCACATCGCACGCCGCTGGTCGACCCGGTCGGCGATCGCCCCGCCGAGCAGACCGAAGAGGAGCCAAGGTAGATAGCCGCAGGCCGTGACGGAGGCAATGACCAGCGGATCATCGCTGAGGTGCACGGCGAGCAGCGGCAGCGCGGCGGTCCGCAGCGCGTCGCCGAACCGCGACACCACAGCCGCGGTCCACAGCCGCCCGAATCCCCCGCGCCACGCGGGCGCCCGTACCCCCGCCAGCTCCGTCGCCGTCACAACGCCCCCTTCGGTTCCGTCACTTCAAGAACCGTAGAGGGCACCACTGACAATCAAGCCGTTCATCGTCGAGCCTCTGACAATCGAGCCACTCACCGTCAAACCAATGGCAAGCGAGCCACTGACGAGCGGACGCGACGCATGACGAGCGAGCCGCAGGTGAGTCACGTCGGACCCTGCGCGCGATACAGCTCCGGCCAGGCGCCCAAAGGCACCCGGCCGGTTCTCAACCCCTAGATCTCGCCCCGCAGTTTGGCGAGCGCCTCGGCGAGGATCGCCTCGCCGTCCGCGTCGCTGCGCCGCTCCCGTACATACGCGAGGTGCGTCTTGTACGGCTCGGTGCGCGGCGGGGCCGGCGGGTTGTCCCGGTCCTGTCCGGCGGGAAAGCCGCAGCGCGGGCAGTCCCAGGTCTCGGGAACCTGCGCGTCGCTGGCGAAGCTGGGAACCGTCTCGTGCCCGTTGGAGCACCAGAAGGAGATGCGCAGCCGCGGCGCGGACTCGCCACGCTCGGCCTCGCCCATCGGCCCCGCCCCGACCCGGCTTCCTCGGATCGCGTTGCCACTTGCCACGGTCGTAACTCCCTGCGTAATGGTGCCGCGAAGCGAGTCGGCGTGACGCTTCGCTGCGAGCGCCTCAGTCTACGTAAGGCCCAACGCGCGTCCAGTGATTGGAGTTACACCCCCGCCCCTAGACGCAAGCCCCATGATAGGTCGCGATTTACGTCGCGTACCGAACATGGGGCCTTACGTGCGCAAAGTGCGTGCGTTATGTGCAGTTGTACCGATGTGCGTCGGCCGATGTCGGCCGTTGGTCAGTTGTTGACCTTCATCAGGATGCCGAGCGTGACGATGCACGCGAACCAGAGCAGACCGATCACCACGGTGATGCGGTCAAGGTTGCGCTCGGCGACCGAGGAGCCTCCGACGGACGACTGCATGCCGCCACCGAACATGTCGGAGAGGCCGCCGCCCTTGCCCTTGTGCATCAGCACCAGCAGCATCAACAGCCCGCTGAAGACGATCAGGGCGATCGAGAACCCCATAACCACGGCTGAACCAACTTCCTCGGATCTGGACGGACGACGGGGGCCGGGTGGTTGCCCACCTGGCCCCCGCAAGGGTACGACGGATCGCCGCTACCGCATACTCGCGACCGCGAGCCTTCGGCTCACTGGTCCCGGAAACGGACGATCTTGACGAACTCTTCGGCGTCCAGGGAGGCACCGCCGACCAGCGCACCGTCGATGTCCGGCTTCGCCATGATCTCCGCGACGTTCCCGGACTTCACCGAGCCGCCGTACTGGATACGGACGGCGTCGGCCACTTCCTGCGAGTACAGCTCGGCGAGCTTGCCGCGGATCGCCGCGCAGACCTCCTGGGCGTCGTCGGCGCCGCAGACCTTGCCGGTGCCGATGGCCCAGACGGGCTCGTACGCGATCACGACCGACTCGGCCTGCTCGGCGGGGAGGTCCTTGAGACCACCCTCGACCTGGCTGAGCGTGTGTGTGACGTGGTCGCCCGCCTCGCGGACGTCCAGCTCCTCGCCCACGCACAGGATCGGGGTCAGGCCGTGCTTGTAGGCGGCCTGCACCTTGGCGTTGACGAGCTCGTCGCTCTCGTGGTGGTACTGGCGGCGCTCGGAGTGGCCGATCGCCACGTACGTGCACTTCAGCTTGGCCAGTATCGGGCCGGAGATCTCGCCGGTGTAGGCCCCGGAGTCGTGCGCCGAGATGTCCTGGGCACCGTACTTGATCTTGAGCTTGTCGCCGTCGACCAGGGTCTGTACGGAGCGCAGGTCGGTGAAGGGCGGCAGGACCGCGACCTCACAGGCCTCGTAGTCCTTGTCCGCGAGGGCGAAGGCGAGTTTCTGGACGTGGGCGATGGCCTCGAGGTGGTTGAGGTTCATCTTCCAGTTGCCCGCCATCAGCGGCGTGCGCGTGCTCATGTAGGTCAGTCCTCCAGTGCGGCGAGGCCGGGGAGCGTCTTGCCCTCGAGATATTCGAGGGAGGCGCCGCCGCCGGTCGAGATGTGGCCGAATGCCGTCTCGTCGAAGCCCAGGATGCGGACGGCGGCGGCGGAGTCGCCACCGCCGACGACCGTGAAGGCCGGGGAGTCGAGAAGGGCCTGGGCGACCGCCTTGGTGCCCTCGGCGTAGTCGGGGTGCTCGAAGACGCCCATCGGGCCGTTCCAGAAAATGGTGGCCGCGTCGGCGAGCTTCGAGGCGTACAGGGCACCGGTCTCGGGACCGATGTCGAGACCCATCCGGTCGGCCGGGATGGCGTCCGCGGCGACGGTGGTGGGGTTGGACGGGGCCTTGGTCTTCAGGTCCGGGAACCCGCCCGCGGTCACGACGTCGACCGGGACGACCAGCTCGACGCCGTTCTTCTCGGCGCGCTCGACGTACTCGGTGACGGCGGCCAGCTGATCGTCCTGGACCAGGGAGGCGCCGATCTCGTAACCCTTGGCCTTGAGGAAGGTGAAGGCCATGCCGCCGCCGATGAGGATGCGGTCGGCCTTGCCGAGCAGCTGGTCGATGACGGCGAGCTTGTCGGAGACCTTGGAGCCGCCGAGCGCGACCACGTAGGGGCGCTTGACGTCCTCGGTGAGCTTCTTCAGGACGCCGACCTCGGTGGCGATGAGGTAGCCCGCGTAGTGCGGGAGCCGCGCCGGGAGGTCGTACACGGAGGCGTGCTTGCGGTGCACCGCGCCGAAACCGTCGCCTACGTAGATGTCCGCCAGGGCGGCGAGCCGGTCGGCGAACTCACCACGCTCGACGTCGTCCTTGGAGGTCTCGCCGGCGTTGAAGCGCAGGTTCTCGATGACCGCGACCTGGCCGGGCTGCAGGCCGTTCACCGCATCGTGCGCGGCGGGGCCGATGGTGTCCTGGGCGAACGCGACCGGGGCGCCGAGGAGTTCGGCGAGCCGCTCGGCGGGCTGCAGCAGGGAGAACGCCGGGTCCGGGGCGCCCTTGGGGCGGCCCAGGTGCGAGGCGACGACCACCTTGGCGCCCGCGTCCGCGAGGGCCTTGACGGTCGGCAGGACGGCGCGGATGCGGCCGTCGTCGGTGATGAGGCCGTCGGCCAGCGGCACGTTCAGGTCGGCGCGGACGAAGACCCGCTTGCCGTCCACGCCTTCGGCGAGAAGTTCGTCGATCGTCTTCATGAACAGGGACTCCTAGGGGGCTCTTCGGATCCGAGAGGGCTGATCGATCACTACGTAGCACAGGGCTCGGGCAGCGCACGCCGCGCTGCCCGAGCCCTGACTCACATCGAGTTGCCTGCTCCGGGACTTAGAGCTGGCCGCCGACGAAGACCGTGAGGTCGACGAGGCGGTTGGAGTAGCCCCACTCGTTGTCGTACCAGCCGATGATCTTCACACTGTTGCCCTGCACCATGGTCAGGGACGAGTCGAAGGTGCAGGAGGCCGGCCAGCCGACGATGTCCGAGGAGACGATCGCGTCCTCGGTGTAGTCCAGGTAGCCCTTCAGCTCACCCTGGGCGGCCTTCTGGAACGCGGCGTTGACCTCTTCCTTGGTCACCACGCGCTCCGTCTCGACGACCAGGTCGGTGACGGATCCCGTCGGGACCGGCACCCGCATCGCCATGCCGTTGAGCTTGCCCGCCAGCTCCGGGATGACCACGCCGAGAGCCTTGGCCGCACCGGTGCTCGCCGGAATGATGTTCTCGGCGGCGGCGCGGGCGCGGCGCAGGTCCTTGTGCGGGAAGTCCTGGAGACGCTGGTCGCTGGTGTAGGCGTGGACCGTGGTCATCAGGCCCGAGACGATGCCGAAGTTCTCCAGGAGAACCTTGGCCATCGGCGCCACACAGTTGGTGGTGCAGGAGGCGTTGGAGATGATGTGGTGGTTCGCCGCGTCGTACTTGTCCTCATTGACGCCGAGTACGATCGTGATGTCCTCGTCCGAGGCCGGAGCCGAGATGAGGACCTTCTTGGCGCCGCCCGCGATGTGCTTCTCGGCGTCGGCCTTCTTGGTGAAGATGCCGGTCGACTCGATGACGATGTCGACGCCCAACTCACCCCACGGGATGTCGGAGGGGTTGCGCTCCGACAGCACCTTGATGGTGTGGCCGTCGACGGTGATCGTGTCGGCGGTGTGCGTCACCTCGGCCTGGAGGCGGCCCAGGATGGTGTCGTACTTCAGAAGATGAGCTGTGGTCGCGGTGTCACCCAGGTCGTTGACAGCCACGATCTCGATGTCAGCACCCTGCTTCAGCAGCGCGCGGAAGTAGTTACGACCGATGCGGCCAAAGCCGTTGATGCCTACGCGGATCGTCACGAACCGATCTCCTCGTTGGTACGCCGGCTCAGATGCCGGCGAGTTGTATGGGATGTCCCCGACCGCCTACGACCCTACCTCCCTGAGGCTTCCGGCATGACATCGAGATGCCCTATACACGGCAGGGCGGTCCGTACCCGCCAGTAGGGGTACGGACCACCCTCCGTGTTCACACGACTGTCACGCGGAGTCAGCCGCCCAGTGCCGCCAGAGCCTTCCCGACGAGGGCAGTGCGGTCGGCCGCCGCGGTGACGTGCTCCAGGCCGAAGCCCAGCAGCACGGTGTCGTCCGTGGTGATCGCTCCGTATGTCTTGAAGAGCTCACCGGAGAGCCCCCAGTCCTTGATCACCGCGGGGCTGCCCGCGGGCGGTCCGGGGACGCTCCAGGCGCCGAGCGAGGTCTCGAAGCCCTCGACCGGGCCGGCCGTGCCGCCGATGACGACGGTGGCGTTGTCGGCGAGGACACCGTGGCCGCCCGAGCCCGGGTCGGTGATGTAGCTCAGCGACACCTCGACCGTCTTGCCTGCGTACGCGGAGAGGTCGAAGTTGACCTCCTGCCATCCGTCGGAGGCTCCGGTGAAGCTGTTCCAGGACCCGCTGGTGCCCGTGGGTGTGCAGGCGGTCGAGCCCAGCGTCAGATAGCGCGTGAGGGCGGGGTGCGCCTTGATGAAGTACCCGGCCTCGCACTCGACGGGTACGGCCGTACTGGTGGCGCCGCCCTTGTCCGGGAGCGTCGTCCAGTCGTCGGCCCCCACCGTGTGGGCTTCGAGCACGGCGTGGTCGTAGCCCTCCTCGGTGTCCCACAGGAGCTGGGTGCGCAGGGTGGGCGCTTCGGCCGCGCTCACTCCGGTGAGGTCGATGGCGCGGGTGAGACGGTTCCAGGCGTAGTCGGAGTGGGTGACGGCCGCCATGGACGCGCCTTCGTAGGGCCCGTACGGATTGACGGTCCCGGGGTACTGTCCCGCGCCCGCGCTCGTGAACTGGGGGTACGTGGTGGCGGGCAGGTTGTCCGAGGTGACGCTGTACGACCCCGCCGCGTTGAGCGGGTTGCCGGGCGCGCCGGCGAGTACTCCGGTGGTGCCGGCGAGCGCTCCCGAGCCGGTGAAGGCGGTGGCGCCCGGAGTGCTCGTACGGGAGTAGGCGCCCAGGTAGTACTGGCTGAAGTCGTTCGTCAGGGCGCCCGGAAGAGCGACGCTGCCGCCCGCCTGCTCGCCCGCCTCGATCAGCTTGCCGCCCTCGTTGAGGTAGGCGCGCAGTTGGAGCTGGGTGGTGTAGCCGGGCCGGTCGGCGCCGGTGTAGTGGACGACCGTGTCGAAGTGGCCGAGCACGCCGAGCGCGTCAGGCGCACCCTGTGTGGCGACGTCCCAGACGAGGGGCTTGCGGCCGTTGGCCTTGAGCGCGTCGACGTACGTCTGGGTCTGCACTGCGGCGGTGGTCTCCTCGGCTACCACGAGAGTGTCGGCGCGGGGCCGTTCGGCGATGGTGTAGGTGAAGTGCTCGCTGGAGGTGGGCTTTCCGGCCTTCGTCTCTCCGGTGAACCAGACCTCCACCTTGTCGCCCGGCTCGCCGTCCTGGACGAGGGCGCGGTACTCGTCGAAGTAGAGGTTGTCCTCGCCTCCGTAGGTCTCGCCGCCCTTCCACGGCTTGAGCGCCTGGTCCCACGTACGGCCGCCGTTGACGCGGTACTTGAGCTCCTTGTCACGCACGGACTTCCGTACGACGACGGAGACCTCCTGGTCGGCGCCGCGGGAGTACGAGGTGGAGAAGGCGGCGGGCGTGAAGTCGGCCGCCTGGAGGCCGAGCGAGGAGGACGGCTGGTCGGGGTGGGCCGCGGTCTCGGCGACGGAGAGCGCGAAGGGGATGTTCTTCGCGAACTCCTGCTGGATCAGCTTCTCGTCGTCCGGGAAGGTGAAGACCGAAGCGCAGTCCGCCGCGTTCCAGGCGTCGTTCGGGTCGAGGTTCGACGCGGTCTGGCAGGTCGACATCTCGGGCGTGTACATCGCCAGGCCGTTGACGTTGGAGGCGTGGCCGTCGGCCTCACCGTTCGTCGTGTAGAGCTCGGAGGAGACCTGCGGGCGGTAACCCGGGATCGCGGGGTTCTCGGGCGTACCGGCAAGGGACTTGTACAGCACGTCGTCCGGGCTCGGGGTCGCCACCTGCCAGCCGACTCCGTAGAGGATCAGCTCGGCCGCCGAGTGGTAGTTGATGCCGTACGTGAAGCCGATGCGCTTCTCGAAGGCGTCCATTGCCTTGGTCTCGGGCTCGGAGCCGGCGCTCGCGCCGCGGTAGGTCTCACTGGTGGGGTTGGGCGACGAACCCTCGTTGTCGTAACCCCACTTGTAGGCGAAGTTGCGGTTGAGGTCGACGCCGTCGCCGGTGGTGATGGCGCCGTCGCCGTTCACGTCACGCAGGTTCTTGCGCCACTGGCGGTCGCCGGCGGGGTCGAACGTGTAGTCGTAACCGTCGGGGTTGGCGGAGATGACGAACCACAACTCGGTCGAGTCGACGATCTTCTTTATGCGCTTGTCCGTCGAGTAGTTGTCCAAGTAGTAGTGCATCAGACGCCGCGTCATCTCGGGAGTGATCCACTCACGGGCGTGCTGGTTGGACATGTACAGCACGGCCGGCTTGGCGCCGTCCTTGGTCTTCGTGGCGCCCTTGGTCAGCTTGAGCGCCAGGATGTCCTGCCCCTGGAGGGTCTTTCCGATGGAGACGACCTTGGTGAGGTCGGGGTTCGCCTGGCCGGTCTTGACGATCTCCTCCTGGAGATTGCCTGCTCCGCTGTACGGGCGGTACACACCGTCAGCGGCAGCCGCAACGCGCTCCTCCGCCTTCGCCGAGATCTTGTACTCGGTGAGGTCGACGCCCTTGCCCTCCAGTTGCCCCGCCTGCTTGTCGGTGAGGTAGACCTCGACCTGGGCGGTGCCCTTCGCCGGAACCTGCTCGCCGAGTTCGTGGGCGTCCTGACCCGCCGCCAGCAACAGGGGTACCTGTTGCTGTGTGACGTCGGCGTGGAACACCTTGACGGCGTCCGCCCCCGGGTCGGCCGAACGGCCGCCCTCCGCCTGAGCGATGGGCGCCAGACTCGCCCCGCCCAGCATGAGTGCAGCTATGGCGAGGATCGATCTCGCTCTTCGTCTCATGAGCCCCCCTTGCATTTGTCCGGCACATCTGTGCGCAGACGCCAGGCTGGTCATCCTCCATGATCATGTCAAGACGGCCACAAGGACCGGTAAAACGCCGCTGGTGCCGGACTCGGCACCAGCGGCGTCGGGCATGAACGACGGGCTCAGGCGGGCCAGTTGTCCGCAGGGGGCCAGAACGCCGGTCTGTACGACCGGGTTCGGACCGCTCGCTGTCCCGCGCGGGCGCAGGTGGACGGGGCACCCGTGGGGGCCGACACGGTCAGGACGTCCGCGCGGACCGACACGGACAGAACGTCCGCGCCCAGACAACCGCGTCGCCCGCGCGAACCTCAGACGCCACGTCGCCCGTACGAGCCAAGGCGGACAGGACGCCCGTACGAGCCCAGACGACCACAGTGTCCGCGCCGTCCGCACCGTCCGCACCGTCCGCGCGAGCCCAGACAGCCCCGTCGCCCGTACGAGCTCAGACGGCCATGTTGTCCGCCATCTCCTCGGTGAGGTTCGACTCCGTCCCGGGGATGCCGAGGTCCTGGGCCCGCTTGTCGGCCATCGCCAGCAGACGGCGGATGCGGCCGGCCACGGCGTCCTTGGTCAGCGGCGGGTCGGCGAGCGCGCCCAGTTCCTCCAGGGAGGCCTGCTTGTGGTCCATGCGCAGCCGACCGGCGGCCGCGAGGTGCTCCGGCACCTCATCGGCGAGGATCTCCAGGGCCCGCTGCACCCGGGCCCCGGCGGCGACGGCCGCGCGGGCCGACCGGCGCAGGTTGGCGTCGTCGAAGTTGGCGAGCCGGTTCGCCGTGGCGCGGACCTCGCGGCGCATCCGCCGCTCCTCCCAGGCCAGCACCGACTCGTGGGCGCCGAGCCGGGTGAGCAGCGCCCCGATCGCGTCGCCGTCCCGTACGACCACCCGGTCCACGCCACGGACCTCGCGGGCCTTGCTCGCGATCTGGAGCCTGCGCGCGGCGCCGACCAGGGCGAGCGCCGCCTCGGGGCCGGGGCAGGTCACCTCCAGGGAGGAGGAGCGGCCCGGCTCGGTGAGCGAGCCGTGCGCCAGGAACGCCCCGCGCCAGGCCGCCTCGGCGTCGCAGGTGGCCCCTGAGACCACCTGCGGGGGCAGCCCGCGGATCGGGCGGCCCCGGCCGTCGACAAGCCCCGTCTGCCGGGCCAGCTGGTCGCCGCCCGCGACGACGCGCACGACATAGCGGGAGCCGCGGCGCAGGCCGCCGGGTGCCATCACGATCAGTTCGGAGCTGTGGCCGAAGATCTCCAGAATGTCCCGCTTCAGCCGGCGCGCCGCCATCGCCGTGTCCAGCTCCGCCTCGATCACAATCCGGCCGCTCACCAGGTGGAGGCCGCCGGCGAACCGCAGAATGGCGGAGACCTCCGCCTTTCTGCAGCAGGTCCGGGTGACGGGGAGCCGGGAAATCTCATCCTTCACCGCTGCCGTCATCGCCATGGGCCGATCCTTCCATGCATCCGAAAAATACGGTCGTACGCGGCGGCCAACAGCTCCGGGTCGTGCCTCGGGCTACCGTCGGTCCGGGCCACCGGCGCCAGCTCGACCGCGGCGCCGAGCCGCTTGGCGGCATCGGTGAGCAAATCGCGGTCGGGCACGGCGGCCTCGTCGGCCAGCACCACGTCCAGGGCGAGTTTAGGGGCGTGTCGTCCCAAAACCTCCAAATGACGCTGCGGAGAGAAGCCATCGGTTTCTCCGGGCTGCGGCGCGAGGTTCAGGGAGAGCACCCGGCGGGCCTTCGTCTGGATGAGCGCGTCGAGCAGTTCGGGCACCAGCAGGTGCGGGATCACCGAGGAGAACCAGGAGCCAGGGCCGAGCACCACCCAGTCCGCGTCCAGGACCGCGGCGACGGCTTCGGGGACGGCCGGCGGGTCGTGCGGCACCACGTGCACGGACTGCACCTCGCCGAGGGTGAGCGCCACGGTGGCCTGGCCGCGCACGGTGTCGATGTCGTCGGGCCGGTCCGGGTCGTGTCCCTTGACCAGGGCCTGGAGCTCCAGGGGTACGGCGGACATGGGCAGCACCCGGCCGTGCGCGCCCAGCAGTCTGCCGACCAGGTCCAGGGCCTGGACATGGTCGCCGAGCTGCTCCCACAGGGCGACGATCAGCAGGTTGCCCACCGCGTGCTCGTGCAGGTCGCCCTTGGACTGGAAGCGGTGCTGGATGACCCGGGCCCAGGTCTGGCCCCAGTCGTCGTCGCCGCAGAGGGCGGCCAGGGCCTTGCGCAGGTCACCGGGCGGGAGCACGCCCAGCTCGTCGCGCAGGCGCCCGCTGGAGCCGCCGTCGTCGGCCACCGTGACGACGGCAGTGAGGTCGCCGGTGATCCGGCGCAGCGCGGCGAGCGAGGCGGACAGGCCCATGCCGCCGCCCAGGGCGACGACCTTGGGCTGGGCGCCGCGGCGGCGCGGCTTGGCACCGCGCGCCACGACGGGCTTGCCGCCCTGGCCCTCGGCGGCAACCCGGCGCAGCCTGCTCAGCCGCAGAGCGGCACGTCCGGTCACTCGCGACCCATGTCCCGGTGCACGACCACGGTCTCCACGCCCTGGGAGACGAGGCGGGCGGCGAGCTTCTCGGCGGTGGCGACCGAGCGGTGCTTGCCGCCGGTGCAGCCGACCGCGATGGTCACGTATCGCTTGCCCTCACGGCGGTATCCGGCCGCGATGAGCTGGAGCAGCTCGGCGTAGCGGTCGATGAACTCCTTGGCGCCGGGCTGGTTGAAGACGTACGCCGAGACCTCCTCGTTGAGGCCGTTGAAGGGGCGCAGCTCCGGAACCCAGTGCGGGTTGGGGAGGAAGCGCATGTCCACCACCAGGTCGGCGTCGACCGGAAGGCCGTACTTGAAGCCGAAGGACATCACGGTGGCCCGCAGCTCGGGCTCCTCCTCGCCCGCGAACTGGGCGTCCATCTTGGCGCGCAGCTCGTGCACGTTCAGGCTGGAGGTGTCGATCACCAGGTCGGCGTCGCCGCGCAGCTCGCGCAGCAGTTCGCGCTCGGCGTCGATGCCGTCCACGATGCGGCCGTCCCCCTGGAGGGGGTGCGGGCGGCGTACCGACTCGAAGCGGCGCACCAGGGCCTCGTCCGAGGACTCCAGGAAGACGATCCGCCGGGTGACGTGCTTGGACGCCAGGTCGGCGAGCGACTCGCGGAGGTTGTCGAAGAAGCGGCGGCCGCGTACGTCGACGACGACCGCGATTCTGGCCACGTTGCCCTGGGAGCGGGCGCCGAGCTCCACCATGGTGGGGATCAGCGCGGGCGGCAGGTTGTCGACGACGAACCAGCCGAGGTCCTCCAGACACTTGGCTGCCGTCGACCGTCCGGCGCCGGACATCCCAGAGATGATCACCAGCTCGGGGATGGCGGCTTCGGGCACCGCGACCGTCTCCATCGTCGTACTCTCCTGTGGGCTGTCGGGGGCGTCCGTACCGCCGTCTGGCTGTGCTTCGTGTTGTTGACCGTCGCCGGGCTGTGCCTGGTGTGCTTGACCGTCACCGGGCCGTGGTTCGTGTTCTTGCGCGTCGCCGGTATGTGGTTGGTGTTCTTGGCGTTCGTTCTCGGTCATGTCTCCTGCCCCCGTCGCTTGTCCGAGGTGCCCGCGGATACGGGCTCCTCCGGGGAGCTCGCCGTCGTTTCGGGCGCCCCGTATTCCTCGTCTTCCATGATCTCTCCAGTCGCCATGTTCACGGCGGGGGCGACCGGGGCCGCCTGGGCCAGGGCCACGGCGATCGTCTCGGCCGTTTTACGGCCTATGCCGGGAACCTCGCAGATCTGGTCGATTGTCGCGGATCGCAGCTTCTTCACCGAACCGAAGTGTTTGATCAGCGCCTGCTTGCGCGTCTCGCCGAGCCCCGGCACCTCGTCGAGGGGGCCCGACCTGAAGCGCTTGGCCCGCTTGGCGCGCTGATAGGTGATCGCGAAGCGGTGCGCCTCGTCACGGACCCGCTGGAGCAGGTACAGGCCCTCGCTGGTGCGGGGCAGGACCACCGGGTCGTCCTCGCCCGGCAGCCACACCTCCTCCAGCCGCTTGGCGAGACCGCAGACGGCGATGTCGTCGATGCCGAGCTCGTCGAGAGCCCTCTTGGCTGCGGCGACCTGCGGCTGGCCACCGTCGACGACGACGAGCTGCGGGGGGTAGGCGAAGCGCTTGGGGCGCCCGTCGTCCTCGGTGAGCGCGGCCTCGCCGTCCGCCCACTCCCCCGTCTTCTCCTTCTCCGCGATGTAGCGCTTGAAGCGGCGGGCGATCACCTCGTGCATGGACCGGACGTCGTCCTGCCCCTCGCCGTGCCAGACCTGTGTGTCTCCGACGCGACCCTTGATCTGGAAGCGCCGGTACTCGCTCTTGCGCTGGAGTCCGTCCTCGAAGACGACCATCGACGCCACGACGTCGTCGCCCTGGAGGTGGGAGATGTCGTAGCACTCGATCCGCAGCGGCGCGCTGTCCAGGTCGAGGGCCTCGGCGATCTCCTCCAGCGCGCGCGAGCGGGTGGTCAGGTCGGAGGCGCGCTTGGTCTTGTGCAGGACGAGGGACTGCTGTGCGTTGCGGCGCACCGTCTCCATGAGCGCCTTCTTGTCGCCGCGCTGCGGGATGCGCAGCGAGACGTTCGATCCGCGGCGCTCGGTCAGCCACTCCTGGACGGGCTCCGCCGGGTCGGGCAGCGCCGGGACGAGCACTTCCTTGGGGACGGAGTCGCCCGTCTCCTCGCCGTAGAGCTGCTGGATCGCGTGTTCGACGAGATCACCGGTGGTGACGGCCTCCACCTTGTCCGTGACCCAGCCGCGCTGGCCGCGCACGCGTCCGCCGCGTACGTGGAAGATCTGCACGGCCGCTTCCAGCTCGTCCTCCGCGACGGCGACCAGGTCGGCGTCGGTCGCGTCGGCGAGCACGACCGCGCTCTTCTCCATGGCCTTCTTCAGGGCCTCGACGTCGTCGCGCAGCCGGGCCGCCCGCTCGTACTCCATCTCGTCGGCCGCGTCCGTCAT
Source organism: Streptomyces sp. NPDC087263 (assembly GCF_044744645.1). Classification (NCBI taxonomy): domain Bacteria; kingdom Bacillati; phylum Actinomycetota; class Actinomycetes; order Kitasatosporales; family Streptomycetaceae; genus Streptomyces; species Streptomyces sp. NPDC087263. Next base: position 85,593 of record NZ_JBIUYT010000018.1, read on the forward strand.
CTGCTGTTCGAGGCGGCGGATGTACGTCCCCGTACGCCCGGCCATGAAGTCGCAGAACTCCTCGGCCAGATCCCGGTGTTCGTCGGCGGAGACGCGCCCGACGCAAGGGGCGGAGCACTTGCCGATGTAGCCGAGGAGGCAGGGGCGGCCGGTGCGGACGGCGTTCTTGAAGACGCCGGCGGAGCAGGTGCGCACGGGGAAGACGCGCAGCAGCAGGTCCACGGTGTCGCGGATCGCCCAGGCGTGTCCGTAGGGACCGAAGTAGCGCACGCCCTTGCGCTTGTGGCCGCGCATCACCTGTACGCGCGGGAACTCCTCGTTCATGGTCACCGCGAGGTACGGATAGCTCTTGTCGTCGCGGTACTTGACGTTGAACCGGGGGTCATACTCCTTGATCCAGGAGTACTCCAGCTGAAGCGCCTCGACCTCCGTGGACACGACCGTCCACTCCACCGACGCGGCGGTGGTGACCATGGTGCGGGTGCGCGGGTGGAGGCTCGCCAGGTCCTGGAAGTAGTTGGCCAGGCGCTGGCGCAGGCTTTTCGCCTTCCCGACGTAGATCACCCGGCGGTGCTCGTCGCGGAATCTGTACACCCCGGGAGAGTCCGGGATCTGTCCCGGCTTGGGGCGGTAGCTGGAGGGGTCGGCCATGTCTCACACCCTACTGGCGGGGGCTGACACCGCGGCGTCCTCCCTGCTCCCGCCTGTGGACAGAACGCGAGGATGGGGACGTCTCAGCGCGACTCCAGGAACGTCAGCACGGCCAGCACGCGGCGGTGGTCGTCGGAGGCCTCCGGAAGGTGCAGTTTGCCCAGGATGCTGCGGACGTGCTTCTCGATGGTGCCCTCGGTGACCCACAGCCGGCGGCCGATGCCCGCGTTGGAGCGGCCCTCGGCCATGAGTGCGAGGACCTCCCGCTCGCGGCTGCTGAGGAAGGACAGCGGGTCGTCGCGCCGCTGGGCCGCGAACAGCTCGCGCACCAGGGAGGGGTCGACGACCGAGCCGCCCCTGCGGATCCGGTCGAGCGACTCGATGAACTCGTCCACGACGGTGACCCGGCTCTTCAGGAGGTACCCGACCTTGTGGCCGCCGGCCAGCAGTTCCAGGGCGTCCTCGACCTCGACATAGGCCGACAGGACCAGGATGCCGGTGGCGGGGTGACGCTCACGGATCGTGCGGGCCGCCTTGAGGCCCTCGGTCGAGTGATGGGGCGGCATTCTTATGTCGACGATCGCCAGGTCCGGGCGTTCCTCGGCGACGAGTTCGAGGAGTCGTACGGCATCACCGGCCTGTCCGGCCACCTGGTAGCCGACGCGCTCGCAGAGACTCGCGAGCCCCTCTCTGAGCAGAACATCGTCGTCGGCGAGAACGACCCGCCCCTGCGGGAGCTGCTGATTGGCGTCCATGGCCCCGGCTTCCCCTGGCCCGGCCCCTGCGGCACGGTGCGCCTCCAACAGCCTGCCGGAACCTGGGCGGTTACGGCTAGCCGGAAGCGGAATTGGGGGCTGACCGTGACGACACCAGGACCTCGCGGAGCCATGCTCGAACCAGTGCAGGAGCAAGGCACCGGTCGTCCCGGGCGAGGGACGGCGGGTCAAGCGGTGGAAGGGCAGCGGGAGATGCGGCGGACACGGATCGAGAAACGACGGCGGTCGGTCCGTGTCCGCCGGTACGACGACGAGGTGGGCTCCTTCCGCGAAGCCCTCGACCCGCGGGACCCCGACATCGTGCGTGCCAAGGGCCTGCGGCTCGCGACACGAGGCGGCGCTGCCTGCCGATAGAGGCACCGGCACAGGGCAAATGCCTGTCTCAAGACCTGGTGTCTGCCTCCCCTGAACCCGGACGGCTGCCTCTCCGTCCGAGACCGACCGCCCGGCGCGTACACACGTCACCGAGTCCAAGGCCCCCCCCTTTTGGACCCCCTCCGTGTACGCCCCGGGCGGTCACCTGTCCACTGCGTGGAGTTGGTCTTCCAGGGACCTGAGGACGCCGCTGATGTCGGTGTGCCCCTCGTGGCCTGAGGCGGCGTTCTCCGCGGCTGTGAAGGCGCCGTCGGTGGCCCGACGGGCCGCGTCCCGCTCGGCCGCCGTTTCCGCCCGCTGCGGGGCCCCCTCGGTGAGCACCTCGGCGAGGCGTTCGCGGGCGACCTCCTCTTGGAGTCCGGCCGTCGCGAAGGACACCTCGGTCGACGCCTGGAAGTCCTGGACGGCGCGCGGCCCGCTCCACCGGGCCAGCGCCGAGACGAGGTGGAGGCGAGCAGTGCGGCGCCCGGCAGCAGGACAAGCAGCATGAGCTTGGTGCCCACCCGCAGCCGCGCGAGCAGCGGTGGGCGGGCCTGCGCCACGCGCGCGGGGGCCCTCGGCGGCCTGCGCCGCGCACGCCGGGAGGGCTGCTCATGGCCCGTCGTCCGGGTAACCCTGGTGGTCGGCCGGATCCCTGTCGATCTCGCGGACCACCTGGTCCAGTGCCGCCCCGACCGGGGCACCATCGACGACGATCTTCGCGAAGGCCCGGGTGACGGCCAGGAGGCCAAGGTCACGGCGGGTGGGCGGGCGTCTGCGAGCGCGGTCGCGCGACGGTCCTCAGCTGCTGGATGAACAGGTACTCGATACCGCCCGCCGCGAATGCCGGGGAGATCCTCACCGCGCCGTTCGTCGCGGGGATCGCCCCGTTCGCCTGCGTCATACGGCGGATCTGGCCGGGTTCCAGCAGATGAGCGAGGCGGCGCCGGACCGCGTCGCCGTCGGTGGTGCCGGTGGTGGCACCCTGGCACCCCGCTGTCAGGACCCCGTACCGGTGACCGTGCCCTCGCCGAAGTCGGGCAGCGGGACGGTCCTCACCTCGCCGGGGAGCGCCTTCGTGTACTCGCCGTACATCCAGTGCCCGACCCCGGAGATCGGACCGCGCCCCTTCGTGAAGGCCTTGTCGTCCGTGTCAGGGTCGAACAGCCCCTCCTTGGACCGACCCTGCATGCTGGTGAGCAGGTCCGGCAACTCGCCCCCGGCGGCCGCCGAGTCGACCGGACCCGTACGCCCCCCGGAACGCTTTCCGTCGCGCTCTCCGCCGCCGCAGCCGGCGCCAAGCAGGCCCGCGCAGAGCGCCCCGGGGAAGAACGCGCGCGGGGCTCGCCTTCGTTCTCGTCGGAGCAACATCATCGTGCACCCCTGTCCGACCGACAGGACACGGCCACCCCAGGGCATCGCCCTGCTACCGCGCGTGACTCGCCACTGCTCTCCGTGAGCGCGGATCTCCCTTCCGGGTCAAAGGACTTCACCACTTTCCGGCTAGCTGCAAGGCGCACCGGACAACCCGTTGGGAAGCTTTCAGCATGTCCATGCGCTGTCTCCTCGTCGACGACAGCGCCCGGTTCCTGGAGGCTGCGCGCGCCCTGCTGGAGAGTGACGGGGTGCAGGTCGTCGGTGTCGCCTCGACGGGCGCGGAGGCCGTCGTGCGGGTCCGTGACCTGGCCCCGGACGTCGTCCTGGTCGATCTCGACCTCGACGGCGAGAGCGGCTTCGACCTGGCGCGACGGCTCGCGGGCGACGTGGCCGCCGTGATCCTGATCTCCACGCACACTCTGGAGGACTTCCAGGAACTCGTCGCCGCCAGCCCGGCCCGCGGCTTCCTCCACAAGTCGGCGCTTTCGGTGGGGGCGATACGAGAGCTGTTGGGGCGTGAGGATTAGGAGACTACTGGGACACAAGGGTCAGCAGGGGTTCGGGCGACTCCTGGGGCGCGTTGCGCATCAGGTGTTGTCGCGGCTTGGCCAACACGCTTCAATGCGGTGGAACTTGAGGCTGCGAACGGCGACACGCGCGCGTGAAACAGACCCCGCGCGCCGCCACGGCGGCCCCGACCACCCGCACGAGCGGCCTGACCAGCCGTTGTGAGCATTCATAGAAAGGCCCCCTGCATGCGGCACGGCACACAGCACGCGGACCTCGCCACGGCGGAACTGGAGACGGCCCTGCGTGGCGGGCCCTTCCACATCGCACTGCGCGCCGCGATCACCGCCCGCGGACTGCCCCTGCAGCGGGTACAGCACCACCTGTCGCGCTACGGGGTCAAGGTCGGGGTGACCAGCCTGAGTTACTGGCAGCAGGGCGCCCGCCGCCCGCAGCGCCCCGAGTCGCTGCGCGCCGTCCGCGCCCTGGAGGAGATCCTCCAACTCCCGGACGAGTCACTGATCCGGCTGCTCGCCAAGGCCGAGGAGCAGTCCGTCCCGGACCGCTCCTCGGGCCATTCCTACCGCGCTCTCGTGGAGGCCTCCGGCGTCCTGGAGCGGCTCCTGGACGAGTTGGACTCGCCCCTCGAAAGCGGGCTGCACACCCTCGGCCATCACGAATGCGTACGGATCGGCGCCCAGCGCGAGCTGGTGGGCCGCGAGTCGCACCACATAGTGCGCGCCCACAAGGAGGGCGTGGACCGCTATATGGCCATCCACCACGGCGACCCGGGGTGCGCTCCGGAGCGGATGGCGGTGCACGCCCTGGAGAACTGCCGTACGGGGCGGGTGCGTTGGCACCAGGAGACCGGGGTCCTCGTGGCCGAGCTGCTCTTCGACACGCGGCTGCGCGCGGGCGACACGTATCTCTTCCGCTACGGCTTCGACGACGGCACGGCCGGGGCGTCCAGCGAGTACGTACGCGGATTCAGCTTCGCGGGCGGGCAGTACGCCCTCCAGGTGCGGTTCACCGGGGAGACCTTGCCCGTGCGATGTCACCGGTTCACGCAGCACTCGGCGGCGGCGCCACGCAGTGGCCGCCAGGAGCTGACGCTGAGCGGTCACCACGGCTCGGTGCACCTGGTCGAGCCACGGGTGCGGTCGGGGATCCTGGGAATCGAGTGGGCCTGGGGGTAGGCGCCCTCGGTCACTGGGCAGGGCGAGCCGGCAAGGCGGGAGAAAGAGTCGGGGGGGGGGGGGGGGGGGGGGAGTGGACAAGGCTGTATAACACCCCCCCGGGGGCGTGTACCAACGACGGCCCGGGGGGGGGGCGGGGGGGGGCCACAGCCGGCAAC
>NZ_JBIUYT010000019.1:0-55012 GCF_044744645.1 Streptomyces sp. NPDC087263
GGGGGGTTCGCGGTGGGGGGGGGGGGGGGGCCCGGGGTGGCGCCCTCGGCTTGGGCGTGCGGCCCGGGGGGCGGCGCCGCCCCGGGGCCCGGGGGGGGGGGGGGGCCACCCCCGCGACAAGCCCCCGCGGCCCGCAGCGAACCAACAACCCCAGGGGGTCTGGGGGCGGAGCCCCCAGATACGGGAACGGTGGCGGCGGGGCGAAAAACTGATCGAAGCCCCCGCCCCCCATTCACATCGCCGACGGATCCTGCGGCCTCCGCCCGGAGAGAACCTCCCCGTACGCCTGCATCAGATCCGGCAGCCGGAGTGTCGACAGGTCGTCGCGCGACAGGACTCCCGGATAGCCGGAGAGTCGCAGATCGCGGTACGCGCAGCTCTTCTCGTACAGCGTCCGCAGGAACCGCCCGTTGCCGAGCTCGTCGATCCATCCCTGATCGACGACGTGCCCGGCGATCGAGCGCAGCTCGTCCACCGCCTCCCCGTCCCAGGCGTCGCCGTTCTCGGCGGCCAGCACCTCGCCGATGGAGGTGAGTTCGAGTGGACGGTAGGACGGAAAGTCGACGCGGGTGGTGAAGCGGGAGGAGAGGCCGGGGTTGGCGGTCAGCAGGCGGTCCATGCCCTCGGGGTAGCCGGCGAGTATGACGACCAGGTGGTCGCGGTTGTCCTCGGCCCGCTTCAGGAGCACCTGCAAGGCCTCGTCGCCGTACGCGTCGCCCTTGCCGTAACCGGAGTTGGAGAGCGAGTACGCCTCGTCCACGAAGAGGACGCCGCCGATGGCCGAGTCGATCAACTCGTTGGCCTTGACGGCCGTCTGGCCGAGATACTCGCCGACCAGGTCCGCCCGCTGCGCCTCCACCAGATGGTCGCCGCCGAGCAGCCCGAGTGCGTAGAAGACCCGGCCGAGAATGCGGGCCACGGTGGTCTTCCCGGTACCGGAGGGACCGGAGAAGACGAAGTGCCGCTTGGGCGGCTGGACCGGAAGGCCCTGCCCGGCGCGCAGTCTCGCGATGTTCAACTGCGCGGACAGCGCCTTCACTTGGCGCTTCACCGGCTCCAGGCCCACCATGCGCTCCAGCTCGGCGAGCGCCTCGTCGAGTAAGGCGGGGTCGGTCGGCCCCGGCGGCAGCGGCTGCACCGGCACCATGGCCTTCTCACGCACCACGTCCGTCTCCGGCGGGAGTGTGCCCGGCGGTACGAAACCGGGCTCCGAGAGCTTCAGGTCCCGCCCCTCGGGGCCGAACAGCGGATCGATACCGTCGGGCCCCTCCAACATGTCCTGCCCGACCCCGGCGAGCGTGATCGCCGCGAGGTCGCTGACCTCGTCGTACCCGTCGCCCTCCGAGATCGCCGCGAGCCGCGCCGAGGTGTCCATGAAGGCGGGGTCGACCCGGTGCACCGCCCGGTACAGCGGCAGGGCGGCGGCGGAGCGTCCGGTGCCCTCGTGCGCCCGCGCCAGCCAGTACCGCAGCTCCTTGCGTTGCGGCTGCTCGCTGCGACAGCGCATCAGCGCGGCGGACAGGAGCGGCTCGGCCTGCCCGAACATCTCCAGACGCACCCGGGCCATGCCGCCGAAGAGACCGGCCTCGATGCCCAGCATCGGATCGTGGACCAGTGGATCCGTGTGCCGGACCAACTGCTCCCAGTCCTTCACCAGATAGGCGCGGCAGGCGTGCAGGAAGCGCACCTGCGGGTCGGTGTCGACCGGTGGCAGACCCGCCAACGCCCGTTCCAGTTCGGGGACATGACGGCCGTCCAGCCAGTGGGAGGCGTGTGCGAGCAGCAGGTCGCGCGGGCTCTCAAGGACCGGCTGCACCCACCAGCCCAGCCAGTACCAGGAGTTGAGCGTGCGGCGATGCCGAGTGCGTTGCTCCCCGAAGCGCTCCCGATGCCGGAACATCCTCAGCAGCGCGGTCGTCGTGTCCACCCGCAGCGCGTGCAGTCCGAGCCAGCCGTCCGCCATACCCGGATCCATCCGTACCGCGATACGGAATTCCTCCTCCGCCTGCGGATAGGCGCCCATCGTGTAGGCATCCACCCCCCGCAGCCAGGCGAGGTCGGCCGGGGCCTCCGGGCCCTGCGTGCCGAAGTCCATCCCGTCCCCCCACAAACCGTGCCCCCGATGGTCCTCCGCCGGGCCGGTGCCCGTCGGCAGCCTAGGTCGAACCGCTGTGCCGCGGACGGGAGTTGCACTGGTGCGCAGAGCTGCCGTCCGAATATCGCACCGAGAGGCATCGTACCTGCGAGGGAGTGCCGGGCCGAAGGGTGCAGCACACCCCGTTCCACGAGGTGGAAGCAGATGGGGCGCACTCGCTTTGGTGACCGAGGGTGAGCGAATCACACCTCGCAGCGTCCGGAAAACCTGTCCGGGGCAGAACGAAGCCCCCGATCACGGGGGAACAACCGGGGGCTTCGCGTCTGCGGGGCGGCCTCGAACGGCCGCACATTCAGAACGTAAGACCTGTACGGCCCCCCGGTCAAGCCGAGTTGAGGCACTGAGGAAAGTTCTCAGGCAAGGGTCTTCACAAGTTCAGCACACTGCGGATGGTCCGTCACCGTGAGTGATGCCCTGGTCCGGTCCAGGAGTCCCGGCGGGCCCCGGAAGCACCTCGTATCCCTCGGAACGCTGCCGCACCAGAAGGTCGGCGAAAGGTTTTGACGGGTCCTCGGCGAAGTGCCGGCGCTCGGCGGAGACCCACTCGCCCCAGAACTCGCCCTGCGCCTCGCCGTCCCGTCGCCGCCCTCGCGTCCACGCCTCTTCCTGCGGCAACTCCATCCACAGCAGTCGCGCGAGATACGGCCGCAGCGCGCGGCGGCCCGCGCCGACGCCCTCCAGGAGGACCACGGGAGCGGGCGGCAGCTCACGGACCGGCCCGAAGGCCCGCGCGGTCCAGTCGTACGGCGTGTAGCGCGCGCTCTCGCCGTGCCGCAGCGGCTCGACCACCTGGCTCAGCAGTCGCCCGGTCCAGGCGAAGAGCTCCTCGTGCGTCGCGATGTCGTCGAGGTGCAGAACGGGTGCGCCGCCCAGTGCTGCGGCCAGCCGCCCGGCGAACGTGGTCTTTCCGGAGCCGGCGTGCCCGTCGACGCCGACCATGCGGACCGGGCCGCAGGAGGGCGGCAGCCGGAGCAGATGTGGGACGAGGTCGTGGATGGGAGTTCCTGGGAGGGGTGGGGCGGGTGTCTTGTCGGAGTATTCCTGAGAAAAAACTCTATACCGGGCGGCTTCCCCGCGTCCGGGCCGCCGCGTTCCCGGTCATGCCAAGGGTCAGGACCAATATTGGCGGGCGCCGCGAGGCTAAAAGTGCTGGCAGAAGCCTGGGGAGGCATCCATAGTTGGCGCACACCCGCGCATTGGACCTGCCCGTTTCGGATCGGACACCCGGGGGTCACCCACCCATGCCCAGAGCTGAACAGCCGTCCCGCAGAACCGTCCTGACCGCGGCAGTGGTCGCGGCCGCGGCGGGCGCAGTGAGTCCGGCGGCCGCCGCGGACTCGACCGAGCGCCCGGTGAGAGCCCGGTCGAAAGCGCCGTCGACAGTCCTGTCGAAGGAGCCGTCCGGCCTCGTGGACAACCGCGCCTGGATCTCGTACGCCGACTGGCGTGGCGGCACGGCCAAGGGCACGCGCGCCGTGCCCGACGTCCGGCCCGGCGTGATGATCGCAACCCCGGCCGGCACCAGGACGTACACCGACCCGCACACCAACAAGACCGCCTTGTGGGAGTACGGGACCTGGACCTCCCCCGTGCACCAGCTCGCGGTCCCCGCCACCGAGGCCGTCGCCTCCTGGAACGCGGACACCCCGGCCGGGACCTGGATCCAGGTCGAGCTGACGGGCACGTACTCGGACGGCACCGACACCCCCTGGTACGTACTGGGCCGCTGGGCGGCCGGCGACCAGGACATCAGGCGGACCTCCGTCGACGACCAGAGCGACGGCAGGAGCAGCATCTGGACCGACACCTTCTCCATCGACGACGCGGCCTCCGGCCTGCGCCTGGTCTCCTACCGGCTGCGGCTGACGCTGTACCGCACCCCGGGCACCAAGGTCACACCCACCGTGTGGCGGCTGGGCGCGATGGGCTCCGACGTTCCCGACCGGTTCACCGTCCCGGCCTCCACGCCCGGCCTCGCCCAGGAGCTGAAGGTCCCGCGCTACTCGCAGGAGACCCACGCGGGCCAGTACCCCCAGTACGACAACGGCGGTGAGGCCTGGTGCAGCCCCACCTCCTCGCAGATGATCGTCGAGTACTGGGGCCGCAAGCCGACGGCGGACCAACTGGCCTGGGTCGACCCGGACTTCACGGACCCGCAGGTGTGTCACGCGGCCCGGTACACGTACGACTACCAGTACGCCGGCTGCGGCAACTGGCCTTTCAACGCGGCGTACGCGGCGACGTACAAGGACCTCCAGGGTGTGGTGACCCGGCTCGGTTCGCTCACCGAGCTGGAGACGCTGATCGCCGCCGGTATCCCGGCCATAACGTCCCAGTCGTTCCTCAAGTCCGAGCTGACCGGGGCGGGTTACGGGACCTCCGGCCACCTGATGACCGTGATCGGATTCACCGCCGACGGCGACGTGATCGCCAACGACCCGGCGTCTCCCAGCGACAGCGCGGTGCGCCGTGTCTACAAGCGGCGCGAGTTCGAGAACATCTGGCTGCGCACGAAGCGGTACAACGCCGCCGGGGGCGTCGCCTCGGGCAGCGGTGGCGTCTGCTACCTGTACTTCCCGGCGCAGCCGTCGGCGCGGCAGCTCGTGGCGCTCGCGGCGGTGGGCGTCCGCTGAGGAGACGGGCGGCCCCTCACCCCCGTGAAGGGGCCGCCCGTCGGTTCAGCTCTGGACCGGATTGACCACCCAGTCGGGATGGCCCGGCATCGGCGGCGTGTTCGCGCCATACAGCCAGGGGTGCAGGAAACCCTCGAGATCCTCGCCCGCGACCTTCGACGCCAGGTCGACGAAGTCCTGCGTACTCGCCGTCTTTCCGCGGTACTTGGTGACCCAGGCGCGCTCGATCTTCCCGAACGTCTCCTGGCCGACCTGCTCGCGCAGCGCGTACAGGACGAGCGTCGAACCGTCGTACCGCATCCGCTTGAAGAGGTTCGGCTCGGTCGGCTCGGCCGGGGCACCGTAGTCGTGGCGCCACTGGTCGTGGTTCTCGTACGCCGTCTTCATGGTCGCCTCGAAGCTGACGCCGCCGTGCGACTCCGAGTACAGCCGCTCGTAGTACCGGGCGTGGCCCTCGCTCAGCCACAGGTCGGACCAGGTCTTGATGCCGATGCTGTCGCCGGTCCACTGGTGGGTGAGCTCGTGCACCAGGTTCCGCTCCGCGCTGACCTGGTCGCCGAGCAGGTCGGCCTTCGGGATCAGGGAGATCGTGTTCGTCTCCAGGGCGACGGCCAGGTCGGTGTCGCCGACGAGGAGGCCGTACCGGTTGAAGGGGTAGGGGCCGAGCCGCTCCTCCAGCCAGGCGATGTGGTCGGCGGTGAGCTTGCGGTACTGCTCGGTCGGCGCCACCAGGTCGTCCGGGACCACATCGCGGATCGGCAGCCCGTGCGGGCCGGTGCTGTCGACGAAGGTGAACTTGCCGATCGCCAGCTGCGCGAGCTGGGCCGCCACCGGCTGTTCGGAGTCGTACGTCCACCGCACCCGTCCGTCGGCCTGCTCGGTGCGGCTGGTGAGCTTGCCGTTGGCGACGGCCGACAGGCCCGCGGGAGTGGTGATGTGGAAGGTGATCGGCGCCCGCCTGCTCGGGTGGTCGTTCGACGGGAAGATCATCTTGGCGCCGTTGGGCTGCGGGTAGAGCACCGTGCCGTCCGGCGTCGGGATCCAGCCGTAGTCCTCGATGGCGTCGTCGCGGTGGCGGATCTGGGTCGGGTCGGCGGTGTAGGTGACCTTGACCGTGAAGGCCTTGCCCCGGGCGAGGGCGTTCGCGGGAGTGATCACCAGCTCGTCGCCCTCGCGTACGGCGGCGGCCGACTGTCCGTCCACGGTCACCGTGTGCAGGGTGTTGCCCGCGAAGTCCAGGTTGAAGCGGGAGAGGGCCTGCGTCGCGGTGGCCTTGATCGTCGTCGAGGCCTCGAAGGGTGTCTTCGGCGCCTGCCAGTCGAAGTCGAGGGTGTAGCGGCTCACCTCGTAACCGCCGTTGCCGTCGAGCGGGAAGATCGGGTCGCCGAGCCCTGCCGCTCCCGGCGACGCGGCATCCGAGCCGACGGAAGCGGCTTGGGAGACCGGACCCGTCAGGGCGGCAGCCACGGTGATCGCGGTCGCGAGGGCGAGGCGAGCGCTGCGGCGGTGCGTCCGGAACGTGCTCATCGAGAACCTTTCGGTTGGCTGACCACTTGCCTGTGAGGAGACGCACACACCGCATGCACAGTTGTGGGAACAGCGGGATTCGAAGCTGATCGAAGTGTCGGGCCGGTGGACGTGACCAAGGTCTCTACCACTGAAACTGTTTCCGGTGGCAAAGTGGTCGAGTCGGCGGGGAGCCGACCGGCGGCGGGGGAGTCCACCGCACCACTACGTCTGCGAGATGCCATGACCGCGACCTCCGCCACCACCACCCGTGCCCGCACGGGCGGCCCCAAGGACGACGGACCCAGGATCCTGGAGCACGTCGTGGGCTGGACCTTCGTCGTGGTTCTGGCCATGCTCGTCACTCAGCTCGGCCTGCTGTGAGCTGACCCGGTCGGCGCCTTTGGTGGCCGCCTGTGAGGTCGATGAGAGTCGAACGAGCAGGCGGTGCCGGTCTGCCATACTGCGGATGTCCCGTCGGCAGCCGGAGACCAGGATCGAGATTGAATAGCAGTCAACAGCGTGGCGTCGAGCGCCCACGGGCTCGCGGTACCGATCGCTCACTGGCGCGCCGCGCCGAACTCATCGCCATCGGACGGAAGTTGTTCGCCGACACGTCCTATGACGCGCTGTCGATGGACGACATCGCGCGGCACGCGCATGTCGCCAAAGGGTTGATCTACTACTACTTCAAGTCCAAGCGCGGCTACTACCTCTCCATCATCGAGGACTCGGTCACCGAGCTGGTCTCCCGGGCGGCGAGCGGCCTCGAACTCCCCCCGGCGCAGCGGGTGCACCGCACCATCGACGGCTATCTGCGCTATGCCGAGCACAACCAGTCCGCGTACCGCACGATCATCAGCGGCGGAGTCGGATTCGACGCCGAGGTGCACGCCCTCCGGGACGGCGTACGCGAGGTCATCGTCGAGACCATCGCCGAAGGCGCGTACGGGCGGCGCAAGATCGCCCCGCTGCCGCGGATGGCCCTGCTCGGCTGGCTCTACAGCGTCGAGGGGGCGACCCTCGACTGGATCGGCCACCAGGACCAGGTGCTGCCGCGCGACACCATGCGCGAGCTGCTGGTGAAGATGCTGGGCGGCGCCATGCGCGCGGTCGAGGAACTGGACCCCTCGTACGCGGCCCCGGCGCCCGCCCGTCGGGACACATGAGGAAGGGGCGGGGGCCGCCGGACCCCCGCCCCTAGTGACGTACCAGTAGGGCTAGTTGATCGACTTGATCAGCTCGCCGTTCGTGGTGTCACCGCTCAGCTCCCAGAAGAAGGTGCCTCCCAGGCCCTGCGCGTTCTTGTACGTCATCTTGGTCGCGATGGTCGCCGGGGTGTCGTAACTCCACCAGTTGGTACCGCACTTGGCGTACGCCGTGCCCGCGACCGTGCCCGTGGCCGGGCACTTCGTCTTGAGCACCTTGTAGTCCTCGATGCCCGCCTCGTACGTACCCGCCGCCGCGCCGGTCGCCGTGCCGCCCGGTGTCGACTGGGTGACGCCGGTCCAGCCACGCCCGTAGAAGCCGATGCCGAGCAGAAGCTTCGAGGCCGGGATGCCGAGGCCCTTGAGCTTCGCGATCGTCGCGTCGGTGTAGTAGTTGGCCGTCGGGATGCCGGTGTACGAGGTCAGCGGCGAGTGCGGGGCCGTCGGTCCCGTGGTGGCCCAGGCGCCGAAGAAGTCGTACGTCATCGGGTTGTACCAGTCGACGTACTGAGCGGCGCCCGCGTAGTTCGCCGCGTCGATCTTGCCGCCGGTGGTGGCGTCGGCCGTGATCGCCGAGGTGACGAGGTTGCTCGTGCCGAACTTCGCACGCAGCGCCGCCAGCAGGTTCTTGTAGGCCTCCCTGCCACTGGTGTCACAGGTGCTGCCGCAGGAGTTGGGGTACTCCCAGTCGATGTCGATGCCGTCGAAGACATCGGCCCACTTGGAGTTCTCGACCAGGTCGTAGCAGGACTGGGCGAACGCGGTCGGGTTCGCGGCGGCCGCTCCGAACCCGCCGGACCAGGTCCAACCACCGAAGGACCAGAGGACCTTGAGGTTCGGGTGCAGCTTCTTCAGCTCACGGAGCTGGTTGAAGTTGCCGCGCAGCGTCTGGTCCCAGGTGTCGGCGACGCCGTCCACGGACTCCGCCGCGGTGTACGTCCGGTCGGTCGCGGCGTAGGCGTCACCCATCGCGCACTTGCCGTCGACGACGTTGCCGAAGGAGTAGTTGATGTGGGTGAGCTTGGCCGCCGAGCCGGAGGTCTCGATGTTCTTGACGTAGTACTTCCGGTCGTAGGTGCCCCATTCGGTGAAGTACCCGACGACCTTGGAACCGGCCGCGGCGGCCTGGGTGGTGCCGGTCTGGGTGTCGACCGCGGCGGGGGCGGACTCGGTGGTGGCGGTCGCGGTACCCGCGCCTGCCAGGAGCCCGGCGCCGAGAACGGCGCAACAGGCGGCGGACAGGAGCGCGCGGAAGGGTGCGCGGGGGAGGTGCGGTCTGCGCATCGATGTCTCCTCGTGGGGGAGGGGAGCCGGGGGGCGTGGTGCTGGGACCTGCTGAGCACTGTCATGCGTATATGTCTGTTTGGCATGAACGCGGTGACGTGGGAGGAACATTAGGAGGACTAGACCAGTGCGGTCAATGGTTCGGACCAATTTCCCTTTCTTTTAGTAAGCGGTCGTTAACTGGTGACTCGATGCCTCCGATCGGGCATGCTTACAGCGCCACCGCCGCTGATCAGCCGATTCCGCAACCCGGGACGGCAGCATCGGCTGAGGCCAGTGAGACCCGGCGGGAGTCACCCCACCCAGGTGCACGCCCGCCAGTGCCCAACAGGGAGGAGAGCGTCGCCATGCCCGACCGCGCCCCGCAGCCGGTGGACCGTCAACTGCCCACGGACGAGGCCCGGGATCTGATCTCGCTCGTCCGGGACATCGCACAGCGCGAGATCGTCCCGCAGGCGGCCGAGCAGGAGGACGCCGGGCATTTCCCTCGCGATGTCTTCCGCCTGCTGTCGGAGTCGGGACTGCTCGGACTGCCGTACGACTCCGAGTTCGGCGGCGGCGACCAGCCGTACGAGGTCTACCTCCAGGCCCTCGAAGAGCTCGCTGCGGCCCGCCTCACCATCGGCCTCGGCGTCAGCGTGCACTCCCTCGCCTGCCACGCACTTGCGAACTACGGCACCAAGGAACAGCAGGCCGAGCACCTGCCCGCGATGCTCACCGGTGGCCTCCTCGGCGCCTATTGCCTCTCCGAACCCTCCTCGGGCTCGGACGCGGCGTCCCTCCGTACGAAGGCCGTTCGCGAAGGTGACGGCTGGGTGATCACGGGCACCAAGGCCTGGATCACCCACGGCGGAATCGCCGACTTCTACACCGTGCTCGCGCGCAGCGGCGGCGAGGGTGCCCGCGGCATCACGGCCTTCCTGGTGCCGGGCGACTCCGAGGGCCTGAGCGCCGCGGCGCCCGAGAAGAAGATGGGCATGAAGGGCTCGCCCACCGCGCAGGTCCACTTCGACGGCGTACGGGTGTCCGACGACCGGCGGATCGGCGAGGAGGGCCAGGGCTTCGCGATCGCCCTGTCCGCGCTCGACTCCGGGCGGCTCGGCATCGCGGCCTGTGGGATCGGCGTGGCCCAGGCGGCCCTTGACGAGGCCCTGGCCTATGCCACTGGCCGACAGCAGTTCGGGCGGCCGATCTCGGATTTCCAGGGGCTGCGCTTCATGCTCGCGGACATGGCGACGCAGATCGAGGCGGGCCGGGCGCTCTACGTCGCCGCCGCCCGCCTGCGCGACATGGGCCGGCCGTTCTCCAAGCAGGCGGCCATGGCCAAACTGCTGTGCACGGACACCGCGATGAAGGTCACCACGGACGCCGTGCAGGTCCTCGGCGGGTACGGCTACACCGCCGACTTCCCCGTCGAGCGCTATATGCGCGAGGCCAAGGTCCTCCAGATCGTGGAGGGCACCAATCAGATCCAGCGGATGGTCATCGCCCGTCACCTCGCGGGTCCCGAGTCGCGCTGAACGACCCGTGGCCGTACATCGCCGACGGCGACGCCAGCCGTGCCCACTCCGGGTCGTGGCGCCCCGGCAGTGTGCGGCCACGGTCGGCCCAGGTGCGGATGAGGGCGCGGTAGATGGGGGGATCCGGGAGTGGCGGCGCCTGCTGAACCGGCCGCGGAACCGATTCTGCGGCCGCCGGCGCGACGGTCCTGCGCCGACGCCCGGTCGCTGAATATGTGGGGGTCATACCGGGGCAACGCGTAGGCGGGCGGGCAGGTCACCGGCCCCCGGAATCGCCCGTGCGTTCGCGACGGGCCCACGCGGGGGGCTCCGCCTGGGTTCCGGTATCTGGCCCATGGCCCACATCTGACGTACCGTCAACTGCGCGCCGGGGGCCGTACCCCTCCGGGCGACGTCAACTGCCGCGCGCCCAGGGAGGCTTGCGATGCCCGACGACCGCCCCGTTGCCCTCGACGAGTACCCCGTACACCAGGTGCCCCTGTCGATGAAGCATGTCGCGACAGGCGACCGGAACGCCTACGACCGCTGCATCTTCCATGTCTTCGACCACCAGGGGCGGGCGCTCCTGATCGTGGGTCTCGGGGTGTACCCGAACGCCGGGGTGATCGACGCGTACGCCACCCTGCGGTACGGCGACCGCCTGCACGCGGTACGGGCCTCGGACGCGCTCGGCGACGAGCGGATGGACCTCGCGGTGGGACCGCTGCGGATCACGGTCGAGGAGCCGTTGCGGCGGCTGAGGCTTCAGCTGGAGGCCGATTCGCTGCCGGGTTCCCCGGTGGGCTCCTCCCGTCCGGGCTCCTCGCCGGGTTCTTCGCCCGGCTCATCACCTGATCCGTCGCCGGACGTGTCGTCGTCGGACTTGCCGCCGGACTCCCTGTCGTACGACATCACCTGGACCGCCGACTTCCCGGCTCTCTGGGAGCCGCACCACGTCCAGCGCCGGGGCGGCCGGCTCACGCTGGAAGGGCGCCGCTTCGTGCAGGCGGGCAGCGTCGAGGGGATGATCCGCGTCGGCGGCCGGGAGATACCCGTCCGGACGGGCGAGTGGACCGGCACCCGCGACCGCAGCTGGGGCGTCCGGCCCCTCCCGGGCGAGGAGGGCGGACGCCTGGCCGAGGAGAACCCGACCGAGGGGTTCCACTGGGTCTGGTGCCCGGTCCGCTTCGAGGACCGGTTCCTGATGGTCGTCATCCAGGAGGACGCGGACGGATACCGCACCCTCAGCGACGCGACACTCGTACGCGATGGCCGCCGCGACCTCCAACTGGGTTGGCCCCAGGCCGACATCACCTATCGACCCGGTACCCGCCACCCCGCCTCCGCCGTCATCCACCTCACGCACCCGGCGGACCGCAAGCCCATGGAACTGGAAGTGGAGGTGCTCACCTCCTCCCCGCTGGCCGTCGGCGCCGGCTATCCACCGGCCGACGACTGGCAGCACGGCACCTGGCGCGGCCGTGGCTGGACCGACCGCCGCGTCTACGACCTCTCCGACCCGACGGCTCATCGGCCGGCCGCGTACGGGGTGATCGACCACGCCGCCCGCTGCACGCTGGACGGACAGACCGGGCACGGGATCTTCGAGCACGGCTCCTTCGGCCGCCATGATCCCAGCGGGTTCACCGGATTCGACTCGGTCGCGCACTGAAGGGGGCGCGAGATGGCCACGGCACCCCGCCCACGTACGACGACACGCGACCTCCAGGAGCTGACCGGCAAGCTGACGGGCTGGCTCGCCACCCGCCTCCCCGGCGCCAGGGCGGTGAACGTATCCGTCCCCCCGTCCAACGGCATGTCCAGCGAAACCCTGCTCTTCGACATCGAGCACCCCGAACCGCCCCTGCGCGCCTGCGCGTTGAGACTGGCCGCGGACCCGGCGGCGTACACGGTCTTCCCCGTCTACGACATGACCCGGCAGTACCGCACGATGCGCCTGGTCGCCGAGCACACCGACCTGCCGGTGCCGAGCGTGCTGTGGCTGGAGGAGGACCCGGGGCCGCTCGGGGCGCCGTTCCTCGTCATGGAACGGATCGCGGGACGGGTGCCACCGGACGTCATGCCCTATACGTACGAAGGGAATTGGCTGCACGCGGCAAGTGACGAGGAACGCGGGCACCTTGAGGCGGCCTCGGTCGGACTCCTGGCGCGACTGCACGACCAAGTCCCCTTGAAGGAGACGGGATTCCTGTCCCTGAAAGGCCGTCGAAGCCCACTCGGTAGGCACGTCGAGGCCCAACGTGCCTACTACGCATGGGTGGTTGACGGCCTGTCACGCTCGCCCCTCATCGAGTGCGCCTTCGACCGCCTCGACGAGCTGTGGCCCCGCGACGAGGGCGAGACGGTGCTCAACTGGGGCGACGCGCGCATCGGGAACGTCATCTACGACGGCTTCGAACCCGTCGCCGTCCTCGACTGGGAGATGGCGGCACCGGCCCCGCGCGAGGTGGACCTCGGCTGGACCGTCTATCTGCACCGCTTCTTCCAGGACCTCACCGTGAGTTTCGGCCAGGCCGGACTGCCCGACTTCCTGCGCCGCGACAGGGTGGAGCGGCGCTATGCCGAACTCACCGGCCACACACCGCGGGACATGGACTTCTACACGCTGTACGCCGCCCTGCGGCACGCGATCGTGATGCTGCGCATCGCCTACCGCCAGGCACACTTCGGTGAGGTCGTCGTCCCCCGGGATCCGGACACACTGATCCTGCACCACGGCAGCCTGCGGGCCATGGTGCAGGGCAGCTACTGGAGTTGACCGGGCGTCAGCCGCGGCGCGCGCGAGACGGTCAGGCGGCCAGGCGCCGCATCTCGGGAACCCGCATCGGGCGCGAGCTGGGGCCGCCGACGTGCGAGAACGGCTGGGTCCGCCAGTCGAGGCCCTGAGGGAGCGTCAACAGCAGGGCGGTGTCCTGCTCCTGAGGTTCCGTGGTTTCGTCCGCGGGCTGTGCGTCGTCCGCGGCCCGGCCCGTGCCGGTGCAGACCGTGAGCCCGAACGGGTTCCACGGCGAGGCGCACAGGGCGTGCTCGGGAAGGATCTCTTCGTCCGCCAGGAGCGCGATGGGCTGCGCGCAGTCCGGGCAGATCACCCGGTACATCTCGAAGGTGTCGTACGCGTCGAACTCCTCACCGTCCAGGGCGTCTGATTCGACGCCCTCCGGCTCGGAGTCGACGACCGGCTGCTGCCGCTTGGGTGCGGTACGACCAGGGCGCTTAAGACTCTGCATGGGCTTCTCCCCCTTGGGTGGGCCGACAAGGCGCTGCGACCTCGACCACAGCAAGCACTTCCCGCCCCGTCTCTGCGGTAATCACGAGAACATCACGGACCCGGTTCCGACTATGTGGCGTTCGTCACATGCCGCCCGCAGGTGCCCGGCCCGGTGGGTTCGTCCCCCGGCCGGCTCACAGGTCGAACTCTGCCACATCACAAACCGGGTATGACCTGCGCCGCTCAGGTATCCGCGAGGATCAAGGGCCCTGTAAGTTCTGCGCCATGGAGGAGCTGGACCGACAGATCGTACAGCTGCTCGTCGCGGACGGGCGGATGAGTTACACCGACCTGGGCAAGGCCACGGGCCTGTCCACGTCTGCCGTGCACCAACGGGTGCGCCGACTGGAGCAACGCGGTGTCATCCGCGGCTATGCGGCGGTCGTGGACCCGGAGTCCGTCGGGCTGCCCCTGACGGCCTTCATCTCGGTGAAGCCGTTCGACCCCAGCGCCCCCGACGACATCGCCGAACGCCTCGCCGGCGTGCCCGAGATCGAGGCCTGCCACAGCGTCGCGGGCGACGAGAACTACATCCTCAAGGTGCGGGTCTCGACCCCGCACGAACTGGAGGAACTCCTCGCACGGCTGCGCGGCCTGGCAGGGGTGTCGACCCGGACGACGGTGGTGCTGTCGACGCCGTACGAGGCGCGGCCACCCCGGATCTGACGGACCCCGGCACGGGACCGGTGCCGGCAGGGGCGAAACTGTTCCCCATGAGTGAGAGCACCGCCTCGTCGGACACCGTGCTGCTGCGCGGTGGAGAAGTCCACAGTCCCGCCGATCCCTTCGCCACCGCGATGGTCGTCGAACGCGGGCAGGTCGCCTGGGTCGGTTCGGAAGGCGCGGCCGACGCCTTCGCCGACGGGGTCGACGAGGTCGTGGACCTCGAAGGCGCCCTGGTCACCCCGGCGTTCACCGACGCACACGTGCACACCACCGCCACCGGCCTCGCACTCACCGGCCTGGACCTGTCCGACGCCCCCTCCCTGGAGGAGGCACTCGCCCTCGTACGGGATTTCGCTGCCGCCCGCCCCGCCGACCGGGTCCTGCTCGGACACGGCTGGGACGCGGCCCGTTGGCCCGGTGGACGTCCTCCGACGCGTACCGAACTCGACGAGGCGACCGGCGGACGTCCGCTGTACCTCTCCCGCATCGACGTGCACTCCGCCGTGGTCACCAGCGCGCTCCTGGACCTCGTGCCGGGGGTCACCGGACGCGCCGGGTACCAGGACGGTCCGCTGACCCGCGACGCCCACCACGCCGTCCGCGGGGCCGCCCTCGACGCCATCACCGTGGAGCAGCGCACCCGGGCCCAGCGCGCCGCGCTCGCCCGCGCCGCCTCGCTCGGTATCGGCTCCGTCCACGAGTGCGCGGGACCGGACATCTCCTCCGAGGACGACTTCACCGGGCTGCTGCGGCTCGCCGCCGAGGAGCCCGGCCCGCGGGTGGTCGGCTACTGGGCCGAGCAGGATGTCGACAAGGCGCGCGCCCTGGGCGCGGTCGGCGCCGCCGGTGACCTGTTCGTGGACGGCTCCCTCGGCTCGTACACCGCCTGTCTGCACCAGCCGTACGCAGACGCCGGCCACAGCGGCACCGCCTACCTCGACGCGGCGGCCGTCGCCGCCCATGTCGTCGCGTGCACCGAGGCGGGCCTCCAGGCGGGCTTCCACGCCATCGGGGACGCCGCCGTGGCCTCCGTGGTCGAAGGGGTGCGTTCCGCCGCCGAGAAGGTCGGCCTCGCCCGCGTACGCGCCGCAAGACACCGTGTCGAGCACGCCGAGATGCTCACCCCCGAGACGATCGCGGGCTTCGCCGAACTCGGCCTCACCGCCTCCGTGCAGCCCGCCTTCGACGCGCTGTGGGGCGGCGAGGACGGCATGTACGCCCAGCGCCTGGGCGCCGAGCGGGCCCGCACGCTCAACCCGTTCGCGGCCCTGCTGCGCACCGGCGTGCCGCTCGCCTTCGGCTCCGACAGCCCCGTCACGCCCCTCGACCCTTGGGGCACCGTCCGCGCCGCCGCCTTCCACCGCACGCCCGAGCACCGGGTGTCGGTGCGCGCCGCGTTCACGGCGCATACGCGCGGTGGATGGCGGGCCGTCGGACGGGACGACGGGGGTGTCCTGGTGCCGGGCGCGCCCGCGGACTACGCCGTGTGGCGCACCGAGGAGCTCGTCGTGCAGGCCCCCGACGACCGGGTCGCGCGCTGGTCCACCGATCCTCGTTCCGGCACCCCCGGGCTGCCGGATCTGACCCCCGGGAACGACCTGCCCGTCTGCCTGCGCACCGTGGTGGGCGGTCGGACGGTATTCGTACGGCCTAACGAGTGATGTCCCGGGGTGGCGCGTCTCGGATCACCGCCCGCCGCCCCGTCGCGCGACCTGCGCATCCTCCGCACTGACCAGGCGTTTGAGGGAGAAAGCGCAGGTCAAACGGCTGTTGACAGTGGGCCGCAGGTGGCGGGTAGGTTCGGCCGGGTCCACCACCGGACGTCCGACCGGGGAACTTCCGCGCGGCCTCGAAGCGCCGCTGGGTCAGGGGCGGTGTGCCGCACCGGCACACCACCACTGGGAGCCAGGCCCAGCACCCACGCAGCGAGAGGCGAGGGAAACGTTCCGACAAGTCGGCAGGTGTGACCCGGGTGGGGCCCGGACGTTCAGTAGACAACGGCTTTCGGTCGACCCGCAGCCAGCGGGTCCCTGGTCGGCCCGAAGGGCGCCGGGCCCCGATCCGCAGCACGCGTGCTGCGCCGGGCGGGTTCAGGTCTTACCCGCCTCTTGGTGAAGCGACACCCCCGTACTACCGCCACGGCGTGGCAGCGCAGGTTGCGGCCACTATGGTGGACTTCTGCGTACGTACTCGAAGGGGCAGCAGTGAACGACGGCGACGGGACCCTGGCGGCGGAAGCCCAGGGGAGACAGTTCGGCCCGCTCGGTCCGGCCTTGGTGATCATTCCGACCTTCAACGAGGCCGAGAACATCAAGAAGATCGTCGGCCGGGTGCGCACCGCCGTGCCCGAGGCGCACGTTCTCGTGGCGGACGACAACAGCCCCGACGGCACGGGGAAACTCGCCGACGAGCTGGCCGTCGAGGACGAGCAGGTCCAGGTGCTGCACCGCAAGGGCAAGGAAGGCCTCGGCGCCGCCTATCTCGCGGGCTTCCGCTGGGGCATGGAGCACGGCTACGGCGTACTCGTCGAGATGGACGCCGACGGCTCCCACCAGCCCGAGGAGCTGCCCCGTCTGCTGACCGCCCTCAAGGGCGCCGACCTCGTGCTCGGCTCGCGCTGGGTGCCGGGCGGGCGGGTCGTGAACTGGCCCAAGTCCCGCGAGTTCATCTCACGCGGCGGCAGTCTGTACTCCCGTGTCCTGCTGGACGTGCCGATCCGCGACGTCACCGGCGGCTACCGGGCCTTCCGTCGCGAGACCCTCGAAGGCCTCGGCCTCACCGAGGTCGCCTCCCAGGGGTACTGCTTCCAGGTCGACCTGGCCCGTCGCGCCGTCAAGGCCGGCTTTCACGTCGTCGAGGTCCCGATCACCTTCGTCGAGCGGGAGCACGGCGACTCCAAGATGAGCCGGGACATTCTGATCGAGGCCCTGTGGCGGGTCACCACGTGGGGCGTGGGGGAGCGGGTCGGGCGGATCACGGGGCGCAAGTCCCTCTGAGTCGATTCGTCCCGCCGGGGTGATTCGACCGTCGTACGGCTTCTTGCGCCCGCCCGGGCTCTCACAGGTTCCGTTCCCGGTTCACAGGTGCTGTTGATCATCCGCTTATCCCGTACTGAGCCGCCTCCAGGCACACTGGGAACATGACGACTGGCGCTCCGACACCCACGTACCCCGCCCGCCCGCGGCGCTCGCGGCTGCGCACCTTCCTGCCTCTCGGCGTCGCCGTGTGGCTGGTGCTGGAGATCTGGCTGCTGACCGTGGTCGCGGGGGCGGCGAGCGGCTTCACGGTGCTTCTGCTGCTGGTCGCGGCCTTCGTCCTCGGCTCCGTGGTCATCAAGCGGGCCGGGCGCCGTGCCTTCCGCAACCTCAGCGAGACGCTGCAACAGCAGCAGAGCGGGGCGGCGCCCACGGTGGCGACCGGAAAGGGCGACGGCAACGGGCTGATGATGCTCGGCGGCCTGCTCCTGATGATCCCCGGCCTGCTCTCCGACGCCGTCGGCCTCCTCCTCCTGATCCCGCCCGTCCAGAAGGCCCTCAGCCGCTATGCCGAGCGGACCATCGAGCGCAGGATCGCGGCGGCTCCTCCCGGCACGCTGGGCGACGCCTTCCAGCAGGCGCGGATGCACCGCCCCGACGGCAAGGTCGTCCAGGGCGAGGTCATCAGGGACGACACGGGCCGGCAGCAGGATCCGGGCCCGCGCCCGCCGCTGAACGGCTGAGTGGCGGGCCCTGGGCCCCACAGCCCCAGGGCCCCGCACCCCGGCCGGGCCCCCGTACCCCTGGCCGTCCCCGAAACGCACAAAGCCGCAGACCCCGTACCCGTCAGGTACGGCGCCCGCGGCTGCGTGCGTTCGTGTATGCCACCCAACCCCGGCGGGGGTTACGCGGACTTGCGGCTGTCCCGCGGATGTACCGCGATGTTCATCGCGCCGGAGCGCAGAACCGCCAGACGCTCCTCAAGGACCTCTTCGAGTTCCTCTCGGGTGCGTCGCTCCATCAGCATGTCCCAATGTGTACGCGCGGGCTTGGCCTTCTTTTCCTCAGGGCCGTCGCCGTCCACCAGGAGTGCCTGGGCCCCGCAGACCTTGCACTCCCACTCGGACGGGATCTCCGCCTCGACCGAGAAGGGCATCTCAAAGCGATGTCCCTTCTCGCATGCGTACTCCACGGCCTGGCGCGGGGCCAGGTCGATGCCGCGGTCCGTCTCGTAGCTTGTCACCACGAGGCGCGTACCGCGAAGAGCTCGCTCACTCATGAATCGTGCCTCCCGGGCTTGTCGCCCACAGGACAGGTGTCGCTGTCGTCGTCATCCGGTCAACGTCCGGTCGGCGGTAAAGATTCCCGTTCCGGGTCATGCGTCGCCGTCGTAGCCGCCCCTTGTTGTACCCACCTGCGCCCGCTTTGTCACATCTGAGAGCAGATGTAACCCGGCGTTTCAGTATCTTGACGCGCAGTAACGGTACGCCTGGCAGGCCAAACGCGTACACTACCGGCCTTTGGCCTCCGGCGCTAAATCCTGTCGGGTACGGGATTCCCCGCGTCGCGTATCGCCTGTCGCACCGGCACCCTCGCGAGCAGCACGAACCCGATGACGAAGAAGGCCACCAACGAGATGATCGCGTCCCGATAACTTCCGGTCAGCTGGTAGGTGAGCCCGAACAGGAGTGGGCCCAGCCAGCTCATGCCACGGTCGCTCATCTCGTAGGCGGAGAAGTACTCGGCCTCCTTGCCGCTCGGCACGAGATGCGAGAACAGGGAGCGGGAAAGTGCCTGGCTGCCGCCCAGGACGAGCCCGATGCCGGCGGCCAGGACGAAGAACCCGACGGGCGCGCCGGCGGGCAGGAAATACCCGGCGCAGAGCGTCACGGTCCAGGCGACGAGCGAGCCGAGGATCGTACGTTTCGCGCCGTATCTGCGCGCCAGACGGCCCATGCCCAGGGCGCCCGCCACCGCCAGCACCTGCACCAGCAGGATGGCGACGATCAGTGTCGACTGGCCGAGGCCCAGTTCCTGCGATCCGTAGATCGAGGCCTGGGAGATGACCGTCTGGATGCCGTCGTTGTAGATGAGGTACGCGAGCAGGAAGGAGAGGGTGAGGGGTTTGCCGCGCATGTCGCGCACGGTGGCGGCCAGTTGCCGCCATCCGTGCACGGACGCCGTCCCGGTGGGAGCTGTACGGCGATCGCGCAGGCGCTTGAGCGGTACGAGGGTGAAGGCCCCCCACCAGATGCCCGCCGAGGCGAGACAGATGCGCACCGCCATCGACTCCGAGAGGCCGAAACTGTCGTGGGCCGTGAACAGGATCAGGTTCGCGACCAGGACCAGTGAGCCCGCCGCGTAACCGAAGGCCCAGCCCCGGGACGAGACCGCGTCACGCTCCGCGGGCGGGGCGATCTGCGGCAGGTAGGAGTTGTAGACGACCATCGACACGGCCACCGAGGCGTTGGCGACGATCAGCAGCAGTCCGCCCAGCAGATAGCGGTCGCCGGCCAGGAAGAACATGCCGGTGGTGGCCGCGGCACCCACATAGGCGGCGGCCGCGAGCAGCGGCTTCTTGCGGCCCGTGCGGTCGGCGGCCGCGCCCGCCATCGGCATCACGAAGATCGACAGGATGACGGACGCCGAGACCGCGTACGCGAAGAAGGAACCGGCGCGGATCGGGATCCCCAGGGGATGCACGAAACCGTCCGGGTCCGCCGCCGCCTCGGCGACCGATGTCAGATAGGGGCCGAGGAACACGGTGAGCACGCTCGTCGAGTAGACGGAGCACGCCCAGTCGTACATGTACCAGCCGTGCTGCTCGCGCCGCCGCCCGGCGGCCTCGTCGGTCGCCTCTGCACGCACGGTGTCAGTGTCCACCCGCGCTCCTCGCTTCCCCGTGAACGGACCGCGCGGGGCTCAGACCCAGGTGCCCCGGTCCTCCAGGACGCTGCGCAGCGTGTCGATGTGATCGGTCATGATGCCATCGACTCCCAGGTCCAGGAGCCGGTGCATACGATCCGCCTCGTTGACCGTCCACACGTGGACCTGTAGCCCGCGCGCGTGGGCGGCACGCAGGAAGCGCCGGTCGACCACCGGCACACCCGACTGGGACACGGGCACCTGGGCGGCGATCGCCGAGCCGCGCACCGCGGCCGGTATGCCGTACGAGCGCAACCGCAGCCCCAGGACGCCCCGGGTGCCGTACGAGGTGGCCAGGCGCGGTCCGGCCAGGCGCTGGGCGCGGAAGACGCGCGCCTCGGAGAACGAGCCGACGCAGACGCGGTCCCAGGCGTCGGTGCGGCCGATCAGATTGAGCAGGGGATGCAGGGCGGGTTCGGCCTTGATGTCGACGTTCCAGCGCACCTCGGGGAAGGTTTCGAGCAGCTCCTCGAAGAGGGGCACCGGTTCCTTGCCGGCCACGCGCGCGTGGCGCACGTCCTCCCACGGGAGGTCCGCGATCCGGCCCGCTCCGTCCGTGACCCGGTCCAGGGTCGAGTCGTGGAAGGCGACGAGCTTGCCGTCCGCCGTCGCGTGGACGTCCGTCTCGATGTAGCGGTAGCCCGCCTCCACCGCCCGCCGGAACTGGGCCAGGGTGTTCTCCAGACCGTCCGCCGCTCCGCCCCGGTGTGCGAAGGCGATCGGGCCGGGGTGGTCGAGATACGGGTGACGTATGCGCGTGCTCACCCGGAAAGTGTGGCGCGCTCCGGTTGCCCGGCGGCAACGACCGTGCTGCCGCCCGGTGCCGTGGGGACGGCGAACACACGCAGGAAGAACTGGGCGAGCGGGCCGATCGCGATCGCGTACAGGACCGTGCCGACTCCGACCGTGCCGCCGAGGGCGAACCCGGTCGCGACGACTGCCCCCTCGATGGCCGTGCGCATCAGGCGGATCGAGCGGCCGGTGAGCTGGTGCAGGCCCGTCATCAGGCCGTCGCGCGGCCCTGGACCGAACCGCGCGCTGAGGTAGAGGCCGGTCGCCGCGCCGTTCAGCACGATGCCCGCCACGAGAAGGGGAATCCGTACGGCCAGGATGTGGGCGTCGGGCAGGAGGGTGAGTGAGCCGTCCATGGCGATGCCGACCACGAAGACGTTGGAGACCGTACCCAGGCCCGGGCGCTGGCGCAGCGGGATCCACAGGAGCAGCACCGCCGCGCCCACGAAGATCGACACCACGCCGATCGTCAGACCGGTCAGCTCGGCGAGACCCTGGTGCAGTACGTTCCAGGGCTCCAGCCCGAGACCCGACTCCACGAGCAGGGCCGAGCTCGCGCCGTACAGCGCCAGGCCGACGTACAGCTGGACGAGCCGGCGCGGGAAGCGTCGGGGGGCAAGGAGTCCGGGTTCCGAGCGGGTGGTGCGCGTGGACAAGAGGAGCCCCCTGTATTGGTCGTCGTGGCCTGACCCGTGTCACTCTGTGGCTTGAGAAGTCATCGCATCCATGGCCAATTCGGGGAAGGTGGACTGGGAATCATGACTCAGTGGACTTCGGCGGTGGGTGCCGCTCAGCTCGCCCGGCTGCTCCACTCCCAGCAGGAGCGCCCCGCGGGGCCCGGTTCCCGTCGCCCGCCCGCCTATCGCGCGCTCGCCGACGGCATCCGGCTCCTCGTGCTCGAAGGGCGGGTGCCGGTCGCCGCGCGGCTGCCCGCCGAGCGGGAGCTCGCGCTGTCCCTGTCCGTCAGCCGTACGACGGTCGCCGCGGCCTATGAGGCGCTGCGGTCCGAGGGGTTCCTGGAGTCCCGTCGCGGAGCGGGCAGCTGGACCGCCGTGCCCGCGGGCAATCCGTTGCCCGCGCGCGGACTCGAGCCGCTGCCTCCCGAGGCCCTCGGATCCATGATCGACCTCGGCTGCGCGGCGCTGCCCGCACCCGAGCCATGGCTCACCCGGGCCGTCCAGGGCGCGCTGGAGGAACTGCCGCCCTACGCGCACACCCACGGCGACTATCCCGCCGGGCTGCCCGCGCTGCGTTCGATGCTCGCCGAGCGGTACACCGCGCGCGGCATTCCGACCATGCCCGAACAGATCATGGTGACCACCGGGGCGATGGGGGCGATGGACGCGATCTGCCATCTCTTCGCCGGGCGCGGCGAACGGATCGCCGTCGAGTCGCCCTCGTACGCCAACATCCTTCAGCTGATGCGCGAGGCCGGGGCCCGGCTGGTGCCCGTCGCCATGGCCGAGGGGCTCGCCGGCTGGGACATGGACCGCTGGCGACAGGTCCTGCGTGACTCGGCGCCCCGGCTCGCGTATGTCGTCGCCGACTTCCACAACCCGACGGGCGCCCTTGCCGACGAGGACCGGCGGCGCGTGCTGGTGGACGCGGCCAGGTCTGCGGGGACCGTGCTCGTCGTGGACGAGACGATGAGCGAACTCCGCCTGGACGAGGACGGATCGGCCATGCCCCGTCCCGTGTGCAGCTTCGACCCCGCCGGGTCCACCGTCATCACGGTCGGATCCGCCAGCAAGGCCTTCTGGGCCGGGATGCGGATCGGGTGGGTGCGGGCCGCTCCCGACGTGATCCGCAGCCTGGTCGCCGCGCGCGCGTACGCCGACCTGGGCACGCCCGTAGTGGAGCAACTGGCCGTGAACTGGCTGCTCAGCACCGGAGGCTGGGAGCAGGCGGTGGAGATCCGGCGGACGCAGGCCCGGGAGAACCGGGACGCCCTCGTCGCTGCCGTACGGCGTGAGCTGCCCGAGTGGGAGTTCGCGGTGCCGCGGGGTGGTCTCACCTTGTGGGTACGGACCGGTGGGCTGTCCGGGTCGCGGCTCGCCGAGGTGGGGGAGCGGGTGGGGGTCCGGGTGCCGTCCGGGCCGCGGTTCGGGGTGGATGGCGCCTTCGAGGGGTATGTGCGGTTGCCGTTCACCGTCGGGGGTGCGGTGGCGGAGGAGGCTGCGGTGAGGCTTGCTGCGGCGGCGCGGCTGGTGGAGGGCGGTGCCTCGGGGAGCGAGGCGCCTCGGACGTTCGTGGCTTAGCGCGCAGGGGCGGAGGGTTTTCGCCCCCTCCGCCCCTGCCTGTTCCCGTACCTGGGGGTGGCGCCCCCAGACCCCCGTTCGCCCGAAGGGCTCGTCCTCAGACGCCGGACGGGCTGATCTCGGCCTCCGCCGGGATCGTTCGCTCCGGGAGCAGGTCCAGGACTGCCCTGCGGTGGGTCTCGCTGGTCGCGTCGTCGTCGGGGTCCGGGGTGGCCGGGACCTGGAGGCGGAGGACGGGGCCGGTGCCGAGGCGGGCGTAGCCGCGGCCGGGGGGTACGGCGCGGGTGGGGGTGGTGTGCGGGGGTGCGCCGAGGACCGTTTCCAGCTGGGTGGGGGACGCGGGACCGAGCACCACGCGCGCGCGGGTGTGCTGGCGGACGGCGTCGCTGAGGGAGTCGAGGCTCTCGAAGTGCTCGGCCACGACGACCGTGACACCGGCCGCACGGCCATGGCGCAGGGGGACCTGGAGGAGTGACTGGGGGTCGTTGCGGCCGTCGACGGCGGCGAAGTGCCCCAGCGCGCTCGGGCGGTCGAGCAGGATCCACAGCGGGTGCTTGGTGTCGTCCGGCGCGGCCTGGCCCGCCTGCCGGGCGCGGTTCGCGGCGATGAGACGCCGCTCCGTCTCGTGAGCGGCCCACTCCAGGCTTGCGAGTGCCCCGGCGAGCCCGCACTCGACGGCCAGGACACCCTGGCGGCCGGTCAGGCACGCGTACTCGCCGGTGCCCGCGCCCTCGACGATCACGACATCGCCGTACTGGAGGCACTGCAGGGCGATCGAGCGCAGGAGTGTGGTGGTACCGCTGCCCGGTTCGCCCGCGACAAGGAGATGTGGCTCCGTGGAGCGGACCCCGGTGCGCCAGACGACCGGGGGGACGTCACGCTGTTGATCACCGTAGGTGAGGGGGAGCGTGCGCTGGACGTCGGCGGGGTCGGTGAAGCCGAGGACCGTCTCGCCGGGGGCCGTCACGAACCGCTGGGCGGCGATGTCCGTGGGGAGCGGCGAAAGGACCGTGATCCTCAGCTCGTTGCCCTCTTCGTCCCACTCGAAGTGGTACTCACGGCCGCGGCCGGACTTGGCATGCAGGAGCTGCTCGATCCGGGCGCGGGACTCCGCCTCTCCGTCGGTGAAGTACGCCGGGTAGCGGAGGTGGAGCTGGGAGACGCGTCCGTCGTCGTCGAAGTCGTACGACGAGAAGGCCTTCTCCCAGTCGCCGCCGTGGGCATAGAGGGGAGCGGGGTCCTCGGCCGCGGAGAAGTACGGGACCAGGGCCTCGTACAGCGACTGGAGGCGCTGGGTCTGCGAGTCGTCGGGGCCCGTCGGCTCCGGCGCGGCGCGTTCGCGGCCCGCCCAGGCTGCCGCCGCCATCAGTGTGATGACGGCGAACAGCGGTCCGTACGGCACCAGCGCCACGACCAGGACCACCGAGGCCACCAGGAACAGCAGTGGCCCGCGCCGGTCCTTGGGCGTGTCCGCCCACCTGCGCCGCCCGGCAGCCGCCAGCCGGCGCAGTCCACGAGTGATCGTGATCAGCGGGTGGAGGACGTCGGTGGCGCTGTCGGCTGCCGTCCGGGCCAGATCCCGGCTTCGGGCGATCTGTGCGCTGCCGTTGCTCAGAATGCGGGGGAGAGGGCGCCGGGCCACTGCTGTCTCCTGATGGTGCGTGCGAGAGGGAGGGATGTCAGAACTTGATCCCGCCGAGGAGACCCGCAAGGCTCTCCCCGCCGGCCTTGATGCTCGGAGCGATGGCCGTGCTCGCCAGGTAGAACCCGAACAGCGCGGCCACAAAGGCATGCGACCCCTTGAGCCCGTCCTTCTTGAAGAAGAGGAAGACGATGATGCCGAGGAGGACGACGCCTGAGATGGACAGAATCATTTGAGCTCTCCTGGTTCGTGGGGACAGTCACCATGAGTTCTTCCAGGATCACAGCATGTATCCATACGACAAAAGGTGCAATGGGGTGAATTCCCCTAGATTTCACCCGAATGGTGGAGCCGTGCAGGCCGCCTGAGCAGGCCCGTCGCAGCCGGGAAATCCGTTGTGATCTTTGCCGCAGACGGTGCCGGTCATGTACCGCCGGAGCCAGTACGCTGGCGATTCACCCGAACGGTTGCAGTGAGAGGCGGTCCGGCCGATGAGTGAAGCCCCCGACCCGGATGTCGTGGAGCTGGCGACCAAGATCTTCGATCTGGCGCGCCGTGGCGAGACCGAGGCGCTCGTCGCGTACGTCGACGCGGGCGTTCCCGCCAACCTCACCAACGACCGCGGTGACTCGCTCGTGATGCTCGCCGCCTACCACGGCCACGCCGACGCCGTACGCGCCCTGCTGACGCGGGGCGCCGAGGCGGACCGCATCAACGACCGGGGGCAGACGCCGCTCGCGGGGGCCGTCTTCAAGGGCGAGGAGGCGGTGATCCGGGCGCTCCTGGACGGCGGCGCCGATCCGGCCGCGGGCACGCCCTCGGCCGTCGACACGGCCCGGATGTTCGGCAAGACCGAGCTGCTCGAGTTGTTCGGTACACGATGACTTCAACGCCCTGAACAGGCGAAACGAAGAAAATGGGGGAGGCGGAGCGGGGCCGCCGGAAATGCGGTCGCGGCGGGAAGAACCGCTGGGTCATCATGACGTCGTGATTCACGGACGTGATGGCTGGGCAGGTGTTGCCGCACCGCGCGGGCCGTGACGCGGCCCGCATGGGCCACCGACGAGAGGCAGAGGAAGATGGTCTTCAGCAAGCAAGAGACGGCGGGCGCTCCGACGTGTTGTCACGTGGCCAGGTAATGCAGGATCCCGGTTGCGTCGACGCTTGATGTGAGGCTGTTTCCCATGTTCGATCCGGTCATAGCGCCCAGCGGTACGCTGCTCGGCCTGCTTCAGAGGGGTCGCGGCGACGGCACGCTGCACGCGCTCACCGCACCGCGCGCCGAGGCGCTCGCGGCGCTGAACCACTGTGTGCTGCGCGACCCCCGCCACGACTGGCAGGTGGAGAACCGCTCCCTCTACTACGCCCGTCTCTACCTCGACGTGAGCGGTGAGCTCGACGAGATCGAGCGGCACCTCTTCGACGCCGAGGACGTTCTCGACGACTGCGACTCCCGTACCGGGCTCGCGCTGGCGGTCCTCGGACACCTCGCCTCGTACGGCAGGCGGGACGCGCTCGAACTGCTGCGCAGGTACGCCGCCTCCGGCACCAACTGGGCCTGGGCCCTGGACGAGCTGGCCCTGCGCGATGACGACGCGGGCCTGCGGGCCCTCGCCGCACCCGTGCTCGCCCGCTTCCCGGCCGACGCCGAGGGCGAGGCCGCGCTCGCCGCCACCGTGCGCGACGCGTTCGAACCACGGCCCTGGCGGCTGTGGGCCGACGATCCGCGCGAATCCATCGGCACGCGTGTGCGTGCCGCCCAGGAACAGGGCTCCTTCGACCGTTGGCAGCGCCAGATGCGACCGGCCGGGCCCCGCCCGGGGTGGAGCGTGCAGGCCGTCTTCGAGTGGGCCCAGCAGGGCATCGAACGCGGAGCCGCGCTCCATGTCCCGGCCGCCCGCTGCCTCAGCGCCGTCGCAGGCCCCGAGGACCGGCCCGAGATCGTCGAGGCCGCCCGTGGTGGCGACGACGGGGCCCGCTGCACGGCCTTGCGCTATCTCGCCGACAGCAATGACCCGGACGCTCTCGACCTGATCGAGGGTGCCGCGGCCGCCGGTTCGCCGACAGTGGCCGAGGCCGCCGTCGAGGCCTTCGAGCGGATGCGGAGTCTCGCCGCCGTCGACCGGGCACGAAACTGGGCCCACCGACCAGATCCCCTGGGGGCCGCCGCGGGCCGGATGCTCGCCTGCCGGGGCGGTACGCAGGACAGCGAGCTGGTGCTGGGCGCGCTGCGCGAAGCCGTACGGGGCGAGGGCCCCGACGCCCCGGCACTGTGCACCCTCGTCGACGGGGCCGGGCGGCTCGGCATCATCTGCGCCGCACCCGTCCTGCGACATGTGTACCGCGAGACCGCCTCGTCCCATCTGCGCGGGCGCGCCGCCCGCGCGCTCGCCGCCACCGATCCGTCCTTCCCCGCAGGCTTCGCCGTCGAGTGCCTGTGGGACTGCGAGGAGACCACCCGCGAGGTCGCCGCACGGCATGCCGAGACCGGTGACGCACGTGTGGTGGACCAGTTGCGCAGGCTGGCGGCGGATCCGGCCGAGGAGGCCGAAGTGCAGACGGCGGTACGGAGCAGAATCGGGCCGGACATGCCCGCCGTATGAACGTTCGGTGACCCATGGGCCGGGAAGTCGTGGACGCGGGCTGACCTGGACGGGTGCGGAGTTCAACGCTCATGGGACGTTCCCCGTACGGAAAGATCCACGTTGACGCGGGCACGTCCAGCGGGGCGAGAACACGGGTATGCGTGTCGTCATCGTGACCGAATCCTTTCCCCCCGATGTGAACGGCGTGGCTCACTGCGCGCTTCAGACCGCCCGGCACCTCGTCGATCGCGGTCACGTTCCCCTCGTCGTCGCCCCGGCCACCGCTGCCGGGAGCGGGCCCGACGCCACCGCGCCGTGCCCTGTCGTCCGAATCCCCTCCCTTCCGCTCCCGGGCTACCCCCAGGTCCGCGTCGCTCTCCCCAGCCGACGCGTCGCCGCGGCGATCACCGAACACCGCGCGGACATCGTTCACCTGGCCAGCCCCTTCATCCTCGGCGTCCGCGGCATGGCCGCGGCCGCCCGGCTCGGCATCCCCGCCGTCGCCGTCTACCAGACCGACCTCGCCGGATACGCCCGTACGTACGTGGGTGCCGGCGAGGCCACCGCGTGGCGGCGTATTCGCTCCGTGCACGCCGCCGCGGACCGCACGCTCGCCCCGTCCAGCGTGGCCCTGCACGACCTGGAGTCACACGGTGTGCCCCGGGTACGGCTGTGGGCGCGTGGTGTGGACACCGACCGTTTCCGTCCCGACCGCCGGGACGAGGCGATGCGCCGGGAGCTGGCGCCGGGCGGTGAGCTGATCGTCGGTTACGTCGGCCGGCTCGCCCCCGAGAAGCAGGTAGAACTGCTCTCCGGGGTGTGCGGCCTGGACGGCGTGCGTCTCGTGATCGTGGGCGACGGACCGAGTCAGGCCGGCCTCACCGAGCAGCTGCCCGGCGCCGTCTTCCTCGGGCGTCGCACGGGTGACGAACTCGCCCGGATCTTCGCCTCGCTGGACGTCTTCGCGCACACCGGCCCCTTCGAGACCTTCTGCCAGACCGTGCAGGAGGCCATGGCCAGCGGGGTGCCCGTCGTCGCGCCGGCCGCCGGCGGACCGCTCGACCTGGTGGCCCACGGGCGTACCGGGCTGCTGGTGCCACCGCGCGACGCCACCGCCGTACGCGACGCCGTGTGGGCCCTGGCCGCCGATCCGGAACTGCGGGCCGCCTACGGCGCCGCGGGACGGAACATGGTCGAGGGCCGCACCTGGGCCGCCGTCGGCGATCAGCTCATCGGGCACTACAGCGACGTGCTCTCCGCACGGACGGCGGTGGCGGCATGAGCCTGCGCATCGTACGGCTCGCCAACTTCGTCGCCCCCGCCTCCGGTGGCCTGCGCACCGCGCTGCGTGAGCTGGGCACCGGCTACCTGGCCGCGGGACACGAGCCGGTGCTCATCGTCCCCGGTGAGCGCGCCACGGACCGGGAGACCGAACAGGGGCGCGTCATCACACTGCCCGGGCCGGTGCTGCCCGGCACCGGCGGCTATCGCGTGCTCACGGACAAGCGGCGGGTCGCCCGGCTCCTGGAGTCGCTCGCACCCGACCGCCTGGAGGTCTCCGACCGGACCACCCTGCGCTGGACCGGCGTCTGGGCGCGGCGGGCCCGGGTGCCCGCCGTGATGGTCTCGCACGAGACCGCCGACGGCGTGCTGCGGACTTGGGGGCTCTCCGAGGGGATGGCCAGGCGCACCGCCGACGCCCTCAACGTGCGTACCGCACACACCTATTCGCGTGTCGTGTGCACCACGGAATTCGCCGAGCGCGAGTTCGTCCGGATCGGCGCCCGCAATGTCGTACGCGCTCCCCTGGGCGTCGATCTGGTGGGACGCGACCCCTCGCTGCGGGATCCCGCGGTGCGTGCCCGCTACGCGCGCGTGGACCAGGCCCTGCTCGTGATGTGCTCCAGGCTGTCCGTCGAGAAGCGGCCGGGTACGGCGCTGGACGGTCTTGAGGCGCTGCTGCGGCGCGGACAGCGTGCGGTCCTCGTCGTCGCCGGGGACGGACCGCTGCGCGCCCGGCTCGAACAGCGTGCCCGGGAGCGGAGGCTGCCTGTCACCTTCCTCGGACACCTCGCGGACCGCGCCGCGCTCGGCGCGCTCCAGGCCTCTGCCGACGTCTGCCTGGCACCCGGGCCCGCCGAGACGTTCGGGCTCGCCGCCCTGGAGGCGATGGCCTGCGGTACGCCGGTGGTGGCGAGCTCCCTGTCCGCCCTGCCCGAGGTCATCGGGTCCGCCGGGGCCACCGCCGCGGACAACGGGGACTCCTTCGCGGACGCGGTGCGGCTGCTGCTGGGGTGTCCCGAGGGTGAGCGCAGGCAGGCGGCACGCGCGCGTGCCGAGTGTTTCGGATGGAGCACCGCCGTAGAGGGCTTCCTCGCCGCGCACGACGCGGTGGTCGAGGTGCGGCCGCGCCTTCAGGAGGGCTTGGGATGAGACCGCTTCGTTTCGTGGCCCTCGGGGACTCGCTGACGGAAGGGGTGGGCGACCCCGTCGGCGGGACATGGCGGGGGTGGGCCGCACTGCTCGCGCAGGGGCTCGCTCCGGGGGACGTACCCGTGGAGTTCGTCAACCTGGCGGTCAGCGGCGCCCAGACGCGGGACGTCCTGGAGCGTCAGACGCCCGAGGCGACGGCCCTGGGCCCTGACGTGGTGTCCGTCGTCATAGGGGTCAACGACACCCTGCGGTACACCTTCGACATCCACTCCGTGGCCGCCCGGCTCGACAGGGTGTACTCGGCGTTCCGGGCCCAGGGAGCGGTGGTGATGACGGCCTGTCTCCCGGACCCCGGCTACATGCTCGGGCTGCCGGGTGCGTTGGCGCGGCCGCTGGCCCGGCGGCAACGGGCCGTCAACGCGGTCGTGCACGCCCTGTCCGAGCGGCACGGGGCGCTGCATCTGCACGCCGCCGAGGAGGACTGGCTGAAGGACCCCGCGATGTGGAGCGCGGACAAACTGCACCCGGGGGAGCAGGGACACCGGGCGCTCGCGCTCCGGTTCCACGCGCTGCTCGCGGAGCAGGGCATCGCCACCGGTGTCCAGCCCCCTGCCGAGGCCGAGTTCCCCGCGCCCACGCGGTCGGCGAGCCTCTGGTGGCTGGCCACCGCCGGAACCGGGTGGGTCGCCCGGCGGTGCACGGACCTGCTGCCGCAGTTGCTCACGCTCGCCGCCGCCGAAGTACGCCACAAGGCGCGCGGTACCAGCGCACGCCTCGACCTGAGCGCCTCGCACGCCGTGGCCGCCGCCCTGGCCGCCCTGTCGGTGACCGAACACCAGCCGGACCCGGCGTGACGGCTCGGCTTCCCCTCAGGCCGCTTCAACGCCGGCGTACGGCCACGAAGCGGACCGGCGTGCCGGGGACGGCCTGAGCGGCCGCCGGCAGGTCGCCCGGGCGGACGACAGCGATCACCGGGTACCCGCCGGTGGTCGGATGATCGGCCAGGAAGACGACCGGCCTGCCGTCGGGCGGTACCTGGACGGCCCCCAGGACCATGCCCTCACTGGGGAGCTCGCCGGGAACGGCCCTCTCCAGTGAGGGGCCTTCCGTACGCAGGCCGATGCGGTTGCTCGCCGACGACACCCGGTAGACACGGGCGGTCAGGGTGCGCAGGGCCGACGCCGTGAACCAGTCCTCGCGCGGGCCCCGCGTCACCCGTAGGACCAGTTCGGACGGCGGCGCCGGGTGCGGGACCACGTCCACGCGCGCGTGGAGGGCTTCGGGGCGACCCAGGGGCAGCACCATGCCGTCCGTCAGGGGCGGGGGACCCAGATCCGAGAGAAGGTCCGTGGAGCGGCTGCCGAGGACCGGGTCCACGGCGACCCCACCGGAGACGGCCACGTAGCTGCGCAGTCCCGCGTGCGCGGGACCGACGTCAAGGAGCGCGCCCGCGGCTACGCGTACAGCCGCTCCCCAGGGCGCTGGACGGCCGTCCACGGTGACCGGGCAGGGCGCGCCCGCCACTGCCACGGTGACCGGCGAACGCGGGCGAAGAGCACACCCGTTGAGCGTCGTCTCCAGGACGGCCGCTTCGGCGGGGTTCCCGACGAGCCGGTTGGCCAGCGCCGCCGCGGGCCCGTCGAGCGCACCGGAGCGCGGTACGCCGAGGTGGGCGTGGCCGGGGCGGCCCTGGTCCTGGACGGTGGTCAGGACCCCGGCACGCACCACGGAGAGGGCCCGGTCCGTCATGAGCGCCTCGTCGGCACGAAACGGACCCGGGTGCCCGGAGCCAACAGCGCGGCCGGCACGCGCGCGTGGTCCCACAGCACCGCGTCCGTCGTCCCGATCAGCTGCCAGCCACCCGGCGAGGAACGCGGGTACACGCCGGTGTACGGGCCCGCGAGCGCCACGGAACCCGCCGGAACCGTCGTACGCGGAGTCGCCCGGCGGGGAACGTCGTACTCCGACGGCAGGCCCGTGAGGTAGCCGAAGCCGGGCGCGAACCCGCAGAAGGCGACACGGAACTCGGCCGCCGCGTGGATCTCAGGCACCCGGTGCGCCGGAACGCCCCACAGGGCCGCTACGTCCGCCAGGTCGGGACCGTCGTACCGCACGGGGATCTCGATCGCCTGCTCCGCGCGCGCGGGCAGTGCCGGGATGTCCCAGGAGGCGAGGCGGGCCGCCAGGCGCACGGGGTCGTCCAGGCCGTCCAGGAGGACCGTACGGGCCGCGGGGACGATCTCCGTGACCGAGAGGGAGCCGTCCGCACGGCGGCGCAACAGTTCGGCGTGCAGGGCCTGTGCCTCGTCGCCGGAGGAGACCTCGACGAGCAGGGCACGGTCGCCGACCGGCAATGCCCTCATGCGAACGCCTCCACGCGGACGCCCGCGGACTCGAGCCCGGCGCGGACCCGGCGGGCCATGTCCACCGCGCCCGGGGTGTCCCCGTGCAGGCACAGCGAGCGGGCGCGGACCTGGACGCGCTCCCCGGAGTGCGAGGTCACGACGCCGAAACGGGCCAGGCCCAGCGAGCGTTCCAGGACGGTGTCGGGGTCCGTGATCACCGCGCCGTCCTGGGTACGTGGCACCAGGGTGCCCTCCTCGGTGTACGCGCGGTCCGCGAACGCCTCGGTGACGGTGGGCAGCCCCGCCCGCTCGGCCAGCTTCAGGAAGCGGGAGGACGGGAGACCGAGGACGGGCAGGGCGGCGTTCGCGAGCAGTACGCCGTCGACGACCGCCCCCGCCTGCTCCTCGTCGTGCACGACGCGGTTGTAGAGCGCGCCGTGCGGCTTCACGTAGGACACGCGCGAGCCCGCCGCACGCGCGAAGACCTCCAGGGCGCCGATCTGGTAGGCCACTTCGGCCGTCAGCTCGTCGGACGGCACGTCCATCGCGCGCCGCCCGAAACCCGCCAGGTCGCGGTAGGAGACCTGGGCGCCGATCCGTACACCGCGCTCGACCGCCAGCTCGCACACCCGCCGCATGGTGGTCGCGTCCCCGGCGTGGAAACCGCAGGCCACATTGGCGCTGGTGACGACGGACAGCAGCTGTTCGTCGTCGGTCAGGTGCCAGCGGCCGAAGCCCTCGCCGAGGTCGGCGTTGAGATCGATCGGTGTCATCAGGTGCTGTCTCTCCTCTTCAGGCCACGCGGTACTGCTCGTCACGAGTGTCCGTGACGAACATCTGGCCGGGCGCGTGGGTGATGGCGAATGGCGGGCGGGACGCCATCACGGCAGCCTGGGGTGTCACTCCGCAGGCCCAGAACACCGGGATGTCGCCCGGCTCGGCGTCCACCCGGTCGCCGAAGTCGGGGTGCGCGAGATCCCCGATGCCCAGCCCCGACGGCTCACCGCAGTGCACCGGACTTCCGTGCACGGCGGGCAGCAGACTGCTCTCCCGGATGGCCGCGGCCAGATGCTCGGGCGGGACCGGGCGCATCGAGACCACCATGGGGCCGTGCAGCCGCCCGGCCGGACGGCACTGGCGGCCCGTCACGTACATGGAGACGTTGCGGCCCTGTTCCAGGTGGCGCATCGGGACGCCCGCCTCGCTCAGCGCCCACTCGAAGGTGAAGCTGCACCCGATGAGGAACGAGACCAGATCGCCCCTCCAGTGACCGACCACGTCCGTGGGCTCGGCCACCAACTCGCCGTGTTCCCACACCCGGTACCGCGGCAGGTCGGTGCGCAGGTCCGCGCCCTCGGCGAGTGGAGTGGTCCAGGAACCGGCGTCGGTGACGTCCAGGACCGGGCAGGGCTTCGGGTTGCGCTGGCAGAACAGCAGCATGTCGTACGCCCAGTCGGCGGGCACCGAGATCAGGTTCGCCTGGGTGTGGCCCGCGGCGACTCCGGCGGTGGGACCCGACACGCCCGAACGGAAGCGGGCGCGCGCCTTCTTGGGGGTCCACGCGTGCGCGTGGCTGTCGAGGAGGCTCAACGGGCGGTCCTGGGGGGTGTGGATCACAGCGGACGTGGCCGTCACAGGAGTTCCTTTCCGCGCGTCTCCGGGAGCCCGATCAGCGCAAGGGCCGCGAGGGCGTATCCGATGGCGCCGAAGACCAGTGCACCGCCCACGCCCCAACTGTCGGCCAGGAAACCGACCGTGGTGGGGAAGACGGCGCCCACGGCGCGCCCGGTGTTGTACGTGAAGCCCTGCCCCGTGCCGCGCACCGCCGTCGGGTACAGCTCGCTGAGGAAGGAGCCGAAGCCGCTGAAGATGGCCGACATGCAGAAGCCGAGAGGGAAACCGAGCACCAGGACAAGGGTGTTGGCGCCGCTCGGGATGTTGGCGTACGCGAGGATGCACACCGCAGAGAGGATCGCGAAGAGCAGGATGTTGCGCTTGCGGCCCAGTCTGTCGGTGAGATAGCCGCCGGTGAGGTAGCCGATGAAGGCCCCGGAGATCAGGAACGTGAGGTAGCCGCCGGTGCCGACGACGGACAGTCCGCGCTCCGTCTTGAGGTAGGTGGGCACCCAGGTGGCCAGCGTGTAGTAGCCGCCCTGGACACCCGTCGACAGCAGGACCGCGAAGAACGTGGTGCGCAGGAGACCGGGGCCGTCGGCCGTGGCGGGCTTGAAGATCGCCGTGAACGAGCCCTTCCGGGCGCTCTTCTTGCGTTCGGCGGCCGCCTCGGGAGCGTCCTGCACCCGGCGCCGCACCCAGACGACGAGCAGCGCGGGCAGCGCGCCGGTCCAGAACATCACGCGCCAGGCGAGGTCGTCGCCGAGGAACTGGAAGACCAAGGTGTAGACGATCACGGCCAGTCCCCAGCCGACGGCCCACGAACTCTGGACCGCGCCGAGGGTGCGACCACGGTGCTTGGGGCTCGCGTATTCGGCGACCAGGATCGCGCCGACCGCCCACTCGCCGCCGAAACCGAGCCCCTGAAGAGCGCGGAAAACCAGCAGCGTCTCGTAGTTGGGCGCGAAACCGCAGGCCACGGTGAACACCGCGTACGTGATCACAGTGATCATCAGGGCCTTGACGCGCCCGACCCGGTCCGCGACCACGCCCGCGATGGCGCCGCCGACCGCCGAGATGACCAGCGTGACGGTGGTGAACAGGCCGGTCTGGCCACTGTCCAGGCCGAAGTACGCCGCCAGCGCGACCATGCTCAGCGGCAGTGTGAAGTAGTCGTACGAGTCGAGGCCGTAGCCGCCGAACGCGCCGGCGAAGGCACGGCGGCCACGCGGACCGAGAGCGTGCAGCCAGGCGAACGGGCCGTCCTGGGTGGTGGGTTCAGCCGATTCGGAGCCGTCTTCGGCGGTCAGGGCCTGGGGTGGAGGGGTCGTGCTCATGGGCACCTCGCAATGAGGGACGGAGGGTGCTTGGACTGAGCCGTGCCGTGCGGGAAGCGCGTGGCGCCGTGTTTTCGCGGCCATGCGACAGGCGCCTGACCGATAAGGTAGAGGATCGTTGAACGATCCTTCAATACCCATGTTGTTTCGTTCTTGTATCTGCGATTGAATTCCGGACATGGCAGAGCTGACCGGACTGGCCGACGATCGCGCCCTGCTGGGGCGCACCAGCACCGCCGAGCGGGTCGCGGACATCCTCAGAAGTCGCATCGCCGAGGGGTACTTCCCGCCCGGCACCCGGCTGTCCGAGGACAGCATCGGCGGAGCGCTCGGCGTCTCACGCAACACGCTGCGCGAGGCGTTCCGGCTGCTCACACACGAGCGGCTGCTCGTCCACGAGCTCAACCGCGGGGTGTTCGTGCGGGTCCTGACCGTCGAGGACGTCGAGGACATCTACCGCACCCGCACGCTCGTCGAGTGCGCCGTGGTCCGGGGCCTCGGCGAGCCGCCGTACGCCGTGGACGGCCTCGCGAAAGCCGTGGCGAACGGGCAACGGGCGGCGCGCGAGGGCGAGTGGACGGGCGTCTCGACGGCCAACATCCACTTCCACCGGGAACTCGTCGCGCTCGCCGGGAGCGCCCGCACCGACGAGCTGATGCGCAGCGTCTTCGCCGAACTGCGCCTCGCGTTCCACGTGGTGGACGACCCGCGACGACTGTACGAGCCGTATCTCGCGCGCAACCGCGAGATCCTCCAGACCCTCCAGAAGGGCGACCGGGACGGGGCCGAGCGCCTGCTCGAGGTCTATCTCGACGACTCACGCAAGGGGCTCCTCGCGGTGTACGGGCGGCGAGTGGCCGACGGGGTGCAGGGAGTCGACTGAGAGCGGCGGGGGCGGGCGGTGCGGCTGTTGCGACGATGATCGCCTCCAAGCTGCTGCGGCTGCTGAGGCGGAGATCTGTTCTATGTCGTTCGGGCTGCTGTGGCGGTGATCCCCTCTACGTCGATACGGCTGTTGTGGCGGCGGTCGCTTCTGCGTGGTCACGGCTGTGACGGTGATTGCTTCTGCGTGGTCACGGGCGTTGTGACGGTGATTGCTTCTGCGTGGGTCTGGCTGATGTGGC
This sequence comes from Streptomyces sp. NPDC087263, assembly GCF_044744645.1. Lineage (NCBI taxonomy): Bacteria > Bacillati > Actinomycetota > Actinomycetes > Kitasatosporales > Streptomycetaceae > Streptomyces > Streptomyces sp. NPDC087263. Next base: position 36,271 of record NZ_JBIUYT010000019.1, read on the forward strand.
GGCGGTCGCTTCTGCGTCGTTTCGACCGTTGTCAGACCGAGGACCTAGTCTGTGCAGCGTGACTTCGCCTGCATCGACGGACAGTGTTCCGCCCCAGCTCAGCGCGGGGCCGCGCCCCGCTCCGGGCCCGGCTGCCGACGAGGGTCTGGCGCGGCGGCTGCGCGCGCTCGCCTGCACCGCGCCGCTGCACGATCTCGACGTACGCAAAGCGAATCTCGCCGGCGAGTACTCGGTCTACGGGATGGCGGAGGTGGCCCTCGCCGCCATCGACCTCGTCACGCTGAACATGGACTTCGACACGGGCGCGGACCACGACCAGATAGTGGCCAGGCTCATCCCGCGCATCGCCGCCCAGGCCCCGCAGCGGCCGGTGGCCGAGCACGAGCGCGTCGCCCGCTGGGTCCTGGAGAACCTGATCAACGTCGGCAGCGTCGACCGCGGCTTCCGTGCCGTATACGGCACGTTCGCGCCGGACGGCTCCTATGTACGCCGGGACTACGACTTCAAGCTGATCGAGGAAGTGCCCGGGTACGGCGGAAGCGTGTATCTCCGTACGACGGATGAAGCGGTCAACGTGCTGGTCGGCGCCCTCGACACCGACGTCACCAGTGCGCAGATCGCCGCCGAGGTCAAGCTCGAGGTGCTGATCAGCCGCGGTCGGCTCGCCGACGCCCAACTCGCCGCCGAGCAGGCCAGGTACCGGACCGTGCAGTTCGCGGAGACGCTCCGCAGGGCGCTGGACGCGACCCGGCGCAATGTGCGGGCCGTGGACTGGCTGGAGGCCGTGCCCGACATGATCGCGGAGGCCCTCGACCACGTCGCCGACCGGTACCGCCACGAGAACGCGATCCTCACCAACATCCGCAAGGCCCGCGACGAGTCCGAGGACCCCGAACAGAAGCGGCGTGCCGCCGAGCTCGTCGACATCGTCAAGGACTGCATCCGCAGGCATACGCAGTTGCAGTCCCGGCTTCTGGAGGCCGGGCCCCTCTTCCGCGCCGAGCAGGACCGGCAGGCCTTCGCCACCCCCATGACGACCTCGGGGATAGATCTCTACGGCCATCTCGTCGCGCCCGTGCTGCCGTTGCCGGTCGACCAGGCGCTGAGGGTGACGGATGCGTTCTTCGCCCGCGGGACGGGGCTGCGTACGCCGGTGTCCGTGCGGGTCGGTGACCTTGTCGACATACTGCTGACGCCTCCCATGGAGCGGGAGCATCTGGGTGCGGAGATGCCCGAGCCGGATCTGATCGCCACTCCTGACGACAGTCGGTTCAGCGAGGAGCAGTTGGCGAGCGCCATGGAACTCCTCGACCTGCCTGCCGACGCGCCGCGGCGGCTGTCCGGGCTGCTTGCGGACGCCCGGCGGCGGGACCCTGAACTGCCCTACCTCGTCGCGCTGTTGGCTGTGCACGCGGCCAGCCCGCCGGTCGGGACGGCTTACCGGCAGGGTGAGCAGAAGCTGTTGTTCGCCGTGGACGACGGGACGGAGCTGGACGATCCGGAGTTCGGTGGGGCCGATCTCATCGTTGGCATGGCCTTGCTGGATGCGGTGGGGATGGCGGCCGGCAGGTCGGAGGCGGCGTGATGTTGTTCGGGTCGTCGTTCGGCTGCGGACCGGCCGTGGCTGGTCGCGCCCACGCGGCGGAGCCGCTTGATGTCACGCCCCGCGCCCCTTACTCAACTGCCCTCGCCCTCGTTTATCAGACCAAGGAGTCTCACCTGTGACTGAGCACGTCGAGTGGAGCGAGCCGGAGGCCGTCGCCGCGCCGGTGAGCGCCGCCGTCACGCCCGCCGACGCCGCCGATGCCGCGCGGCTCGTCGCCTTCGGGCTGCAGCCCAAGCTGCAGCCCGCGCGCGATCAGGAGTATGCGGAGCTGCTGCGGCGGTACCGAGAGGACCCGCCGTTCGCGCGGCTCGCGGACGCCGTGGCCGCCGGGCTGGGACTGGTCGTCCTGGAGGTGTCCCCGCGCGCGGGGATGGCCGTGACCGCCGCCGAGGACTCCGTGTTCGCCGTCCGCATGGGCGACTACGCGCGTCGGGCGTCGACCGACTCGGGGGACCGGTTCCTGCACGGTCTTGCCCATCTGGCCGTCGCCGCCATGTCGTTCCCCCGTCCCGAGGACCTCGCGGACGACGGGTACATCGGACGGGTCTCGGTCAACGGAGTCGACGCGTTCGTACGACAGGCCTGCCGCCGGCTGGAGGAGCGGGCCGAGGAGCAGGGGCAGAACAGTGATCCGGCGACGGACGCGCCGGGACTGGAGGCGGCCTGGCGGATCTGGACGCGGCGCAGCTCCACCGGGGCCACCAAGGACGCGCGAAGACTGGCCGGTTCCACCACCGGAATCATCGGCAAGGCCGCCGCGTTCCTCACCGACTCCGGGTTCCTGCAGCGCACCGGGGACGACTCTGGAGGGACATACCGGACGACGGCCCGCTATCAGCTCCAGGTCCGTGACATGGCCGGGAGCGCCGCCATGGCCGAGCTCCTTGAACTGGGCATCGTCCCGGTGACCGACGGCACCGCGAGTCTGCTGCCCGCTGCGGACACCGACGACGTGGAGCTGGCGGTCGGCGCCGGACTGCCCTTCCACTCCTGACCGAGCCGCTCAACAACCGACCAAGTCAGTACCGCCCGAGCGCCACCCCTCCCTTTACGACTACGAGAGTCCGCCGCCATGTACGAGCTGTCCCGGGTCCGCCTCTACTCCATCGGTCCTGCCGGTGCGCGCTACGCCGACACCGTGCTTGACCTGCGAGGAGTGGGTCAGCCGGTGCCCGACCCCGCGCCCACCCAGGCGGAGTTCTTCGCGGAGGAACCCGTCGGGCCGCCGCGTCGCCCGGCGCCCGCGGGCGTGCTCTTCCTGGAGAACGGCGGCGGGAAGTCGGTGCTGCTCAAGCTGATCTTCTCGGTGATGCTGCCGGGGCACCGGAACACGCTGGGCGGCGCCAGTTCCGGTGTGCTGCGCAAGTTCCTGCTCGCCGACGACTGCGGGCATGTGGCGCTGGAGTGGCAGCACACGCTGACCGGTGAGTGCGTGGTCGTCGGCAAGGTGAGCGAGTGGCGGGGGCGGCAGGTCTCCAACGACCCGCGGAAGTTCGCCGAGGCCTGGTACTCGTTCCGGCCCGGTCCTGGGCTGAGCCTGGACAATCTGCCGGTCGCCGAGGCCACCGCCGTACGGCCGCCCGTGGAGGGCGCGTCCGGGGCGCAGGGGCGACGGCGCACCATGAAGGGCTTCCGGGACGCGATCACCGAGGCGGGCAAGGCGTATCCGCACCTCGAAGTGCACTGGGAGGAGATCCACGACCGCTGGAACGAACACCTCGGAGACCTGGGCCTGGACCCCGAACTCTTCCGCTACCAGCGGGAGATGAACGCCGACGAGGGTGAGGCCGCCGGTCTCTTCGCGGTCAAGAAGGACTCCGACTTCACGGATCTGCTGCTGCGTGCGGTCACCGACACTCGGGACACCGACGGACTCGCCGACCTGGTCGGCGGTTTCGGCAACAAGCTGGGACGGCGCGCCGAACTCATCGCCGAACGGGACTTCACGGCGGGGTCCGTGGACCTGCTCGGGCGGATCGTCGAAGCCGCCGAGACACGGGCACGCGCGCGTGACATCCACGCGGGCGCCGAGCGGCGTACGAGGACCCTGGCCAGGCGCCTGTCCGCGCGGGCCGTGCGGGAGAGGGGCCGGGCAGGCGAGTTGGCGCAAGGGGTCACCGGCGCCGCGCACACGGTCACCGAGGCTGAGAGCGCCTGCTCGACGAGCTCGCTGATCTCGGCGGAACTGGCTTACCGGCACGCCTCGTTGGCGCTCGCCGGGGCCGAGAAGGCCGCGGCCGCGCAGAAGCGTGAGCTTGCCGACGCGCGCACGCTGCACTCCGCCTGGCAGGCCGCTGAGGCCGTGCTGCGCCATCGCTCGGCCGCCGACCGCTCCGCGCGCGTGGCCGCCGCGATCCGCGAGGCCGAGCGGGATGCCGCACCGGCGCTCGCCGCGCGGGCCAAGGCCGCCGTCGACCTCGTACGGGCCCTGCACCGCGCCGCCGATGGTGCCGAGGCGCTCGCCAACGAGGAGGAGGAGCGGTCCGCCGGGCTCCAGGAGGTCGGCGAGAGGGCCCACGCGGACGCGACCGCCGCCGCCACCGCCGCGCAGCGCGCCCGCAGTGAGATCGGGCATCTGCGCCAGCGCCTGGGCGAGGTCGAGCAGGAGACCGCCGAGGCGGTGCGGGCCGGGTGGCTCGACGACAGCGCCCCCGACGCCGACCCCGCGCGCGCCGCGCTCGCAGCCAGCGACGCCGAGAAGACGGCCGTCGCCGCCTGGGACACCGCCCGGGAGGCCTCGCGGCGCGCCTCGGAGCACGCCCGCGAAGCGGCTTCCGAGGCGTCCCGCGCGGAGCTCACGGCAGCCCGCGCGGCGGACGCGGCGACGGCGGCCGAGCGGTCGTACGAGGCCGAGCGAGGCACCGCGGAGGGGCTGGCGGGGGAGGAGCGACTGGCGGAGTTGCTGAGCCTGCCCGGTGCTTCCGGTGCTTCCGGTGCTTCTGGCGGTGGGCGCGGTGGGGTGCCGGTGCCCCGAGCCGAAGCGGGAGGTTCCGCGGGACGCGGGGCGGCCAGCAGTGACTCCGACCGCGTCGGCGACGACACGGGCGGTACGGCGCGTAGGCGCCCGGGCGCGGGTGACAGCGTGGCGGCGCTCCGGGGACAGGGCGCTCCTGACACGCACAGCGGGGGCACGGCGGCTGCCCGCTCCGGTCGCGCGGCCGGTGGGTCGGGCAAGGTGCTCACCGAGGCGTGGCCTGCGGAAGAACGCGCTCTTGCCCCCGAGCAGTTGGACCACTACGCCGACGAACTGCGTGAGCTGTTCGACGAGGGTGTCGCCTCTGCCGAGCGTCAGCTGTTCGACCTGCGCACCGCCGCTGCCGACGATGCGCGGATCCTCGGCGCGCTCGGCGACGGGGGGCTGCTGCCGCCGGGCCCGGATGTCCTCGCCACCGTCGAGTTCCTCGGGGAGCACGGGATCCCGGCGCTGCCGGGCTGGCGCTACCTCGCGCAGGCAGTCGACCCCGTCGACCACGCGCGCGTGCTGGCCGCCCGGCCCGAGCTGGTCGACGGCGTGATCATCACCGACCCGGCCACCCATGCCCGGGCCCGCGAGGCGCTCAGCGACGCCGCCCTGCTCCCGAGGTCCGCGGTGGCCGTCGGTACCGCCGCCGCGCTGCTCGCCCCGGCTCCGGCGCCCGACGCGGGAGACGGTGACGTCTTCCTCGTACCGCCGAACCCGGCCATGCACGACGAGCACGCCGCCGACGAGGAGCGCCAGGCGCTGCGCACGCGGGCGACGCGACGGGACGAGGAGATCCGCGAGCTGGCAGGGAGGCTCGCCAAGGACCGTGAGCTGGCCGCGCGGCTCGCGTCCTGGCGCACCGGGTGCCCGGCGGGGCGGCTCGTCGAGCTCGCCGCGACCGCCCGCGACGCGCGCGCGTTCGCCGAGGAGGCCGAGGCCGAGCTGGCCGAGGCACGCACCGTGCGGGCCGAGGCCGACGAAGCCGCGGCCGAGGCCGCCCTGGTACGGGACGAGCGGCAGGAGGCCGCCCAGCGCGCCCGGCGCGCCGCCGACGCCCTCGCCGGGCTCGCGTTCCGGCTGCGCGAGCGGGCCGGCTGGCAGGTCAAGGTGCGCGAACTCGCCGACGAGGCAACGGAGTCGGAGACCCGCGCCCAGGTCTGCCTGGAGCGCGCCCGCGCCGCCGACGAGGACCGCCGCGCCACCCAGCGCGCAGCCGACGACGCCCGCCGCACGGCCCGCGCACTGCGTGCCGAGCGCGCGGAGATCGCGGGCGCCCCCGACGACGTGGCGGAAGACGAGTCAACGACTGCGAAGTCGTCCCTGCCTGCCCTGCGTGAGGCGTACCGGGCTGCATCGCAGCTGTACGAGAAGGTCGGCGTCGGCGCCGATCTGCGGGCCGAGCAGGCGCGGGCCGAGAGCGAGGAGAGCGCGGCGCTGGCCGAGTGGGACCGGCTCAGCAACAAGGTGCGTACGCGCGCGGGGCAGCTCCTGGAGTCGACGGACGGTTCCGACGGGCCGTCCCGGCAGGCCGCGGCCGCCCGCGCCGAGGAGCTCGTGCAGCTCCTGGAGACCCGGATGTCGACCGCGAGCGAGCAGCTCGGGCGGCTGCGCGGCGAGGCCGAGCGGCACGCGCCCGAGGACGGCGAGGCCCACACCGAGCTGTCGGAGGAACTGATCCCGCGTAACGCCGAGCACGCACAGCTGCTGCTGCGCACGGCCAACGGCGAACTCGCCTCCCGCACCGAGGCCTTGAGCCAGGCGCGCGAAGCCCACGCCACACTGCTCGACGCCCACCGGACCGCCGAGGACGCGGGCGGCGGCTTCGAGGAGACCGCCGCCCTGCTCAGGGACCTGCTGCGCGAGCACTCCGACGAAGAGCACGAGGAGACCGAGCCCTACCCCGGGAGCCTCGAAGAGGCACGGCACTCCGCCGCCGAGGCCCGCCGCTCCCTGCGCGGCTGCGCCGCCGACCTCTCGGCCGCCGAGGCCGCCGTGCGCGAGGCCTCCGACATCCTCGTACGGCATGCCAACTCCACACGGTACGAGCAGGTGCGCACCCCGGCGCGGCAGCAGATCCGTGAACTGCCCGCCTCCGCGCTGCCGGAGCACGCCCAGAAGTGGGGGGACGCCTTCGCACCCCGACTGCGGGTCCTGACGGACGAGTTGGAGCAGTTGGAGCGCAACCGGGACTCGATCGTGGACCGGCTGCGCGGGCTCGTCGAGTCGGCGCTCGCCACCCTGCGGTCCGCGCAGCGGCTGTCCCGGCTTCCCGAGGGGCTCGGCGAGTGGTCCGGGCAGGAGTTCCTGCGCATCCGGTTCGAGGAGCCCGACCAGGCCACCCTCGCCGACCGGCTCGGCGAGGTCGTCGACGAGGCCACCCGCGCGGCCGTCAAGAAGAACTCGGACATGCGCCGCGACGGCATGTCGCTGTTGCTGCGCGGGGTCGGCGCCGCGCTCCAGCCGAAGGGCATCGCCGTCGAGATCCTCAAGCCGGACGCGGTACTGCGCGCCGAGCGTGTCCCCGTCGGACAGATGGGCGACGTGTTCTCCGGTGGCCAGCTGCTCACCGCCGCCATCGCGCTGTACTGCACGATGGCGGCGCTGCGCAGCAACGACCGGGGCCGCGACAAGCACCGGCACGCGGGCACGCTGTTCCTGGACAACCCCATCGGGCGCGCCAACGCGACGTACCTGCTGGAGCTCCAGCGTGCCGTGTCGGACGCGCTCGGAGTCCAACTCCTCTACACCACCGGCCTGTTCGACACGACGGCGCTCGCCGAGTTCCCGCTCGTCATCCGGCTCCGCAACGACGCCGACCTGCGCGCCGGGCTGAAGTACATCAGCGTGGAGGAACACCTCCGGCCGGGTCTGCCTCAGCAGACTCCGGCCGGTGAGGGGGAGACGGTGCACAGCGAGATCACGGCGACGCGGATGTTCAAGCGGCCGTCACCGCAGGGCGTGTGACCAGCGGTCCTCGCGTGTGACTAGAGTCCTCGCGCGTGACTAGCGGTCCTCCTTCAGCATGTCCGCGCACTTCTCGCCGATCATCATCGTCGTGATGCACGGATTGACGGAGATGAGGTCCGGCATCGCCGATCCGTCCGCGACCCGTAGACCCTCGATCCCCTTGACGCGCAGACGGGCGTCGAGCGGGGCCGAGGTGTCGTCGTCGGCGCCCATCTTCACCGTGCAGGACGGGTGGTAGACGGTGTTGTGGGTCTTGTGGATGTAGTCGAGCAGCTCGTCGTCCGTGCGGACATCGGGGCCGGGGGCCAGCTCCGCGCCCGCCCAGCCGCTCAGCGCGGGCTGTGACGCGATCTTCCGTGCCAGCTTCAGGCCGTACGTCATCACGCGCGCGTCGTGTTCGTGCGTGAAGTAGCGGGGGTCGACCACGGGCTTGTCCCGGTAGTCGCGGGTGCGCAGCCGCACGGTGCCGCGCGACTTGGCGCGGGTCACGTTCGGGGTGAGGCAGAAGGCGTTCTCCGACGTCGGATAGCCCCAGCGCAGGGTGTTCATGTCGAACGGCACCGAGCCGTAGTGGAACATCAGGTCCGGTCGGTCCAGGCCCGGTTCGGTGTCGTAGAAGATGCCCGCCTCCCACCACTGGCTGGAGGTGGTGGTCATCGGCTGTTTGGCGTCCCACATGATGAGGCCCTCGGGGTGGTCCTGGAGGTTCTCGCCGACGCCCGCCGAGTCCACCACCACCTCGACCCCGACCTCGCGCAGCTGTTCGGCGGGCCCGATGCCCGACAGCATGAGCAGCTTGGGTGTGTCGATGGATCCGCAGGACACGATGACCTCGCGGCGGGCGCGTACCGTCCGGGTGTGGATCAGGTCCGGGTCCAGGTACTCGGCGCCGACGCAGCGACGGCCGTCGAGCAGGAGTTTCTTGGCCCGGACCCCGGTGCGTACCTCCAGGTTGGGCCGTTTCCCGATGATCGGGTGGAGATAGGCGACCGACGAGGACTGCCGGATGTTGTTCTCGTCGGAGTTGATCTGGAACCAGTTGGCGCCGCGGACCACGGTCTGGCCGGTATTGAAACCGGTGGTGGGAATGCCCGCCTGTGCGCACGCCTCCAACAGGGCTGTGCCGCAAGGGTCTTCGCCCTTCAGCGTGCGCAGCTTCACCGGGCCGGTGCGGCCGTGATGGTCGCCGGGAGCGTCGTTCGACTCCAACCGCCGGTAGAGCGGGAAGAGTTCGGCCGCGCTCCACCCCGTACAGCCCGCCGCCGCCCAGTCGTCCAGGTCCTCGGCGGGTGCCCAGAAGGCGATACAGGAGTTGTGCGAGGAGCAGCCGCCCAGCACCTTGGCGCGGGCGTGCCGCATAAAGCTGTTGCCGCTGGCCTGCGGCTCGATCGGATAGTCCCAGTCGTAGCCGGACTCAAGGAGGCCCATCCAGCGCTCCAGTTTCATGACGTCGTCGTCGCCGACGTCGCTGGGCCCCGCTTCCAGCACGCACACCGTGACGGACGGGTCCTCGGAGAGCCTGGCCGCGACCACGTTGCCGGCGGTGCCGCCACCGACGACGACGTAGTCGAACTCATCTGCGTTCATGGGGAGTTGACCTCCTTGAGTCAGACGCTTACTAGATCGCTGTTGTCTTCGGGGCGCTTACTCGGCTGCCGTCGCGGCCTCGGGCGGGACGGACGGGGCCTGCTGGAACTGGTGCTCGGCGAGCACCCCGGTCCGGTGCCGCTGCACGAACCAGTAGTAGGCGAAGCCGCCTCCCATCACGATGCCGACGAAGAGGAGCGCACCCCACTTCAGATACCAGTGGAACGGGGCGGTCGCGTTGTAGACGGCGGCGCGCGGCCAGATCAGGTTGACCGTCATGGCCGTGCCCCACAGCACCGCGCCGATGTTGACGAGCAGGCCCCAGCGGCCGAGCGAGAACTTCCCGTCGCCCGCGGGCTGCCACTTGCCGCGCAGCCTGGCGACCAGCATGGGCACCGTGACCCCCAGATACGCGAGGTAGATCATGATGATGCCGATGCTGGTGACCACGGTGAAGATCTGCGGCTGGCGGATGTTGACCACCAGGATCGCCAGCGCCAGGACGCCGATGATGACCGCGGGCAGGACCGGGGTCTGGAACCGCGGATTGACCTTGGCCAGCTTGGACGCGGCGGGCAGGTTGTTGTCACGGGCCATCGCGAAGGCCAGCCGGATCGCCGCCGTGTGGACGGCCAGGGCGCACACCGTGACCGCGATGAACACGCACCACAGCATGGCCTTGCCCGCGTCCTCACCGAGCACGTTGAGGACGATGTACTGAAGGCCGTCCGTGGACAGTTGCTCGCCCTTCAGGCTGGAGACGCTCATCAGGGCGAACAGCAGGACGAGTCCGCCGAGCACGAACGAGGCGATGATGGCGCGGAGGATGGCGCGCGGCGCGTTGCGCGAGGGGTCGCGGGACTCCTCACCGAGCGACGCGGCCGTGTCGAAGCCGTACATCACGTACGCGGACGCGAGCGAAGCGACCAGGAACGCGCCGAGGTAACCGCCGGGCATGCCCGCTCCCGTGCCGTTCGTCTCCAGCACGACCTGCGGACCGCGCGTGATGTGTACCGCGAACAGCACGATCAGGACGACGGTCGCGACCAACTCGATGAAGACGCCCGCCGTGTTGATCCTGGCCATCAGCTTCACGCCGAGGGCATTCACCAGGGTGGTGAAGACAATGAGTACGGAGGCAAGCAGCACGGCGTTGGTGGCGACGTCGTACTTGCCCGTGCCGTCGCCCACGAACTGGAACACGGAAGAGATCTGAGGAAGCGTCAGCTGATAAGCAAGGGCCACGGCGGCGATCGACACGACCGAGGCGAGCAGCATGGTCCAGCCAGCGAGCCAGCCCACGTGCGGATTGCCCACCTTCTTCGACCAGTTGTAGACGGAGCCGGCCACGGGATAGCGGGCGGCGAGTTCGGCGAAGCACAAGGCGACCATGAACTGGCCGACGAAGACCATCGGCCAGGACCACCAGTAGGCGGGCCCGCCGCTGCCGTAACCGAAGTAGAAGAGCTGGAAGGTACCGGTGAGGATGGAGATGTAACTGATGCCGGCGGCAAAGGTGTGAAAGTTACCAAGCGTGCGCTTCAGCTCGGGCTTGTAACCGAACTCGTTGAGTTCCGAGTCGTCGTTACTGTGTTTCTCGGGTGGTTGAGCCGTGGTGGTCATGAGCGGGCTCCTGGAAAGAGGGAAGTTCTCCCGGGCGGGAGGGGGAGTGCGGCTCGTGCGGGGTCGAAGGTGTGTGCGGGTGCTGGATCATAGGGCTGATCCGCGGCTGCCGGGTCATCCTGCGGATCCGTTGGCTGCCGGCGTTCACTTCTCCGAAGGGCCGAACCGGTCGAATCGGAGGGCAGAGCGGATCGGATCAGTCGAACCAGCCCTGCGGACTCGGATTCGTCGTACGCCAGATGTGTTTCGTCTCCCGGTATTCGGCGAGACCGGCAGGCCCGAGTTCCCGCCCGAACCCGGACTGCTTGTAACCTCCCCACTCGGCCTGGGGTACGTACGGGTGGTAGTCGTTGATCCATACGGTGCCGATGCGCAGCGCGGACGCGACCCGCTGGGCCTTCGCCTCGTCGGAGGTGAAGATCCCGCCCGCGAGACCGTAGATGGTGGCGTTGGCCAGCCGTACGGCCTCCGCCTCGTCGGTGAACCGCTCGACGGTCAGTACGGGACCGAAGGACTCCTCCTGGACGACGGACATCCCGCCGGAGCACTCGTCCAGCACGGTCGGCGGATAGTAGAAGCCCTCCGGGTGCGGAGGGTCAGCCGGCCGCTCGCCGCCGCAGCGCAGTACCGCGCCCTCCTCCAGGCCCTTGGCGACGTACGCCTCGACCTTCGCCCGGTGCGCCGCCGAGATCAGCGGACCGGTCTGCGCCTGCTCGTCGAACGGCCCGCCCAGCCTGATCAGTTGGGCCCGGCGTACGACCTCGTCGACGAAGCGGTCGTGCAGTGAGTCCTCGACCAGCAGCCGGGCGCCTGCCGAACACACCTGCCCGGAGTGCAGGAAGACGGCGGTCAGCGCCATGTCGACGGCCGTGTCGAAATCGGCGTCCGCGAAGACGATGTTCGGATTCTTGCCGCCGAGTTCGAGCGCGACCTTCTTCACCGTCCCGGCCGCCGCGGCCATCAGCCTGCGGCCGGTCTGGAGACCGCCGGTGAAGGACACCAGGTCCACGTCGGGATGCTCGCTCAGCGGTGCGCCGGCCTCGGGCCCCGCGCCGAGGATCAGATTCCCCGCGCCGGCGGGCAGCCCGGCCTCCTCCAGGAGGCGCATCAGATGGATCGCGGTGTGCGGGGTCAGTTCGCTCGGCTTGAGGACGAAGGTGTTGCCCGCCGCGATCGCCGGGGCGACCTTCCAGGCCGTCTGGAGCAGCGGATAGTTCCACGGGGTGATCAGCGCGCAGACGCCGACCGGTTCGTATACGACCCGGCTGTCGACGCCCGCCGAACCCGTCTCCACGACCCGGCCGGACTCGTTCGTCACGAGCTTCCCGAAGTAGCGGAAGCAGTTCGCGATGTCGTCGATGTCGTACTCGCTCTCCACCAGGCGTTTGCCGGTGTCGAGCGACTCCGCGCGGGCGAGTGCGTCCTTGTCGCGTACGAGGAGATCGGCGACCCGCAGCAGCAGGTCGCCGCGCTCGTTCGCGGACGTGTGGGGCCAGGGGCCCTCGTCGAAGGCGCGGCGCGCGGCCGCGATCGCGTCGACCGTGTCCTGGCTGCCCGCCTCGTCCACCTCGGCCACCAGCGAGCCGTCCGCCGGGCACCGGATCTCGCGGGTCCGTTTCTCCCGGGGACTCGTCCATGCGCCGTCGATATAAAGATCAGCCATCCATGCCTCCCAGCATGCCTATGAGCCACTCGTGGAAGATCCCGATGTGGTGCTCGGTGGGCACCAGAACCCCGCCCCGCCGGTAGGCGCGGGACGCCATCGCGGGCTGCGTACGTTCGCAGGCCTCGAAGTCCTGAGCGTTGACCCGGTGGAAGAGTTCCACGGACTTCGACACATCGGCGCCCGACGCGACGACCTCTGGAGCGTAGAGCCAGTCGCACTCCACGACCGTGCGGTCCTCGGCGAGGGGGAACATGCGGTGCAGGATGACATGGTCCGGTACGAGATTGATGAATACGGTCGGTTTGACGGTTATCGCATAGTAACGACGGTCCTGATCCTCCGCTACCGCGGGCAGCTTGGTGAATCCCTCGCTGCCGTCGACCGTGAATCCCTTGATCTCCTCGCCGAACTCGGCGCCATGGCCGACGTAGTACTGGGCGGCGTAACCCTCCGCGAACTCCGGGAGTACGTCGGTGAGCTCGGGGTGGATCGTGGCGCAGTGGTAGCACTCCATGAAGTTCTCGACGATCAGTTTCCAGTTCGCCTTCACGTCGTAGGTGATGCGTTTTCCCAGGGCGAGATTCTCCGTTCCGTAGTGCTCGATGGCCGCCGCGTTGCCGAGCCGTTCCACGGCCGCGCCCATCACCGTCTCCTCGAAGGAAGGCGGCTCTTCGGCCACGCATACCCAGGCATAGCCGAGCCACTCCCGCAGGGCCACCTTGACCAGGCCGTATTCGACGCGGTCGACGTCCGGCATCTTGATCAGGTTCGGTGCAGCGACCAGCTTGCCGTCGAGGTCGTACGTCCAGGCGTGGTACGGGCACTGGATATTGCGCCGGACCTCGCCCGCCTCCTCCGTGCACAGCCGGGCACCGCGGTGGCGGCAGATGTTGAGGAACGCGCGCAGTTCACCGGTGCGCGAACGGGTGATCAGGACGCTCTCGCGGCCGACCTGGACCGTGCGGAAGGCGCCGGGCTTGACGAGATCGGCGGAACGCACGGCACAGAACCACATCGACTCGAACAGTCGTTCCTGCTCCTGCCGGAAGATCTCCGGATCGGTGTAGTAACGCCCGGGGAGGGTGGCGATCAGGCTGGGGGAGATGGGGGTCGTCGTCACGTGCGTACTCCTCAGGCGGGCGCGGCGGCGAGGCGGCGGGGGTCGAAGAGGTCGATCGGGTGTTCGGTGGTGCCGTTCAGGGCCAGATCGGCGAGAATCTCGCCGACCACCGGCACGAACTTGAAGCCGTGCCCGGAGAACCCGCAGGCCACCGTGACGGACTCCGGGTGCGCGGGGTGCCGGGCGATCACGAAGTGCTCGTCGGGAGTGTTGGAGTACATGCAGGTGGCGGCCTTGAGGAAGGTGCCAGGCAGGTCGGGGATGCAGCGGGACATGTGGTCCGCCATGACCCCGATCTCGTCCTCGTGCACGGTCCGGTCGATGTTCTCCGGGGTGCACTCGACGCCCTTGCGGAAGAAGGCGACCTTGGCGCCGAGATCCGGCCCGTCGATCGAGGGGAAGCCGTAGACCTGTACTCCGGCCGCGTCCTCCCAGATGTAGACGGGGTGGTTGGCGGGGAGGAACGGCTGGACGCCGGCCTTCGGCTGGAACCAGTACATGACCTGCCGCTCGATCGTGAACGGCACCCCCAGATCGGTGAGCAGTTGCGGCGCCCACGCCCCCGGGCAGATCACCAACTGGCCTGCCGTGTAAGTGTTTTCGGCCGTGTGAACCCGTACACCGTCCTTGTACGGCTCCCAGCGCGTCATCGGCTCGTCGAAGTGCAGGTCGGCGCCCTGACGGGTGGCGAGCTGGAGGTGCGCGGCGACGGTGTTCTCCGGGCGGACGAACCCGGCGCGGGCTTCGTACAGCCCGATCTCGCCGTCGTTCGGGTTGAGGGTCGGGAAGCGGCGGCGGATCTCGGCGGCGTCCAGGATCTCGTGGGGCAGGTCCCACTGTGTGGCGGAGCGCAGTGAGCCGGAGAAGGTCAGCGAGTCGGGAGGGCCGATCATCACGCCGCCGCAGAGCGTCGCGATGTCCCGTCCGGTGGCCCGCTCCACTTCGTCGTACAGCTCGTAGGCGCGCAGCAGCAGGGGTACGTACGCCGGGTCCTCGAAGTAGGACTGGCGCGTGATCCGCGAACCGCCGTGACTGGAACCGCGGTTGTGCACCGGGCCGAACTTCTCCAGGCCGAGCACACGGGCGCCGCGCGCGGAGAGGTGGTGAGCGGCGGCGCTGCCCATACCGCCGAGACCGATCACGATCACGTCGTAGGTCGGGGACACAGTTGGCCTCCTGAGGGTGTGTCGACGGCAGGTGTGTCAGCGGCGGATGCGGGTCATCTTCGGGTCGAAGAGCGGCTCGTCGGCGACGGTCGCGGGGACCTTCTCGCCGAAGTACTCGATGTGCACGCCCGTGCCGCTCGCCAGCGTCGGCAGCCAGGCGTACGCGACGCAGCGGCCCAGCGTGTAGCCGTACGAGGCGCTGGTCACGTACCCGGCCGGGACGCCGTCGACATACACCGGCTCCTTGCCGAGGACCACGGCGGCCGGGTCGTCGAGGAGGAGCGGGGTGAGCCTGCGCGCCGGCTCGGCCTGAGCGAGTCCTTGCAGTGCCTCCTGGCCGACGAAGCCGTCCTTGTCCATGCGGACGGCAAAACCGACGCCCGCTTCGTACGGGTTGTGCTCGTCGGTCATGTCGACGCCCCAGGCGCGGTAACCCTTCTCCAGGCGGAGGGAGTTGAAGGCGGAGCGACCGGCCGCGATCACGCCGTGCTGCCGGCCCGCCGCCCACAGCGTGTCCCAGAGCCTGAGCCCGAGGTCGGCGCTGGTGTACAACTCCCAGCCCAGCTCGCCGACATACGACAGCCGCATCGCCGTCACCGGGACATGCCCGAGGTAGGTCTCCTTCGCGCGGAAGTAGCCGAAGCCCTCGTGCGAGAAGTCGTCGCGGGTCAGCGGCTGGACGAGGTCGCGGGCGAGCGGGCCCCAGACGCCGATGCAGCAGGTGCCGGAGGTGATGTCGCGGATGTGTACGTCGGTGGGTGCGTGCCGGGTCAACCAGTCAAGGTCGGTGGCGGAGTTGGCGCCCACCTGGAAGCGGTCGACGGCGAGGCGCGCGACGGTGAGGTCGGAGCGGACGCCGCCCGTCTCGTCCAGGAGCAGCGTGTACGTGACCGCTCCGGGTTTCTTGCGGAGGTTGTTGGTGGTCATGCGCTGGAGGAAGGCGAGGGCGCCGGGGCCGGTGACTTCGAGGCGGCGCAGCGGGGTCATGTCGTACAGCGCGACCTTCTCGCGCGTCGCCTTCGCCTCCGCGGCCGCGATGGGCGACCAGTAGCGGGCCGACCAGGGGTCGCGCTCGGGGAGCGGCCCGAGGGTGTCGACGAGCGGGGCGTTCGCCTCGTACCAGTGCGGGCGTTCCCAGCCGCCGCCCTCCAGGAACCGGGCGCCGAGTTCCTGCTGCCGGGCGTAGAAGGGGCTGACGCGCAGTGGACGGGGCTGTTCCATCGGCTGGAGGGGGTGCAGGACGTCGTACACCTCGACGAACTGCTGTGAACCGCGTTCACGGACGTACGACGGTGAACGCTGCGCATCCTCGAAACGCGTGAGGTCGCACTCGTGCAGGTCGATGGAGGCGCGTCCGTCGATCATCCACTCGGCGACCGCCTTCGCGACCCCCGCGGAGTGGGTGACCCAGACGGCCTCGGCCAGCCAGAAGCCGCGGAGTTTCCGTGACTCGCCGAGCACCGGCATGCCGTCGGGCGTGAAGGAGAAGACGCCGTTGAAGCCCTCCTCGATCTCCGTCTCGCGCAGGGCGGGCATCAGTTGGCGGCAGTCCTCCCAACTCGGCGCCCAGTCCTCCTCGGTGAAGGGGAACGAGGAGGGCATCTCCATGTCGTTCGCGCGCGCCTCGTCGTAGGGGAGGATCGCGAACGGGTCGACGGGGAGCGGCTTGTGGGCGTAACTGCCGATACCGATACGGTCGTTGTGCTCGCGGAAGTAGAGGTCGCGGTCCTGGAAGCGGAGGATGGGCCTGGAGGCTTCCGTCTCCGCGTCGGCCAGCTCGGGGAGTTGCCTCGTCTTCGCGTACTGGTGCGCGAGTGGTTGCAGCGGGATCTCGACTCCGGCCATACGGCCGATGACCGGGCCCCAGAAACCGGCGGCGGAGACGACATGGTCTGCGGGGAAGGTGCCGCGGTCGGTGACGACGGCGGTGACCCGGCCGTCCTCCTGCTCAATGCCGGTGACCGTGTGGCGGTCCAGGAAGCGGGCGCCCCTTTCGGTGGCCCGTGCCAGCTGGGCGCGGCACGCGAGCACGGCGCGGGCCAGGCCGTCGTCGGGCGTGTGAAAGCCGCCGAGGACGGTCGACTCGTCGATGAGCGGCCAGAGTTCCTTGCAACGGGTCGCGCTGACGACCTCGCCGCGCACGCCCCAGGAGGCGGCGTAACCGGCCTTGCGGTGCAGATCGGCCAGTCGCTCCGGTGTGGTCGCCAGTTCCAGACCGCCGACCTGGTTGAAGCAGGAAACTCCGTCCACCTGGAGGGAGTTGAACTTCTCGACCGTGTAGCGGGCGAACGCCGTGAGCGTCTTGGACGGGCTCGTCTGGAACACCAGACCTGGCGCGTGCGAGGTGGAGCCGCCCGGGGCGGGCAGCGGCCCCTGTTCGAGAACGGTGACGTCGGTCCAGCCGCGGGCGGTCAGCTCGTCGGCGAGTGAGCAGCCGACGATGCCGGCGCCCACGATGACCACTCGGGGATGGGTTTCGGGCGTACTGGACATGCCCCTCCTTGCCGGGGTGGGGAGCGAACGCGCTCAGGGCGTGGGGACGTTGGACCGCTCGGCGGCGACGGTGGTGTCCTCGCCGTGTCCGGTGCGGACGACCGTGTTGCCGGGGAGGTTGAGGAGCCGGTTGTGGAGGGAGGTGTCGACGGTGGGTCGGTCGGAATACGAGCCGCCGGTCGCATTGGTGAGACCGGTGGCCGCGTCGATGCGGCTCTGTCCAGTGCAGTCCGTGATCACACCAGTGCAGTCCGTGATCACAGGACCACCACCGAACGCAGCACCTCGCCCCGGTGCATCTTCGCGAACGCCTCCTCGACCTGATCGAGCGAGATGGTCTCGCTGACGAAGGCGTTGAGGTCCAGCAGACCGTAGAGGTACTGGTCGATGAGGAACGGGAAGTCGCGGCTCGGCAGGCAGTCGCCGTACCAGGACGACTTCAGGGCGCCGCCGCGCGAGAACAGGTCGATCAGCGGGATCTCGATCTTCATCTCCGGGTCGGGGACGCCGACCTGGACGAGCACCCCGGCGTGGTCGCGCATGTAGAAGGCCTGTTTGTACGTCTCCGGCCGGCCCACCGCGTCGATGGCGATGTCGACCCCGAAACCGTCGGTGAGTGCGCGTACCGCCTCCACGGGATCCGTGCCGCGGGAGTTGACCGTGTGCGTCGCGCCGAACTTCTCGGCCTGGTCGAGCTTCTTGTCGTCGATGTCGATGGCGATGACCTTCATGGCGCCGTTGAGGCAGGCGCCCGCGATCGCCGCGTTGCCGACACCGCCGCAGCCGATGACGGCGACCGTGTCACCCCGGCCGACGTTGCCCGTGTTGACGGCGGCGCCGTACCCCGCCATCACCCCGCAGCCGATGAGGCCCGCGGCCTCGGGACGGGCGGCCGGGTCGATCTTCACCGCCTGTCCGGCGGCGACCAGGGTCTTCTCGGCGAAGGCGCCGATGCCGAGCGCGTTGCTGAGCGGGGTGCCGTCGAGGAGCGTCATCGGCTGGGTGGCGTTGCGTGAGTCGAAGCAGTACCAGGGGCGGCCGCGGCGACAGGAGCGACAGCTGCCGCAGGGCGCGCGCCAGGCGAGGACCACGTAGTCGCCGGGGACCAGATCGGTGACACCCGCGCCGACCGCCTCGATCGTGCCGGCCGCCTCATGGCCCAGCAGGAAGGGGAAGTCGTCGGTGATCGCGCCCTCCCGGTAGTGCAGGTCCGTGTGGCAGACCCCGCATGCCTGTACGGCGACGAGCACCTCACCCGGGCCGGGATCGGGGACGAGGATCGTCTGCACCTCGACGGGTGCGCCCTTCTTGACGGCGACTACGGCACGGACCTCGTGTGGCACGACAAGCTCCTCTGCTGTTGCGCAATGCACGATGGGTTGCGCTATGAGGAACATAGTGAGAACGCCGTCATGGGGTCGTCAAGAGGCGGGGGTTAACCCTTGGCAAAAGGAACGGACGGCACGAAACCTGCCCGACACACAGAGGCGGGGGGGGGGGGGGGGGGGGGGGGGCCCCCCCCCGGGGGGGGGGGGGGGGGGGGTGCGCGGGA
>NZ_JBIUYT010000019.1:55022-83008 GCF_044744645.1 Streptomyces sp. NPDC087263
CTAGGCTTTTTTTTTGTCTTATTGTGGGGTGTCAACACCCTTCGATCCCCCCCCGCCGCCCCCCCCCCCCGCCCCCCCGGGGGGGGGGGGGGGGGGGGGGCGCCCCCCCCCCGCGCCTCTGTGTGTCGGGTGGTGCGGGTTCCCTCGAAGGGGTGGTGCGGAGTCGATTCACGGCCGCGCTGCGTGCCTGTTGTCCGCCGCGTGTCCGCCGCGGCTTCCGTCAGAAGCCGTAGCCCATCCGGCGTGAGAGCTCGGCCGCGGCGGCGACCGTGCGCTTGGCGAGGTCCGGCAGCCGGTCCGGGTCCAGCCGGTACACCGGCCCGGAGGTGCTGATCGCGCCGATGACCTTGCCGTCGTGGGCGCGCACCGGGGCGGCCACCGCGGCGAGACCCAGCTCCAGCTCTTCGAGCGCGTAGGCGTAGCCCTGCTCGACGACCGCCTCCAGCTCGGAGCGCAGTGCTGCGGTGCCGGTGATGGTGCGCTCGGTGAATCGCCGCAGCGGGCGGGCGAGCAGCCCCTCGCGCAACGTGGGCGGAAGGTGTGCGAGGAGGACCTTTCCGCTGGAGGTGGCGTGCAGGGGGGTGCGTCTGCCCAGCCAGTTCTGCGCGGTGACGGAGGCGGCGCCGCGGGCCTGCATGATGTTGACCGCCGCGTCGTCGTCGAGGACCGCGATGTTGACGGTCTCGCCCAGCTCGTCGGCCAGTTCACGGCAGACCGGAACGCCCTCCTGGGAGATGTCCAGACGCACCGCCGCCGCTCCCGCGAGGCGCAGTACGGCGGCTCCCAGGTAGTACTTCCCGCGGTCCTTGGCCTGCGCCACCAGACCGCGGTTCTCCAGGACGCCGAGCAGCCGGAAGGCGGTGGACTTGTGCACCTCCAGCTCGTCGGCGATCTCGGTGACACCCGCTTCGCCGAGCCGGGCGAGGATCTCCAGCACGCTCACGGCTCGATCGACCGACTGGACGGCGCTGCCCGCCCCTCTGCCCTGCTTCCCCGCCGTCGCCCCGTTGGTCTCCGTCCCCTCGTTCGGCTCAGCCTGCTTCTGAGTGCGGGTCATAGCTCAACTCTCACCACCTGGCGGCCCTGTTTGGGCCGCATCTGCGGGAAGCCCTTGACGTGACGGGACTCCCGCGCGGATTCTGTTGCGCATAGCGCTCCCTCATGCGCCATACGAAACATCATGTTACCGAAGCGTCCGGAACCGGCTAGGGCTCGAAGGCGAGCACCTCCCGCTCGGTTACCGGACTGACTGGACCTGAGCGGTCGGACATCAACCTGTCCGGACCGAGAGGGGGGCCCATGATTCCCGTCTGCCGCCTCGAAGACCTCCCCGTAGGCGAATCCGTCCGTATCGACGCCACGCCGCCCATTGCCGTGTTCAACGCCGACGGCGAGTTGTACGCCATCGACGACACCTGCACCCACCAGGACGCCTCCCTCTCCGAGGGCTGGCTGGAGGGCTGTCTGGTCGAATGCCCACTGCACGCCGCCTCATTCGATCTCCGCACGGGGCAACCGACGTGTCTGCCCGCACGCCGCCCCGTCCGCACCCACCGCGTCACCGTCGACGACGGCGTCATCCACGTCCATCTGGCCGCCGAGGAGGGCACCGCCGCATGACGTACGAGACCACTGCCGACGACGCGTGCGCTGCTCCCACAGGGCACTGCACGCCTCGGCGTACTGCCGGCGAGTCCGGCGTCGTACCCGTCGTACGGATCCGGAGGCGCGCCTGATGAGGACCGTGACCGTCGTCGGCGCCTCCCTCTCCGGGGTGTACGCGGCTCGCGAACTGCGCGCCCAGGGGTTCGACGGACGGCTGGTGATCGTCGGGGACGAGCCCCACCGACCCTACGACCGCCCGCCCCTGTCCAAGGACTTCCTCACCGGCCGCGCCGACGAGGACCAACTCGCCCTCACCGACGACGAGGAGAGCGCCGAACTCGACGCCGAGTGGCTCCTCGGCGTACGTGCCCGCGGCCTCGACCCCCGCGGCCGCACCGTCCTCCTCGACAACGGCCGCACCGTCTCCACCGACGGCGTGGTCCTCGCCACCGGCGCCTCGGCCCGCCGCCTTCCGGGCGACCACCTCGCCGGCGTCCACACCCTGCGCACCCTCGATGACGCCCGCGCCCTGCGTGCGGAACTCACCCGGGGATCGCTCCACGTCGTCATCATCGGCGGCGGTTTCATCGGCGCCGAAACCGCCTCCTCGTGCGCCGCCCTCGGCCACGACGTCACGGTCATCGAGGCCGCCCCGCTGCCCCTGGTCCCCCAACTCGGCCCCGACATGGCCGCCGTGTGCGCCGCCCTGCACCGCCGAGGCGGCGTCGACCTCGTCACCGGCACCGGTGTGGCAGGCCTGCTGGGGAGCGGCGTGGCGCGTTCGCACGAGGACGTGGCCGCCGGGCAAGTGGTCGCCGAGGACCGCGCGCCGCGGCGTACCGTCACCGGCGTGCGGCTCACCGACGGCCGGACCCTTCCCGCTGACGTCGTGATCGTGGGCATCGGCGCCACCCCCAACACCGGTTGGCTCGCGGGTTCCACGCTCGCCCTGCACGACGGCGTGCTGTGCGACGACGGCTGCGTGACCGGACTTCCTCAGGTGGTCGCCGTCGGAGATGTCGCCCGCGCCGGGGGAGCCCGCGCCGAGCACTGGACCTCGGCCACCGAACAACCCCGGGTTGCCGTACGCAACTTGCTCGCCGGACGCACCGTGGACACCGTGCGCCCCCTGCCCTACTTCTGGTCCGATCAGTACGGTGCACGCATCCAGTTCGCGGGTCGGCGCCACGAGGCCGAAACCGTCCGCATCGCCGAGGGCGCCCTTGAGGACGGCGCACCGGCCGAGGGCGGCTTCCTGGCCCTCTACGAACGAGACGGTCGTACGACAGCCGTCCTCTCCGTCGACCGCCCACGCCCGTTCATGCGGGCACGTCGTGAACTCGCCCGCAGCGCAGATCCGATGGAGCCGGCGGCACTGTGACGACCCTGACCCTTCAGCGGGCGGCGCGGGTCGGCGGTCCGCCCGGCGGGTGTGGGCGTTGGGGCGGTGCAAAGGGGCGCGATCCTCAGGTGCCTCAGGTGCCACTGGCGCTGCGCTGGTGACACCTGAGGGTGCCTAGGAGTGCGACAACTGCCCGGCCCCGCCCTGGCGACGTATCCGCTCCTGGGCGCGCTCGTCCGTCTGTGGCTGCTGTCGGGCCCTGCGCCGCTCGCGGCGCAACGCCCGTGCGGTGCTGCTCGGTACCGACACCACTCCGTTGCGCTGGTTCCACACCTGTCGTGTCACCCAGACATCGAGGGCGGCCCAGGTGGCCACCACCGTGCTGGCAACACTGCTGAGGACCATCGGGAAGGCCAGCCAGGATCCCGCGAGCGTGGACAGGAAGGCCACCATGGCCTGGATCAGGGTCACGGAGACGATGAGCAGCGCCCGCACGGCCGCCGTACGTACCGGATCAGGCAGCCGGCGCCTGCGCGCGGGCTCCTCGACCCACAACGGCCGGTAGTACACCCGCTCTTCCTCTTCGTACTCCTCCGCCGGGAAGCCCCGCTCCTGTGCGAAGCCGGACGCTTCCCTGGTGCGGCCCTGACCCTGCTGCTGTCCCCGCGCCGGGCCGTGAAGGCCCGTGGTCCCGCCCACCCCTTCTGCGCGGCTGGGCTTCTCCGCGGTCACATCGGGTCCGTCCACATGGCTGCGCCCAGCCACGGCAACGCCCTGCCCGTCCACGATGTATCCGCCCGTCGCCCCGTGTCGCTCGTCCAACCGATCGTGCCCGTTTGCCCGAGTGTCGCGATCCGGTACCTGTGTGGCTGGTTGTGCCGCCTCGGGCTCCGCAACGCTGATCACCGGCGCTCCGCTCCGCTCCGCCGTGCCCATCAACTCGTCACTCCCCACCGCCCAGCAGACCTGTCGCACCGGGGTCAGGTGACCCCGGCTCCCCTTTGGTTGCCCGGCTTGCGCTGTATTACGCCGTCTGGGCGCGGCATACGGCTCCTGCGGCCGATTCCGCCCCCATCTCCCGTACAGAAAGACGAACAACGCGCCTCGAAGATTCCCAATAAGCGAAGAATTCCGGCCAACTGACGGAGTTCACCGCTCCGATGTGACCCGGCCCCGTTGCCGGATTGCGGGAGGCAATCTCCCTCAATGAACGGACAACTCCCCATGTTTCGTTCCCCAAATGGGACGTCTGCTCCCGGACGGGTCTTCGAGTTCCTCGTGGGTCGGTAGTAGGCTCACGCCGTTTGTTGACGCACATGTGTACCCCCGGGCCGGAGGGGGTCGAGCTGGGGGAGGCCATGCGCTTTCGCGGGAAGTCGATCCGCCGGAAGATCGTGGCGCTGCTCCTGGTGCCGCTGGTGTCCCTGACGGCCATCTGGGCGTTCGCGACGGTGCTCACCGGGCGCGAGGCCAACAACCTGTTCAACGTGTCGGACGTCGTGGAGAAGATCGGCTACCCCACCGAGGACGCCGTCCGCGTCCTCCAGCAGGAGCGCCGCCAGACTCTCGTCTATCTGGCCGATCCGCGCGCCTCCGACGCCCTCGCGGCCCTCAAGCGCAGCCGTACCGCCACCGACGACGCCGTGGCGAAGGTCCGAAGGAATGCCAAGGACGACGACGTACGCGAGTACATGGGTGAGGGCCCCTCCCAGCGCCTCACCACCATCCTGGACGCGTTCGACGGAATCGACTCGCTGCGCCAGAGCGTCGAGGAGGGCACGGTCAACCGGACCCAGTCCCTCGACCTCTACAACCGTCTGGTCGACCCCTGCTACATCCTGATGACCAACATCCATCTGCTCAACAACGTGGAGATGGACAAGCAGGGCCGCGCACTGGTCAACCTCGCCCGGGCCCGTGAGTACCTCTCCCGCGAGGACGCCCTCCTCGGCTCCGCGCTGGTCGCGGGCCACATCACCAAGGACGAGATCCGCGACGCGTCCGACCTCATGGCCCAGCGCGCACTGATGTACGAGATGAGCCTGCCGCTGCTGCCCTCCTCGGATCGAGAGCGCTTCGAGCTCTACTGGAAGAACGCCGACAGCGCGCCTCTGCGGGTGGCTGAGCAGGCCGTTGTCACCTCCGATGCCGACTCGCCCAGCGCCGTCACCGCCAAGAACTGGGACACCGCGGCCGGGCATGTCCTCGATGACCTGGGCACGCTCAATGATCAGACGGCCGACCGCTACCAGGACCGTGTCCAACCGGTCGTGGTCGGCGTCATCCTCAAGGCGGTCATCGCGGGCGTCCTCGGGCTCATCGCCCTGCTGTTCTCGCTCTTCATGTCCGTACGCATCGGCCGCGGCCTCATACGCGACCTGAGCCGGCTGCGCCTGGAGGCCCACGAGGCGTCCGGCGTCCGGCTGCCCAGCGTCATGCGCCGCCTGTCCACGGGCGAAGTGGTCGACGTCGAGACCGAGGTTCCGCGCCTGGAGTACGACCGGAACGAGATCGGCGAGGTCGGCCAGGCCCTCAACACCCTTCAGCGCGCCGCCGTCGAAGCTGCCGTCAAGCAGTCCGAACTGCGCGACGGCGTCTCCGAGGTCTTCGTCAACCTCGCCCGCCGCAGCCAGGTCCTGCTCCACAAGCAGCTCACCCTGCTCGACACCATGGAGCGCAGGACCGACGACACCGACGAACTCGCCGACCTGTTCCGCCTCGACCACCTGACGACCCGGATGCGCCGCCACGCCGAGGGCCTGGTCATCCTCTCCGGGGCCGCCCCGTCCCGGCAGTGGCGCAAGCCGGTCCAGCTGATGGACATCGTCCGCGCCGCCGTCGCCGAGGTCGAGGACTACGAGCGCATCGAGGTACGCCGCCTGCCGCGTGTCGCCGCCACCGGACCGGCCGTTGCCGACCTCACGCACCTCGTCGCCGAACTCCTGGAGAACGCCACGGTGTTCTCGCCTCCGCACACCGCCGTGCACGTTCACGGGGAACGCGTCGCCAACGGCTTCACTCTGGAGATCCACGACCGCGGCCTGGGTATGGCGGCGGAGGCGCTCCTCGACGCGAATCTGCGGCTTGCCGAAACCCGGGAGTTCGAGCTGTCCGACACCGACCGGCTCGGGCTCTTCGTGGTCAGCCGGCTCGCGCAGCGGCAGAACGTCCGCGTCTCCCTCCAGCCGTCGCCGTACGGCGGTACCACCGCGGTCGTCTTCATCCCCGATGCGCTGCTCACGGACGAGGTCCCGGACACCAACGGCGTCGGCTTCCGACTCGACCGTGTGCTGCCCACACGGGAGGGCGAGGTCGAAGCGGACCGCAAGGCCGCGTTCTCCCAGACACCGGTCCAGATCCCGGGTCTGCCCGCCTCGATTCTGGACGGACCCGTCGAACTGGAAGCCCCGGTCGACCTGGACACCCTCAGCGGTTTCCCCGGCGCCCTCGGCGACGACGACAGCGAACGCGGCGGTCTGTTCAGGCCGCGCCGCTCCATCACCGGTGTCCCGGGCGAGCAGCACCAGCAGTCCCGCGACGGCCGGGGCGAGTCCGCCCGGTCCGGTGAGAACGACCAGCTTGACGGGCCCGTCCAGCTGCCCCGGCGCGGGGCGCCCAAGCTGGTCAGCTCGCACGGCCGACCGGTGACCCAGACGCGGTCCCGCCGCGACGGGGCGGACGAGGGGGCCACGGAGGACTTCGAGCCGGTAGCCGGTCCGGAGCCGACGGAGGGCCCGGAGCAGGGCGGACAGCGTGGCGTGGTGGAGACCGACGGCATGCGGCCGCTCGCGGCCAGGCGGCGCGGCGGCGGCGCCGAGACCACGGGGCGGCGTGGGGACGAGAGCTCCGAGACCCCGGAGCGGGGCGGAGCCGAGTTCTCGGATTCCATCGGTCTCAGAAGGGCTCTCGGGCGGCGTGAGCCCTCCGGCCTTCGACAGGCTTCCGAGCTTCGGGGGGCCGCCGAGCTGCGAGAGCCCCCCACCCTTCCCCAGCGCAGTCGTCGCACCGCCTCGTCGCCCGGCGGGGGCGAGACCACCCCGCGCCCCGAGGCCGCGACGGCAGCGGAGGAATCGGGCGTGGGCCCGCTGCCCCGCCGCGTCCGGCAGGCCAATCTGGCCCCGCAACTGAAGAACGACCTCGAGCGGCGCACCGAGCGGGACAGGGGCGGGGCCGGCAACGGTGCGGACCCCGCCGATCGCGACGCCGACGAGGTACGCAGCCGGATGGCCTCGCTCCAGCGCGGCTGGCAGCGTGGCCGCGAGGAGAACGCCGCGGGCGACGAGCCCCACGACGGCACAGCACCAGGAACGACAAGGGGGGACGGTCGATGACCGCACCGAAGGCGACAGGGCCCACCGCGACGAGCAGAGTGTCGGGGGAGCTGAACTGGCTCCTCGACGACCTGGTGGACCGCGTCGCCAGCATCCGCCAGGCGATCGTGCTCTCCGGCGACGGCCTGCCCATAGGGGTCTCCAAGGACCTGTCCCGAGAGGACAGTGAGCATCTGGCCGCCGTCGCCTCCGGCTTCCACAGCCTTGCCAAGGGCGTCGGCCGCCACTTCGAGGCGGGCAGCGTCCGCCAGACGGTCGTGGAACTGGACGAGGCCTTCCTGTTCGTCACGGCGGCGGGCGACGGCAGCTGCCTGGCCGTCCTGTCGGACGCCGACTCGGACGTCGGGCAGGTCGCCTACGAAATGACGCTCCTGGTCAAGCGAGTCGGCGTACATCTGGCCGCCGCTCCACGCACCGATCCGCTCTCGGGCGGGTAGTGGGATGACATGAGCGTGAGCGTGAGCGGAGACAGCCAGGGCAGAGCCCACTGGTTCGACGACGAGGCCGGACCGGTGGTCCGTCCGTACGCCATGACACGCGGCCGCACCACCAGTACGGCCCAACACCGCCTCGACCTGATCGCGGTGGTCGTGGCGGAGTCGTACGCCGACGACCCCGAGGCGGACCAGACGCTGTCCCCGGAGCACGTGGACATCGTCGAACTCTGCCGCGACTCCCCTCAGTCGGTCGCCGAACTCGCTGCCGAACTCGACCTTCCGGTCGGGGTGGTCCGGGTCCTCATCGGGGACCTCGTGGACGAGGAACTGGTCCACGTGAGCCGTCCGGTACCACCTGCCGAGCTGCCGGACGAGAGTATTCTGCGCGACGTGATCAACGGCCTCCGGGCGCTCTGAGCAGGGCGGAAGCGGGGAACAGACGTGACAGGCTGGCAGTTCTGGGTCGACCGAGGCGGTACCTTC
The DNA here is from genome assembly GCF_044744645.1 of Streptomyces sp. NPDC087263. NCBI lineage: Bacteria > Bacillati > Actinomycetota > Actinomycetes > Kitasatosporales > Streptomycetaceae > Streptomyces > Streptomyces sp. NPDC087263. The sequence goes on from NZ_JBIUYT010000019.1 coordinate 63,221, forward strand.
ACCGACGTCGTCGCGCGGCGTCCGGACGGCAGCCTGCTCACGCACAAACTGCTGTCCGACAACCCGGCAAGGTACGCCGACGCCGCGGTCGCAGGAGTGCGGGAGCTCCTCGAAGAGGGCGCGGAGATCGACGCCGTCCGTATGGGCACCACCGTCGCCACCAATGCCCTGCTCGAACGCAGAGGCGAGCGAACCCTTCTCGTCATCACCCGCGGCTTCCGCGACGCCCTGCGCATCGCCTACCAGAACCGCCCACGCATCTTCGCCCGCGCGATCGAAATGCCCGAACAACTGTACGATCGCGTCATCGAGGTCGACGAGCGGATCGCCGCCGACGGCACGGTCCTGCGCGCCCCCGACCTGGAGGCCCTGGCCGGCCCCCTCCAGGAGGCGTACGACTCCGGAATCCGCGCCGTCGCGGTGGTCTGCATGCACAGCCACCTCCACCCGGCCCACGAAGAGGCAGTCGGCGAACTGGCGGCCCGCACCGGCTTCCCGCAGATCTCGCTCTCCAGCGAGGTCAGCCCCCTGATGAAGCTCGTCCCGCGGGGAGACACCGCCGTGGTCGACGCCTACCTGTCGCCCGTACTGCGCCGCTACGTCGAGCACGTCGCCGATGAACTCCAGGGCGTGCGCCTGATGTTCATGCAGTCCAACGGCGGTCTCGCCGAAGCCGGCCAGTTCCGCGGCAAGGACGCCATCCTGTCCGGTCCGGCGGGCGGCATCGTCGGCATGGCCATGATGTCGCAGCGCGCCGGCTTCGACCGCGTCATCGGCTTCGACATGGGCGGCACCTCCACGGACGTCTCGCACTTCGCCGGCGAGTACGAGCGGGTCTTCACCACCCGGATCGCCGGGGTCCGGCTGCGCTCTCCCATGCTGGACATCCACACCGTCGCCGCGGGCGGTGGCTCGCTGCTCCACTTCGACGGCTCCCGCTACCGCGTGGGCCCCGACTCGGCGGGCGCCGAACCCGGACCCGCCTGCTACCGCGGCGGCGGCCCGCTCACCGTCACCGACGCCAATGTCGCCCTGGGCCGAATCCAACCCGCCCACTTCCCGCGGGTGTTCGGCCCGAATGGCGACCAGCCGCTCGACGACGCACTGGTCCGCGACCGCTTCGCCGCCCTCGCCCGCGAGATCCGGGAGCGCACCGGCGACGACCGGACCCCTGAGCAGGTCGCCGAGGGCTACCTCCAGATCGCCGTGGCCAACATCGCCAACGCCGTCAAGCGGATCTCGGTCCAGAAGGGCCACGACGTCACCCGGTACGCGCTGACCACCTTCGGTGGCGCGGGCGGCCAGCACGCGTGCATGGTCGCGGACTCGCTCGGCATCCGCACCGTCCTCGTGCCACCCATGGCCGGCGTGCTGTCCGCCCTCGGTATCGGACTCGCCGATACGACGGCCATGCGCGAACAGTCCGTCGAGGTGCCCCTGGACGCCTCCGTGATGCCCGGCGTCCTGAAGACCGCGGACGACCTGGAAAGCGCCGCCCGCGCCGAACTTCTCGCCGAGGACGTGCCCGAGGACCGCATCCGGGTCACCCGCCGCGCCCAACTCCGCTACGACGGCACGGACACGGCACTCACCGTCGAGCTCACCGAGCCCGACACCATGACCCACGCCTTCGAAGAACGCCATCGCGCCACCTACTCCTTCACCCTCGACCGTCCGGTCGTCGTCGAAGCCCTCTCCGTGGAAGCCATCGGTCTCACCGAACCCCCCGATCTCTCCGCCCTCGCCGCCTTCGGACACCGCTCCGCCGCACCAAAGACGGAGACGGCCGCTCTCCACACGGGCGGCGCTCGGCGCGACGTACCCCTGCTCCGCCGCGAGGAACTGCCTCCCGGTCACCCGGTCACCGGACCCGCGATCATCACCGAGGCCGGCTCGACGACCGTCGTCGACGACGGCTGGCGGGCCGCGACGACCGACGACGGGCATCTGGTCATGGAACGCGCGGCGATTACGCAGAGTTCCGATCTCGGCACGGAAGCGGACCCCGTCCTCCTTGAGGTCTTCAACAACCTCTTCATGTCCATCGCCGAGCAGATGGGTGCCCGCCTGGAGTCCACCGCCCAGTCGGTCAACATCAAGGAGCGCCTGGACTTCTCCTGCGCCCTCTTCGACCCCGACGGCAGCCTTGTCGCCAACGCCCCCCACATTCCCGTGCACTTGGGCTCGATGGGCACCAGCGTCCAGGAGGTCATCCGGCGCCGCGGAGACGGGATGAGCCCCGGGGACACCTACGCGGTCAACGATCCGTACCACGGCGGCACCCACCTCCCCGATGTCACCGTGATCACCCCGGTCTTCGACACGGAGAGTGAGCGGATCCTCTTCTACGTCGCCTCACGCGGCCACCACGCCGAGATCGGCGGCATCGCCCCTGGCTCCATGCCCGCCAACAGCCGCACCATCGACGAGGAGGGCATCCTCTTCGACAACTGGCTGCTCGCCCAGAACGGCCGATTCCGCGAGGCCGAGACCCTCACCCTGCTCACCCGGGCGCCTTACCCGTCGCGCAACCCGGAGACCAACCTCGCCGACCTGCGCGCCCAGATCGCCGCCAACCAGAAGGGCGTCGACGAGGTCGCCCGCATGATCGACAACTTCGGCCTCGATGTCGTACAGGCGTATATGAAGCACGTCCAGGACAACGCCGAAGAAGCGGTACGCCGTGTCATCGGCACCCTGGAAGACGGTGAGTTCAGCTACGAGACCGACTCCGGGGCCGTCATCCGGGTCCGCGTCTCCGTAGACCGTGAAAAACGCTCCGCCACCGTCGACTTCACTGGTACGTCCCCGCAGCTCACCACGAACTTCAACGCACCCTTCGCGGTGGTCAACGCCGCCGTCCTGTACGTCTTCCGCACCCTGGTCGACGACGACATCCCACTCAACGACGGCTGCCTACGCCCCCTGGACATCGTGGTGCCGCCGGGCTCGATGCTCGCGCCCGAGCCCCCGGCCGCCGTCGTCGCGGGCAACGTCGAGACGTCCCAGGCGATCACCGGAGCCCTGTACGGGGCACTGGGAGTACAGGCCGAGGGATCGGGCACCATGAACAACGTCACCTTCGGCAACGAGCGGTACCAGTACTACGAGACCGTGGCCTCCGGGTCCGGCGCGGGCGACGGCTTTCCCGGCGCGTCCGTCGTCCAGACCCACATGACCAACTCGCGGCTCACCGACCCCGAGGTCCTTGAATGGCGACTGCCGGTACAGCTCGACGAGTTCGCCGTCCGCCGCGGAAGCGGCGGAGCGGGGCGCTGGAGTGGCGGGGACGGCGCCGTGCGCCGTATCCGGTTCCACGAGCCCATGACCGTGTCCACGCTCTCCCAGCACCGCAGGGTGCCGCCCTACGGCATGGCGGGCGGCAAGCCCGGGGCGCTCGGCGCCAATCGGGTGGAGCGCGCGGATGGCACGGTCACCGAACTCGGCGGAAGTGACACGGCCGACGTCGGCCCCGATGACGTACTCGTCATCGAAACCCCCGGCGGCGGAGGCTACGGCCCACCGTCGCACGACCCCCATCAAGCAGGAGAAGAGATCGATGATCTTCGGGCGTTCTGAGCGCGGCAAGCCTCCGGTCGAGCCCGTCACGCTCAAGATCCTCGTGGCCGGCGGATTCGGCGTGGGCAAGACGACCCTCGTCGGCGCGGTCAGCGAGATCAAACCGCTGCGCACCGAGGAGGTGCTCACGGAGGCGGGCCGCCCCGTGGACGACACCAGCGGCGTCGAGGGCAAGCACACCACCACCGTCGCCATGGACTTCGGCCGCATCACCCTCCGCGAGGACCTGGTGCTCTACCTCTTCGGAACCCCCGGGCAGGACCGCTTCTGGTTCCTGTGGGACGAGCTCGCCACCGGCTCACTGGGTGCCGTCGTGCTCGCCGACACCCGCCGCCTGGAGGACTGCTTCGCCGCCGTCGACTACTTCGAGCGGCGGTCCATACCCTTCGTGGTCGGCGTCAACTGCTTCGAGGACGCCGATCGCTACCCTGCCGAAACCGTACGGCAGGCCCTGGATCTCGATCCCGACGTGCCCGTCGTCCTCTGCGACGCGCGGGACCGCGACTCGGCGAAGGCGGTCCTCATCGGCGTCGTCGAGCACGCGCTGGCGGCCGTATCCGAGCAGCGCCAACCTGTCACGACGACCTGACGTACGGCACTCCGCCTTCCGGCGGGTGTCCGTGAGTACGGCCCGTACCCTCGCCGACCGGGGTACGGGCCGTGGTCGTGCACGCGCGCGTGGTTCGCGCGAAAGGCACGCGCGCGTAGACCCCTGTTTCAGCTGAGGCCCTCCTCGTGCCAGCCGAAGCTCTTCTCCACCGCTTTGCGCCAGTTGTGGTACTCGCGGTCACGCACCGAGGGCTCCATGGCCGGGGTCCACTCGACGTCCTTCTGCCAGTGCGACTTCAGCTCGTCGAGGTCGTTCCACACACCGGTGGCGAGACCGGCCGCGTACGCGGCGCCCAGACAGGTCGTCTCGGAGACCTTCGGGCGGATCACCGGCACCCCGAGGACATCCGCCTGGTGCTGCATCAGCAGATTGTTCTTGGTCATGCCGCCGTCCACCTTCAGGGTGGTGATCTGCACCCCGGAGTCCTGGTACATGGCGTCGACCACCTCACGCGTCTGCCAGCTGGTCGCCTCCAGCACCGCGCGTGCCAGGTGCGCCTTCGTGACGTACCGCGTCAGCCCGGTGACGACTCCGCGCGCGTCGGAGCGCCAGTAGGGCGCGAACAGGCCGGAGAACGCGGGCACGATGTACGCGCCGCCGTTGTCGTCGACGCTCGCCGCCAGTGTCTCGATCTCGTCGGCGTGACGGATGATGCCGAGCTGGTCGCGGAACCACTGCACCAGGGCGCCGGTGATCGCGATCGACCCTTCGAGGCAGTAGACCGGCGCCTCGGTGCCGATCTTGTACCCCATGGTGGTCAACAGCCCGTTCTTCGAAGGAACGGGCCGGTTCCCGGTGTTGAGCAACAGGAAGCTGCCTGTGCCGTATGTGTTCTTCGCCGTGCCCACGTCGTAGCAGGCCTGCCCGAACACCGCCGCCTGCTGGTCGCCGAGCGCCGACGCGACGGGGACGCCCGCGAGTTGGCCCACAGCGGGGCCGTACACCTCGGCGGAGGACCGGATCTCGGGGAGGACCGCTTCGGGGACGTTCATCGCGGAGAGGATGGACCGGTCCCACTGGAGCGTCTCCAGGTTCATGAGCATGGTGCGCCCGGCGTTGGTCACGTCGGTGACGTGCCGCCCGCCGTCCGTGCCGCCCGTCAGGTTCCAGATCAGCCAGGAGTCGATGGTGCCGAAGGCGATCTCACCGCGCTCGGCACGTGCGCGCAGGCCAGGAACGTTGTCGAGGAGCCAGGCCGCCTTGGGCCCGGAGAAGTAGCTGGCCAGCGGCAGTCCGGTCTGCTCGCGGAAGCGGTCCTGCCCGTCCGAGCCGCCCAGTTCCTTGCAGAGGGCGGACGTACGGGTGTCCTGCCAGACGATCGCGTTGTGCACGGGCTTGCCGGTGGCGCGGTCCCAAAGGACCGTCGTCTCACGCTGATTGGTGATCCCGAGCGCGCTCAGCTGCTCCGCGCGCAGCCCGGCCTTGGCGATCGCGCCGGCGACCACCGCCTGCACCTTCGACCAGATCTCGGTGGCGTCGTGTTCCACCCAGCCCGGCTTGGGAAAGATCTGGCGGTGTTCGCGCTGGTCGACGGCGACGATCGCGCCGCCGTGGTCGAAGATGATGCAGCGGCTCGATGTGGTGCCCTGGTCGATTGCGGCGACGTACTTCTCGGCATGGTCCGTCATGACGTCCCCTTCGTCAGAAGGCTGCGTTAGAAGGCTGCGTTGTAGATCAGGGCGCCGACGACGGCGCCCGCGATCGGGCCGACCACCGGGATCCAGGAGTAACTCCACTCCGAGGTGCCCTTGTTGGGTATCGGCAACAGCGCGTGCGTGAGTCGCGGCCCCAGGTCACGGGCCGGGTTGATGGCGTATCCCGTGGGGCCGCCGAGCGACAGGCCGATCCCGACGACGAGGAGGGCGATGAGCAGGACGGGAAGGCCCGCGTCCCCGATGCCCGCCACGTGCTTGTCGCCGCCGACCATGGCGAGAATGGGCAGCATCAGGGCGACGGTGGCGATGAACTCGGTGATCAGGTTCTGTACGGGATTGTTGATCTCGGGCCGGGTCGAGAAGATCCCCAGCGTCTCGATGGCCGTGTTCTCTTCGGTGTCCTCGGCGTTGAGGTTGAACTGGCCGAGGTAGAGCAGCCAGCACAGCACGGCCCCCACGATGGCTCCGGCGAACTGCCCGAGGATGTAGAAGGGCACGTCCTCCCACTTCGTGGAGCCCTCGACCGCGAATCCGATCGTCACCGCCGGGTTGATCTGCCCGCCCGACAGCGGTGCCGCGGTGTATGCGCCGGCGAGGACGCCGAAGCCCCACCCGAAGGCGATGACCACCCAGCCCGCTCCCCGGGCCTTGGACTTGTTGAGCGTGACCGCGGCGCACACTCCCGCGCCGAAAAGGATCAGAATGGCGGTGCCGATCAACTCGCCGACAAAGATGTCTGCGTTGCTCATGGCGGCTCCTAGGCCTGGCCCGGAGCGATCGGCTCCGGGCCACCGTGCAGGATGCGTTTCCCACGTTTCCCATGGCTACTTCAGCCGAAGGCAGGAAGGTCCCGCTCCCTGCCCGGCGTCCGTGACGAGCGTGCCGTCGCAGCGGAATCGCCCATGGGGAATGGCCCTTGGTGCAGGTCGGAAACCCGAGCGGCGCGGTGCGTGAAGACGCCCGAATGCGGCGATACCGACTGACACCCGGAAGTGTTCACCGGTGCCCAGGGGGCGTCAAGGTCGCGGACAGCAACGGTTGGTGGGGCAGTGTGCGGCGGCATCGTGGCGGTCGAACGTGGCCGAAAACGGCTCGCTGCGGCCGATGCTCGTTCACGTCGCTCCCAGGCACACTCTTTCGGGCTGTTGGCCGGGTGCGCGCCTCGACGCCTGTAGGGCCGCCTTACGGCAGTCCTCCCGGACCGGCCGACGGCTTGGCCGCCGCAGCCCGGGGCTACGGACTGGCGGCCGTGCAGCCGTGCAGATCGGCAGTGAGGTACCCGCAGGCCGACTGTCGCCCTCGACAGGCCGGCCGGCGAACCGCCAACCGGCTCGTCCATCAGCCGCTCAGCCGGTCACTCCCGGACCGGCCCGCCCACCAGAATCCGTCCTCCGTCGGCGCCGTACCGGCCCCACGACGGATCTCATGCCCCGCCAGCCCTGCTCGCCCCAGCACCCAACTCGCCCCTCTGAGGGCCTTCGCGGCCTGCTTGAGGGGTGCCAGGCAGGCGGCAGCCTGGCGGTGGTCGGTCACGCTGCCCGGTGCGCAGAGGACCGTGGCCAGCGACAGCGTGATGGTCCGTCCGCCGGCTGTCCAGGGCGTGTCGAGCACCGAGGTGGCCAGCGGATCGAGGGTGTCCGGGTCCGCGAGGACCAGGAAGTCGTCCCCGCCGATGTGCCCCACCCGAGTCGCTCCGGACGCCGCACGCTGGAGCGCCTGACCGACAGCCCGGATCAGGTCGTCGCCCGCCGCGAACCCGGCCCCGTCGTTGACCTGTTTGAAGTGATCGACGTCCAGCCAGCTCAGCGCGAACATCCGGCCGTCCGCGATCCGCCGGTCCACCTCTCCGGTGATCGCGTCCGAACCGGGCAGCCGTGTCAGCGGATTGAGCCCCGCGGCCTCCTCGACCCGGCTCTCGGACAACGCCCGTACAAGGTCCGCCAGTCGTACGACACCGATACATCTCCCGGACCGGTCGACGACCGCGACATCGTCGGACGTACGGTCCCGGTCGCCGTCCGCCACCACGTCGAGGACCTCCCACGCGGTGGCGTCGACCCCGACCGTACGTGGCGGATCGCCGAGCTTGGCGGCCGGCCTGTCGGCGTACAGCGCGTGCCCGTAGCGCCCCGACATGGACAGCAGGAACCGCGACCGGTGCACCGACCGGACCGGAACTCCCGAGGTGTCCACGAGCAGCACCCCGGACACGTCGGACGATCCGGTGAGCAGCGCCCGCACCTGCCCCGCGGACGCCGTGGCGGGCAGCAGCGCGGCGGGCCGCACGAACTGACGTACGGACGGCCCCGACCGAGGTGTCTCGGCGACACCGGGGGAGAGTGTCGGAACGTATACGTCCGCCGCGGGCAGCCGTGCAGCCGGCGCGAACAGGTCACCCTGCGCCAGCTGCGCGCCCGCCGCCACCGCAGCGGCGCACTGCAGTTCGGTCTCCACCCCTTCGACGGACAGCAGCGCGCCCAACTCCTCGCAGAGCGTCCGCATCGCCCGCACCGCCGCGGGCCGCGCGAGCAGGGACACATCGAGCTTCATCAGCTCGGGCGCGAGGTCCGTGAGCAGCCGCAGGGGTACGTCGCCGTCGCCCACCCCGTCCGCGCAGATCCGGAAGCCCTCGCCCCGCACGGCGGCGACCGCGTCCAGCAGGGCGTGCTGCGGCACGTGCGTGTACGGCGGACCGACGTCGACCGTCACCTCCCACGGCAGCCGCCCGGCCTCACGCACGGCGTCGCGCAGGGCCGCGAGCCCGCCGAGATCGGCCAAAGTCCCGGCGAACACGTTGACGTGCAGGGGCAGCAGGGTCTCCTTGCGGGCGGCGGCCCGGATCGCGAACGCGGCCAGCCGGCCGTCGAGTTCGGGGTCACGGCGGGCCTGCGCCAGGATGTCACCGGCTTCCGGGCGGGCGAGTATCTCCAGAGCGGCAACTCCTCCGGTCGTCAGATTGACGACCGGCTGAAAGGCGAAGCGGAGCGTATCCGACCAGGAGGGCACGGGAGCATAATCGCGCCCCCTGGCGTGCGCCCAGGCGCGATTCACGAGCTGTTCACGCAGGAATTCCGGCTCGTCACAGTGGGTGCGGGCGGTGCCGGGATCACCGCACCGCGACGACCGACGAACCGTGTCCGAACAGCCCCTGGTTCGCGCTGATCCCGACCCGGGCCCCCGCGACCTGCCGGTCACCGGCGGCGCCCCGCAACTGCCATGTCAGCTCGCACACCTGGGCAATGGCCTGTGCCGGAACTGCCTCCCCGAACGAGGCCAGCCCACCACTCACGTTCACCGGTATTCGCCCGCCCAGTGCCGTGGCGCCTTCCCGCAACAGCTTCGAGGCCCCGCCCTCCCCGCACAGCCCCAGATCCTCGTACCACTGCAACTCCAGGGCCGTGGACAGGTCGTACACCTCGGCAAGGGAGAGATCCTCGGGACCGATGCCCGCTTCCTCGTACGCCGCCGCTGCGACGGACGCACGAAAGGAGTCGGCCGAGGGCTCCACCGCGACAGCGGAGTCCGTGGCGATGTCCGGCAGATCGAGCACGGTGTTGGGGTAGCGCGGTGTCACCGTGGACACCGCGCGGATCCGCACGGGATCCGCGGCACCGTGCCGTCGTGCGAAGGCCATGCTGGACAGCACGACAGCGGCGCCGCCGTCGGAGGTGGCGCAGATGTCGAGCAGCCGCAGCGGATCGGCGACGACCGCCGAGCCGGCGACCTCCTCGGCGGTGACCCTCTTCCTGTACCTCGCGTTCGGATTCAGCGCCCCTAGGGCGGCGTTTTTCACCTTGACCTGCGCGAAGTCCTCAAGCGTGTCCCCGTGGACGGCCATCCGCCGCCGCGCGTACAACCCGAAGTACGTCGGATTCGTCGCCCCCAGGACACGGAACCGCAGCCAGTCCGGATCGTCCTGCCGGTCGCCTCCCGCCGGGCGGAAGAACCCCTTGGGCGCCGCGTCCGCCCCCACCACGAGCACGACATCCGCGAGACCCGAAAGTATCTGTGACCGCGCGGTGTTGAGAGCCTGTGCTCCCGACGCGCACGCCGCGTACACACTCGCGACCCGCGCCCCCTGCCAGCCGAGCGCCTTGGCGAACGTCGCCCCCGCCACGTACCCCGGATACCCGCCGCGCACGGTGTCCGCGCCCACGATCGAGCCGACATCGCGCCAGTCCACCTCGGCGTCGGCGAGTGCCGCCCGCGCCGCCACGACCCCGTACTCGACGAAGCCGCGCCCCCACTTGCCCCAGGGGTGCATACCCACGCCGAGCACTGCCACCTCACTCATGCCGTCACTCCCGTACGCCACACGCCCCTCATCGCGCCACCCCGGTCGGCCGCCAGTGCCACGTCGTCCAGGTCGTTTCCGCGTCCTCGTTCAGCACACCGGGGACGACCTCCACCTCGATGCCCACCGCCAGATCGGCGACGGTGATCCCGGGAACCGCCTGACCGAGCACGACGATTCGCTCGCGCTCCAGCTCCACAGCGATCAACGCGTAGGGTTCCCACGAGAGTTCCGGATCACTCACATACGGTGACGGCGGCCGGTACCGGCTGTCCGTGTACGACCAGACACGGCCGCGCCGCGACAACGGCACCTCGGACAGTTCACCGCCTCCCGGGCAGCTCGGATTGCGGCAGAAGACGTCCTCGCGGGGGAAGAAGACCGAGGCGCACGCCGAGCAGCGCGTACCGAGGAGACGGAAGCCGTCGCCGTCCCCGGAGAACCATCCGGTCACCACAGGTGTGCGTGAACGCGACAAGACCCCTCCATGACACTGGATCTGACGGAACGTCAGAAGTGTGCCATGGGCAACGGGAAATGGGCAGGGCACAGAGGAGAACCACGGGGACCTCCACGGCGTCGGAGTATCGGTAGGGACGGCCGGGGCCCACGGGGGTGGTTCCGGCCGCCCCTCGCGGCCGGAGGGACCCGAGCGGTCGCATCAACGCCGGTCCTTCCGCCCAGGGTTCGCGGCCCATCGACCGGCTGATGGCGATGCTCTTCAGATGATCGGATACAGTCCGCGGCGTGTCCGCAACCCCATCCACGCACCCGCCCGCCGACTTCGCGCCGGATTCCCACTGTTCGAACTGCGGAGCGCCCTACGGAGAGAGCGTCTCCGACTGGCCCCGCACCTGCCGCGTCTGCTCCACCGTGGCCTACCGCAATCCACTGCCGGTCGCGGTGGCCCTCCAACCCGTGTACGACGCCCAAGGCACCTCCCTGGTCGTGATCACCCGGACCATCAACCCCGCGCGCGGGGGCATCGCCCTGCCCGGAGGGTTCATCGACCACAAGGAGGACTGGCGGCACGCCGTCGTCAGAGAGCTCAGGGAGGAGACAGGCATCGACGTGGCGAGCCGGGAGGTACGACTCGCCGACGCGATGAGCTCCCCGACCGGACACCTGCTGCTCTTCGGGCTCCTCCCGGAACGCCCGGCCGCCGAACTCCCGCCGTCCGCCGCCACCGACGAGACAGCGGGCTGGCACCTGCTGCGCCGGCCGGCCGAACTCGCCTTCCCGCTGCACAGCTTGGCGGCCCAGGCATTGTTCGAGGGGCGGTACATCTGAGGCGCCCGCGCGTCTGAAGGTGCGCGGGACGCCTCAGCGAGCGTCGACGGCGGTGACGCTACCTTTGGCGCCGCCGCCCGCCGCTCCCTCGGCTTCAACGCCACGACGCCGTCACAGCGTCCGGAGCCCCCGCACCCGCACCGGATACGCAGGCTCACTCAGGCCACCCTCTCCATCCCGCTGGACGACCATCTGCGCCCCCTCCCAGCGCGTCACATAGCGCTCGATCTCCGGCTCGTCCCACCCAGCGTCCGTGTCCGGCACGACAAGCCCGCCCCCGACACGCCCCCGCGCGGGAGCCCACACCTCAAGCTCCAGTCCACCATCGGCACCCCGAACGGGCACGACGGCGCCGGCCCGCGCCAGCACCGGAATCCGTGACAAGGGGGCGGCGATCAGCACCTGAGCCGGCCCTTCGTAGGCCTCCTCAGTGACCGTGTCATACCAGCGCCCCCGTGGCAGCTGTACCGCACGCCGGTCCGCCCCGGGGTCCAGCACCGGCGCCACCAAGAGAGAGTCACCGAGCAGGAAGGCGTCCTCGCAGTCGCGCAGCGCCCGGTCCTCGGGCGCGCCCCACCACACGGGCCGCACATAGGGCGCGCCCGTACGACGAGCCAGATGCGCCAGCGTCAGGAAGTACGGGAGCAGTCGTCGCCGTTCGACGAGCGCCACGCGCGCGTGCTCCAGGACGTCGTCACCGAACTCCCAGGGCTCCCTGCGTCCCGCCCGCAGACTCGCGTGCGTACGGAACAGCGGGAGATACGCGCCGAGCTGGAACCACCGCAGATACAGCTCGGGCGACGGGCTGCCGTCGAAGCCGCCCACATCGGGCCCCGAGTACGGCACCCCGCACAGGCCCAGCCCCAACACGAGCGACAGCGACGCCCGCAGCCCGGGCCAGCCGGTGGCCACATCTCCGGACCAGGTCCCTCCGTAGCGCTGCATTCCGGCCCAGCCGGAGCGCGAGAAGATGAACGGCCGCTCCTGGGGTGCAAGTTCACGCAGCCCCTCGTAACCCGCCCGGGCCATGCCCAGCGCGTACACGTTGTGGGCCTCACGGTGGTCACCGCCGCGGTCCTCCAGGGAGTGCCGGGCCGAACGCGGCAGTGTCGACTCCCCGAAGGCCGTGAACGACGTCGGCTCGTTCATGTCGTGCCAGAACCCGGCGAAACCCTGCGCGAGCCGCTCCTCGTAGAGCCCGCCCCACCACCGTCGCACGCGCGGGTTCGTGAAGTCCGGGTACACCGACTCTCCAGGCCATACGACACCTCGCACGAGCCGCCCCGAGACATCCCGGACGAAGGCGTCCGCGGCGATACCACTGTCGTACACCGCGTTGCCCGGTTCCGCCTTGACCGCCGCGTCGACGATCGACACCAGCCGGACACCGTCGCGCAACAGCTCCTCCGCGAGCTCCGGCATCTTCGGGAAGTGCTCCCGGTCCACCGTGAACACCTGATTCGCGTCGTAGTGGTCGATGTCCAGGTGGACCGCATCGAGCGGAAGACCACGCTCCAGGTAGCCCGCGACGATCCGCCGCACCTCCTGCGCACTGCCGAAACCCCACCGCGCGTGGTGGTGCCCCAGCGCCCACCCGGGCGGCAGCGCGGGCGCCCCGGTGAGTGAGATCCAGGCGTGCAGCACGCGCGCGGGGGTGCCCACCATCACCCAGCACCGCAGTGGGCCACCGTCCATCCGCAGCTCACACGACCCGGCCCTGTCGTGCCCGGAGCCGGCGCCCTCCTCACCCTCGCGCAACGTCACCGTGCCGTCCCACGAGGTGTCGTGGAACACGAGATGGGTGGCCGCGTCGGCAACCACCAACTGCACGGGCATGGTGACGTACAGGGGATCGTCACCGGGCGCGAAGGCCTTCCCGGGATCCGTGTTCCACAGCCGGTACTTCCCGCCGCGCAGCCGCGGGCCCCCCGCGCGCCCGCCCAGGCCGAAGAACCGCGCGTCGGCGGCCACCTCGGAGCGTTGCATCCAGCGGGCCGCGCCGCCGTCGACCGGCTCCCACCAACGGGGCGGCAGATCGCGGCGCAGCATCACGCCACCGGGGGTGTGCACCTCGACGGCTCCGTGCCGCGACACCACGACCGTCGCCCGCTCGGAGACAACCCGCCAACCGCCGTCCTTGTCCGGCTCCAGGACAGCCCGCGGATCCGGCTCCGGACACTGGCCGGCGAGCGCGTACGACGGTTCGGGGTCCGCCCCGTCCCATCCCCAGAAGACCGCCCCGTTCACCGTGACCGTGATCCTCAGCTCGGAGCGGGCGAACCGGACGACTCCACCGCCGGGGCCCGGTTCCACGCCCCGCACAGGCCCTGGTACCCGGGCGCGTTCGGCGCCCCGCTTGGGCAGCCCGATGGCATCGGCACGCTGCCTGCGCCACGCGGCTCGCACGGTACGCGCCCCCTGGGCCGCCCCCGCCGAACCGACCGCCTTCACCGAACGCACCAGGTCACGACCGTTCATGCTGCTCAGCCTGCCATTGACTCGGCCGTAAGTGTGAGTGGTTCAACTGCCGTTCACCCGTGGTGAGACCACATCTTCATGTCGGCGACTATGTGCGGCGCACCCTGGTGCCGAAGTCGATCACATGGCATCGTCCATGACAGCCGCGTGACGCGCACACCCCAGCTCGTGCGCGACAGACGCCCACGACGCGCACTGCCCGGGAGCCGCCCCATGTCCACCTCCAACCCCTCACCGCTCTGGCAGCCCACCGAGGAACGCATCGCCCAGGCGCAGATCACGAAGTTCCAGACCTGGGCGGCGGAGAGGCACGGAGCCCCGGCCGAGGGCGGCTACGCGGCACTGCACCGCTGGTCCGTGGACGAGCTGGACACCTTCTGGAAAGCCGTCACCGAATGGTTCGACGTACGGTTTTCGACCCCCTACGCGCGCGTGCTCGGTGACCGTTCCATGCCCGGCGCCGAGTGGTTCCCCGGGGCGACCCTCAACTACGCCGAGCATGCTCTGCGCGCGGCAGGCACCCGTTCGGACGAACCGGCGCTCCTGTACGTCGACGAGACCCATGAGCCGACCCCCATCAGCTGGTCCGAGCTGCGGCGCCAGGTGGGCTCCCTGGCCGCCGAACTGCGCGTACTCGGTGTGCGCCCGGGGGACCGGGTCTGCGGCTATGTCCCGAACGTCCCGCAGGCCGTGATCGCCCTCCTCGCCACAGCCGCCGTGGGCGGTGTGTGGACGTCCTGTGCTCCCGATTTCGGCGCCCGCAGCGTCCTCGACCGCTTCCAGCAGGTCGAACCCGTGGTGCTCTTCACGGTCGACGGCTACCGCTACGGAGGCAAGGAGCACGACCGCCGCGACACCGTCGCCGAGCTGCGCCGCGAACTGCCGACCCTGCGCGCGGTCGTGCACATTCCGCTGCTGGGCACCGAGTCTCCTCAGGGCGCCCTGGAATGGTCCGCCCTGACCTCCGCCGACGTGGAGCCCGTCTTCGAGCAGGTCCCCTTCGACCATCCCCTGTGGGTGCTCTATTCCTCGGGCACTACCGGCCTCCCCAAGGCGATCGTCCAGTCCCAGGGCGGCATCCTCGTAGAGCACCTCAAACAGCTCGGTCTGCACTGCGACCTCGGCCCGGAGGACCGCTTCTTCTGGTACACGTCCACGGGCTGGATGATGTGGAACTTCCTCGTCTCCGGGCTCCTCACGGGCACCACGATCGTCCTGTACGACGGCAGCCCCGGCTACCCGGACACAGGCGCCCAGTGGCGCATCGCCGAACGGACGGGAGCGACACTGTTCGGCACGTCCGCCGCGTATGTCATGGCGTGTCGAAAGGCGGGCGTCCGCGCCTCCCACGATTTCGACCTCTCGCGCGTGCAGTGCGTCGCCACCACCGGCTCGCCCTTGCCACCCGACGGGTTCCGCTATCTCCACGACGAGGTCCGCGACGACCTGTGGATCGCGTCCGTCAGCGGCGGCACCGACGTGTGCTCCTGTTTCGCGGGCGCCGTCCCGACACTGCCGGTGTACATCGGAGAACTCCAGGCCGCCGGCCTCGGCACCGACCTCCAGTCCTGGGACCCCAGCGGCAAACCCCTCACCGACGAAGTCGGTGAACTCGTGGTCACCAATCCGATGCCATCCATGCCCATCCGCTTCTGGAACGACCCCGACGGCAGCCGCTACCACGACAGCTACTTCGACACGTATCCCGGAGTGTGGCGCCACGGCGACTGGATCACCGTCACCTCGCGCGGCTCCGTCCTCATCCATGGCCGCTCGGACTCCACGCTCAACCGCCAGGGCGTGCGCATGGGTTCGGCCGACATCTACGAAGCCGTCGAACGCCTCCCCGAGATCAAGGAGTCGCTCGTCATCGGTATCGAACAGCCCGACGGCGGCTACTGGATGCCGCTCTTCGTACACCTCGCCCCCGGTGCCGCACTCGACGAGGCCCTCCTGACCCGCATCAAGCAGACCATCCGCGAACAGCTCTCACCGCGCCACGTCCCGGACGAGGTCATCGAAGTCCCCGGCGTCCCCCACACCCTCACGGGCAAGCGCATCGAAGTCCCGATCAAGCGCCTCCTCCAAGGCACCTCCCTGGAAAAAGCGGTCAACCTCGGCTCGGTGGACAACGTCGAACTGCTGCGCTTCTACGAAGACCTGGCCCAAAAGCGCGCCTGACGGACGTACGCCCCGCCACCCCGCCACCCCGCGACGCAGCGAACCGTCCTCGCCCGCCGACGTTGTCAGTGCCGCCCGTTACTGTGAGTGAGCATTGATCGACTGCGCACAGGGGGAAACATGGCGCACATCCAGCACCAGAGCATGCGACGCGTCCTGCGCCGCGAAATCGCGGGCACCATCGGCCTGTTGACCGATGAACAGGACTTCACGGCGATGCGGCGCTATCGCACGTTCGCCTTCGACGACCACACCACCTACCTCCAGCAAGTGGAATCCCTGCTCAGGACCCTCGCCGCCCAGGGCGGCCACACCAAAGTGGCGCTCTTCGACCCCGAGGAATACGCCGAGTTCTGCGCCGAGAACGGCCTGGAACCCGACGCCCCGTCGAGCCGCACCCGCTTCACAGCTGAACTGGCCGCGACAGGACCCACCGTCATGTACGAGGGTCAGCCCCTCGACGAGCTCGTCCCGGACCTCGTCGACGAGGCCGTCCGCCAGGCGACCTGGGAGTACGCGACCACACTCCTGGCCCGTATCGGCAACTGCGCATCCTGCGGTGAGGACATCGGACGCGCATCCTTCGCCCACGCCTCCCACTTGCTCAGCCGCATTCTCGAAACCGCGGCAGCCGGCGAACTCCACCTCGTGTGCAGCGTCACGGCAGCGCCCGAAACGCTCGTCGCGGCACTCCGAGCCAACGACAACGCGGGCACCATCCACCTCGACGAATCAGAAGCCCTCGAATTCACCACCGTTCTGGCCCTCGGCATCGCCACCCGGAGCGCCGGGGGACTCGTCATGCGCATCACCGCCCACGACAAGACCGACCGTGTCTACGGATGGCGACTCCGCGGTGAGGTCCTGGATCCCCTCACCGCGGCCGAGGTCTTCGACGCCTATTGCACCGACGCCGAGTCCGGGGACCTGGTCTCTCCGGAATCAGGAGTCGACTACTGCGCACCACCCGACCTCGGAGAGGGAGGAATGGCGGGTCACGCACACTGAACACCAAAGGGGCGCCCCACCAGAAGGTGGAGCGCCCCTCAGCAACAGTCGAACGAGGACGTGGTCCGACTACTCGCCGGACAGCACCCTCTGCGCCGCCGTGCGCGCCTCCTCTGCCGTGTCCGCCGCACGCGCGGCGGCAGCGGCACGCTCGCACTGCGCCAGCGTGTACTTGGCGAGCGCCGTCCGGACATAAGGAATCGACGCGGCGCCCATCGACAGGGAGGTGACCCCCAGACCGGTCAGTACACACGCGAGCAGCGGGTCCGCCGCGGCCTCACCGCAGACACCACAACTCTTGCCCTCGGCCTTCGCCGCCTCGGCGGACAGCGCGACCAGGTCGAGCAGCGCGGGCTGCCACGGATCCTGCAGACGCGACACCGCACCCACCTGCCGGTCGGCAGCGAAGGTGTACTGCGCGAGGTCGTTGGTTCCCAAGGACAGGAACTCGACTTCCTGAAGGATCGAGCGCGCACGAAGCGCGGCCGACGGAATCTCCACCATCGCGCCGAACTTCGCCTGCAACCCGGCCGCACGGCACGCCTCCGCGAACGCCTTGGCGTCGGTGCGGTCCGCGACCATCGGAGCCATTACCTCAAGGTAGACCGGCAGCCCCTCCGAAGCCTTGGCGAGGGCGGTCAGCTGTGTACGCAGCACATCAGGGTGGTCGAGCAGCGAGCGGAGACCCCGCACACCCAGCGCCGGGTTCGGCTCGTCGGCCGGAGTCAGGAAGTCGAGCGGCTTGTCCGCGCCCGCGTCGAGCACACGCACCACGACCCGACCCTCGGGAAACGCCTCGAGAACCTGCCGATACGCCTCGACCTGCTTCTCCTCGGACGGCGCCTTCTTGCTGTCGTCCAGAAAGAGGAACTCGGTACGGAAAAGACCGACACCCTCAGCACCGGCCTCGAGAGCGGCAGGCACGTCAGCAGGGCCCCCGACATTGGCCAGCAGCGGCACCTTGTGCCCGTCGGACGTGGCGCCGGGACCGGTGGAGGAGGACAGCGCCGCCTTGCGCCTTGCCGCAGCCGCTTCCAACTCCGCCTTCTTCCCGGCACTCGGCTCCACGAAGATCTCACCGGTGCTGCCGTCCACGGCGATCACGGTGCCCTCCGCGAGCTCGCCGGCACCGGGCAGCGCGACGACGGCCGGAACGCCGAGCGCCCGTGCCAGGATCGCGCTGTGGCTGGTCGGCCCACCCTCCTCGGTGACAAAACCGAGCACCAGAGTCGGGTCGAGCAGCGCGGTGTCCGCCGGAGCGAGGTCACGAGCTATAAGGACGTACGGCTCGTCGCTGTCCGGCACACCGGGCATGGGCACCCCGAGCAGCCGGGCGACGATACGATTCCGCACGTCGTCGAGGTCGGCAACACGACCGGCGAGGTACTCACCGGCGGCGGCCAACAGCGCGCGATAGGCAGCGAACGCGTCATAGACCGCGCGCTCGGCGGTGCTGCCGACAGCGATCCGCCGTTCCACATCGGCCATCAACTCGGGGTCCTCGGCCATCATGGCCTGCGCCTCGAGCACCGCCTGCGCTTCGCCCCCCGCCAGATTGCCGCGCGCAACCAGATCCGCTGCCACATCCTCCACGGCCTTGCGGGCACGCCCCTGTTCGCGCTCCGCGTCCTCCGTCGGGATCTGCCTGGCCGGCGGTTCAAGAACCGCCGTTCCCATGTGCCGAACCTCGCCGATCGCCACACCGTGGCTCACGCCGACGCCTCGCAGCGTTGTTTCCATCTCACCCGTCTCCGATAGTGCGGCGGGTAGCGCCGCTGCGGTGGTTGTCCTGCTTGTCGTCTACGTCGGCGCTGACGTCACTGCCAGCCGAAGAGCTCGTCTCCGGCCTTCACATCGCCGTCCTCGCGGACGTCGGAGAGGGACTCGGCCGTGGCCTCGAGCGCCACGACCGGGCACACCGGGGACTTGCCGGCCGCCTCGACGGCAGCCGGGTTCCAACGAATGACAGCCTGGCCGCGCGTCACGGTGTCACCCTTGTTGACGAGCAGTTCGAAGCCCTCGCCGTTGAGCTGCACGGTGTCGATACCAAGGTGCGTGAGCACACCATGGCCTTCGCCGTCGACGACGACGAAAGCATGCGGGTGAAGCGAGACGATCACTCCGTCGACGGGGGCGACAGCCTCCGAAGGTTCACGCACGGGGTCGATCGCCATGCCGGGGCCGACCATGGCCCCGGCGAACACGGGATCCGGTACCGCGGTGAGTCCGATGGCGCGTCCTGCAAGAGGGGACGTCACGGTGGTCATGGGAAGCCTCCCAGGGGCGGAGATTTATATGGGCCGTCGCTACCTGTCCGGACGGCGCACTGCTCAGCAGGGTATGTCATATGAAGTGCAGGTTCCCTGCGAGAGGACCCCCGTTGGCGGCCGTAGCGCAGGGCACAAACGATTTGCGCCCGCTCCAGCGCCCCATGTAGAGTCTTACTCCTGCCTTGGGGCTGAGCGACGCGATCAAGTGTCCTTGTCCGGCAGCATTCAACTTGTCAGATCCTATCTCGGGGTCTGGTTCCGCATGTCTGCGGGACCGTGGTCAGAGAGACGGAAATTCACTGATAGAGTTTGAAACATCGAAGGGAAGCGCCCGGAGGAAAGCCTGAGAGAGTCTCTCGGGTGAGTACGAAGGAAGTGTCCGTTCCTTGAGAACTCAACAGCGTGCCAAAAATCAACGCCAAG
>NZ_JBIUYT010000020.1:0-66220 GCF_044744645.1 Streptomyces sp. NPDC087263
CCCCGCGGAGCGGGATATGCAGCGCTGGCGCGCTGCATAGTGCGCGAATTGCGCAAGCGCAATTCGAATTCCCGCGTAAACGCGGGAATGGAATTCCGTAAACGGAATTCTGGAACGGAATGCAATTCGCGCAAGCGCGAATTGGGGCACCCGCGCAAGCGCGGTCGCCGAGGCTGGCAGCAAGAGGGCTGCATCATGTGTGGGCCTGTGTAGCTATTGGAAATCCCAGCCACCACCCCTGCAACGGAAGTGACGGATCGTCGGCCGAGCAGGTGCCAGCCCACCGCAGTGACGGGCTCCGCTGCGCTCCACCCGAACTCCTCCCCCGTGCTCAACTGCCCGCACGGGCAACCCAACGACACCCCGCCAACGTACACGTCAACCTGTCGCCATGGGCGGGAATCAGTCAAGTGTCATCCTAGAGGGCGAACCTCATGTGAGGGTGATGCATCTTGGGGGTGCGCTGTGTAGAGTCTGGGAACAGACAGCACCACCCCGAACCTCTCGCCGCTCCTGGATTCCCTTTCGGGTTGTGGGTCACATTCCGCGAAAAGGAGAACACGGGAATGGCCGTGAAACTGCGTGACCATCAGACCGAGGCTGTTGCGGCTATTGTGCGCGGGCTCGATGTCTCGCCGGGCGGTATTCCCGTGAACGGCCTGCGCGGTCAAGTGCACGCCGCGTGCGGGACGGGAAAGACCATCATCGCGGCTGCGTCGGCAAAGCGGATCGCACCCAAGGGGCGCATTCTCGTTCTGGTGCCGACGCTGGATCTGCTGAGTCAGACGGTGCAGGCGTGGAATGCGGCTGGGCATGCGGGTCCGGCGGTCGCAGTGTGTTCGCTCCAGGACGACCCGGAATTGTGGAGCCTCAAAGTCAGGAGCACGACCAATCCTGTCCAGCTCGCCTTGTGGCACGGGCAGGGGCCGGTCACCATCTACGCGACGTACGCCAGCCTCGGTGTCCTCGCGGAGGCTTTCGAGGGCGCCTACGGCCAGCAGCTGACTCCGATGGATCTGGTGTGTGTCGATGAGGCCCACAGGACAAGCGGATCGATGGGCAAGGCCTGGGCCGCCGTGCACGACCAGGGGATCATCCCGGCGGCGCGCCGACTGTACCTGACAGCGACGCCGCGGATCTGGCAGGAGCGCCCCCCGACCTGGGAGATCGCCGAGGGCGTGCGGGACCCGCTCCCCCAGGAGATGGCAGCCTCCATGGACGATGAGGACGTCTTCGGGCCCGTCCTGTACAAACTGTCGCTCGCGTCGGCCGTGTCCCGTGGCTTGCTCGCGCGGTACCAGATCATCGTGCTGGAGCTCCAGGACCCGGTCGTCACGCCCGAGCGGCTGATGGGCGAAGAGCGGCGCAGCGAGGAGGTACGTGGTCAGCGGCTCGGGGCCTTGCAGGCCGCGCTCCTGCACACCATGGCGCAGCACGACCTGTCGACGTGCATCACCTTCCACCACCGCACCATTGAGGCACAGGCGTACGCGGAAGGCCTGGAGAGGGTTGCGGCCAAGCTGCACGCGGACCAGCCCGAGAGGTACCCGGCGCAGATCTGGGCCGACTGGCTGTGCGGCGAGCACGTGCCCGAGCGCCGGCGCGGAGTCCTGGGAAAATTCGGCACCACGGCACTGCGTGCCATTCTCTCGAATTGCCGCGTCCTGGGTGAGGGCGTTGATATCAGAGCGGTGGACAGTGTTGCTCTGTTGGATCCCAAGGGCGCGCCGCATGACATTGTCCAGGCCATCGGGCGCGCTTTGCGTCAGAAGCCGGGACAGGGCAAGATTGCCTCTCTGATCGTGCCGGTATTTCTCCAGCCCGGGGAGAAGCCGGAAGACATGTTCACCTCGGGATCGTATCGCCCGTTGGTGAAGGTATTGGAAGGTCTACGCGCTCATGACGAAGAGGCAATCGAATTACTGGCGATCCCCCAGGAGCCGCAGAAGGACGTCGCGCAACCGTCCCAGCACATCGGCACGCCGCCCGAGGAAGGCGAGGACGAATCTCGCCTGCTGCTCCGTTTCGCCGCCCCCAGAGATCCGGTGATGGTCGCGGACTGGGTGTCCTTCAACGTCATCGACACCGAACGCCAGGACTGGGCACGCGGCTGGGCGAAGCTGAAGACGTACGTCGAGCGAGTCGGGAACGCGAGGGTGCCCTACGGACACCGCGAGGGCGCGACACCACTTGGACAGTGGGTGGCGGAGCAGCGACGGGCGTACGGAGCCGGCGAGATGAACGGGCAGCGCGCGCAACGGCTGGAGCGGCTCGGCATGGTCTGGTCGATGGCCGATGAAAGGTTCCAGGAAAACCTGGAAGCCGCCAAGGCCTACTACGACCAACACTGGACACTCTGCGCACCCCGCACAGCAGCCATGCTGGACAGACCCTTGGGAATGTGGCTCGCGAATTTGCGGCGTCCCGGTGCGCTGGACGACCACCCCGACTGGAAGACAGCACTCGAAGCCGTCGACGAAGACTGGAACCCGGCATGGCCAGCGGACTGGCAGCGGCACTATGCGGCGCTGCGCGAGCTCGTAGCCGACGAAGACGGCCAAGCCCGTGGAGTCGACGTCCTACCCGGCGTCACCGTCCACGGGATGGACATCGGACGATGGGCCGCGAAACAGCAGACCCCGGCGATCTGGCAGGCCCTGACCGAAGGACAGCACGAACGCCTGGAGGCTCTCGGTGTCGTAGCGCCCGCCCCGCAGCCCGAGGCGCCCGCGAAACCGTCCACGACACCCGTGGGAGCCTTCGAACGGGGCGTGGCGGCCCTGGCGCAGTACAAGGCCCGCACCGGCTCCGTGACCGTCCCCAGAGGCCACACAGAAACGATCATGGTCGACGGTCAGGAACACCCCGTGAAACTCGGAGTGTTCCTCAGCAACAGCAAAAGCCGCCGCGCGAAGCTCACCGCCGACAAACTCGCCGCGCTCGCCGCGCTGGGGTTGGAATGGGCACAGGAAGGTTAAGGAGTGGGCTAAGTTTTTGGTTAAGCAGTATCGGGTCCTGATGTGAAGGTGCAGGGAATGGCATCTGAGGAAGAGCTGTTCGCGTCCGTCGACGCCCTGTTGAACGAGGAGCCGCATCTCCCGCCTCCGGCGGAGCGTGCCCGGCTTCGTGAGGCCGCCGGCATCACCCAGGCCCGCCTCGCCACCGCGTTGAAGACGACGACCCAGTCGGTGAAGAACTGGGAGAACGGCCGCTCGGAGCCAAAAGCGCCGCGCCTGGATGCCTACCAGCGGCTGCTGAACGGGTGGGCCGCGAAGTACCCGGCCCACGGAGCTCCCGCTGTCACGCCCGCCCCGGCTCCCGCGCTCAACCCGGAACCGGTTGCGGAGACGTTCACCGGCCCGGCCGTGCCCGAGGCGCCCGCCGTAGTGGAGGTGCCCGTCGTCCAGGCTGAGTCGGCGACGTCGCACCGTCCGGCGAAGAAGCGTTCCGCGCCCGCCGTCGACTCGCGGTTCCCGCATGGTCCGCTCGCGGTGCTGGACGGTGACGGTTCCGCGTACGGCGTGGGCGGCATCGTGCTCGACTGCCCGGCGACCACCATCCCGGAGTTGGTGGAGTGGACGCTGCGCGAGTCCGGTCTCGGTGCGGCGAAGCTCAACAGGTACGGCAAGGACTCCGACCCGCTGATCGTCCTCACCGCGGCGGCCGCCGTGAAGCTCGGGCTGCCCGAGCGCCTGGAGGGCCATGAGCAGCGCCGCTCCTTGCGCCTGCCCGAGGACCACCCGGTGGTCAAGGAAGTGGCGAAGGCGAAGTGGCAGTTGACGCAGCGTGGGTTCGGTCCGTGGGCAAGGGTCTACCGCAAGGCTCAGGGGCGTGAGCGGCAGTGCGTGCAGCTGGCGATCCTGTCGTGGGACGCCCTCGATGAGCGGTCGTGGCCCGGCCTCTGTGAGATGGAGCCAGCCGACATCGCCCGCGTCCTCGGTGTCTACGCCCAGCGGGTCATCACGCCGCGCGGCTCCACGGCCGTCTCGGGCCTGGAGTTGATGACGGCGCTGCGTCCGCCGACGAAGGCCGTGCAGGACCCGGCGAGCGGGAGCTGGGTGTCCGGCCACAACGCGGGCTCCCTGGGGACGGAGCCGATGGACCCGGCGCCGCCGGAGGCCACCCCGGAGCACCCCGTCGTCGTGAACTCCGGCTGGAGCGGCGGGTTCCTCAATGAAGAGGCGTACCAGTGGGTACGGTCGGTGGAGACGCTGTCCGATGAGGAGTGTGTGCTGCCCTTGGCGGTCGGGCTGGACCTCAACACCGCGTTCCTCGCCGCCGCGGCCCGTCTGGTCGTCGGCCTCTCCGCCCCGGACCACTTCCACGCCCCGGCGTTCAACCCGAAGATCCCCGGCTCCTGGCTGGTCGACCTGTCCCACATCGAACTGGACCCGCGTCTCCCCTCGCCGTTCACGCCGACCGGCGAGCGTCCGACGGGACCTGCCTGGTACCAGACGCACACCGCCGCCTACGCCCAGGAGCTCGGCCACAACGTCGCTCCGATCGAGGCGTACCTGCGCCGCGAGACCGGCGCGTACCTGGACCCGTGGCACGACCGGCTCAAGACCGCGTACGTCGACACCCTCGCCGACCTCGGCGTCACAAAGGACCTGGACGACCGCCAGTTCCTCGCCGCGATGGAGCAGCACAAGCAGGTCGACCCGGCGATGGCCGCCGTGCTCGCCGCCGTCAAGGCGACCGTGAAGGGCGGCGTCGGCAAGCTCCGCGAGCGCCCCCAGGGCAAGCACTACAAGGAAGGCGAGCGGTGGCCGGCCCTGGAACGCCCGACCTGGCGCCCCGACATCCGCGCCGCCGTCATCTCCAAGGCCCGGGTCAACATGCACCGCAAGCTCAACAACATGGTCAAGATGACGGGCCTGTACCCGCTCGCCGTACTGTCCGACTGCGTCGTCTACCCGAGCCCGGGCGACAGCCCGCTGGACTTCCTGCCGTACGCCGCCTCCGGTAAGCCGCAGCCCGGCGGATTCCGCCTCGGACCAACGCCGGGCCTGGCCAAGCTGGAGGGCGTCCAGACGATGCTGTGGGCGGTCGACCTGATGGAGAAGGGCCTCAACCCGGCCCGCCACATCAAGGGCGGCGACGCCGTCCTCGACGAAGGAGAGTAGGCCAGTGCCCGACGCCGGTTCGACGCCCAAGAGCTTCCCGCTGGCCGACACGGGCTGCCAGGACCACACCGTCGAGAAGGGCTGAGCCGTGGCAGAGATCGAGGACGCCATCGAGCGGGCCGACCGGGAAGCGTTCACCCGTCAGCCGCCGAAGACATTGAAGGGTCAGATCGGCTACCTGCTCAAGCAGTTGGGCAGCGCGAAGGCCGTCGCGCAGGAGCTCGGGGTCACCGCCGACTCCGTCAACCGCTACCGGCGCGGCGCCCGCAAACACGCCCGCGCCGACGTCGCCGCGAAGATCGACGACGCGGTACGGCAACGCTGGCAGCCCCAGGTGCGCAAACGCCGGCAGAAGCAGGCCGCGACCTCCGGCGGGATCACGGTGGAGACGAGGGCCCGCTTCGGGTACACCGCACCGGTCGGCACGACCGACGACGGACGCTTCCGGCGGCTCACCGTGCACCTCCCCCCGGCCTACGCGCAACGCCTGTTCGACGCCCGCAACACGGGCGCCAGCGACCAGCAAATGCGAGGGATCATCGCTGAGGGATTCAAAGAGATCTACTTCCAAGACGGTGGAGGCCGCGCCATAGGCCTCTCCGACGTCACCCTCAACGACATCGACTACCTCGACCTCGACTACTAACCTCACGCCCACCGGCGGGCCCCGCACCCCGACTGAACCGACCTCCCCACCGTCCGCGCCCCCGGCCCCAACCGCTCATCCATCTGACCGAACGGCACGCGGCCAGATCACGCTTCGATCCGCGCTGAGATCTCCGTCCTCTGGTCACTCACGTGAGTTCGACGGCTTGGCGCTCCGGATGGGCAGTTGCTTCCCGACTGCCGCTCGAGAGCAACACGTAGCCCAGAGCCACCAAGCGCACCTTCGAGTGATGGCCCTCCCCCACGTCCCGGCAGGCGCTAGAGTTCCATCTCGTTGTAAATGGGGGCGTTACACCGACGCGTTGCTGGCTGCCCACCGCACGCGCGCGTGCCGTACTGCAAGGGAGCAGCGTGCGACTCGTCGAACTCAGCGTCAGCAACTTCCGTTCGTTGGGCCACGTCGAGAGCATTCCGATCCACAAGCAGACGATCTTGACCGGGCACAACGACTGTGGGAAGACAGCGACGCTAGACGCGATCGCGGTCCTCCTCGGTGAACGCAGCATCATCGATAGCGACATCTCCGATTTCGCCGAGGCTGAGCCCGTGCGCGCAGCGTTGCCCGCGGACCAGGACGAGGAGCAGCGTACGGTCACGGTCGAAGGCAGATTCGCTCTTTCTGCGGCGGAGGAGAAGTCGCTCGGCACGGGACCGTTTCTGCGGGTGCGCCGGCGCTATGTGGAGGGTGGGCGCAGCTGTCTGGAGTGGTTGACGGAGGTGCCGCGGAATCCGGCCCTGCGGGACATCACCCCTCTGAAGGCCGGCGAGTTGAGGGACCTGGCCTCTGAGCTTGGGCTCAAGCTGGCCGAGGGCAAGCCGAACGTGAAGGACAGCTGGGCAGAGCTGCTCAAGGAGCACGCCGCCGGCACCGACGACAAAGTCACCGACTGGGTAGTGGCGCCCGAGGCGGTCGCTTCTGCACTTCCTCAGTTGCTGTATTTCAAGGGAGAAGCGGCCGAGTCTCCTGAAGCAGTCGTACGCAGCATCCTGACGGCGAAGCTGCGTGAGTACACGTTGCGGGAGGAGACCCGGAAGAAAGTCACGGATCTGGAGGAGGAGTTCGCCGCTCTCCTCAAAGACGACGTCGTCCGGTTGCAGAAGCTGGTCGAGGAGCGGTGCGCATTCGATGCCTTCACCGTGGAGCCGGGCGTCCAGTTCCGACCGACCGTCAACAGCCTGTCGTTGACCGCTGCAGCTCCGGGCCAGCGGGCCGTGTCGTTGACAGCAGCAGGTTCTGGCCGGTCACGCCGTGTTTCCCTGGCGCTGTGGGAAGCCAGTCAGGAACTGCTGTCGGAGAATTCCGACGACAGTCCCGGCGTGATCATCGCCTATGACGAGCCCGACACCCATCTGGACTACGACCACCAGCGTCGCATCATGCAGATGATCA
Organism: Streptomyces sp. NPDC087263; assembly: GCF_044744645.1. Taxonomy (NCBI): domain Bacteria; kingdom Bacillati; phylum Actinomycetota; class Actinomycetes; order Kitasatosporales; family Streptomycetaceae; genus Streptomyces; species Streptomyces sp. NPDC087263. The sequence goes on from NZ_JBIUYT010000020.1 coordinate 7,183, forward strand.
AGGTGTCGGCATCGGCCGAGCAGTCCACCGTGATCGTCGCCACTCATTCACTGAACCTGATCGACGGCGTCGACATCCAAGACATCGTGCACCTCAACAGCCGAGACGGACGAGCCTACGTACAGTCGCTCGGCGCAGAGGACAGCGACGAGGACACCCGGCGCTTCATGTCGAACATGGCGGTTTCCCTGGGCTTCCGCAACAGTGTCCTCCTGCACGAACGGTGTTTCGTCGGCGTGGAGGGTCCCACCGAGTACGCGGCACTGCCGGCACTGTTCAAGCTGGCGTTCGGCTACCCGATCCAGTCCGCGGGCATCGCACTGTGGGACTGCGGCGGCAACGACGGCGCCCTCAACTTCGCCAAATTCCTCAAGAAGCACAAGCGCACCGTCATGTTCCTGGTCGACGGCGACTCGATCCGCGACAAGGAAAAGGAGTTCAGCCTCAATCGTCTGGAGAAGTACGGTTTCACCGAGAAGGACTGCCTCTTCCTCGGAGACCCGAACGAACTGGAGGACGTCTTCAGCGATGATCAGTGGGCCGACACCATGAACGCCGAATGGCCTCGCAAGGACGAGCAGCAATGGACACCCAAGGATGTCGCAGACCTGCGCCGGACCGGCAAGTTCAGCAAGTCGCTTCACAGCCTGCTGTACCAGCACTCCGAGCAGGCTCCGCGTAAAAAGGAGAGCATGGTCGTCGAGCTGGCACAGCGACTGCGGCAGCCCTCAGATGTTCCGCCGGCCCTGGTGAAGTCGTTCAATGACGCGATCAAGGTGGCCAGCGAGGCTGGGCTGCGTCACTGGTCCGAGGACGAATGAGCCAGCCGCGCTGAACGGCGGGCTTTCATCCTGCTCAGACGCTGCTCACGGGTGGGCGCCTCCCACGAGTGCACTCCAGCAGAAGCCACCCACCGTCGGCCGTGTCTGCTCTTTTCCTCACCGCACCACCGGCACCCGGACGGCGCGGGTGGATCTGTATGCCGAACACGCACGGCCATGGCACACACCTCAACACTCTCCACTCGGTCCGTCACTGGCGTACTCAAAGAGTCCCACGAAGCACTGACAATCGGCAGAGCGAGAACCCAGCCGAGCAGGCAGAGATCCGTACTGGTCTGTGCAACCTTCCGCGTCTGTCAACGCTGTCCCGAAGAAGCGATGCCGGCCAGCCCCCGGTGCATCACCGTACGGAAGCTTGGAGTGTGTCGACCTGCGTCGACGAGCTCCAGGTAGACACTTGGGCTTGGCCGCATCGTGCTCTCGAGCCACTGCTTGGCTCTGCGGGCCCCCGAGAAGCCCCTTCACTTACTGCGAAAAAGCCCACCCGGATCGGCGAACACGAGACCGTAGTGAAGTGACCCATCGCCCCGCCCTCCTGCGGACAGCCCCTCTGCGAGGGGAGACGACCTCGTCGCTGATCTGCCGCATCGCAAACCGCTACAGGATGGAAGCGAAAGTGCTGCGGTTGTGCTGGCAGTGGCGCAACTACCCGCCTGGGCACGACGGCGGGGGCGCGCGGGCCGACGCCGAGGTGCTGCTCAACGCAGCCGGACGGCAGTTCCTGGCAGGCCTGTGCGGCGTCGAGGAAAACGTCCTGGCGCGGGCATTGCCGTCCTGGGGACAGGAGGACGCCAAGCTGTCGGCCGGAAAGAACGGGGTGCCGGCGGCGGCGTGGCGGACCGGCGGCGCGGTCGCCGGTCCGGTCGCCTTCGGCTGCCGCCTGTGCACCGCCGGGCGCACGGGGACGGCCGTGCGGGTGGTGCGGTACGCGCCGCGATGGGAACGGGTGTGCCTCCGGCACCCGCGGTGGCTCCTGGACGCGGACGCCGACCAGCCGCTTGAGCATCTGGACGTGCGGGGTGTGCCGGAGGTGGCCGCGGCGCAGCGGCGGTGGGCCGGTGTGGCGCGGCGCAGCACGGGCCGGAGCAGAGCCGGAGAGGGTGTTCGCACTGGCTTATGCGGTGGTCGCCCGGTGGTGGGAACAGGCCCTGCACTGGGAGCGCGAGACCATCTGGCCGGGGCGGCTGCATCAGGTCGCGGGCGGCAACGCCGGGGCGGAGCTGGAGTGGTGGCGGATCGTGGGGCGGGACGCGGTCGTCTTCCCTGAGGTGGTGGCTGTTGCCGACGCGCTGCTGGACCCGGCCATGGCCGAACTGGTGTGGGCCGACAGTGGTGCCGGGCGGCCGCGGGGGCTGCCTGCCGACGGGGCGTTCTGCCGCAGGCTCGGTGAGCGGGTCGGGCGGGAGTGGCTGGGGCCGTTGGCGGCGACCGACTACGGCGGCCCGCTGACCTCCTGGATGGGCGCCGTCATCCGCCTCCGCCGCGGCACCGGCGGACCGCCCGGATACGACAACGACCCCTGGTGGCTGCGCCAGGAACACCAGCCCGCCACCATGGCCGGACAGCTGCGGGTACTGGGCAAGGAGAAGAAGGCGCCCGGCTCGGGGACGATGTGGCGCGCGACGGTGCCCGCCGAACAGCGGGCACTGATCACCAGCACGATCAAGAACGCCGAGGAACAACTGTTGCAGCTGCGCGGGGTACAGACCGGGCCGACCGCCGACGTCGCCCAACAGCTCCTGCGCACTCTCCGCCACAGCGCCGCCCTCATCGACAACGCCTGGAAGCGGACCGCCCTGCTGGCGGTGAACGCCGGGATGCCTCTGGAAGAGGTCGCCCGGTGGGCGGGAATGCCCGCCGCGGAGCTGTCCCGGGTGCTCGCAGCAAGCCGTACCGAAGGCTGACGCCGGCGGCGGCTGAGCAACGACCCTGGCGCCACAGTCCGCTCTGGGAGCGGCGAGGGGCGCCGAAGAAGGGCGGACCGGCAGCCGGAAAGTGCAGGAGTTCGCACTGACACCGGCGAGCTTGGGTGGCATCCTGGCCCGCGCACGCAGCCCAACAGGCTTGCGAGGTAACGCAGTTGACGCGGTTGGGGGTTACCGGCCGGTTCACCTGCGCGGCAGGACAGGCATGGCGTTATGTGGAGTTCGTGATCATCGACAGCAGCCAGGAGGCCGCATCGTCCGCGGTGCCCGGGGCCGGGTGCCGCATCCCCGAGCCGCACAGTACGGGTGGTGCTGTTCGACGCGAAGAAGCTGCGGCTGTAGATGCCGGCCTGATCGATGTGCGCTTTCGAGACCCTCTGGGGTGCTCGCGTCAGGTCCCGTGGCTTGAGGCTGCGCAGGACGTCGTCTTCGAGGAGAGTCCTGCGGTACGGCCTTTCCCCGTCCGGCCCGGGCGGCGTGTGGCTCCGGGCTGGTGGTGGTCGTCGACGACCGGGCGGCTGGTGGCGTACGGGTCCGGTGTCATGCGGACCCAGCTCATGCTGCTGGACCGGGAACCGGCGGTGGTGGCGCTGGCCTGTCGGCCAGTGGAGCTGGTGTGGCGTGAGGAAAGCAAGGCCGTCGGTCATGCGCCGCAGCTGATGGCCAGGCTTCAGGACGGCAGCGGCCTGTTGCTCGACTGCGCCGGACGTAGCGGACCCTCTGTCCGGCTGGCGGCGCGGGCACGGGTTGTGGCGGCTGCCGCCAAGGCAGCGGGCTGGTCCTACCGGCTGGCGGGGCCGCCGGATCCGGTGTTGGTGGCCAATGTGCGGTGGCTGGCGGGTTACCGGCATCCCAGGTACGCCGCAGGGCCGCGGACGCCAGCTCTGGTGGAGGTGTTCGCCAGTCCGCGGCCGGCGGTGGAGGCGGTGTGTGAGTTGGGTGACCCGATCGCCGTGTGGCCTGCGGTCTTTCACGCGCTGTGGAGCGGTGTGCTGCGGGTGCGGCTGGACGAGCCGCTGCACGAGCGTGCCGCCGTCTCGGTCGCACGGCAGGAGGCCGAAGCGGCGTGACGCAGGCGGTTGTCGAGGTCGGGGCGCGCCTTCGCTACGACGGACGGGTATGGACACTCGCCGTGCTGGAGGGCGCCCGGGCCACGCTGGTGACCGACGAGGGCGCCTCGGCGGTGGTGCTGCTGCCCTACCTGTTCGCCGATCCGTCCTTCGAGGTGGAAGGCGGACCGGCGCCGGGGAGCGTGCCGCCGTTCGGCCTGCTGGAGGCGCTGCCGGTGGAGGTGCGGGAGCGGGCTCTGGCGTGGCAGCGGCATGTGCGGGAGGTGGAGACCGGCTTTCCTGACGCGGTCGGGCAGGGCGCCCCGCGTGAGCAGTTCGATCCGGCGACACGGAGCCTGGCGCAGCGGGAGCGGGCCAAGGCCGAGGAGTTGACGGCGGCGGGCTGGGCGGCGAGTGCGGCGACGGTGCGCCGGATGCGGGCGCGCTACCGCAGCGAGGGCTTGTGGGGGCTGGTGGACGGCCGGGCGGCGCGGGAGCGATCGGCGGTGGGGCGGGCCGATGAGCGGGTGGTCGCGGCAGTCAGGAAGGTGCTGGAGGGACAGCGGGAGCGGTCGACGGGCACGCTGGTGCGGCTGCGCCGACGGGTGGGGTGGCTGCTGGAGGAGGAGTACGGCGCCGGGGCGGTGGCCCTGCCTCCGGCGTCGACGTTCAACCGGCTGGTGCACGCGGTGGCCGACGGACAGGGCCTTTTGGGGACGGCGGCGCAGCGGCGGTGGCATGCGTCGCGGCCAGCACCTCCGTTCACGCCGACGGTGGCACTGCGGCCGGGCGAGCTGGTGATGCTGGACAGCACGCCGCTGGATGTACTGGCGGTGCTGGACGACGGGGTGACCGGCCGTCTTGAACTGTGCATCGCGCTGGACGTGGCGACGCGCAGCATCTGCGCCGCGGTGGTGCGTCCGGTGGGCACGACGTCGGTGGACGCGGCGATGTTGCTGGCGCAGATGGTGGTGCCGACGGCGATGCGGCCGGGCTGGGATGCGGCACTGTCCATGCAGCGGTCGGTCATTCCCTACGAGCGGCTGATCGCGTTGGACGCGCGGCTGGAGCGGGCTGCCGCCCGGCCGGTGATCATGCCGGAGACGGTGGTGGTGGACCAGGGCCGGGTGTACGTGTCGGCGTCGTTCGTCTCGGCGTGCGAGAGCCTGGGGGTGTCGGTGCAGCCGGTGCCGCCGGCGAACGGCCCGGCGAAGGGGAACGTGGAGCGGACCTTCCGCGCGATTGCCGACGGGTTCAGCCAGTACCTGCCGGGCCACACCGGCTCGGAAGTCTCCCAGCGGGGCGCGGCCGCGGAGCAGGATGCCTGCTGGAGCCTGACGCAGCTTCAGGAACTGCTGGACGAGTGGGTCATCTGCGGGTGGCAGGAGCGCCGGCACGAGGCGCTGCGGCACCCGATGATGCCGCGGGTCGCCGTCTCCCCGAACGAGATGTGGGCGGCTTTGGTGGCGTTGACGGGGCATGTACCGGTGCCTTTGTCCGCCGATGATTACGTCGAGCTGCTGCCTCTTCGGTGGCAGGCCGTCAACGACTACGGCGTCCGCTTCAGCTACCGCACCTACGACCACCCCGGCCTGAACCCCTACCGGCGCCGCCGCTCACCGCGGGCGGACAAGAACGGACGGTGGGAGGTCCACCACAACCCCTACGATCCGAACCGGGTGTGGGTGCGCCTGCCCGAGGGATGGCTCGAGGTGCCGTGGGTCCACGCGGGGGCGGTGAGGCGCCCGTTCACCGCGTTCACCTTCGACCACGTCCGCCGTACCGTGGAACGCCGGCATGGCCGTGAAGAGCACGAGGCAGCGATCGCCCAGGCACTCGATGAGCTGCTGCGCCGTGCCGGCCAGGGACTAGGCAGCAGGCGAGAGCGGACGGTAGCCGCCCGGGCCCAGGCGGCCGCGCAGATGACCGATCCCTCCCCCGCCACCACCCCGCAGCAGTGGCCTGCTCCTCTCGCACCGGGGGCCTCGTTCGGGCTGCCCGGTTCCTTCACCGTCCCGCTTCAGGATGCTGACGGCTGGGACGCCGACGACAGCCTGGACGACATCGAGGACGACCCGGACGACGAGGACTACCTTCTCGCCGCCCTCGCCGACGGCCAGGACGCCGCGGCAGGCCGCGCGGATGAAGCATCCGAGCCGACGGCCGAAACGCCCCGGGACCAGGCCGCTGAGCAGACGCTGGACGCCGCCGGAGCGGGCGGCATGCGCATCTACGACCCGTACCAGGAGGCCCAGGCATGGTGACAGCGGCCCAACCCGCCACCACGAGCACTTTCAGTCCGCTGACCACGTGGGACGGATGGCAGCAGTTCGTCGACACGCCCCACGCACCGGCACGGGACGCCGACGACCAGGAATGGACGCTGGAGCAACGGGAGGACTACCACGCACGGTTCGTGGTGCTGAAGACCCCCGCGATGGACATCATCTCCACCGCGGTACGCCGCCTGCTGCTGCTCAACCGCGGCCAGCAGGGCGGAGCCAGACGCGGCCTGATCATCTCCGGGCCGGCCACCACCGGGAAGACCACCGCGATGCAGCAGCTCGGGCGCACCGTCGAACTCGCCGACCGGCGCCGCCACCCGAACCAGGACGAGCGTCTGCCGGTCCTGTTCATCACGGTGCCGCCGTCCTCCACCCCGAAGATGCTCATCAGCGAGTTCGCCCGCTTCCTCGGCCTGCCGATGCTGGAGCGGATGAACCAGATCCAGATCACCAACGCCGTGTGCGAGTTGCTGTGCGAGATGGGCACCCAGCTGGTCCTGGTCGACGACGTACACCTGATGGACACCCGCAGCCGGGCCGGCGCCGAGACCTCCGACCAGCTGAAGTACCTCGGCGAGCGGATCCCGGCCACCTTCGTCTACTCCGGCATCGACGTCGAATCCTCACCGCTGCTGACCGGTGTGCGCGGCTCCCAGCTCGCCGGCCGCTTCAAAATCGTGCGCAACCAGCCGCTGCGCCACGGCAGCCCGGCCGACAAGCAGATCTGGCACGACCTGGTACACAGCATGGACAGCGCCCTGCGGCTGCGCCGCCACCGGCCCGGCACGCTGCTCACGCACGCCGCGTACCTGCACGCCCGCACCGGCGGCCGCATGGGCAGCCTCTCCCACCTCGTCCGCGAAGCCGCCCTGGTCTCGCTGCTGGACGGCACCGAGAAGATCACCAAGAAACTGCTCGAACAGATCGAGCTCGACAGCGCCGCCGAACAACGGGCCCGGGCACCGCACCGCCGCCGGATGCCCTCGCAACGCCGGCCCTGATTGTCGGCGTCTTCCTCAACCGTCCGTCCCGCTCCCCCACTTGGCCGCGGCTCGGATGCCAGCACATCCGAACCCCCTCCAGGAACGACCTCTGCCCCCTCATGCACGACTCTCTTCCACCGCAGCCGCAGCCGCCGCGTACGGCTGCGGCACGTCCAGGGCCGGTGCGACTCGCACCGCTGCAGGGCGAGACGAACCTGTCGTACCTGGACCGGCTGGCCGACCGCTACCGGCTCGGCGTCAGAGACCTCATCCCGGCACTCCTCCAGGTCGGCGGAGGCCTGTTCAAGGGCTACCGCACGGACGGCGAGATGTACCTCAACGCCGAAGCCCGTGCCCGCGTCTCCGCGTTCAGCCGTGTGCCCGAGGAGATCCTTCAGCGGGCCCTGCCCGCCTGGAGCGCCCAAGAGCCCGTCTCGCCGGACGGTGCGGGTGCAGCTGGGCGGTTCCGCTTCGGGAGTGTGGTGCCGGTCGCGGGGGAAGGCTGCCGGCTGTGCACCGCCGCGCGCACCGGACGGACCAAGCCCGCCCGGGTGTATCTGCAGCCGCACACCCGGATCTGCCCGCGCCACCGGTGCTGGATGCTCGGCACCCATTGGATCGACGGCGCGCCGGCCGGCACCGAGCAGATCGATCTGGCGGGGCTGCCCGAGATGCTCTCGGCACACCGGCGGCACTTGGCGCTGCTGCGTCATCGGCCCGACGCGGTCGAGGCGTTCGCGGTCGCCCATGCCGTGGTCGTCTCCTGGTGGGCGCAGCAGTGGCCCGAGGAGGAGCAGTGGCCGCGCCGGGAACGTCAGACTGCGCCGCCTGGGGCTGATCAGGGCTGGTGGCGGCTGCTGGTGCGGGACGCGGTCATCTATCCGGAGACGGTCGCCCTCGCCTCGGTCCTGACCGGCGAACGTACCCGGCAGCGGCTGCTCGACGACACCGGTGGGCATGTGCCGCACACTCTCGGGTACGCCCCGGAACTGGTCACCGAGCTGGCGCGGGTCACGAGGCGGCCGTGGCTTGCCGAGCGGATCGCCTCGACCTCGGCCGGTCCCCTGCTGGTCTGGGCGCAGCACTGTGTGCGCTCCCCTGCGGACGCGGCCGCCGCGGGCCGGGTGTGGACGCTGCACATGGCGCACCGGCCCCGGCCCGTTGCCCGGGAACTGCAGGCCTACCGCGACGCCGCCCACAAGGCGGAGAAGGCAGAGGACGCAACGCGGCTTCACCTGGGACTTCGGCACACGTCGACCCAGGCATTCACGACCGGTCTCGCGCACGCCCGCGCCTACGCCGCCGTCCACGGCCACCTCGCCGCTCCGATCCACAGCCGGTTCAACGGCTTCGCCCTGGGCCGGTGGCTGTCGAACCACCGGAAATTCCCCGCGATGCCACCCGAACACGTCGCGGAACTCGAGACGCTGGATCCGTGGTGGCGACCACCGTGGACAGTGATGTGGCAGCGCTTCTACTACCAGGCCCGCGACCACACCCGCGCCCGCGGAGCCCTGCGGCCCGAACACGGCTTCCCCACCACCAGCTTCGGCCTGGGTGAATGGCTCTACAACCAGTGCACCGGCTACGACACCCTGCACCCCGGCCAGCAGCGCCTCCTGGCCGACATCGGCCTCACCCACGACAGCGCCCGGGCGGCCCGGCCCCGCCGCAAGCACATGGCCACCCACTTCCAGCGTTTCCTCGCCTGTGCCCGCACCTACGCCGACTCCCACGGCACGCTGGCGAACGCGACCACCGACACCATCCAGGACGGACTGAAGCTGGGACAGTGGCTGTCCAACCAGCGCAGCAAGGACCGCGCCCACCAGCTGCGTCACGGCACCCCCTCGCCCCGCGCGCTGGCACTGTCGGCGATCGACCCCTGGTGGAACCCGCCCTGGACGCTGGAATGGCAGCGCTCCTGGCACCAGGCCCAAACACACGTCCACAACGGCCACGCCCTGGACGCCGCGGCCGGATTCCCCGGCACCACCAGCGCACTCGCAACGTGGCTGACCACCCAGTGCGCCCAATACGCCACCCTCCTGCCCGACCAACACGACCTGCTCGCCCGCATCGGAATCACCGCGGACCAGGCCCGAAGTGCCGCCGCCCGGCCCGCCGAACGCGAAGCCGACTTCACCGTCGGCCTCGGATACGCACGCTCCTACCACGCCATCCACGGGACCCTCGCCGCCGGAATCGACACCGTCCACGATGGCTTCCAGCTCGGGCGATGGCTGCGCCGGCAGCGCCAGCACGCCCGTACCGACGCCGGCCGGGGTACACCTGCCTCTGCCGCGGCGAAGGCGCTGGAAAGGGTCGATCCCTGGTGGGGCCCGCCCTGGAGCCTGGCGTGGCAGCGCGCCTGGCAGCACATCCACGACCAGATCAAGGCCGGCCACCGGCTCGACGCCGACCACCACTTCCGCAGCTTCGACCCCGCCCAGCGCACCTGGCTACGCACACAACGCAACCACTACGACGACCTCCACCCCGGCCAGCAGCGCCTCCTGGCCGACATCGGCCTCACCCACGACAGCGCCCGCACCCGGCCCCTCAACCCCTACGCCGAAACCGCGCTTGCGCACGCCCGCGCCTACGCCAACATCCACCACACCCTGGCCGTGGCCTACTCCACCGTCCACGACGGCTTCCCCCTCGGCCGCTGGCTCAACGACCAACGCCAACAAGCCCGACGCGACACCACCCCCAGCGCCCGCCACCAGGCCCTCACCACGATCGACCCGTGGTGGAACCCGCCCTGGGACCTGGCCTGGCAGCGCGCCTGCACCCGCGCCCACACCACACAAACCCGCCCCCACGGTGTCCCGGCCGACGTACGCACCTGGATCAGAGCACAACACGCCGCCTGGACACTGCTACGCCCCCAACAGCAACAACTCCTCACCGACCTGGACATCACCCCCGAAGCCGCCGCCCGCCGCCGGACCAGCCGCGTCTACCCCACAAGCCCCGGCCTCGCCCACGCCCGCACCTACGCCCAGGCCCACGGCCACCTCGCCTGCAGCAAAGACACCCACCACGACGGTTTCGCCCTGGGCGACTGGCTCGTACAAACACGCCGCAGAGCCCGACAAGGCCGCCTCTCCCCCACCACCAGCCACGTCCTTGACGCCCTCGACCCCTGGTGGAACCCACCCTGGCCCAGCATCTGGCAACGCACCTACCAGCAGACGAAGTTCAACCACCGCAACGGCCAGGCCCCCTCCCCCGCCCTCCAGCGATGGACCAACAGGCAACGCACCCGCTGGAACACCCTCCACCCTGACCAGCAACAGCTCCTCACCACCATCGGCATCCACCCCGGATAGAACCGACAACACCACCACTGCCAGACCCATGCGGGACAATTCCGCCATGGGCGAATCCCTCGCGACACAGCTCCTCAGCACGGACCTCGAGACGGCCTGTCCCAACTGCGGCTACCTGATGTGGGTCCGCTACTCGGAGGTCGTGGCCCAGACCGCCGTGACCTGCCCCTGCTGCTACACCCACATCTGGCTGGTCGACGAGACCGGCAGCGCCCAAAACGCCGGCGATGCAATCCAGCAGCAGATCACACAAGCCCTGAAAGGCCTCTTCCGGTGAAATACCAGCAGCGCCTCCAGGTCGCCGTACGCGAACGCCTGCGCAAACTCATGACCGCGCCCTTCTCCAGCGCCGGCCACGAAGTCCACCTCGCCGTCACCTGGATCAACAGCCAACCGGCCCTCACAGGCCTCCTTGAAGAAGCAACGCGGGCAGAACCAGATCTGGACCACGGACGCTTCCGTGCCGGCCTGACCGACGACGCTCAGTTCACCTGGAGCAGCCGAACCGACGAAGGACGCGCCACCCTCATCTGGAACCTCATGCAGGGCATCGCCAAAGACGAAGCAGATAACCCCGCCATCGGGTGGCAGACCGCCAGCGGCTACAGCATGAACAGGCGCCCCCAGGACAGCTGGCGGGAATTCGCCGAAGACATCCTGCAGCCCCTCTTCGACTACCTCAGCGAACGCGTCGGCGCCGAGAGCAGCATCCTGCACACCCTCGAGCGCTACCGAACCCGCATCGAATGGTTCGACCGCGAAGAGCTCTACACCCGCTTCGACACCGACCGCGCCAACGGCGAAGAGGTCTACAACCTCGACCTCCAGCGCTTCCTCTTCCTCGAAGGCGACCACATCACCCACGCCAAACCCCGCTCAGCCTCCGGCGAAGCCGACCTCATCGGCGACCTCGACGGCCGCGACCCCCTCGTCTGCGACGGAAAGATCTTCGACGGGAGCGGCCGAGGCAAGAGCTACCTCGTCAAAGGCGTCCACCAGATCGTCAAATACGCCCACGACTACGGGCAGCACACCGCCTACCTCGTCATCTACAACATCACCGACAAGCTCCTGGAACTACCCACCCACGGCACCCCCGGCGCATGGCCCCCGTACACCGAACTCACCGGCGTCCGCGTCTACTTCATCCACGTCCGCGTCCTGCCACCCACCGCCAGCAAAGCCGGCAAGGCCACCCGCGTCACCCTCACCCACGACGAACTCACCAACCCCGACACCACCTGACCCACCCCACCAAATAGCAGCCCACTGAAACTGCACCACGATCAACCAACCTGCACAGACCACATCTGCACAGGTCAGCCCACCACGGCTCCACCCAGAACCACACCCCCGCGCACCCCGGACGCCTCGAACAACACTCAGAAGAACTGAGAAACCCCAGCTCGAAGCCACAGCAACAACTCAGAAAAACTGGGCGACGACATCTCGGCCGACAGCTCACTACCGTGGACACCTGGTGGAACCCGCCCTGGCCACTGGACTGGCAGCGGTACTACTGGGCCGCCCGCCATCACCTCCACGGTCTGCCCGACGGCATGGTGTGGTGGCCCGGCAGACCGGACGAGGCGCAGACCCGCCAGTGGCTGCACGAGCAGCAGGCCTCATCAGAGCATCTGCACGACGGGCAAAGGGAGTTGGTGCGCAGCCTGGCAGCAGACACATATGGTGCAGGCCGTCGAGGCTGCCGGTGATCACCTTCGCCTGGCGCGTTGCCCGATCCGGGGTCTTCCCCGTTCACGAGGCACAGGGCTGGGGCCGGGCTGTCGGCTTCTGGTCGGACGAGGATCAGAGGTGCACGGTCGACGCGGCGATCCCTCGGGGGCTACCGAAGACAATGGTCGGCTGACTGTCCTGGCCGTGGGTGTCGGGCGGGAGCACCGCGAGTGCAGTCACGGGGGCCGCGGTGACCAACCGCAGTATCTCTTCGCCGCTCTGGCAGTCCCATGCCCGGATAGTGGTGTCGTCCGTGCTGGCGCTAAGCAGCAGGGGCTGGGAGTGGGCCGGGTGGTGCAGAACGGTCAGGGCGGTCACTTTCCCTCGGTGGCCTTGCAGAACAGGCAGAGCTTCCCTACGCGGCGTGGCGGGGTTCCACAGTCTGATGACGCCGTCGGCGCCGCCGGTTGCGAGGAACGGGTCTGGTGCAGCAGGGAGGGTGATGAAGGCCAGGCTGTGCGCGGTGCCGATGCGCTGGGGCAGGCGGGCGTGGGCCGGTTGGCCGGGGTGCAGCAGGCGGACGGTGCGGGTGGCCACCGCCAGCAGGGGTGATTCGCCGGCTGGTGCTGCGGCCAGGGCACGGATGGTGCCGTCGGCGTGCAGTGTGTCCCTGCCTGGGGCGTACTCGTCATCGAGGGTGTAGCAGACGAGACAGGAGTTGCTGAACCCCGCGGCCAGGACAGGGGGTTGGGACGGTGCGGTCGGCAGGAAGAGCAGGGTGCGTGCATGGCTGCGGCGGGTGTGGTCGAACGGTGTCTGCAGGACATGGTGGCCGCCTTCTTCGGTGAGGATGCGAAGACTTCCGTCGCTGTAGCCGACGGCAAGGGGCGTGGGACGGTGGCGGGAGGCGTTCTCCGGGGCGGCCAGGGCGGTGATGTGGTGGCCGGGAAGGTCGGGGCCATCGTGCGGGTAGGACGTCGTGCGCCCGGTTGTGGGAGAGATCTCTGTGAGGGTGCTCGCGTCGTAGCCGGTGATGAGGCGGGGCGGGCCGGCCTGTTGCGGGAGGAGGGCGACATGGTCGGCGTGCCGGCCGGCGCTCCGGTTGTCGTGGATGTCGTCGCGGGCGGGATCCCAGAGCCGGACGGTTCCGTCCATGGAACCGGACACGACGAACGGTTCCCTGCCCACCCGCAGGACGGCCAGGCCTCGGATGGCCTTGGTGTGTTCGGCGGGCAGTGTGTAGAACTGTTCTCCGTCGTCGGGGTCGACCAGGGTGATGCTTCCGTCGACACCGCTGGCGAGGACCAGCAGCCCGTTGTAGGCGAGGTCGGGGAAGTGGGCCATCGAGGCCACTGACCGGCGGATGGGAGCGTGGGGTTGTGGTCGTCTGGTGACGGGGTCGAAGATCCGCACGCCTTTGCCCGAGCGGGAGGCGATGGCCAGACGAGGCTGGCCGTGCCGGTCGGTGAATGCCTGCAGCGCCGAGGTGCCCATGCCCATGCCGGGCAGCTGGCCGGCGCTCTCGAGAGAGTGCGCGTCCAGCAGCGGGATGTGTGAGCCGTCTTCTCCGATGGCCAGCAGCGTCTGGCCGTCGGGCAGCGCGACGGTCTCCAGGGCGTGGACGGTGGCGGGACGGCGTTCAAGCGTGTGCGGACGTTCGCGCACGATGGCCCCGGTGTAGGGGTCCATCGTGAGCACGCCCTGCGGCGTCGCAACGGCCAGCAAGGTGTCCCGGTCCGGTCCGGTGAAGGATGCGATGGCTCTGATGCGGCCCTCCAGCATCTTCCAGATGCGTCCGGTGTCCGGGTCGCACCGCCACAGGCCGGCATCGCTGCCCACCACAAGGAGCGGGGCGGTTCTCCTCCGGCGTGTGCTCAGGACGGTCATGGCGCGGACATAGGGTCCGAGGTTGGTGAAGGGTGCGCCGAAGGGGACTCCGGTTCGGGCATCCCACATGGTGACGGAGCCGTCGACGTGACCGGCAGCCACGATGGTCGATCGGTCCGCGCTGCGGAAGGTGACAAGCTGGCAGACACCGCTGGGGGTGCCCGCGAGGATGTTGTTGGGCAGGCGGAGCCGGTTCCAACGGGGCACCAGTGACGGCGGCCGGGGCAGGGTGTCGGGGTGCGGCACGGGTTGGGCGCTGTCGGCCTGTTCGGCCAGTTCGGCCAGTTCGGCCAGTGCCAGGCTGTCGGCCCGGGCGGCGGGCGGGGCGTCGCCGAGGAACGGCTCGATGCGGGACCAGGCCGCCAGGCGCCGGGTGGCTGTCTGAGCGGTGACGGGAAGTCCCAGGGCGCCGCGGATGCGGCCGTGGGTTTCGAAGGGCAGGAACGATGCGGGGATGTGCGCGTCGTCGAGGACACCGCCCGCTTCAGCGTGGGCGATCAGGTGACGGCGCAGGTAGGGATGCGGCGGCGGCTGGGGTGCGGCGGCGAGCAGACGGGCAAAGGCGTGGGTCAGATGGGCATGTACCTGGGTGCTGCCGGTGTCAGGGGTGTCATCGAAACCGGGCAGGGGCTGCTCGATGAGCAGGGTCTGAGGGGCGGTGCGCAGGGTTTCGCTGACGCGTTCATGGATGGGCCGGTAAACGGTTCGGCCGTCCTCGACGGCGGTCGTCAGGTATCCGGTGAGGCGGCTGTTGCGCACCAGCCGGATCGTCGCTTCCGGGCTGTCGCAGCCGGGTTCGAGGCCGCGGACGGCGGTCGGCCACACGGTCGCCCACGGCAGTCCGGCGCCCAGTGCGAACGCCGTGGCGCGCAGGACAGCCAGAAGGTCCTCGGGCCTGGTGCGGGTGTGCTGAGCGACGTCCGCGAGATCCTGCCGCAGCAGTTCCTGGGTGCCCTCGCGCAGTTGGCGGCGCCATGAGGCGTCGGACGGCGCGGGCAGGAAAGTGCGGGCGTGCAGTTGCTGGGCGGCCAGCCGGGCGTCCAGGAAGGAAGGGGTGACTTCCTGTGCGATGGCGGCGGCGATGTCGGCAATGGGCTGGTCACTGCGGTGGACCAGCCGGGATCCTGTGGCGGGTTCGGCGTGCAGCAGGGCTGCGGTGTAGGCGGCGATGTCCTCTTGTGCACTGTCATCGTCGGTACGCAGTGGGGCGGTTGCGTGGGTGGCCTGTCGGAGCAGGTCGAGGAGGCCCCGTTCGGCGTGCGTGTCCCTGACCGGCAGGGTGTGGCGGGAGGGGGGTGGTGAGCTGCGGATGCCGAGGATGAGCCGGACCGCGTTTTGGCCGTCGCTGCGCAGGGCGGCGAGGGGGCCCAGGACGTCGGTGATGATGCGGCGGGGGGTCTTCGCTTCGTCGATGCCGTCGACGACCACGGTGAGCGGCCGGCCGGTGCGGGCCAGGGCGGTGCGGGCATGGCCGCGCAGCAGTTCGGAGGCGTCCGTGCCGGCCGGCACGGGCTGGCCGGTGAGTGCCCGGTAGAGCGCGGCGGACAGTTCCTGCGGGTCGGTGTTGCGGGCCAGCACCGCGGCGTCGATGGCGCCGATGGGCACCCGCAGTTCTTCTGGGATCGCCTCCAGGTAGGGGCGGTAGATGGGGTTGTCGCAGAAACGCGGGTCGCTGAGGGTGACCAGGCGAGCTAGCAGCGCGCTTTTGCCGGAGCCGGCCTGCCCGGTGACGATGAGCGTGCTGCCGCTGCCGGCGAGGAAGGCGTTCATGCGGGTGACGAGTGCGGTGCGGCCGGTGAAGTACCAGCCCGCATCGCCGGACATCTGACCGCTGGCCCTGGTGATCCAGTAGTCGTCGACGTCGGGCCGTGTCCATCCCAGTTGGCTGCGGGCGTCCTCCAGCAGGGCGGTGTCGGTGTGGCCGGGGTTGGGCAGGCAGGGGCTCAGCTCACGGGCGGCGAGACGGCGGCTGACGCTGCGAGGCGGCCACAGGACATGGAGGTCGGCCATCTGCGCCGAATCCCACACCGTGTCCAGGATGGTGTGGAAGTCTTCCCAGCTCAGGTGGGAGCGGGCATAGCCGTTGGCTTCGTCGGCACAGTGCGCGTGAACGGCCGCCAGGGCGGCGGTGAAGGCGCGCAGGCGGGGTGTGCTGTCTTCGTTGCCTGCGGCCAGGACGACCAGCGAGCTCAGGGCATGCCGGTCGGGGTGCAGGGCCTTGAGGGTGCGGTCGAGCTCTTCGGCGAGGCGGCCGGAGAAGCAGGAGTCGACCATGACCAGCACGTGCTCGGCCGGGGAGTCGAGGGCCGCGGCGATGAGTTCGGCTGTGGGGAATGCGGTGGCGAGGGGCCGGTCAGTGTGGGTGTCGGGCAGACGGAGGAAGTGCTGCGGTCCCGCAGGGGCCAGGCCGTGGCCGGTGAGGTAGATGACGAGGGCTTCGTCGTCGGATGCGCCGATGAGGTCCTTGCCGATGAGGAACGTTCTCAGGTCATGAACGCTTTGCAGTGGTTTGGGCGGGTGGGTGGGTGTGAAGCGGCGCTGATCGTCGAGGCGAGAGCTGTTCCACCAGTCCTCGACGACGGTGACCTGGGCGTCGATGCCCTCGCGGAAGGCCCTGCGTTTGGCCGGGGTGCCGTCGTCGTAGTCGCTGACGGCGATCACGAAGAGGCGGCGCTCGGAGGTGGCGGGGGCGTGCTCGTCGGTCATGACCAGGTGGCGGTGACGGCGCGGGCGACGGGGAGGGTGCGCAGGTACTTGACGGCGGCATGCGGGTCGAGGCGGCCGTTGTCGACCTCGGCGTCCCTGACCTGATTCGTCGCCAGGGCCAGGCCCGCGGCGCCGGTGACGGCGTCGTCCGGGTCGAACACATTGATCCACCGAAGGTGGGGGGCGATCTGCGCCAGCCGCCCGCCGGTGATCCCCATGCCCCGCTGGACGGTGGGGATGGCCAGGGGGGAGCCACAGGTGACGAAGGTGTGCACGGTCGCACCCGCCGTGCCGGGCGCGGCGATCTCCTCGCGACGGACGAGATCGTAGGCGATCACGCTGCCCAACGAGTGGCCGATCAGGACCGTGGTGCGCGCGTCGGCGCTCTCCAGGACGTATTGGCGGACCTGGTCGGCCAGGTCCGGTTCGGTCAGATAGGTGTGAACCTCGCGCAGGGAAAGAATGATCTTGCTGGCCCGGCCGCCGGGCTTGCGCCGGTCGTAGGCGATCGCACGCCGGGTGATGCTCGGCGGCACCTTGACCAGCCCGAGGGTCGTGGGGTCGACCTGCGCGGCGTAGTCGCGTTCCTGTGAGGTGAGCAGGTCGTCCAGCGCCTGGACGATGAAAGCCTCCTCGTCCGCGGTGAACGGTGTCGCGTCGTCAGGGAATGCCGTCTGCGTGCTCAGCCCGCCCCCGTCATCAGCCAGGAGAGCCGACCAGTGCGGCACCTTCAGCACCGGGGCGAGCGCGCTCTCCGCCGTGGGCATCGCAGCGTTGTGGAGCAGTTTCACACCGCGGTCGAGGGCATCGCGCCAACTCTTGGTCAGCTCACGCTGTGATGTCTTGCCCTGCCCGATCCCGTGCACCCCGAGCACATGCTGCTGCCCCACCCGCTACCCGCCCTGTCCCCTTGACCTGCCGTGCCGGGAGGACACTCTACGGGTGCGGCCGCATCCCAATCGGAGCACCAATCCCTCTCACACGGATAAACGCAGCACGACCTGCGCCGCTTCCTCAACAAGGGCATCCTGCTTGAGCTGTGGCCGGTGCTCCACAGGCTCATCGGCAGGGCCGTCAAGGACGTCCGGGAGGAGGCATTCCCGAACTGCGGCCGTAGTCGCCGTAATCGATGTTCCCAGCTGCGCGGTGGCGCTCCCCGGCCACCGGTCTGCGCTCCAGCCGGTGCCGGTCGTCGTCTGGCGCCGGTCGCGCGGCCTGCACCCGCGTGACGGGTTGTCACTATGCTGCGGCCGGAGGGGACCGGCCCACAGAGAGGATCATCGGGGGATGCAGGATCCAGGCCGCCTTCCGGCGCCTGACGACACGGGCTCGGCGACCGAGGAGCGTTTCACCTACCAGGCGCAGGCCACGCTCCGTGGGGTGTTGGAGATGCTGGCGGGTGCCGGAGTGGTCCACGTGACGTGCGAGCATTTCGAGGATGTCCTGGTCGCCCGGGCCGGCGGCACAGTGTCAGACGGCGTGGCGCTGTGGGATTTCCAGCAAATCAAGTCCCGAGAGAAGCACGATAGTTGGACCTTGTCCAAGGTGCTCCGGAGCAAGGCTCTGGCAAGCCTTCTACGCACCCATCGGGCCCTGTGGGAGCACAAGGACCTGCCGTACCTCCTAACGGTCGGCGTGGAGGGTCCGCTGAGCTCCGAGGCAGATGTGCGTGCTGTCGCACAGGGACGGGGAAGCGACAGCACGAAGCGGCTGGGCAGGATCGCCAAGTACCTCGATGCGGACCCTACCGAGACTGCAGAGTTCCTGCGGCTGGTACGCATCAAGGAACTGCCGGACCGTTACGAGCTGGAGCGCTGCAACCGCGATGTGCTCTTCGCCTTGGCCCCGCATCTACGGGTCGGGGAAGTCGAGGTGCTGCGCGCGGATCTCCTCAACCGGGTCAGGCTCGCGATGGGCGGGAGCCTGGGACCGCGCTGGCAGGCGCTAGTGACACAGCCCGATGTACCGGAGCCGGTCCTGCGCAAGCGCCTGACGCCGCAGAAGCTCCGCGACGTCGCGCTGCGTCTGACCCGCCCGGACCTGGCCGACTACGTGCGCGCGAGCCGGCTCGCAGCACAGACGCATCCCTATCCCGAGGCCGGGCAGGCGACCGTGCCGTCGCTGAGTTCCGTCTACGTGCCGCAGCGCCTGCACCGGGTCGCCTCGGAGAACGGGCGACAGCACGACAGTCCGGCAGATCAGTCTCCCGGCGATGTTGCCGACGCCTCCGCGCTCTTGGGACGCGCACCCGTGTGCCTGGTGCTTGCCGGCCCGGGCGGCGGGAAGTCCAGCCTCCTGCGCGCTGTGCAGGCCGACTCGGCCGAACGCTGGCTCGCCCGCGAGGACCAGCAACTGCTCGGGGTGACCGTGCCGGCCACAGCGCTGCTCGGCTCTCCCCTGCCAAATGCTCTGGCTGCAGCGGCAACCACACAGCTGGCCGCTTTCGCACTGCAGCGGACGCTGTCCGACGAGCTCTTCCTCAGCAGGCCCGCCCCGGGCGCCTGCTGGCTCGTGCTGGTCGACGGACTCGATGAGATCACCGACCGGGACGACCGGCAGAACCTCCTGCGCACCCTGGCCAACTTCGCCGCCGAGCCCGACCCCCTGTACCGGTTCGTCGTGGCCACCCGGCCGCTTCCCGGGAAGGACCTCCGCGCCCTGGGCCACGACGTGCCCCGCTACCAGTTGGTGCCCTTCTCCCGCAGTGAACTGTCCAGCGCTGCCCAGCGCGTCCTGGACGGCTTGGGTGTGCCCGACTCCCAGGAGGCGGCGGGCCGCTTCGTCCGCGTGCTGGACGACGCACACCTGACCGGTTTCGCCCGTACTCCGCTCATGGCGACGATGCTGTGCCAGCTGTATGCCGCAGATCCCGGGCAGTCACTGCCAGCCACCCGGGGAGCTCTGTATGCGAGATTCACCGACCTGCTGCACCGCCGGATGAGCGGCAGGGGCCTGTCGGGGGTGCGGAGCCAGGCCGAAGCTGCCCTTGCGTGTTTCGGCCCCACGGCCGTGTCACGGGCCCATGACCTGCTCGATCAACTGCCGGACACGATCGACAGCCTGGCGTATGGCCACCGCAGCGGCAGTCTGACGTCCTGGGTCGGCGCGCTGGCCTCCCTGGACAGCGCGCGGCGCCCCCGCGCCGTGCCGGAGGACGACTGGAACGGTTTCCTGGCCTCGGTCCTGGGGCGCAGCGGGCTGTTCACTCGCTCCGGGGACGGTTTCGCCTTCCTCCACCAGACCCTTCAGGAGTACTGCGCTGCCCGCCACCTCGCGCGCACTCCTTTTGCCCATGCCCGTGAGCTCGATCGGCTGCTCGACCCCTGGGAGGAGGGCTGGGGGACGACCCCGTGGGGTGCACCGCCGGACACCGCCTCCTACATCGGCTTCCTCATCGACCCCGGAACCGCCCCGCCCACCGACCCCGCCACTTCCCTCAGGGCGCTGGCGGTGCCCGACAACATCCGCGGGTGCCTGCTGATCGCCACCCAGCTGTCCCTGGGCACCCTGCTCGCCGACACGTGGAAGCCACTGGTCCAGACGGCCGCACAGGCCATGGCAACAGCGAGCGCAGATCCCGACAGCGACGCCACCTCACGCGTCTGGGCGGCGAGCGTGCTGGCGGAACTGGACCTGCAGGAGGGCATCACCGCGCTCGAGACGCTGGTGGACGATCGGCTCCTGGACGAGGAGTTCAACGAGGACCCGCACAGCCCGGATTTCAGCAACCGTCTCCTGGCTGCCAGGTCTTTGCTGGAGCTGGACCCGGTGCGTGGAAGAGACGCCTGCCACCGGCTCGTCCGCGACTCTCACCTGTACGAGACCGTCCGGGTACGAGCCGCTGAGGTACTCCTGTCTGTCGGGGACGAACGCGCCCGCCCCGCCTTGGTGTACCTCGCCGGAGCGGACATCCACTTCGACGACCGCCTCGACGCAGCGACCCGCCTCTCACCCCTGGATCCCGAGGCGGCAGTTCGCGCGCTGCACAAACTGATCGAGGACTACCGGGGCGACCCGGACTGGCTCGACTGGTGCGTAGCCGCCACCCAGGCCCTGACCGAGCTGGGCGACCAAGGCGGCCAGCAGATCACCGGCGAGCTCTCAACCGGCCTCTGACACCCGAGCCCGAAAGAGCAATGCTCAAGACCTGTGGATCAACCTCGGGTTGGCGCGCGAAGGGCGTACCTTCCCGAATGATCCTGTGATGGTCATCGAGTAGGCCGACGTTGGCGCGTCGGTCGGGAAGGCACGCCCGTGCTCACGGTAGTCAACGAAGACGGAACGACACCACACGGCTCCCTGATTGACGAGATCGTCCGCGAGGGTGCTCGGCGGATGCTGGCCGCCGCGTTGGAAGCCGAAGTCAACACCTACATAGCCGAGTTGGCCGATCAGCGAGACGAGTCCGGGCGGCGTCTGGTCGTGCGCAACGGCTACCACCAGCCCAGAAGGGTCACCACCGCGGCCGGGGCGATCGAGGTCAAGGCCCCGCGGGTCAATGACAAGCGCGTCGACGAGACGACCGGGGAGCGCAAGCGGTTCTCCTCAGCGATCCTGCCGCCCTGGGCCCGCAAGTCCCCGAAGATCAGCGAGGTGCTGCCCCTGCTTTACCTGCACGGCCTGTCATCGGGTGACTTCGTGCCCGCTCTGGAGCAGTTCCTCGGTTCCTCCGCCGGCCTCTCGCCCGCCACCATCACCCGGCTGACGACGCAGTGGCAGGCCGATCACAAGGCATTCGGCGAGCGCGACCTGTCGGCCACGGACTACGTCTACGTCTGGGCCGACGGGATCCCTCCTGCGGATCCGCCTGGCCGAGGTGAAGTCCTGCGTGCTCGTCGTCATGGGCGTGCGCGCGGACGGCACCAAGGAGCTGATCGCGATGGCCGACGGCTACCGCGAGTCCGCCGAGTCCTGGGCCGATCTCCTGCGTGATTGCTCCCGGCGCGGGATGCGCGCTCCGGTCCTCGCGGTCGGCGACGGAGCATTGGGCTTCTGGAAGGCCCTGGCAGAGGTTTTCCCCGAGGCCCGCCATCAGCGGTGCTGGGTTCATAAAACGGCCAATGTGCTCAACGCGATCCCGTCGTCGGCCCAGCCTGGCGCGCGAAAGGCGCTGCAGGACATCTCAACGCCGAGGACCGCGAACACGCGGTCAAGGCCGTCGCCGCATTCGAGAAGACCTACGGCGCGAAGTGGCCCAAGGCCGTCAAGAAGATCACCGATGATGTCGACGAGCTGCTGGCGTTCTACGGCTTCCCGGCCGAGCACTGGGTTCACCTGCGCACGACGAATCCCATCGAATCGACCTTCGCGACCGTGCGGCTGAGGACCAAGGTCACCAAGGGTGCGGGCAGCGCGGCCGCCGCGCTCGCCATGGTCTTCAAGCTCGTCGAGTCCACCCAGGCGCGCTGGAGGGCGGTCAACGCGCCCCACCTCGTGGCCCTCGTCCGCGCCGGAGCCCGCTTCGAACGCGGGCACCTCGTCGAACGCCCCGAGGCTCACGCAGCCTGAACAACCTCAACCGATCCACAGATATTGACAATTACTCCCGCTGTGCTCGACAGCGTGCGTGTGTTGGCGTGGGCGGTCGAGTTCGACGTCGCCGGGGTCTCGGGAGCGGCGTCGGAGGTGGCAAGCCGACCGTGTGGCACAAGGTCCGTGGTGCGCCAGGCAGCAGAGCAACCGCGCAGGGCTGAGAGGTGCGGCGCACGTCTGCCGTCCTTCGGTTAGGGTGCCGCAACAGATCAGGGACTGGCGGGGTGTTGTGATGGCGGGCTGGCACCGGGGCGTGTTGTGGGTGGTGACGGGAGTAGCCGGCCTGACCTGCGTGGGGCTGGCCTTGTTGTTGTGGCTGAAGGATCTCGGCACAGCGGGCAGCGTGGCGGGTCTTGCTGCCGATACCGCCACGCTCGTCATGACCATCTTTGCCGTCCGTGGCTTGCTGCTGCAGTCCGCGCAACAGACCGCCCAGACGGTCACTGCGTCCGGCGCAGGTTCCGTTGCCGCCGGCGGCAGCATTGGCAGAGCTGTCACGGGCAACCGCAGCCAGTCGTCGGGCCCGGCGCCCTCTCCTCTCCCAGGGCCGGCAGCCCCGAGCGGGCCTGTGGAGGCGTCTGGCCCGAAGTCGGTGTCGGCAGGCGGTTCCATCGGTGAGGCGGTCACCGGGGACGGCAACAGCACGTGAAAGCCTGGTGGAGCTGCTTCGGTTTCCGGCCGCGCAACGATGCATCTCTGTGCCCGCCCCAGACTTCGGCCGTGCCGGGCACAGTGTCGGCATCGGGTGAAGGAGCCATGGCGATCGGCGGGTCTGCCGAGATTGCCGTGTCCGGGCACGGCAACACCGTGTTCGTGGGGCAGCTGTGGCCTGATGAGCGGGTAACGCTGGATGACCTGGCCGCCGCAGGCCGGGCCCGCATGGTGCAGCGCTGGCACGCGGCCGGTGTTCCCCTCGCGGTGGCAGCCGAATTCGCTGACAGCTCGCAGCTGGGAGCCCTGCCCACAGCGGTAGCGGCCACCTTGCCGGAGACCGGTGTTGTCGTTCTGGAGGGCGGCTTCGGAGCGGGTAAGTCGCTGGCCGCCGAGCGGCAGCACCAGCAGGACATCGCCGCCGTCCGCGCCGACGCGCAGGCCCCCATTCCAGTTCACCTCGTCGCTCAGCACATTCCGGGCAACGTGATCGACGCGGCCACCCGCGCGGCACGCGCACTCGGCGATCCTGCCGCACGCGGTGTTGCGCTGGTGGTGGACGGGCTGGATGAGCCCGGTCCGATCCGCGGTAAAGAGCTGCTGGACCAAGCCCTCAGCTGGGCCGCGTCTGCGACCGGTGGGCGCTGGCGCATCCTGCTCACCGCCCGTCCCGGCCTGGAGATGGACGCCAAGTTGCGCAGGGTCATGCCAGAGCTGGCCGAAGAGGAAGCGGCGGCGCTGATGGACCGGCTCGGCGGAAGCGGCCTCGCGGTGCGCAGCCAATCGAGCATGGTGCGCAGCGTGCTGCGTCGGCCTCTGTTCGCCATCATCGGGGCGCAGCTCCAGCGCGATCGCGAGCGTCTGCCGAACAGTCCGGTGGCCTTCCTCGACGCTCTGGTCACCCGGGCGTTGCGCGATGTCGAAAGCGTCCAGGAAGAACGTGCCGAGCGGCTGTTGCAGCGGCTGGCTGCGGCTTGTGCCAGCACCGGAGGCCTGGCGGCGGCCGCTGACGTGGGCACCCCTGGCGAGGTGCGGGCGCTGCTGGGCACCCGGCTGGTGGTGCGTCTCGGCGACCGGCATCTGGCCTTCGCTCTGCCCGTGCTCGAGCAGTACTTCGCCGGCCAGGCCCTGCTGGCCGGCGGGGTGCTGGCAGAGGTGATGCAGAGCGTGGAGCTGCTGGACCGGTGGCGCTACGGGCTGGCCATGGCGATCGCCTCGGGCGGCTGGGAGTTGGTAGGCACGGTGCTTGATCCTTTGCTGCGTGCCCAGCCGGGCGTCGCGGCCTGGGCTGTCCACGAGGCCATCCCGCGTGACGTGTCGGAGGGGGAAGGCCCGTGGCCGGATCTTCCTGCCAGCGTGGTCAGCCGTCGTCTGCAGATGACGCTTGAGGCCTGGCAACGCACGCTCAGCCCGGCGGGTGACCGTATCTTCCTCTACGCGGGATGGACCGGTCCGGTGACGGTCGATGCCCGTCTGGAGGGCAACAGGCTGGGGCTGCACATCCTGCGCCGCGACGGCAACCACACTCCGGGACTCGCGATCCCGGTTGCCCATCGCTGGGCGGAACCACGTGGGATACGTCCCATGACGGCATCGGCTGGGCTGATCGCGGCGGACTACGCCGCTTGGCCCTGGCAGCAGACACTGGGCGTACTCGCCTCAGGCCTGCACACGCTGTGCGGGCGCAAGGACTTCGACCTGGCCGACTGCGACGCCTACACCAAGGAGCGCCTGTGGTTGGCGGGAGAGGGCCTGCTGGGACGTACCTCTCGTCGCTTCGCCCCGATGCGGGCGGACGAAGTGCACCAGGCTCTGCGCCAACGCCTCTACTCCAGGGGAAGCCTGCCGGTCCGGTCCGGCTACGGCCGGCAGTTCACCGCCTGGCGGGCGGAGTTGCTCCGGATCGACGAGGAACTCGCCAGCGGTCGATGGGCCGACGCCAACGGCATGCTTCACCACCCCTACGCCGTCCCCGACCAGGCGCACGGCCCTCACGCACACGGGCCCTGGGAGGCACAACAGTTCAGACTGCGCACCGAGCAGGTCCTGACCGCCGCAGTCGAGATCTACACCGCGCTCGTCGACACCTGGTTCCCCCACCTCAAGCAGGTCCTCGGCCTGGCCAGTGCCGCCCCCTTCGCACTCGGCGCCGACCTGTACTGTCCGCCTGGCGACAGCGACTCGTATGAACCGCCCCTCATGCGGCTCTCCCTCCGCCCCTCGCCAAGAGGTTCGGTCACCGTCCGTCTCGTCCCGTCAGAAGACGACCTCTACGCTCCGGTGCCTCCTGTTCCACCCGGGAACGAGCCAGCAAGGTCTCCGTGGGCACGCCCGAGTACGCCGGTGCTCAGCGAACCGGAAGTCCTCGGCGACGCGCCCGCCATCAACTACGCCTACGCCTGGCTCCACGAAGACCTCCATCGCCTCCACCTCACCGATAGTGGGCCGCGAACTCTGCGCACGGGTCTCCCGTAGCGCCTGCCCGCGGGCTTGCGCCCCAGGTCCGGGCCGAGGAATGGACTGCCTGCGGGTGCGTGCCCTCCGGTATCCAGACGGCCTGTTTGTGCCATCCGTCACTAAAGCGAGGGATGTTGACGATGTGCCAGCGCGCGGCGCCCGTGGCGGATAGGTTCGGCCCCTTGAAGGAGGGGGCGGGGGCGTCCGTTCTGGCCAGGGGGGACCTTGCCTTTAGAGGAGAGCAGCGCCGAGCAGGGTGATCTGTTCGCTGACTTAGCCGATGAGACGCGCCCTGGGCCCCTGGACTACGTGCTGCCATTTATGGCTCCGGTAGCAGCGTCCGCCAACGCGGTGACGGAGGATCCGCTGTCGCTGCGGCTCGCCGAGGCCATCCATGACGTGTTCGGTGACCTTGCCCCCGAACTGGGACTGACCCGCTCGGAGCTTGCGACGGCGTGCGCTTCGGTGGCGTCGGGAGAAGCGTTCGATGCCCGGTTCAAGGTCTTCGTGGGTCTGCGGCTGCTGGAGCGGCCCCGCGGCAAGGCCTATGAAGGGCGCTACGTCTTCAATCCGACCAGCGGAGCGGCCCTGCTGGTCTTCGAGCGGCTGGCGCAGGTTGGCGGCGTCGAGGAGATCACGACGCTGCTGGACCGCACGCATGACAGCCTGCAACAGGGGCTGCTGGATGAGGGCCAGTTGGCGGCCAAGCTGTTGCGGGCGCGGCGCGATCTGTCCATCAACACCGGGCATCTGCTGCGGCTGGTGCGGTCCAAGCCCATCGAAGAGTTGGTGGGCGAGCGTCATCACCATCGCTCGAAGGCAGTCTTGCTGACCCACGCGCATCGGCTGGTCGAGGCGGTCAGCAGCCATTTTCCGCGGCTGAGGGCATCGGGAACGCGTCTGATCGATGAGGCGCTGCGGTATTCGGCTGCGGTGGATGAGTTCTCTGACCGGTTGCTGGAGCAGGCCAGGGCCCGGCGGGACTTCACCATGCTGCAGCCCGAGCAGTATGTGTCCGCCGCGCTGAGCGCACCGGTAGATGCGCTTGCGGAGGTGTTCGCCGCCGCTGTCTTCGACCCGGCCAGTGTGGAGATTACCGCGGCGCAGGTGCTAGTGGCGGCTGAGGAGCGGCGGCCTCCGGTGCCTCGTCGGCGTCCGGCACGGCCCGCGGCGCTGCCGCCGGGCCCTGATCCGCTGGAGGTGGCCCGTCAGAAGGCACGGCAGCTGCGCCAACGGCGGGCGGCGTCCATGCAGTTGTGGCTGAGTGGCGGTCAGGAGGCGGATTTGACTGCGCCGTTGCGGGCGCTGCCGTGGCCTGCGGCGATCGCCGCGGTGGTGGACCTGCTGCAGGCGTCCGCAGATCCCACCACTCCGTATTTCGTTCAGGTCAGCGACGGCATCCTGGTGGAGCCGGCTGGCACGGTCACGTACGCCTCCCCGCTGTCGCTGTACCGCCTGCCTGAGGACGTCTCGGGTGCTGCGGATCCGGATGCGTCCGCGGAGCAGGAGGAGCGGGCGTGAACGATGACGCCTATCGGCTGGCCCGGGCGCGCGCTGTGCGGGCCGTGTCGCTTGCCGCAGCGGCCGGTGAACTGCGGGAGTTGCAGCAGGCGGCGGCTGATGTGGAGCGGCGTCTGGTGGAGGTGGCGATGCCGGGCGGTGGCCGGGGCGTCATGATGCGCTGGTTGCCTGATGTGGAGCCGGTCAGCGGTGTGGTGGCGGATCCAAAGACCCACCGGGAGGCTACGCCGTCGCAGTTGCTGACACTGGGGGCTGCGCTGCGCCTGTGCTGGCCTGATCCCGACCGCGCTGGCCCCTACCCGGGGCGCGCGGTGGCCGAGGAGGACGTGCTCGCGGCCTGCGCCCCGCCGGGCGACGGCCCCCTGCTCGAGGGCATCGCATCGATCGGGCAGACCTCTCCTTATCGCCGTGCGCTGCGGACCCTGCGTGCCTGCGGCTACCTGGCTGCCGATGTGGGGGACGGTCTAGTGCGCCTGGGACCGATGGTGGCCGCATGGAGTGAGCGGGACATCGACGAGCTGCGGCGCGGCTACAACTGTCTGCCTTGTGCGGAAAAGGAGTAGGGCATGGAGCTGACATTGCTTCAGGCACTGCCGGAACAGCGCCGGGCAGAGGTGCGGGCCGCGGTATGTGCGGTGGAGACCGCACGTCTTCCTGTGCCTGCGGCCCACTTCCGAGCGCTGGCGGAGGTGCCGCTGCGCCGGGTGGTGGAAGAAGTACTGGCAGCCTCGGGGCGGGAGCTGCTCGCTGTGGGCGAGGGGTTCTTGTCCGGCTACGACGACGCGGTCCGAGAGCGGCTGGCCGCCGAGGGGATCGGAATCCTGCCGCGTGAGGACCGCGCCGTGCTGGCGCTGGTGATGCTGTTCAGTGTCGCCGTCCCCCGGGCTCGCGGCAGCGTTCTGCCGCAAACCTTGTGGACCCAGGGCGTGCCGGTGAGCCGGGAGCGGCTGAAGGAGTCTGCGGTGTCCGACGGTGTGGTGGACGCCGCGCTGCGCCGTCTGGCCGCGGCCGACTTGGTGCGCTTCACGGCGGCGGGGATCGTGCTGGGCAGCCAGCTGCTGCGGCTGACCCCGGCGGCCCAGACAGCCCTGTTCGAGCAGTTGGTGCTGCTGGCTGAGCCGGCAGGGGCGCTCGCTGGGTCAATCTTGCGGCTGAGAGCACGCAACACATCCCAGGCTGACTGGAGCGAAGAGGCGTGGTGAACGAGTATCTGTTTGAGGAGCTCCCCCGGCTCGCCGAACATCGCGGCATCGTCGGCGACCGTCACCTCGTGGCGGTCCAGACCTTCGACATCGCCCGGCTGACCACCCACGCGGTCCCTGTGGTCCCCGAGACGTTCGTCGCCGTATCCGGGATGGGCCCCAAGGAAGACTCCAACGGTTCCGGCAAGACCTCGTTCCTCATCGCGGTCTCCCTGCTGCTGGCCGATCCTCAGTGGCGGTTCGAGTCCAACCACGGGTTGTACGCCAGCGGCATCCTGTTCAAGCCGGATGCGGCAGGGGTGGACCGGGCCCAGCAGATGCCGGCGGCCACCCACGGCTACGTGGTAGGTGTTTTCACCGGCGCTGAAAGCGATCCTGCCGCGGATGCGCTGACGGTGTGGGTACGCCTCGCCGCGTCCGCCCCCTACGTCCAGGCCAACTGGACTGAGGGCATCCATGTGGCCGACGCCTCAACCGATGCCGAGCGTGCGGTGCAGGCGGACGACCGGTGGCAGGAGCTGGGCACCGCCCGCATCCTGTCGGTGCGCCGGATGGCCGAAGAGCTCTACGGCAACGCGCCGCGATGCCTGACCTACCTCGACACCCCGCTGCGGCCAGCAGTGCCCTCGCTGCTGAGCCAGCAGCTGACCGCGATGGAACCGCACGAGATCGGGGAGGCCCTGATCGCCCTGTCCGGCATGACCCATCTGCTGGAGCAGGAGGCGGCCCGCCGCGGCAAAGCTCTGGAGCATGCCCGGGAGCTGGAGAAGGTTCAGGCCGATCACGCACAGACCATGGCGGAAGGCGAGTCCGTGCTGGAGGGTGTGCGGGCCCGGGCCCTGGCACGTGCCGCTCTCGAAGAGGGGCGCCGCGCATGGCAGCGCTTCGTGGCATCCTCCTGTCTCCAGTCCGTCCAGGCCGACCAGAAACTGGGGGCGGAGCTGGACGACAAGAACGAACAGGTGCGCCAGGCGCAGGATCTGGTCGAGCAGGCCCGCAGCCGCTTCGACGAGCTGCGGGCAGCCACCGATCTGGCCGGCCTCGCCGACACAGCCCGCCAGGCGTGGTCGGACGCCAAACAGATCACCGAGGAGGCCAGTGCGGTACGGACCTCGGCGGCTACCAGGCAAGGCCTGGTGCGCCAGGAGATGGCCAGTCTGAGGCCGCAGACCTCCCTGTGGCGGGGGGCGAGCGCCGCCGACGCACGTGTCGGCCTGGAGGAGGCCCGTGGCGGCCTGTACGGCGCACAGCGGCAGGCGGAGGATGCACACCGTGCCGTCGGAGAGGCCCGTGAGCTGATGACGGCGGTGGAGCAAGGGCGCAGCGGGGCAGCTGGCCAGGCGCTTGAGGTTCTCGCCGCAGAACGCATCACCGCTCTCGGGTTGATGGACCAGCTGCAGCTGGAAGAGTCGGCCCGTGCGGCGTGGGAGCCGCGTCTGTGGGCCTGGCGTGATGCCGTGGTGGTGCCGCACGAGTGGGCCGAACGCGCGCGGGAGACGCTGGGCAGCCTGCCCGGTGCACAGGTCATCGCCGCGGATGCTGACGACGTGGTGGGGGTGTGGCCCCAGGGAGTGCGCAGCCGGATGCCGCTCACCGGGTTCCTGAATACGCTCCAGGAGCGCATGAGCACGGTCGACGAGCCGCTGGCCGTGTGCGATCCCGGCCTGTCCCTGACGGTCCTGGGAGGATTCGACGCCCCGGTTGCAGGTCGGGCTGCCCGGCTCGTCCAGGCCAGGGCGCACCTGGAGCAGTGCAGGAGCAAGGCGGGTACGGCGGACGCGGGCGTGGAGACTGCCGAGGCGCAGCTGGAGATCGCTCAGATCGAGTACGACGCTGCTGTGGCAGCACAGCGCCTGGCCGCCCTGCAGGTGCAGGACGCTGAATTGACCGCCGCGGTGGCGGCTGCGGACGTGGATGTCACCGCCGTCCGTGGCACTGAGGAGAAACTGCAAGGGGCGTGGGAACGGGCCCAGGCCGCCCTGTCAGCCCACCAGGAGAGAGTATTGGTCGCGCAGCTGACTCTGGATACGGCCGTCAAGGCTCACAAGGAGCGGCTCAGGGAGAACGGCGCGCTGGAGAAGACCCGGGCCGAGATCGCCTGTCCGGCGTGGCTGCAGTTGTGGGGGGCCTCAGTCGAGGAGGCTGCTGAGCTGCTGGGGATGGGTGACGTCGACACGCCGGTACCCCGGCCCGGCCGGCTGCGGCGCGAGGTCGAGGACCAACTGCGCATCGCCTACGGACACTACGGCCTGCCGGACGGTGCGCTGGCTGCCGCCGAGGGCGACTTGCGTCTCGCAGGGCAGGCGCGGGCCCGTTTCGCCGAAGAAGACCCGTCGGCGCTGCCAGGAACCAGCTTTGACAACATGGCCTTGCCTTTGCAGATCCGGCTGGACGGATACGCCGAACGGGATACCGTCGTGGCCGCCCAGATCGCCGCCGACCGTGCCCTGGGCAAGCAGGCCCTGGCCGAGCTCACCGAGGGGGCGGAGAACAGTGCCCGCACCCTTGAGACGCTGCAGGACATGATCGAGCGGCATATCGACGGGCTGCTCACCCAGATCAACGACGCCTTCGACGCCCTGGACCGCCAGCGCGGCGGCGATGGGGCCCGCTTGGAGAAGGCGAGCGTGCGGCCCGAGGGCGCCATGCCCTGGCGCTGGGAGGTCACCCCCCACTGGAAACGCTCAGCTCGCGGCGGCTACGTGCATTACCGGGAGAACGCCAACGGCGCCCAGGTGAAGGTGTATGCCATCCAGCTGGTCCTGGCTGCCCTCCTCGCCGACGCCGAGACCCGCGGCCGCGTCCTGATCCTGGACGAGCTCGGCAACAGCCTGGGCGAGGTCAACCGCAAGGACATGCTCGCCGCCCTGCGCGACGTGGCCCGCCGGCAGCAACTGACCATCCTGGGCACCTGCCAGGACAGCGTCCTGGTGGATGCCGCGGACGTCTGCGACGAGCTGCTGTGGTTCACCCACGCCGCCTCCTCCGACGCCTACAACCAGCCCACCCGCGCCTGGGGATACGACCCGAACGCCCAGCGCGTGGAACTGACCGCCGACTGGATCACCGCAGGACGCTCCCATGCCTGACACCCCCACGCCCCTCCCCCGCCCTCCGTTGCTGATCGGCGAAGCCTACGGCCGACGAGAGGTGCCGCTCACCGGCCTTCCGGCCGGGGTTGTCGCGGTCACCGTGCCCCGCACCAGCAAGGACGGCAACGAGGTACTCCTGCGCGTGCCCCTCGACCGCAAACGACGCGTCAAACCCACCATCGTTGACCTCATCGCCTCCGACCCTGTCCAGGCCTACGACCCACCGCCCGGCATGTCGACCAGCGAATTGATCAAGGTCCTGTCGACCCGGACCTACAAGCGGTGGGCGACCATCGAGGCCGAGTTCGGTCCGCAGGAGGCATGGCGCACCGCGGTGTCCCTGATCCGGAGCGGGGCTGTCGTCCTGCGCTGCAAGGTCGTGAAGACCACCGGATTCGTCCCCGACTCCTGGCGACTGACACAGTCCTGGGCCCACCTGCGTGAAGACAAGCTCACACAACTACGGGGACACCCGGACCCGCTGCAGTTGCATGCCGAGCTGCTGCACGCCATGGCAGGGGTCCCCCAACTTGCCAATGAACACGCCCTGTTGGCCGCCACTCCCCCGGGCCGTACCGTCAAGGTCCCGGTAGGCAGCGCCACCGGCACCGAGGACTGGCGGGTGTACGAGGTGGCAGTCAGGTCCGCCGCGGTGTGGTGGTCCGCCCAGCCCAGATCTCGGCAACTGACCGCCAAAGCCCTGGTCGGCAAGAGCATGCGTGACACCAAGGTCCCCTGGACCCCGCCACGTCGGCAGGCGTTCGCCAACCTCGTCGGTATGCCCTTCGACCAGGCCGTGGAAGAGAGCGAGACCGAGTTGCGGATGCGCGGCCCACTGCGCTGGCGGGTCGACACCGTCATCGCCGACGCCGCGGCATGCCACCCCTGGCTGGGCCTGCCCGCCCGCGGCTTGCTCAGTCTCGGCCTGATCGACTGCTCAGCTGTGGGTGTGCTCCTCATCGAGAACGAGGACACCTTCACTGAGGTGTGCAAGCATCCGAAGATCGCCGACCGGTGGCTGTGCATGTGGGGTGCCGGCTACGCCACGCACGGGCTGGCCGCGTTCCTCAAGGCCATGGCACCGCTGCCGGTGGCCGCCTGGCAGGACTTGGACGCCCACGGCATCCAGATCATCGCCAACCTCACCGAACGCATCGGCCGCACCATCACCCCCGTCGGTATGGACGTCAACCTGTACAAGGACGGTACGAAGTACCGCCAGAAACCTGGAAAGCAGGAGGAGAACCTCAAGCTCGCCCACCGGCTCGCCGTCAGCGGTCCGCCCTCCTTGCGCGCCCTGGCCTCCGAGATCGCCCGCAACGGCGGCGACGGCTGCGAGCATGAAACCCTCTACGACGAAGTCCTGCCGACCCTGGCCGACATACTGAACCAGCTCACCGACGGCTCCACCGCGACCAGGCTGGCTGAGGAAGCACCCGGACGCGCAGACACCGCGTGATCACCGCCTCTACAGTCCCCTTCCATGAGCTTGGAATCGATCAACTGGGGTGACGCGCCCACCTGGGCCGGCGCCATATTCGCTGCAGCCGCAGCGGCCTTCACCTTCATCACACTGCGCAGCCAGCGCCAACAGCTGGACGAGCAGCGCGTTTTCATCGGCGAGCAGCTGGTGAATCTGCAGGCGGAGCGTGATGCGCTCGTAGTTGCGGCACAAGACCGGCGCTCCGCTCAGGCCCGCCAGGTCACGCTGCGCACCCGGCTGGTGATCGGCCCCGACGGGCCGGACGCAGCCGACGGCTGCTATCTCCAGGCCGTCGTGAGCAACAGCAGCGACCGCCCCATCACCGATGTCGACGTCGAGTTCGGTGATCTCACTGCGGATCAGGTTCAGGCGACCCGTGTACCGGATCACCGAATCGTCGATGCACCGTGTGGCATCGGCCCGCGGCAGGCCTACCAGTTCGCCTCCAAGGACTCCTCGATGGACCGCGTCGAGGAGATCGCCGTCACCACCGTCTTCACCGACGCGTCCGGCGTGACTTGGCGGCTGACCGACGACAACTTCCTGTCGGAAATTTGACTGCCAACCCGCCGCATCAGCACGCCATGGTTTGTCGCTCTGGCTCGACGTGTGTGGTGTGTTCGCCCCCCAAGGCGTCAGGCCACAGCCGATTCGAACGTGAAGTTGCAGAGAGCGGAACGTTGAGGCACACGGGTGTCGGTGCGTTCGGCAACGCAGCACCACCAGGCTTGCGGTAGGGGGCGTGGACATGTTCCGTTCTGCGATGGGGCATTGGTCGAACAGCCCCTCCTGAAGACGCTGCCGGATGAGCCGTTGGCACCGGCGGCAGCTCGTCTGTCGAGGCGGCAAGGTGGAGTACTTCGTGGCGGTACAGCGAGCGCCGGTTTGCTGCACCTGTCTCGCACCGGACACCCGTAGGTCCACGGTCGCCCGGAAGACGTCGTGTGGTCTGGCCACGCTGCGCCATGGCCAGACCTGTGGGACACCGTAGACCGGGACAGCCCCACATCAGGGAGAACCGCACTGCAGGTGCTGGACTGCTGGGGCGCCCCGGCCCGTTTTCCCCGATCCCAGACCCTTGAGCCCCTGCACCCCGCGCCGAACAGCACCGGCCGGACCGCATTCGATCCCAACGACGGCAAGACCACCTGCTTCAGTGTCACCTGGTTCCCATCTCGACGGCCATCCGTGGAGGCCCATAGGCGTTCTCACAACATCTGCGGCAGTCTCAATCGACTTGCAGGATCGCAGTTCAGGCGTGCTCCCCTCCCCCGAACCACCCCTCAAGGCTGTCTCAGCACATCTGCAGGACCGCAGGTCACAGCCGTCCGGCTACCGCAACATCGATGAGACCTCACAGGCGTCACCGTCCTCCATGTCAGTTCCCCTCGCGCGGCGGGACCTCGTGTACGTGCCGAGCGCATGCGATCGCCTCCCGCCTCTTGCAGGAGCGCTTGGTTCACAGCGGCGGCGCGACCCTGCGCAGCAGCCGTCCCAGCAAAGCCCGGTCGACGGCCGCGTCAGCGGTGGTCAGCAGCGCGTTCTGCAGGTGCGCGGTCAGAGCGGCCCACATGCGGAACGTGCCGTGGGCGCACGACCGGTCGATCCACGCCAGATCCGGGGCCGGGACGGTGCGCCACAGCGGATGGAAGCCGGTCACCACGGCCGGCACTTCCTCTGCGGCCAGGCGCGGAACCTCCTGCCACGCGCCGACCCGCGACGCCAGCTGCGGCAGTCGGGACAGCGCCCGTTCGCTGCCCGACCCGCACAGCACCAGCGTGATCCGCGTGCCGGGGTGGTCCCACAGGCTCTGCAGGTACTCCAGGCACGGCACAGGCAGGCGCTGCGCCTCATCGACCACCAGCACCCGCGCCTCACCCAAAGCCCCCGCGACCACGGCGTCGGCCCGCGCCGACGTGTGCGGGAAGCGGCCCGGCAGCGCCAGAGCGTCGAACACCGCCCGCCTCACGCCGGACACCGACGGGCGCACCGGCACCGGCACCCACGTCACCTTCCAGCCCGGCGGGACCTCGTGGAGCGCCATCCGCACGGCCGCAGTCTTGCCCCGGCCCGGGTCGCCGAACACACACACCGCGCCCTCCGCCGCCATCGCCTGCCCGATCGCCTCGGCCACCGCCCGCACCGACGACGTCCCCACCAGCTGCGCTCCGGCTGGCAACGCCACGCCCGTCACCGCACCGCTCTCCCCCGACGACAGGACTTCGGACGCCGCCGGCACGGAGTGCGGCGGCCGGCGCGCCGCCGCCTTCGCCGCGCCGCCCTCGCGCGGCCCAGCCAGCGCAAGGTCAGCCAGCGCCTGCCGTGTCCGCTGCTCCTCCCGCGCCCGCCGCACCACCACGCGGTCCGGCAGGACCCTTCCGGCCTCCAGGTCCCGGCGCACCACCCGGTACAGCGACGCCAGCGACGGCACCTCTCCCCCGGCATCCTTCAAATGCCGGTGCAGCACCGACACGTTCCCGCCCGCCTGTGCCAGCACCTCCCACACCTGCTCGGACAACTCCAGCCGGGCCCGCGGCCTGCGCTCCACACGGCCTTCCGTCCGCGCCGCATCCAGCCAGCGCCACACCGTGCGCACATTCACCCCACCGACCTGCGCGCCCGCACGCACGTGCGCCGTGGTACACGCCCCGGCCGCCTCGAGCTCGAGCAGCCGCGCGACCAGCACCGGCCTGGACACCATCAGCCCCGCCGTGACCTCACCCCACACGCCCGGCTCCCCCACCCCACACCCTTCCGACGCACAAACCCGACGCCGACCACCGTGCCGCCGCCCGGCCCCCGAAGGATCAGAAGTGCCGTTCCCATGACAGCGGAGCGGAGCGGGGTGTACCGCCCCATGACAGCCGCGACGACACCAGACACCGCCCCATGTCAGTGACCGCCATGCTCAACACCCCACCAACAGTGAAAACACCCTGGCCTGACATGCCGTCACTGACACCCACCCACTGACACCAAACCGGCACATCGCAGGGGCGGCCCCTTGGATCAGAAGCGGGCGCGGTGCCTTCGCGGGGTCCACACGGATGACCAGGACCATCAGGCCGTCGGTCCCCGGGAGGGGTACCGGGATGATCTCCGGTACCCAGGGCGGCTCCAGTTTCTGATGGCAGCCGTTGACCACCTGGACGATCGTTGGCTCCGGAACGCCGGTGATCCGGTCGTCCACGTTGCGCTCGGTGACGCCGACCAGGATGAGGCCGCCGTAGCTGTTGGCCATCGCCGCGACCGAGTCGGGGATCTTGGACGCGTAGCTTTCCTTGTACTCCAAGGTCAGGCTTTCGGGCTGACCGACGGCGACAAGCTCGCGGACGCGCTCCAGGGTCACGTCCTCGGAGCGGCAGGCGAACAGGGAAGCGGTAGACGTCATACCGGCCGCCTCTGCGCTGGAATGCTGTGGTTCGAAGGTGTCCACCTGGTCAAGCTAGCGAAGCAGGAAGGCGCCGCGCCGCGAAATTCCCGCTGTCCGCGGCGCGGGCGCATCCTCCCCGGCCGGCTCTTTGCCCGCCGGGCGGCCGGTGGTCTGGCGGGCTGTCCTGGAGGCGACTTGCCGGGTCAGCGGCCGACCGGCTCGGGGTAGCGCTCCCTGCGGCGATACGGGTCATCGACACCGATCTGCCGCCACGGCTCGCCGCGCTGGATGGCAGGCAGCGTGATGGCGAGCACGGGGACGGTGATGCCGCGCACGTTGTGGGCGAGCGCCTTCAGTCGGTTGTCGAGCAGGTGCTCGGGCTTGCCCGCCAGGACCACGTGCAGCGTGGGGAATTGCTCGCTGCGCGTGTAGCGGTAGCGCGACCAGAAGGCGTACGTCTTGCCGATGGTGCCGCGGGCGCCCTCCCAGATCCGGTGCCCGGCATAACGCTCGTAGTCCCAGACCTCCTTCGCGAGGCGGGCCTGGCTCATGGTGCCGTTGTCGAGCTCGAACAGCCGCACCTCGCTGGAAGCGGTGGGCAGCGCGAGGACAGCGTCCGTGTTGAAGTTCAGGCCGGTCTCCTTGATGCGGTGGCTGACCTCTACCTGCCAGGAAGCCAGGTGCTCGCGGCCGCCGTAGGCGAGGATCATGTCCGTCACCGCGACGCCGTGCGGACCGAGGCCGGCCTTCACCCCGTCGGCGCCGGTTCCGGCCGTCGGCGCAGCAGCAGTTCTCCCCCGTTGACGATGGTCTGCTGTCCGTGCCGGGTCAGGTTCCAGATCTTCTCCTTGTCGATCTTTCCGTTCGTCTCCGCCAGGCCCTGCTCTTCGAGCTTCCGCATCGCCCTGCGTACGTAGGAGCGTCCGTCCTTGTCCCCGGCCGTGATCACCCGGGCCATCTGCGACGCCGTGGCGACCCGTACGCACCCCAGCATCCGCAGAGCATCCGCGCGGACCTTCGGCGATGTGGGGGTGGAAGAAGGAGACCTCTGGCCTGCCGCTGACACAGCAGGCACAGACAGAGATGTGTCGGCGTTCACGCGGGCCCGTGCGCGGGGTGTGTGGCCTGCGTCTTCGCCGTCGGCCGGCGAATCGTTCACGGCACTGGACACGGCACTGGACTCCGAGCCGTATCCGGGCGGCCGCGTACCCCTTGTCCGGCCGCCCCGCGGGCTTTTGGTGTACGTCATCGTCTCGTCTCCTTCGCTGCCCCGCCGCCGTGGCGGTGGTCGAAGGAGCAGCGTGAAGACGACCCCCTTGTCCGCGGTCTGTTCGCGGCCTTGAGTACAGCTCGCCAAGGGGAAACACCCGGCCACGGCCATCCCGCCGTTGCCGACCCGGTCTCGGCAAGAGGCCGTGGACGGCCTCTCTCGGACCTCATGTCGGCCGTGGTCAGAGCCGTGCAAGGCGCAGGTACTGCGACGGACAACAATGCGTTGCTGGCCGAGCAATGCTCACGTCTGGTGGGTACCCATCACGCGGGCGATGGTCTGGTGGAGAGCAGTGCGCAGCGGAGATATCTCCGTCTTCCAAGCCTCTTCGCATGCCTGAAGGGGCATCGCTTGCCCCCTGACCTGCCTCAAAATGTCCTCGCACTTCAGCTGGATGTGCCTGCCAATGCGGACTACCTCAAGAGGCCCGACCTCCTGGATTTGATGATTTGCGTCGTGAATCCCGTCGTAGATCTCGCGCAGCTTGCTCTGATCTTCACCGTTCAACAGGGACGTACGAAACTTGGTCAACTCGGACCGGAGGTGGTCGTACGCAGTCCATCGCGCGGCAACCAACCTCCGGATGCGCTCGGCCTCCGCCTGACCGTCTGCAATCTCCAGTGCTGCGCGGTGGTTCGCCTCAGCCTGCTCCAGCGTTGCGCGGTGCGTCGCATCGGCGACCGCCAACGCCGTCCGATGGGTCGCTTCCGCAACCTCCAACGCGGTCCGATGGGTCGCTTCCGCTTGCTCCAGAGCAGTGCGCTTCTGCCACCGAGCTATCAGCACGCTCACCGGGATACCTGCGGTAGCAACGATCGCTGCGGCGCCAGAGAGATCCATGACAGAACATGGTGACGGATGGTCGGAGGAGCATGACACCAAATAGGTGGAGGTCTGCTGCGTGTCGAGCTCGCGACTCCTTCGCGGGAGGCTGCAACGCCCGGCATCACTCATGAAATCCGCAGGTGAGTGATTGGCTCCGGCGGGGCGGTGCGCATCCGATGCGTTCATCGTGCGCACCCGGTGCGGCGCCGTCGTTCACCGCCAGACGTTGGAGTGCCGGAGCCGGGACAGGGCGCGCGCGTCGCGGGCGCGGCCGCGCTGCCGATGCGGCTCTGCCGGGCACCGGCCGTCGGGACTGCCCGGATGCGTGGCGGCGGATCCCAGCCGCCTTGAGCCGCTTGCGCTGCTCGCGCAGGTCCTTATTCTTCTGCTTCTTCGTCTTCGGCTTCCGGGGCCTCTTCCAGAGGGGCTGATAGGTCGAAGCCCCGTACGTGACGCCGCGCTCCTGGATGGCTTCCTCCACCAGGGCGGCGATGGCCCCGAGCGTCGGTCGACGGGCGGTGTGGTCACGTGACTCCTCCAGTGGGTTTGTGGGAGCCCGGCCGAGACTCGACGCCGGAAACCGACTGCATCCATGAACACTCCTGTTTATCCGAACTAGCCCAGACTGCCTGGCGGGGCCGAATCGCAGTCGAGTTGCTCAAAGTAGCGGGCAATAATCTCGAGGCCAGGGAGCATTCGGGCATGTCGCGCTGCCAACTCCGGCCGGCCTGGTCGCCCTCCAGCGGGCGTCCGGAGACGGGGGAGAATGCAGCACATGGATGACGCGTTCACACTCCTTCGCCAAGCCGTCGTCCTGCTGCCGGAGGAGGCAGCGGCAGAGAACGGCCAGACGGTCGGGGATGTGCGCGATGAAATCGGGCGCCAGGAGTGGGAGATGGTGCTCGGCGTTCTCATCGAGATCGGGGATGTCCACCCCGTGTCCGTGGACTTCTGGGACCTCCTAGCCGAAGCTGCTCGGCAGATGATGCTCGACCGCAGCCGTCGTTGGTGCGAGTGGCGTGGCTGGGAGGTCCAAAACGGCACCGTCCGGGCGACCCTGAGCCTGGTGAGTGCAGAGGAGGGCTGCCGCCGGACTGCTTTCGCCGCAGACGGACGGATCCGGCCGATGTGGGACATCGGCAACCGCAATGCCGACGGGGAGCGAGAGCTGAACATCGCAAGGCTGTGGGTGGAGTATGCGCAGGAGCTCGGCCCGGGAGAGACCGCCGACGTTCGGCTGGCTCCCTTGTGCCCCGAGCAGTGGAGGCATCTGAAGTGCGGCGATGTGATCACCATGCACGAAGCCCGACCTGTTGCTGGAACGGCTACCGTGATCGAGATCCTGTCGCCGCACGCCTGAACTAATCTCGTGGTCCCAGGTGCTCGGTCGGGCACGGCCTATCCGGACCACGGGATGGTTGCCCGAGTTCAGCGCTCAGTGCTCTGCCCGGAGTGGATAGTGCGCACGGCGAGAACAGGATCAAGAGCTGGGATGAGGGCCCTGGTGACAGCGTCCACAAGATGAGGTGGTGCGGGGCCGGTCTGCAGGGTGGTCACGTATTCGATGACTTCGCCGTGTGCCAGTTCTGGAACGTGCTGTCGCAGCAGGTGCATAGCCATGCTCCGTCCCTGGGCCGCCGCAGTCTGGCGGATCTCGTCGTGCAGGTCGTCCACGGCGGTCCGGACAGGCATCTTCCGGATGCGGCTGCGGTAGTCGGCCTCCCAGGCGCCGATGGCGGCGGACACTGGCCCGATCTGGTGGAGACCGCCGTCGACACGGTCGACCAGGTAGGGTCCGTTGCCGCCCAGCATGTGGCTCAAGTCCCCGGTCCGCAGGTACTCCGCGCTCTGGTAGTAGACGATCCAGACGAGTTCGTGTTCTTCGGCCCCGGACACCACCAGCTGTCCTGAGTATCGGCGGTTCAGGTCTTCCTGGGCCGCCCGAACGGCGAACTCGCGATCGATCATGCGCGGCAGCATCTCGCACGCTGCCGCGCATGGACAGCGGTTATTCGCTCCGCTTGTCGGCGTACACCTCTTTTTGCGCAGGGCAGTACAGCCGAAGGTGCTCAGCCCGGTCGGCCGCGACGAGGAGGCTCGGCGTAATCGGGAGGCGATACGGGCGGCGGGTACGGAACACTTCCCAGAGTGATCACGATGCAGCCCGTCCTGGAGATGTACGCACCTGACGGCTTCGATCTTTGGCCTGTCGCTGACTTCGAGCCGTTCAGCTTCCTGCGCCTCAGCGGGGAGCTCTCACCCGCCGAAGTAGGGGCGGTCGTGATGCGCATCGCCGACTACAACGAGGCCGACTCGGATGGCGATCACACACCACGGCCAGCCAACGCTCTCGGCTCTTTCTTGCGCGGACTGCTCACGCTTGAGGACGACATCGTCGCGCCGGGCGGTCTGCGAGTCATCGACACATCCACGAGCGTCACCTTCCTGCCTGGCTGCTGTGACGGGCTGGAGAGCTGGCGCGACTGGCATCGGTTCGCCGACGACGGCAACCCGCTTGGATTCGGCCACGATCCCGTGTCACCGCTTGCGGAGCGCTTCGGCGGCATTGTCAGACTCACTGTCAACGCAGAGCAGCGCGACAGTCCGGTGATCACACTGCCCATCACCGAGCTCCACCACCTACTCGCCGGCGCCGAGCGCGACTTGGCTGACTTCCTCGCACTGGCAGCCGACTGGGCATCCGGGCACTTGCCTGACTACTGCGCTCCCGTCACAACCGCTCTCGCCCGCGTTCTCGACCTGCCCGGTCCGGCCGTCCCACCAGAGTCGTAGGACGGCCGGAACCGCCACTCCGTCCGGCGTGCCGGCGGAAGTCGGGCATGCCCAGGTGGACGGTGGACGGTTGCGCTGCACGCTCGCGCATGGCTTCCAGTTTCTGCGCGGCGGCGGCCATGGTGGTCTCGATGGCGGCGACTTCGCCGAGCCATCCCTGCTCCTTGGCCTCCTGGAGCCGGTCGATGAGGTTGGTGTGGATCTCCTGGAGGCGTGGCATCTGGGCAGGATCCACGAGCAGTAGGGGGCATCTGACACAGGCTTCTCTGAACTAACTGAATGCCCTCCAAGTGAGGGTCCACGGTAGGCACTTCGCTTCCGGCGAGGTGCTCTTCACCCTTGCGCCCGAGGCCGTGTCAGGCTCCTGTTAGGGTCCGCGCCGTGACCACAACCGATCATCTGCTCGCATTGATCCGAGACACCCCCGGCATCGCTGACCTGCTGCATTCGTCCTTCGAGTTCGGCATCTTCCGCAACGACCACGGCGAGGAGGTCCGAGCGGCCTCGGGTGCCGCGCTGGAGCCCATCGCTGGTGACTGGGCTGGCGGAACCTTCTTCCTGAGCCATGACGAGGGCGGGCGCCGACCTGTGGTGTATGCGAGCTCTGAGGGACAGGGCGGCGTGATCGCTGACGACTTGAAGGCCGCGCTAGAGACCATCACTGGCCTGGCTGTGTGGCAGGACTGCCTGAAGTTCTCCGGTGGCGGAAGCTTGGAGGCTATGGCGGCCGCCGCTGCGCTCCTCGAAAGGGACCTGGTTCGTGACGAACCCGAGATCGACGAGCACCGGGACCGCGTCGCCGCGGCGCTGTCGTTGCGCCGGGTACCCGTGCCTGAACTCCTCGCCCGGCTGCGAGATGCAGTGACCAGCACCGAGCCGGGCCACGTTGTGGTCACCGAGTCGGGCGACGAGTACGAAACTCTCTTCGGGACGTTCCTGCCCGCCGACAACCCGGGCTGGCGATGATTGGTGGCTGGGCCCACGGTGTCAGGCATTGCCTTCTGACGGTTTCGGGCCCGTGACGGTCGGCTCGACGATGTGGCCGATGTCGGGCATACCGAGGTGGACGGTGGGACGGCGGTCCAGCTGGGTGAGTTTCTCCTCTGCTCCAGCGAGGCTGACTTTCAGCCCTTCGACTTCGCCGAGCCAGCCCTCACGCTCGGCCTCAGCGGCCCCGACCACCCCAACACCCTCGCCACTCGGGCCAACCTCGCCAACTGGCAGGGGGAGGCCGACGATTCCGCGGGTGCGGCGGCCGCCCTAGCCGAAATGCTGGCCGACCGGCTTCGGGTATTGGGCCCCGACCACCCCGACACCCTCACTACCCAGCGTGACCTCGTCAACTGGCGGAATCAGGCGTTGAGGACATCTGACTGACAACTGGCCGCCTGGGAGTACCACAGATCGAACCGGGAAAGGATCAAAGTCAGTCAGGCATCCACGCAGGTCAGCGCATTCCGTCGGTGACTCCCAAGGACGTCCCGGTCGCTTGATCAACTCCTCGTTCAGAGAAGGGGTTGACCCGTCTCAGCGAAAGTTGAGCGATTCTCGCTGAAGGTTGAGTGCTGGATATGTCCCTCGCTCTCCCTGCGTTGGCGGGTTTGGTACTGCTTCTGGACAACGGCACCAGACGGGGCATCCTGTGCTTACCGGCTTTTCCCGCTCATACTGTCGGACCGGCCGGGGAGGGGGAGCAGCATGGACGCCGACGACCGCACTGGGCCGCGTCAGTGGACCACCACGTCGCCTGAGCATTTCGACTGGTTGGCCCGCGCAGTGCTGAGGGCCGCCCGCGACGCGGCCCGGGAGCTGCGGCGGGAGTCTCCGGACCCGGATCGACGGACGTGGGCCCTCGGTAAGCTCGCGGGCCAGATACAGGCAATGCTGGGCCCCGACCTGCCAGACCACCCGCCGGCCGGGGCCGCAGCGCAGGAGGAGTTCGTCCGCACTGCCCTCGCTCTCGCCGTGCAGGTACGCGCGCACAGTTGGGCGATGGCCGACCTCGGCCCGCTCGGAGTGTTGGGCCAGGCCGACGTACCGCACCCCGGGGAGCGCCAGGCAGCTGACGCTTTCGACGTCCTCGGTCGGCTGATGCTCCCTGACTCCTCGTCCGAGGGCTGGACCGCCACCCTCGTCACCGACCTGGCCCGTGGTGACGAGAAGCTGGAGGCGGTGGTCAAGCTCGGCAAGTACGTCCTGCACCCCACCTTCCTGGCCCTTGCCGACGACGTGACCGGCGTCACCGGCGAGGCCTTGCACAGCATCAATGTGACCCGCCTGTACGATCTGACGCGCTTGCTACGGCACTACTCGGACCCCCGACCGCCCCACCCCGCCGCGGTGCAGGTGCCGACCTCCGCCGTCGGCGTACCGGAGCCGACGTCCTACAGCCAACCCGTGACGCAGTCAGAAAGCCCTGGCTCGAAGTTCGACGACCCCCTGCCGATCTATCCGCCCCACGTCACGCTCATGAGGTCGCCAGACCCCTACACCCCGAAGGGTCGCCGCTCCATCTTCGGGAAGGTGCCGGAGGTCGGCGAGAATCGGGTGATACCGCGCGCGCCCAGCCCGGATCAGAGCGAAACCGGGATACCCGAGGTGCCGGTGCTCGGCGATAAGCGGGCGAGAGCGTTCGCGCCCAACCCTGATCAGAGTGAAACGGTGATGGGCCCCCTCGTGGACGAGCCCGACGACTTGGACCCCGACATCCCCGGGTACCGCAACCTTCGCCTGGATGAATGAGCCGTTCGGCTTCTGACCAGCACCGCTGGCGCTCACTCCGGACGTGTTCCTTCTGGGCCCCTGCGGACAGGCACTCAGTGTTTGATGAGAATGCTCAACCTTCGCTGCGAGGGGTCAGGGGTCCCGCAAATCGTCTGGCGCCTCATCGGCACCCATGACGTCCTCGCCGGACCCTGACCCGGCCGAAGGCCAAAGTCCCTGTTGGTCAGCCAGACGCCAGCACCGCGTCCACTCGGGTCTGGATGGTTTCAACGATCGCCCGGTACTGGGAGTCCGTCTTCTGTTGGAGCGAGGGGTAGTTGAAGGTGGCGAACCGCAGCTCGATCAGGCCGGTGCGGGCTTCATCGTCCAGCCGGATCCAGTTCCCGAACTCGTGCGGCGGGTAGATCGCATCGAGGTGGTGGGCCCGCGCGACGGGCAGACCGAATTCAGGGTCGGTCAGCGCGTCGACCAGTTCCTGCTTTCGGTACTTGACGCCGGTCCGGTGATCGAGGTCGAGGCACCACCTCAC
The DNA here is from genome assembly GCF_044744645.1 of Streptomyces sp. NPDC087263. NCBI lineage: Bacteria > Bacillati > Actinomycetota > Actinomycetes > Kitasatosporales > Streptomycetaceae > Streptomyces > Streptomyces sp. NPDC087263. The sequence goes on from NZ_JBIUYT010000020.1 coordinate 51,327, forward strand.
CGGTCCCAGTCCCCCGTAGCCGCGGATCCCGAGACCCCGGTAGCCGCCGACGTAGTCGGCGGGCACGATTGTGTGGAAGAGGGCGACGCGGCGCAGCAGGCCGCTGGTGCACCATGCGCCGGCCTGGAAGTTGCGGGACCACTCCCCCATGTTCCATTGCTGCTCGAAGCCGAGCTCTTCCTCGGACCATCGGTCCGGTCCCCTCCACAGCGGCCGCCAGGCGAGTTCGGAAAGGATGATGTCGAGCGCATCCGCCTCTGCCCGCTTCCACACGCTGGCGGGCAAACCCGTCAGCCACGCCGATGTCGCCCGGCCGGACTGGTGGATCTCGATGCCGTTCTTCGTGCGCTGCCAGATCCGTAGACCGGGCATGCCGTGAACCTCGCCGCCGGGCTCGTACGAGGGAAGGATCGTGCGGAGGATCTCGTGCGCGCGCTTCTCGCTCTCCACCTCCAGCTCGATGGTGTCAATGCCGGGGCGCACGCGGCGGATCCCGAAGGGGTAGGCCGTGAAGTCGTAGCGGGAGTCGAGGATCTGGTGGAAGAGGTCAGCCTCGAAGCGGAGCTGTTCACCGGACGGGGCCGGGATCGGCGACTGCCCGGCGCGCAGCTGCGAGCGGGCCTGGTCGTACGTCTCGTTGGTGTAGAGGCGACGGCGGTCGGCGAGACGACTGATCCGGTCACGACGCATCAGGAGGTCCTGTTCTCCGTACCGTTCGGCCGCCGGTACGGCGATCGAGCCGTTCCCGAGTGTCTGCTGCGTGCGTTGCCGTGGCGTGAAGCTGGACTCCTTCGCTCCCCACTGCAGGACGCTCAACGGGCCGACAGCATCCAGGGAGAACACGGCCCAACCATGGCCGCCAGCAGGCAGCGTAGCCAGAGGTCGTATGCAAGCGGCGCGACATCACTCGAACGTGGACGGGGCTTGCCGGATCAGTGTCAGTCCGTCCGAGCACAGAGGGGCTTTAGAAGCTGTTTCTGATCCCGACCTGTCAAAGGCGATGGGAACGCTTCGGTGATGGTTCATGGCAAATCCTCGGGTTGGGGCTATGGCTGCCGATGAGCAGGCGACCGCCACTTCCCCTGTCGACTCGGCAAGTTGTCCCGACGGGCTGCCGTCGGCAGCCGCATGCCGCCACACTGTGAGGGGCAGTTCGCGACAACTTGCCACCGGGGGACGAATGAAGGACAACGCTTCGATGAGAGGCGGCCACATGGATCAGCGGGCGGACGGCGCGATGAAAGTACTGCTGGTCCTCTCGCCCGACCCCGAGCTGGACTCGGAGGCGGGGGAACGGCTGGCACGCCAGCTACGGGCCGAGATCGCCGAGCTGGACGTCGAATCGATCCGTCTCGGGCCCGGCGGCCCAGCTCCTGACGGCGTGAAGGGCACCGATCCCGTCACTCCCGGGGCCATTGTCGTGGCACTGAGCGCGTCAGGTGGCGTGTTCACCGCGCTCATCGAGTCCCTGCGTGACTGGCTGACCAGGTCTTCCGCCCGGCATCGCGTCTCGCTGACCATCGACGGGGACACGATCGAACTGGAGCGGGCATCCGCCGCCGAGCGGCGAGACCTCATCGACGCCTACATCCGCCGCCACACCGGCAGTTAGCCATGGGACGCCGACTGGCGCTGCTGATCGCCACCTACGACTACCAGGACACCGGACTGCGGCGGCTGACCGCTCCGGCGCACGACGCGGAGGCGTTCGCCGCGGTGCTGCGGGACCCGGCCATCGCCGGGTTCGAGGTCACCACGCTGGTCAACAAACCGCATCACCGGATCGGCGAGGCCATCGGCGACTTCTACCGCGACCGCCGCCGCGACGATCTGACCCTGCTCTACTTCACCGGCCACGGCCTCAAGGACGACAACGGCCTCCTGTACCTGGCGATGACCAACACCCGCCGCGACAGCCTGCTGTTCACCGCGATCTCCGCCGAGCAGATCGACCAGGCCATGGAGGGCTGCGTCTCGCGGCAGAAGGTACTGATTCTGGACTGCTGTTACAGCGGTGCGTTCCCGACCGGTCGGCTTGCCAAGGCGGATACGGCGGTGCACGCGCTGGAACGCTTCCAGGGCCGCGGCCGCACGGTGCTGACCGCGTCGGACGCGACGCAGTACTCGTTCGAGGGGAACCAGGCGCACGGCCAGGCGGTGCAGTCGGTGTTCACCCGCTACCTGGTCCAGGGTCTGCGCGACGGCAGCGCGGACCTCGACGGCGACGGTGACATCACCCTCGACGAGTTGTACGGCTACGTTCACGACCGGGTCGTCGACGAGATGCCACAGCAGCGGCCCAAGAAACAGGACAACGTCGAGGGCCGCATCGTCATCGCCCGGAACATCAACTGGTCCCTGCCGGCACACCTGCGCCATGCGCTCGGCAGCCCCATCGCCACCGACCGCCTCGGTGCCGTGGACGGGCTCGCTCACTTGCACCGGATCGGTAACGACCTCGTGCGGCGGCACGCCCTCGATGGGCTCCAGGGGTTGGTGGACGACGACAGCAAGCTCGTCTCGATTGCCGCCGCCGGGCGCTTGCGGGCCCTTCAGCCGAACTCTCCAGAGACTCCGCCGGAACAGCACAGGCCGCTGGAGCAGGAGCCCGGCCCAACGGGGCCGGTGCCGCAGGAGCGGGCTGAGTCACCGGCACCAACTCCCGCGCCACCGCCACAGGCGAGCCGTGCGGTCCAACACGCGGAAGGCTCCCACGTATCCAGCCGTCCACTCGCCGGGTCCGCGCCACCTACCGCGCCGAGCGCCAGGACTCCTACCCCGACCACCCCTTGGGCGTCACGCCTCATACCCCGCACCCGCCGTGTCAGGGCCATGACCGCCGGTTTTGCGGTTCTGGTCGCGGCTGTCCTCGCGTTCGGCCCCTGGCACCTTGCGGATTCTTTCGACGGCAGCGCCTCTTCCGATTCCACGGGCGCCCCCAAAATCGAGCTGGACCGGCCCAGTGCCGTCCTGACCGTCCGCAGCAGTGCAATCGGTTCCGTCAGCGACCTGGCCTTCAGCCCCGACGGCAAAAAGCTCGCCGCTGTCAGCAACGGTGACCGGGCGGTACAGCTGTGGGATGCCGCTACCCATCGGTCCCTCACATCGATCACTACCACCAGCAAGGCTGTGACCAGCGTGACGTTCAGCCCCGACGGCAAGGCCCTGGCTGCCGGAACCACCAACGGCCTCGGCACGGGCGGCAAGGCACAGGTATGGCAGCTTCCTGCCGGGGATAGCGGTGCCACGACGACCGGCCACACGGAAGCGGTGGCCAGTGTGGCCCTCAGCCCTGACGGCAAGATGCTCGCCACCGGCGACTGGGACGGCACCGCCAAACTGTGGGACGCGGCCACGGGAAAGCTGCTCACCACACTGATCCGCGTTCAAGACGACTGGCCTCGGTGCGTTTGCAGCGTGGCGTTCAGCCCCGACGGCAAAACGCTCGCCACCGGGAGCAGCGACAAGACCGTGCGACTGTGGGACGTCGCCGCCCGCAAGCTCCGGCGCACCCTGACCGGCCATACGTACGGGGTGAACACTCTGGCGTTCAGCCCGGACGGACAGACGCTCGCCTCCGGCAGCATCGACGGCACGATCCGGCTCCGGAACGTGGCCACGGGCAAACCCCTGGGCACCTTGCAGACGGACACCCGGTCCAGCGGCAGCGTGACGGGGGTGGCCTTCGATCCCAAGGACGGAAACATCCTGGCCTCCGTCGGCGACAACGGCGGACTACTGCTATGGAACGTGACCACACACAAGGTCATCACCCAATTCACCGCAAGCGAAAGAGGCTTGTCCTCCGTCGCGTGGTCCCCGGACGGCCGCACCCTCGCCACAGGCGACGCCGACAAGGCCGAGGTGCGACTGTGGGATGTCGCCCGCGTGAAGGCAGCCTCGTAGGCTTCGTTGCCAGCGTCAGGGATCAGCTCACCTTGAGAAGAAGTCGTACGGTGACGACATGGGCAGGTTGGATATGCTCCGGTTACGGCTGGTCGTGGTCGCAGGTGACGACACCGGTCCGAGGTTGTGCCGGGGGTGCGGTGGGCCGTCGGTGAAGTCGACGGCGGCGTTCTGTGAGGACGCGTGCCGCTCCAGGCACTGGCGGCGGATGCGTCGGGCGCGGGCTCGGACCGGGGCGGTGAAGGCCGGCGTGACGGCCTCGTGCCCGCAGTGCGGGGCGGTGTGGACGGTGGGGGTCGACCGTCTGGTCTCGGCGGTGTACTGCTCTCCCGCCTGCCGCAAACGGGCCTGGCATGCGCGGCGCGCGCGGCCTGGCGGGGTGTGAGCCTGCGCGTTCGATGGATGCGGGGCTGCTTCGGGCGCCGGGGCCGTACGCCCTTGTCTGCGGGGCGAGGCGGTCGGATGGTGCGAAGTGACGGGTTTCCAGGGCGAGTTGACGGCACGCACGGGTGTCGCAGCCGGGCTCGTGGGGGTGGTGTCCGGATGACCGGGATGGTTGGCAGTGTGACCCGGCAGCGCTACGACGAGCTGGTCAAGCTGGGGCGGGACTGGGTCTCCGAGATGAGCAGCGTCCAGTGGCAGCTCGGGGCCGCGGCCGTGGAGATCGAGCCGATGCGCTCCTGCAGGAACGGTTCGAGGCGGTGGACAACCCCCCGCCCAATGCGCGCGGCGGGCCCGCGCGCTGGACGCACGACAGCGCGAAACGGATCGTCGGCTGGAAGGTCGACACCCCCGAGAGCGTCCAGGAGAAGGTGGACGCGATCCACGACCTGGCCGCCGACGACCAGGTGGCCGCGCAGGTGGCCACCGACTTCCTGCGCGGCGGTCGCCTCGAAAGCGATGGCCGACGGTTATCCGGACTACCGGCGGGCGGCTTGAGAACCCATCCTTGAACCTCGATTGGTCTCCTCACGCTCGCCCGGCTTCATCGCGATGAGTGCGGACACTGCCGAGCACGACCTCAGTTGGACAGCGCGACCGGGGACCACATGCCGAACCACTGCTCGGCGCCCCAATCCTCGTACCGTTGCACCTCGGTGAACCCCAGCTTCGCCGCGAGGCGCATCGAGCGCTCGTTGGCAGTTTGGGTGGTGAGCACCACTGGCTCACCGGGCAGCGCTTTGGCACACCAGTCGAGTGCCGCCGCGCACGCCTCCGCGGCGTAGCCGTGTCCCCACGCCTGCGGCAGGAACATGTAGCCGAGCTCGACCTCCGAGGCCCCGGGGCGGACGTGGACTGGATGCTTCGGGTCGCGCCGTTCGAGCGTGACGATCCCGATCATCGCCCCGTCGAGATCGACCAAGAAGAGGCCAGGGCGCCGCTTGGGCGCCTCGGGCACCGCACGCTCGAACTCGTCACGCTGTCGAGGGCCACCGATGTAGGTGCCCACCTCGGGCGAGGTGAACAACTCGATGACCGCTGCACGGTCCCGGGCCTCGGGCTCACGGAGCATGAGCCTCTCGGCCCTGATCGGGGCAGGCGGCCAGGCGACGGGTCCTAATTCAGTCATGTCGGCCAGCTAATCAGCAGGCTCAGCAGCGATCAAGGTTCGCGGACCGGTCACCCCTCCTGCCCGGGCCCGTCCTTCTTCTCTCACATCCCCTCCAACGAGCCACAGCCGCACTGCTTCGCCCTGCGGGTTTAAGGATGGGTTCTGAGCTCAGTCAGCTAACTCGTCATCGTGATCTGGTGATGACGGGCATGCCGAGGTCGGTGGGACCACCCTGGCCATGGCTTCGTTCCAAAGTGCGGTCAAGGGCGACGAGCTTCTCCTTGGCCTTGGTGAGGCTGACTTGGAGTCCTTGGACTTCGCCGAGCCAGCCATTCGTCCGCGCTTCTGCGATGCGCTCGGCGAGGTTGCGGATGATCTCGACCAGCCGGGGCCGCTGCCTGGGGGAAACCCGTAGCATCGGGCAGCGCAGGCACGAGTGCTCATGCTGGCACGGGGTTCCGTAGGGCCGTGCGCAGTCGCCGAGTTCCAGCTTGCGGGTGTGGAAGTGTTCCTGGAACTCGCGCCATTCGTCCGTCGTGGGTTCGCGGTATTCCTCTTTGGGCCGTGTCGCTCGCCGCTGGTCGAGGAAGGCCCGGTAGGAGCGGATCAGGTCCTCCTGGAAGACGGCCAGGTACGCCTCCGTGGTGCTCGTGTTGGTATGGCCGAGCAAACGGGCGGCGATATGGACGGGCAGTCCGCCGGCGACGGCCTCGGTCGCGAAGATTCTGCGGAAGTCATGCGGCGTGAAGTGCAGCGGCTTGCCCGTCTGGTCGGTGAGGGCAGCTCGGGCCAGGGTGTCGTTGAGTAGCTGGTAGAGCGTGTTCGTGCTGATGACGTCGTGTTTCCAGCCGATCCGTCGCTGGAAGAGGTGCGGCAGCGGCGGCCCGGTGACCAGTTCGTGGTAGTCGTAGCGTGCGACGAGAGGGATCGTGCCGGTGTTGTCCCCGCGGAGCCGGGTGATCACGGTGGCGAGGACGCTGGCGAGCTCGGGGTCGACCAGCAGGAGCCGTTCCTCGTTTCCCTTCGACGGGATGATTTGCAGCAGGGGCACGATCTCGCCTGTGTCGGGGAGCTGATAGGACACCAGCGCGAGGTGTGTGATCTCCAGCAGTTCCTCCAGCCGCACGCCGTGTGCCGGAGCGTCTCGATGATGGCCCAGGCCCAGAACGCCTCGTCCTCGTCACGGGTGACGTCGAACTGCTCCGCCGTGGCCATGTCCTCGATCAGCACCATCTCAGGCCTGTACTGAAGGCGCGTCTTGGTTCGGTCCTCCCTGCGGCTGATGCGGCGATAACGCTGGCCTCCGCGGTCGAAGATCTCTCCGATGTCGGTGGCCTGGGCTGCGGTCAGCAGTTTCTTCTGCGTGCTGTGATGGGTTTCGGTGGTGTCCACGAGTTCGGGGAGTCGGGGCAACCGTTCGCGCACGCGTTGGTGCATTTTGGCCCGGACCTTCTTCTTGACCTTGGTGAACCCGCCGGTGTCGCCCTTGCGGACAGGGCTGGAGACCGCCCAGGCCGCCCAGGCCGGGTCTTCCAGTGCCCACTGGTGGATGTCCAGGTAGAAGGCGCGGACTCCGGTCAGAACAGCGGTCCGTGTCTGGCGGGGAATGGGTTCCTTGCCCTCCCGGGTGATGAACCTGATCCGTTCCTTCCATGCCTCGGCGGCCTCCGTGGGCAGGTCCAGGGTGTTGATGCCCGGGTGGTGTTTCTCGATGTCGGCCCAGAAGGCGCCCACCAGTCGGCTCGCCAGGTGCTGAAGCGAGGTGTAGTCGAGGCTCGGGCGGCGTTCCTCCAAATAGCGGATCAGCACATCGCGTACCGGTCGGCACTGGACGTTGTACCGGTCCACCATGGCCGCCGTGGAGAGCTGTCCCCGTGCCACAGTGCGGCGCAGGGGCAGTGCGGCGGACAGCAGGCCGACGTCCCGCATCAGGTCCCAGGCGGCGTGAAGCCCCACAGGCGCCGTGGCGAAGGCTTTCCTGCTCCACTCGTAGTAAGCGATCAGGTCCCCGGCAGTGAGCCGGTCGAGATCGCGGCCGGTCCGGAAGGCGACCTTCACCAGGCTGTTCTCGGCCGTGCCCAGCTGGCTGGGGGTCATTCCCCGGGCCAGGCCGGCCTGGTGCACCTTGCGGAACGACTCGGTGCCGAACTGCTGCTTGGCATGTCGGTAGAGCCCCGAGGTCCGGTAACCTTGGAGGAATTCGTAGCTCGGCCGCACCACTTTGGCAAGAAGCAGGCAGCCCAGGCCGTCCGTCGTCATTGCCCGTCGGGGTGCTTCGGCGGACCCGTACTCGGTCGTGACGAGGTCGATCCAGTCCCAGTCCAGTCCGCTGTCAACGCCGGAGACGAGCCACCGTTCCTGCCAGCCGTCCCCGGGGAAGGACAGAAGCCAGTGGAGGATTCGGGCGGTCCCGCGCGACCGATCCGCTCGCTTGCTTCTGTTGCGCTTGTTTGTCGCTGGCGGAAAGGTCGTGAGCGACGGCAACAGCTCCAGAACGCCGTCGACCGAGAGATCATCGAACGGACCACGGTCGGCAGTGAGTGTCTCCTGGTGGCCTAGGTCGTGTTTTTGAAAATCGGGCTCGTTCCTCGTCCCGTGCCGTGATGATCTCGGTGTGGGGCGAGGGGATCTTTCTGACGAACAGTGGGCAGTGCTGGAGCCGTTGTTGCCGGTCGCGGTGTTGGGCCGGCCGTCGCTGGGACGGCGGAAGTTGATCGACGGGATCCGGTGGCGGGTGCGCACTGGTGCGCCGTGGAGGGATCTACCGCGAGGGTACGGGCCGTGGCAGACGGTCTACGGGCTCTTCCGGCGGTGGCAACGCAACGGCACCTGGCCCGTGCTGCTGACCGGACTGCAGGCTCGGGCAGATGCGGCAGGGCTGATCACGTGGGAAGTCAACGTCGACTCCACAACCTGCCGGGCTCATCAGCATGCCGCAGGCGCCCGCCGCGACGGCCAGGACCAGAAGGAACCGCCCGGCGGAATCCACACAGAGCCCGACGACCACGGTCTGGGACGGTCCAGAGGAGGCTTCACCACCAAGATTCATCTGGCCTGCGAACAAGGCCAGCGACCGATGCCTTTGCTGATCACCGCGGGTCAGCGTGGTGACAGTCCTCAGTTCGCCGCTGTCCTGGACGGTATCCGAGTGCCCCGCACCGGCCCCGGCCGTCCCCGTGTCCGCCCACTGCGTGTGCGGGGTGACAAGGCGTACTCCTCCCGCGTCAATCGAGCCTACCTGCGCAGGCGGGGAATCCGGTGCACGATCCCGGAGCCTGCCGACCAGGCCGCCCATCGCAGACGGCGCGGCAAAGCCGGCGGGCGGCCTCCGGCGTTCGACCGCGAGGACTACAAGGCCCGGCATGCGGTCGAGTGCGGAATCAACCGGCTCAAACGCAACCGGGCGGTCGCCACCAGGTTCGACAAACTCGCCGTCCGCTTCGAGGCCACCGTCCTGATCGCCGCGATCGGAGAATGGCTATGACCGGCCTGAACTGGCAGTTCCCCGTGCCATGCTGACCTTGGCCACGACGAACTGGTTGAGGAAGAGGCAGCGATGGGGGCTCAGTACTACGGCGCCGACAGCGAGAACAGCGACCGCATCGACGACCCCTCCGAAGACGCGTTGTTCATGATGATCGACGACCTCAACGACTCCGACAACACCTTCGTGGTCGTCCAGCCTGACGAAGACGACCCGGTGTGGTTAGATAGTCCGCCGCGACACCTCCCGCAATGAGCACGAGGTCGCCACGGCGACCAGCATCAACGACATCGCCCACGACCTCACCATCTGGTTGGCCGCCCGCAACTTCCCCGGACGACCAACCAGACAGATCACCGAGTTCTAAAACACGACCTAGTCTTCTGAGTCGGGAATTCTGTTCAGATGTGTAGGCTTGCTTTATGGTGCGGACGGGGCGGCCGAAGGCCGAGTTGACGCTGTCGGACGAGGAGCGGGCCGCTCTCGAGGGATGGGTGCGACGCCGTTCGACGCCGCAGGCGTGGGCCCTGCGATGTCGGATCATCCTGGCCTGCGCCCAGGGTGCCTCGAACAAGGATGTGGCCGCTCAGCTCGGAGCCACGCCCCATCCAGTGGGCCGCTGGCGGGCCCGATTCGTGCAGTATCGGATCGCCGGGCTGGGTGACATGCCGCGCCCAGGTGGCCCGCGGACAGTGACGGACGAGCAGGGCCGCGTTGGTCGCCAGGACACTGGAGTCCACGCCGAAGAATGCAACCCACTGGTCGACGCGTTCCATGGCGAAGGAACTGGGCTTGTCGCAGTCGACCGTGTCACGAATCTGGCGGGCGTTCGGCCTGCAGCCGCACCGTTCGGAGACGTTCAAGCTGTCGACGGATCCGTATTTCATCGACAAGGTCCACGATGTCGTCGGCCTCTACCTGGACCCGCCTGAGCGAGCTTTGGTGTTCTGCGTTGACGAGAAATCGCAGATCCAGGCTTTGGACCGCTCTCAGCCTGTGCTGCCGATGATGCCCGGGGTTCCGCAGCGGACCACCCACGACTACGTACGCGCCGGCACCACCACTCTGTTCGCCGCGCTGGAGGTCGCCACCGGCAAGGTGATCGGTTCCCTGCACCGACGCCACCGCGCCGAGGAGTTCAAGAAGTTCCTCATCAAGCTCGACAGGGAAGTCCCGGCCGGCCTCAAGGTCCATCTGGTGCTCGACAATTACGCCACCCACAAGACTCCGGCCATCAAGACCTGGCTGCTGGCACACCCACGGTTCCACCTGCACTTCACACCCACGGGATCGTCCTGGCTCAACCTCGTGGAGCGATGGTTCGCTGAACTGACGAACAAGCAGATACGGCGAGGCGTCCACAGATCCGTGCAAGCCCTGGAGAAGGACATCCGGACCTGGATCGCCGCATGGAACACCGAACCCAGGCCCTACGTCTGGACCAAAACTGCAGACGAGATCCTCGAACGCCTCGCCAGCTATCTGAACAGAATTCCTGACTCAGAAGACTAGCCCTCCCGGCAGGCAAGAACGTCCCAGCCATCCTGTATAGCCCCAACTACCCGATATAGCAGCCCGGTTACCGGCAGCTGACGGCAAAGCGCTTCCCCAAGGCCGGATTTCAGGCCTTGCGCAGGCGCAGTGGCTTGACCGTGGTCGGTCACCTGATCTTCAAGGACACCCCCAATGTTCGAGTGACAGGTCCCAACTTGGCAGGTGATCAACAGGGACCTGTGTCGCGGCCGCGGCACCAAGGGATGCAGAGGGCACAGGGCCGGCGGGTGGATCGGCTCGTATGCGATCGAAGCAGCAGAGGTCGTATTGACGGAGCGGACCGGTGCCAGCGACCACGTGCTCATGAGCTGGCCCGAGGACGCCTGGTGTCAGCCCGCCGCGGTGTCGGGGTGCCGTACGAGCTTCCTGAGCGCGGCTTCGAATTCGTCGCGGGACTGCTGGGCAGCCTTGGCGTGCTCGGTGATCGACGCCTGGGCGACCGCGGCAAGGCGACGCCACTCAAGCTGCTGGGCGTCCCATGCGGCCCGCTGTTCGTCGCCTCCGCGCTCCGCGCCCAGCCGCAAGAGGCCTGGCACCTCCATGAATTCGCCGACGACCGCGGCGTCAACCAGGCCATCCGAAGTGCTGTCCATACCGCCTGAGCAGCGTTTCCCGACGATGACTGCTGAAGAGCCAGGCGGTACGGACGCTGGGGAACACCGTCGGCAGACAGAACAGGATGACAGCGATGACTGTCGTGGCGAGCGCCGTTCGCGCTGCGCTTGACGCCGCCTCCGGCCCGGCTGCCTTGCTGGTCGCAGCCAGCCGGGCTCCCAACACCTTGCCCACGGCGGTCGGGCGTGGGTCAGGGCCGTCCTCCGCTGCGCCACGTCGGCTGGCCGAATCGATCGGACCGAGTTCGTAGGTGACTCGCCGAAGCCTCGCTTTGAGCCCGCGCCGTTTGTGCTCAGGCGGTTCCCACGCCCGGTGAACGCGCGCCAGCACATCGCCGATCAGCGCCAACAGCGCAGCCTCGTCGTTGAGGATCCGTCGCGACAGAAGTCGCTCGCCCTCCCGTTGATCACCACGGTGTGGTGATGCGTCCTGCCGATGTCCACCCCGGCCCAGATCCCGGCCACGGTCACCTCCGCCAGCTCGTCGTACACCGACCTGCAGACGACCTCGCCGACGTTGTCCTACAGCAGCGATCGAGTCGCGTCTCCCAATTGGCGGTCCAGTCGTCGCGGAACTCCGGGCAGCCAAGTCCCGTAAGCCACCCAGCGACTCAGCCTTTACAGCCATACCTGGAGCCCCCGGGCCCTCCGATCCTACGAACGATCGGATCAGACCCACGCGAGAAAGGCAGGGCAGCCCTTAATCGCCGCCGCGGCGGCGAAAGAGCAGCTGATTCCAGGCTCATTACAGAAGGCCCGCCGGCCGAGGGACGGCGGGCCTGGCGGGCGGTCACTACTTCCCGGGAGCCGCGGTTTCGAGATCGTCGACGCTGCCGGACATGATCGTTCGGATGTGCTCGGTGATGTGCTGGGCGGGCCAGGTCCACCAGGCCACAGCCAGAAGGCGGGCGATGTCCGCATCACTGTAGCGACGCCGGATAAGTCTGGCCGGGTTGCCGCCGGCAATGCCGTAGTCCGGAACATCATCGACGACCACGGAACCGGAAGCGATGACCGCTCCATGACCGATACGAACACCGGGCATGATCATGGCCCGATATCCGAACCAGACGTCGTTGCCGACAACGGTGTCGCCCCGGCCGGGCAAGCCGGTGATCAGATCGAAGTGCTCGGCCCACGAGGCTCCCATGATCGGGAAGGGGAACGTGGAGGGGCCGTCCATTCGGTGATTGGCACCGTTCATGATGAACCGCACCCCCTCCCCCAGCGCGCAGAACTTACCGATGAGCAACTTCTCCGGTCCGTAGTGATACAGCACGTTGCGGCTTTCGAACGCGGTCGGATCGTCCGGATCGTCGTAGTAGGAGAACTCCCCGACCTCGATCAGCGGCGAGGTGACCAGTGGCTTCAACAGCACCACACGAGGCTGGTCAGGCATCGGGTGCACCACGGTCGGGTCAGCAGGAATGACTGGCATCACGAATCAACTCCCCTACACGCTGCCGAGTGAAGCCATCATGATCGCGGCCTTCACCTGTCCCAGTCGAGCAGATTTCACCGAAGCCGCTGTTCAACAGCACACTCCAGCAGTGCCCTCGCCGAGCCCGCGTAGCGCAAAGCGGTCTTCTCGCCGAGTCCGAAGACCCCGGCGAGGTCGAGGGAGTCGGGGCCATAGGCGCGGGGCTCGTCCAACTGCCGGTCGACGCCGAGCTGTTCCAGGGTGCCGGGCCTGGCCGCGAAGCGGTGCGGTCGGGAGACCGCACCGACCGGTCCGGTGCCAAAGGCGGTGAACTTGTTGATCAGCAGGTGCAGGTTGGCGGCGTTGGGCCAGCGGTGGCGCCGGTGGTCCAGCCACTCGCGGGCGACGTGCAGCGTCAGTTCGTCCATGGGCCGGACGGGCTGTTGATCACGAGCCGACCGTTGCCGATGCCAAGGTCGTCGAGTTGGAGACGCCGGATCACGCGGCGTGCACGGCAGCGAGTGCGAGGCCCAGGCGGTCCGCCGGCATGGTGACTGCCGCGACCGAGTTGTTGACGTACTCGGCTCCAGGGGTTGGAGGATGCCGTATTCGTGTCGGCCGACGCGGATTCGGCTGGTCGGATTCTTGAAGATCCTGCAGAGGCTGGACGGCGTCCGTGGGATGCGCGCCAACGGCTGGCAGGACGACGCGGTATGCATCACCACGATCCTTTACGACGGACTGCGCTACGGCGCAGCGAACCACACCTAGATGTTGCGGGACATGACGTTGGTTGCACAGTCCAATGCCGGTGAAACCGAGGTGCCTCGACGAGCATCAGTCGGGTACCGTGCGGGTCATGTCGAGTCCTGAGTCAGACAAGGCGGGGGCTTTCGGTCACGCCGTCAGCCCCCTGAACCACTGAGCTCGTAGCCCTGTCGCCGCACCGCATTCTGCGGGCGGGCGAGGGTGCCCTTGGGGCTGGCCGCGGTGCCGAGATGACCTTCTCGTGCTTCTCCTCACCTCGGAGCCACTCGATGCCTCTCCCGCTGCATCTGCTTGCCATGGCGGTCTTCGCCATGGGCACCTCGGAGTTCATGCTCGCCGGCCTCCTGCCGGACATCGCCTCAGATCTCGATGTCACAGTCGGGACAGCAGGCACGCTGACCTCGGCCTTCGCGGTCGGCATGGTCATTGGTGCTCCCCTTGTGGCTGCGCTTGCCCGCAACTGGCCCAGGCGCTCCAGCCTTCTCGGGTTCATTCTCACTTTCGCGGCAGCTCACGCCGTGGGCGCCATCACCACCAGTTTCCCGGTCCTGTTCGCCACCCGGGTAGTCGCTGCACTCGCGAACGCAGGGTTTCTCGCCGTCGCTCTCACGGCTGCCGCCACGCTGGTCCCACCCGACAAGAAGGGACGTGCGCTGGCCGTGCTGCTGTCCGGCACCACGGTGGCCACGATCGCCGGTGTCCCTGGCGGGTCGGTACTCGGCACGGTGCTCGGCTGGCAGGCCACATTCTGGGCCGTCGCCGCCCTCTGCTTGCCTGCAGCTCTCGGCATCCTCAAGGCAATCCCGGCGGGACGTGTGAAGCAAGAGGCGACTGGCGGGCCATCCCTGCAAGCGGAGCTCGCCCAGCTCACAAGGCCGCCATTGATTCTGCTGATGCTGCTCGGCGCGTTGGTGAACGCAGCCACGTTCGGAAGCTTCACCTTCCTCGCGCCCGTCGTGACCGACACCGCCGGGCTGGGAGAAATGTGGATCTCTGTCGTTCTGGCGCTCTTCGGTGCCGGTTCCTTCGCTGGGGTCACCATCGCCGGCAGGCTGTCCGACCAGCGTCCCGGTCTGGTCATCGAAGTCGGAGGCCCGCTGCTGCTCATCGGCTGGCCGGCCCTGGCAGTGCTGGCCAACAAGCCGGTCGCCCTGTTCGCCCTCGTGTGCGTGCAGGGCGCCCTGTCGTTCGCGCTGGGCAGCACCTTGATCACACGGGTCCTCTATGAGGCCGCAGGAGCCCCGACCATGGCTGGCTCGTACGCGACGGCGGCACTCAACGTCGGCGCCGCCTTCGGACCCCTCATCGCCGCGACTACCCTCGGCACCGCAGTGGGAAATATCGGGCCGCTGTGGTCGAGCGGGTTCTTGGTCGCTGTAGCGCTGCTCATCGCATTCCCTCTTCGCACAGTGATCGCGGCCGGCCGCAAGGCCGAGGTGCTCCAGTGACGCAGGCGAACGCTCCTTTGACCATTAAGGGACGCCGACGGCTCGTCGAACGCGGGTCTGTAAAGCGAGCGGTGTAACTGGGGTTGGTGTGGCTAGAGTTGGCCTGCGGTGAGGCGGCCGTCGAAGGCCAGGTCGAAGGCATTCATGG
>NZ_JBIUYT010000021.1:0-59947 GCF_044744645.1 Streptomyces sp. NPDC087263
CCGTATACCACCCCCTGAAACACGGCCCCGGAGCACGGACGCAACAGGCAGAGAGGGGGAGTCACCCAAATTTGGGTGACTCCCCCTCTCTGCATGTCCGGGCTCGCTACCGGCTCTTGAGGATCTCCTCGATGGTCTCCGCGATGGATCGGGCAGCGCTGCTGATCTCTTTGAGCGTCTCCGGCCGCACGCCCTTGAGGGCGCCGTCCTCGAACCCGATCTGGAACCCCTGCAGCAAGCTGAGGACGTTGGCGGCCCGCTCCTGCTGCGCGTCGTCGACGATTTCGGCGTCCACCACCGGCTCATCGCCGTCGGCCTCGGGGATCTTGTGTTCCTCCGGGTCACCCAAATTTGGGTGACTACCGGTCGAGGGCTCGCCCTGTTCCTGGGCGTCGGGCTCGGCGACCACGGGGGTGGTCTCGGCCTCGGCCGGGGCCTTCTCCTTCTTGGCGGACCGCGCGGGCTTCGGCTTGGGCTGTGCCTCGATCGCCCGCTGGAAGGTGGCCGATGTCGTCAGCGCTGGCGTCTCCGTACCAGACCTCGCCAACTCGACCAGTCCCACGATGACCTCGGCCGTGACCCGGTGCTTGCGCTCGGCGGCCCACTCCCGCAGCGCCACATACGCGCGGGCGGTCACGTCCTGGCCGTGCTGCTTGACCATGGGCAGCAGCTGCTGCACGTGGGAGTCTGGGATCGCGCGGTGCTGGTCCTGCTGCTCGGTGATGGCCTTGAGCAGGGGCCATTGCTGAATCCGCCTGTTGACCTCACTCTCCGACTCCCCGAACCGGTCCTGGCAGTAGTCCGGCCACGTTCGCCCGTCCTGGCGGTGCAGGTTCCGGGCGCGGACGGCGTGTGCGGCCTTCCACTTCATCCACTCGGCCCTGCTGCCGTTGCCGAACGCGGCTTCGCAGTGCTCCAGGTCGTCGACCTCCTGGGGCGTCAGATCGCCCTCGGCCTCGACCTCTACGGGCTCGGGGATCAGGTCCGGAGTGAACGGCTGCGGCCGGTAGGGCTCCGCCGTGGCGGCTGGCGGGTCCGGGGCGACCTCACCGCCCGGCGAGGGGATGGTCACCACAGCCGCGGCTCCGGACGCATCCGTGTTCTCCGCTTCGGCGGCCGCCTCGCGCGCCCGGCGCTCGCGTTCCTCTTTCTCCTGCTGCTTCAAGAGCTTCTGGTAGTTGGTGGCGCTCACGGCAGCAGTCCCTTCTCCTTCATCTCGACGACCAGGTCCCCGAAGGGGGTGTCCATCGCCCCGGTGATCGGGAAGTTCATGCTGTGCGCGTACTGCCCCAAGCCCGGAATCACGGTGGTGAACACGTTCCATCCCGCGTGTTCCATGCGTTCCGCGTAGAACCTCGTCATGCCCTTGTCGCGGGGGCTGCTGGGGCTACACCGGTTGAGCAGCACCCACGTGGTCGGCGGTTTGCCGTCCGCACGAAACACCGCGCTGCGCTTGACGATGTCCCTGAACGGGGTGTCCTCCACCGGCCTCTCGACGCGCAGCCAGTCGGCCTCGGTCGGGGCCAGGTGCAGAATCACCAGGTCGGCGACCTTGAACAGGCTGTCGGTGATCTGCGGGTGGTTCTCGCTGTGGCCGCAGTCCACCAGGCTGATCTTCCCCTCGGGAAGCTCGACCTCCTCGTGGAAGCGGGCGGTCGCCTTCTTGTGGACCTCGAACTTGAACTTCGCCGCCTGTGCCCAGGACCAGAACTGCATGCTGTGGTCCGCGTCGAACCCCTCGACCTCGAACCCGTCCTCCTGCAGGGCGTGACCGAACCAGGCGGTATCGGTCGTCTTCCCGGAGGTTCTGGGACTGGCATTCACGATGAGCATGGCGCGAGCCTATGGGCATCGCCGAGATCAACACATCACGGACGCCTGCTTCCACCCCCGGAATGCCCGCTTGACGCGCGAAGCCCGTCCTGCCGGAGGCCAGGACGGGCCGTCAGAGCACTGGTGTTCACTCGAAGATGGGGCGCTCCTCGTCGGCGGACGTCGCCCACTGGATGGTTCGCTTCACGCCGCCGGCGTACCACTCGGACGTGTCGGTCCATTTGTAGCCGAAGATCGCGTCCTCGGCGTGCGTACGGATCAGGGGCACGGGCAGGTCCGGGTACGCGTACATCTCGCGGGAGATCGGGGCCCACTCACGCTCGCCGAGCAGCCAGCGGGTCGTGTGGATGATGGCCTCCAGCGCGCTTGCCACGCCGTCGGGGGAGCACCAGATCATCCGCACGTCGCCCGGCTCAAGCGGCTGCGAGGCCAGCGCGTCGTCGCGGAGCTTCTCCAGCTCGCTGCGCGACCGTGTGACGCGCGGCGGCAGGGTCGGCGCTGCGGGTGCATGGGTCGGCTGGGCCGGCGGCTGCGGGCCGCCCCGGTTCCACGACGATGTCTCGGCCATATCGGTCAAGGTAGCGGTCTCCTCGGACACAGAGCCAGGAAATGGAGCGGGCCAGCGGGTTGACCGCTGGCCCGGGTCCTACAACTCGATGTCGATGTCGAAGTCCGGAGCCGGGGGAGTAGGGGGCTCCGGTGCGGGTGCCGGGGCCATCGCAGGCTCGGGCGCGGCCGTGCTGCTGCCCGCGGCCTCGATGTCGTGGTCGGCCTCGGCGATTTCTCGGCCCAGCCGCGCGTACTCATCCTGGAAGCCCATGCCGCTGTCGCGGCGTTCGCGCTCGACCTCCTCGGCCTTCGGCTGCGTCTCGCGCTCCCGCTGCGCCTCTCGCTCCCGTGCCTGGGCGCGCTGTTCGAGGATCAGCTGCGCCTGACGGGCCTGCTCCGTGGCTTCCATCAGCAGCTGCTCCTGGGAGGGCTGCGGCGACGGTGTCGCGGCGGCCGGGACCGACTCCGGCTCGGCCTGCGCGGTCTCCGGCGCGAGGGGGTTGCGGCGCTCCAGCTCGATCCGCGCGTAGTCAGCCTCCTCGCGTACCTGCTGCGTCTCGGCGAACCACTTCTCGCGGGTCTCGTGGACCTCCTGGTACTGCCGCGCGCGATCACCCATCGTCTCGGCGATGTCCCGGCTGGTCTCCGCCCGCTCCAGCGTGTTCTTGACCAGATCGCTCGGGTCGACCTCGGCCTGGAGCGTGGGCACCTGCTGCAGCGCCATCGCCTGGGCGAGGGCCTGCTGGTGCTCGTTGTAGCCGGTCGCCTTCGAGACTTCGTCCAGGGCCTTGTTGACGCGCTCCTCGTGCGCGGCGGCTTCCTTCTCCGCCTGCTCCTGGGCGCGCAGCTCCATCTGTACGGCCTGGTCCTCGTAGTCGTGCGACGCCTTGAACGACTGCTGCATGTCGTCGGCGACGTACGGCGGCGCCCACTCCTCCTCGCGCTCGGCCCGCTCGACGGACTGGCGCAGCTGCTCCTCGCTCGCGCGGGAGATGTCGGCCAGCTCATCCGGCACACCCAGGGCGCGGCGTGCCCGCTCCCAGTCGGCGAGCGCCTCGACGGCACCCGGCGGCGGGGCCTGCCCGATGGCGTCGGCTTCCTGAGTGAAGTTGTGGGCCTCACGGAACCGCTCGACCCTGCCGGCGCGCAGCTCCCAGTCGGCCCGCTCGATCGGGTCCTCGGGCACCGGGCCCAGCCGGTCGATCGCCCATTCCGGCTGCTCCTCGGCGACGCGCTGGCCCAGCCGCTCGACGCGCTGGTCCATCAGCTCGGCCCACTCGCCCATGAACCGGCCCAGGTCTCCGTCGAAGTCCGGGGTGCGGGCGGCGTAGGAGTCCATGGCCTCCAGCTGCGCCTCGCGCTCGGCGGCCTGGCGCTGCTGGACCTCGTTGTCCTGTCCGGCGTGCAGCACCCCGACCTGGTCCTGGTAAGCCAGCTGCTGGCGCATCAGCTCGACGTGGTGCGCCTCGACGGCGACCGGCTCCACTGCCGGGGCGTCGACCAGGGCGCGCATCTGCTCCTCGCCAACCGGCTCGGCGGTCGCGGCCTCGACCGCGGCCGTCTCCTGCTGCGCGCGGGTCTCCTCGTCGGCCTCGGCCGACAGGCCCTCGACGCCCGTCTGCGCGGCGAGGGCCTGCGCGAGCAACTCCTCCTGGTACGGGTGCAGCTGGGGGACCTGGTCCGCTGCCTCGGCCAGCTCCCGCAGGTGCTCCGGGTCCGCCGGGGCTTGCCCGGTGGCGATCGCGTCGTCGACCTTCTGCTTCTGCTCGGCGAGGGCGGCGCGCTGCTCGGCCTTCTCCTCGTTGACCTGGTCGCGCTGGACCAGGTTGTAGGCGTTCTTCAGTCGGTGGTGCATCGCCTTGCTGGCGTCGTCGGCGGTGTACAGCTCGCGCGAGCGGGCGGTGCGCACCAGCAGGTCCTCGGCGTCGAATCCGCGTTCCTCGACGGTGCGGGCCAGCCGCATCAGGGAGCCGTACGCCTCGCCGCTGCTCACCCGGGCGTAGTCCTCCGGGCCCAGCGCGTTGTACAGGGCCGTGCCGTACCGCTTCTCGGCGTCCTGGTCCTTGACCCCGGCCCACGCCGGCTGGATCGCGGCGAGGTGCTCGCGGCGCTCCAGCTCGGCGGCGATGGCCTGGGTGGCGGTCTGCTGCGTGTCGGAACGCTGCAGCGTCCGGTCGAGGACCGACAGGTAGTGCGGGATGTCCTCGTCCTTGATGCCGTCGCCGTCCCGGTGGGTGATGACGTAGCCGAAGTTCTCGTCCTGGCCTCGGGTGAGGCTGACGTACAGGGCCTCGCGCGAGGTCTGCTCGTCGACCAGAGAGTGGCAGGGGCCAACGGTGCGGCCCTGTGCTCCGTGCACGGTGGATGCGTACGCCAGCTCGACGTGCGTCTGAACGTAGGCCGCGGGCAGGTGCATCCGCGAGCCGTCCTCCAGCTGCACCATCAGGGAGCCGTGGTCGCTGATCCCGGTGACGGTGGCGGTCAGCCGGTTGGTGGCGAACTGCCCGCCCTCGCCCACGATGTGGCGGTTGTTGCGGCGCATCTGGATGACGTCGCCGCGACCCGCCTTGGTCTCGACGCCGTACAGCGACCCGGTGCGCAGCGGCACACCGTCCTCCTCGACCCGGTCGGCGCGGACCAGGTCGGCGCGGGCGCGGGCGGCCAGTTCGGCGGCGGTCTCGTTGTCGGGGGCGACCAGCAGCGGGTTACGCCCGGCCAGCTGGTCGGTGATCCATCCTTGGTAGGCGCGCTCCGTCATCTCCTCGGCGCTGCCGCCCCGGAAGCGGCTGTGCAGCTCGTACTGGGCCAGTGCCTCGGTGTTGCCCTCGCGCAGCTGCAGAGAGGCCTTGGCCTCCCACTCGCGGACCTTCGACTCGCCGGTGACGGGGTCGATGTCGCGGAAGCGCCGGACCTCTTCGAGCGTGTGGACCCCGGGCAGCTCCTCGGCGAGCTGGCCGAACATCCCGCCCGCACCGACCGCCGTCAGCTGGTGGTGGTCGCCGCTGCCGATCATCTTGGCGCCGCACGACTCGACCAGGGCCCGCACGCGGTCCATGTCGCGAGTGTTGGTCATGCCGGCCTCGTCGACGATGACCAGGCTGCCCGGAGCGATGCGGTACTTGTCCGCGTCGGGAACGTCCTTCCCCGCGGCGAGGTCGGCGTGCTTCTTGAGCAGCATGCTGATGTTGGCGACGTTGGTCAGACCCTCGTCGGCGAGGACCTGGGCGGCGCGCTCACCGCTGGCCAGACCGATGACCTGGCGGCCCTCGTGTGCCTCCCACACCTCGGTCAGCGCGGCCAGCGTGTAGCTCTTGCCCGCGCCGGCCGGGCCGATCAGCAGGTCGAGCTTGCGGCCGGACGTCGCCGCGCTGCGGACGAAATCGGCCTGCTTGCCCTTGAGTCCGCGCCGGGCGATGACCTCCTCGACCAGCTCGCTGGGCACCGTGGGACCGCCGCGCTCACCCGCGAAAGTCCTCATCCGCTCCTCGGTCGCGATGTGGCCCTCGGTCGCGAACCGGTTCACGTTGTTGTCGGCCGGCTCGTAGACGAAGGAACCGTCCGCGCGCTGCAGCTCGACGGGGATCTCGACCATGTGCGGCGCGGTCGCGCAGACCACGCCGTTGTCGGTGGCCGGGTCCAGCGCCTCGTCCGCGAGCCGGTTGAGCAGGTCGCGAACCTCGTGGGCTTCCATCCCGCCCAGCGTGTCCGGCAGCTGCCGGTTCAGCTCGACGATCAGGTCCGGCCTGCGCCACGTCGCCTTCTGCTCCTGCACCGCGGCGATGGCCCGCCGCTGGATGCGCTCGGGGTCGAACTCCTTGTACGGGCGGTGCAGGTCATGCAGCAGGGACTCGTGCTCGACCTGGTCGGGGACGTTGGCCAGCGAGTCGCGGAACCGCTCCTGGCTGAACCTCTCCCACCGGTCGAGCAGCTGGTCACGGGTGACGGCGTCGTGCTTCTTCGCCTGCCGCTGCTGCAGCGTGACGTCCTCGGACATCCGGGCCAGCACGTACGGGCTCGGCGCGGTGCCGTACCTCTCCTCGTACGCCTTTGCGACCTCGGCGACCTCGGCCTTGATGGCGACACGGCGGGAGGAGAACCCGTCGCGCAGGTCCTGGTCGATGCCGACGATCTCGCGCGCCTTGCCGTCGGGGCGGGTCATGACCCGGACGCCCTCGGTGCGCTCCAGTTCCTGCTCCGCGATCCGCTCGGCGATGTGGCCCACCGCCTGCTTGTGCACCCACAGCCCGTGTCCGTCGACCGATCCCCAGGTCACGCGCTCTTCGCCGGTCACCGGGTCGATCTCGACAGCCTTGATCTTGTTCAAGACCGTGGCGTGGACGTGGAGCTGGGGGTCGTCGTCACGACTGGTGTGCTGCGCCCATGCCGAGACGATGAAGCCCTCGCCCTTGACGTAGCGGCCGGTCGAGCGGCCTTCGACCTTGGCCCCGTGGTGGCCCAGCCGGGTGTACCCGGCCTCCTCCTGCATGTGCTCCAGACCGGCCTTGACGCCGACCTTCCAGGCGTCCCAGACGCGGTCCGCCTTCGCGGCGTACTGCTCGGCGCCTTCCAGGTCGCCGGCCTCGCGGCACTGCGAGGCCTTCACCTGCAGGCTCGCGTGGTAGACGCTCCAGGACTTCGGCGCGGAGAACGTCAGGTCGTAGTACAGCGTCGCTGACGGTGAGTGCTTACGGGTGTCCAGCTCGATGGCCTTGACCCGTTCCGGAGTCAGGTCGACGCCCGGCGTCTGCGCCTGGGCGTCCGCAACCGCCGCGGCGAACCGCTTCTGGAAGGACTTCTCGTAGTTCTTCGGGGCGTTGCCCAGCCGGGCGTCCTTGCGGATCGCCTTCTCGGCCTTGGCGTACTCCGGCGTGCCCTCCTCGTGGGGGATCGCCGCGAGACGCTCGTACATCTCGTCGCGCTTCCGGGGGTCGATCCAGTCCTTGTAGAGGTCCGTGAAGACCTCGTTGTCGACCGTCCCCTCCAGGCCCAACTCGGCCGCGCCGTCTCCGAGCCAGTAGCCGGGGGGCTCGCCCTGCAGTTCCACGCTCCGGGCGTAGTAGTGCTCAGCACCGGCCGCTACCTCACGGGTGAGGTAGGCGGGGTCTGAACCTGCGGAGATCGAAAGCATCGCGACTCAGAGTAGGCGACTTTCAAGATCATTAACACCCATTGGATCGTGATGCATAGGTGTGAGGGTTTATGGCATGTGCATCTAGTTCTACGGTCTGCATCCGGTCGAAATGATCTAGGGAAGAAATGGGCTCCGATGACCTTGGTCCGCAGAAGATCAAAAAGGGTCGTTCAACGGCGAGAGTGGGGCCGTCCAGGCTCCTGCTGAGGGCCTCCGGCCCGCTGTGGCGCGCTCGAACCGGCGCGCGGGTTGTACCGAAATGTGCCGCCCGGCGGCTGAGTGCTGCGCCCCCACCTGCGGCGCGCTCGGGAGCGGAGCCACCGGGCGGCCGACGCCCAAACGTGGCGGGCACGCTGGCCACCAACCGGACCGGTGCGCTACGGTCGGCCTCGACGTCGTCGACCCCCGCGCGGACCCCCGCCCGGGGGTCGACTGTTACCAAGGGCCGGACGTGAGGGCGGGTCACACACCGCACCCGACCCCAACCCGGCCGGCGCGCTCGCGCGGCGGCCGGGTACTCCCCACCACGACCGCTCCCGGTCGACGGAGCGTGACGAACGCGAGGGCGTCGGCGTCGCCCGGCGGGCGCGCACGTGGTGACGCTCACCAGCCGGTGACGGCGCGCGGTCACCAGTCCCCACGCTTCCTCACCACCAGGTGGTGAGCCCGGCCCGGCGGCCAGGTGGTGAGCGCCGGCGCGAGCAGGCGGTCGCGGCTCGGCCGCGCGCTGGTGAGCGTCACCAGTCGGCGGGGGAGTCGAGGCGGCGGACGGTGGGGACGGTCACCACATCGACAAAACGATCCATGGGACCTCGGCTGGTGAGTGGTGAGCCTGCTGCGCGACGCGCAGTTCCCTCACCGGTGAGCCGCTCCCCAACGCAACCCGGCCCCGGACGGATGTCCGGGGCCGGTGGTGAGCGGTCGGTCAGAAGAGCGGGTTCTGCAGCGCGCCGCTGGGGTTGCCCGCGGCGAGCGCGGCGGTGATGGCGGCCTCGATCTCCTCGGGTCCGTCGGCGGCGGCGATGGCGGCCTGGACCGCCCGCGCCCGCCCCACCGCGCCGCGCACGTCGGTCAGCGCGTGACCGGCAAGACGCCTCCGAGCTGCGGCGTCGCGGTTGTTGTCGCCCCGGGTGCCGAGCAGCCAGTGGCCCGGCTGCTGGCACGGCGGCTCGTCGCAGGTGTGGCGCACGACGTGGCCGGCAGGGATCGAGTCGGCTCCGTGGGCGAGCCGGAAGCCGAACAGATGGGCGGGGACGACCCTGCTCGTGCTGGTGGTGTGCGACCCGGCGCGGAAGGTTCCGTGGGCGGTATCGGTCAGTCCGCCGGTCCACCACCAGCAGTCGTCCGGACCGCGCCGCAGCACGAACGCGCGGTAGCGCGCGACGGTCTCACCATCCGCCAGCAGCCGCGCCCACCCCACCGGAAGTGGTGACGGCGGGACTCCCGCCTCACCAGTCTCGGGCGCCCCGGGGTGGGGAGGCTCACCGGGGAGCTGGTGAGCCTCGGGGTGGTGAGTCTGGTGGCTCCCCGAGCCTGGTGTGCTCACCACGCTCACCGCCTCACCAGTCCGGCCGGGCCGGAAGTGGTGACGGTGGGGACGGTGTCGGTCTCCGCACTCACCATTCGGGCCTGCGGCCACGGCCACTCGCGCCCGGTGGTGCCGTCGCTGAACGTGAGCACCACTGAGGAGTCACCACGGTCCGGGTCGTACTCGGCGTCGGTGAGGAAGCGCCACCCGCGCTCGTCGCCGTAGAGCCACACCCACACTTCGCCCGCCATCCGGGCGAGGTCCTGCACCCGGACGTCGCGCACCTCGGGCTCCTGGTGGCGGCCGGCGCCCGGGGTGCCGTCGTCGGGCTCGGCGTCGTTCAGGTCGTCCTCGTCGTCGGGGCCGTCCTGGGAGGCCAGCTCGGCGGTCGCCTCGAAATCCGGCTCGCCGTTGCCGTGGTAGATGACCACCGACCCGTCCTCGTCGGTCTCGGTGTACTGCGGGAGGGTCTGGTCGTCGTCCTCATCGACGGTTCCGTACGTTCGTCGGCCGCACGCGGGGCACCGGAACACGTCCTCGCCTTCCACCTGGATCGGCTCGGTGGTGGCCGCGCACCCCGGGCAGAGCGGCGTGAGGGAGATCACGGGCGACTCCCGTCGTCTGCCGGCGGCTCGTCGAGGGGCCATGCCTGGATGGCGAACATCGGGAACCTCCACGGGCCAGGCCGGTACCCGGGGAGGTCGCGGTCGCCGAAGCCGTCGAGGGAGTACGTGGTGCGCTGGAATGCCGCGATCTCGTGGTCGTCGCCGATCGCCTCGGCGGCGCGGGCGAGCAGCTGGACCGCGTCGTCGGCGAGGGTGCCGTCGAGCCGGGCCCGGGAGGTGCCCTTCGCGTGCCACTCGTCCGGGTCCCACAGCTCCCAACCGCCGTCGGTCGGGTCCTCGGCGTGCCCCGGGCCGGGGATCCAGACGAGCAGGTCGGTGATGTCGTCCATGCCGCCCGAGTTTCCGGTGCCTCCGCAGTGCCCGCAACGGCGGTCCCCGTCGCTCTGCGCCCGGCGCTGGGTTTCCTGCTCTCGCTGGACCAGCTGCACCAGGTCCAGGATCTGGCCGGGGGTCAGCGGGAGTTCGAGGGCGCCTTCGAACCGGCCGGGGTCGGAGAGGTCGGAGAAAGCGAGCACAGCGTCGACCGAGTCGTCGTCGCCGGTGACGTCGTACGTCGGGTAGTCGTCGAGCAGCCGCTGCAGGTGACAGAGCAGGTCGGTGGCGGTGGGCGTGCCGCGCAGGGTGAACATCATGGCTGGGTCTCCTTCGGGGTGCTGTTGGCGGCGAGGAACGCGCCGGCCGCGGCGGCGGCCTCCTCGCTGGTGTCGTACGTGAGGTCGTCGGGGGCTTCATCGCTCTGCCGGTTCGCGGCGGTGGCGATCCACCACCAGCCGCCGAACTCGGGGTGGAACACGACGCGGGCCTCCCCGCCGAATGCCTCGAAGTGGATCGGCTCCCGGTTCGCGGCCTCGCTGATCACGCTGACGGCGCCCGGCCACTTCTTGCGCGCGGCCTGCCGGGAGAACCCCCATGCCGCCCCCAGGTCCGCGTACGACACGCCCTTCGCGCCGGCGGACCGCGCCGCGGCTTCGGCCAGAGACTCCAGCTCCTCGGCCGCGTGCTTGAGCGTGATGAGCTGCGCGAGCGGATGCCCGGCCTCGAACCCCGTGGGGTCGCCCGGGTGCGCCCGGTCCCACTGCTCCATCTGTTCGCCGTACAGCGTCTGCGCGAGCACCGCGGTGGCCCGGTTCAGGGCCTGGCGCAGGGACGTCCGCTCGGCGTCGGTCAGCTCTCGTCTCTCCATGACGACAATTCTAGTTGTCGGGAACCTGGGTTGTCACGGGAACTGCGATTGTCGCTCTGGTGATTTCCGTGGCCCTGCTGGCAGTCACCCAAATTTGGGTGACCGGCGCCCCCAAGGGCTTGTTATCAGCTTCGGGGCGCGGAACCGGTCGCACGGCTGTCTGATCTGGGGTGTCTCGGCTGTACGGGCACCCGGGCGGGCAGATATGACATGGGGCGACATAGGCACGGCACGGGGGTGGTGGGGAGTGAGTGACGTGTGGTGGCCGCTGCGTCGGTCTCCGGAGGGGACACGGCGCAACTGGCGGCGGGACCAGGAACTGCAGCTCCGGCTGCGGGGGGAGTACGGCCCGGAGTGGTGGCAGATCCTGCCTGACTTCACGCTGCTCCTGCTGGGGATCGCCGTGCCGCTGTTCACCCTCGGCTGGCTGTGGGCCCGGCTCGGATGGTGGGCCGCGTTGCTGGGTGCGGTGGTCTTCGCGTACGCGGCACGCGCCGTGGTGCTCCGCCGGCGGCGGGCTGTCACACGGAAGAGGCGGCAGTCGGTGCGCTTCACCCTCGACCAGGTCGACGCGGCCGACGACCGCGGCTTCCGGACCATCGCCGGTCGGCTCCTGCTCCGGGACGGCTGGACGCGGGTACGTGGGGTGCGCATCAGCGGGTCGGTGGTGCACCTGGTCGGGAACGGGCGCGACGGGCGCCAGCTCGGCCTCGCCTTCGAGCGCGGCATCGAGCAGGCCGGGCCGGAAGGCGGCGGCCGGGCGGCGCTGCGCCCGGTGAGCGCTGCCCCGCTGCTGCCGGACGGCGTCGAGACTGGTCCCCGTCCGCTATTCGTCGTGGTCAGCTCCGGCTCGTTCGCCCGGGAGCGGGTGCTGTGGGCGGCCCGGACGGACGTCCGGCTCGTCGACCGGATGATGCTGCAGCGGTGGGCGGCCGGCGAGGACCTGGCGGTGCTCCTCGACCTCGGCCTGGACGACGTCCGGCCCGACGCGTCGTAGCCGGACGGGGCATGTCGAAGGGCCCGGGAGGTCTCCCGGGCCCTTGTCGTCGGCGGGCTTCGGTCAGCCGCTGTGCCGGGGCAGGCGCTGCTCGGCCAGCTGCTCGACGGCGGTGACCCGGGCGGCGTCCCATCCGGGCTGGGGGGACAGGCCGGCCAGCATCCCGCGCAGCTTCTTGGCCTCGACCACGGTGACGCCGTGCAGCTCGGTGCGCCCACGTGGTGCGGGGACCTTCGCGCCGTGCACCGCGAGGATCGGCCGGACCGGCACCCCCAGCACCTTCGCGGCCTGCTGCGCCTCCCAGACCACGGTCTGCAGGGCCTTGGTCTGGTCGTAGCGGCCGTAGCGGAGCAGCCCGCCGGTGATGACGATGCGGGACTTCGTCGACCGCCAGTTCTTGCTGTCGACCAGGGCCACGCCGAACACTCCGGCGACCAGGTGGTCGAGGTTGGCCTTCGACCCGGGGATGGCCCGGTCGTGCAGCACGGCGTAGCCGCGGCGGGCGAGCGGGGCGAGCAGCCGGGCCGTGGCCTCCTCCCCGTTCGCGCCGGACGTCCAGCTGTTGCGCTGTCGGCGGTAGGTCTGGTGGACCCCGTACGCGAGGACGGCGGCGGCGACCAGGGCGCCGACCTGCCACACGGTCACGGTGCCGGCGGCCCAGCCGATGACGGCGGCGGCTGCGGCGGTCAGGGGCAGGGCCCACTTCGCACGGCGGTGCTGGGCGGCGCGCTCGGCCGCGCGCTGTAACTCGCCCTGGCGGCGGGCGCTGGCTCCGGCGTTGCTGCGGCGCCCGGGTGTGGTCGTCATGTCGTCGCTTCCTGAGTGGTGGCGGGCGGGTGCTGGCAGGAGGGGCAGCCGATGGACTCGGCCGCATCGGCGGCGGACGCGCCGGCCGCTTCGGCGACCGCGCGCCAGCACAGAGGCAGGCCACTCTCATCGAGCGTGCGCCCACTGCGGAATTCCTCGTCCGGGCCGTAGAAGACGGCCACGAAGGGCTCTACGCCGGGCAGGACAATGCGAGTCGGCTCAACCTGGAGGCCGTACAACTCCGCGGGCGGGATGGACGCGAGGCTCTCCCAGACCAGGCAGTCCAGCACCTGCGCCACGGCCCGGTACTCGTGGTCGTGCCCCGCGCACAGGTCCCAGGTGCTGCCATCGGAACGCAGCACGTCCAAGCGGTCGGTAATGGTCAAGGTGAAGGTGTCGGAGGTGTCGTGAACGGGCTGGATGGCGGGCGTGGGCGTACGGCGGCGGAACACCTGACGGATGTTCATGATGCTTGGTCCTCCTCGTCGTCGAATGCGTCGGTGATCAGGTCGGGCCAGCGGGCGTGGCCCCGGAATTCCAGGCGGTGGCGCAGCATCGCGGCGGCGTGGTCCCGGGGAACCTCCAGCCCGAAGTCGTCCAGCGCGCGGGCGACGACGTCGCCGGTCGTGACGCGCATTGCGGGGATGTGGTGCAGGTCGGTGACGGGCTCGGCGAGGCGGGCGCGCACGGCGGTGGTGATGGCGTTGTCGGTGGCGGCGTGCAGTTGCTTGCGGAAGTGCTCGTCCCCCCGGCGCTGCCGGCGGTCCGCGTCCAGCCTCACCAGCCGTGGGGCCAGGATCGCGGCGAGCAGGGCCAGGGCGAGGGCAGTGCCCACTAACCAGGGCACGCCCGTACCGAGGAGGGCAGAGGAAGCCATGGTCACTTGCCGCCGGAGGTGGTGAGGCGCTCGACCTCGGCCTGGGCGAGGGTCAGCTTCGTCTGCACCTCGCGCATCTGGTCCTTCGTGTCGTTCACGGTCGTGTGGAGCGCGGCGACCTGGCCTTCCAGTACGCCCTGCCGCTCAATGGCCCGGCCCAGCTCGGCCGCGTGCGCGGTCTCCAGCGCGGTGCGGCGCTCCTGCTCGACGCTGACCCGCGTCTCGGCGTCCCGCTCGGCCTGCAGCACGCTGGCCTCTGCCGTACGGACCCGCTCCTCGGCGGCGGTCTCCTTGGCCTGCGCAGCCTTGACCGCCTCCTCGGCCTGGGTCTTGACGGCTTCGGCGGCGGCCTTCTCGTCCGCGACGGTCTTCTCCATCGCCTCGACCTTGCTCGTGGCCTCGGTCTGCGCGCGGCCGGCCGCAGTCTCCGCGACGTCGACCCGCTCGTCGGCCTGCTGCTTGAACTCGGCGACCTTCATGGCGGTCTCGGCGAGCAGCTGCTCGCGGGCCTGCGCGGCGTCCTGGGTGATCCGCTCCACCTTGCTGTTCGCGTCGTGCTTGGCGGTCTCGACCGCCATGGCGGCCTCGTTCTGGGCGGCCTCGATCTGGGCGGCGGCATCCTCACGGATACGTGCGGTCTCGGACTGGAACTGGGCCTGCGCCTCCTCCAGCTCGTTCATCAGCTGCTCGGCGGCCTCGTCGGCGGCGGCCTTCGCCTCCTCGGCGGCGCGGGCCACGTTCTCCGCGGTGACCCGGCGGCTGCGCTCGGCGTCCGCCCGCTGGTCAGCGGTCGCGATCCGGGTCTGGGCCTCGCTCTCGACGGCCAGCATCTGGGCCTCGGCGGCCTCCGGGTCGTTGACGGTCTGCAGCAGCGTGATGTAGCGCTCCAGCTCTGCACGGAGCTGGTCGACCTTGGCGATGACCGTCTCGCGGACGTTGACCGCGTCGGCGGCGGAGTCGGTGACCGGCTTGTCGCTCTCGACCGCCTCGATCTCCGGGGCGCCGGCGGACCCGGCGGCGCGCTTGGCGGCGCGCTTGGCCTGCTGGTCGAGCCGCCACTTGGTGCCCGCGTTGTGGTCCTCGCGGGCGCAGTACTCCGGCGCCGGCCCCGGCTTCGAGGGGTCCTTGGGCTCGGGCCGGTTCGAGCACCCGGTGAACTTGCAGGTCACCGGCACCTCGGTCTCCACGGCGGGCCCGTCGGCTGCGGTCGGTTCGCTCATCACGCGCTCCTCGGTCTGTCGCTCTCTCGGTGCCTCGATTCTATCACATCTCATTGCATCACATCGCATCTCAACTCAACTTTTTGAGACGTGATGAGATGAGATGGGATAGGTTTCGGGGAAGATCATGAGGCGTCGTACGGCTGCTCACCGCGACCGCCGGGGCGTCAAACCGGACATCGGGCGCCGTACGGGGCCGCGCTCGCTGCCGGAGTCACCCAAATTTGGGTGACCGGCGCCCCTGCGGTGCGCCCTGGGCGCCCTCCCCCCGGGCCCGCGCTGCCGTAGTTGACGACACGCTCCTCGGCCGCGACGAAACGCGCGCCGACGCGGAGCGACCACGGCGGCCGGCACCACGGCGCGGCAGCAGCTGCTCCCCCTCGGCCCCGGCCGGCGGTGCGGTCTCCTCACGCGCCCGTCATCCGCGCCGGCGGGAGTACGGCGGGCTGCCCCGCTCTGGCCGGACAGACGGCGACCCGTCCGACACCGACCCCCTCCCTCTGCCGCTGGCCGTCTT
The DNA here is from genome assembly GCF_044744645.1 of Streptomyces sp. NPDC087263. NCBI lineage: Bacteria > Bacillati > Actinomycetota > Actinomycetes > Kitasatosporales > Streptomycetaceae > Streptomyces > Streptomyces sp. NPDC087263. The sequence continues at coordinate 15,269 of NZ_JBIUYT010000021.1, forward strand.
TTCCCAGCCCGAAGCACCCGCAGCCGCGCACGCTGCGGGCCACGGAGGATTACGGACCCTGGGCGCCCTCCCCCGGGCCCGCGCCATGCCTCGGGCCGGAGCGGGGTGCTCCCTCGTCGGTCGGGCGCGCGTAGCGCTGCCGCAGGGTTCCCGGGGAACGGAGGGGATCGCGCTCGCGCGACCGCTTGCGGCGCCGACGGCGTCCTTGGAGTGGACGGGGTTCCTGTGGCACCCTCCGGGGCCCGGTCGGGGAGGGAGCACCCCGTGACCCTCACCTTGACCTCAACTCCCCAGCGACCGGTGGCCGACGACGTTCTCTCCGCCCCCTTGGAGAGAGGGCCTGCCGGAGGCATTCGTCTGTGGCACTGACCTGCGCTGGTTCCATAAATCCGACCGCGAATGAGGCGCTCGACTCTCGCGACTCCCTGCGCGCACGGGCGCGTAGGACGGTCTCAAGTCCCAAAACCCTGGGACGGGCAGCACGGTGCGCCGGGACCGGGATGGCCTCGGCGCACTGGCGGGATCGGCGGAGCGGGCTACGCCGCGGTGTTCGGCGACGGGAAGCCGATGGCGATTCGGGCCCCGACCAGCCGACCGGCCTGGGCGGCGGCGCGCAGTGCCTCGACGACGTCCTTGTCGTCGCCGCGCAGGTCGGCGAGGCCGATGTCGCCGACGTAGAGCACGGCCCAGCCGTAGTGGGCGACGGCCGGGAGCCAGCTGTCCGGAAGCTCGATGGTCCCGGTGTAGAAGTTCCCGCCCTCGGGATCGAGGACCAGCAGCCCGTCCTCTCCGGCCGGGCCGTGACCGAGCAGCAGCACGCCGATCCACTCGGGGATCTGCGGCGGCGCCTCCTGTGTGATGCGGGAGATCAGGGTGAAGCCGTCGCCCAGCAGGGAGCTGGTGACCAGGCTGGTCAGCTCCGGCATGGGGCCGGGCCCGCTCGAGCCGTCGAACGCGTACGCCTTGGCGACGGTCTCGGCGACCAGGACGGGCAGGTTGATGCCGTCGTGGTCGAGGACGGCGGCGGTCATCGTCATGTCGTAGCCGTCGGTGGGCACGGGCGGCTGCTGGTCGTCGGGGAGCGGTACGACCTCGGAGGGTCCGCACGCGGCGTGGACGTAGACGACGTGCACGAAGGTGCCGTTGGTACGCACCACCATGTTCACGGTGCCCTGCAGCCGGGTCCGGCAGTACGCGCACGTCCCGTCGACCAGGGAGACCTCGGCGGCGCGCGCGAGACCCTCGGGTCCGAGCAACGCGCGGACCTCGGGGCTCATCTGCAGCTCAATCACGGGCGTGCTCCTGGTCGTGCTCGTCGTCCAGGTGCTGGACGGCGGCCGTCGCGCGCAGCAGGGCGAAGGGGTCGGTACTCATCGGGTCCTTCCGGGGAGAGGCGGGGCGGCGGCTGGAGCCAGCTCGAATGGCTCCGACCGCCGCGGTGTTGGGTCTGGGGTCACGCCTGCGCGGGGTCGGGCTCGTCGACCTCGGCCTTGTCACGCATCTTGTTCACGGCCTGCCGTGACATGCGGGCCCGTCCGGCGATGTCGGAGTCGGCGTGGCCCCATTCGATCGCGCGGGCGACCAGCTCGCGGCGCTCGGGGAGGTACTTCTCCAGCCGGGCGACCTCGGCACCGACCACGGCGAGGCGGTCCCAGTCCTGCTCGCGCAGCCGGGCCCGGTGGCTGTAGGCGGCCTCCTTCGTGCCGAACAGGCGCACACCCTGCTGTCCTGCGCGCATCTCCTCGCGCTCGATCCAGGTGTTCAGGGCGGCGTCTGTGGTCTCGGAGGTGATGCTGCTGGCGTCCAGAGCCTTGTGCTCGACGTCCCAATCGGCGAAGTCCCGCGCCGGCCGGGGGTCTCCGTTCATCAGGACCGTGCGGTACCAGGAGCGCACGCCCAGCACGTCCAGGCTCACGCCGGAGCCGTCGCGGTACGGGGCGCCGAACACCTTCTTGACCTCCTGGTGCCAGTGCTCGTTCGCGCCGATGAACCGGGTCTGGTACTCGCACTCTTCGGCCAGCTTGTCGAGGGACAGGCCCAGAATCTCGGGGCGGTAGACCTGGGGGAAGCGCTGGACGATCTCGACGAAATCGACCAGGTGGGCGTCGACCTCGCGGGGTGCGGCCTCACGGTGACGGGAGGTCAAGCGGCAAATGTTGCGGGCCGCGTGGGCGGCGGCGGCCGACCAGTCCAGTTCACCGCCCATCTCGAAGAACCCGTCAAGCAGCTCCTGGGCGTACGGCTTCACCAGTTCCAGCAGGACGTTGGCGGCCTCGACGTCGAGGTACGGGTGCCCGGTGAAGCCGCTGTCGACTGTCCAGCTGATCAGCTCCGGCACCGGCTCGAACCACATGTGCGGGCCCGCGGCCCCTGGCGGGAACATCTTGCCGGGGTGCCACCGGTTCCAGGTCTCGCGCGGAACGTCGTTGATGGCCGTCCACGCGGGGTTCCACGGCTCCCGGTGCTCGGTGCTCTCGTGCCAGCTCAGCTCGCCCGTGGCGGTGTTCAGCAGGACGTGCTGGTAGTGCCCCGGGGCGTGGCGGCCGTGGAGGGGCTCCGACGAGATCACCTCCACGGCCGGCGTGATGGCGACGCGCGGCGCTTGATAGGCGGCCACCTCGACCTGGGGGACGGGAACGGTTCCGTTGGTCATTCAGCTCTCCTCGCTGATTCGGGTCTGATGTAAATAGGTTGACGATGTCTCAGGTAGGCGTCAACCGATTGACAAGGAATGGCTGAAGTCAGATATTCGGCCGATAACAAGCCCTGTGGGCGCTGGGCACTGCAAGATCGTCAGAAGCGAAGCGGCTGCGACGAGAGTCAGGCGGTTGCGATACGGCGCTCGACACGGGACCTGGCGGTGGCGTGGTCGCCTCGGCCGTCGGCGGTACGGGGGTAGCGGCGGCGGGGCTGGCGGGGCAGCGTAGTGAGCACCAGGGCGGCCTGCTCCTCGTGGACCTGGACGCCCGTGCGCACTCCGGCCTTCGGGGTGCGCATCCACTCCTCCTCCTGGCGCCACCAGCGGTACAGCTCGGTCTCGACGGCATACCGGCGGGCGCGGGCGGCGAGGCGGCCGTGACTTCCCAGGGCTTTCGCCGCGACGATCAGAGAGCCACTCCGAGCCCGGTAATACGGGGTGCTGGAGCGCTTGGTGGCGAGGGTCTGGCGGGCGGTGTGCTGGTCGGCTCCACGGCGGCGTAGAACGGCTCCTGTCCCCGTACGGCAGCGCTCCCCCGGCGCGGCCTGGCAGGTCGGGCACTCGTGATGGACAGTCATCACCGCGCGGGTGGCGACCAGCAGGTCACGCATCCGTGCGAGGTGCTTGGCGGCGGTTCTGGGCCGATAGCCGGTGCGCTGGCAGACTTCGGCGAGGCTGAGAGAGCGGTCAGCGTGTTCGGCCAGCTGCTGGTAGACGCGTCCAGCGTGGTGACCCAACCCGCCAGCGTGCGTTCCGGTGGCACGGCCATAGGAGAAAACGTCAGCCTGACCTGCGGCGAGACGCGTTTGAAGGCGAGAGATCAGGGTGGTGCGGGTATCCCCTTTGGGGGGCGGGTTTCCTTGTGTCCCACCCCGTGCAACGAAGTCGAAAGCAGGGTGCGAAGCGGTGACGGGGAGCAGCTCGTAGGTGCCCGCGGGCCCGTTGTCGGTGGCGCTGCCCAGCCAGCTGTCGAGCATGAGGCGGCCGTTCGCACGGTGCATGGTCGAGCGGCCGTGCCCCGTGGCGAGAGCGGCCCGGCGGACGTCCAGGCTCAGCACGGTGCTGCCGGAGCGCAAGGCGAGCAGACAGACCAGGTCCAGGACGGCGCGGTCGGCGGGGCCGGACTCGGTAGCCCACCGCTCCGGGCAGGCGTCGGCGGCCCGCTGCAGCTGCTCGACCAGGTCGACGACGTCGCCGATCGTCTCGGTCCACTCGACGCTGTCCTCGTAGACCGGCAGCGTGGCCGCGTACTCCACGCAACGGGCCCACTGGCGCTCCAGCTTCTCCTCGACGTCCACCGGGTCCAGCAGCACGCGCAGCGGGCCGACGCCGGGCGCGGTACACAGGTGCAGCAGCCCGCCCTCGCGGTACTTCCGCTCCCCCAGCAGCCGCTCGGCCATGCGCAGCGTCCAGCGGCGCATGGCCAGCTTCGTCAGGACAGAGGCGCAGACCTCGCTGACCCGGTCCGCGGGCGGCCGGCGGGTCAGCTGGGCCATGGTGTCGCGGTCCAGCACCGTATTGGGCGTCCCGGCCAGCCGGGGGCCCCGGTCGTCGTCGAGGATCTCGCCGACCTGGTCCTGACCGACGGCCTTGGGGCGGAAGTCCTCGCGCGCCGGGACGGCGTCGATGATGAGCAGCAGCCGGGTGAACGCGTCGGACGCGTTGCCACAGGTGGCGGGAGCGAGCAGGTCGGCGGCCCGGCGGGGGTTCGGCGGGCTCATCAGCTCGCTGCGGCCTCCGTTGCGGTGCGGGGCACCGATCGGGCGGACCGCACCCGTGGTCGACTTGAGCAGGCCGTAGTCGAGTGTCGGCAGGCGCTTCGCGGCGGCCACGGCGATCGCCTCGACCAGCGTCGACTTCAGCAGCGTCTCGGCGGCCACCCACACGTGCCGTCCGCCGACGGATCCGGAGGCGGCGACCACGTAGGTCAGCCCGGCCTCCTCCAACCAGCGCAACAGAGTGGCGAGATCGGGTCCGACGTCGCCACGCTTGTCGTCCAGGTCGAAGCAGAGCCAGCGGTAGAGGCCGAACGCGCTCGACAGGTAGACGGCGTAGGGGCGACGCGGCGGCGTCGTCGGAAGGGAGCGCTGCTCGATGTATTTGTGCCGCCATTTGCCCTCGCTGGAACGGGTGTCGACGCGCACCGACAGCCGCGGGGACAGCCGCAGGAAAACCTCCTGCAGGTCCACGCGCGCGGCCCTGGGAGCGGGCAGAACACCGGTATGGGGGTTGTGAGTTGGGGCTGATGACGGGCTGTGCTCTCCCGCCCCGCGGGACACACCGTGGGGCAGAGTGGGCTGTCCGGCACCGTAGCGAGGCGCTACGATGGCAGGGCTCCTAACTACATACGAACGCCGAAGCCCCCTCTCGCCATGACGGCGGAGGGCTCCGAACGCGGCCAACCAGGTCGCAGGAAAGAGCAGGGCTCCGGATGTATGTGGTAGGGGACCACCGCCCGACGGACGCCGTGGAAAGCGTCTGTGGGGCTCGTTTCACCTCCTTGCTTGCTGTGTGTGAGGGGCCCGGTTGGGAAGCCGAGTCGCTCTGGCTGGCAGGTAGGTCGACTGGGGAGTCGGCCGTGGGTGTTGCAGGTGGTGCATTTGATCTAGGGATTCAGAGGGCTGGCACCCGTATTTCTGAGTCCCACGTACGTCGTCAGGGCGGCCCCCGGTTGGGAAAACCGGGGCCTTTTTCTTGCCCGGCGACGGTTCCGCTTCTGGCGCTACCCCGTGAGGGGGAGCGCCCTTTGTTCGTCGAGTTCGTCCGCCCACAGAGGGCGGCCGTGCTCGTCGACGGGCATGCGCCGGATCAGTTCGTTGACCAAACCGGCGAACGACTGTCCCGTGAAGCCAGCGGCCTTGATGGCCTTCGCTGCCATGTCGGGGACGATCACCACGCCCGTGCGCCAGTTCTGACCGGACGTCGGGTCATAGCTCACCGGGCGACCCGTCTGCGCGCGACCGCGCAACGGACCACCAAGGTCTTGCCCTTCGTTTTCGATCTTCCTAGCCATGCTGTCGATCTTGCCATACTCTCGGCCCGTTTCACTACGACAGGCACGCGGGTTCTGGGATTTCTTTTGAGGCGAGCGTTTATTTCTGGGACTCGACTTCTCGCTGAACAACGCCGTATGACGGATCATCAAGACAGTTCGGTGGCTTTCGAGTTCAGCCACGGCGCAGCCGACCCGCCATATCGGACTGGTGCGCGTTCTGCTGTTGCCTGACGGCTTCCCTCGATCCGGTCATCCCGGAATCCCCCTCCCGCGCTGCCTGGTTGACGGTCTCTCAAATCGGTAGACGGGTCAGCCCCCGGAATCGTTACAGATTTGGGGACACCAGTTTTCGCAGCTCACTGCCTGTTCCGTGGGGCGGCACGCTGTCCAGCGGTGGTGTCCCCAACGGCATCCCGCCCGGCGGGAGTGCCTCCCGTGGAAGACGGCTGCCTCGGGCCCGGTCAGGCTCGGTGGAAGCATCGCTTGCATCGTCACGGTGGGGGAACGTCAAGATGCCGGATTCTGTGACACCCCAGTCCCAGGCTGTCCCAGCCTGGTTAGCCCTGCGGCAGGTCGAGCAGCATGGCGTGGAACAGCGGAGCGTCAGGGATGCGCGGGCGCAGGTCTCCGAGCACCTTCCAGCCCCATGCCTCGTACAGTGCGCGGACCTTGGGGTGTGACTGGCGGACCAGGAGCGTGGCGCGCTCCTCGCTCTGCTCGGCGAACAGCGCGTCGTGCAGCTGGTGGGCGGTGCCCGTCTTGCGCCACGGGACGCGCACCATCAGTTCCGAGAGCGCGTACGTGCGGGTGCCGGTCTCGCTCACGACGTCATCGGGGACTTCGTCGAGCAGTCCGCCCCACCACCTCGCGTTCGCGGGGAGCGGGGCGCCATACGCGTACCCGACGACCTGGTCTCCGTCGTACCCAACGACGCACGTCCAGCCCGGCCGGCTGCTCCAGCCATTGAGTCCCGATGAGAACCTCTCTACACCGTTGAACGGGTCGCTGGCGATGTCGTCCGCGTAGACCTCGGCGTACACCTCCAGCAGGGTGGGCCGGATCTCGTCGGCCTGGGTGCTGGTGAAGTGGCGAATGTCGGCGGTCACGGGCGCGGCTCCTATGCGGCGAGGGCTCGGTGGACGGTGGCGAGGCGGTCGGCGATCCGCCGGCTGCTGAGGGCTGAGGTGTTGAGTCGCGCGACGGTGAGTGCGGCTCGGTCCGTGTCGCCCTGGGCGACCTGGAGTTCGGCGAGCTGGACGCCGTAGTACGCGCGGTTGCGGTGCATGTTCGGGGCGAGCATCTGCAGGGCCTGCGCGGTCGCGAGTTCAGCGTCGGGCAGATGCCCCATGGCCTGGTGGGCGATGGCGGACAGTCCGGCGATTTCGGCGGCGTCCAGGAAACGGAGCCACGGCGGCGGCGGGGCCGCGGTGTCGAACTTGTCGTGGGCGGCCTCGGCGGCGAGCAGGGAGCGCGCGGCGGCAGGAGGATCGCCGGCACGGGCGTGCCCGATCGCGAGGCGGGAGTGGAGCAGGGCCGCGATGCGCGGGTCCTGACGGGCCTGACGGCTGTCGAGGGCGGCCCTGTTCACACGGAGGGCCTCGCGGTGGCGGCCGTCCAGCCGGGCCTGCAGCGCGAGGTTGGACCAGGCGCGGGCCTGACCTCGCTTGTCCTCGGCGAGGATGGCGGACTGCAGGGCGTCGGCGTACAGGAGTCGGGCCTGGCCGCTCTGCCCAGCGTCGTGTGCGGCCCACCCGGCGGACGAGCACAGGTCGCTGATCGCGGCGTTCAGGGCCTGCTCGACCCGGGGCCCGTACGTGCAGCCGTCAGCGGCGGTCCGCAGCCGGTCGAGGTAGACCGTCGCGACCTCTAACAGGGCCCCGCCTCCGACGGAGTTGAAGTGTGCGGCAAGGCGGCCGATCTTCCCCGTGGCGCGGTCGATGTCGGTCAAGGTGAGCCGTCCCTGAACGGGAGTCTCGTCCAAGCCCAAGGCTAGAGCGACAGTCGCGGCCGTCGACGCCGTGAGGAATGCGCGGCGCTTCACGGGCTCCTCCTCCCCGGCGGTCGGAGTCCTCGGCGGCGGCACGGGCAGACGACTCGATCGTCCGCGCGGCACGAACCCCATGGCCTCTGGCTGCCGGTCGAAAATCTCTACGAGGGGCAGAAGGTAGCGCGAGGTCGGCCAGCGGACGGCCCCGGAGATCCAACGGCGTACGTCCCGGTCGGTGGCCGCACCGGGTCGTCCGAAGATGCGTCCGCTGATCGCGTTGACCGCCTGGGCCAGCTGCCGGTGGGTGTACCCGTGACTCGTCAGTAGCGCGGCCAGGATCTCGTTTCGCTGGGTGTCCATCGGGCCCCCCGGATGCCGCTGTTCCTCGTGGGTCGACGGTAGTCCCGGCGGGCAGCGCCCCGGGCTCCGTAGGTAAAACTGTCCGCCCTTCGTACAGAAAGTGCCCGCGAGTTGCCCTGATCCCACGCCTTCGTGTGCCTGTTGTCTGGGATGACGTGACGGACACTCAGCAGGGAGGCGGTCGTGGCGAAGTCCTCCGCCGGCGAACCGGTCAAGAAGAAGGCTCCGACGTGGCCGGAGCTGGCTGCCGAGAGCGAGATCAAGAAGGGGCAGTGGGTACGGGGACGCAACTACACGGAGTTCGTGCCGTGCGGCCTGGAGTGGGACGCGGTGTCTGTCCGGCCGCTGGAGCTCGGTGTGGACGTGCTCGTGGCGATGCGTATCGGGACCCGCCGCGGCTACGCGATCGTTGCCGACCATCTGCGCGGCGTGCTGTACGTGCTGGTACCGCCCGGATCCGGTGACCTGTTCGCCGACATCCCTTGCGTGCGCGTCCTGGGCCGGGGCCACCAACTGCTCGTGCCGCGCTCCGCACAGGACAGCAGCCCGGCGGCTGACTGGGTCGGCACCCCGGGCGACGTCGACAAGCTCGTCCTCGTCCCCGCTGACCGACTGGCCGCGCGCCTGCAGGAACTGGCTCCCGCGTATGAAGAGGCAGCGGCATGAGCGACACCCCGGTACAGACCGCGGGCACGGTGCGCCGTGACCCGCACGGCCTGCTCGCCAATGACCTCCCCCTCGACCGTGAACCGATCATGCTGCTGGCTACCGCAGTAATCGCACTGCCCGTGACCGGGGACACGCTCCCGCCGCAGGACTGCGAGCAGATTGCCCGGCTACTGGCTGGGCACGCGCGCCTCGTGGCCGACGAGGTACAGGAACTGTGCGCCCGGCTCCCGCGCCGCAGCTCGCTGCGCCCGCTCACCGAAACGGTGCTCGGCGAGGCCCGTCGGCGCCTGTCGGTGGACCCCCGCCCCACCGTCGCCTCCGCACAGAACCGCGCCAGGGTCGTGCGCATCCTGTACGAACGGCATGACCGACTGACGGCCGCGGATCCCGGCATGTCCCCGACCTGACCACCCCCGGAGGCTCGCCCTGCGCTCTCCCCCCGTGGGCCTGGGCGATGCCGGAGCCCCGGCGACTGCGATCCATCCGCAGCCGTCGGGGCTCCCTCGTGCGCACACGCGCCCGCGCGTGGACCTGCGCAAGTAGCGCAACAAGTCGCCGATACGCCCGAATGGGGTTCAGCCGAGATACGCGTCAAAGGGGCAATGAGTCGATCTTGATTCGGCTTAGCGCATGGTCAGCACGGTGACGCCGCAGTAAATGCGTACACCTCGCCCTGCCCACCGGAACGGTCCGCCGCAGGTCGCGACGATCGCGTCACGGGCTCCGTCGCAGTAAATCCGGTATTTACTGCGACGGTTCGGCCACCAAGATCGTTCCGTTGCCCGCTTGGCGCGTATCTCGGCTGAACCCCCGAATCGCCCCGTCCTCGGCCATGGTCCGCAGTCCCCGCGTCGGTGCCCCTCGAGTAACGGCGCCCGCGCCGTACGTCTGGTGACAGGTCATCCCGTCCAGGTGAGGGACAGCAGGGTGATGCGCTGCGTGATGGCGTTGACGATCAGTACGGCGAGCCCGTAGCCGCCGAACAGCGCTTGCCTGGTGATCTTGTCGTCGATGCCGTATGGCTCGGTCACCGTGTAGGGGTCCGTCTCCAGTGCATCGATGAGGTTGAGCAGGGCCATCTGCCCCTCGACCGGCAGTTGCACGATCATGTCGACCGTGTGCGGGGAGCGGGTGACGTGCCAGTTGTTCACGCTGCTCCGCGCTGCTGTCGGCTGGCCTGCATGCTTGCCCGCCACGACTCGAAAGCGTCCACGGACTCCGGGGTCTCCTCGTACTGCGACGGGAGATCACCGGTTGCCTGGAGCTGAGCGCGGGCCTCTTCGATCCGCGGGGCAGTGGTCTGGGTCCACTCGGCGGCGATGGCACGCCAGCGGTCCACCACGTCCTGGAGCTGGTCCACGGGGGCGAGATGAATCTCCCGGAGGGCCTGCTGGCGCAGCTCTGGGACGGGCAGGGCGTGCACGATGGTGTCGATACTCCAGTCAGCGCTCACCTTGGTCTCCTCTCGCCTTCAGCCACAGTAGCGGGCGGCTCAGATGGCTGTCAGTCGTCCCAGACATGGCTCGACCCACCGGGGTCGCCACGCTGGACAGGTGGCACTTCACAGTCGTCCGTACGCGGCGCGAGGAGGCGTTCACGCTTTACCCGGCGTGACTGTTGCCGCTCTGAGCTGGAGGTTCGGGTTTGCAGCCGTCGCACGTTATGGCCCATCCGTGCCTCAGGAAGAGCTTGGCTTCGCTGCTGGTGGCGGGGGTGAGTCGCCCTTTGGCTGCTGCCCAGCAGTCGGGCCGGTGGAGGATGAGTGAGCGTCGTTCCGGGGTGTCATTCGGGAGGGCCTGGAATACCCAGTCCTTGCCTTCGGCTCGTTCGGTGGGGACTCGGTCGTAGTCCTCGCCCTCGATGGGGCGGACGGCTGCCGCAGGTACTTCGATCGAGACCTCGTACCACCACTGTCCATCGGCGTCCCGCCGGCGGGTGTGGAGGCGCCCGGCGATGACGCGTCCGCCGGGGAGGGCGACGCTCACGCGCGGGGCCAGGTCTTCGGTCACATGTTCGATATTAGTCGGCGTACCGGGCCGGAGGTCACCGGGTAGCGAGAACACGTACGTCTCGTGGTGGTGCCCCTACTAGATGACCATCTTCGACTTCGATGGGCCCATCTGCCGTTTGTGTCGCGACTCGCCGTGCCCGTGGACACCTCCGCACCGCTCAACTCTGAAGGTCCGAGAGGCTCCTTTGGCGCCGCTCTTCAAGCTCTACCTCTTCGCATTCGAATCGAATTCGTGGCGCACATCGCGAAGTGCACAGCGAAATCGTTCTGATTAGTCGTCTAATTCGGCGCAGCAAGGGAGGCAAGGGCCTTGCGGACCACGAAACCGCAGGTAGGCGGCCTTCCGCGAGCGGAGCGACCGCCCAGAAAAGGTCTTCTCGTCCGAATCCTGCACTAACAATCCGCCGAGCAAGGTCGACGACGCCCCCAGGGACGCCAGCCGAGGTTCCTCCCTACCGAAGTAGGGGTCACGAGGGACTGTGGACAGCTTGCGCCCCTCGGCGAGTGAGACGGCAGAAACTGCAGGTGGGACATCACCAGCCCGCTCTCAAGTCTGCAGATTTGAGGTGTAACGGCGAGGACTGTCATCAACGTGTGCGTAGGGTTCTCTCTGACGGCAACGACCGCGCCCACAAGGACATCCGGACCGATATCTGTACCGGAGACGGCGGTCACCGCTCCAACGGATTGTCGTCACCGCGTAGTCCGACAGCTCTCGACCGAGGAGGCGCCCAAAAAGAAGCGGCCCCCTGCTCCAACAGGGGACCGCCGCGTAGTCCGACAGCTCTCACCCGAACTGAACCGTGAAGATCAAGAACTGGAGTAGAACCATCAGGTCTATACGCGAGACTAAGGGGGCGTACGTGCCGGCGTCGAGTCGCATCGCTTTCGGCGTCACCCCAGGGGCACCAGAACGTCGGCCCCGGCACCCCGGCACCGCGGCGCATGCGACGGCAGGGGGGTGACCAAGGTGGACAACCAGATCAGCGTCCGAATGGTCGTCCTTCTGCTGGTGGGCGGGCTCACTGTCTACGTGGCCTGCCGCAACCCCGAGCTGGGCATCGCCATCGGTGTCGGGGTCATCGTCGTCACGCTGCTTCACCTGCTTCTGGGTAAGTAGCGCGGACCTGCGGCGGACAGACCCTCACCGCATTCCAGGCCCCCGCCCGGCTCCGGCCGACGTGGGGGCCTGGTCGTTCCGCCACGGTGACGGAACGACCAGGCCAGTTCAGCGTTCTCGCCGCTGCTCGACACGCTGTCTACCTTGCGGCTGGTGTCTGAGCTGGGATTCCGGGGCTTACAGCTGCGGGGCCTGGCCGAACTCGGCGGCCGAGCTGGTCGGCTCCGGTCCGTCTTCCTGGGTCGACTCGGTCATTTTCCATCCGTCGTCGGTCCAGCGCAGGGTCATGGTCATGGTGAACCAGCTGGTGGTGACGGGGATCTGGGTGACGTTCCGCCCGGTGATGCCGAACAGTCCGCTGCACCACACGTCGACGGTGGCCTCCGCGGTGCTGTACCTCTTCAGGACCGTGCCGACGGGCATCGTCCGGTTCACGAAGGTGGCTCCGGCCGGCGCCTTGCCCTCCTCGTCCAGCCCGATGCGCTCGTTGAACGCCACGGTGTAGCTGCCATCGAACGCGGTCTGCAGCGCGTCCCGCTCGTCCGGGTCGGCAATGGCCTGCACGACGCCGTGCCGGTCCGCGGTGTTGAACATCGACTCACTGCCGAGGCGGCCGGCGAACTTCACGGCCGTGCTCTGCGCGCCCTGCCTGCTGTGCGGTATCTCCGGGGCGAGCGGGTCATCGGCGGCCGCGGCCGCCGAGCCTCCGCTGTTCCACCCCCGGTTGGCCAGGGCTATGGCGGCTATCAGCAGGACGGCAATGCCCACCGTGGTGATGAGGCCGCGCTGCGAGCCGCGGCCGGACGTTCCGGCGCCGGCCGTCTTCTCGCTGGCCTGCCGCTGACTGCTGGTCCTCATCCCGCACCCCGTCCGCCGTGATCGTGTTGCGGATGACGGTATCCGGGGCGGCTGGGTCGTGGGCGCCCAGGTGTCGTTACCTGCAACAGCGTGGGAAGCTCTAAGTCACCTGATCTGCCTGGGGGTTGATGTGTCCGCGCGCATTCGTACTGCGGCCCGTGCGTCGACGGCTGCCGCTGTCTCGGCCGTCACGCTGTCCGTCCTGACGCTGCCCGCGCGCGCGGACGAGGATCCGTGCGCCCTCCTCGCGGGTGCCGCCAAAGAGATCTGTCAGCAGGATCATGAAGGGGGCTCGGGCTCGGACAGTCCGTCGCTCACCGACCCGACCTCCGCGCTCGACCCGCTGGCCTCGCTGGCGAACGGCATCGCCAAAGCCGCGGCCTGGACAGTCGACCAGCTCAGCAACGCGGTCGCCGCGACCTCTGAAGTTGATTTCACGAACAGCAGCTTCCTGAAGACGTATTCGTTGGTCTTCGCTGCGTCGACGTTCCTGGTCCTGCTGATGTGGATATGGGCGGTGATCAAGCGGGCGATCCGTGGCGTGCCGCTGACCACGGCGCTCGGCGAGGCGATCGGCCTGCTGTGGGTGACCGTGCTGGCCTCCGCGTTCACGCCCCTGATCCTCTACACGGTGGTCGCCGCGGTGGACGGCATCACGCAGGGCATCGCCGGCGGCGCCGGGTCGGAGAAGTTCTTCAGCTCGTTCTCCGATGCGTTGCGCAGTGAGGACACGGCGCAGGACGGCGGCCCGTTCGCGCGCATCGCGCTGTCCTGTGTGGCGATCCTGGCGGCGGGCGTGGTCTGGCTGGAGATGGTGATCAGGACGGCACTGTTGTATGTCGGCGCTGCCCTCGGCACGGTCGTTTACTCGGGCCTGGTCGACAAGGAACTGTGGGGCAGGGTGCGCCGCTGGGTGGGCATCATGGCCGCGATCATCATGGTGAAGCCCATCATCGTCATCGTGCTGCGGCTGGCGAACGCGCTGACGTCGGGAGAGGGTCCGCAGGACACGACGGCGGCGGTCATCTCCGGACTCGCCATCATCATCATCGCCATCATGGCGTCCGCGATGCTGTTCCGGATGGTGCCCGGCATGGGTGACGACATCGTGGCGGCCCGGCGGGACAGCTATGACCCGCAGAGCCGCCAGGCTGCGGCGATCGTCACGCGTCCCGTCACGGGAATCACACAGGGCATCAACACCCATGCGAGCCGGGACACGTCGTCGCGGCCGGCCGCGGCGTCGGCTCAGGCTTCGTCGTCGGTGTCCCACGCGAACGGCGGGATCGCGGCCCACTCGTCCCGGCCCACCTCGTCCGGCGGTTCGCGCCCGTCACGGGCGGACGTACCGGGCCAGGACAACCGGGGAGGCGGCTCTGGGAACTAGGGGCCCGTCGGGGGGTTGTTCATCCCGATCACCACGCCGATCGCAATGAGCGCCAGCAACAGATAGAACCGGGTCTTCAGGCTCATGGGGCCCCCTCCTCCAGCACGAACGACTGCTCGGCATCACGGTACTGCCCTGGGCCCGACCGCAACTCACGGTCGGGCCCAGGGCGTTGCTGTTAAGGCTGGTCGAGTTGCAGGTGGAGCCGTCCGGGTCCTGAGGCGAGGACAGACTCCGTTCGCCGTGGGTACGGGAATGTCCGGTCTACAGCGCTGTGGGTTCGCCGCTGATGCGGGCGATGGTCTCGGCGAAAGCCCGGTGGTCGGCATGGTGGTGCCGCGCGCGCGACCAGAGCCACCCGAAGAACTGACGCTGGACCGGCACGGTCAGCGCGAGCAGCAGCTCCACCTTGGCGGCCTCCTCCCGCTCGGACAGCACCACCATGCGGGCGTTGCCGGCGTAGTCGACGGCGAACCGGATGAGGCGGCGCATGGGCCAGCTCCCGGCGTACGTCACGACGTTGTCGATCAGCCACCGGGTGGCGTCGTCAAGCTGCTCCAGCCAGCGGTTCCGCTCGCCCGCCAGCCGTTCGCGCATGACCGGCGTCCAGTCGGGCTCGTCGTCCGGCGGAAGCTCGATCTTCTGCAGCAGCGAGCAGGCAGAGATGATCCGCATCATGTTCGCGCCGAAAGTGTCACGGGCGGTGTGGACCTCGCCCAACCGCGTCCTGCGGGCTTCCATCCGCGGGGTGACGAACAGACCGACCGCAAGAGCGGCCACCACGGCGGTGACGGTCGCCAAGAGAAGGGTCCACAGGGTGTCAGACATGGGAGACATCGTCCCGTACCGCGTGGGCCGTTCCGGACCCTTTCAGTTGGTGGGTTCCTCGGTCTCGCCCTGCGCTGTCCAGGTCTTGAGCACGCGCCGGCGGCCGTCGCTCTCCTCGATGAGCCGGATCACGATGCCCGGACCGGTGCCGTACAGCCCGACCCACTCCGTGTACCGGTCCTGGGCCGTGGCCGGGACGGTCCACTCGCCCTCGACGACCGGGCCGTCCGCCTCGAACTGCAGCCGGGCCAGGTGCCTGATCCCCATGTGCTGCTCCTACCTCGGTGCCCGCTCTCCATCATCACCCCGCCCCACCACAGCCTTGGCCGTGATGGTCACCGCGCGGTGCGCAGCCGTTCGCGTCGGGCGGTGACGAGGCTTCGCCACCTGGCGCGGGTGGCCTGCTCGTTGTCCAGCCAGCGGGGCGGGGTGTGGTCGTCGGGGAGCTGACGATCGGCCATGAAGTGCGTGATGTCGGTGTAGTAGGCGTACGTGCCGTCGCTCGTCTGCTCACGCAGCCGGGCGATGGTGGCGCTCAAAACCCCGCGGTCGTCGAGGACGGCCTGGTGGAAGGCGACGGCGAGTTCGAGGGTGGGCGTCATGGAGGTGAGGCCCGCGACGTCGAGTTCGGTGCGCAGAGTGCGGACGCGGTCGTCGAGGTCGGAGCTGCCGGCGTCGCGGATGACGGAGGCGATGGCGGCGTTGATTGTCGTGGCCCGCAGGTCGAGGCCGGCGAGGAGCTGCTGGGCCAGGTCGAGTTCGTCGTCGGCCTGGCGGGGGTCGAAGAACGCGAGGGCGAGGGCGCGCAGAGCCTGATTGTGCGCGGCCTCGCCCGCTTTGGCATGCTGCTCGGCTTCGAGGCGCCCGGCCAGATACGCCTCGGCCGCGCGCTGCACCTCTCCCTGGATCCAGTACAGATCGCCGAGGACACGCTGCTGGCGGCCCTCCCACCCCAGCGTCTGGGCAGCGGCAAGAGCCGTGGGGAAGTCACCGTCGAGACGGGCGGCCTGCGCCAGCCCTCGGCGGGCGGCCTGAGCGAGGCGGCCCCCGGCATCGGCCACCTGCTGGTATCCATGGCGCGAGTCCTCGGTGCGTCCGATGTCGCGCAAGGCTTTGGCCCGGTAGTAGAGCGGCATTTCCTGCAGCTCGGCGGGCAGCAGACCGGAGTCGATGACTGCGGTGAGCCGCTCCACGGTACGGGCGCGGTGCTCGCGTTGACGGCGGGCCAGGGCACTGAGGGTTTCGACCAGCGCCTCGGCCGGCGTCGACAGCGCAGTGTGCGCGGGGCCGTGGGCGGGCGGGGCGAGCGGCTCCCATACGGAGTCGCCGACGTAGGCGAAAGCGGCCTCGGTGAGCCAGTCCAGCTGGTCGAGGTTGAAGTCGCGGGCCAGGCGCAACGCTTGCCGCAGTACGCCGATGAGCACGGTTCGCTCGCGGCGGGGCCCGTGGGCCCACTCCTGGCCGAGTGCGGACAGGGCGCGCAGGGCTGCCCGCTGCCAGTCCTGCTCGGACCACCGGTCGTCGGTGCGGTCCTCGGCGTTGCGGATCGCGGAGCGCACCACCTGGTGGAGGTGGAAGGGCCACAGGCCGGTGAGGTCCTCGCGGATGAAGGGGCGTTCGGTCAGCCTCAGGGCTGACGCGTCATGTGTGAGCCCGGCGATTTGGGTGGCCAGCGGCACAGAGAACGCGTCCAGCAGCGACACCGACCGCAGCACGTGCCGCTCGTCGCTGGTCAGGTCGCTGAGGGTGCGGGAGATCAGGGCTGGGAAGTCGCCGAAGTCGTCCGGTTGCGGCACGCGTCCGCTGCGCCGTATCTCCAAGAACCGCATGACGGCGAGATCGAGGTAGAGGGGCAGGCCGTGGGAGCGCTCGGCGATCGTGTGGCGTAGCTCCAGAGCAATCAGCGGCTGTCCGTTGTGGGCGAGACGGCGGGCGAGGTGGTCCTCGCAGTCCTCGGGAGAGAAGTCGCCCACCAGGATCTGCCGTACCTCGGGGCCTCCGTGGGCACGGGCGCCCGGGACGTGTCCGGCCAGGCCGGGCCAGGCAGTGGAGCCAGTCCAGTCGAGCTGTCCCTGCAGGCCGTCCTCGGCCCATTGCAGCCGGTTGCGCCCGGTGATGACGAAGAACGCGTTGGGCATCAGCCACACGATGCGCTGCAGCAGCCGCTCGAAGTCGCGGTGGGTGCGGTCTCCGACTTCCTCGAAGCTGTCGAGCAGCACCACGGGGGTGATCCGCTGGGCTGCGGGGAGTTGGGCCACGTCCCAGGCGAGCAGGTGAGTGGCGAAGCTCAGCGTCTCCAGGTCCGGTTCGGCCTCCAGGATGTCGGCCAGGCGGCTGCAGCCTGCCAGGGCGCGCACGGTCTGGCGCCGCTCGCGCAGGGCGCCGACCAGGGCGGTGGTGAGCTGGCCGACGGCGCCTCCGACGGTGCCGGGCAGGGCCAGGGCGCCGGCGACGTCCGCGAGCGCGGACTGCAGCTGGCTGGGCAGATTGACCGCGTTGCTGAACCGGCTGAACATCCCGCCGCGCCGCAGATACTCCTCCAGCGGCTCGCCCGGGTGGTTGCGGTCCCAGTGCCGGCGCAGGGCCAGGTCGAAGGCGGGCATCGGCCGCCCCAGGGCGGCGACGGCCAGGCGGATCGACAGCACCACCCGCTCGAAGTCGATGCCGCTGGAGCGGGCCAGATCGATGCGCACCGGCAGCAGTCGCTCGATCGGCCACGCGGGCGCGGCCCACTGCGTGGGGCGCCCGCCGGAGTCGGCGAGCGACGCCTCGATCTTGCGGGAGAACGTCGATTTCCCGATCCCGCCGACCCCGTGGGCAGCCAGAACGTTGTGCCGCGGGCTGGCCAGGTCCTCGACGTCGAACGACGGGTTGGAGATGCGGTGCAGATGCTCGCTGAGCGCAGCGACGACGGCCTGCCACTGGGCCTGACGGTTCGTGAAAGCCTCTTCGGCCGCCACCGACCGGTCATTCGCACCGAACAGCATCCGCAGATCTCGCGCCACGACACCCCCAAGAAAGATCACCAGCGGTAGCAACCTATGCGCCCGGTCTCCCTGTTCGGGTCGGCTTGCGATAACCCGGGCGTCCGGCCGCATCGTCTCAGCCAGCGACAATGACGGCCCATCGCCCAATCTGGAAGGGACAGCGTCGTGTCTGAACCCACCCCCACCCGCGTGGAAGTCGAGGAGCAGGTGCAGGAGGTCAGTGCCCGGTACTCCGAGCAGCTGCTCCTGGAGCGCCGTGTCGGCGCCCCGGATGCGGAGCGCATGAAGCTGCTGCGCGACGGTCTCGCCGAATGCGCCGCCGACCTGGCGTCCCTGCCGGACGCTGACGCGGCGCAGCTCAAGGAGATCGCGGCCCGCTACGCGGCGCGCCTCAAGGAGTTCAGGGGCCAGTAGTCCCTCTCGTGCCGGGGGAGCGGCAGGGCAGCGACCGGGAGGGTGACCGCGAGGGCCCGAGGCTGCAGGTGCTCAGGCATCAACGGCCAGGCCAGCGCGGCGATCTCGACCAGATCCTGCCGGTACTGCGGCAGCTCGCCCTGTACCTGCTGCAGCGTGGCCAGGAAGCGGGCCGCCTCCGCGGTGGTGTAGGGCCGGTATTGCTCTTCGTCCACCACGTCCCCGCCTCTCGGCGGCGCGTCCCAGGTGCCGTCCGGGCGGCGGGTGTTGCGGTACCGCGCGGTCAGGTCCCGGCCGACGACGGAGACGGAGTCGACCAGGTCCGGCAGTTGCTCGGCGGCGCGGACCACGTCCGCGAGCAGGGCGAAGGTGCGGTCGTGCGCGGCGCTCTGGGTGAAGCGGGGGGTGCCGCCGATCCGCGCCACCCCCGCGGCCCGGGTCGCAACGCCCAGGCGGCTGTCGGCGGCCCGCACCCCCAGAGCGATCAGCTCCACCCGGCGGCCCGCCGCGCGGTCGCGCCGGGCGCTGTCGAGGAAGTGATCGATGTCGTCCGGAGCGATCTCGATCAGCAGGTCGCCCCGGTGCTCGCGGACCCGCTGCTCGGCCTT
Source organism: Streptomyces sp. NPDC087263 (assembly GCF_044744645.1). Classification (NCBI taxonomy): domain Bacteria; kingdom Bacillati; phylum Actinomycetota; class Actinomycetes; order Kitasatosporales; family Streptomycetaceae; genus Streptomyces; species Streptomyces sp. NPDC087263. The sequence continues at coordinate 34,191 of NZ_JBIUYT010000021.1, forward strand.
GGCCTGCCACCTGCGGTAGTCGGGGCGGATGCGGGCCGACGCCGTGCGTGGGTCCTCCTCCAGCAGACGGCGGTAGTCGGGGTGCATCGACTTGAACAGGCCGCCCTCGATTCGGGTGGGCCGGCGGGCACGCAGCACGCGGTGCAGTGTGTGGGCGGTGTGGGATTTCCCGGAGCCCTGCGGGCCCATCAGGTACAGCGTCATCGGCTGTTCGTGCGCCGTGATGTTGCTCAGGTACAGCGGCACGATCAGCTCGTCGAAAACGAACCGGTGCTCGTCGGCGGACAGCCGGTGGTAGTCAACCCCGGGCGGCACCGTGAGCGGCTGGGCGATGCGCCGTACCGGCTCGGCCAGCGCCGCAGCCCGCTCCAGACCACCGGCCACCAAGAGCCGCCGCTCCGGCGTACTCGACGCCGGGTGCAACTGCTGTTGCAGGCCGTTCAACTGGCGGCGGAACCTCCAGCTCTCCGGCGCAGTCCACGGCCGCACCCGTGCCGCGTGCAGCGCTCGGTGCGCGCCCGCCAGGGAAGATCCCGTCAGCTCGTTGTCGTAGAGCACCTCAAAATCACGCCGTACCACCATCACGCGGTCGGCCAGCCGCTCCGTCTCGATGACCTCCAGCGACTGCGGCAGACGGCGCACGCACCGGTCGTGGTTCTCCCAGGACACGTACCGGCCGGCGCCGTCCTCGGCGACCTGGGCCAGATAGCGCTCCAGCACGCTCAGCTGCGTCACGGCCTCCGATTCGGCCAGCACCACCACCTCGACGCGGTACCCCGCATCCTGGTAGGCGCGGGCCTGCTCCGGGTCAACGACAGGGGTTTCGACCAGCGCATCGAACCTGCGCCCACGCACGTACTCCTCGACCTCCGCCTGCCACCGCAGCACGTCCGGCCGTACCCGCACACCCGCGGTGCGGTCATCGCTCTGCAGGAGACTCTGGTAGGCGGGGTGGTCTGACTTGTAGAGGTCGGGGCCGATCAGTACCGCACCACCCCGCCGGTCCAGTACCGCCTTCAACACCTGGCAGGCGGTGGACTTCCCGCTGCCGGCCGGTCCGCCGACCAGCACGGCTACGGGCTGGTCCTGTGGGACAGCGTCCTTGGTCCAGGCGGGAAGAATCTGCGAGGCCAGGATCTCCTCGTGGTGGTGCTCGGGCAGTTCGACCGGGGCGACGTCCGCGTCCTTCACCGTAATTCCTCCATCGTGGCGATCGGCCCCGGAATGCGAGTCCGTATGCTCGTGGGCGGGTGTCCGCAGCCAGCTCGAATGGCTGCGGACACCCTTCTCGTGTGCGTGGGGGTCAGCGGTCGACGACGTCCGTGTCGAGGTCCGGCTGCGGCGACTGAGAGATGACCCGGTCCCGCTTCGGGTCCCACGCGGTGCAGTGCGTGGTGTCGCGGCCGTCGTCCCAGCGACAGGTCATTTCCCACGGTCCCCAGTTGTCGGGGTTGTCGTCGATGTTCAGGACCTCGTACGCAAGGTCCCAGTACCCGCTGTAGTAGCGGCCTCCCACCTGCCTGGGCCCGACCTGGTTGGCGATCCAGTCGGCGTCCCCGTCCGCCGTCTCCTCGGCCGGGGCCGCCGGGGCGTCGGGGCCGCAGTGCCCGTCACAGCCCTGCCCGTCGTGGATCGTGCAGGTGTAACGGTGTACGCGGGTGCCGTCGTCGTGGAGTTTCCAGCCCTCGGCATCGTGGGGGCCGGCGTCGTACGTCATGCCGTTCTCGGACTCAGTGCTCACAGTCCCTCCTTGTCGGTGCTCTCGACGCCCGGGGGCAGGTCTTGGACCGCGAGATCGGCCAGGTCGGCAGCGAGTCGGTAGATGGCGCTGGCCTGCGGGTGTCCGATGTGGGTGATGTCGATGACGTCGCGCACCAGCCACCCGGCGGTCGTCGGGGAGAAGAACGGCTCGCTGCGGGTGCACACGCGGTGGGTGTTCCGGTCGACCTGGCCCAGCTCGCGCCGTACGCGCTCCAGCCGGGGCAGGTCGACGGTCGGGGGCTCCGCCCCACGCTGAGCGACGATCACGGTGTCCAGGATCGTGCGCATGGCCGGGTACGCCGTGCGCCAGTGCCGGGCCAGCCGCTCGGCTCCGGCCTGGTCGATACGCGGGTAGGTGCGCACCGCCTCCGGGGTGAGGGCGGACATCAACCGGTTCGCCGTCGCGGTCACTGCTGGCCCCCGTGCAGATGGGTGATCAGGGTGTCGAGCAGCTGGTAGAGGTCGGTGTGCTCGGTGATGACCGGGTCTGCGATGTCCAGGTGGCCCAGCTTCCGGGACCGGGCGGTGAGCCGGGCGGAGACGAAGCGGAAGCCGTAGGCGTGGCCCTCCCACTGCTCGGGCTCCGGGTCGTAGGCGAAGGTGGCGAGGATTTCGACGCTGCGACGGACGTGTTCGGCGCGGGCCTCGACGGTGAGGTTGATGGTGTCGCGGCTGTCGCCGTGGGTCTGGCCGGAGACCGAGGTGAAGCCCGGCAGGCTACTGGTCCCCTCGGTGAGCAGTCCGGCCTCGCCGGTGACGTGCATGCGCTTCTCGCCGTCCTGGTACTGGATGATCAGCTTGGTCTCGCCCGTCTTGCGCTCCTCGCCCATCAGGCCGGGGAAGACGAACTGGCTGTGGCTGTAGGCACGCCACTGCGGCCGGGTGGTCTCCAGAGCGCTGTGCTCGCGGGCGCAGCGGTTGCACAGCGGGTCACCGTCGGCCGCGATGACGGTGGCGAAGGTGTCGACGCAGGAGAAGCACAGGAACCCGTGGATGTCCCGGTCCCAGCGGGGAATGGGCCTGCCGGTGAGCACCAGGTTGTCCCACGCACCGATGGTCTCGGTGACGCTGCGCTGGCGGTGGCCGACGTACTCGGTGTAGACGGAGGCGGCCCGGTCGTAGCCGTGCACGGCGACCAGGGCGCGGGCCCAAGCCCGCTGTACCTCCTTGGCCTCATGGGTCATGTCTGGGCGGCCGTTGTACGGCACCAGGACGCCGAGACCGGCGTCGTCGGCGAACAGGCGCTCCAGCTCGGAGAGCAGGCGGGCGCGGGCGGTCTGCTGGGCCTGAAGGGTGGGTGACAAGGTGTGCTCCTTCTTTCGGTCGGGTTCGGCGGGGGTGGTCACTGGCTGGTGCCCTGGGCGTGGCGGAGGGTCTCGGCGGCCAGTTCCTTGCGGCGCTCGTGGGCCTGATCGAGGTTGGCGAGCAGCTGCTCAGCGGTCTGCGCCGGCGTCCGGTCGAGATCGGCCTGCGCCTGTTCCAGGGCGGGGTGACCGGCCTCCTGGATTTGGCGGTACGCCGCTTCCTCGCGGTCCGACATGCAGAAGAACGGCCGGTTGAGGGCGGCCTCGGCGCGCTCGCGCCACATGTCGATGGCGATGCGGGCCTCGTCGACTGCGACGGTGTAGGCGTGGTGGGCGGCGAGCCAGGCGACGGCGTTGTTCAGGGCCTCCCAGCGGAGTTCCACCTGGTGCAGCAGGCGGTCGAGGTTGATGCGGGCGACCTGCTCGTGAGCCAGCAGGTCGCGGACGTCGGCGTAGCGGAAGGTGGTGTCCATCAGCCCGACCAGCCTCATGCCCTCGGTCTTGCCTTCCGGGCCGTGCGGGTCGACGTCGGGGTGGCTGGCGGCCCACTGCTGCAGCGCCGCGTCGAGTTCCGCGTCGAGCCTGTCGGCAATGCCGGTGAAGCCCTCGATGTCGAGCGGGGAAAGGTTCGTGATCACACTGTTGCCCTTCGGTCGGTGGTCGGGGTCGATGCCCCGGGATCGCAGATCGGCGTACACGGTCGGCCGGCTGATGCGCGCGGCCTCGGCGAGCGCACGGACGTTGGTCTCGCCTGCCTGCCACGCGGCGGCGACCAGGTCGGCCCGGCGTCCGGGCTTCGACCAGTCCCGCAGTGTGGCCATCACGTCGTCTCGTCTCGTACTCACACAACGACGGTCCTGTAAAACGGCTTTACATGGCAAGCGGCTTTACGGCGTCCGGCCGGAAGGCGCCCCTGAATGACCGGATCGGTGCCCCGTATGGGGTAACTCGGCTCTGACCTTGAGTGTTACATCTATACCTATAGATGTGTACGCTTCGGGTCATGGTGAACCCCACTCCGCGCGAGCGTCTGCGTCTGATCATCGCCCTGCGCGTCTCCACGGCAGGGCAGGCAGTCGACGGCTACGGCCTGCCCGCGCAGGAACGCGACTGCCGGAAGTGGAACGGCATGGCCGGACACCGGATCGTGCACGTCGTCGCCGACGGAGACGAGAAGGGCGGCAAGACCGGCAAGTCCACGATCGACGAACGCACCGGGCTGATGGACGCCATGGAGTGGATCGCCGACGGCCGCGCCGACGGCATTCTCGCCCCGAACCTCGACCGCCTCGCGCGCGAACTCACCGTGCAGGAAGCCGTACTCGCATACACCTGGGCGCTCGGCGGCCGGGTCTTCACCGCCGACCACGGCGAGCATCTGGAGGACGACGAAGACGACCCGATGCGCACCGCCATGCGGCAGATGCGCGGCGTCTTCCACCAGCTCGACCGCGGTCTCATCCGCAAGCGGCTGCGCGACGGCCGCGACACCAAGGGCGAGCAGGGCGGCTACGCCTTCGGCGCTCCGCCGTTCGGCAAGCAGGCCATCGACAACGAACTCGTCGACCTCGATCCGGAGAAGGAGATCGAGGACCTGATCCTGCAGTGGCACGACGAAGAGGGCCTGGGCGCCCGCGCCATCTGCCGGCGCCTCAACGAGCAGGGGACGCTCTCCAAGCGGGGCGGGAAGTGGCACCCGACCACGGTGGCCCGGATCATCGACCCGGCGGCGCGCGAGGCGACCCGGCTGCGCTCCGCCTTCGACCGGGCGCAGAAGAAGGAAGAGACCCGCCGTACCAGGGCGTCGAAGATCCTGGGCAGCAGCGTGCGCTGACAGGCCCATCGGCTACCCCACCGCCGTATGCGCGCCCGCGCGTAGATAGGGGTCCAGAAAGTCCAGAAACTCGGCCGTCTCCCGGGTCGGGGCGGCGGCCGTGCGCGACAATCGCGGCGTGCAGACGTCGAAGTTCCTCTCGGTCCGCGCGCTCGACCAGCTCCTCGACGGCCTGGGCGCCGGCGCGGCCCGGCGGCGTCAGCTGGACATGGTGCGCGGGGAGCTGGAGCGCGCGCTGGACCGGGGCGCGCTGCCGGTCGGCGCCCGGCGCAGTCTGCGGCGGCTCCTGGAGGAAGAGGCGCTCGACCCGTATGTACGGCTCGCGGAGTCGGGGGTGCTGCGGCGCCGCAGGATCGACGGGGAGTTCCCGCCCACCTCGGTGCCGACCAATGAGATCCGGCGCAAGTGCATCGACCTGCTGCGCGAGGCGCTGGGGATGTCCTCGCTGCGCCTGGGCGGCGGGGAGATCGCGCTGCAGCCCGCGCCGGAGGCGGCCACCCTCGCCGCGCTGACCCGCCAGCTCGACCGGTACCTGGGCGAGGCGATGTCTCCGGCGCAGACCCGGCTGACCGCCGTGCTCGCCGTCGAGCTGGACACCGCGGCGCGCAGCGGGGAGCTGGTCGAGCTGCGCACCACGGGGCTTGGGGAGGACAACGCCGCGATGTACGTCGAACGGCGACCGCAGGGCGGCGGCGCCATCGAGGGCGAGTGGGTCGCGACCTCCGCCCTGACCCGGGCCGCGCTGGAGCGCTGGCTGGACGTGCGCAAGGGCCTCCTGCAGCGGGCCCACGGAACCTCGAAGCTGTGGGTGTCGCTCTGGATGAACCACGACGGCGTTCTCGACGACCAGGGCAACACGGTGATTCGCCCACCCGGGATGCCGCTGGAGGAGAACGGACTGATCACCTCGTACCGGGTCGGCCGACTGCGGTACGAAGGACTGCGCCAGCTGCTGCCCCTGAAGATGGAACAGCTGCGGCGTGCCGTTGACGCCGAACGGCAGCGCACCGCCGCGTAGTTCCCCTCTTCCTTCTTGCTGCCTGACCTGGTCTTTCGCCGTACGGCGGCGGTCGCGCCCCCAAGGGCTTGTTATCAGCGAGGGCGAGGGCGCTTGCGGCTTCTCTAAACGACGTCGTTTACTGGGTCCATGACGCGTAAGCGAATCACCTTGCAGCTCTCGGTACAGCAGGCGGGACGTCTGCGGGCGTTGATAAGGCGCCACCGGAAAGCAGAAACGCAATTCGTAAATGAGCTGGTGGAAGAACGCGCTGCGGCGCTGACCGAACGGGTGCACACCCCGCCGTGGGAGCGGGACGTCACGCGGCTGCGCCGGCAGGCCCGGATGGAGGCGGCGGAGGTGCGGCCGGTGCGCTGGCCTGCGCTGGACGTGCTCATGGGGCGTGCCCTGCAGGAGCGGCTGCAGCTGCCGGACCTGGCCGGGCCGTGGCTGCCGCTGACGCCGGGGGAGCTGACCCGGCTGTCGCTGTCGGGGCGGTGGCCGGCCTGCCTGTCCGGGTGCGAACACGGCACGGCAGAGCGGGCGTTCACGCTCGACGAGGACCTGGTGCTCCAGCTGCGCACGGCGGCCTGGCGCATCTCGGAGCCGGTGCTGAAAGAGATGGAGGAGAAGCACCTGATCGGACCGCAGCGGGACCTGAGCGAAGAGGCCCAGGCCGAGCGCGAACGGCTCGCGGCTCTGCTGTACCCGTCCAGCCGGATTGCCCGTGAGGCGGTCGAGGACCACTGGCCGGTTCCCCAGGATGAGCAGGTCACGGGTGCTGGCGTCGGCGAAGACATGTAACGACGTCGTTTACTTGTATCCGGCTTCGCGCGCACGTATTTATACGAGCGACTTTCGGCCGCAATTCGCCTTTGGGGGAATGTTTGGAAAGGCGGCGGAAAGGGTTTATGAATGCTACGGTTTCAATCCCCTCGACGTATCGGAGGCATGAGTGAGCACCACCACGGCGGCGGAGACGGAGATCCCGTCCAGCCGGACAGAGCCGGAGGCGGCCCCGGCCGTGCCGAAGCCGAAGGTGTACGGCTGGGGGCAGGCGCCGGCGCATCTGCGGACGCAGACGCAGCTGGCCGCTGAGCGGCTGAAGCTGGCTCCGGGGCAGAAGCCGGTCGCGTACCTCTACATCCAGCGGCACGGTCAGTTCGATCTGTACGACCCGGCCGATGCGGTGAAGATGAAGCCGCTGGGGTCGTCGACCAAGGCGCAGATGACGGCGCGGCGTACCTGCCCGGAGTGCGGCAAGGTCCGCAAGTACCCGGTGCGCAAGCGGTGTTCGGTCTGCCAGACCAAGGCGTATGAGGCCCAGCGCCGTCGCGAGGCGCGGACGTGCTGGGACTGCCGGACGGTGCGGGAGCGTCCGTTGCCGGTGTCCCACCATCGTTGCCCGGACTGCCGTCGCAAGCAGCTCGACCAGCAGCGCGAGGAGGCGGTCGCCTGGGTCGAGGAGGCCACCGTGTGCGCCGGGGAGGACTGCACGGTGAAGCTGGTGACGAAGAAGGAGGCCCGCGCCCACCAGAAGCAGCAGGGGCTGCAGCGGGGCTGGTGGAGCAGGGCCGCGCACTGGCCGCGCCGGTGCGCGCCGTGCACGGAGGCGGAGGAGCGGCGGCAGGCCGAGCAGCGGGCCCGGTGGGAGGCGGGGGACCAGGCACGTCGCGAGGCGGAGCGCCGGGAGGCGCAGGCCCGGGTGCAGTGGGCGGCGGAAGCCCTCGCCGACCCCGACGTCCTGGTCCTCGACACCGAAACGACCGGACTGGACGATGACGCGCGGATCGTCGAGATCGCGGTGCTGTCGTCCAGAGGCGAGGTACTGCTGGACACGCTGCTGAACCCCGGCGTGCCCATCCCGGTCGACGCATCGCAGATCCACGGCATCACGGATTCCGATGTCGCCTCAGCGAACCGGTTCTCCGACGTCCTCGCGCGGCTCGTCGCGCTGCTCAACGGCAAGCGGGTGCTGATCTACAACAAGGCCTTCGACGTCGGCGTGCTGCGCCACGAACTGACGCTGCACTACCTCGACTGCAGCCCGATCGAGGCAACCGAGGAAAAGGCTGCGGTCTGGGCGCGGGAGCGTGCGGCGGTCTGGCTGGACACGCTGACCGTCGAGGACGTGATGATCCCGTACAGCGACTGGGTGGGGGACTGGAGCGAGTACTGGGGCAACAACCGGTGGCAACCGCTCCAGGGTGGTCACCGGGCGGCGGGCGACTGCCGCGCGGTGCTGGACTGCCTGCGGTCGATGGGGCGCGGCTACGAGACGGTGGCGGCCGGGGACGGCGGCCGAGACGAAGGGGAGGCCGGCTGATGCCGCAGATTCGCCTCATGGGTTCGGACTCTGACGATGTACAGCGCACGGCCGATGCGGTCGTGCGGGCGCTGAGGGCCTGGCCGGAGACCCGCGTGGGGGACGTCTCCAGCCCGGTGCCGAACCGGCGGGGAAGCGGGTGCCGTATCTACATCGAGGTCCTGGCCGACGTCGCCGACCAGGTGGAGGTCACCGTCGAGCGGGAGGCCCAGGAGCAGCCCGTACAGCGCCGGGCGCTGCCTGCCGGGCGAGGGCGTCGGCTGTCGCGCTGAGCGCCTCATCTCCGGTCGAAAATCCCCGCAGGTAACTTCTGGAGATTAGGCGGACTGGTCCGTGGAGCCGAGTTTTCCGGGACTGCCGTTCGGGACGCGGCAATGCGTCTACGAAGCGTTTCGGCCGAAACACTTTCTGGACACCCGTTCGGCCGGACGGGACGTGTGGGCTTGATGGCGGCTAGGGCTCAATCCCCATCTCGCGCAGCACTTCGCGGGCGGCCTCGGTCTGCTGACGGGCGTTCTCCAGCTCGGTGACGAGGGTCCGCATGCGGTCGCGTGCCGTACGGACGGCCTGCTCCAGGGGCTGGGACGGGTCGGGTGGCTCCATCGTGATCGTCAGCGCCACCTCCGCCGCAGCGAGCAGGTGGTGGGCTGACGGGATGGGGACGGGGCCGGCAGCGTCCTCGAAGGGCCGGGCGGCGTCCATGTCGAGCAGCGTGCGGGAGATGCGCGAGCGCATCAGCCACAGCCACGGCATCCCGGCCGGGCAGGGCTTCGCCTCCGCGTCCGGACAGTCGTCAGGCAGGCCGAGGGCACTGTGCAGGCTCTGGGCGTAGCCCTCGTACATCTGCTCCTGGTCGAAGCGATCGGCGCTGGCTGCCGAGGCTTCCACCAACATCAGCAGCATCCCCAACGCCACTGCCCGAGGCAGCCTTTCCGGCTCTGGCGCCCCCAGGGCCCGCAGGCATCCGTAGATCTGCTCCGTGCGCAATACCGGGACCGGTGTGCCGTTTTCCATGCCCGCCATGTATCCAGCGTCCACCCGGTCGCGACCGACGGGAAGACGCGCCCGGGGGCGCATCGTGGCGAAGTGCCCGACTTGTGACCTTGGTTCGACCGAACCGAGGTCGCCCAACTTCGTTTCGACCGAAACAAAGTTGGAGGGGCGGCCCGTACGTCACGTCTCGGGCCCTCATTCAGGGGCCCGTTTCTATAAGAGCCCCGCGAGAGTGCAGGTCAGGGACGGTTATCCGGCGAGGTTGTCGGCGGCCTGGTCCAGCGCGGTCGCGTCGTCGAGCGTGGCGTTGTACCGCGCGGCCTGCTCCGGCGTCCAGTGGCGGCGCCGGTAGGCGAGCAGGCTGGCCAGGTTGACGAAGCGGAAGTTCCCGCGCTGCTCGGCGGCCAGGTGCCCGCCCTCGATGAGTTGCCCGACGGTGTGCGGACTGAGGCAGAGCAGGGACGCGGCCAGCGGCACGGGGACGGTCATCTCCTCCCATGCGCCGGACCACAGCGGCTCGCCGTCCAGTTGCTCCTCGTCCATGGGCCCTCCCCTCGTTGGACGGTCAGCGTCCGCTGGGCACGTTGTGCAGGTACTCCATCCGCTGTTGCGCACTGGTGAGGTGCCGCCGGTCGAGCGCGGGCAGCTGCCGCAGCAGGTTGACCAACTCGGGCCCGCAGTCGCGGGCTTCGGCGGAGTTCTTGATCTGCGTCCAGCAGTAGTGGGCGGACCTCGCGCCGTTGAGCACCTCGGTGGAATCCGGCGCCTGGTGCGCCAGCCGCGTGTGCGTCGCGGCGATCCACAGCTGGGTGGCGAACGTCCACCGGCTCGCGATCCGGGCGAGGTCCGCCCTGATCTCCGCCCACTGGGTGGCCTGGGGCGAGTCGGGGCCGAACTGCTGCATGGTGTGCTGCTCCCAGGCTGCGGCCATCTCGGCGGCCTCGTTGTGCCGTCCGGCCTGCGCGGTCTGCCAGATGTGCGGCCGGGGGTCCTGCTGCTGCGGGACCTGGACCGGCGGGCGGACGGGTGTTGGCTGCTGAACGGGCGTCTGGTGGGCGACGGGAGGCGGGGTCGGGTGCGGGGCCCGCACGGGTTCCTGGGGCTGCTCATGGCGATGCTGGTGACTCGGCTGGGCCGGTCGGACGTCGGTTTGCAGCGGTACGTACGGCTGCTGCCGAACCGGTGCCGGAGCAGAGCGCTCGGCCGGGGCCGGCGGCTGCGGAACCTGGACTGGAGACGGTGACGGATACGCGTACGACGCAGCGGGCGCGGGAGCGGACTGCAGGGCTTCGAGCCCCGGCGCGACTTCCTGGGGCTCGGGCCGTCGGCGGCGCGCGGGCACGGGCAGGACGCTGGTGTCTCCGGCGAGCAGGCGCTGCAGGTTGGACATCGGCGGCCGGGGAACGGGTTGTTCCTCCTCGTCGTCGTACGCCTCGATCTGCGGGGTGGCGGGTAAGACCAGGGCGCCGGGCGGGATGCCGACGGCGGCGATGGTCAGCGCGTGCAGCCGTGGGGCGGTGGGCCGGTCGGGGTTGCGGCGTAGCTGCTCGACGATCTGCCGGGTGTAGGGGCTGACTCCGTCGGTGCCGGAAAACCCGGGCGGGCTGACGGTGCCGTACGTGTCGGCGTTCACCGCCGGAAGCGTGCCCAGCTCCTGCAGTTCGGCCCACGCTCCCTTGTCGGCGACCAGGTCGAGCAGCAGGGTCGTCCATCCGGCCGGGCGGTGCCGCAGCTCGGTGTCGACCCAATCCCAGGGCAGCGCGGTGTAGCGGGTGTTCGAGGCGTTGGTGCCGGTCGAGGCGAGGTGGAAGCGGTGGCCCTTGCGGTCCACGGTCAGCCGTCCGGAGAGGTAGACCAGCAACGGGCCGGGCGTCGCCGCGGCGGTCCGCAGCCGTAACAGCAGCGTGTTCTGGTCGCGAACCCCGTCGAGGTGGACCAGGTCGGCGGGCAGCGTGCTGTTCAGCAACACTGGCACGGGCACCACGGACAGCGCGGCGAGGTTCGCGCTCGGGTGCACCTGGACGGTGCGCCGGTGGACTGCCCGGTCACCTGCGATCAGAAGTACGTGTCCCCGCTCCGCCCCGTTGATCTGCATGTACAGCACCGTACTCACCAACAACGACAACCCCGGCGGGGTTTCCGCCGGGGTTGGTGGTCTCGTTGCGTTTCTTCGGGTGTCAGATGTCGATGTCCAGGTCCTCGTCGATCTCCGGAGCCTCCGGCGCCGGACGGCTGAGGAGGTGTTCGGCGGCCTGGTCGCCCAGGACCTCGCGGGCCCGCTGGTCCCCGATGTCCATGGCCTGCCGGAACAGCGCCTGGTTCTCCGGGGAGTTGCTGAACACGTCGTACTCGGGGTGTTCCTTCCAGAACGCATCGACGGCGGCGTCCCGGGCGTCCAAGGTGGCACGCTCGGCCGGGTCGAAGGGGCTGGGGCTCGCGGGGATCGCGCCGGCGGCCTCGGCGGCGGCCATGACCTCCTCGTCCCATACGCACGCCGCGTACTCCGGGTCGAGGCCCGACTCCGCGATGTACCGCTCGCGCTGGTCCTCGCCGTATCCGGCGGCCGTCAGGGTCTGCTGGTAGGCGTCATGCAGCTGCTCGTGGTCCGCGACGGCCTCGGCGGAGACGGTGACCGGCGCCCACAGGTCCTCGGGCTCCGTCTGCTGGGCCTGGTCGTGCTTCTCGCCGTTCACCGGGTGCTTCCCTCCGGGGTCGTGGTCTGCAGGGCTCGGGGGTACTCGTCCCAGGTCCGGCCCTCCAGCAGGCGTCCGCCGGCCTTCGGGGTGGCTCCGCCCACCTGCTTGAAGAAGAACGGCACGGCGTCCTGCTGGCACCGGTCCCGCAGCTGAATAGCCCAGGCCATGTCCATCGGACGGTGCCCCGGCCCGGACTCGCCTCCGGCGATCACCCAATGAATGCCGTCGAGGTCGAGGCCGTCGAGCGGGCCCAGCAGGGGTTCGCAGCTCAGAAACCGGACGGCGGCCGGGACTTGGCGCAGGTCGTCGACACGGTGCAGCTCGTCGGCGTTCTCGACAGAGACCCCCATCCAGACGTTGGGCGGCCAGTCGAGGCGGTCGGCGAGGCGGGCCAGGCGCCGGGCCCGCTTCGTCAGCACCTGGTAGGTGTGACGCGGGGTGGCGGCCATGACCTCGAAGACCTGCTGGACGAAGTCGACCGGCACGCGCGCGTGGAAGAGGTCGCTCATGCTGTTGACGAAGACGGTCCGCGGCTTCCTCCACTGGTGGGGGATCCGCAGGGCGTCCGGGTGCAGCGTCAGCCCGAAGCCGGGGCCGGACGTCCTGGGGTCTCCGTCGACCTGGTACTTCGCGGAACCCATCGCCTTCAACCGCTTCGCCAGCGTCAGCGCGTAGCAGTTGAGGCATCCCTCGGACACCCGGTCGCACCCGGTGACGGGGTTCCAGGTGGCCTCGGTCCACTCGATGCTGGAGTCCGTGCTCACAGGTCGATCTCCTGCTCGTCGTCCCGCTCGTGGTCCTTGTCGCTGCCAGCGTCGGCCGGGGTCGGCTCGAAATGGCGGGGGTGGTGGGCGTGGTCGAGGGCGCGGGTCGCGAACCCCCGTTCGCCGTCGCCGCGGTGTTCCTTCTCAGCGGCGGAAACCTCCGTGGCGTCGGCCGCAGCCTCCTGCACCAGGTGCTGGGTGTGCGCGGCCTGGTTCTGGTAGGCGCTGATGTCGGCGGCGGTGACCTCCTGGCCGACGGCCGTCTTCTGCTCCAACTCGGTGGCGGTCCGGTCGAGCTGTGCGAGGGCCGGGAGTAACCCGGCGATCTCGTGTTCGCGTTCTGCGGGGCCCTCGGTCTTGGTGTCGCTCATGGTGCTGTCCCTTTCTTCGGGTGTCAGATGTCGATGTCGATGTCGTCGTCGATGTCCGGGTCGACCTCGCCGAAGTGCGGGTCGGTCGGGTCGCCCCGGGTGACCAGGTCCTCGTCTTCGTAGCGGGCAGAGGGGTCGTCCTCGGCGCGGTCGCCGTCGAACCAGGGCTGGGGGTCTCCGGTGTAGCGGGGAGCCCAGACGACGCTGCGGTCGTCGTGCGTGTAGTGGACCTGGGTCTGCCGCTGGATGCCGGCCTCGTCCGTCCAGGTGTGGATCCAGGGCTCGCGCCGTACGGCATCGCTCATGGTGCTGTTCCTTTCTGCTGGTGGGCGGGTGTTCAGAAGCGGGCGCCTCGTCGTCCGGTGCGTTCGGGGGGGGGCTCGTGCGCGCCCGCGGCGATGGCGACCGTCCCGGAGGAGCGCCCTCACAGCTCGATGTCCAAGTCGTCGTCCGGCAGGGGCTCCACGAGGCTCAGATGCCGCTGAGAAGAGGCGGGCTCGGGGGTCGCGGGCCTGGGCTCCGGCTCTTCGGTGCCGGTGGAGCGCAGCGTGACGACCGGAGGAAGGTCAGAGTTCTTCGGGTTGGGCGTGAGCTGCGCTATGACCTCGCCCGCGTAGTAGACCTGGCCGTCCTTGCCGATCCGTACCGGACTGGTTCCGGTGCTCGGCGGGCTCATCGGCTGCTCAGCGACCCGCTGGCCGTCGATGAGGATTCCGCGACTGTCCACGACCACGGTGTGGCCCGCGCCCCGCGCCCATGCCGGCGCCTGCTCGCCGTACAGGACCGGTTCGCGGTCCCTGGTCAGCGCGGCGACGATACGACCGTGGTAGACGACAGCTCCGCCGTCGGTCACTTGGAAGGCGTTGGAGTGGTAGGGGTCGCCCGGCTGCGAGGCCTCGCCCCTGGTGAGGGGACGGCTACTCACTCGCTGCCCGTCGATGCTCAGGCCTCGGGAGTCCACTCGGACTGTGTGGCCGTGCCGGTCCACTGTGAGCGCGGACTCGGCGGCGGTCGGCGTCCGGTCGTCCCAGTCCCGTAGGCGGCCGAGACCGATCCGCTCGTCGTGCTCGAACTGGTGTGACGCCCGCGGGGCCATGTCCCGGTGCAGCTGCGCCCATTCCTGCTCGCTGGCGGGCTGCCCGTACTCCGGCGTGACGTCGGGCCGGGTCGTCTCTGTCCCCGTAGCGAGGAGGTTCCGTTCCTCCGCCGGGTCCTGGCCTTTCATCACCGCTCGCTTTGGCGGTCGGCAGCGGAGGGCTCGTGCGGGCCGTTGTTGGTGGCACGGAGCAGGGCCTCGATGTCGTACTCGTCGTCGACCGGCGAGGATTCCAGGGCGTGGGTGGTGCCGTGTCCAGCTGCTTTGAGCAGGGCGGAGACGTTCAGTTCGTCGCCCGGCGCCACAGCCCTGGCGTCGCGGGCGTCGCTCGCGGCGACCAGGGCGTCAACGGTCCGGCTGATCGCCTCGACCCGGGCCACCTCGGTCCTGTGCTCCCACGTCTTCTCGGCGACGCGGGTCTGGCCCTCGATCAGGGCGACGGTCACCTGGGTGCGGGCGCTGGTCTCCGCCATGACCCGCTCGTGCCGGTGCTCACGCTCAAGGCGGCGGTCGCCGCGCCATAGCGGGGCGCACACGGCGTAGACGGCGGCGGTGCCGAGCAGCCACATCAGGGCTCGAAGTGCGGAGTCCGGGGTCCATGCGGTGATGCCGAGCAGGGCGAGGGTCCCGCCGGCGGCGAACGCAACCCGCGTGGTGTCGCTGTCGCCGTTCTGCTTGGCGGCGGACACGGTCCCGGCGGCGCCCGCGAGGACGGCGAGCAGCCCGCTGATCCACAGCGGCTGGGTGGATCCGTCGGGGAGCTGCTGGTGCCAGCCCCACGCCAGCGCGGTCGCCGCGGTGGTGACCAGGCCGGGGGCGAGGCGGCCGAAGTGCTCCCACAACACCCTGGCGGCCGACTTCACGGGGGGCAGCGGCTCGACGCCCGGCAGATACGGGGTGGTGATCTGGTGTTCGCGGCTGAGCAGGTACTCGGTCGCATTGAAGGGCACGGGCTCGTTCACAGGTGGATCTCCATCTCGTGTTCGGGGGCAGGGGGTTGTCCGTCTGTGGGCCCGGCTGGGGCGGGCTCCGTATCGGTGTGGGCCAGCTCCGGCTCGCGTTCGGCGTGGTGGACCCGCTCGCGGTCGGCGATGGCGGGTTGCAGCGCCTGCTCGGCGTGGCCGACCAGTGCGGTTGGGGCGAGCTGCGGGTGCAGGGAGAGGTCGCGCATGTGGTGGCCGGTGGCGTCGAGCCGGTCAAGAACGGCGGTGCCCAGGACTCGTTCGCCGGTGTACGCGGCGGTTCCGCCCATCCCGTCGCGCGCCAGCTCGTCGAGGACCTGGCCGCTGGGCTGGGCCCCGGGTCGGCGGGCCGTCTCCCACGCGACGGTGACCGTGTCGATCGGCGCGCGCCGGTCGTGCAGCGTGGTCATCGCCTCGTAGACGGCGGCCAGTTGCGGGTCGGAGAAGTCACGCGACTGCAGCCAGCCGTTGACCTCGGGCAGCTGCTCGGGTCGTGACAGCAGGGATGCGACGGTGTCCGCTTCGGCGTGCAGGTCGACCCGGGCCCGCGTGGTGCGCTGCGCGAGCTGGATGGGCTCCTCAGCCGGGGTGTCGAGCAGGTTCCGTACGGTCTCCGGCGCCGTCTTCCAGGCGGCGTCCAGAGCGGCAAGGCGGTTACCGGTGCGCTCGACCTCGGCCAGCGCCCGTACAGCCTGGTCGGCCTCGGCCTGCTGCGCGGTGTTGCGCAGTTCGTTGCCCGCGTGCTCGACGGACCGGTGGATCGCCGACTCCACCGTCATCCCGCCGTACAGCGGCGCGGTGCGCGGGTCGGGGCAGGCTCTGGCTAGCTGCGAGATCCGCGCCGGGGGCAGGCACTGGCGTAGCCCCTGGTCCTCGATCTGGGCCACGGCCGCGGAGACGGCCGACAGCACCTCTTTGCTGGGCACGTTGCGGAAGTCGGTGTTCTGCAAGGTCGTCCACAGCGCTCCCAGGTCTGGGCTGGAGAACGCGCCGGCGGGCACCCACCGCATCCCCGGCAGCGCCTCGGGACGGAAGAGCATCGCCCCGAGCAGCGCTTCCTCGGCCCGCCGCGTCATCCGGTTCACCGGACCGCTCCCGGCTCGTACCGCTGCAGCGGCGACGTCTTCGCCAGATACAGCGGGTGGCGGGGGTGGCCGTCCTTGGTGGTGCCCAGCGCCCACAGCCGGGCGCCGTGCCCGGTGAGCGCCTCCTCGGCGGTGGCGGCCCGCTGGAGCGCCCCCCACGTTCCCCACCCGAGGGTGATGTCGCGGGCCGTCTCGGCGAGCAGCTGCAGCACGTCGTCGTTGTGCGTGCCGACGGGGTCCGGCAGCGCGGCGAGGTCGGACGGGTTGGTGCACCGCGCGGCGAACAGGTTGGCTACCAGCAGCCCGCCGTGGCCTTCCCTGCGGGCGAAGCCGATCAGGCGGCGAACTGTGGGGTCGTCCTGGTCGGCGGTGGCTATCGACGGGTTGAGGAGCACGAACACGGTGTGCGTGCCGCCGGGCTCCCAGGTCCGGGTCAGGGCGTAGCGGTGGGCGTGCCCGGCGCCGAACACGGCGGTGCCGGCGGTGTGCTGCTGGTGGGTCAGCCCGCGGTCGGCTGCCCACTCCTGGATCTGCTCGGGCAGCGTCACGGCGTCACCTCCGCCGCGTCTGCCCGCTCGGCGAGGACGCGCGCGTGGCACGGCTCGCCCTCGGGGCACCAGCAGCCCAGCCGCTGGCCCTTGAGCTTGGGCAGCTCGCGGGCGACCAGCTCCGGGTTCGCGTCGAGCCACTTCTCGTACTTGGCGACGACTTCCTCGGCGGTGCCGTGCGTGCCGAGGACGTACTTGTTGGAGAGCAGGTGACCGGCGAGGCACCAGCCGCCCCGGAACATCGGGCGTCCGACGTAGACGACGTCCTTGATCTCCGGGTCGTCGCGACGCCCCTTGAGGCACACCACGGTGGTCGGCCCGGCGGCCGGAGTCGCGGGTGTCTCACGTCCGTCGTCGTGCTGCTCCGGGTGCTCGGCGAGCAGGTCGAGGCCCAGCTGCAGCCCGCCCTTCATCTCCGGGTTGAAGCGCTTGGCGGCGGTCATGCCAGCACCGCCTGCACGCGCGTGGCGAGCCACCGGGCGGAGGTGGGAGGGAACGCATTGCCGATCTGACGGTTGATCTCGGTGGACGTCCCGGCGAACGTGTGGGAGTCGGGGAAGCCCTGCCCTCTGGCCTTCTCCCTGTTGGTGAACATCCGCACGCGGGTCTCGGCGAGCGACGTGCCGGCGGGCTCCACGTACATGTGGTGGTTGCCCTCGGCCGTGAAAGCGGGCGCTGCCTCGTCCAGGCTCTGCACGGTGCTGTGGTTGCGCAGGATGACCAGGAACGGCTTGCCCTCGTACTTCCGCAGCCCCAGCTCGACCTTGTGGCGGGTCGTCTCGGCGTACGGGCGGAACTTCTTGCCGGGTTTGCCGTCGCCGAAGCGGCGGGTCGGCGCGGACAGATCGAGGACATCGCCGATCGGCCGGGTCAGCGGGACGACCTCACGGTGACCACAGCGGCGGTTCGGGCAGATGTAGCGGTACCCCTCGCCGTACGTCGCGGTCTTCCGCATCCGGGGGCGGGCCCACTGCTGCATCGCCCGGACGTCGCCGCAGTGCGCGCACACGGCCCGGGGACGGGGCCGCAGGTCCGGGCGCGGCAGGCCCTTGCGGGCGAGGATGAACGCGATGCGGTGGCGGTGCTGCGGCGGCGCGTTGAAGCCCTCGCCGTCGAGGTGGGCGGCGTCGAAGGACACCAGGGTGGCGGTCTTGCCCAGGGTGTCGAAGATGCGCAGCCAGTCGTCGAAGAGTTTCCAGCGGGTCGCGAACCCGGGGACGTTCTCTCCGGCGACGACGTCGTACCGGCCGCACTCCTCAGCGCGGACCAGGTCGAACGCGGTGGCGCGGGTCTGGGACCAGTCGGCTGGCCGGGCCTTGATGTCGTCCTGCTCGACCGTGTCGTCGGCCTCCTCGACGGCGTCGTCGAGGGTGGCCAGTTGCGGCGCGCTGTTCCCGCCCGCCGGCGCGGACTCCTTGCAGATGGGCGAGCCGACCAGCACGCGGGCGTACGGCAGCTGCCGCATGTTGAGGGTGTGGATGTTCTCGCACAGGGCCCGCACGCCACGGAAGTTCTGCTTGATGGTGTCGACTGCGGGCTGTGCGTGGTTGGCACCGGTCACAGGGCGGAACCCGGCGGCGCGGAAGCCTTCCAGATCTCCCCCGCCTCCGGCGAACAGGTGGTTGGTGGTCGGCGCGCTCATTCCTCGCCCTCCCACTCGCGGTCGTCGGCGAGGGCGGCGGCGGTGGCGTCGTCCAGCTGCATGCGGACCGTCTCCAGCAACTCGGCCTTCGGGGTCCACAGCTGCAGGCGGCCCTTCCAGGGCACCGGGAGCGGCAACGCGGTCACGGAGTCAAGGGCCCAGTGGTAGTGGCCGGTCGCGGACCACGGGGTGCACTCCCCGTCGTCCGCGTGGCATCCGGTGATCCGGGCGACCGCGATGACGGCGCCTAGATCGAGCTGCAGGCCACGTACGACGGAGGCCAGCGGCGGGTGCTGGCGGGCGTACCGGTCGATGGCCTGCGAGCTGTGAATCAGGACGGCGCCACGGTGCGACGTCGGCCACGTACGGTTCTCGATCCGCTTGTCTGCGTAGGTGATGGCGGCTGCCCACGGCTGGCGGACGCTCAGGGCGCGGATCATCAGCTGATCACCGCCGCGATGGACCGGGCGAAGCTGCTGAGCAGTAGGACGATGACGACGCCGGTGATGATCGAGCCCCGGCCCGTCGCGGTGATGACCTTGACCAGGTGCAGCTGCATCTTCACCGTGACGCCGATGACCGTGAGGACGTACGTGAGGAAGGCAGCGCCGACGACGTTGCCCAACCCCCCGCCGGCGTGCAGCGTGATGACAGCGACCAGAAGGCCCAGAAGCGTGGCCAGGAAGGCGGTCAGCTGCTCACGGGTCGCGTTCACAGGTTGATCTCCATCTCGTTGTCGAGCTCGGCGGGCGCGACGACGGTGAAGGCGTCTCGGTCGAGGTCGAAGTGGACGTGTGCTTCGGGGTGTTCGGCGGCGCGCTGTTCTCCGGCGATCCACTCGGCGCGGTCATTGGCGCGCGAGGACTCGGCGGGGAAGGTGTCCAGGACGGTGCGCTCCCGTCCACGGCAGGACGTGCACATGGGGATGCCCTCCAAGAGGCAAGCGAGGAGCGGGCCGCCCTCGGTCGAGAGCGGCCCGCAGGGTCCTACTGGTGGCCCGGGAACACGGGCACGGCGTGCGGCCCGCTGGGGTGCGGCCGGCCGGACTGCTGGCTGCCGCCCCGGCCGTGCTCGTGAGGGCTCGGCGTCGGGCGCTGCGGCAGCGGCTGCTGGCCGCTCATCAGCGGCCACTTCCGTTGGAGGAGCGCTTGTTGACGTCGGCGAGCTTCTTGGACAGGTCCTCGCGCTCGGCGTCGGTCAGGTGCGTCAGGAACATGGCGGTCACCTGGCCAGCGCGGAGACAGCACCGGGCCGGGGGGCGCCGGTGGGGATACGGGCCGGCATGTCGTCGTCGCCCGTCGCGGCCTTCGCCGCGCACTTGCAGTCGACCGTGACGATCTGACCGTCCCGGCGCACCATGACCGTCTGGAAGTCGCGGCAAGCGCGGCAGGACGGGCCGATCTTCCCGACGACCGCGAGTCGCGGTCCGTCGATCAGCGGAGCGGCGGGGTTTCCCTCGGGCGACAGGCGCAGTGCAGCCTTGTCGTCCACGTTGATGGCGAAGCCGGTGAACCGGCTGACAGAATTGAGCACGAGATCCCTCTCATCCAGGGGTTTCCGTGTCCGGAAGGCGTTTGCTCGCCTGTCCGGGTGTTGAGGCCAGGACCTGCAAGTCCTGGTTGGAGAGGGGTTCTGGGGCCTGCAAGCCCCGGGGCCCCTCTCGCACTTCTATTAACCTCCCCCCGAGCCAGAATGTCAACATCCGTGGATTCATCATTTCTGGCATGTTGGCAAACTTGGATGTTGGCATTACAGTTGCCGAGCAAGCACGGAAGCCATGAAGTCAACGAGAGGGCCATAGGGTGCTCGGAACACTGGAACGACCCGCCACAGGAGCCAACGTGCCGCAGCAGGAAGAACCCCAGCCACAGACGTCCGAGGAGTCGGAGGAGCGCGTCAACTTCAGCGCCCGCGTCCGGGCTTCGGTGCGTAAGAGGGCGAGGCTCTACGCGGCCGAGAACGACGTGAGCCTGCAGGACCTTATGGACCTCGCGCTGGACGACTACCTCACTCGGCACAACGCATGAAAAACGCCCCAGCGGTGGGCTATCACCGCTGAGGCTCGACGCAAGATTTGGAGTTGACTCGATGCGCCACGACCAGGGTACGGGCACCGATCCGTACTGGTCAGCAGCCGAATTCAGTCAGGTGGACTGGCTCGGGACCGCTCGCCGTGTCCTGACGGACACGCCCGCATGGGTCCTCATCGTCACGGGCGCCGTCGTTGCCGTCGCCCTCCTCCTGGTGCAGTACCTGACGGTCCGCAAGATCGTGGCCGACCGGAAGCGGACCGCAGCCGAGCAGCAGCGCGTCCGCGAGACGGAGGGCGCCGAAGCGGCGCAGATGCTCGGAGGCATGGGGCCTGCCGGCCGCGTCGCCCTGGGGGGCGTCCTGGTGAGCCTGTACGGCCTGTGGGGATTCGCGACAGAGACCGCGCAGCTCCCGTTCCTGGTCGCCATCGGCTTCTGCGCGATGTTCGACGTGCTCGAACTCCAGCTGTTCCGGCTGCTCTACCAGACCGCCGACCCGCGCAAGGGCAAGACTCCGCAGTACAACCTCATGCACAGCACCGCCTGGGGCCTGGTGGCAATGAGCGCCACGGCGAACTTTGTGCACGCACCGAATGCGGTCAGCGCCCCGTTCATGGCTCTGATGCCCGCGGCTGCGGCCTGGGTGATCGAGCTGGAACTGCGCAAGCGGATGGCGGGCAGCGAGAAGGTCGAGGAAGACAAGGGCAGCGGTGGACCGATCCGCCTGGTCATCAAGATGTGGCACAAGGGGTGGGCTGCCATCTACGGCGCCGCCGGCGTCGACCCGGGCGAGAAGAACAGTGAGATGGCGCAGAAGGCGCTGGGCCGCAAGGCAGCCAAGCGTGCCTACGAACTGCGCCTGAGCCTGGAGCGTCAGCAGGACCTGGAGAAGCAGATCGACGCTCTCAAGGTCGAGGAGTCCAGCAGGGAGAAGACCCGGCGGCTCGCAGACCTGCAGACAGAGCTGGACACCCTCGCGAAGCGCACCCGGGGCCCGCGCAGGCGTGCCCAGAAGATGCTGATGCGCGGTGACCTCCATGAACCGGCCGCGACGCTCGAACTGCTGCGCCGCATGGCCTGGCTGACGCGTACGGACGACGTGGCACTCCTGACCTACGGGCCGGACAGCAAGGCCAAACAGATCATGGAGGAGCTGAACATCGCGGCGAACGCCGACTTCGTCGAGGCGAGCAACCGGGCGGCGGAGATCGAGGCCCGCGCGGCAGAGGTCGACAAGGCACGCCAGCAGTCGGAGGGAGCCGTCAAGGTGGCCCAGGAGCAGCTTGCGCGGCTGCTCGAAGAGGTCGAGGCCACCAAGAAGAACGCGGCGAACGCGGCCGAGCAGGCGGCCAAGGAAGAGGAAAAGGAGAGGGAGCGGCTACGCCTCCTGCTGGAGGAGCGGGCGCGACTGGAGAGCAGCGACGCCACGACCGGCCAGCTGTACCAGAAGACGGTCAGGGAGCTGGAGCAGACCCGCGAGCAGCTCACCGCCCTCATGGAGGAGCGAGGGAAGCTCACCGACACAACCAGCGGCGCCCGGGAGGAAGTCCTGCGGCTGGAGGGCGTACAGAAGACGCTGGAGGAGCGGCTGGGCACGGTCTCCGAGGAGCGTGACCGACTGACCACAGCAGCGTCCGACGCGCAGCAGGAAGCGCGCGAGGCACGCGAGCAGGTGCTGCGGCTGGAGGAGCGGCTGGCCTCGGTCGAGCGGCTGCAGACCGCCGGTGTCCCGGCACGGGCTCAGCAGTCCGGAGGGCGGGTCGACGCCCGGATCGGCTCCGGCGGAGACACCCGACAGCGCATTCGTGACCTGCTTGCCGAGATGAGCCCCGAGGATCGGGCCCAGTCTCAGCGGAAGCTCGCCGCGCAGCTCATGGACCAGGTCGGCCTCGGCCTGGACGCGGTCCGCAACCACCTGCGGGCCATCGACCAGGAAGACGAAGAGTCGGGCGTGCCCAATCCCCGCGCGGAGCGGGACCCGGAAGCGGACTCCGAGGACGGCGAGAGGTGAGCCCGGCCGTCAGCGGAATCTATCCACAGGCCCGGTTCCGCAGGATGAGCGGACCGGCGACCACGACCGGCGGGAAGGGCGTCATCGGACCGCGCTTGCTCGACGGGAGCGCGATCTCGGAGGTGTCCGGCCTGGCGGGCAATCTGCCCAGGTCATCCCGCCTGACGGGAGGCTGCGCTACCGAGCGCAGTAGGTCCGTAACGATCGGCAATAACCATGCCGCACTTGTCAGTGCAGCGACGTATACAGACAGGAGTGGCCCCGGTGGTGCGTGAAGAGCTTGGCGGCTACTGCACCACCGGGGACCCGAAGGAAAGGACCTTCGTGAAGGACAACAGTAAGGCCAGCATCCACCCCGACGACTCCACCTCGACCGAACAGGAGCAGGCCCGTCAGGGCCCGCTGTTCAACGAAACGCGCGCCTGGCGCGGCTCGGGCGTACGGGTCACCGCCCTCGCCGTGCCCACCACGTTCATCGCGGCCGAGGAGGTCACACCCACTGACAGTTCCTCCGGCGTGGGAGACATCCTCGGCACGCTCTTCGGCGCCCTGGGCGACGGCTTCGCCGCGCAGCCTCTCCTGGCGACCGGCATGACGGTCGGCCTGGCCGGCGCGGGCTACATGTACCTGAAGACGAACATGGACTTCGGCCGGGAGAGCGACGGGTTCGCGGGCAGGAAGCGGCTCAAGAAACAGATGTCGCGCCGCGAGCTGGTCAAGAAGCGCAAGATCCTGCGGCCCAGCCTCAAGGACGTGCCCGCGCGGAAGGTGCCGACCAACGCGGTCGGCTTCTACATCGGCAAGTGCCGCAAGACCGGCATGCACCTGTACGCGGCGATCGAGGAGTCCTCCCTGATGCTCGCCCCGATGGGCGCGGGCAAGACGGCCAAGCTCGGCAACTGGCTGCTGGACGCCCCGGGCGCGGTGCTGGCGACCAGCACGAAGTACGACATCGTCGAACTGACCGAAGCCATCCGGGCCCGGGTCGGCAACATCCTGATCTGGAACCCGGAGACCCTGGACGACCGGCCCTCGAACATCGCGTGGGACCCGGTCATCGGCTGCTCCGACCCGAACCTCGGCATCGAGCGCTCCAAGCGGCGGGCCAAGGCCCTGCTGGAAGGCAGCGACTTCACGAAGGGCATGGAGAACCGGAACTTCTGGACCTCCAGCTCGTACCGGGTACTCAAGGCGTTCATGTGGGCGGCCGACGCGGAAGGGCTGAGCCTGATCGACGTGGCCCGGTGGTCGAAACAGCCGCACCGCTACGAAGCGATCGAGATCTTCAAGAAGCACTCGGACACCGCGCCCCGCGGCTGGCAGGACGATCTGGAGCAGCAGCAGAAGGTGGACGGCAAGACCACAACGCTGGAGAACGTGTTCGGGACGTTGAGCCAGACGTTCATGTTCCTCGACTCGCCGGACATCCAGCACGTGATCCTGTCGGCTCACCGCCCGCACGCGCAGTTCGACGTCGAGGTGTACCTGCGCTCGCGGGACACGCTCTACATGCTCGGCAACGACTCCGACGTCGGAGGCATGGGTCCGCTGTTCACCTGCCTCACCAGCGAGGTCTACGCGGGAGCCCGGACCATGGCCTCCCGGATGCGTGGCGGCCGGCTGGACCCGCCGATGACGTTCGTCCTGGACGAAGCGGCCCTCATCTGCGCTGTGCCGCTGCAGCGTTGGACCGCTGACAGCCGGGGCATCGGCATCACGATCCACGCGGTCTTCCAGTCGCCCGCGCAGATCTACGAGCGGTACGGGAAGTACGCCTACCAGACCATTTGGGAGAACTGCGTCAAGCTCATCCTCGGCGGCCTGAGCAACGTCGAGCACCTGGAGGACCTCTCGAAGTTGGCCGGCAAGAAGCGGATCAAGCAGGAGAGCCAGTCCGAGTCCAACTCGGGGGGCCTGAACGCCACCTCGAACCGCTCCTCGTCCTACACCTGGGTGGAGAAGCCGACCCTGGAGATCTCCGACATCATGTACCTCGACCCGGGCGAGATCCTGATGTTCCGCAAGTACCTCGGCGGTCCGGTCATCGCGACCTACACGCCGGTGTGGGAGCGCAAGGACGTCAAGAACGTTGTGCGGGACAATGAGCGGGCGGCCAAGGCCGAACTCAAAGCGCGCAAGCGCAAGTTCGCCACAGTGCCGGCGGCCCCGGAAGCCAGCCCGTGGGACACCGCTCCGGCCCCGAACGTGTGGGGGCCTCAGTCCGATGAGCCCTGGGCTCCGCCCGCCCCGGCGGCTGAGGCCAGCCCGTGGACGTCGGACCCGGCGGCCAGCGGCTGGAGCAGCGGCGGTTTCCCCGGCCCGCGTGAGCACCTGCGGGTCGTGTCCGGCGAGGTAGTCGAACCGACGGCGCCTCAGCCGCTGCCGGAGCGGCCCTCGTTCGAGCCGACCGCGCACCTGGTGCCGGAGCAGCCCGCCGCCGTCGAGGAGCCCGCGGTGAAGGCACCGCCCGAGCAGCTGCGTGACACCGGTACGACCGGACCGACCCGGCGGCGGCGCAGCGCTGACGAGATGGGCGACTTCTGATGAAGCTGGATCCTTCGGAGATGCTCCTCGCGCTGGCCCGGGACCTCTCCGAGACCCGGACCACCCTCACCTCCGGTATGGAGAACGTCGTCGGGCGCCTGACGGCGTTGGAGGGTGCGGAGTACGACGACGCCATTGCGGGGCTGCGGAAGTTGCTCGGCAATGTCGTCGAATCGGTCGAGAAGCTGCAGGCCAAGGATGAAGAGGAGGAGCCGGAGGGACCGGGCACGGCGCCGGACTGGACCAACCTCGACAAGGAGCAGTGCCGGGAACTGTGGGACTGGCTGCTGCTCTGGTGCGGGAAGATCCTGCTGCCGGTCTACGCACGGGACGTGTGGCGGCCGTGCTGGTTCCGTCACCAGCAGCTGCGGATCCAGCTGACGTGGCTGTGCGCCTACTGGCACTGGTCGTATGAGAAGACGGCCCCGCCGACGCGGGCGGCCGAGTGGCACATCCGGTGGTGGCCGGCCATCGAGAAGTTCATGAAGGACGAACTCAAGGAGTGCGGCTTCGTCAGCGACAGCTTGCGCGAGCCGCTCCACGAGATCCCGCAGCACGGGGACGACGCGCTCGAATACGAGGATTTCGCCGACCACGGGCTGACGGCCTGGGTGGACGCGGACGTTGCCCGGCGCCCGGACCCGGAGAAGAAGCGCAGTAAGAACGGCCCGGCTGACTGACCGGACATGCAGAGAGGGGGGGGGGGCCGCCCTTGGGGTGGGGGCCCCCCAGAGGTGGGCGGGGGGGGGGGCGGGGGGGGGGTGGGAGGGGCGGGGGGGTGGGGGGGGGTTTG
>NZ_JBIUYT010000022.1:0-24279 GCF_044744645.1 Streptomyces sp. NPDC087263
GGGGGGTGGGGGGGGGGGGGGGGGGGGGGGGGGGGGGGGGGGGGGGGGGGGGGGGGGGGGGTGGGGGGGGGGGGGGGGGGGGGGGGGGGGGGGGGGGGGGGTGGGGGGTTTTTTTTTGGGGGGGGGGGGGGGGGGGGGCGGGGGGGGGCCCCCCCCCCCCCCCCCCACCCCTCGGCGTCTGCCGGGAGAGCCTTCGGGCGTACGAGGTGAAGTGGGCCATCCCGCCTGGGACGGTATGCGCTCTCAGCGCACCGCCGCCGTCAACGCCTCCCGCTCAAGGCCGAGTTCGCGCGCGAGTGCCTCGTCCACCCACTCGTGGGTCTGAGCCCGAGACACCGCACCCTCGTACGCGGTCATCTGCACGGCGAGCCCGTCGAGCAGCGCTGTCAGACGAAGGGCCGTGCCGGTGGGGTCCGGGCAGCGGAACTCACCCGCGGCCACGCCCTCCGCGATCACCTCGATGATCGCGGCCTTCCACTGCCTGTCGAGATAGCACGTGACCTCTCTGAGCGCGGGCTCGCGCAGCGCGGCCGCCCAGCCCTCGATCCACAGCCGCCACCCCTTGGCCTGTCCGGTCGGCGCGTACCAGCGCACCGCGGCCCGCAGTCGGCGCAGCGCCGAGGTGCGACGGCCGAGCAGCTTGCGCAGATGGGCGAGGTCGTCCTCGGCGGCGTAGGCGAACGCCTCCGTGAGCAGCTTCTCCTTGGTCGAGAAGTGGTACAGCACCAGCGCGTTGCTCACCCCGAGCGCCGTGGCCACATCGGCGATCCGTACCGCCGCCACACCCCGCGCCTCGATCTGCTCGACCGCGGCGCGCAGCAACTCCTCGCGCCGTTCCGCCACGTTCAACCGCACTCTTGCCACGCGGCAACCCTAATCCCTCGCCAGAGGGCGTGTCGGCGTCGGGTCTCCCAGGTCGCGCCGGGGATGCGGGTGGCCCAGCGCGGTCATCCGTACCAGCCGAACCGCTCGGCGATCACCGGCAGTCGGTCGGCGACGATGGCGTGCGCGGCGGCTCGCGGCGTGCTCCCGTCGGCCTCCGCGCGGGCCAGCATCTGGTCGATGAGGGCGCGCATGGAGCGCCGGATGTAGGCGAAGGCCTCGTCCGCGTCCGCACCGATGTCGCCGAACAGCGTCCACCACCACCAGGCGTTCGTGCCGGAGTTGACCACGACGTCCGGCAGGACGGTGACTCCGCGCGCGGCGAGCAGTTCCTCCGCCTCGGCCAGAAGGGGCATGTTGGCCGCCTCGACGATCCAGCGGGCGCTGATCAACTGCTGGTTCATGGTGTCGATCGCATAGGAGACCGCCGCGGGCACCAGCACCTCCGCGTCGGCCGACAGCCAGGCGTCGCCCGGCAGTTCACGGTCGGCCGGGCGCAGCGCCGAGCGGTCGACCGTCCCGTAGGCGTCCCGCGCCGCGAGCAGCGCGTCGACGTCGAGGCCGTCAGGGTTGCCGATCGTGCCCTTGATGTCGGCGACGGCCACTATCGTGAGTCCCGCGCGCGTGAGGAAGCGTGCCGTGGCCCCGCCCATGGTGCCGAGCCCCTGCACGGCGACGCGCGTCCCCGTGTACGGCATGCCGGCGCGGTCCAGGGCCGCGAGCACCGACTCGGCGACACCGCAGCCCCCGACCAGCTCGTCGAGCCCGATCCCGTCCACCTCCACCGCGAACGCGTCCGCGAGCCGCCGTCTCGCGGTCACCTCGTCGTCGAGCAGTGGGTACACGGCCTGGATGGAGGAGACGAGGCCCGCCTCCTCGGCGGCCCGGTCGACCAGGTCCTGGGTGAGACCGAGGTCCTCGCCCGTGGTCCAGAAGTTCTCGATGTACGGGCGCATGGCGCGCAAGTAGCGCACCAGGAGTCCGTACGCCGCCGGGTCCTGGGGATCGCAGTCGATGCCGCCCTTGGCGCCGCCGAGCGGGATGTAGCGGCCCTCGGGGTGGTAGTGCAGGGCTTCTTTCATGGTCATGCCGCGGGCGAGCCCGGCGACCTCGTCGAGCGTGCAGCCCGCCCGCATCCGCAGTCCGCCGCTGGCGACACCTCGTACGAGCCGGTCGACCACGAGGAAGCCCTGGTGGCCGGTGACGTGGTCGGTCCAGGTGAGCGTCATCAGGGGGGCGGTCACGGGGTCTCCTCGGTATACGGCGATCAGGGGGCCGGCCGACCGGCGCGAGGCCCACCGCCGTGGGGGTGTCGGAGTCCTCGGTACATGGTGTCCCCAAAGGCGGCCGGACGGGCGGGGCCGGACGGTCACAGTACGCGTACTGAACCGGCAGTCAGTAATTGAGCTCCTGGTGACGGAAACAGGCACACACCCGCCCCGGGGTTAGGAAGAAGGGGGCGCTCCATGGGGTTGAGGAGATACAGGCCGTACGGTCACGGACATCGCGCTGTGACGGGTCCGCCCCGGTGCTGTCGGAGGCGGCGACCATAATGAAAGCCTGACTGACTCCACCTGGAGGTACTGTGACCGGTTCCCGTCCCCTGAGCTCCGGGCTCCGCGCGCTGCGGCCCGCCGCCTTCGGCGCGGATCCGAGCGGTGAGCGACTGGCGCGCATCCGCAGATCGCCCAACTTCGCGGACGGTGTCTTCAAGAACCCGGCGGGTACCCCCCGGCCCGACGGCGCCATGCGCGAGGCCGCGAAGGCCTACTTCCGTAAGGAAGAGCGTGTCCAGCGCGCTCCGGTCGGCATGGTGCCGGTGCACGCCACGACGCTCGCCGACCTCGCCCGGCCCGCGCCGAGCGGGCTGCGGCTCACCTGGATGGGGCACTCCAGTGTGCTCGCCGAGATCGACGGGCACCGGGTGCTCTTCGACCCGGTCTGGGGCGAGCGATGTTCTCCGTTCAACTTCGCCGGACCCAAGAGGCTGCACCCCGTGCCGCTGCCGCTGGCCGCGCTCGGACCCGTCGATGTGGTCGTCATCTCGCACGATCACTACGACCACCTCGACCTGCCCACGATCAAGGCCCTGGCCGGCACGGACACGGTGTTCGCGGTGCCGCTCGGTGTCGGCGCCCACCTGGAGCACTGGGGCGTGTCGCAGGACCGGCTGCGCGAGCTGGACTGGAACGAGTCGACGAAGGTCGGCGGCATCTCCCTGACCGCCACACCCGCCCGCCACTTCTGCGGCCGGGGTCTGCGCAACACCCAGCACACGCTCTGGGCGTCCTGGGCGGTGGCCGGTGCCGACCACCGGATCTACCACAGTGGTGACACCGGCTATTTCGAGGGCTTCAAGGACATCGGCGCCGAGCACGGGCCGTTCGACGCCACGATGATCCAGATCGGCGCGTACAGCGAGTTCTGGCCCGACATCCATATGACGCCTGAGGAGGGCATGCGCGCCCATCGGGATCTTCAGGGCGGGCGACGGGGGCTGGAGGGTGGTCGGCCCGGCGGCGTCATGATGCCGATCCACTGGGCGACGTTCAATCTGGCGGCCCACCCGTGGGCGGAGCCGGGCGAGTGGACGAAGGACGCTGCCAAGGACGTCGGGCAGGCGGTTGCGTTGCCCCGGCCGGGCGAGCCCTTCGAGCCTGCGGGAACCCTTCCCACCGATGCCTGGTGGCGAGGCGTCTCCGCGCCCAGTGCGCACCCGTGGCGCCGTGCCAAGGAGCCGCTTGTCGCACCGGAGGCGTCGGGTGATTTCGACCTTGCCGGTGAGCGCTGACCTCGGCAGTGGATGATCTCGCTTGACCTGCGCGGATGCTGCGTGACGTGCGGAGCCAGGATCGGGACGGAGTGCTGAGGGCCGTCGACGGGCCGCCTCGTGCGGGGCGGTCGGCGGTGCCGCTGCAAGGGCGCCACGTTCGGGCAGGGGACCTCCCGGGTCGGGGCGCCCCGACCCGGGAGGTCCCCTGCCTTACCGACTCGTGCGGCGGCGACATCGTGGGCGGCCGGGCAGGGTAGCCCTTGTGTCGTTCGGCAGGGGCAGTACGCGCCTGAGGGCGGTGCGGACTTGATGGGTACCTTGATCCATCCCGCCGGTTCGACCGGGGTGTGAGTCGGTGTGCGGACACCTTGGCTGGACCAATGTTGCCAGCACTCTTCCGAGGACCGTGCAGCGGCGGCTGGGTGATCTGCCCTCACGGGTCGGGCGTCTACTTCCTGCTTGCGATGTGCCTGTTCCCCGAGGTCCGCCACCGGCTGGTCCGGGACAGGCCGACCGTCGGCCTGTCCAGGATGCCGGTCGCCTGTCCGACCGCGAAGGCGTTGCGTCACCTGCGCCGGAGACGCGGTAGTGCGCCGGTGCGGGTGTTGTTCGAAGTACTGGCCGGGCCGCCGGCCCGGCCAGGGATGCCGGGGTGCGGTTCGGCCCGTGCCGGTCGGTGTCTCACGAGACGACCAGATTGAGCACGGTGATGTGCTGTCCGCAGTTCGGGCACTCATGGTCGGTACCGAGTGGAGGCGCCAGTGGCCGGAGTCGATCCTGATCCGCGGCGACTGCGGTGTCCGCGGAAGTCGCGGCGACTGCGGTGTCCGCGAGGCCGCGGTGGGTTCGCCACCACCGGGCCCTGCATCTGGAGCCGCAGAACCTGCGCGTCGGGATCCTGCTGGACCAGGTGAACTCGGCGCCGCAATCCGCGCACTGCCGGGCTGCGGTGACCATGACGCCTCCTCGGTCGGCTTGCGGTAAGAGTGATTCCGGATGCATGCGTTCAGTAGATCCCGGCCCGGGTTTCGGCACCGTAACGCCAGGCTGTTGCACGGGTGTCACTCACTGTTGGTGGCGCGGCCGGTGTGAAGCGGTGAAACCTCGCCGAAACCGACCTGAGTGGAGGATGGACGCCGACCAGAAGGGCAGGGAGGTGTGCATGATGTCCATACCTGTGAACGGGCTGACGGCTACACGACGAACCGGATTGGCACTCCCTTCCGATCTCTCATTGGCCGAGTGGAGCCACCTCGGCCAGCAGATTCATGTCATCGCCGACTCCTCGGCATGGTGGCTGGGTGACTGGCTCGTCTTCGGCCAGGAGCACTACCCCGGCCATTACCGACGGACCGTGGAACAGACCTCGCTCGACTATCAGACACTCCGTAACTACGCCTGGGTGGCACGGAAGTTCAGCCCCGGTCGACGGTGGGGCAAGCTGAGCTTCCAGCATCACGCGGAAGTGGCTGCCGTCCCGGAGGCCGAACAGGACGCATGGCTCACTCAGGCCGAGGAGGGCGGCTGGTCCCGGAATGAATTACGTCGGCGCATGCGCGTGCAGCGGCAGTCTCCCGACGTCTCGGTCGAGTCGGCCCTGGTTCAGGTAAGCGTCGTCGCCGAGCGCAGAATCCGTTGGCAGCACGCGGCAGAAATCGCAGGTCTCGGGCTCGCCGATTGGATTGTCCAGATGCTGGACGAGGCGGCCGACGACTTCGACCCGCCTATTTCCGGACTCGCGGCTGCCCCGCGAGCCCTGGAGGTGTAAACAGTTATTCATTGAGACAGTGTCATTTCCGGTGTCTGCTGTCCCGCCGGCGGGACAGCGGCGGCGGGCTTTTTTTGGACAGCGTTCCCGCGATTCTTCCGGTGCTATCTTCAGCGGCACTCAGGTAATCGGAAGTAGTAGTCGCGGGAGGTATTTCGCATGGTCGTTGTGATGGCCCCGGAGGCCACTCAGGAAGATATCGACGCCGTGGTAGGCCTGGTGCGGGCAGCCGGCGGAGAAGCGTTTGTCAGTCGTGGTGTGACACGTACGATCGTCGGCCTCGTGGGCGATGTCGGCGAGTTCGACGCCCTCAACCTCGGCCGCCGCAGCGGGGTCGCCGACGTGGTGCGGATCTCGGACCCGCACAAGCTGGTCAGCCGGGAGCACCACCGCGCCCGGTCCGTCGTCCGGGTCGGCGGGGTGCCGATCGGCCCCGGCACCCTGACCGTCATCGCCGGTCCGTGCGCGGTCGAGACCCCGGAACAGACCCTCGCCGCAGCCATGATGGCCAAGGCCGCGGGGGCGTCGCTGCTGCGCGGCGGGGCGTTCAAGCCGCGCACTTCGCCGTATGCCTACCAGGGGCTCGGCGAGGAAGGGCTGCGCATCCTCGCGGACGTGCGCGCCGAGGCGGGCATGCCGATCGTCACCGAGGTGATCGATCCGGCAAGCGTCGAACTCGTCGCCCGCTATGCGGACATGCTTCAGGTCGGCACCCGCAACATGCAGAACTTCGCACTCCTTCAAGCGGTGGGCTCGACCGGAAAACCGGTGCTCCTGAAGCGTGGTTTTGGCGCCACCATCGATGAATGGCTGATGGCCGCCGAGTACATAGCGCAGCGCGGCAACCTCGACATCGTGCTGTGCGAGCGCGGTATTCGGACGTTCGAGACCGCTACTCGGAACACGCTCGACATCAGCGCCGTTCCGGTTGTTCAAGGGCGGTCCCATCTGCCGGTCATCGTGGATCCCTCGCACTCCGCCGGACGGCGGGAATTGGTTGCTCCGCTAACCCGCGCGGCACTGGCCGTCGGCGCCGACGGCGTCATGATCGATGTGCATCCCGAGCCGGCCGCGGCCCTTTGCGACGGCGCCCAGGCCCTTGTGGATGCCGACCTTGATGAGATCTCAAGCATCGTCACGATTCTTTCTCCACTGATGGGCCGCACGCTCACCCAGCCGGTGCCACGCGGGAGTTTGAATCCGGTGGGCTGATCGGTAACTGCCGTACGCCAGTGGTGTACAGGGTATCGAACGGCCGGATCCGCTGTTAGAGTCGGCTTCGAAACAGGGAACGGCCATTCGCATTATCTGCGTAGTGGATCAACGGGGGGGTGGTCGAATGAATTCGGCCGCGGTCGGAGATCTTCAATACGGCGTCCAGCGTTCGCCCGCTATCACCCCGATGGAATTCATTTCGCGGAGAGTTCACGTTGGAGTACGGGGGAGCGTGGGGTGGAGATGCTCGAGCAAGAACTTGAGGAAGTGGTCGTCGAAGTCGACATCGCGTCGATTTCGACGGCCGAATCACCGCGGAGTTTGGGAGAGGACCCGGATCACATACATGCACTTTCGGAAGCCGAGGTTCCGTTACCGCCCATCATCGTGCACCGATCCACGATGCAAGTGGTCGACGGTGCCCACCGGTTACGGGCCGCGGAGCTCCGCGGCGACAAGCACATCAAGGTCAGATTCTTCGACGGCAGCAAAGCCGACGCGTTCGTTCTCGCCGTCGGATCGAACATCGCTCACGGCCTCCCGTTGTCGATGGCGGACCGGAAGGCCGCGGCCGCGCGCATCATCGTGTCGCATTCCCAGTGGTCGGACCGGATGATCGCGTCGGTCTCGGGAATCTCGGCGGGCACGGTGGCGGAGGTCCGCCGGCGGACGTCGGCCGAGGACGTGGACAGTGGCAACCGTATCGGCCAGGACGGCCGTGTCCGTCCCGTCAGCAGCGCCGCGGGGCGCGAACTGGCGAGTAGGCTCATCATGGCGAACCCGGGACTGTCACTGCGTCAGATAGCCCGGGCCTCGGGGATCTCCCCGGAGACGGCCCGGGACGTCAGAAACCGGATGAGCAGAGGTGAGGACCCTTTGCCGAAGCCGCGCGGCGCGGAAAACGCGGCGGGGGGCCGGAGAGCCGAGGTCCTGAGCCGGGCCACGGCGGTTGCGCCCGCCGCCGAGGAGGTGCCGATGGCCGAGCGTCTCGCGGCCGTGCACCGCCTCAAGTCGGACCCCGCGCTTCGGTTCAACGAAACGGGCCGCAAGCTGCTCCGGCTGCTCAACGTCAACATGCTCAGCGCAGAGGAATGGCAGGAGATCATCGAGAACGTGCCGCCGCACTGCAGCACCATCGTCGCCACCCTCGCCCGTGAGTGCGCGGGGATGTGGGACGAGATCGCAGTCCGGGTGGATCTCCAGCTCGCCTAGTCAGGCACCGCAACGCAGACGTCCAAGCAGCGAGATCTCTGGTTGGACACCTGCGACTGAACACATGCCGATACGGGGAATCCGGCCAGGACGAAGGCTCCACGTCCTGGCCGGTTCGTGTGTCTGACGGGAGCCGGCGCTCAGCGTATGGTGCGCAGTTCCCGCGCCTGCCCGACATCGGCGCAGCCCGCGAGCCCCATGGACGTACGCAGTTCGTCGGCCAGCAGCTCGAACGCCCGCCGGACGCCTGCCTCGCCGGCCGCGGCCAGGGCCCAGATCACCGGCCGCCCCACCAGCACCCCGGCCGCGCCGAGGGCCAGCGCCCGGAGGATGTCCGTACCGCTGCGGACGCCGCTGTCGAGCAGCAACTCGCAACGGCCGCCGAGCGCGGGCGCCAGCTCCGCCAGCGCGTCGAGGCTCGGTACGGCACCGTCGAGCTGCCGGCCGCCGTGGTTGGAGACGACAATCGCGTCGGCCCCGCAGTCGGCGGCGCGCAGCGCGTCCTCCGTGGCCAGGATGCCCTTGAGTACCAGCGGCAGCCGGGTCCGCTCCCGCAGCCGGGCCACCGTGGCCCAGGTCATCGCCGGGGAGAACGTCCGGCCGGTGTGCACTGCCACGGCGGAGGCGTCCGTGGGCCGGGTGTGCGCCGTCCCGTCGGCGTCGAGGTGCACCGCCCGCACCTCGGCCGGAAGCGTGAACCGATTGCGTACGTCCCGCAGTCGACGCCCCATCCATGGCACGTCGACGGTGAGCATGAGCGCCTCGCAGCCGGCGTCCTCGGCCCGGCGGGCGAGCTCCAGGGCCCGGTCGGCGTCGTGCAGCCAGTACAGCTGGAACCACACGGACCCGCCGATCGCGGTGATCTCCTCGACCGGCACGTTGCTCAGCGTGCTGACCGTGAACGGCACGCCCGCGGCCTTCGCCGCCTGGGCGGTGGCGAGTTCACCGTCGGGGCTGACCAGCCGGTGGTACGCGACCGGGGCCACGGCCAGCGGCATTGCCGCCGGTCGGCCGAGCAGGGTGGCGGCCGTCGTGCACTGCGAGACATTCCGCAGTACCCGGGGCACCAGGAACGTGCGGTCGAACGCCGCGCGGTTGGCGGCCAGCGTCGTCTCGTCGCCGCTGCCGCCCGCCACGAAGTCCCGTACGTCGGGGGGCAGCACGGCGGCGGCGGCCTGCTCGAAGTCGGCCAGGCATTCGGCGGCTGCCGCGGACCGGTCAGCGCCGGTGGTCACGCTGCCCGGTCCTCTCCAGCTCCACGGCCTCGTACAGCGCCTTGATGTTCGCGCTGCCGAAGGTCTGGGCTCCCTGCCGCTCGATGACCTCGAAGAAGAGGGTGTGCCGCGGGTGGGTGGAGGCGGCGAATATCTGGAACAGCTGCCCGTTGTGGTCCTCGTCGGCGAGCACGCCCGTGGCGCGCAGGTCGCCGAGGCGCCGCGGGCTGAGGTCGATCCGTTCGCCCAGCAGGTCGTAGTACGTGTCGGGCGTGGTGAGGAAGGTGACCCCGCGGCCGGCCAGGGTGCGTACGGAGCGGACGGCGTCCTGGGAGGAGAAGGCGAGGTGCTGGACTCCCGCTCCCTGATGGCTTTTCAGGAACTCGTCTATCTGCCCCGGCAGGGCCGTGTCGTCGGGCTCGATGAGAGTGAACGTGACGGTGCCGGAGGGGCTCTGTACGACCTTCGAGTGCATCGCCTGGGCGCCGACGACGATGTGCTCCGAGAAGATGTCCCGGAAACCGAGCGCCTGCTGGTAGTACGCGACGGCCGGGCCGAGGTCGCCGGTGCCCAGGCAGACCGCGATGTGGTCGATGTCGAGCAGACCCACCTCGGTGCTCGGCGGGCTCGCCGGACGTAGCGCGGGCACAAAGCCGGCGGGCAGCCTGGGGCCGGCGTCCGGGGCGCGCTGGACGAGGGTGTGGACGACGTCCCCGAAACCCTGCACCGTGGCGGTGACGGCCGGGCCGTCACCGGAATGCTGCGTCGGCTGCCGGTCGACCCGGGCGCCGTTGGCCACCGCGGCGTCGAGGGCCGCAGCCACGTCTGCGGTGCGCAGCGCGATGTCCGCGACGCCGTCGCCGTGGGCGACCACGTACGCCGAGGCGGGGTGGTGGTCGGAGGTCGCCTCGGTGAGCACCAGGGTGATCTCCCCGTGGCCCAGCGCCAGACTGCGGTGGTCCGCGGAACCCCCGGTGCCGACAACTGTGAACGCGTACCGGTCGACCCACTGGAATGCGGCTGACTCCAGGTTCTCCACATACATCTCGATGTAGTCGATGGCGAGATCCGCGAGCGGTTCCGCGGCTTTCGATGAATTCCTCATGTCTGTCCCCAGATCCGGAAGAAAACCGAGCCTGCCGAACTCTAGGCGGCCATGCGGGCGTCCAGCCATCCGCGCCATTCGGGCGGTTACCGGGTGGGTGGACACCGGGCGGTCTCCATAAACTGCGCCGCGTTATTGTTTCCGGGCCGCGATCCCTTCGGACGGGTGATGTCTTGTGATTCGCACCATGGCTGTCATCGGCACCGGCCTGATCGGTACGTCGGTTGCGCTCGCCGCCAGTCGGCAGGGCGTGTCGGTGTTTCTGTCCGACCGGGACAGGGCTGCGGCCAGGACCGCCGCCGCGCTCGGCGCGGGCCGGGCGGAGGAACCCCGTCAGCCGGTCGACCTGGCCGTGATCGCGGTGCCGCCGAGCCAGATCGCCGCCGTTCTCATCGCGCTGCAGGGCCGCGGTCTGGCCCGCGCCTACACCGATGTGGCGAGCGTGAAGGCCGGCCCGGAGCAGGCCGTGCTCAGCCGTGCCCCCGAACCCGCCCGGTACGTCGGCGGGCATCCGATGGCCGGCCGGGAGCGGTCGGGACCGCTGGCGGCGCGGGCCGAGCTGTTCCGGGGGCGGCCCTGGGCGCTGACCCCGCACAGGCTGACCTCGCGCGCGGCCCTCGACCGGGGCCTGGAGCTGGCGGAGTTGTGCGGCGGGGTCCCGGTGGTGATGCGGAGCCGCGGACACGACGAGGTGGTGGCGCTGACCTCGCATGTTCCTCATCTGCTGGCCAGCCTGATGGCGGCCAGGCTGTGCGACGGCCCGGCCGAGGTGCCGCTGCTGGCCGGGCAGGGCCTGCGCGACGTGACCCGGATCGCCGCCGGCGACACTCGCCTGTGGGGCGACATCCTGCAGTCCAACGCCGCTGCGATGGCGGGGGTGGTGAAGGAGCTGCAGGCGGATCTGTCGCGGGTGGCGACGGCACTCGACGTGCTCGCGGAGGCGGACGACGGAGGCTGGGCCCATGGCGTGCGGACCTTGGAGGACCTGCTCACCCGGGGCAATGCCGGACTCGCGGAGCTCCCTCGGCAGGGCGCCGGGAGGCCGGTGGGCGACGCGGTGATACGGGTGCTGGTCCCGGACGGCGCCGGGGAGCTCGACCGGTTCCTCGGCGCCGTCGTGGTGCTCGGCATCGCCGTCGACGACGTCGTCGTGGAGGGGGCGGAGGAGAGCGGGCTGAGCGTACGCATCCCCGTTCCCGCAGCCGATGCCGAGCGGATCGGGGCCAAGCTCGGCGCCGACGGATGGGACGCCGTACCAGGCGAATTGAGGCCCGGCAAATAGTGTCCGACAAGGCCGTCCAAGTGCGCAGTTCGACCGGTTGGACGGCGTTGTAGAAACACCGGCGAGGGTGTGATGCTAAAGCTTCCGAGCCGCCCTCACGCATTGGTCTCGAACCACCCTCATAAACTTTCGTACGGGGGAAAATCATGTCAGGAACCACCGTCGAAACGCAGGCCCGTTCACGGGTTCAGCTGGAAATAAAAGAGCTGCACGGCAGCCTTTCCGATCCGGTGCTGGACACGATGAACTTCCTCAATGAGGTGACCCATCGCTATCCGGACGCGATCTCCTTCGCCCCGGGCCGGCCGTACGACGGGTTCTTCGACACCGAGCAGGTCTTCACCCACGTACGCCGCTATCTGGGCCACCTTGCGGAGCAGGGGAGTTCGGAGCGCGACATCCGTACCGCGCTGTACCAGTACGGGCCGACCGCGGGGCTGATCCGCGGGATCATCGCTGACTCGCTGCGCGCCGACGAGGACACCGATGTGCCGGCCGAGTCCATCGTGGTGACCGTCGGTGCCCAGGAGGCCATGCTGCTGGTGCTGCGCGCGCTCTTCGCCGGCCCCGACGACGTGTTGCTGGTCTCCAGCCCCTGCTATGTGGGGATCACCGGCGCGGCCCGGCTGCTCGACGTGGCCGTGCGCCCGGTGGAGGAGCGCGAGGACGGGTTCAACGCCGCCGACCTGGAGGCCGCGGTGCTGGCGGAGCAGGCGAGTGGCCGCCGCCCCCGCGCGTTCTACGTGGTGCCCGACCACTCCAACCCGTCCGGGAACACGATGGGACCGCAGGCCCGGAAAGAGCTGCTGGAACTCGCCGAGCGGTACGACTTCCTGGTGCTGGAGGACAGCCCCTACCGGCTGGTGAGCCCCGGTGTGCCGCAGCCGACGCTGAAGTCCCAGGACCGGGCCCGCCGGGTCGTGCATCTGGGCTCGTACTCCAAGACCGTGTTCCCCGGCGCCCGGGTCGGCTTCGTCGTCGCGGACCAGTGCGTCCTCAACGCCGTGGGCGAGGAACATCTGCTGGCGGACGAACTCGCCAAGATCAAGAGCATGGTGACGGTGAACACTTCGTCGCTGAGTCAGGCCGCGGTCGCGGGCGCGCTGCTCGGCGCGCGGGGCCGGCTGTCGGAGCTGAACGCCGAGGCGGCCGCGTACTACGGCAACGCGATGCGGGAGACGTTGCGGCAACTCGACATCCAGCTGCCGGCCGCCCGCCGGGAGGCCCTCGGGGTGCGCTGGAACAAGCCCACCGGCGGCTTCTTCCTCACCATGCGGGTCCCGTTCCGGGTGGACAACACCGTACTGACCACGTCCGCACAGGACTTCGGCGTGATCTGGACGCCGATGACGCACTTCTGTCCCGGCACCGGCGGCCACCACGGCATCCGGCTGTCGATCAGCTATCTGACGCCCGATGAGATCGAAGAAGGCACCGCGAGACTCGCGCGCTTCGTCGAGGCGAGGAGCGGGCTGCTCTGAACGGCGGTACCGCCTGCTGTGCAGTTTCCAGCGAGAAGGGTGAGGCACGTGTCCCGACCGAGTCGCAATCGAAAGCCGCGGAGCAAGCCGCGTATGTGGGGGTGGACTTTCCGATGAACCTGGCAGCCGAACTACGGCCCCGCGCTCTGGGCGTGGGCACGGCGGTGACTCCGACGTCGTACACCCAGCAGGAGGTGCTCGACGCCTTCGAGATCATCGACCCCAAGATCCGTTCGGTGTTCCTCAACAGCGCCATCGAGCGCCGCCATCTGACGCTCCCCGCGCCGGACGGCAAGGGCGGCCGCGTCCACGAGCCGCAGGGCGACCTGCTCGACAAGCACAAGGCCAAGGCCATCGAGATGGGCACCGAGGCGCTGCGTGCCTGCCTCAAGCGGGCCGGGGCCGAACTCTCCGATCTGCGCCATCTGTGCTGTGTGACCTCGACCGGACTGCTCACTCCGGGACTGAGCGCCCTGCTCATCAAGGAACTCGGCATCGACCGCCACTGCAGCCGCTCCGACATCGTGGGCATGGGCTGCAACGCCGGCCTGAACGCCCTCAACCTGGTCTCCGGCTGGGCCGTGGCCCACCCCGGTGAACTCGCCGTCGTGCTCTGCACGGAGGCCTGCTCAGCCGCGTACGCCATGGACTCGACGATGCGCACCGCAGTCGTGAACAGCCTCTTCGGCGACGGTGCCGCCGCGATCGCGATCCGCTCGGGCGCGAACCCCGACGACTTGGCCGTCGCTCCCGAAGGTCCGCGCATCCTCAAGTTCGCCAGTTGCATCATCCCCGACGCCTCCGATGCCATGCGCTACGACTGGGACCGGGAGCAGGGCCGCTTCAGCTTCTTCCTGGATCCGCAGGTCCCCTATGTGGTCGGCGCCCACGCCGAGTTGGTGATCGACCGGCTGCTGGTGGACACCGGACTGCGCCGGAGCGACATCTCCCACTGGCTGGTGCACTCCGGCGGCAAGAAGGTCATCGACGCCGTCGTGGTCAACCTCGGGCTGACCCGGCACGACGTCCGGCACACGGTCGGTGTGCTGCGCGACTACGGCAACGTGTCGAGCGGTTCGTTCCTGTTCTCCTACGAACGGCTCCTGGACGAGGGAGTCGCGAACCCGGGTGAGTACGGCGTGCTGATGACCATGGGGCCCGGCTCCACGATCGAGACGGCGTTGGTCCAGTGGTGAACGCGGAGGGTGTCATGGAAGAAGTGCTGACCGTGGTGATCGACGGGACCGAGCCGCTGTCGGCCGCGACCGTGGAGGCCGTACGGACGGTGTGCGACCAGGCCGAGGACCGCGCCGGCTCCGGCCTCGTCGTCGTGCAGGTCAGCGGGGCTCCGGCGGAGGGCTGGACCAGCGGCCTCGACGTGATGCAGGTCAGCAAGTGGGAGCGGATGCTGCGTCGGCTGGAGCGGCTGCCCAGGGCCACCGTCGCGGTGGCCACGGGCGACTGCGGCGGCGCGGCCCTGGACGCCTTCCTCACCTGCGACGTGCGGGTGGTCACCCCCGGCACCCGGCTGCTCGTGCCCGGCGACGGGACGGCGACCTGGCCCGGGATGTCCGGCTACCGGCTCGTCCAGCTGGCCGGGGCCGTGCGGGTCCGCCGGGCGTTGCTGTTCGGGCTGCCCATCGAGGCTTCCGAGGCGCTCGCGATCGGCCTCGCCGACGAGTTGGCAGACGACCCGGCCGTGGCGCTCGCGGCCGCCGCCGGGCTGGTCCGCGGGTTGGCCGGAAAGGAGGTCGCGATCCGACGGCAGCTGCTCTTCGACGCCTCGACGACCAGTTTCGAGGACGCTCTCGGCACACATCTGGCGGCCTGCGACCGGGTGTTGCGGGTGCCCGTGGCGGAGGCGTCGTGACCGTCCCGCTCTGGCCGGCGCTGCGGGAAGCGGCCGACCGTGTCGATGCCCTGGTGGCGGCGCTGCCCGAACCCGGCTCGCGGCTGCCCGAGGAGCGGACGGAGATCGCCGCGGCGAAGGACACGGCCCGCGCGCTGCGGACGCGCTATCTGCAGACGCACGCCGACGCCGTGTACGACCGCCTCACCGGCGGCGGCCTGGACGAACTACGCCTCGACGAACTCGTCGCCGCCGCCGCGGCCCAATTCCCCGTCCTGCTGCCGACGGCCGGGCAACTCGCCGCCGACCGAGGTCGACCGCAGGCGGACAAGGAGGGGTACGAGATCGACCAGGGCATCTTCCTGCGCGCCGTGCTGAACTCACCCCGGTCGGGGCAGCATCTGCTCCACGCGATGCTCCGGCCGACCCCGCGGGCGCTGGCGCTGCTGCCGGAGTTCACCCGCACCGGCGTGGTCGAGACGACGTCCGTCCGGCTGGAACGGCGGGACGGCGCGGCGTATCTGACGATGTGCCGGGACGACTGCCTGAACGCCGAGGACGACCAGCAGGTCGACGACATGGAGACCGCCGTCGACCTCGCGCTCCTCGACCCGCAGGTGAAGGTGGGTGTGCTGCGCGGCGGCACGATGACCCATCCCCGCTACCGGGGCCGACGGGTGTTCAGCGCGGGCATCAACCTCAAGAGCCTGCACGCCGGCGATATTTCGCTGGTCGGCTTCCTCCTGCGCCGCGAACTCGGCTACATCCACAAGCTCGTCAGGGGAGTACGCAGCGAGGAGGCTCCCTGGCACTCCCGTACCGTCGAAAAGCCCTGGGTCGCGGCCGTCGAGACGTTCGCCATCGGCGGCGGTGCCCAACTGCTGCTCGTCTTCGATCATGTACTGGCCGCGTCGGACGCGTATCTCAGCCTGCCCGCCGCACGCGAGGGCATTGTGCCCGGGGCCGCCAACCTCCGGCTGGGCCGGCACACGGGCCCCCGGATCTCCCGGCAGATCATCCTCCAGGGCCGCCGGATCCG
Source organism: Streptomyces sp. NPDC087263 (assembly GCF_044744645.1). Lineage (NCBI taxonomy): Bacteria > Bacillati > Actinomycetota > Actinomycetes > Kitasatosporales > Streptomycetaceae > Streptomyces > Streptomyces sp. NPDC087263. Next base: position 15,821 of record NZ_JBIUYT010000022.1, read on the forward strand.
GGCCACCGAACCCGACGCCCGGCTGCTGATCGACGAGGTCGTGGAGCCGGAGGAGATCGACGAGGCCGTGGCCGGCGCCGTGGAGAGGCTGCGCGGCCCGGCCGTTGTGCCCAACCGGCGAATGCTGAACGCCGCGGAGGAGCCGGTGGAGGAATTCCGCCGCTACATGGCCGAGTTCGCGCTGCAGCAGGCCCTGCGTCTGTACGGCGAGGACGTCATCGGCAAGGTGGGCCGGTTCGCGAGCAGGGCCGGATGACCGCCGCCCGCGCCCGGGTGCGCTACGAGAAGAAGGACCACGTCGCCCATGTCACGCTGGACCGGCCCGAGGTTCTGAACGCGATGGACCTGCGGATGCACGAGGAGCTCGCCGAAGTCTGGGACGACATCGAGGCCGACGACGAGGTGCGGGTGGCGGTCCTCACCGGAGCGGGCGAGCGGGCCTTCTCCGTCGGCCAGGATCTCAAGGAGCGGGCTCGCCTCGACGCGGCCGGCACGCCGCCGACCACGTTCGGCAGCCGCGGGCTGCCGGGCTGGCCGCGGCTGACCGACCGCTTCACCCTGTCCAAGCCGGTGCTCGCACGGGTGCACGGTTACGCACTGGGCGGTGGCTTCGAACTCGCCCTGGCCTGCGACCTGATCGTCGCCTCGGACCAGGCGGTCTTCAGCCTGCCCGAGGCGCGGCTCGGCCTGATCCCCGGCGCGGGCGGAGTGTTCCGGATGGCCCGGCAACTGCCGCCGAAGGTGGCGCTGGGCTATCTGCTGACCGGCCGTCGGATGAGTGCGGCGACCGCGCTGGCGTACGGCCTTGTCAACGAGGTGGTGCCGGCCGAGCAGTTGGACCGGTGTGTGGCCCAGTGGACGGACGACCTCGTCCGCAGCGCTCCGCTGTCGGTCCGGGCCATCAAGGAGGCGGCGCAGAAGTCCGTCGACATCCCGCTGGAGCAGGCGTTCACGACCACATACGTCTGGGAGGAACGCCGTAGGCGCAGCACGGACGCCGTTGAAGGAGTCCAGGCGTTCGTGGAGAAGCGCCGTCCTGTCTGGTCCGGCCGCTGAGAGCTCGGACCGCTGTAAGAGCGACAACGCCAGGAGGCGGAAGCATGGGTAGTGAAGGTCGTCAGGAGTACGACGTCGTGGTGGTCGGGGGCGGTCCCGGTGGTTCGACACTGGCCGCGCTCCTCGCCATACAGGGCCACCGGGTCCTCATTCTTGAGAAGGAGACCTTCCCGCGGTATCAGATAGGCGAGTCGCTGCTGCCGTCGACGGTCCACGGCGTCTGCAAGATGACCGGGGTGTCCGAGAAGCTCGACGCGGCCGGATTCACGCGGAAGAAGGGCGGAACGTTCCGCTGGGGTGCCAACCCGGAACCGTGGACGTTCTCCTTCTCGGTGTCCCCGAAGATCGCGGGCGCCACCTCGTACGCGTATCAGGTCGAACGCTCGAAGTTCGACAACATCCTGCTGGAGCACGCGGTGGAGAAGGGCGCGGAGGTCCGCTTCCAGGCGTCGGTCCTCGATGTGATCGAGGAGGGCGAGCGGGTCACCGGGGTGACGTACACCGACGTCGACGGGACCGCGCACGAGGTGTACGCGAAGTTCGTCGTGGACGCCTCGGGCAACGGCAGCCGGCTGCACAAGCGAGTGGGCGGCACCCGGGAGTACTCGGAGTTCTTCCGCAGCCTCGCGCTGTTCGGCTACTTCGAGGGCGGCAAGCGGTTGCCCGCCCCGAACTCGGGCAACATCCTGTCCGCGGCGTTCGAGAGCGGCTGGTTCTGGTACATCCCGCTCACCCCGGACCTCACCAGCGTCGGCGCTGTCGTCCGCCGGGAGAACGCCGACAGGATTCAGGGCGATCCGGAGCAGGCCCTGCAGGCGCTGATCGACGAGTGCCCGCTGATCAAGAACCACCTGGCGAACGCGACCCGGGTGAAGGACGGCCAGTACGGCCAGCTGCGGGTGCGCAAGGACTACTCCTACCACCAGACGAAGTTCTGGCGGCCCGGCCTGGTGCTCATCGGCGACGCCGCCTGCTTCGTCGACCCGGTGTTCTCCTCCGGCGTGCACCTGGCCACCTACAGCGCCCTGCTGGCGGCCCGCTCCATCGGCAGCACCCTGGCCGGGCTGGTCACCGAGGACGCGGCCTTCACCGAGTTCGAGGCCCGTTACCGCCGGGAGTACGGCGTCTTCTACGAGTTCCTGATGTCCTTCTACGACATGCACGTCGACGAGGACTCCTACTTCTGGTCGGCGAAGAAGGTCACCCACAACCAGCACACCGAGCTGGAGTCGTTCGTCGAACTCGTCGCCGGCGTCTCGTCCACCGAGTTCGACCTCGACGGGGCCGAGTCCGCGGCGCTGCGGATGAAGACCAAGTCGGCGGAGTTCGTCACCGCCATCGACGAGATGTCCGCGGACGGCGACGGGAACATGACGCCGCTGTTCCGCTCCTCCGCCGTACGCCAGGCGATGCAGGAGGGTGCGCAGGTACAGAGCCGGGCGTACCTCGGCGAGCACCTCGGCGCGGACGTCCCGATGTTCCCCGGCGGACTCATCACCTCCGACGACGGCATGCTCTGGCAGCCCGGGCCGGCCTGACGATGCCTGTCGTCCGGATCAACGGGAGCCGACTGAACTACGAGGAACACGGAACGGGGGACCCGGTCGTCATGGTCACGGGCACCGGGGCCCCCGGCCGGATGTGGCGTACGCACCAGGTCCCCGCCCTCAAGGCGGCCGGCTTCAAGGTGATAACCGTCGACAACCGCGGGATTCCGCCGAGCGATCCGTGCCCCGAGGGCTTCACCCTCGACGACATGGTGGCGGACATCGCGGGCCTCATCGACCATCTCGGTGCCGGGCCGTGCCGGGTCGTGGGCTTCTCCCTGGGCGGCATCGTCGTCCAGGAACTGCTCCTCGCCCGGCCGGAGCTCGTCCGGTCGGCGGTGCTGATGGCGAGCAGCGGCCGGGCCGACACCTTCGCGACCGCACAGGCGGTCGCGGAGATGGACCTGGCCGACAGCGGGGTGAAACTGCCGCCCCGCTACGCCGCCTATGTGAACGCGCTGCAGAGCCTCTCTCCGCAGACCCTGGGTGACGAGGAGCAACTGCGCGACTGGCTGGACATCTTCGAGTACTCCGCCATCGACCTGGCCTCGGTCCGCGGCCAGCTCGGTCTGCAACTGATCCCGAACCGGTTGCCGGCGTACCGGAACATTCGCTGCCCCTGCCTCGTCGTGAGCTTCGAGCACGACCAGACCGTACGGCCGCAGCTCACCCGGGAGGTCGCCGGCAGCATTCCCGGCGCCGTCCACACCGAGATTCCCGGCTGCGGGCACTACGGATATCTGGAGCAGCCGGCCCTGGTGAACGCCGCGATCGTCGGCTTCTTCACCGCTCCGGCTGCTGCTGGGGTGCCGGCCCAGGCCCGTGGGCGGGCGGGTGAGGAAAGCCGACCGTGAAGACGAGTCCGCCCTCCGGGCGGGCTTCGGTGGCGAGGGTGGCGTCGTGCGCGGTCGCGATGGCCTGCACGATCGACAGCCCCAGGCCCAGGCCTTCACCTTTCGTACGGGGGTCGCCGAGCCGCTGGAACGGCTGGAAGATCTGGTCGACAGCGCTCGGCGGCACCACCGGCCCGGAGTTGGCCACGGTCAGCACTGCGCGGCCGTTCACCTCCCCGGTGCCGACCTCCACCCAGCCGTACGGCTCGTTGTGCCGCAGCGCGTTGTCGACCAGGTTGATGACGAGTCGCTCGGCCAGCGGCCGGTGACCTGCCGCTACCGCGCCCGACAGCGAGCAGCGCAGCGTGACCAGCCGCTGCTTCGCGTCCGCTCGGCGGGCGGTGGCGACCTCCTGCGCGAGCAGGCTCAGATCGAACGTCCGGCGCACCTCGATGCCCGCGTTGCTGCGGGCCAGGGTGAGGAGCGCCTCGATGAGCCGCTCCTGCTGGGCGCCCGCGGCGAGGATCCGCTCGTGTGCCGCGCGCAGCGACTGCACATCCGCGTCGGGGTCGGACAGCGCCAGCTGCCCCAGCGTCCGCTGCCGGGCCAGCGGAGTGCGCAACTCGTGCGAGGCGTTGGCGACGAACCGGCGCTGCGCCTCGAACGACGTCTCCAGCCTGCCGAGCAGACCGTCGAAGGTCTCGCCCAGCTCCCTGAGCTCGTCGCTCGGGCCCTCAAGGGCGAGACGCTGGTGCAAGCTCGTCGCCGAGATGTCCCGGGCGGCCGCGGTGATCGTACGCAGCGGGCGCAGTATCCGCCCGGAGACGATCCAGCCCAGCCCGATCGAGATCACCGACATCAGCGCGAGGGCGATGGCGGACTGCACGAGGAGGTCGTTCAGTACGGCCTCCCGCTGCAAATCCATGATCTCCCGCGCCGCGTCCGGCAGGACGTCGCGAGTGCTCTCACCGCCTGACCCCCGGGGCGGCGGCACCGGCGCGGTGCCGCCGGTGCTTTCGGCCGGCCTCTGGCTGCCACCGCCAGGAGCGGCCCGGACACCGGAATGGGAACCGGAAGCGGAGTTGAGGACCAGCAGATACGTGATCGTCAGCAGCGCCGCCCCCGAGACCAGGAACAGCGCCCCGAACAGCAGGGTCAGTCGCAGCCGGACCGTACGGCGCGGCAGCAGCGGGTTCGCGAGCCGGCCGACGATCCGGGAAAGCAGCGACATCGCGGACCTCATGATCGACATCGGGGACCTCATATCCGATAGCCGCGCTTGGCGACGGTCTCGATGACCGCCGGCTCGCCGAGCTTGGCCCGCAATCTGCTGACGGTGATCTTCACGGCGCTGGTGAACGGATCGGCGGCCTCGTCCCAGACCCGCTCCAGCAGCTCCTCCGCCGAGACGGCCCGGCCCTTGGCCGACAGCAGCAGCTCCAGCACGCCGAACTCCTTGGGCGCGAGTTCCAGCAGCCGGTCTCCCCGGGTGACCTTGCGCCGTGCCGTGTCGACCACGAGATCGCCGTGGCGCACCACCGGCGGCACCGCCGGATGCGCCCGCCGCGCCAGGGCGCCGATCCGGGCGACCAGCACCGGGAAGTCGAACGGCTTGGCCAGATAGTCGTCGGCGCCCAGATTGAGCCCGTCGACGAGCTCCTCCGCAGAGGCGGCGGCGGTCAGCATCAGCACTTTGCTGCGCGAGCCGGACGCGATCAGTTCCGAGCAGATCTCGTCGCCGTGCAACCCGGGCAGATCTCGGTCGAGCACGATCACGTCGTAGTCACTGAGGAGAGCGCGCTCCAGACCGCTCTCCCCGTCGAACGTCACATCGACGGCCATCTGCGCCCTCCGCAGGCCGCCGGCCACCGCCTGCGCCATCTCCTGGTCGTCCTCCACCACGAGCACTCGCACTCGCTGCCCCCTTGCTGTGTCCAACTGACTTGCTCTGTCAACCGACTTGCCGTGTCCAACCGGCCAGGAACACCTTGACAGCGAGATCCACAATGTTCCAGCCCTGGTTTCGGCAGGGTTTCAGCTGCTGTCCAAGTGCCGAGAATACGCGGTTGGACGCCGCTTCAATAGTCGGCCTTGCCGCTCCCGAGTGCCCCCGGATACTTTGAATTCCGTCCTGATCCGGGGAAGTTGAGAGGAGTGGCTATGACCAACCCGTTCGACGACGAAAACGGTTCTTTTCTGGTCCTGCTGAACGACGAGGGCCAGTATTCGCTGTGGCCCGCCTTTGCCGAGGTGCCGGCCGGGTGGCGTGTCGTATTCGGTGAGGACGCCCGCAAGAGCTGCCTGGACTACATAGAGGAGAACTGGCAGGACATGCGCCCCAAGAGCCTCATCGACCAGCTCACATAGCCCGGAACGACCGAAGCCGAGGAGAGTGTCGTGTCCATAGGCGGCCCAGGGCCGATGATGATACGCGCGGTGGGTCCCGACCCGTCCGTGACCAAGCAGAAAATAAAAGCCGGGACCGCGAAACGAATAACGCCGTACACCCGGCCGTACCGCGTCAGCATATTTCTGCTGCTGCTCATTACCGTCCTGAACGCCGCCATTATCGTGGCCACCCCTGTCCTCTTCAAATATCTCATCGACAATGGCATCGCCAAGGGCGACTCCGATGTCGTCGTGGGTATCTCCATGGCGGTCGGCGGGCTGGCCATTCTCGGCACGCTGCTGGGGTTCGGCGAGGCCTGGTACTCGGCCCGGGTCAGTGAGGGGCTCGTCTACGAGCTGCGCACCAAGGTCTTCGACCATGTGCAGCGCCAGCCCCTGGCGTTCTTCACCCGGGCCCAGACCGGCGCCCTCGTGAGCCGCCTGAACGCGGATGTGGTCGGGGCACAACAGGCCCTCACCTCGCTGTTGTCCACGGTGGTCTCGGCAGCGTTCACCCTGCTGTTCGTCCTCGCCGCGATGTTCTATCTGTCCTGGCAGATCACCCTGATCTCCCTGATCGTGCTCCCCCTCTTCATCCTGCCCGGCAAGATCGTCGGGAGCCGGCTGCAGCGCCTCATGCGGTCTCAGATGGAGAAGAGCGCCGAGATGGGCGCCCTGATGAACGAGCGCTTCAACGTGACCGGCGCGCTGCTGGCCAAGCTCTACGGCCGGCCGAGCCGGGAGACGCGCCAGTTCTCCGGGCTGGCCGGCAAGGCCCGCGACCTCGGTGTCGTGGCCGCCATCAACGGCAAGATGCTCTTCCTGTCGATGGCACTCCTCAGCGCCCTCGCCACCGCGGCGGTCTTCGGCGTCGGCGGAAGTCTCGTCATCGACGGTGCCTTCCAGATCGGCACCCTGGTGGCCCTGACCACGCTGCTCACCCGGCTCTTCGGCCCGATCACCCAACTCTCCGGCGCCCAGGCCAACGTGATCACCGCCCTCGTCAGCTTCGACCGGCTCTTCGAGATCCTCGACCTCAAGCCGCTCATCTCCGAGAAGCCCGACGCGATCGCTCTGCCCCGCAACGGCAGCGCACCGGACATCACCTTCGAGGGCGTCTCGTTCTCCTACCCGGCCGCAGCGGACGTCTCGCTCGCCTCCCTGGAGTCGATCGCCCTGCCGATGCCGGAGCGCGCCAAGAACGGGTGGACCCTGCGCGATCTGAGCTTCCGGCTACCCGCAGGAAAGCTCACCGCCCTCGTCGGTCCCTCCGGCGCCGGCAAGACCACGATCACGCATCTCGTACCCCGGCTGTACGACCCCGGCGAGGGCACCGTCCGTATCGACGGGCACGACCTGCGCGATCTGACCCTGGAGTCGCTCTACGACACCATCGGCGTCGTCACTCAGGACGCCCACCTCTTTCACGCCACCATCGGCGACAACCTCCGCTACGCCCGCCCGGATGCCACCGAGCAGGAGATGATCGACGCCTGCAAGGCCGCCCAGATCTGGGGCCTGATCGAAGCGCTGCCCGACGGCTTCGACACCGTCGTCGGCGACCGCGGCTACCGGCTCTCCGGTGGCGAGAAACAGCGCGTCGCCATGGCCCGCCTGCTGCTCAAGGCCCCGCCGGTCGTCGTCCTCGACGAGGCAACCGCGCACCTCGACTCGGAGTCCGAGGCCGCTCTCCAACGGGCCCTGGACATCGCGCTCGCGGGCCGTACATCCCTCGTGATCGCCCACCGCCTCTCCACCGTCCGCGATGCCGACCAGATCCTCGTGATCGACGACGGCGGGGTACGGGAGAGCGGCACCCATGAGGAACTTCTCGCTCGGGACGGCCTCTATGCGGAGCTGTACCGCACCCAGTTCGCCCGCAAGTCCTCGGCCAACGGCCAAGCGGCGGTCCCCGAGCCGGTCGGCCCGCGCGGCCCCCACCCGGCCGGTCCGATGGGCGGCGCCTTCCCGGGCCCGGGTCCCGGTCCCGCCCCCTTTCCGGGACCGGCCTCGGGTCCATATCCGGGCCCGCGGATGATGCCTGGCGGCACGCCCCCCGGCCACGGCTGAACACCTGGATCCGAACACCGCCACCGCGTACGGCAGCAGAGGGAGATGTCCATGCAAGGCACGACCGAATCCTGGCGCTCGTTGGGCGAGTTGTTCGATGCCCAGGTGGGCCGTTCGCCGGATGCGGTGGCGGTGGTTGGTGAGGGTGGTCTGGAGTGGTCGTACGCGGAACTCGACGAGCGGTCTGATCGGGTGGCGGGTGTGTTGGCCGCGCGGGGTGTGGGGCGTGGTGATCTCGTTGCGGTGGTGCTGGGCCGCTCGGCGGAGTTGGTGGCGGTGTGGTTGGGGGTGGTGAAGGCCGGTGCGGGGTTTGTTCCGGTGGATCCTGCCTATCCGGCGGAGCGGATTGCGTGGATGGTCGGGGATTCCGCGCCGGTTCTCGCGGTGTGCTCGGAGGTGACGCGGTCGCTCGTGCCCGCCGGGGTGGAGTGCCTGGTCTGGGACTCGTTCGAAGCGGCGGAGTCGACGCCGGCTCCTGTGGTGTCCGTGGGTGCGGACGATGTGGCGTATGTGATTTACACGTCCGGGTCGACGGGTCGTCCGAAGGGTGTGGTGGTGTCCCATC
>NZ_JBIUYT010000023.1:0-23445 GCF_044744645.1 Streptomyces sp. NPDC087263
GCGACGCGCGGCCGCCGCTGGAGCCGCAGGAGCGGCCCGAGCAGCTGCCGCTGTCGTACGGGCAACAGCGGATGTGGTTCCTCAACCGGCTGGAGGGAGTCGGGGAAGGCGCGGGCTACAACCTGCCGCTGGCGCTGCGGCTCTCCGGCGATCTGGATGTGGCTGCGTTGGAGGCGGCTCTCGGGGATATCGCCGACCGGCACGAGAGCCTGCGCACCGTCTTTCCCGAGACCGACGGCGAGCCCCGGCAGCAGGTGCTGGCCGATGGCGCCGGCCGGCCACCGCTGATGTTCCTGGAGACCACGGAGAACGAACTTCGGGAGGTCCTCGCAGCACACGCCGGTCGTGGTTTCGACCTGAGTGTTGATCTGCCGTGGCGTGTGCGGTTGTTGAGCTTGGGGTCGGCGGAGTTTGTGCTGTTGATCGTGGCGCATCACATTGCGGTGGATGGCTGGTCGATGGGTGTGCTGGGGCGGGAGATCGGGGTGGCGTACGCGGCGCGGCGGGCTGGTCGTGTGCCGGGCTGGGAGCCGTTGCCGGTGCAGTACGCGGACTATGCGCTGTGGCAGCGCGAGGTGTTGGGTGACCTTGACGACCCGGACAGTCTGGTGAGCGGGCAGCTCGGGTTCTGGCGTGAGGCGCTGGACGGTGCGCCGCAGGAGCTGGTACTGCCCACCGACCGGTCCCGGCCGGCGGTTTCCTCCTTCCAGGGTCGTTCCCTGCTGGTGCAGGTGAGCCCGCAGGTCCACGCCCGGCTGGTGGCCCTCGCCCAGCGTGGGCGGGCCAGCATGTTCATGGTCGTACAGGCGGCGCTGGCGCTGTTGTTGTCCCGCATGGGTGCGGGGAAGGACATCCCGATCGGTACGGCCACCGCGGGGCGTGGGGACGCGGCCCTGGAGGGGCTGGCCGGGTTCTTCGTCAACACCCTGGTGCTGCGGACCGATCTGAGCGGTGATCCGAGCTTTGTGGAGCTGCTGGCCCGGGTGCGGGAGACGGATCTGGCGGCATATACGCATCAGGATGTGCCGTTCGAGCGGTTGGTGGAGGACATCAATCCGGCTCGGTCGCTGGGGCGCAATCCGTTGTTCCAGGTGTCGTTGGGGATGCAGAGTGCGCCGCAGGGTGAGGGGCGGTTGTGGGAGTTGCCGGGGTTGGTGGTCCGTCCGTTGGACTCCGGGGCGGAGGCGTCGGCGCGGGTTGACCTGTCGTTGGACCTGGCCGAGCAGCGGGATGGCGCGGGCAATCCGGGCGGGATCGTCGGTGCCTTCCTGTACGCCACCGACCTGTTCGACGAGAGCACGGTGCGGCTTCTCGCGGAGCGCCTGGTGCGGGTGCTGGAGCAGATCGCCTCGGATCCGGCGGCTCGGTTGAACGATGTCGACGTATTCACCCGTGGCGAGCGGGCGCGGGTGCTGGAGAGCCGGAACGACACCTTCCGGCCGGTGCCGGTGGGTTCGCTGGGTGAGTTGTTTGATGCTCAGGTGGGCCGTTCGCCGGATGCGGTGGCGGTGGTTGGTGGGGGTGGTCTGGAGTGGTCGTATGCGGAGTTGATGGAGCGGTCTGATCGGGTGGCGGGTGTGTTGGCCGCGCGGGGTGTGGGGCGTGGTGATCTCGTTGCGGTGGTGCTGGACCGCTCGGCGGAGCTGGTGGCGGTGCTGCTGGGGATCGCCAAGGCCGGTGCGGGATTTGTGCCGGTCGACCCCGCCTATCCGGCGGAGCGGATTGCGTGGATGGTCGAGGACTCCGCGCCCGCGCTCGTCCTGTGCTCCGAAGCGACCCGGGCGTTGGTTCCGGCCGGGGTGAAGCACCTGGTCTGGGACGGAACGCAGACGTCGGGTGCGGCTCCTGCGGTGTCCGTGGGTGCGGACGATGTGGCGTACGTGATCTACACATCCGGTTCGACGGGTCGCCCGAAGGGCGTTGTGGTGACCCACCGGGGCATCGGGAATCTGGCTGCCGCCCAGATCGAACGGTTTGCGGTCGACGATGACTCGCGGGTGTTGCAGTTGGCGTCGCCGAGCTTCGACGCGTCGGTGTGGGAGCTGTTGATGGCGTTGTTGTCGGGTGCGGCGCTGGTGATGGCGGGCGCCGACAGGCTGCCGCCGAACAGGTCGCTCGGTGAGGTGGCGGAGGAGTTCGGCGTCACGCATGTGACGGTATCGCCGTCGGTATTGGCGACGGTGGAGGAGTTGCCGGAGAGTCTTGGCACGATCGTGGTGGCCAGTGAGGCGTGTGCGCCGGGGTTGGTGGAGCGGTGGGCTCCGGGCCGGCGGATGGTCAATGCCTACGGTCCGACCGAGGTGACGGTGTGCGCGACGATGAGCGCGCCTCTGGAGCCGGGCGGGCCGGTACCCATCGGCGGTCCGATCACCAACACCGATGTCTATGTGCTCGACGAGCACCTACGGCCGGTGCCTGAGGGTGTGTTGGGCGAGTTGTATGTGGCGGGCCCTGGGCTGGCGCGTGGCTATCTCGGCCGGCCGGGTCTGACCGGGGAGCGTTTCGTCGCCTGCCCGTTCACCGGCGGCCGGATGTATCGCACCGGCGACCTGGTGAAGTGGACCGCCGACGGTGAACTGGTCTTCGGCGGGCGCGCGGACGAGCAGGTCAAGGTCCGCGGCTTCCGGGTCGAACCCGGTGAGATCGAAGCCGTGCTGACCGGTCACGAGAGTGTCGGCCAGGCGGCGGTGCTGGCGCGGGAGGACCGTGCGGGAGACAAGCGACTCGTCGCCTACGTCGTACCGGAGTGTGAAACGGATACGACCCGGCTGCGGGAGTTCCTCGCAGCCCGCCTGCCGGAGTACATGATCCCGGCTGTGTTCGTCGTGCTGGACGCGTTCCCGGTCACGGTCAACGGCAAGCTGGACCGTTCCGCCCTCCCCGCCCCGGACTTCACCGGTGCGGCGGCGGGTCGTGGCCCGGCGACGCCGACAGAGGAGAGGCTGTGTGTGCTGTTCGCCGACGTACTCGGGCTCGACAAGCTCGGTGCCGAGGTGTCGTTCTTCGAGCTCGGCGGTGACTCGATCCTGGCGATGAAGCTGATCTCCAGGATCCGGTCGGAGCTGGGCACCGAGGTCAGCATCCGTGCGCTGTTCACCGCCCCCACGGTCGCCGCCGTCGCCCAACTCATCGACACCGATGCGGATATCGACGACCCCGGCCTGCTGCTGCCGCTCCGGACCGAAGGCGACCAGCCGCCGCTGTTCTGCATCCACCCGAGCACCGGTCTGGGCCGGTGCTACGTGGATCTCCCGGACCATCTGCCGCCGGACCGGCCGGTCTACGCGCTGCAGGCGCGCGGCTTCGGGACGGACGAGTGGCTGCCGCAGACGGTCGAGGAGATGGCCGCGGACTACGTCGAGCAGATCAGGACCGTGCAGCCGGCCGGGCCCTATCACCTCCTCGGCTGGTCGTTCGGCGGCGCCGTGGCCCATGCGATGGCGGCGCTGCTGCAGCAGCAGGGGGAGACGGTGGACATCCTCGTCAGCGTCGACGGTTACCCCGGCGTCGACGAGGCGGAACCGGTCGGCCTTCCCGCCGCAGGGCAGCGCAGGCAGGTCCGGGTGCTCGACCAGATCCAGCGGGTCAACGCGAACAACATCCGGCTTCTCCAGAACCACACGCCCGGCGTCTTCCGCGGCGACCTGCTGCTCTTCGTCGCCACGGAGGACCGGCCCGCGTCGGCTCCCGCGCAGACGGCTCCGGACAGCTGGGCACCGTATGTCGACGGGCAGGTGGAACCGGTCCTCATCGCCTCCGATCATGACGGGATGCTCACCGGGAAGCCCCTCGAATCGATCGGCCGACTCATTTCCGCACAGCTGCTCAAAAAATAAGGAGAGCTATGGACGAGAAGGAGAACGAGGCCGCGGGGGAGGCTCCCGGGGCGACGCGGCGGCAAGGCAGGATCGGCATCCTGGTTGTTTCGCTCGGAGCCGCCCTGGCGGTCGCCATGGTCGCGGCCGGATTGGGTTTCGCGCTCGGCTCCGACGATTCACCGGAAGGTTCCGGAAGCTCGGCGACGGCGGACAAGAGGGCCAAGAGCATGGCCTTCGTCGAATGCCTCCGGAAGAACGGTGTACCGGACTTTCCCGACCCCGCTGAGAATGGCTCGATTCTGCTCGACCCGAGCGGCGGGATAGACGTCAACAGCGACACGTACAAGAAGGCGGAGAAATCCTGCGAGGACCTTATGCCCGATGGGCGTCGGGTCTCGCCGCCGCCCGGCGGAATGCCTGATCTGACGCAGTATGTCGACTGCATGCGGGAGAACGGCGTGCCCGACTTCCCGGATCCCGAAGGCGGTGGCTTCGCCCCCGAGGAGGCGGGGATCGACGTCGACTCGCCCGAGTTCAAGGCGGCCCACAAGGCCTGCCAGCAGCATCTGCCCGAGGGGGCACCGCAGCCGGCGTAGCCCTGCGGTGTATCTCACCCTGCCCCGGTCGCCCGGACCATCTGTCCGGCCGGCCGGGGTTTTTGTATGTCCAGCCGCAGCGAAACCTCGGCGAAACCGTCGGCTCGGTAGAACAGGGGGTACAGAAATCCGGAAGGAATGGGGACGGTGGCATGGTGGCTATTGCGGAGAACTCGGCGGATCGAATTACCGCACCGAAAAAGAAATTGCGGCCCAGCATCGCATTGGCGGCGGTGTTGACCGGGCTCGCCCTGTTCGTGTCCGCTTGTGGCGACGGCGGCAAAACGGCCAACAGCGTGGCCAGCGTCGGCGCCGGGAACGGCTCGGAGTCCGCTGCGCCGGAGGCCGGCTCGGAGACCGACGGACTGAAGTTCGCGCAGTGCATGCGGGAGAACGGTCTGCCCGAGTTCGAGGACCCCAAGCCCGGCGAGGGCATGGGCGCCGGGATCGACCCGCAGTCGCCGGAGTTCCAGAAGGCCGAAGCGGCTTGCAAGCAGTACATGCCGGCACCGCCCGAGGTGGAGGGCGGCAGCGGTCCTGGCGATGTGTGGCCGACCGAGGACAAGCTCAAGTACGCCAAGTGCATGCGGGAGAACGGCGTTCCGAGCTTCCCGGACCCGGACGAGGACGGCGGCTTCAAGCTTGAGGTCGACCCCAACACGCCGCAGTTCCAGACGGCGGAGAAGGCCTGCGAGAAGTACCAGCCCGAGTCCCTGCGCAACATGGAGCCCAACAAGCCCGCCGCCGGAGGTTCCGAGTGAGTGCCACTCAACTACCGACGGAGGGCGAGGAAGTGAGCACCCTGGAACGGGAGAGCCCGCCGGTGCCACCTGTGAGGCGTAAACGGCGCGGGATGACCGTGCTGATCGTCGTGGGGGTCCTGGTCGCGGCCGGCGCGGGAGTCGCCGTGACCGACCCGTTCAAGGAGGCTCCGAAGGAGTCGACGACGAAGACCGCCGCCCCCACCGGGTTGTCGAAAGTCACCCAGGGCACCCTGTCGGCGCGCACCCTGCAGAACGGCACGCTCGGCTACGCGGGTTCGTACGACGTCGTCAACAACGCCAAGGGCACCATGACCAAGCTGCCCGCCGTGGGCGATGTGATCAGCCAGGGCGAGGTGCTCTACCGCGTGGACGGCAAGCCGGTGGTGCTGCTCCAGGGAGCCGCCGAGCCGGTGTACCGCGATCTGGCCTACGGCGCCGAGGGCGCCGACGTACGGCAGCTCAACGCCGCCCTCGTCACCCTCAAGTACGCCACCAAGGACCAGATCGACCCCGACTCGGACTACTTCAGCAAGCAGACCCTGTACGCCCTCAAGGAGTTGCAGGACGACGTGGGTCTCGACGACTCCGGTGAACTGCCCCTGGGGCAGGCGGTGTTCCTGCCCGTCGAGGAGATCCGGGTCGTCAAGTCCGACGCCGTGCGCGGTGGCCCGGCCGGGCAGGGCCAGAACGTCATGCAGGTCTCCTCGACCAAGCGGCAGGTGGTCGTCGAGCTCAACGCCAGCGAGCAGACCGGGGTGGCGGTCGGCGACAAGGTGACCATCACCCTCCCCGATGGAAAGACGACCCCGGGTGTGGTGTCGTCGGTGGGGAAGGTGGCGAAGCAGGTGGAGGACAAGACCACCATCGAGGTACGGATCAAGCCGCAGGACCCGAAGGCGACCGGCGGGCTCGACCAGGCGCCGGTCCAGGTCGCGATCATCTCCGACACGGTCAAGGGCGTGCTGTCGGTGCCGGTGAACGCGCTGCTGGCGCTCTCCGGCGGCGGCTATGCCGTCGAGGTCGTCCAGGCCGGGGGCGAGCACAAGCTGATCGCGATCCGGACCGGACTCTTCGACGACAGCGAAGGCAAGGTCGAGGTCAGCGGTGCGGGGCTCGCGGTCGGCCAGCAGATCGTGGTGCCCGCCTCATGACCGAAGTGGAGACCGAGACGCGGCCGACCGCCGACCAGCAGACCGGGGAGCCGGTCCTGCAACTGGAGGACGTGACCAAGGTCTATCCGGGCGCGTCCCCGGTCGTGGCGCTGGACGGGGCCGGCTTCACCATCTACCGGGGCGACCTGGTGGCGATCGTGGGTCCGTCGGGCTCCGGCAAGTCGACCCTGTTGCAGATGATGGGCACCCTGGACCGGCCGACCTCCGGGACCGTACGGATCGTCGGCGAGGATGTCGCCACGATGACCGACAAGGCGTTGGCCGGGCTGCGCGCCCTCCACATCGGCTTTGTCTTCCAGCAGTTCTTCCTGGCCGAGCACGCCACCGCACTGGAGAACGTGGCCGACGGGATGCTGTACTCCGGCGTCCGGCGCCAGGAGCGGCTGTCCGCGGCCGTCGCCGCTCTGGACCGGGTCGGCCTCAGCCACCGGATCCACCACCGGCCGCCGCAGTTGTCCGGCGGTGAGCGGCAGCGCGTCGCGATCGCCCGGGCCCTGGTCGGCGACCCGGCGATCGTGCTGGCCGACGAGCCCACCGGCAACCTCGACAGTGTGGCCGGCGCCGCGATCTTCAAGCTGTTCAAGGAACTCAACGCCGAGGGCACCACCATCGTCATGATCACCCACGACCGGGAACTGGCCGCTCGGCTGCCGCGCCGGATCGAGGTCCTCGACGGCCGTATCGTCGCCGACGTCCTCGCCGCGCAGGACCCCCTGAACACCGAAAGGCGGCTGCCATGAGCACCACGGCCACCGCCCCCGGCCGGCTCTACCCGGCCGACCTGGCCAGGACCGCGAGCGTCGGGCTGCGTACCCGGCGTATGCGGGCCGCGCTGTCGGCGCTGGGCATCGCCATCGGTGTCGCCGCGATGGTGGCGGTGCTGGGTCTTTCGGCCTCGTCGCAGGCCGGACTGCTCGCCGAGATCGACAAGTTGGGCACCAATCTGCTGAAGGTCACCCCGGGCCAGTCACTGGGCGGCGGGGACGCGAAACTGCCCATCGAGGCACCGGGCATGATCTCCCGGGTCGGTCCGGTCGAGGCGGTGCAGAGCACCGGCAAGACCGACGCCGAGGCCTACCGCAGCCCGCACATTCCGAGCCTCAACACCAACTCCCTCTCGGTGACCGCCGCCAGCCTGCAACTGCCGGAAGCGGTGCGCACCTCGATGGCCCAGGGCAGATACCTCAACGCCGCCACCGCGGAGCAGCCGGTCGCCGTCCTCGGCTGGGACGCCGCGAGCCGGCTGGGCATTTCGCAGGTTCACCCGAACATCCGCATCTGGGTGGGCGGGCAGTGGTTCTACGTCGCCGGGATCCTCAAGCCCGCGAAGCTCACGCCGGAGATCGACGCGATGGTGCTGGTGGGCTATTCGGCCGCGGAGAAGTACCTGGACTTCGACGGACACCCCTCCACGGTGTACGTACGGTCGGACACCGAACAGGTCAAGGAGGTCCGCAAGGTACTGGCCGCGACGGCCAACCCGCAGAACCCCAACGAGGTCAGCGTGACTCAGCCCTCGGCCGCGCTTGAGGCCCGGGCCGCCGCGCAGTCGGCGCTCGACGGCCTGTTCCTCGGGCTGGGGGCGGTGGCCCTGCTCGTCGGGGGCATCGGCGTCGCCAACACCATGGTCATCTCCGTGCTGGAACGCCGCTCCGAAATCGGACTGCGGCGGGCGCTCGGCGCCACCCGGGGCACCATTCGGATGCAGTTCCTGTCCGAGGCGATTCTGCTCGCCACACTGGGCGGCGCGATCGGGGTGGTGCTGGGCACCCTGGCGACGTTCGCCTACGCCCAGATCAAGGGCTGGGAGGCTGTCGTCCCGATGCTCGCCTGGGCCGGCGGTCTCGGCGCGGCCGTGGCCATCGGAGCCATCGCCGGACTGCTGCCCGCTCTACGGGCGGCCCGGATGCAGCCCACGGAGGCGCTGCGGACGGTCTGACCGAGCTGCCCGGCACCGCGGAATTCCCCCGCCGCGGTGCCGGGCTCTCGGCTGTCCGGGAGCGGGGTGCGGTTGCCACGTGCGTTGCGGCTGCGTCGAGTGGGTCGCTGTTCGTGGGCTTCCACTCAGGCCCCCTTCACGGTCGTCGTGGTGCACGCAAGCGCACCGAAAACCCCTGTCCAGATGTCCAAGTGCACATTTCTGCCTGGCCGTTGGCTCCTCGAAACTGAGGTGAACCAGCCATGCGGAGGGGTCATGCTGATCAGCAGTAGCGCGACGGATGGAACCATCCGGCAGGTACTTGTCGGCCTCGCCGTGGTGGTGCCCGCGGCGTTGTTGTGCGGCCGCATCGCCCAGCGGCTGCGGCAGCCGGCGGTGCTGGGGGAGATAGCCGCGGGACTGATGCTGGGACCGAGCCTGCTGGGTCTGCTCCCCGGAAATCCGACCGCGGCCCTGTTCCCGACCGAGGCCCGGCCCTTTCTGCAGATGCTGGCCCAACTGGGCCTCGTTCTCTTCATGTTCCAGGTGGGCTATCACCTGGACGTCGCTGATCTGCGTGGCCAGGGACGCCACGTGCTGGCGGTCTCGCTCAGCTCCGTTGCCCTGCCGTTCGCGCTGGGCACGGGTCTGGCCTTCGTGCTCGCGCCCTGGACCTTCTCGGAGCAGGAGCGGACCGGGATGCTCGCCCCGGCGCTGTTTCTCGGGGCGGCCATGTCCATCACAGCGTTTCCGGTGCTGGCCCGCATCCTCTCCGACCACGGTCTGTCCCGGGAGCGCATCGGGCAGGTGGCGCTCGCCAGCGCCGCCCTGCAGGACTTGCTGGCGTGGGCCATGCTCGCCGTCGTGGTCGTGGTGGTGAACGCCTCCGGCTCCTGGCCGCTGGCCCGGATGGCCATGCTGTGCGCCCTCTTCGTCCTCTGCATGATGTACGTGGTCCGGCCCGGCCTGCGCTGGCTGCTGGCGCCCGAACGGCCCTGGAACCGGGACAGCACGCTGGTCTACGGGGTGGTCTTCGGCGGACTGCTGCTGTCCGCCTGGGCCACCGACGCGATGGGGCTGCACACGGTGTTCGGCGCCTTCGTCTTCGGCGCCGTCGTACCGCGCCGCCACATCGACGCGTACGCCCCGGAGGTGCCGGCGCGGCTGGAACAGTCGAGCCTGCTGCTGCTTCCGGTGTTCTTCGTCGTCACCGGGCTGTCCGTCGACTTCCGTGGCCTCGGCGGACAGGGCCTGGTCATGCTGCTGGCCGTGCTCGTCGTGGCCTGCGCGGGCAAGTTTGTCGGCGCCGCGGGCGCGGCCTGGCTCACTGGGGCCTCCACCCGGCAGTCCGTCACGCTCGGCGTGCTGCTGAACGCGCGCGGGCTCACCGAGCTCGTCCTGCTCAACGTGGGCCTCGGCCTGGGCGTCATCGACGGCCGGCTCTTCACCGTCATGGTGGCCATGGCCGTGATCACCACGATGATGGCCGGCCCGCTTGTGCAACGCCTTTGGCTGGCGCCCCGGTCTCGCACCGTCGGCCGCGGAGGCGAGCCCGGGGGCGACGCCGCAGCCTCAGCGGAAGACGCCGGCGTGGCCAAGTGAGTACCGCTACCGCCCAGGTCCCCTCGACCCCTTCCCCGCCGACACCGTGCGGCCGCGGACCGCGGACCGCTGACCGACATCCGAGGAGTACCTCGAAGATCGCGGCCAATACACCGGGTGACGTCGCCGCCGGGACCACGGATGGCACCGAAGAGCCGGAAACGGTGTCCGAGGGCTGAAATCCCGATCACCGGGACTGCGTTTTCGATCGACGGCGAGGGCCGGGGAGCACATTGCGCCCCGGCCCTCGCCGTTTGTTGTCGACCGCTTCTGACCAGCTCTGATCGAATCCACGCCCCACGGGAACACGCGTCCGAGAGTGTTATCGGTCTGTCGTACGAGGGCTCATACCAGAGCGGGACCCTGCCCGTCTGACTTTGTCAACTGCCCACCGCACATGAAGCGTTGCCGACTACTGTCAGTTGCCGTCGGGCGACGAGGGGCCGAATTCTTCGGCTCTTCTCGACCGGCACCGCGATGACGCCCGACCGAGTCGAGCAGACCCGCGGGAGCCCCAGGGGATGTCCGACCCGTCAGTCCCCTACCCCCGACGTACCAGTACAAGGACGCCGATGTCTCAGCTTCGCGCACCGGCCGCACGCGCAGACCGCCGTGAGGGCGGACGGCACGGACGGCCGGTCGCCCACACAGCCCCCTCGCTGCCCGAGACCCACCTACGGCCCCAACTGCTGCGCCTGGCGGTGCTGCCGCCGACAGCGGTGGCTCTCAGCGCGACCGCGGCCGTGCTGTTCACCGTCCGCTCCACCGGCGCACGGCCCGGCCTCACGCTGTGGGCCGTGCTCGCGGGAGCGCTGGGCGTGGCGCTCGCGGGCATCGTGATAGCCGCCGTGGCCGCCGACCGCGCCGCCACGTCCGTACGGGACCGGATAGGTGCCCTGCGCCGCACCAGCGCCCGCACCGAGGGCGACCTGCGCGCCCTCGTCGAGGGGCTGCGCCGCGGCGAGAGTCCGCCCGCCCGCAAGGCGCGCCGCCAGCCGCCCGCGGACGCGGACGACTTCGAGCTGCTCGCTGCCGACCTCTCCCGCGCCCACGACGGCGCCATCACGGCCGTCGTACAGGCCGCGCAGCTCTCCAGTCATGCGGGCAGCGAGCAGAAGGTCGAGGTCTTCGTCAATCTGGCCCGGCGGCTCCAGTCCCTCGTGCACCGCGAGATCTCGATCCTCGACGAGCTCGAGAACGAGATCGAGGACCCGGATCTGCTCAAGGGCCTTTTCCACATCGACCACCTCGCCACCCGCATCCGACGGCACGCCGAGAACCTCGCCGTGCTCGGCGGCGCCGTCTCGCGCCGTCAGTGGAGCAACCCCGTCTCCATGACCGAGGTACTGCGGTCCGCGATCGCCGAGGTCGAGCAGTACTCGCGGGTCAAACTGGTGCCTCCGATCGACGGCACACTGCGCGGACACGCCGTCGCCGACGTCGTCCATCTGCTGGCCGAACTCGTCGAGAACGCCACGGTGTTCTCGGCCCCGCACACGCAAGTGCTGCTGCGCGTCAACCTCGTGACCTCCGGACTCGCCGTCGAGGTCGAGGACCGGGGCCTCGGCATGCCGCTGGGCGAACAGAACAAGATGAACACCCTGCTCGCCGACCCCGATCAGGTCAATGTCGCCAGCCTGCTTCAGGACGGCCGCATCGGCTTGTTCGTCGTCTCCCAGATCGCGCGCCGGCACGGCATCCACGTACGGCTACAGACCAATATCTACGGCGGTGTCCAAGCCGTACTCGTCGTGCCGCAGGCACTGTTGGGGACGGCGCAGGGCGACCCCGGAGGTGTGACGCGGGGGCAGCCCCAGCAGGCGGCGGGGCACCGGCGCCCGTCGGCGGGTCCGGGGGGCGTGCAGGCGGCCCCGGCCTCCGCGCCGCCCGGGAGCGGGGCGGGTTCCCCCATGCCTCGGCAGACGCAGCGGGACCAGGCGCCGCAGGGTGCGATGACCTTGGGGCGCGGTGGTCCGGCGCCGCTGCCCATGCGCGGAACCCGCGTGGCGCGGCCCAACCCGGCCGAGGCCGTGCCCGGCATCCGTCCCGACGACGGGCACGTGGTGACGGACAACGCGGCGCTGCCGCCGACAGCGCGGGGCGGCGCGGTCCGCGGCACCATGGGCAAGCCCCAACTGCCCACGAGGCGCGCTCAGGAACACATCGCCCCCCAGTTGCGCGACGGGCCCGCACCCCGCCGGGAGACGGAGTACGTCGCCGGTCACGACCCCGGCCTCATGGCGGCGTTCCAGCGCGGGATCGGGCTCGCGGAGGCGGCGCAGGTGGAATCGGCGCGCGTGGAGCCCTCGGATGCGGAGGCTTGGCCTCCGGGCAGCTCTTCCACGCTGCCGCCGCTGGAGGTTGTTCGGGTGGACGCGCCGGTCGTGGGCGTGGCCCATATGGGGCATGCCCACGTGAGTCACGCCCACGCGGACGCTCCTGGGGACTCCCGCAGGGAGCAACCGCACGTGGAGCAACGACACGTGGATGCCTCGCACATGGAGCGATCACATATGGAGCGATCACATGTGGATGAGCTGCATGTGGATGAGCTGCATATGGATGAGCGGCACGTGGATGGGGTGGCCCGAGTCGACGGGGTGACGTCCGCGGGCGTCGCCTCCCTGGGCGTACGGCCGATGGATGTACGCCCGGCCGACGCGCCGCAGTCGGGTAGACCGCAGGCGGGCGGGCCGCAGGCCTGCGGCCCGCAGACGGACGGGCCGCCCGGAGTGCCCAGCGATGCGGCGCACATAGCCGAGGTGCACACGGCCCATGCGCCCGCGCCGCACGAGGTGCAGGGGGCGCGCGACGCCGCGCCCGCGCCTGCGCCCGGACAGGGATTCACCACCCGGCACGACGGGAGCGCACCGGCCGGATGACCAGTGGCTTCTCCACCCCCACCAGCACCTCCACCCCCTCCGCTCTCACAGACCTGCGTACCTCAAGGAGTCGATCCACCATGGCGAGCGATGCGCCGACCGGCCATGTATCCGATCTCGACTGGCTGATGAGCGGCCTCGTGCAGCGCGTGCCGCACACCACGAGCGCGGTGCTCCTGTCCAGCGACGGACTCGTGAAGTCGGTCCACGGCCTCGACACGGACAGCGCCGACCACATGGCCGCGCTGGCCTCCGGCCTCTACTCCCTGGGCCGCAGCGCGGGCATCCGCTTCGGCGACGGCGGCGACGTACGCCAGGTCGTCGTCGAACTCGACTCGACCCTGCTGTTCGTCTCCACGGCCGGCTCCGGCACCTGTCTCGCCGTACTCGCCGGGCGTGAGGCCGATGCGGCGGTGCTCGGCTACGAGATGGCGATGCTGGTCAAGAGCGTCCGGCCGTATCTGATGACCGCACCCCGGCAGCCCGCGGCCGAACCCTCGGCGATGAGGCCTTGAGCGTGGCCGCGGCCGGCGACGGGCCCTGGCTCGACGACGCGGCCGGCCGGCTGGTGCGCCCTTACACGGTCAGCAACGGCCGGACCCGGCCCACCACCGCGCTCGACCTCCTGTCGCAGGTGATGGGCACCGGCGCCACTCCCCTCGGCTACCTCGGGCCCGAGCACACCCAGGCACTCGAACTGTGCCGGGTCCCCGTCTCGGTCGCGGAGATCGCCGCACACCTGAAGCTGCCGGCGGCGGTCACCAAGGTGCTGCTGTCCGACCTCGTCGACTGCGGGGCGCTGACGACGAAGCCTCCCGTGTTCGACCACAACCCCACTGACCAGTCTCTTCTGGAGGCAGTGCTCGATGGACTACGACGACAGCTCTGACCCCTTCCCCACCGCGCTGAAGATCCTGGTGGCGGGAGGGTTCGGGGTAGGCAAGACGACCTTCGTCGGCGCGGTGAGCGAGATCGCGCCGCTCAGTACGGAGGAGCTGCTCACCACGGTCAGTGCCGCCACCGACAGTCTCGACGGCGTCGAGAACAAGGTGGAGACGACCGTGGCGATGGACTTCGGCCGGATCACTCTCGATCCGGAACACGTGCTGTATCTGTTCGGGACGCCCGGGCAGGAGCGGTTCTGGTTCATGTGGGACGAGCTCTCCGAGGGGGCGCTCGGCGCGGTGATCCTCGCCGACACACGCCGTCTGGAGGACTGCTTCGCGGCCGTCGACTTCTTCGAACAGCGCGGTCTCGGCTTCATCGTCGCGGTCAACGAGTTCGACGGCTCCCACCGCTACGACCCGGAGGAGGTGCGCGCGGCCATCGACCTCGACCCCGAGATCCCCATTGTGCGCTGCGACGCCCGGATCTCCAGCTCGGGCGTGCAGACCCTGCTCGTCCTGGTGCGGCATCTCCTCGCACACGCGCCGGCACACTCACCGAGTACGGAGCCCACACATGACGCACGTATCAAGTAGTGGTGGAGCCCATGCCCCAAGGCGTGGAGCCCGTATATGAGTGACGAGCCCCGGCGTCCTGCCGGGCGTCTGCTGTTGACCCCGGAGGACAAGGATGCCCCCGCCCGGGTGCGGCGGCTGCGCCGACTGGGTCTGGGGGAGCGTCCGGAGCCCGCCTTCGACGCCTTCGCGGACAGGCTCGCCGAGCTCGCCGCCGTGCCGTACTCGATGGTCAACTTCATCGACGAGAACCGGCAGTTCTTCGCGGGACTGCACACCCCGGACGGCAGTGGCCCGGGTATCGGCGGCTCGGGTGACCGGCTGATCGCGGTCGCCACCGCGGCGGACGGCTCAGGACTCCGCGTGGGCCGCTGTCTGACGCGCGACTATGGCTTCTGCCCCCATGTGGTGGTCCGACGTAAGGCGTTGGTCCTGGAGGACGTCTGCGACTACCCCCGGTTCGCCGGGAACCCCGTCGTCGACGAGATCGGTGTCCGTTCCTACCTCGGCGCCCCGTTGATCGACCACACGGGTATCGCCCTCGGCACGGTCTGCGCCGTCGACACCGAGCCGCGCCCCTGGGGGAGAGCGGGGCTGGAGATCATCAAGTCGATGGCTGCGGAGCTGGTCCAGCAGATCGAGCTCCGGGAGAGCGGCCGGCTACTGGAGGAGTGAGGCGCGGGGCGGCGTGAAGCGGAGCTGTGGCCGCGCTTAAGAAATCCTCGATGGACCAGGGAGCCGTCGTACGGCAGATTTCTAGGGGATTTCACCCCTCTCCCCGGCACGGGTCGGCCGTTTCGGCGTGCCCTGCTCCGGGACCTCACCCACAGGAGCCGTTGAGTGAAGGCGCTGGTCAAGGAGAAGGCGGAGCCCGGGCTCTGGCTCGTGGACGTTCCGGAGCCGCAGGCCGGCCCCGGCGACGTACTGATCAAGGTCCTCAGGACGGGGATCTGCGGTACCGATCTGCACATCCGGTCCTGGGACGGCTGGGCGCAACAGGCCATCCGGACGCCGCTGGTGCTCGGGCACGAGTTCGTCGGCGAGGTGGTCGGGACCGGTCGAGACGTCGCCGACATCAAGGTCGGTGACCGGGTCAGCGGCGAGGGCCACCTGGTGTGCGGCAAGTGCCGCAACTGTCTGGCCGGGCGACGGCACCTCTGCCGCGCCACGGTCGGCCTGGGCGTCGGCCGCGACGGCGCGTTCGCCGAGTACGTGGTGCTGCCCGCCGCCAATGTGTGGGTGCACCGTGTCCCCGTCGACCTCGACATCGCCGCGATCTTCGACCCGTTCGGCAACGCCGTGCACACGGCTCTCTCCTTCCCGCTGGTCGGCGAGGACGTACTGATCACCGGCGCCGGACCCATCGGCCTGATGGCCGCCGCGGTGGCCCGGCACGCCGGTGCCCGCAACGTCGTCGTCACCGATGTCAGCGAGGAGCGCCTTGAGCTCGCCCGCAAGATCGGCGCGAGCCTCGCCCTCAACGTCTCGGACGCGACCATCGCCGACGGCCAGCGCAAGCTGGGGCTGCGCGAGGGCTTCGACATCGGCCTGGAGATGTCGGGGCGTCCGGAGGCGATGCGCGACATGATCGCCAACATGACGCACGGCGGCCGGATCGCGATGCTCGGCCTGCCCGCCGAGGAGTTCCCGGTCGACTGGTCCCGGATCGTCACCTCCATGATCACGATCAAGGGCATCTACGGCCGCGAGATGTTCGAGACCTGGTACGCGATGTCGGTCCTCCTCGAAGGCGGCCTCGACCTCGCGCCGGTGATCACTGGCCGGTACGGCCACCGCGACCACGAGGCGGCCTTCGCCGACGCGGCGAGCGGCCGCGGCGGCAAGGTCATCCTCGACTGGACCCTCTGAAGGCTTTGACCCGCCGAAGGCTTCAAGAAACCGTGGTTTGAAGAAACCAAGGCTTCAAAGGAGCCGAGGCCTCAAGGAACTCAGGATTCAACGAACTCCGGATTCAACGAACTCAGGATTCAAGGAACGAAGGCTTTAAGGAACTGATGATGTTCGATTCCGTACGCGACGATCTGCGCACCACCCTCGACGAGATCCGCGCCGCCGGTCTCCACAAGCCCGAGCGCGTCATCGGCACCCCGCAGTCGGCGACCGTGAGCGTCACCGCGGGCGGGCGCCCCGGCGCGGTCCTCAACTTCTGTGCCAACAACTACCTCGGCCTCGCCGACCACCCCGAGGTCGTCGCCGCCGCCCACGCGGCCCTCGACCGCTGGGGCTACGGCATGGCGTCCGTGCGCTTCATCTGCGGTACGCAGGAGGTGCACAAGGAACTGGAGCAGCGGCTGTCCGCGTTCCTCGGGCAGGAGGACACGATCCTCTACTCCTCCTGCTTCGACGCCAACGGCGGCGTCTTCGAGACCCTCCTCGGCGCCGAGGACGCGGTCATCTCCGACGCCCTCAACCACGCCTCCATCATCGACGGAATCCGCCTCTCCAAGGCACGCCGCTTCCGGTACGCCAACCGTGATCTGGCCGACCTGGAGCAGCAGTTGAAGGAGGCGAGCGGCGCCCGGCGCAGGCTGATCGTCACGGACGGCGTGTTCTCCATGGACGGGTACGTGGCTCCGCTGCGCGAGATCTGCGACCTCGCCGACCGCTACGACGCCATGGTCATGGTCGACGACTCGCACGCCGTCGGCTTCGTCGGCCCCGGCGGCCGCGGCACCCCCGAACTGCACGGCGTCATGGACCGCGTCGACATCATCACCGGCACGCTCGGCAAGGCGCTCGGCGGTGCCTCCGGCGGTTACGTCGCCGCCCGCGCCGAGATCGTCGCGCTGCTGCGCCAGCGTTCGCGCCCGTACCTTTTCTCGAACACGCTCGCCCCGGTGATTGCCGCCGCCTCCCTCAAGGTGCTCGACCTGCTGGAGTCGGCGGACGACCTGCGGGTCCGGCTCGCGGAGAACACCGCGCTGTTCCGCCGCCGGATGACCGAGGAAGGCTTCGACATCCTCCCCGGCGACCACGCGATCGCCCCGGTCATGATCGGCGACGCGGCGAGGGCGGGACGCCTGGCGGAGCTCCTCCTGGAGCGCGGTGTGTACGTCATCGGCTTCTCGTTCCCGGTCGTGCCGCAGGGCCAGGCGCGTATCCGAGTGCAACTGTCCGCCGGGCACTCGACGGCGGACGTGAACCGGGCGGTGGACGCGTTCGTGGCCGCCCGCGCGGAGCTGGACGCCTGAGCGAGAGGCTTTCCGGCTCGCCCGGCCTCAGAGGCATTCCGGTTTGTCCGACCTGAGAGAATCGGTCGCATGATCGAAGCGCGGCGGCTCCACATCCTTCGTGCGGTGGCCGACCACCGCACGGTGACGGCGGCAGCCGCCGCGCTCCATCTCACGCCCTCGGCCGTCTCCCAACAGCTGACCGCCCTGGAGCAGGAGACGGGCCACCGCCTGGTGGAACGCGGGGCGAAAGGCGTACGGCTGACTCCGGCCGGTGAGATCCTGCTCAACCACACCAACACGGTCCTCGCCCAGCTGGAGCGGGCGGAGGCGGAGCTCGCCGCTTACAGCTCGGGCGCCGCCGGCACGGTCACGGTCGCTTCGTTCGCCACCGGCATCGCCCTGGTCGTCGCACCCGCGGTGGCCCGCCTCGCCGCGTCGGCGCCCGGCATCCGTATCCGCGTTCAGGACGCCGAAGGCGACGCCAGCCTGCCGATGGTCCTCGACCGGCAGGTCGATGTCGCGGTCGCCGTCGAGTACCGCGGGGCCCCGCGGGCCGACGACCCCCGCCTGACCCACGTACCCCTGTACGCCGAGCCCTTCGACGCGGTGGTCCCGGTCGGCCATCGCCTCGCCGACGTGGACGAGGTGCCGCTCGCCGAGCTGGCCAAGGACACGTGGATCGGCCCGTACCCCGGAAATCCGTGCCACGAGGTGGTGGTCCTGGCCTGCGAGAGCGCCGGCTTCCAGCCCCGCCTCGAACACTCCTCGGACGACTTCCGCGCGGTGGTCGCCCTGGCCTCGGCCGACGCGGGCGTGGCTCTCGTACCGCGCTCGGCGCTGATCGGCATGGATCTCACCGGCGTGGTCGTCCGCCCGGTCGACGGGGTGGCGCCGACGCGCCGGGTCTTCGCGGCCGTACGGCGGGGAGCGGAGGGGCATCCGCTGATCCGGCCGGTACTGGATGCGCTCGGGGTGGCCGCGGAGGGGTAGCGCGGGCCGTTGCTGTGGGAGCTGCCCGCCTCACCGAGCTGCCGCTCCTGGAGGATGCGTCGGCTTCGCGGCGCGGGCCGGACCTGCGCCTGTGGAGTCTCGACCTGGGGGGTTCGGTGTGGTCAGGGCGTCCTCGGCCGCTGTCCGCCGCGTGAGTGGAAGGCGGGACGGTGGCCCGGCGCGATTGTCGGTGCCATTGGTTACGGTGCCTCTCATGCCGGATGCCGAAGACGTACGCCGTATCGCCCTCTCCCTGCCGGACACGACGGAGAAGGTCGCCTGGAGCATGCCCACGTTCCGGGTCGCGGGAAAGATGTTCGCCACACTGCCCGAGGCCGAGACCTCCATCGCCGTGCGCTGCCCGAAGGAGGAGCGGGACGAGCTTGCCAGGGCCGAGCCCACGAAGTTCTGGATCGCCGACCACGAGGCGGGCTTCGCCTGGGTCCGCGTCCGTCTCGCGGCCCTGGAGGACGACGGCGAACTCCGCGACATCCTCGCCGACTCCTGGCGCC
The DNA here is from genome assembly GCF_044744645.1 of Streptomyces sp. NPDC087263. NCBI lineage: Bacteria > Bacillati > Actinomycetota > Actinomycetes > Kitasatosporales > Streptomycetaceae > Streptomyces > Streptomyces sp. NPDC087263. The sequence continues at coordinate 18,909 of NZ_JBIUYT010000023.1, forward strand.
AGGCGGCCCCGACCCGACTGCTCGAGTCCTACCCGGAGTTGGGCCTGCCGTCCGTCGACTGAGACTGCCGAGGCGTTGTCAGTGCGCCGTGGCATGATCCGAAGGCAGGAGTGGGACGGGGGCTCCGTGGGGGAGTTGTAGGGGATCGGTCGGCGGGGAGGGGGAGCAGGATGGGCGGGGAAGCACCGGCCGGGCAGGTCACGGCGCGGAGCGAGGCCTCCGGCCGTGGACCGGGCGAGGCCCGTGGCCGTCGCGACCCTGCCGCCGAGCGGGACCCACGGCCTGTCTGGTCAAGGGACTTCGCGCTGTTCTTCGTCGCGCGAGCCCTCGCCCGGCTCGGGGACACCATCCTGCCGGTGGCACTGGCCGCGGGACTGCTGCAGTACGGGTACGGGGTGGGCGCGGTCGGCCTGGCGATGGCCGCGTCGGCCGCCCCCTTCGCCGGGCTGGTCATCTTCGGCGGGGTCATCGCCGACCGGTTCAGCACGCGCAAGCTGATGATCGGCGCCGACCTGGTCCGACTGGTCACCCAGGCCCTCACGGCCGGGCTCTTCTTCGCCGGCCACGTGGTCCTCTGGCAGATCTGTCTGATCGGCGCGGTCAACGGCGTGGCGGGCGCGGTCTTCCAGCCCGGCGTCGCCAGTACGGTGCCGCGCCTCGCCACCGACGTACAGGGGGCCAACGGCGCGATACGGATCGCCGAGTCGGCCGCTCAGCTCGCGGGCCCCGCCCTTGCGGGCCTGTTGGTCGCGTTCGCGTCGGCCGGAGCGGTCTTCGCGGCCCACGCCGGCACCTACGCACTCAGCGCCCTGTGCCTGCTGATGCTCCGGTTGCCACCGGCCGCACCTGGAAGCCACGTTCGCCACGGCAGTACCTTCCGGGCCGAACTCGCCGAGGGCTGGCGGGAGTTCAGGGCCCGGACCTGGCTCTGGGGAGTCATCGCCGTCTGGTGCGTGTACATGATCTTCTGTTGGGGTCCGACGGTCCCCCTGGTGGCGACGGAGGTGGTCAAGGAGTACGGCCCGCGCGCCTACGGCCTGGTCAACTCGGCCCTCGGCGCCGGCACCGTCATAGGCGGACTGATCGCGCTGCGACTGCGCCCCCGCCGCATGCTGCGGGTCGGTTCGATCGCCCTCTTCGCGTTCGCCTGTTTCCCGGCGTCCGTCGGAGCGGGGCTCGGCGTCGCGGCCATGTCGGCGGGAGCGGTGATAGCGGGAGCGGGCCTGTCCGTGTGGGGAGTGATGTGGGCGACCAGCGTGCAGACGCAGGTCGCGCCGGACGTCCTCAACCGCATCCACGCGTACGACGTCGCGGGCTCCCTGGCGATGATGCCCGTCGGGCAGGCCCTGGCGGGGCCGGCCGCGACGGTCCTCGGCGCGGACAACGTCCTCCTCGTCGCCGGCGTCATGACCCTTGTCGCCGCGACGGCCCTGCTGTCGGTGCCCGCGATACGTGACCTGGTACGCGTCGACACCTCGGCTTCCGCTCGTGCGGCGGGACTGCGCGCGACCGGGGCGATACCGGAACCGGCGCGAGGGGATCAGCGCTGAGGCGTGCGCTGACAGGGGTGGGGGGCGCCGGGTCAGGTGCGCGTGCGGGCTGCGGGGGTGGGTGGTGGTCGTACGCGGATGCTTGTCCTCGGGGTGCCATTGGCCTCACATGGATGACGCACGCTCTTGGGGCACGTCGTTGGCTTCATGTGTTTGGCCTCGGGGTGCGGCGGGCCCTCGGGGCGCCGCACGCAGACGCCGCGGGGGTGCCGGGCCTTACGTAGACGCCCCCGGGTGCGGCCTCCTGCGCACGCCCTCCATGGTGCCCCGGCCCCAGGGGACGCCCCGTCGCCCCGTCGCCCCGGTGTCCTCGGGTTCAGACGCTGACGCCGGCCCGCAGGAAGCTGCCGATCCGCTCGCGCAGCGACCTCGCGTCGAGACCGTGTGCGGTCAGGTGCTCGTCGACGCGGCCGTAGCGGCGCAGCTCACGGCGGCCCACGCCGAGACCGAGGACGCGGTGCCGCACGTCGGCGAGTGCGCCGGACGCGGCGGCTGTGGACGTGTCGGCCAGGTACGGCTCGACGAGGACGACATCGGTGCCCGCCGCCTCAGTCGCCCGGCGCAGCGCGGCCCCGTCGAAGGGGCGGACAGTCGTCGCGTACAGGACGGTGACGTCGAGCCCTTCCGTGGCGGCGAGCGTGGCGTCGAGCATCGGGCCGACGGCGACAACCACCCCGACGTGCCCTTCGCGGACGGTGACGAAGCGCGCCCCGTCGACCGGAAGCCCCTCCGCGTTGGCCTGCACGGACAGGCGCACGTACACCTTGTCGTCCCCGGCGGCGACCGCGTGGCGCAGCAGCGTCTCGGCCTCGTCCGGATGCCCCGGCACATGCACGGTCCAGCCGTCGAGGGTGTCGAGCAGGGCCACGTCGCCGGGCGACATGTGGGTGTAGCCGCCCGCGGGCCAGTCGAAGGACGCGGACGCGCTGACCAGCACGGCGCCCGCGCCCTGATGCCCGAGGTCGAGCTTGACCTGCTCGAAGGGCCGCTCGACGAGGAAACTGGCGAAGGTGTGCACCACGGGCCGCAGCCCGGTCAGCGCCAGGCCCGCGGCCGCCCCGACGAGGAGCTGTTCGCGAATGCCGACGTTGATCACCCGCTCAGGGTGCCTGTGCCGAGCCGCCTCGAAGCCGTCCCTGCCGATCTCGGCGAGGACGACGGCGATACGTGGATCCTCGTCGAGCAACTGGGAGACGACCGGGGCGAAACGGTCACGCATGGTGTCCATGGGATCTGGTGTCCTTTCAGGGTGCTTGCGGGGAGACCGGGCCACAGCCCGCCTCAGGCGTTCTTCGGCTCGACCTGGGCGACGACCACCCGGGGGCGGCCTGGATGAGGGGCGGTGAAGGCGTCGTACAGCGCCTCGTGGTCACGGCCGTCGACGGTCGTCGCGGACCAGCCGGCCGCCACGAACCGTGCGGCGATTCCGCCGGGCCGGGCGTGACTGGCGGAGGAGTTGTCGATCACGACCGTGTGCAGCCGTTCCAGACCGGCCGGCCCGGCGTAGGCGATCGCTTCGTGGTTGCTGCCTTCGTCCAGTTCCGCGTCGCCGGTCAGCACCCATACGCGTGGCTCGTCGAGTCCTTGCGCCCGCAGCCCCAGCGCCATGCCGACGGCGATCGGCAGTCCGTGCCCCAGCGACCCGCTGCCGATCTCGGCACCCGGGACCAGCAGCCGGTCCGGGTGGTGCCCGAGGGGTGAGTCGTAGGAACCGAACCCGGGCAGCCATGCGACGGGCAGGAAGCCCCTGGCCGCCAGCACCGCGTAGTACGCCATCGGCCCGTGCCCCTTGGACAACAGGAACCGGTCCCGCTCCGGATCATCCATCCGCTCGGGCCCCACCCGCAGTACCCGGTCGTACAGCACCCACAGCGCGTCCAAGGTGGACGTAGCCGCCGGTCCGTGCTTCTCATCGCCGGTCATCAGCCCCATCAACCGGGGCAGGTCGCCGTACGCGTAACCCTGTTCCGCTGTGCTCGTCATACGGAACACCCTGCAACCTCAACCAAACTTCAGGTCAACCTGCCTCCGAGCCTCCGTCGGGCCCTGGAAACGAGGGCGCGATCACGAGCACGAGTGCGGTATTGTTTCGATGCGCGTTCGGACAGGGGAAACCCCAGGTCAGGCGGGCATCGGGACGTGGCGCAGCTTGGTAGCGCACTTGACTGGGGGTCAAGGGGTCGCAGGTTCAAATCCTGTCGTCCCGACTTTTGAAGTTGCAGGTCAGAGGCCGTTTTCTCAGCGATGGGAAGGCGGTCTTTGTCGTGTCTGCGGGGGGCAGGCCGGTTAGGGGGCCGGTTCGCGGTGGTGTAGGAGCCGGGCGGGGTGGGGCGGGGGAGCGGAGCCGGTTGAGGGCTTCGCGCAGGCGTTGGATGTGGTCACGTGGTGATCGCAGTCGTTTCAGCCCGGCCTGCTGGTCGGCTTTGCGCTCGGCCCGTGTGAGGGTCTGTTGGATGGTGTCGACGGCTTCGCGGGCGGCTTGTTGGGTGGGGTGGCTGTAGAGGTTCGCCGTGGTCGACACGGTGGAGTGGCGCAGGGTCTTGGAGACGACCGTGAGGGGGACGCCGATGGTGAGGGTGGCGGCCAGATGCCGTAGGTCGTGAACGGTCACCCAGGGGACGTCGGCTTCTGCGGACAGTTGCCGGAGCCAGGCCGACCGCGGGCGGGTCGGGGAGCCGGACCAGCCCCTCTTCGCCTACCGCCTCGCACTGGATGTCGTAGCCGTACTGGCAGTTGACGAAGACCTCCAGGTCGATGCGGACGCCCTTGGCGGTCTCGAAGAGCATGATCTGCGGGTCCTTGAGGTGGGCGAACCGCTTGCTCGTGGCGCGCGGGGTGACCACCTGGGTGGAGATGATCTCGTCGTGGGGGGGGGGGGGGGGGCGGCCCCCCCCCCCCCCCCCCCCCCCCCCCCCCCCGCCGCCGCCCCCCCCCCCCCCCCCCCCACCCCCCCCCCCCCCCCCCCGCCAACCCCCCCCCCCCCCCCC
>NZ_JBIUYT010000024.1:0-20707 GCF_044744645.1 Streptomyces sp. NPDC087263
GAGCCGACGTGCTCTTCGCGATGCTCCGCGACGGCACTTTCTACCAACCACCAACCCCGATCACCCCTTGACCAAAGTCATAGGGGCACCCCCCCGAGGCTGCTATATCGCGTCGAGCGGTTGAGGGAAGATCTTCGAGGTCTCTGGGCGTCTTCCGATTGGGGTGTTCGAGAAGCTTGAAGATCTGGCGGCAGATGGTCCGCTTGAGGCAGCGCTGTGCGTCTCGGGCGGTCTTGCCCTCGGCCGCGCGGCGGGCGATGTAGGTCTTGGTCGCCGGGTCCAGCCGCATCCTGATCAGCGTGATGGTGTGTAATGCTCGATTCAGCTGCCGGTCACCGCTGCGGTTGATCCGGTGTCGGTTGGTCAGTCCGGAGGACGCGGGGATAGGTGCGACGCCAGCGAAGGAGGCGAACGCAGCTTCGGAGCGGAAGCGCCCGGGATGCGACCAGCTGACCAGGATCTGAGCGGCCGTGATGGGCCCGACTCCCAGTAGAGCAAGTAGTTCGGGGACCAGCTGTTGCACGATACTGAGGATCTCGTCCTCGAGTTCCTTGGCCTCGGCCTGGAGAGCTTTGATCCGTTGGGCGGTTGAGCGCAGAGCCCGGACCGTCATGCGGCGTTCGATGCACTGTGCAGGCCGGTCGCGGAGTTGAGCGCAACGGATGATCTGGGCAGGGCGCTTGAGTTTGCGCAGTTCAGCGCGGAGGTCATCCGGAGCGGAGACGATCAGGTTCTTGAGCTGGTTGATCGCGGCGGTGGAGGCGACGACTGCCCCCTGGCGGGTCACCAACAACACACGCAGAGCTTCACGTTCGCCCCTGACACGAGGCTGGATGAGCTGTTCGGCGGCGAGCGCGTCCTTCGCCGCGCGAATGGCGTCGATCATGTCGGTCTTGCGCCCACCGCGGTCAGGAGTCCGCTTGGGGCGCAGGACCTCAACGACGTGTTCGCCGGCCTCGTTCAGGAATGCGGCGAGGCCGGCGCCGAAGCTGCCGACGCCTTCCAGTGCCCAGCAGCGGCGGCCCGGGATGTGTTTGCGGGCGAAGTCGAGCAGGCGCCGGTATCCGCGGGCGTTGGCAGGCGAATCCGTCGTGGCCGGGACAGCTCCGATGGGGCTGACGGCTGCGGCGGCGAGGGTGTCGCGGTGAGTGTCGACGCCGATGACGCCGTCAACTTGTTCTGCAAGCATGGTCATACGGTTGTTCTCCTTGCGGCTGGACGACCGTGGTCGGCGTCGGCCTGGGTGGAGTCACCGCGTGGCATAACTGTGATGAGTCACGTCGAGAAGGCGGACAAGCTGCTGATCAAGCCAACGGGGTGGGCCAGGCCGACGCCGACGTCCGGCAGACATCTCGGGGGCACGGCAAGCTCTGACGAGTCGCCAATTACCGTTTCGGGTCACGCCGGAACGTCAACGCCGAGACTGGCAGCAGCCCAACCCGGGCCGCAGTTGAACTATCACAGTTACCTTTTTCGTGGCTCCGCAACGGGGCCTCCGGCCTTCGGGTCCGGCATGACTTCCCCCTCCTGTTGTTCATGATCCGGGGGGGGGTGGTGTCACCGGGCCCGGAGGCATCGACGGACGCCGGGCCGACGTCCTCTTCGCGATGCTCCGCGACGGCACCTTCTACGAACCCCAACCCGCCGCAGCCAGGTGAGGAGTTCAGACCGCTCGATCAGTCCTCCGGCCGAAGCCTCTGACGAGCCGCCTCAAGCCGCTCGTCATAGTCGGATGCGAACAGCTCAGGAAGCATCTTGTCGAGCGTTCGGGCGATCCTATGGATCGGCGCCCACACCGCCGGATCGTCGACAACCTGGCCGAGGTCCGTCATCTGGAGTTTCTCCAGCCAGTGCGACAACACCAGTGCCTCGTCACTCGTCAGTTTGATCGTGACCTGGCTATCACTCATGCCCACCCCTACGGCTCAGCCCGCCCTCGACCACACGAACCTACTGGCCTTCGACCTTGACCAAACACATAGGGGCGCCCCCCGGCATGCCTACAGCCGGATCGGCATTGACACTACATATCCGGAATCATCGCCCAGCCGGGCACTTCCTACTACTGTGGAGTCGGTACGCAGAGCTCCGCGGATACGGCATCGGGGGGGCGATGGATCCGATTTCAGTAGGGCTGCTGGCGGCGTTAGCCGGAGGTTTCGGCGGGGAGGCCGGCCGTCAGGTCTGGGCCTCGTTGTCCAATCTGGTGCACCGCCCGGTCAGGCGGGCTGAGGCCACGCACGGGACATTGGCGGTCAGCTCCGGCGAACCGGAACTAACTGCGCTCGCACAGGCTCCGGACGAGGCTGAGCGCGCCCACGCGCTGAGTACCGCGATGGCGGTGCGGGCCGCGGCGGATCCGGACTTCGCTGCCGCTCTGGACCACTGGGTGGAACAGGCTCGTGGCGTGGACACGAACAAGAAGGAGGTACGCAATGAGATCAGCGGCGGCACCCAGTACGGACCGGTGCTGCAAGGCCGCGACTTCTCCCAGCTGACCTTTAACACACCGCCCGCGTCCGCCCCTCACGAGCCGACAGCTGAGGGAGCCGGCCCCGAGGCTGGGCGGTGAACAGCGCAGCCGCGGCCGGTGACGGCGTGCGCAATGTGATCAGCGGCGGCGTGTTCTTCAACGTGGTCGCCCAAGGCCAAACCGTCACACTTCAGCTACCGAGGGAGATAACTCCGGCGCTCGCCGGACTGCCGCCCTCCTCCCGCACGTTCACCGGACGCGACAGCGTTCTACAGTCCCTCGACGAGGTGCTCGACAACCGGCAGCCCGGGTCGCAAACCGTGCTCATCACCGGGCTCGCCGGAGTCGGCAAGACCGAACTGGCCCTGCAGGCCGCGCACCGCGCCCTGACCCGGCAGAACCAGTACCCTGGCGGGGTCCTGTTTACCGACCTTTTCGGCTATGACCCCACTCGCCGGGTGAGCCCGGAACGCGCCCTGGACGGCTTCCTGAGGGCCCTAGGCATTCCTGGCGAACACCTGCCGGCCGATCTTCAGGAACGCTCCCGTCTGTACCGGAGCGTCCTTCGGACATACGCCGAGCAGGACCGGAGGATCCTGGTCGTCATCGACAACGCCGCCGACGCCGGGCAGGTCCGTCCGCTGCTGCCCGCCGACGATACCAGTGCGGTCCTGCTCACCTCCCGGAACATCCCGGACGTCGGCGCTCGTCAGATCCGCCTGGACAACCTAACCCCGCAGGAGGCCGTAGGGCTGCTCGCGCAGGTGCTCCGTCAAGCTCACGGACCCGGCGACACTCGCGTCAAGGACGAACCCGCACAGGCCGCACAGATCGCCGAACAGTGCGGACGGTTGCCGCTCGCCCTGCAGATCGCGGGCGCGCTGCTCGCCGACATCCCCGTCCGCCCGCTGGCCTCCTTCTCGCAGGCCCTCTCGGACGCTCGGCGTCGATTGGACCGGCTCACCCGCGAGGACTTGGCCGTGCGCGCCGCATTCGATCTCTCGTACCGCCATCTCGGTGGCGAACAGGCGCGCCTGTTCCGGCTGCTCTCCCTCAACCCCGGGCCGGATGTCTGCACCGATGCCGCCGCCGCCCTGTTCGGGGCCGGTCACGACATCGTGGAGGAGTGGCTGCAGGACCTCGCCCGCGCCAACCTCGTGGAGTCCGGGCCGATCTGGGGCCGCTGGCGCCTGCACGACCTGGTCCGCCTGTACGCGGCGCAACTCGCGCGAGACAACGACGACGGCGGCGCACAGCGCGAGGAGGCGGTGGACCGGCTGCTGACGTACTACCTGACCGTCACGACCGATGCGCAAAACGCCCTGGCCCTGGAGTCCGATGACGCCTCCGCAGAGGCCAAGCCGCCCGCAACGGGGACCATCCGGGAATCGGTTGATGTGATCCCCTGGCTCCGCGTGGAACGGGCCAACCTCATGGCCGCGGTGGCCCTGGCCAGCGATATCGAACGCTGGCAGCTCGTGGCCGACCTGGCGGAACTCCTGGCCGAACACCTAAGCCTCGACCGTCATCAGGACGAGGCGATTGCGGTCAGGCGACAGGCCCTCATCGCCGCCCGCCGCCTGGGCAACCGGGAGGAAGAGGGCATCGTGCTGGGCAACATTGGGTTCGATCTCTACGGCCTGCGCAGATACGAAGAAGCCCTTGAGACCCAGCGAGAAAGCCTCGGCATCGCCGTCGAGGTCAGCAACCGGGAGAGCCAGAACGTGGCGCTGGGGAACCTGGGACTCATCTTCGACGAACTCGGCCGGCCGGACGAGGCGATCGACGTCCAAACCCGTGCCCTGACCATCGCCCGCGAATTGGGAGACCGGGACAGCGAGACCGCAGTTCTGAACAACCTTGCCACCACACTCGCCAGTGCGGGCCGGCTGGACGAGGCCGTCGCGCCCCTCATGGAGAGCCGCGCGATCTGCGTGGAGCGCGGTGATCGGCGCGGAGAGGTACGCGCGAGCAAAAACATCGGCGTACTCGCCTCACAGATGGGCGACTACGAGCTCGCCATCACAGCCCACGAGTACTGCGTGGCCGTGCATGACCTGGAGGGCGACCCGTTTGCCAAAGGCAGGGCGTTGCTCGATCTCGGCGGGGCCCTGCACAGCGCGGACCGCCTCGACGAAGCTATCGCCACCTTCACCGAAGCCCTCGCCATGCTCAGCGAACCGCACGACGAGCGGCGCGAGCAGCAGCAGGCTTTGGGAGCCCTCGCCGAAGCCCTGCTCGTCGTGGGACGTCCCGCCGTGGCCGTCGACGCCTGCCTGCGCGCCCTGGCCCTCTGCCGTGAATTCGACGAACGGGAAGACGAGGGCCCAATGCTGCGCATCCTCGGCAAGGCCTACGCGGATGCTGACCGGATGGGGGACGCCGCCGACACATACGTCCAGTATCTCGATGTCCTCATCGAGCAAGGCGCCGACCGGGCGAGCCAGGGCGGGGCGCTCCTGCAACTTGGGGGAGCGCTCGCCGAGTCCGGCCGACTGGCCGAGGGCGTGGACGCGTTCAACCGGTGCCAGGCCATCCGCAGAGAACTCGGCGACCGGGAGGGGGAACGGCGTGCCCTGTTTCTCCTCGGCATCACCTGCCAGCAGATGGCGCGCTTCGAAGAAGCGGCCGAAGCACACCTCCGCGGGGTGGAGATCTGCGGCGAACTCGGCGACCGCGCACACGAGCGGGAGACACTGGGCGAACTCGCCGGCTCTCTGGCCGAGATAGGCAGATTCCCGGAAGCCATCGAGGCCTACACCCGCCACCACCAGATGTGCGGCGAAGCTGGCGATCGGCCGGGGGAAGCTGAGTCGCTGCACCTGCTCGGCAACGTTCTCGCTCGCCTGGACAGGTTCGAGGAGGCCGTAGCGGCCCACACGAACGCCCTGACCGTCTGCCGTGCGCTCGGCAACTGGGAAGGCGAATCGTACGTGCTGGGCGACATGGGGGCCGCCTTGATGGGATTGGGCCGCTACAAACAGGCCGCAGCCGCCTTCTCGCGGGCCGCAGCCATCGAAAAGGAACGTCTACGCGAACTTCAACAGGGGCCAGATTCCAGGGGCCGACTGCCGCGGGTCTTACGCCGCTCCGCCGACTGGGCGAGGCGCAGGGCTGGCCGCCGAGAAGGCTAGGGCCTCCGGCGGACCGAATGCGCTGGCAGTCAGGAGGGACAGGCGAGTTTTACCCAGGTGGTCTTGGCCAAGGGCGCTCGGTGACGGCTGTGGTCGGGTAGCCGGAGACCATTGCTGATCCCCGGCCCCCTCAGAACCGGACGTGCGGGCTTTCCCCGCATCCGGCTCAAGCAAGCCCCTTGGGCTTCGCAGGTCAGCAGGGTTATGTGGTCCGCTTGCCATCACCAGCATGGTGCTGGCGGTGGCATTCTGAGTGCACGAGGCGAAGGTTGTTCCGCTCGTCCGTGCCGCCGTCTCGCCGGTAGGTGAAGTGGTGCTTGTGGAGCATCTTCTTCGAGGCCGCGAACCAGTTGATCCACTCGCGTGGGCTGTCCGGTTCATACTCGGCTCCGACGATCAGCGCCTGTTTGCAGAGGGGACAGAGCCCCTGCTGCCGGACCGCCAGGAGAAGACTCGTCTTGTCCATCGGCGGTGGCGCTTTCCTGCGGCGGCGGTCCCGCCAGTACTCGATCAGCGCGGGGTCGTCCGGGGACGCTCCGCCCTTGACGAGTTGGTGGCGGACGATGCCGGTCCAGGCGAACTTGATGAGGAAGGCCCCGCTGTCGCGGTCACCGAACACCCACCGGTCACGCCGGGACGGGTGGAACCTTCCGAAGTACCGGTCCACGACCCAGTACCTCGACTTGTTGCGGTGACGACGTCTGGCCCATTTGAAGGTCAGCCGCCACATGTAGTGATCCAACGACGAGAACATCGTCGAGGACGCCACCCCCCGGTAGTAGGCCGCCCAACCGCGAACGATCGGGATCAGCCTGCGCAACACAGCCTCGGCATTGGACCCGTGCAGGGCCTTCACCTCGGTCCGCAATCGCGCCCGTAGCCTCGCGCAGGCCGCTGTACTCGGCTTGATGATCAGCTTGCCACCGATTCGGCGAACGGTGAAGCCGAGGAAGTCGAACCCCTTATCGAGGTGAACGACCTGGGTCTTCTCCTCGTTGAAGCGAAGACCCCTCGGCTCCAGCCAGTCCTCCAGCCGGGCCCTGACCCGGTGCACCTGGGCTTCGTCGTGACAAAGCACGACGAAGTCATCGGCATACCTCTCCAGCACCAGGGTGCCCGGCATGGCGCCGGGCTCGCGCCCGGCTCTCACCGTGTATTGGCACCCTGCGGCCTGTTCCAGTCCGTGCAGAGCGACGTTCAGTAACAGCGGGCTGATCACACCGCCTTGAGGAGTGCCCTCCTCGGTCGGTGCGAACCGGCCGCGGTCGATCACGCCCGCCTTCAGCCAGCTCTCGATCAGGTCCCTGGCGGGGAACTGACCGAGCATGGTCATGAGGTGAGTGTGGTCGATGCGGTCGAATGCCGCCGACAGGTCCGCGTCCAGGACCCACAGACGCTTCGGGTTCTTGCCCTTCACCGTCCAGAAGATCGCGGATATCGCGTCCTGGCAGCTGCGGCCGGGCCGGAAGCCACAGGACCTCGGCTCGAACCGCGCCTCCCACTCGGGTTCCAGCGCGTTCTTCACGCGGGCCTGGAGGACCCGGTCACGGATGACCGGAATGCCGAGTGGTCGCTGTTTCCCGTTGCTCTTCGGGATGAACACTCGCTTGACCGGCCTGGCCTTCCAGGGCTTCGACGATCGATGAGTCTCGGCCGCCAGCGTGCCTCTCGCCTTCGGCGTCAGAGCCCGTTCCCCGTCGATGCCAGCGGTCTCGCGACCACCGCTCTGTTGCGTCACCCGCTTCACGCTGACCAGCGTGTTACTGCTGCTTCGCAGCATGAGCTTCTGCAAGTTGCGGACCTTCTTGAGGCCCCCATCCTGCGTTGCCTTGAAGATCCTCTGCCTCAGCCGCCGTACGTTCTCCTCGCAGGTGGCCCAGTCGATGCCGTGCCAGTCGAGTAAGTCGTCCTCGGGTCCGTTCACCGCAGGCACGGACGTCACGACAGGTGCCGTGATCTCCATGTTCACCTCCGGTGTCTAACTTGTCCCTCGGTTCCGGCTTCCTTGCAGTGGTGACTTCAAAGGCTCACCTGATCCACGTGGGCCCCTTTCCAGGCCAGGCCACCAGGGCCCGTATCCGGCGAGTTATGCTGGAGCGGGTGAAGGTCCCAATCTCCCGGTTTCTTCCGGCCTTTCGGCCCGCCGGCCTTCGCTTCTTGGATCTTCCTTCTCCCGCCGGGGACTTCAGCCTTCCTTGCGGTCGGCCTACCAAGCCGAGGCTTGGACCCCATCGGGGTTTCCACGTTCCGCACCAGTAAGACGCGGCTGGGGTGGGCGCCCCCTCTACCCCGAGACCAGCGGTGTCCTCCCCCCGGGCTCAGTTCCCCGAAGGTCGCTTGGTGCCTTCCAGCACCGGGTCCTATGACCGCCGCCAGCACGCCATCAGCGCGGTCTTAACGTCACGGGGCATCATCGAGGGGTCACTTGCGTTCGCCCGTCCAGCCTTCCCCGCACCTGTTGCACCCCGATGGCCGGGACGCTCTTGGGCTTGAACGCTCCGCTTCACACCTCGCCGTTGCCAGCGACGCATGGGAGCGCGGGGACGGGCCCTGGACACTGGCCCGAAGTTCAGCCGATCGATACCTCCTTCACGTGGCTGTCCTTTACTTACCTGGAGCGACTTCGTGTCGCACACTGAGCACGTCAGTTGGCGGGTGCGATGAGCGATTCCTGCAGGTCGTTGAGATTCTGTTCATTGTGGTTGGCGGGTTCGGTTCACGTTGGATGGCGGCTGGTGGTCTGTGTCGGGCCGCACCCAAGATGGTCGGGTAGCCCGAGGGCGCGATTCTCTCGGGCTACCCGCGCCTTCGAGATCCTTCAGCCGAGGCCTGCATCACCCGTTCACAACCTCCCCGAACAGACTGCCTAGGGACCTGCGTGCACCTGGCAGGCCCACAGGCTTGGAGTCTGGGGATACGTGTCGCGCAGCGCGCACACGGTGGAGTGCAGGGCCTCGGCTGTCCGGTCGACGTCCAGCGCGCCGTCGCCCGTGCCCAGGGCCTCGTACACGTGCTGGGCGACACCGGCTCCGATCGTGTCTTCGACGTGCCACAGGGAGCCGACGACATGGGGGAAGCCCGCGATCTGGAGGGCGCTGACGATGTGGACGGCTTCGTCGGCGAGTTCGGGGCTGGTCCGTAGGGTGTCGCAGGCGGAGAGGTAGGCGAGCCGGGCCGACGGCAGTCGGAGCCGGGCGAGGTCGCGGACGGTCAGCGGACGTTCGGTGTGATCGTGCAGGACGAGCCGGCTGGCGGACGGGCACTCGAGATCACCCAGGGCGTGGCAGGCAAAGTGGGCGTACGTGATCCGGGGCAGGGCGGCAACCACCGCGGAGTGGGTGGCAGATGCGCCGGTCAGTACCTCGGGGCCGGGCAGCAGTCGGGCAAGGTGTTGGGCCTCACGGTGCGCGGCGGGCAGTGGTGCGAGGCCGGCGGCATCGCCGACGGCGACGACGAGCGCACCGGTGCCCGCCGTGCGTGCGGTGCGTTGTCTGGCGTGGTACAGCGTCCGCAGCGTCGGCGTGTACGAGGAGATGACCCGGTCCAACGCACCGGGTGCACCCTCCCCGGGGGTCGCGGCGTGCAGCGGCAGGGTGCCCAGGACTCCGCCGGGCGCCCACCACACACGGGGCAAAGGTCCGGCGGGGGCGGCCGCGATGCCCAGGTGGTGAAGGACAGGGCCGGTGACCGACTGCCACAGCCACGCGAGCGTGTCGCGGACGACTCGCTGCGCGCGCAGGGACTCGGTGCGGGAGGTTCCGGGCTCCTCGATACGCAACAGTGCGTCTTCGAGGCCCTGTCGGCGGGCTGTTGCTGTCCGTAGGTCCAGCTTGGGGAGTGGTACGGCGTCGATGGAGCGGTCGGTGACGACCAGTGCGTCGCTGCCGTACGGGGAGACATTGACCAGCACCACCGGGCCGGCTGCGGCCATCGCGCGCTGCTCGTGCTCGCCCCACTCCCGCACCGGCCGCAGCAGGGCGAGCTTCGGGTGCTCGGAACGGATCCGCCCGGTTAGCTCCCGCCACTCGGCAGCCAGCCGCTGCCGCAGATCGGCGCGGGCCTCGGGGCTGTGCGCGGCGCCAAGGGGCAAGTCTTCGAGGAACATCTGATGCCGACTGCCGGTAGCCGTGTCCAGGGCATCCCGGAGTTCCTCGAAACGGTCGGCGAGGTCCGGGGCGGTCTCCCTAAGCCGGGTCAGATCGCTGTCGGCGTCGAAGGCGTGGGAGAGGAGCACGCCCCTGGCCTGTTCGAGCAGACCGACCGCGAGCTCGGGGCGGCCGCAACGCACGGCGCAGGCCGCCGCTGCGGCACCCAGTCCGGCGGTTCGGCTCAGAAGGAACTCCTGGTCGTCTCGAACGAGGTGGTGGGGAGCGACGGAGTGCAGAAGGTCGACCGCTACTTCGTATCCATTTAATGCGCCGGCCCAGTCGCCCAGCTCCGCCCGCACGTCTCCCCAGGACCGTGCGGCGTCCAGTCGCTCGGATGGGGCACACTGCTGCTGCAGGGCTGCTTCTTGGTACGCCTCGGCCGCCTTGATCAGATTGCCTCGGCGGGGGCGGCGGCGCGCCCCCGGGGCGTGCAGGGCGTTGCCAAGACCTTTCAGCTGACTCGTGCGCTGAGTGTGGCCGGGCGGCGTGGCCTCGATCTCCCGGCGGTACACCGCGACCTTTCTGTTCAGGGCAGTCGACAGTGACAGGTCGGTCAGGAGGCGCGCGGTCGCGGCCACCCCTTGGGCGTCCAGCAGTTCGGGAGAGTGCGCGGGCAGCGCCGCGACGGCTGCATCGGCCAGCTTGCGTGCCTCGCGGACGTCGCTGCGCCGGTACTTCACTAGACAGCGCGTCATCAGAGCCATTGCGAGGTGGTAGCGCCGACGAGGCAGCAGTCTGTCGTGGTCCGGGGTGAGACTGAGCGCTCCCCTCAAGAGCCGGACCGCCTCGTCGAGTTGGGTGCCTGGATCGGGGGTCCGCTGGAAACTCGCGATCAGACTGATCCCTGCCGTCTCCTGCAGCGTCGCGTGGTGCGCACAGCTGAGACCGGTCTGTGCCGCTGCCCGGCGCCAGCACTCCTGGGCTTGCCGCAGGTCGTCACCGTCTGCGGTCATCTCATGCCGCAGATACAACGTCCCGCCCAAGTTGAGCAGCCGCGCTCCGAATCTCGCATGCCCTTCGGGAGTGAGCGTCACCGCTTCCCGATGAGCAAGCACTGCCTCGTGCAACTCTCCTAGGTTTCCGGTGCGTGCAAAGTCGCCCTTCAGTACGTCCCCGAGACCATCGAGGGCTTTGGGGCGCAGTGGGTGGCCTGGCGGCAAGAGCGCAACGGCCTGTCGCAGGCGTCGCAGGGCCTCGGTCAGATCTGCCTGGTTGGCTTCCGAATTGAGCTGATAGCGGGCGTACCTGGCCATGGCAGGAGCGAGCAGGTGTTGGGCGGTCTCGGGTGTCAGCTCTGCGGATGTGGGGGCTTTGTCGGTGAGGTGCGTAATCGCCGAGTCCAACTCGGCCGGATCGCCGCCGATCAGGGCGAAGCGGGTCTGCTGTGCCTCGCCCAGGGCTTGGCGTATCTCCGGAATCTGCTCCGGATCTTGCGATGCTCGGAGAGCTTCAGTCAGTACGTGGACTGCCTCGTGCAGGTCGTCCACCCGTTCAGTGCTCCGTGCCCTCAGTAAGAGCGCCATGCCCAGGTTGAGGCCTGCAACCGCCGGTCCCTTCGGATCGTCGACGGCGAGCTGGCGGAACAGGTCCACGACCTCGTCACATTCCTCGGGGGTGCCTTCCTGGTCCCGGAGGTTCAGCAGCGCAGCCCCCAGGACGCTGAGGCAGTCGTGCAGATGGGGGCTTTCCGGCGGCAGTTGGGTCACTGCGTCGCGGGCTATACCGATCGCCTCGTACAGGTCCTCCGGGTCGTGCGATTGCCAGTAGCGTTCCAGGAGTCGGAGGGCCAGATCGCTGAGGGCGAGGTTCCGGTCTGGGGAGTCGGACGGGAAGTTCTTGAGGACACCACGGCCGAACCGGACCCGATCGACGCTCAAGTCCCCGAAAGGCCAGGTCATCACGGCGAGACTCACCGCGTAGGACAGAACTGCGCGCCGCTCCGCGTACAAGGGGTCGTCCTCCGGTGTCGAGAGGACAGCGAGGCTGCCGCGCCCGATCGCGTTGGCCAGCTGCATCTCACGCGAGGGCGTCATGGCGGCGAACCGCGTAGCCAACTCGTAGAGCTGCCGGAGGTCTTCCGAAGCTTCCGGCGGCGGATCGTTGTGCTGCTCCTGCGCAGCGAGTACGGACGCGGTGCACTCACGCGTCCACTCGGCGGGACCGTCGGCATTCGCCGGGTTGGGGCGTAGAGCAGGGTCGAAATGCGCATAGCTAGCCGCCAACGCTGGCGGAACGAGCTGTGGACTAACCAGCCATATCGGAAAGAGCAGCGCTCCGGCCATGCACCCATAGACGCGGCTATAATCCCCCGTGTCCCCCAAAGCGCGCGCAGCGCAGAGCCAGCCGGCCGCGTGCCGGGCGTCCATGTCGGTCTTCATGTCGGCGATCCTCAGTAGTGCCCGAAGTTCGGCATCCGCCTCGTCGCCAAACGCGGCGTCCCTGTCCCCAGGCCCGAGCGCGGTCATAGACCGCATGAGGCGATTACGGATCGCCCAGACCAGCCGGTGCCGATCGTCTCGCACGTTGCCGAACTCCCCCATGTCAACTCCGCCGCCGCGGCGGCCATCTTCAACTGTGCTTATTTTGCGTCACACTTGGAGCATGACGGTACAACCCGATCGCTCTGCACTGGCTCAGAGGACAGCGGCGCTGTGCGCCCTGTTTGGCTCGTCGAGCGACATGCGGCGACTGCCCGGGGCCCAGGCGGCGGCCGAGCGCGCGGTGGCCTTGCTGCGGACGGGCGCGGACGCCGCCGTACTGGCGGCCTGCTACGACGACCTGGACCACGTGTTACGCCAGGCAGGGGACGCGCGCGGGCTACTCAACGAATCCCGGGGCGCAACCACTCCCGGCGTCGCGACGCACATCAAGGTGGCCGTGTGCCCGGGACCGGCCCAGTGCAGCCGACTGGAACGGGCCCGCGACCTGCTGCCCGCCCCGCACTGCACCGTCCACGGCACCCGGATGCACAAACGGCGTCTGCGCCCCGAAGAGTGACCCCCGGCCACTGACCCCATGAACCCACTCCTCGCCACCCTGGGCAGCAAACTCACCGAACGCTGGCTGAACCTGCTGGTGCTGCCCGGCGCCCTCTTCCTTGCCGTCACAGCCATCGGCCCCACCCTGGGGCACCGCCACTGGCACGACGTCGACCGGCTGCGCACCACCCTGGATGACCTCGCCGCCCGCCCCGCACTCGACCGGACCGGCACCGCCGCACTCCTGGCGGCGCTCGCCCTGCTCACCGCGGCCGCGGCCTCACTCGCCGCGCAGTTCCTCGGCGGCGCCATCGAACAGTGCTGGCTGCGCTTCGGCCGGGACCCACTCTCGCTCGCCCTCACCGCACGACGCGAGCGACAATGGAAGGAAAGGGACGCGAAAGTCGAAGACGCCGTCGCACACGCCAACCCGACCGCTGCAGGAGCGAACGGCGCGGTCACGATCCCGAGAAGCACATGGGCGCGGATTCAGGCCCTCACCGAGGCTCGCGACCGCATCGCGCTGCGCAAACCGACCCGCCCCACCTGGTACGGCGACCGCATGCAGGCGACGGCGGACCGCGTCGAGGCTGCCTACGGCGTGGACCTCGCCGCCCTGTGGCCGCGGCTGTGGCTGATC
Source organism: Streptomyces sp. NPDC087263 (assembly GCF_044744645.1). Lineage (NCBI taxonomy): Bacteria > Bacillati > Actinomycetota > Actinomycetes > Kitasatosporales > Streptomycetaceae > Streptomyces > Streptomyces sp. NPDC087263. The sequence continues at coordinate 13,374 of NZ_JBIUYT010000024.1, forward strand.
CTCCCCGAGCCCGCCGGACGGCAGATCCAGTCGGCCCGCGACTCCTTCAGCGCCGCAGCCCGCCTCACAGCCTGGGCCGCGGGGTACGCCCTGCTCGCCTGCTGGTGGTGGCCGGCCGCCCTGGTCGCCGTCGGCTGCGGGGCCGTGGCCCGTTCCCGCGCCCGGACCGCGCTGGACGCGCTCGCGGGCCTCATCGAGGCGGCCGTCGACGTACACGGCAAGGAACTAGCCACTCGCATCGGCCTGATCACGCCGGACGCGACGGGGCTGCTGGCCCAGGACACAGGAGACGGGATGTCGGAGGTTTTCAGGAAGGCCGACTGATGCTCATATACGTCACGGTGACCCTGGCCCCGTTCAGCACAAGTACCGTCACGCATGTGCCGCAGATGACTCTATCGCGATACTTCCGGTGATCACTCAGGGGCCCCGACCCGCCACACTTCGTGAACACCCGCCAACTACTGACTTTGAATGCGTGATGTCGTCATGGTGAGGCGGGTGCCGATCCGGTACCGGTGAGGCAGCCGTCGAGGACGTCGTGGCGGTATTGGAGCTGGCGTAAGCCGCGCCGGACGGCGGTGATCAGGTCTTGCGGGTCGGCGAAGGCGCGGTTGGCCGTGGTCCCGGCTGTTCCGCGCACAGGTCGGCATGTCGGTCAAGGAGTACGTCGAGCAGGCCCGGGTGGCGTTCGCGTCCCGTCTGCTGACCGAGACGACCAACACCCCCGAGGCGATCGCGCGGCAGGCCGGCTTCGGCAGGGAAGCTACCTTGCGCCACGCCTATCTGCGGGTTTTGCAAATCTCGCCGCTTGAGTACCGCGAACGATTCACCTGAGCCGCATCTCCAACTGGCAGGGAACTCATAGCTTGTTCGCCCCGACTACTGGACTGGACGGCGGAGGTTCGCCTGCGTGCCGAGTGGATCCGGGAGTTGTCCGATGCGTTCTCATTCTTGAGTGTGGGGCGGTATGGCGGCCGTGCTGCCGACGGACATGACGGATGGGGAGTGGGCGGTCATCCGGCTGCTGCTGCCGGGCCGGCTGAGCGGTGGGGTTGTCCGGCGGAGGCGTACTGCCCCCGGGCGATGCTGAATGAGATCCGGTATCTCGTGGACAACGGGATCAAGTGGCGGGCGATGGCCGCCGACTTCCCGCCGGGACCGGGTCTACGCTTTCTTCCGCCGCTGGTGGAGGAACTCCCAGGTGAGGGAGTTCCACGACCGGCTGCGCTGTCAGGTCCGCGAGCGGCTGGGGCGGGATGTGGAGCCGACAGCCGGGGTGATCGACTCGCAGTCGGTCAAGGCGGACGCCCCAACAGCGGGGAGATATCTGGTCGCGGTTGGGGATGTTCCGCTGGTCGCCAGTGGAGAGAATCACTGGGCGCCTCCGGCGGAGAACTGACTGGCCTTTGACGCCGCCACTGCAGATTCGACCGGACAAACCTGCCCGCCTCCCGAGCGAACACCGACTCCAATCAGCAGCCCGCCCGGTACCTCATTCATCCCCTGTACCAGGACAACGACAACTGCCAGTGCAGGGCATGAACCGCTGCTGACGTAGTAAATATGTCAGGAACCTCTCGCGCTCAGACGGTCACGTTCGCTCGTGCCTTCTGCCGGAATAGAGCGCGGTACTCCTGGGGCGATGTTCCGACACGTCTGTGGAAGGCTGCGCGCACAGACGCTGGGTTCCCGAGTCCGGTCAGTCGCCCGATCCGCTCGATGGGCTCCGTGGTCGCTTCCAGTAGTTCGCGCGCGCGGTCGATGCGTGCGTCGGTCAGCCATGCCATGGGTGAGGTCCCGGTCTCGTTGCGAAAGCGGCGGACGAAGGTGCGCCGAGCCATGTGGGCACGTGCGGCGAGTTCGTCGACGGTAATCGTCGCTGCCATGGTGTCGAGCATCCAGTCCCGGACGGTGGCGAGTTCCTGGCTGCTCGGCTGGCTGCGGAGCTGGTCAATGTATTGCGCCTGGCCGCCGGGTCGTTGGGGCGGCGCGACCAGCAGCCGCGCCCTTGCGTTCGAGGCGGCGGTTCCGTGGTCGATACGGATGAGGTGGAGACACAGGTCGATTTCGGCGGTCACGCCTGCCGACGTGAGGATGTCGCCGTCGTCGACGAACATATGGTTCGGTCGGACCTTGATGCTTGGGTAGCGCCTTTGAAGCTGGTCAGACACCTGCCAATGCGTCGTGGCGGGCCTTCCGTCGAGAAGGCCTGCCGCCGCCAAGGCGAATGCTCCGGAGCAGATGGACACGATTCGTGCGCTGCGGCCGTGCGCCGCACGGAGAGCGGCCAGGGCCGCGCTCGGGACGTCGGCGTCAACGTCGTCGTATCCCGGGACGATGACAGTGTCTGCCTCTTCGAGCGCATCAAGGCCGGCTGTGCCGGTGACAGAGAACCCTGAGCGGGCCACGGGCACGACCTGCTCATACGTCGCAACCGTCAGCTCGTAGTTCGGGTCCATCGAGAAGATCTGCGCAGCGATGCCTAGCTCAAGCGGCAGCACGCCGGGCAGGCTCAGTACGACAACGTGGTGGCGCAGGGGCACGGCCACATCATTGGCGATCATGGCCCAATTGTAGCGGAGGAAGGCCCTCGGGCCACTGTTGGTAGACGGTGGCGGCAGCTTACGTTCGGACCATGAACGATCCTCTGGTTGTACCAACTGGCGACATCGCCGACGCAGCCCTCGCGATCCTGCACGAGACGGTGGACAAGCAGATCGCCGAACACAGCCTGCGCAGTTTCTACTTCGCACGGCTGACTGCTCAGCAAGAGGGCCTGCTGACCGATGCGGCATATGACGAGGGTCTGCTGTTCGCAGCCACGGTCATGCACGACCTCGGGCTGGGGACGCTTGCCGAGGGCAATGCCCGATTCGAGGTCGAAGGCGCGGACCTCGCCGCAAAGCTGCTGGCTGAGCACGGGGTCCCTGACGGCGACATCAGCCGGGTCTGGGAAGCCATCGCCCTGCACAGCTCGCTCGGCCTTGCCGACCGCATGGGCCTGCTGACCTACCTGACCCACAAGGGCGTCTTCACCGACGGTGGCCGCTTCGTCGAGCTTTCCCCTGAGCTGCAGGAGCCCGTGCGCCTCGCCTACCCGCGGGCGCCTAGTGACCGCTCGCTCCAGCTGGCCATCATCAGGCACGCCCGAAAGTCTCCGAATGCGGCGCCGCCCTTCTCTATCGCGGCAGAACTGCTCAGGCAAACCGGCGGCTGATTAGAGCCAGAGGCAGGTCGACGGCACACGAGTCGATCGAGGGCCGGGCGCTTCGATCTGTCGTGACCGGAGTCGACGGCCCGACAGCGGCGACGTCATTGAGCATGGTCAGGGCGATCTTGATCGCGGGCGGTGGAAACCTGCCTCTCGTTCCTGGTCGGCGCTGTTTGATGGGCGGCCAGGAGCGCTGGCGGTGTTGGAAGTCGCCGCGTGGGCCGTGGTGTTGGTCGAGCTGCAGGCTGGGTGGCGGCGTCGCGCTCGTACTGCTGGCCGTAGGTGCGATCGTGGTGCGGCTGCGGGACACCTGGCGGCCGACTCTGCCCTGTCAGGGCTGCCCTCATGGCCTTTCTGAGTCATAAAGGGCACTGGGCACCGGGCACGCCCTCGCCCACGCCTTCGGCATTCCGCTGGGTGAGCTCCTGGATCCCCTGTGCACGGGTCACGAGCGTCCTGGATCCGAGCGCTGACCTGAGGGCGCCAAGGCCCACCCGAAGGGGGCGCGGCGTTCGGGCACCTGCGCCAGATTCGAGTGTCTGATCCTTTCCTGACACTGCCCACAGGCGAGGAAGAGTCGCAGGCCGCGGCGGACGGCGGGCCGTACTCCCCAACCTGCCTGGTGCAGGCATGTTCTGTGCCCGCCCGGGGCGGCTTGGGCGGGTTTCACGCCCGACCGTCGCGTACGCCGGCGCTGCGGCCAGGTACGCCGAGAGGTCATTACCAGGGAACGTTGCGGAGCGAGGGCGCGTCGCCTTGCGCGGGCGTGCGGGGTTGGAGCCGGCCGAACCAGATGCGGTAGGTGAAGGGGAGGCACGCGATTCCCGGGACGCAGAATGCGAGCCACACCAGCCACGCGGGAGGGAAGTAGCTGGGTAGAGGCCAGGCGTCGTGGAACAGGGCGCCCATGCACACGTCCATGAGCACGACGAGTGGCGGGCCGATCCAGGTCGCCCCGGCTGTCCAGTCCAGCCGGCCGCTGCCCCAGTACGCGGCAAAGATCATGCTGAAGCCGACGTGCGCGGGGATGTAGAGCCAGCCGACCCATCCTTCGCCCAGTCCGTTGGAGTAGGCGACGCCGACCGTGGAGGCGGTGATGGCGAGCAGATAGAGATTGCTGACCGTGGTGAGCAGCAGCCGGACCTGCCACTTCACTGCCGGTTTGACCAGGATGTAGTCGCGGCGGGCCGGTGACTTGCCGCCGTCCGACGGCTCAGTGTCCCCGGTGCCGGCACCGGTGTTGGTGTCGTCGAGGAGTGTGGTGGGGCTGATCCCGGCGGCCACGCAGTCCTGAGCGTGCTGCACCAGGTCGGCCGCCCGCTCATAGACGGCGGTGTCCGCGCCGGGCTGGGCTGCGCGGACGCTGACCGCGTGCCGGGTTCCGTCCAGCCAGTGGGCGGCATCGTCGGTGTCCAGTTCGGCGGCGGCCAGGACGGCCAGGGGCAGCAGCTCGTCGGGAGCGGCGGCCACGGCACGGTGGGCGCCCTCGGCGAGCGCGGGATCCTCGATGCTGACACGGGCGACGACGTGGAGGGTCTGGGTGCGCTGCGCGGGCTTGAGGGTTTCGTGCTGCAGGAACTGCTCAACGAATTCGTGCCCGCTGTCGGTCTCGACCTCTGTGAGCAGGGCTGCGGCCAGCGGCTCGCCGACCGCGCCCCAGTGAGCGCCGTTGGTGCTGGGGTAGGCGGCGGTGAGGATGTCATCCAGCGCGGCGAGGACTTGCCGGTCGGGCGGAGCCGAGGGGCCGTAGCCGCTGTGATGGGCGTCGTACCCGGCGCGGATGACGGACTGCCCATCGCGGGCGGTGGCCGCCCCGGCGAGGAACTGGGCGGTGATCAGGCTGCGGATCAGCTTGGTGTCCACCGCACCGTGCGGAAGACGGGCCTCGGCGATCTTGCGGACATAGTTCTCCTCGTGCGCCAGGAGCACGTCCATGGGGTGGTCACGGTCGGCGAAGGTGGGATTGGAGTGGACCAAGACGTCGGCGAGGGCCGCGATGTGGTGGTAGATGACCGGATGCGGCCCCGAGTTCGCTATGCGGGCGCCGTACCCGTTGGGCGCATCCGCGAGAGCGCCCTCGCGCCAGCTCTCGTCCGCCTGCCCGGCGAGGCGGAGCTGTTCGATCCGGTGCGCGAAGTCCGCCTTGGCACTCTCGTAGATGTCCGCACCGGGCTGGCCGTCATAGGCGTCGTCGGGGGAGACAGTGAAGGTGCGGGTGATGGGGCCGGCGTGCAGGGCGCGCAGTTCGCGCTGTTTGGACGGCCACCAGCCGTCCCGGCGGCGGGCCAGGAGCAGGACGCGCACCGTGTGGCCGTCGTGCTGCGGGGCCAGGGCCGCGATCAGGTCGGCGAGTTGACCATTCCTGCTCTCGGCCAGGTCCACGATCACCAGCAGCGGATAGTGGGAGGAGGTGAGCAGGCCGTAGCCGGTGGAGGGCGGCCGGTCGGTGAGGAAGCCGCCGCTCCACGGACGCTGGTCCTCCTCCTCGGGCAGCGGGGCGGCCAGGCGCTGTAACACCTCCGCGAGCAGACGGGTCTTCCCGGTGCCGCCCAGACCGGTCAGCGCGGCGACGTCCACCCGGTGCGCCGTCCGGCACCAGGCGGCGATCTCGTCGATCAGGTGGGACATGCCGGTGAGGGCGACGGTGCGGGCATGCGGGTCGAGCAAGTAGGAGGAGGACAGCACCGGTTCGGGCGGGCCGTGCAGCAAGAGCCGCAGGTCGGCCGCCTGAAGCCGGGGCAACATGCCGGTGTGCTCGGCCACCGCGCTGGAGAAGCCGTCGGCCGCCAGCAGTTGGGAGGCTGGCAGGGCCATCAGACTGCGATCCCACTGCTTGTCGACTGTGCGCACCAGCCCGACCAGCAGCCCCTGGCAGGTGACCCCGGCCCCGGACAGTCCCTTCCAGTTCTCGTAGAAGCGGGGCAGCGCCCCGGACACCTCGAACCCGTACAGCATCGAGCGTGATCCGGTGTGCGGTGCGATCGTTCCGTCCACCGTTTTCAGGTCATCGACGAAACGCTCCGGATCCGCGCCGGCTTTGCGGCGCATGGCCTTGGGGAAGCCCGAGATGGTGCAGTGCGGGCGGTGGCCCGGATCGCTGCACACCAGCTCGCCGAACCGCACCGTGCTCATGCCAGCGCCGACCAGGTCACGGTCCGCCTCCAGCAGCACTGCATCCAGGCGAGGATCGCTCCACACCACGCGGGCCGGGGTGAACTCGGTGTGGACCAGGTCGCGGACTGCCACCTGGCGGGGCGTGGGCTGGGCGACGTGCAAGGCGGTCAGGACCAGGCCGGGGGCGATGAGATAGCCGGTGCCGTAGGACTCCTCGCCGCTGCCGGTGCCCTGTACTTCTACGGTGCGCCGCTCCGATCCCCCGATCATCGGCATGGCTTCTAGTCCAGGCCCAGTCCGGCCAGGGACCCGCCGCGGCCGCCCGCCGTGTCCCCAATCTCCAGGTCGTTTCCGTCCGCGTCAGGGGCGACGCTGACGGTGACCGTTATGCGGTGGGTGGCAGTCTGTGACCGTTCCCCTTTCGCATCCGCGGAGACGACGAACGCTTTCACGCCTCCGCCCGCCGACGCGGTGTGCCGCAGCTCGATCCCCAGGTCGAGGACGACGTCCCTGACCGTGAACCGGATCGGCGAGCCAGCCCCGTCGCGCTGGGCTGCGGCCAGCCCGTCGCGCACCGCCTTGATCGCATCCGACAGCTCGGTCGGCTCCAACTCCATATATCCCCCTTGATCGTTGACACGCTGCGCCAGTGTGCCCCTGAAGGAGGTGGTGCGAAAGTGCGCCACCAGCCGAATACTGCCCGCCACCGACGCGATTCCGCCCAGGCCCCAACCCGGCGCTCCGCGCTCCTTGGCCGCGGCGGGAGGGAGGAGCGCGGATCGGGCCGCGATGCGCCGACCGGCGGCGCATCGCACCGGCTCACCGCCGGGCGGGGGGGGCCCCCCCCGGGGGGGCCCGCCCCGGGCTGGCCCCGGGGCCGCCCGACTTCCGGACACCGTCCCGGCGGAAGGTGCGGGGAGAGGGCGTGGGATTCGCGCCAGGACCCGGTACGCTAGTGCCCGTCGGTACGAGTGGTGCCGTCGAGGGGCTTTAGCTCAGTTGGTAG
>NZ_JBIUYT010000025.1:0-19709 GCF_044744645.1 Streptomyces sp. NPDC087263
GGGGGGGGGGGGGGGGGGGGGGGGGGGGGGGGGGGGGGGGGGGGGGGGGGGGGGGGGGGGGGGGGGGGGGGGGGGGGGGGGGGGGGGGGGGGGGGCGGGGGCGAAAAACTACGCCCCAGGCCACTCCGGCGTGCGCTTCTCGTTGAAGGCCGCCACACCCTCCGCCCGGTCCCCGGAGAACGCGACGGACCGCCAGGCGGCGTCCTCGACCTCGAGCCCGGCCCGGATATCGAGACCGTGGCCGAGACGCAGCGCACGCTTGGCCGCACGCAACCCGACCGGAGAGTTCCCCGCGATGCGGGACGCCAGCGCGAGGGCCTCCTCGCGATCCCGGCCGGCGTCGACCAGCACATCGACAAGCCCCAACTCCCGCGCCTCAACAGCCGCCACCCGCCGCGCCGAGAAGATCAGCTCGGCCGCGCGAGCGGACCCGATCCGGCGCGGCAGCAGCTGCGTACCGCCCCCGCCGGGAATCACCCCGACCGACACCTCGGGCAGCCCGACGACCGCCGTACGGTCGGCCACGATCAGATCGCAGGACAGCGCCAGCTCGAACCCTCCACCCAGCGCGAACCCGTGCACGGCGGCAACGGCCGGCATCGGCAGCTCGAGGACCCCGGTGTACGCAGCCCGCGCGACCGGCCGCTGACGCACCAGCTCGGCGTCGGTGAAGGAGTTCCGTTCCTTCAGGTCGGCGCCCACACAGAAGGCGCGCTCATGGGTCGAGGTCAGCACGGCCACCCGTACGTCCGGGTCGGCGGCGAGCGCCTCGCAGGCACCGGCGAGGGAGCGGGCCATGGCCGTGGACACCGCGTTCATGGCCTTCGGCCGGTCGAGGACGAGTTCCGCGACGTACCCGTGCCGCCGTACGACGACGAACTCCCCGAACCGCCGCTCCTCGCCCTGCTCCAAGTCCGCCATGACACCCTCCGGTTAACGTGGGTTAACAACCGACCCTCAGATCATCGCAGCAGCCACCGCCGACCGGAACCCGACCCCTCGACCGCCGCCCACCCGTTCGAGTGACACCCGCCCGAACTCCCGGCCGCCGCCCTCGGCCGCCGCATAACGTGCGCACCGCCGCAGCGCATCGGGGAGCGCGGGCACCTTGGGGAGGTAGGAACATGACGAACCGGGAGACGACACGTGGGCGGCATCGCAGGCCGCGCCCGCGGCGGGTGTTCGTTGCCGTGGGGGGACTGGCCCTGGCGGCGGGGGCGTTGAGCCTCGTACGACTGGCGCCGGAGTCGGTGATCTGGGGCATGGGGACCCCTGACGCCGAGCCGACGACGGGCACGGTCACCGACACGGCCGGCAATGCCGTCGCGACGGTGGAGGCCGTGCCCTCGGCGCATCCGGTGGCCGCCACGACGCCGGCCGTGATGGGCGGGGAGACCGTGCTGCCGACCCCGGGAGTGAGCCTCGCGCCCACCCCGGCACCGACGCCGACACGGCTGGTGACGGGCCCGTCGACTCCTGTCGGCGCCCCCGTGGGCGGTGCGCCGGACGCGACCGGCATTCCCACCGGTCAGGCTCCCGCTCCCGCGGCGCCGGGGCCACCGGCCTCGACCACCGCCGCTCCCGCCCCGAGCGCGACCACACCCACGCCCACGGCGAGCGCGAAACCCAAGCCTCCCCGCCTGTGCGTACCGGTCATCGGGCTCTGTGTGAGCGGTCTGAAGCAGCCGCTCGGCGGGCGTTAGGACTCGGTGTCGCGACGCGCGAGCAGCCAGGGCTCGACCACGCCGAGACCGCGCACCGGGCGCTGCCACATCGGTTGGAGGGCGAAGCGGTAGGAGGGCGGTTCCTCGCCCTCCTTCTCCGCGGCGGCCGCGGCCTCGGCGGCCTCCGCCTCGGAGGCGGGCGCGTCGGCGGTACGGATGAGTTCCTCCGCGAAGGCCCCGTCCACCAGGACGGCGTCCCGTGGCGCTATCGAGGTGAGGCGGCTCGCGAGGTTGACCGTCGTGCCGAACACGTCGCCCATGCGTGTCGTCACCGTGCCGAAGGCGATGCCGACGCGCAGTTCCGGCATGGTGTCGTCGTTCGCCATGGTCTCGATGAGGCGCAGCGCGATCTCGGCGGCGACCCCGGCGTCGTCGGCCGCGTACAGGACCTCGTCGCCCAGCGTCTTGATGAGCCGGCCGCCGTGCGCGGCCACCAGGTCCGCGGCCGTGGTCTCGAAGGCCTCGACCAGTTCGCCGAGTTCCTCCTCCTCCATGCGGCGGGTCAGCCGGGTGAAGCCGACGAGGTCCGCGAAACCGACGGCGAGGCGGCGGTCGACCATCTCCTCGTCGTCCGCCGCCTGTACGACCCGGCCTGTCGCGGCCGCGAGTTGGCGGCGCCAGACGTAGACGATGAACTCCTCCAGCTCGGGCAGGAGCAGCTCGATCAGGGGGTACGTCACCTCGGTGCGCGTCATCCCCGGTTCCGGGGGCTCGGTCAGGCCCTCCAGGAAGGAGTCGATCTGCCATTCGGCGAGGCGGGCGGTGGTCTGGCCGGTGGAACGGGCCACCTGGACCGCCATCGCCTCGCTCAGCAGGCCCGCCTCGACGAGGCCCGCGAGGCGGCGCAGGGCGAGCACGTCGGCTTCCGTGAGCGCCTTGGCCTGGCCGATGTCGGCGAAGCCCATGGCCCGCCAGAAGCGGGAGGCCAGTTCCATCGAGACGCCAGCGCTGCGGGCCGCCTGGAACGGGGTGTAGCGGCGCTCGGCGCCGAGGATCAGCTGCTCCAGGCGGAGCGCCAGGGGGTCCTCGCCGGAGTCCCGGTCGTCCTGTGCGTCCGTCCGTGCGGGGCCTTCGTAGGACCTATGGGTGACCGACCCGGTGGTACGGCCCGGCTCGGCGTCGGGGGCGGGGTCTGCACCCGTACCGGAACCGGTGTCGTCAACGGTCACGCCTGCTGCCCTTCCGATCTGCCACGGTCAGGTATCGACCGCGCTCAACTCTACGGCAGGTGTGGGCTGGCTCACTCCTGACGGGTGCGCCGCGTGGGGCTGGGGGTGGGGTTTTTCGCCCCCTCCGCCCCTTCCCGTCCCGTATCCGGGGGCTGCCGCCCCCATGATCCCCGCTTTCGGCCTGGACGGCCTCGTCCTCAAACGCCGGACGGGCTGAAACGGGGCGTAGCCAAACCCGACCTCACCCCGCCCGCAGATGAACGATGTCCCCTGCCCCCACCGGCTCCTGCACCCCCTCCTCCGTGGCCAGTACCAGGCGCCCGTCCCCGTCCACGGCCACCGCCTCTCCACTGATCGACCGCCCCCCGGGCAGCTCGGCACGCACCACCCGCCCGAGCGTCGCGCACCCGGCGGCGTACGCCTCCTGGAGCCCGGACGCGACAGGGTCGCCGCCGACGGCGCGCCACCGCTCGTACCACTCCGCGAGCGACCGCAGGACGGCCCGCAGCACCGTGTCACGGTCGGTGGTCGCCGCGCCCGCGAGGGCGAGGGAACCGGCTCCGGGCACGGGCAGCTCGTCCGCGCGCAGGGTGACGTTGATGCCGATGCCGACGACGACGGCGTCGGTCCCGGCGCGCTCGGCGAGGATGCCGCCGGTCTTGCGTTCCGCGCCGTCCACGGTGACCAGGAGGTCGTTGGGCCACTTGAGTGCCGTATCGACGTCGGCGGCCCGCGACAGTGCCGTCGCCACGGCGACCCCGGTGAGCAGCGGCAGCCAGCCCCAGCGTGCGACGGGGACCCCGGCCGGCTTCAGCAGGACGGAGAAGAAGAGGCCGGAGCGGGCCGGTGCCGTCCACCGGCGGTCCAGGCGGCCGCGCCCGGCGTTCTGCTCCTCGGCGACGAGTACCGCGCCCTCGGCGGCCTTCCCGCCGGTGGCGAGGGCGACGAGGTCGGAGTTGGTCGACCCGGTGCGGGCGACCACGTCGATCCCGGACCAGAGGCTGCCGTCCCGTACCAGCGCCTTGCGCAGGGCAGTCGCGTTGAGCGGCGGACGGTCCAGGTCGGACCACCGGTTGTCGTTGGCGTCTGATGCATCTTGCGGCGTCATGCAACCCACCCTAGGTGTGGTAAACGCCGCACTGCCGAACCGTATCGGCGCCACTACCCTACGACTCAGTAGCAAGGCCCTGAGCAGCACGGTCGAGCGGACGCCCGGCAGTACACCTGCGCAGCGCCCCTGAGTAGCACTCTTGAGCAGCATTCTTGAGCATGTAACCCGCACGTCCCCACTGAGCAGGCAGGGAGCCGCATCCCGATGTCCGAGCCGGAAGAGCTGCACCACCCCGACATCCACACCACCGCCGGCAAGATCGCGGACCTGCAGCACCGCATCGAGGAGGCGACGCACGCCGGCTCGGCCCGCGCCGTCGAAAAGCAGCACGCCAAGGGCAAGTTGACGGCCCGTGAGCGGATCGAACTGCTCCTGGACGAGTCCTCCTTCGTCGAGTTCGACGAGTTCGCGCAGCACCGGTCCACGGACTTCGGCCTGGCGAACAACCGCCCGTACGGCGACGGTGTCGTCACCGGGTACGGCATGGTCGACGGCCGTCCCGTCGCGGTGTTCTCACAGGACTTCACCGTCTTCGGCGGCGCCCTCGGCGAGGTCTTCGGCCAGAAGATCATGAAGGTGATGGACTTCGCGCTGAAGACCGGCTGTCCGGTCATCGGTATCAACGACTCGGGCGGCGCCCGCATCCAGGAGGGTGTCAGCGCGCTGGGCATGTACGGCGAGATCTTCCGCCGGAACACCCACGCGTCCGGGGTCATTCCGCAGATCTCGCTCGTCGTCGGCCCCTGCGCGGGCGGCGCGGTCTACTCCCCCGCGATCACCGACTTCACGATCATGGTCGATCAGACCTCGCACATGTTCATCACCGGGCCCGACGTCATCAAGACGGTGACGGGCGAGGACGTCGGCTTCGAGGAGTTGGGCGGCGCCCGGACCCACAACTCGGTGTCCGGCGTGGCCCACCACATGGCGGGCGACGAGAAGGACGCCATCGAGTACGTCAAGCAGCTGCTGTCGTACCTGCCGTCCAACAACCTCAGCGAGCCCCCGGTCTTCCCGGAGGAGGCGGACCTCACCGTCACCGACGAGGACCGCGAGCTGGACGTGATCGTGCCGGACAGCGCGAACCAGCCGTACGACATGCACACGGTGATCGAACACATCCTGGACGACGCCGAGTTCTTCGAGACGCAGCCGTTGTTCGCGCCGAACATCCTCACCGGGTTCGGACGGGTGGAGGGCCGGCCCGTCGGTATCGTCGCCAACCAGCCGATGCAGTTCGCTGGTTGCCTGGACATCGACGCGAGCGAGAAGGCCGCGCGGTTCGTCCGCACGTGCGACGCCTTCAACGTCCCGGTCATCACCTTCGTGGACGTGCCCGGCTTCCTGCCCGGCGTCGACCAGGAGCACACCGGCATCATCCGCCGCGGCGCCAAGCTGATCTACGCCTACGCCGAGGCGACCGTGCCGCTCATCACGGTCATCACCCGCAAGGCCTTCGGCGGCGCGTACGACGTCATGGGCTCCAAGCACCTGGGCGCCGACCTCAACCTCGCCTGGCCCACCGCCCAGATCGCGGTGATGGGCGCACAGGGCGCGGTCAACATCCTGCACAAGCGCACCATCGCGGCCGTCACGGACCCCGACGAGGCAGAGGCGACCCGGGCCCGCCTGATCCAGGAGTACGAGGACGCCCTCCTCAACCCCTACACGGCGGCCGAGCGCGGCTACATCGACGGCGTGATCATGCCGTCCGACACCCGCGCCCATGTCGTACGCGGCCTGCGTGCGCTGCGTACGAAGCGGGAATCACTGCCTCCGAAGAAGCACGGCAACATCCCCCTCTAGGCCCCCTGGGAGCGGTTATGACGATCAAGGTCGTACGGGGCAATCCGACCCCGGAGGAGCTGGCCGCCGCACTCGCGGTGGTCCGGGTGCGCGCCGCGGCGGCGGCTTCCGCGCCGTCCGGCGCGCCCGGGGCCGGTGACTCCTGGGCCGACCCGGCCCGTATCGCCACGCGCCGGCTGCCCCCGCCGGGTCCGACGGCGTGGGGCCGCACGTACTGGCCCGGTTAGAGCTGTCCCGCCGAAACGGTGCCGAAACGGTTCGGCTGGAGCAGTTCCGCGAGGGCTTCGGCCATCACCGCGTATCCCTTGTCGTTGGGGTGCAGGTGGTCGCCGAAGTCGTACGCCGGGTGCAGCCGGTCCGGGTCGCCCGGATCGGCCAGTACGCGGTTCAGGTCCAGTGCCGCGTCCCACTCGCCCGCGCCCCGGATCCACTCGTTGACCTCGCGGCTCACCTTCGCCGCATGCTCGCCCCAGTGGTCGGAGCCGCCGAAGGGGAGCAGGGTGGAGCCGATCACCCGTAGACCCCTCGCGCGCGCCTGGCGTATCAACTCCCGGTATCCGTCGATGAGTTCGTCGGCCTCGACGATCGGTGCGGGTTTGTACGTGGGCTGTTCGTCGGTCTCGCTGAAGCCGATGTCGTTGAGCCCCTGGAGCACGACGAGGGTGTCCACGCCCTGATGGTCGAGGACGTCGCGGCCGAGCCGGTGGACGCCCTTCTCGCCGTACCAGGCCGAGTCGTTGAGCAGCAGGTTCCCGCCGATGCCCGCGTTGAGGACGGGCCGTCCGGTGCGTTCGGCGAGCGCGTCGGACCAGCGGCGGTTCGCGCCCGGGGTCGAGCCGAAGCCGTCCGTGATGGAGTCCCCGAAGAGCGCGACGGCGTCCCGGCGGCCGGTGTCGACCTCGACGGCCGACAGGAAGTACCAGGACTCCGAGGACGCGTCGAAGGCCTCGCCCCGCACGTCCTCCAGCCGGTCCCCGGGGGCCCGGTGACTGGTCGCGAAGGCCTGTGCGTGGAAGGTCGCGGGACCGGTGACGGCGTCGAGGTGGAGGGTGACGGCCACCGACTCCAGTGATTCCAGGGTGAGTTCGGCCGGGTCACTGACCGCGTGGCCGCGCGCCGGGATCTCAGCCGAGGCGGCCCCGTCGAAGGTGAGCCGACGCAGCGAACCGGGCTCGACGGCGGCCCCTTCGCCCGCGCGGGCCACGGTGGCGCCCGCGATCCGCAGCGGCGAGGTGCCGTACGCGTTGGACAGCCGGACACGGACCCGGTCGCCGCCCGCGGTGAGACGGACGGCCTGGCGCAGTGACTGACGCCAGAAGCCCTCCTGCGACCAGTTGGGGGTGAAGCCCTCGGCGGGGAGCTGGGGCGACGCGGTCCAGGCGGGGGTGAACACGGCAGCATGCCTCCATTAAACGGGACCACAGTTCCTTTAGTGATCCCCATGACCGTAACAGGCGAGGGCGCACTAAAGAAACCCCAGACCCGTTTACATGAGTCGCGCACAAGTTGAGTACGCGTACTCAGGCGCCCGGCCGTCCGCCGTCGCACGATCGAGGACATGCTGTGGTCCGACCCCGAGAAGAACGAACCGCCCAAGGAACTCCGCGACACTCAGGACATGTTGCGACGCCTGGGGGTTCTGATGGCGTTGGCCATGGTGCTCGCGATGGTGGTGCTCGGCATCAGGTGAGGCGCGCCGATACCCTGATCACATGACCGATCAGCCGCGTCGCCGCCTCGTGCTCGCCTCACAGTCCCCCGCCCGGCTCAACCTGCTGCGACAGGCCGGACTCGACCCCGAGGTGATCGTCAGCGGGGTCGACGAGGAAGCCGTCAGCGCACCGACCCCCGCCGAACTCGCCCTCGCGCTGGCCGAGGCGAAGGCCTCCGTCGTGGCGGCGAAGCCCGAGGTGCAGGGCGCCCTGGTGATCGGCTGCGACTCGGTTCTCGACCTGGACGGCCAGGCGTACGGCAAGCCCGCCGACACCGAAGAGGCCACCGCCCGCTGGAAGTCGATGCGCGGCCGCGCCGGGACCCTCCAGACCGGCCACTGCGTCTACGACACGGTGGCCAAGCGCTACGTCTCGGCGACCGCGTCCACCGTGGTCCACTTCGGCGACCCCAGCGACGCCGAGATCGCCGCGTACGTCGCCTCGGGTGAACCCCTCTACGTGGCAGGGGCGTTCACCCTCGACGGCCGCTCCGCACCCTTCATCAACGGCATCGACGGCGACCACGGCAACGTGATCGGTATCTCACTGCCGCTGGTGCGCCGCCTGCTGGCCGAACTGGGCGTCGGCATCACCCAGTTGTGGACGCCGCGGGAGAAGTGATCAGGAGGCCGAGGGGGCCGCAGGGACCGCGGGGCCGCCCGTGACCGGCGCGCCTCCGTTGTCGCCGCCCCTCTCGGGCACGGCGTCGGACGGGCCTTCCTGACGGTCGAACGCCAGGAGCGTGAACACGATCAGCGCGAGCCCCACCATCAGGAAGGCGAACGCGCTCCAGCCCACCAGACCCACCGTGAGCGCGCCCAGCAGGCCGTGCACCACCGCGGCGCTGATGAGCAGGATGCGTCCGAAGAGGCCCGGGGCGCGGTCGCGGACGGCGACGAGCAGGGCGGTGAGGCCGCACAGCGCGAAGTAGAGGCCGAAGACCAGGCCGCCGACCTTCGACGAGAGGGACATCATGTCCGGGTCGAGCCCGGCCACGGACATGTCCTGGTTGTCGACGACCGTGCCGAGCAACCAGTTCAGCAGCGCGATGCCGATCGCCTCCAGGAAGAGCACGATCGCCGCCACCCACGCCACCGGTCTGCGCACCACCGGTCCCACCCGCTTCCGTGTGCTGTTACCCCTAGTAAGTTCGAGTACATCCTGAACGCTACTAACGGGTAAACCCCGGGACAAGGGTTCTGCCGAGGGCAAAGAATCATTGGGCCATTCGTAGGGACTCCACAAAGAAACCCTGTGGCACGCAGCACTGACGCACAGAGACCTTGACCACAGAGGAGGGCTAGGGTTCAGGGAAGGGATCCCGTGTGCCGTGGCGCGACAAGGGATTTCGCGGGTCGAGCGCGCCTCGAATCACGCTCCGTGTGGGCAAGCTCACCATTGGGGACGGGTCGAAAGCTCGTGTCGGCTGTCCCTAAACTCGGCTTGTTTCCAGGAGGGAGCCATCGTGCGCAAGGTGCTCATCGCCAACCGTGGCGAAATCGCTGTCCGCGTGGCCCGGGCGTGCCGGGATGCCGGCATCGCGAGCGTTGCCGTCTACGCAGATCCGGACCGGGACGCTTCGCATGTCCGTGCGGCGGACGAGGCGTTCGCATTGGGCGGTGACACCCCGGCCACCAGCTATCTGGACGTCGCCAAGGTGCTCCAGGCCGCCAAGGATTCGGGGGCGGACGCCATCCACCCCGGTTACGGCTTCCTTTCCGAGAACGCGGACTTCGCGCAGGCGGTGCTGGACGCCGGCCTGGTGTGGATCGGCCCGCCGCCGCAGGCGATCCGCGATCTCGGTGACAAGGTCGCCGCCCGGCACATCGCCCAGCGCGCCGGCGCCCCGCTGGTGGCCGGCACCCCCGACCCGGTGTCCGGCTCCGACGAGGTCGTCGCGTTCGCCGAGCAGCACGGACTGCCCATCGCGATCAAGGCCGCCTTCGGTGGTGGCGGGCGCGGCCTGAAGGTCGCCCGCACGCTGGAGGAGGTCCCCGAGCTGTACGACTCCGCCGTACGTGAGGCGGTCGCCGCCTTCGGACGCGGCGAGTGCTTCGTGGAGCGTTACCTCGACAAGCCGCGGCATGTGGAGACGCAGTGCCTGGCCGACTCGCACGGCAACGTGGTCGTCGTGTCGACGCGTGACTGCTCGCTCCAGCGGCGCCACCAGAAGCTGGTCGAGGAGGCCCCGGCGCCCTTCCTCTCCGACGCCCAGGTCGAGGAGCTGTACACCTCCTCCAAGGCGATCCTCAAAGAGGCCGGCTATGTCGGCGCGGGCACGGTCGAGTTCCTTGTCGGCACGGACGGCACGATCTCCTTCCTGGAGGTCAACACCCGCCTCCAGGTCGAGCACCCGGTCACCGAGGAGGTCGCCGGCATCGACCTGGTGCGGGAGATGTTCCGCATCGCCGACGGCGAGGAGCTGGGCTACGGCGACCCCGAACTGCGCGGCCACTCCTTCGAGTTCCGCATCAACGGCGAGGACCCGGGACGGGGTTTCCTCCCCGCCCCCGGCACGGTGACCGTGTTCGACCCGCCGTCGGGCCCGGGCGTCCGCCTGGACGCAGGCGTCGAGGCCGGCAGCGTCATCGGCCCCGCCTGGGACTCCCTGCTGGCCAAGTTGATCGTCACCGGCGCCACCCGCGAGCAGGCGCTCCAGCGCGCCGCCCGCGCCCTGGGCGAGTTCACCGTCGAGGGCATGGCCACCGCCATCCCCTTCCACCGCGCGGTCGTCAAGGACCCGGCGTTCGCACCCGAACTGACCGGCTCCACCGAGCCGTTCACGATCCACACCCGCTGGATCGAGACCGAGTTCGTCAACGAGATCCCCGCCTTCGCCACCCCCGCCGACACCGAGGCGGACGACGAGACGGACCGCGAGACGATCGTCGTCGAGGTCGGCGGCAAGCGCCTGGAAGTCTCGCTGCCCTACTCGCTCGGTATGTCCCTGGCCCGCACGGGTCTGGCGGCAGGCGCCAAGCCCAAGCGCCGGGCGGCCAAGAAGTCCGGCCCGGTGGCCTCCGGCGACACCCTCGCCTCCCCCATGCAGGGCACCATCGTCAAGGTGGCCGTCGAGGAGGGCCAGGAGGTCAAGGCGGGCGACCTCGTCGTCGTACTTGAAGCGATGAAGATGGAACAGCCCCTCAACGCCCACCGCTCCGGCACCATCAAGGGCCTGACCGCCGAGGTCGGCGCCTCGCTCACCTCGGGTGCGGCGATCTGCGAGATCAAGGACTGACGGCCCTCAGGGCCCACCCGTACGAGACGGTCGTACGACATCCCGGAGCGCCTGTCGGACTGGAGAAGTCAGTCCGCCGGGCGCTTCGGCTTTCCCCGGTCCCCATCCGCCGTCTCCGGCTCGGCACTCCGGTCGCGCCCTGCCGGGGACGGTCAGCGGCGGCGCAGGTCCGCCACCCTCGCTCGCTCCCCGGGGGGCTGCTCGCCCAGGACCGTGGCCGAGCGCAACTGGGGTGCCGTGCCGGGGACTTGGCCGCGGCGCGGTCCCGGGAGCGGCATGTCCCGGCGTGGCGGGCGCCCCGCCGGGACGGGATCGCCTCCCGCGCCGCCGCCCGCGGACGATCCGGCGACCGCGATCTGTACGCCCTGGTCGGCCAGGGCCTGCAGTTCGGTGAGGGCGCGGTCGTCATGCGCCGGTGGCTCGTCCGTGACCAGGCGGGTGATCAGATCGGTCGGGACCGTCTGGAACATCGTGTCCGTACCGAGCTTGGTGTGGTCGGCGAGGACGACGACCTCCGCGGCGGCCTGGACGAGCGCCCGGTCGACCGAGGCCGACAGCATGTTGGACGTGGACAGGCCGCGCTCGGCGGTCAGTCCGCTTCCGGAGAGGAAGGCCCGGGAGACCCGCAGCCCCTGGAGGGACTGCTCGGCCCCTGAGCCGACCAGGGCGTAGTTGGAACCGCGCAGGGTGCCGCCGGTCATCACGACTTCCACCCGGTTGGCGTGGGCCAGCGCCTGGGCCACCAGGAGGGAGTTGGTGACGACGGTCAGTCCGGGTACCCGCGCGAGCCGGCGAGCCAGCTCCTGCGTGGTGGTCCCCGCGCCCACCACGATGGCCTCGCCCTCTTCGACAAGACCTGCGGCGAGATCGGCGATGGCCGTCTTCTCGGCGGTCGCGAGATGTGATTTCTGCGGAAAGCCGGATTCTCGCGTGAACCCGCCCGGCAATACCGCACCGCCATGCCGGCGGTCGAGGAGTCCTTCTGCCTCCAGTGCGCGCACGTCCCGCCGTACGGTCACTTCGGAGGTCTGGACGACGCGGGCGAGCTCACGGAGCGACACGGCCCCGTTCGCTCGCACCATTTCGAGGATCAATTGGCGACGTTCTGCAGCGAACACGAAACTGACAGTAACCCCAACGACCGTCTGCTTTCAGCAGTTTGCGCCGAATAACAGAAGTTGTTCGCATGGCAGGGCGCCAAGTGGTATACGCGCCTACTCGCGCCGCCTATGCCGTACGAATGGGCGACAACTCCCCGTGACCAGCGCAGAGTCGTCGTACGCCTCAGCTGCCGCCCTCGGTCTTCCTCGTGTGCAACTGCCGTGCCACTTCGGCGATCGAGCCCGACAGTGACGGATAGACGGTGAACGCGTTCGCGATCTGTTCGACCGTCAGGTTGTTGTCGACCGCGATCGAGATGGGGTGGATCAGCTCCGAGGCATGGGGGGACACGACCACGCCGCCCACCACGATCCCGGTGCCCGGACGGCAGAAGATCTTGACGAAGCCGTCCCGGATGCCCTGCATCTTGGCGCGCGGATTGCGCAGCAGCGGCAGCTTGACGACGCGGGCGT
This sequence comes from Streptomyces sp. NPDC087263, assembly GCF_044744645.1. Lineage (NCBI taxonomy): Bacteria > Bacillati > Actinomycetota > Actinomycetes > Kitasatosporales > Streptomycetaceae > Streptomyces > Streptomyces sp. NPDC087263. Next base: position 12,335 of record NZ_JBIUYT010000025.1, read on the forward strand.
CGATCTTGCCCCCGTCGACGTCGGCCTGCGAGTAGCCGACGGTGGCGATCTCCGGGTCGGTGAAGACGTTCGAGGAGACGGTCTTCAGGTTCAGCGGGGCCACCGCGTCGCCGAGGAAGTGGTACATGGCGATACGGCCCTGCATGGCGGCGACGGACGCGAGGGCGAAGACGCCGGTCACGTCACCGGCGGCGTACACCCCGGGAGCGGAGGTCCGGGAGACCTTGTCGGTCCAGATGTGCCCGGAGTCCCTGACCTTGACGCCGGCCTCCTCCAGGCCCATTCCGCTGCTGTTCGGGATGGCGCCGACGGCCATCAGGCAGTGCGAGCCGCTGATGACCCGGCCGTCGGAGAGGGTGACCTCGACCCGGTCGCCGACCCGCTTGGCGGACTCGGCGCGGGAGCGCGCCATGACGTTCATGCCACGGCGCCGGAAGACGTCCTCCAGGACGGCGGCGGCGTCCGGGTCCTCGCCGGGCAGCACGCGGTCTCGGCTGGATACGAGCGTGACGCGGGAGCCGAGTGCCTGGTAGGCGCCGGCGAACTCGGCGCCGGTGACACCGGAGCCGACCACGATGAGCTCGTCCGGGAGCTCGTCGAGGTCGTACACCTGGGTCCAGTTCAGAATCCGCTCGCCGTCGGGCTGCGCATCGGGCAGCTCGCGCGGGTGCCCGCCGGTCGCGATCAGCACGGCGTCGGCGGTGAGGGTCTCCTCGGTGCCGTCCGCGGAGCGCACGATCACCTTGCGGGAGCCGTCCAGGGCCTGCATGCCCTCAAGACGTCCGCGACCGCGCAGGACACGGGCGCCGGCCCGCGTCACGGACGCCGTGATGTCGTGCGACTGCGCGAGCGCCAGGCGCTTCACCCGGCGGTTGACCTTGCCGAGGTCGACGCCGACCACCCGCGCGGGCGCGTCGATGGGTGGAGTGTCGTCGGCGACGATGATGCCGAGCTCCTCGTACGACGAGTCGAAGGTGGTCATCACCTCGGCCGTCGCGATGAGGGTCTTGGACGGGACGCAGTCGGTGAGCACCGACGCCCCGCCCAGACCGTCGCAGTCGACGACGGTCACCTCCGCGCCGAGCTGGGCGGCCACGAGGGCCGCCTCGTATCCGCCGGGTCCGCCACCAATGATCACGATCCGAGTCACGTACTCCATTGTCCCGCACGCCTCAAGGTGCTTCCGCCACGGGGCCCGCGCTCTGCGTCATTCGAGCTCCTTCTGTTACGCGGGAGGCCCCGGCTGTTACGCGAGAGACCCAGGTGATTGCTGCCGTACTCTCGACCTCATGTCGCTCTACGCCGCATACGCCGGCAATCTCGACCCGCGGCTCATGACGCGCCGCGCACCGCACTCGCCGCTGCGCGCCACCGGCTGGCTGAACGACTGGCGGCTGACGTTCGGGGGCGAGCACATGGGCTGGGAAGGCGCGCTGGCGACGATCGTCGAGGCACCGCGGTCCCAGGTCTTCGTGACGCTGTACGACATCGCGTCCCTGGACGAGGACTCCATGGACCGGTGGGAGGGCGTGGGGCTCGACATCTACCGCCGGATGCGGGTACGGGTGCACACGCTGGAGGGCGAGGAAGCCGCGTGGGTGTACGTACTCAACGGCTACGAGGGGGGACTCCCCTCCGCGCGCTACCTGGGAGAGCTCGCCGACGCCGCCGAATCGGCCGGGGCACCTCATGACTACGTGATGGAGCTGCGCAAACGGCCTTGCTGAGGCCGTTGCGGGCACCCATATCTGCGCCTTTGCCCGACCCTTCGAGGGAAACACCCCCGCGGCGCTTGTCGGAAACGACAAGACAACGATCGCAAGACCGTGAGCTCTGTCATCTACGCGCGTAGGCCCGGACCAGCTACCCTCATGCGCGTGAACGCATCTCTTCTTCCGGACGACATCCAGGGCGACCCCCACGCCGCCGCCGACGCCGCCGCCACGCGCCTGCGTGAGCTCACGGGCGCCGAGACCCACGACGTCGCTCTCGTGATGGGCTCCGGCTGGGCGCCGGCCGTGGACGCGCTCGGCACACCCGAGGCCGAGTTCCCGGTCACCGAGCTGCCCGGGTTCCCCCCGCCGGCGGTCGAGGGCCACGGCGGCAAGGTCCGCTCGTACAAGATCGGCGACAAGAGGACCCTGGTCTTCCTGGGCCGCACCCACTACTACGAGGGCCTTGGTGTCGCCGCCGTCGCGCACGGTGTCCGTACCGCCGTCGCCGCCGGCTGCAAGACCATCGTGCTCACCAACGGCTGCGGCGGGCTGCGCGAGGGCATGCGCCCCGGGCAGCCGGTGCTGATCAGCGACCACATCAACCTGACGGCCACCTCGCCGATCATCGGCGCGAACTTCGTCGACCTCACCGATCTGTACTCGCCCCGGTTGCGGGCACTGTGCAAGGAGATCGACGCGAGCCTGGAGGAGGGCGTGTACGCCCAGTTCCCCGGGCCGCACTACGAGACGCCTGCGGAGATTCGGATGGCTCGGGTGATCGGAGCCGATCTGGTGGGCATGTCGACGACGCTGGAGGCCATCGCCGCCCGTGAGGCCGGCGCCGAGGTGCTCGGCATCTCCCTCGTCACCAACCTCGCCGCCGGTATGACGGGCGAGCCGTTGAACCACGAGGAGGTTCTCCAGGCGGGTCGCGACTCGGCGACCCGGATGGGGGCGCTGCTCACCCAGGTGCTGGACCGGCTGTAGTTTTCTCGCCCCCGCCGCCCCTGCCCGTCCCCATCCGGGGCTCCGCCCCGTCTCAGCCCGTCCGGCGTTTGAGGACGAGCGCGTTCAGCGCGATGCGGGGGTCTGGGGGCGGCAGCCCCCAGAGACGGGACGGGCAGGGGCGGAGGGGGCGAACTGCATCTTTTGGCGGCTCCGCCGCGGGCGGGGTACCCAGCAAGGTACGTACGAACGAAGACAGAGAGGCGCACCCGACGTGCAGGATGAACTCATCGCGCGGGCCAAGGCGTGGCTGGCCGAGGACCCCGACGCGGAGACCCGTGAGGAGCTCGCGAAGCTCATCGACGCCGGGGACACGGCGGAGCTCACCGCACGCTTCAGCGGCACTCTCCAGTTCGGCACCGCAGGCCTGCGCGGCGAACTCGGCGCAGGCCCGATGCGAATGAACCGCGCCGTGGTCATCCGCGCGGCCGCCGGCCTCGCCGCGTACCTCAAGAGCAAGGGCGAGACAGACGGCCTGGTCGTCATCGGCTACGACGCCCGCCACAAGTCCGCCGACTTCGCCCAGGACACGGCCGCGGTCATGACCGGCGCGGGCCTGCGCGCCGCCGTACTCCCGTACCCGCTCCCCACCCCCGTCCTCGCGTACGCCATAAGGCACCTCGGCGCGGCGGCGGGCGTGGAGGTCACCGCCAGTCACAACCCGCCCCGCGACAACGGCTACAAGGTGTACCTGGGCGACGGTTCGCAGATCGTCCCGCCGGCCGACGCCGAGATCGCCACGGAGATCGACGCGGTCCAGGCGCTCGCGGACGTCCCCCGCCCCGACAGCGGCTGGGAGATCCTCGACGACGGCGTCCTGGAGGCCTATCTGGCCCGTACGGACGCCGTACTCGCCGCCGGCTCCCCACGCACCGCCCGCACCGTCTACACCGCCATGCACGGCGTCGGCAAGGACACCCTCCTCGCGGCGTTCGCGCGGGCCGGCTTCCCGGAGCCCGTCCTCGTCGCCGAACAGGCGGAACCGGACCCGGACTTCCCGACGGTCGCGTTCCCGAACCCGGAAGAGCCCGGCGCGATGGACCTCGCCTTCGCGAAGGCCCGCGAGACCGAGCCGGATCTGATCATCGCGAACGACCCGGACGCGGACCGCTGCGCCGTGGCCGTCAAGGACGGTGCCGGCTGGCGGACGCTGCGCGGTGACGAGGTGGGCGCGCTGCTCGCCCAGCACCTGGTGAAGCGCGGCGCCCGGGGCACGTTCGCCGAGTCGATCGTCTCCTCCTCGCTCCTCGGACGGATCGCCGAGAAGGCGGGGCTGCCCTACGAGGAGACCCTCACCGGCTTCAAGTGGATCGCCCGCGTCGAGGGCCTCCGGTACGGGTACGAGGAGGCGCTCGGCTACTGCGTCGACCCCGAGGGCGTACGCGACAAGGACGGCATCACGGCGGCTCTGCTGATCACCGAACTCGCCTCCGAACTCAAGTCCCGCGACCGCGCCCTCCTCGACCTTCTCGACGACATCGCCGTCGAGTACGGCCTGCACGCCACCGACCAGCTCTCGGTCCGCGTCGAGGACCTCTCGGTGATCGCGAACGCCATGCGGCGCCTGCGCGAGCAGCCGCCCACGCGGCTCGCGGGCCTGGCGATCACCAGGGCCGAGGACCTGGCGAAGGGCACGGACACCCTGCCGCCCACGGACGGGCTGCGCTACACCCTGGAGGGCGCGCGCGTCATCGTCCGGCCCAGCGGAACCGAACCGAAACTGAAGTGCTATCTGGAGGTCGTGGTGCCGGTCTCCTCGCACGAGGGGCTCGGCGCGGCGCGGGCGAAGGCGACCGAGTTGCTGGCCGCCGTCAAGCGGGACCTGTCGGCCGCGGCCGGCATCTGACGACGGGAGTCACCGCGGGCCCACCGGACGGGTGGGCCCGGCGCCCAAGCCGTGGGTGTGGTCCCGGGCAGGTCAGCCCGTCGCCAGCAGCACCACGAGCAGCACCGCTCCCGCGGCCACGGGCCCGATCACCTCGTACGCCCACCGCACGCTCACCTCACCCTGCGAGCCCTCCGCGGCACGCCTGGCCTCGGCCAGTTCGCGCAGATCACCCATGATCTGGTCGGTCTGCGCGGGGGTGGGATCCGGCACGGCGGTGTGTGTACGGCCGCGGCCGCCCGACGCGGCGGACCGCACCTGCTGCCTTGCCACCTTCTTGCGGCCGCGCAGCGAGACGGGCACCGCCCACAGCTGGTACTTGGCGCCGGAGGTGTCGACGACCTCGTTCGAGTATCCCGACTTCAGGGACGCGACCGTGGCCCAGGGCAGCACGATGACGCGCCACGGGTTGCGGACGCGCAGCCGCTCGTCGTTCGCGTAGACCGCGGGGCGCAGGGTGAAGGCGCCCACCAGCGGGACCGTCAGGATCATTGCGGCGAGCGCCAGCCACGGGGTGCGGTCGTTCCCCGACACCAGCGCGTCGATGCCGAGCCAGCCCACGAGGGCCAGCAGCAGGGCGCCGCCCGCCATGCCTGCGGGCGACCGGTAGATCCGGTCCTTCGACTCGGGTCGCGAGGCGTCCGGCGTGGGTGGCCGGTGATCGGGGGTCGTCATACCCCCGATTCTGCCCGACGCGTCCCCGGCCCCCTGCCCGGCCACCCGACGCGGGTGCCCGAGCAGACCTTCTCCCGCCCCCTCCTCCCCTATCCATCCCGCACTGGGCGCTTCGCCCCCCAGACCTCCCAGACCCCCCAGACCTCCCCCAGGCCCCCCAGACCCCCGCTGTCGGCCTGAACAGCCTCCTGGTCCTCACATGCCGGACGGACTGAAAGACCTCCCTCACCCCTCGTAGTGACCCTCGTCGAGCTTCTTCTCGCCGTGCAGCGTGAACAGTCGAATACTCCTGTCCATCTCCGTACTGAACACCGTCAGATGGACGTTCAGTGTGCCGCTGACGTCGTATCCCCCGTACACCGCCCAGGCGAGGACGACGCCGCCGGTGCTGCTCGGGGTCGTGCCGGGAGCCGCGGTCAGTGTCCCGGTGGCGCCGCCCGTCGCCGCGACCCGGGCGTACGGGGCGATGTCGAGAGTGACATCGGCGGCCCCGTAGAGCCCGACCGACGCCTCGGCGCCCAGCGTGGCCTTCGCGTTGCCCGCACTCGTCACCGCCGACTTCACCGGACTGACCGCCATCGAGGCCTTGTTGACCGGGCTCCAGCCGGTCGCGCGGTTGTAACTGCCGCCGGCCGTGAAATCGCCTGTGGCGCTCTGCGAGACGCGGACGCTGACCTTGCCGTCGGCGTCGACCTGGTAGTAGAGGACGTAGCCGAGGTTGACCACGACGGGCACCGGGCCGACGTAGATCACGACGTCGGTGTGCAGTTCGGCGAACGGCACCTTGGTGCCCTTCTGCGCGGCGGACGCCTGCCCGTCCAGTTCCCACTGCGAGGACCAGTCACCGGACAGGCCGATGTACGCGGAGGCCGGCTGACCTTCGGCGCCTGCGGTGGTGCCGTCGTAGGCGAACTCGACCTCGGGGGTCAGCTCCACATAGCCCTTGACCGACGCCTTGGCGGACGCGGGGGCGCCGGAGGCGGTCGCCACCGAGTCGCTGACGTCGACCCGGATCGTCCCCAGCGGCACATCCGCCCCCTTCGAACCGAAGGTGGCACCGCTGCCCTTCTTCCCGGAGACGGTCACCTCCGCGTCCAGTGCCTTGACCGTGACGGAGGACGGATCCACCGCCTCCGTCTCATCGACCTTGCTCTTTCCCAGCAGTTCGCGAAGCGTGGCCGGCTCGGTCGCGACCTCGGTGCCCGTGGTCGTCCCGCCCAACACCTGGGTGACCTTGACCAGCAGACCGTCGGGCGCCGACGACGACGGCGCGCCGGCCAGGACGTCGCCGACGACGACGCCTGCGGGCTTGGAATCACCGTCCGAAACCACGGCCCGCCCGCTCTTCGCGTCGTACGAGGTCACCTTCAGCGACGACTTCTGCGCCGACTGATCCCCGGCAGATGCACGGGCCATCGCTGCCGAGCCGGTCATGTCCGTCGCGCCCGCGCCGGTGGCGGTCGACCCGGCGGCCCCGGTGACAGCGGCGGAAGGGGAGGTTACGGCCCCGGCCACCTCCACCGCCTCACCATCGGCCGCCCCGGTCGGCGCTCCGGCCCCGTGCGTCGCCGTCGCCCCTGCCGCAGAGCACCCCGTCACGGCCAAGGTCGCAGCCGTCACAGCCGAAATCAGCACGTTCCGCACACCGTTGCGCACATCAGATCCTCTGAAGAGGGGGCGGCGATCGAATTACCTGCCCAGCGATGTGCATGACCATTACATGCACACCCCTGGGCAGATAAGTGCTCTACGCGCACCACAGGCCATGACTTACCTCACACCACCCGACCACTACCTCCCGCCAACACCCACCGCCGACCCATCCCCCACCCACGGACGGGCAAGTTCGCCCCCGATCCCGAACCTCCTCGCACCCGAAAGACGACAGGAGGGGCCGGGGGCCGGTACATCACATGCCCGTCGCGTACGTCCGCGTCACCGGACCCCACCCCCCTGCCCGACGCCTGATCCGGCGGCGACGGGCGGATGTACCGGCCCCCGGCCCCCCCCCCCCCCCCCCCCCCCCCCCCCCCCCCGGCCCCCCCCCCCCCGGGGCCCGGGCCCCCCCCCCACACCCCCCCCCCCCCCCCCCCCC
>NZ_JBIUYT010000026.1:0-12221 GCF_044744645.1 Streptomyces sp. NPDC087263
GCCGTAGACCTCGGCCAGGTGCGCGGAGATCTCCCCGTGCGTGAGGCCCTTCGCGGACAGCGAGAGGACCATCTCGTCCACGCCGGTCAGCCTGCGCTGCCGCTTCTTGACGATGGCCGGCTCGAAGGAGCCCTCCCGGTCGCGGGGCACGTTGATGGCAACCGGCCCGATGTCCGTCAGCACCGTCTTGGACCGGGTGCCGTTACGGGAGTTGCCGCCGTCCTTGCCCGCCGGATCGTGCTTGTCATAGCCGAGATGGTCGGTGATCTCGCCCTCCAGGGCGGACTCCAGAACCGCCTTGGTCAGCTGCTGCAGCAGCCCGCCCTCGCCGGTCAGCTGCAGCCCCTTGCTACGGGCCTGCTCGACGAGCTGGTCGATCAGTTTCTGCTCGACCGTCGCGGCCTCCGGCAACGGAGACGCCTGGTTATCGGCAGCCACGAACTCGGTCACGGTGTCAGTCACTTGATGTCTCTTCCATGATCATCAATTACACCGGTGAGCGTACAGACCCCCTCGTCAGGGTTGGGTGAGGAAGCCTTGGCGGGCGAGGCCGCTGTGGGTGACGTTCATGTCTGGGTCGTCGGTGGGCAGGCCGAGTAGCCGTGCCGTGCACGATCTGCTGGTAGGCGGTGCCCTGGTCGTGAGGACCGAACCGGGATCGGATATTCGGTGTCTGCCCGCCCCATGAGGACACAAGATGGTGCGCATGACTTTGGCCACCCCTGTACTGCACACCGCTCGCCTGCGGCTGCGCCCCTTCACCGACGCTGACGCGGACCGCCTCTTCGCGCTGCACAGCAGCACCTACGTGATGCGCTACTGGGACTCCCCGCCGTGGAACGAACGGGCCCGCGCCGAGCGCTTCATCGCGATGTGCCGGAAGATGGCGGACGAAGACACCGGGGCGCGGGTGGCCATCGACCGTGCTTCTGACGGGGCCTTCGTCGGCTGGTGCGGTCTGACCGGATGGAACCCGGACTACCGCAGCGCGTCGTTGGGCTACGTCCTCGACGAAGCGATGTGGGGCCACGGCTACGCGACGGAGGCCGCACACGCATTGCTGCAGTGGGCATTCGACAGCCTGGACCTGAATCGAGTTCAGGCCGAGACCGATACGCGCAACGTGGCATCTGCCCGGGTCCTGGAGAAGATCGGATTCGTGCGTGAAGGGACGTTGCGGGAAGACTGCGTCGTGAACGGCGAGGTATCCGACTCGTGGGTGTTCGGGTTGATCAGGCGAGAGTGGCGGCCGGCGACCGTGCCGATACCAGCCCGCGAAGAGCGGCTTTAAGTCCGTTCCTGGTAGCGGCCGCGTACAGGTTGAGTGAGGAAGCCTTGACGGGTGAGGCGTCCAAGGCGGCTGCGGGTGACGTTCATGGCCGGGTCGTCGGTGGGCATGCCAAGGAGTTCGTGCAGTTCACGGACCCGGAACGCCTGATCGGGGTGGGTGTTGAAGGCATTCAGGATGGCCTGGTAGGCGGTGGCCGACTCGGGCGGTTCGGATTCGGCCCCGGTCGGTGCGAGTTCCGCGATGACCTTCCGAGTCGTGGCGAGTTCCGCTAGGTGCGCCTCGGCCTCGGCCGGGGCGGCGGTCAAGTGCTCGATCTGGTCGCGCAGTTCACCGGCCCGAGTGGTGGCCTTGTTCTGCCGGGCCTGGAGGTCCACCAGGAGTTCAGTGACGTTCACACGGCCACCTGAAGGCTGTCGCGCCAGGCTGGCGCGGGCGTGGTGAGGCGGCGGGTCATTTTCGCGGTGGCGGCCCAGTAGACGCGTGAGGCGCAGTTGTCGGGCCGGTGGTCGTACTCCGGGGCCAGGCGCCGGTGCAGCATCAACGTGCCGTTGACCTGCTCGACCACCCACCGCTTCGGCTGCGGAACGAAGCCCTTGCCCTGGCCGCCGGGGTTGCGGCGGACGACGTCGACGGCGATGTCCAGCAGTGCGCCGTGGATGACGACTTCGTCCTTGCCTGGTCCACCAGGGCCTTCTCCAGGCGGTTGCCGCACCGCTCGGCGGCCTGGTCGAGTAGAGCCGTGCCGGCTGCGTTGTCATGGCCGGATGCGGCCAGGACGACGACGCCGATGATCAACCCCAAAACGTCGACGACGAGTCCGCGCTTGCGGCCCGGCGTCTTCTTGTTCACGTCCAGTCCCGTCGTGGTCTTCGGAACCCCGCGGCCGCGCGCACGGACTGGGTGTCGATGACCACGAGGGACGGGTCCTCTAATCGGCGGGCTCTCTCCCGCACCTGGCAGCGCAGCAGTTCCTGGATCCGCTGGTCGAGCCCGTCCTGGCGCCATAGTGTGAAGTAGTAGAACACCGCTGACCAGGCCGGGAGATCGTGGGGCAGGTAGGGCCACTGACAGCCCATCCTGTTCTGGTAGAAGATCGCGTTCACGGCCTCCCGAAGATCACAGTCTCCGTGGTCCCCGGTCGCAGACCGCTCCACCCGGCCCTGCTTCCAGGCCGTGATCATCGGCTCGATCAACGCCCACTGCTCATCCGCCAAGTCGCTCGGATACGGCCTTCGCTCCATGCTTCACATCTCCGCATGCACATGCAGAACGCCTGGCCCGTACGGCGATCAGTACCACGAACGAGCGATCACGAACCGAGAGAGAAGGGACTTAACGCCCTCTCAGGCCGCGGTGAGCCCAAGGCGGCCGACCAGCTCGTCGACGGCGCGTCGGTCCTTGTCGGACAGGTTCGCGCGCACGCCCAGGGAGATCCCGACGTCGGGGTCGGTGAGCGTCGGGGCCATCACACCGATACCCACGAACGGGGTGGTGTTGGGCAGCCGCATCGCCAGGCGCTGCGCCCAGACGTGCGGCGGGCGGATCCAGGCCATTCCGGTGCGGGCGGCGGCGATGAGGAGGACGGTGGGCATGGACTCGGCCTGGCGGACCTTCTGCTTGTCCTCCAGGACCGCCAGCACCTCGTTCTCCGCGTCCGTCAGGTGGGGGCCCGGCTCACTGCCCCAGAAGCCGTTGGTGACGATGACCCGCGAGCCGTTCGTCAGGTCGGCCGCCTGGTTAGACGGAGACATTGAGCCGGAGTCGCTTGCGGGCCGACCAGGGCTCGGGGAGGCGGCACGGTGCCGGCTCTGCAGCCGAATGAGACGGTCCCTCGATCAGCAGATCTGCTTCACAGGCCTCGGACCGAGATCATCTGGTCCACAGCTTGCTGAGCCTTCGGCAGGAACGCCGCGATGGTCTCGCTAGTGGGTTCCTCACCGAGCAGGCCCAGAGCGGTCGCGCGGGTGAGGACGATGTCGGCCTGGTCGACCAGGCCTGCGGCCCACACGTCCAGCTCCGCTTCGGTGCCCCCGTCGCCAGGACCGTAGTTGATGTACAGAACGGGGAGCTCAGCGGAAGAGTCCAAAAGGATGCGGATGTCTGCGACGGTAACCTGCGGTGCTGGCCTGTCGACGGTCGGTTCCATTGTGTGACGCTCCTCCGGCTGATAGTTGAGTCAGCCTACGTCCGCTGCGGCGATCAAACTTCACTGTCACAAACCGGCGCTGGCCAACCTTCAGTGGCAACCGGTCAAGGTTCAGCGTCACGGGACAGTAGTCACGCCCAGATACCGCCGCTTCCGACGGACCGGTTCGTTCGGCTGTCGTTCTTCTATGTAGCTACGACATCAGCATGTGGCTGACCTGCTCTGTTTGAAGTGCAGAGATAATTATTTGATCTTGATTGGTATGGCTTTTGAACTGGGCTGGTTCGGTGGTGCGGTTGCCGGGGCGGCGGCTTGTGCGTCCTGGAGCTGCGGTGCTGGAGCTAGGAAGAGGATGTCGTAACCAGAAAGACAATTTCTTTGCTGTGGGACATGAAGGGGTAGTGGAGATTTCTTGATCATCGGCTTGGGTGGGCTGCTCGTGGGGCTTTGGTGAGCTCGTGCGGATGGGCTGGGGGAGCAGGGCTGTCGGGCGGGGTTTGGGCCCCCAGGCCAGCATGATTCCTGGTCTCTGAGAGTGGGGAAACCCATCGGTCTGTATCCGGGACGGACTGTTGGCCTGTGGCTGTGTAGCGGGTGCGTCGCCACGTGATGGTGGGCGAGTGCTGACTGCTCGACAGGAATGCTGTCTGGATGGCGGATTGGGGGATGTGCATGCAGTCTGGCCATTTACTCGGGTCGGGCCCTGCGTGCTTCACGTGGTGCCCGCTTTGAGAAGGCGGCCTTGCCGTGCGTTGGGTCGCAGGCGCGTGCTGGTGTTGCGCTGTGCGTGGGCGAGCGTTCCTTTTCTACGCGTACGCGTAGCACCCCCGCGGTGGCGCGGAGCAGGTCCCGCCGCCGCGGTCTGGGTTTTCGAGCGCGTTTTCACGCGCGGGGGCGGTACCCGCACGCGGTCGCCGGCGGGGGTGACGGCCGGTCGTCCCGGCCGGGCTTACCGGGTGGCCGTCACCGATGCGCGATGCCGACGCCGCCTGCCCGGAGGTTCGCCCCGAGCGGCTCGGTCGGCCGCCGGCGCCCGGTCCTCACGGTGGCAGCCCGCAGCGCTTCACCGGCTCGACGTACCGAGGGCCGCCGAGCCGGTGCTCGAGATGGATCAGGAAGCTGCCGAAGACCTCCGGTACAAAGACGGTCAGGAAGCGGCGGCGCCGACGAACAGCCCCTCGGTGACGGCCGCAGCGACCTGGCCGATGTGGTGGGCCAGGTAGAAGTGGCCGCCGGAGAAGACCTTCAGAGCGAAGTCGCCGCTGGTGTGCTCCCGCCAGGTCTGCGCCTCCTGGACCGTCACCATCGGGTCGCTGTCTCCGATCAGGGCGGTCATCGCGGTAGCGAGCGGCTCTCCCTCGCGCCAGCTGTACGTGCCAAGGGCCCGGTAGTCGGCTCGCAGCGCAGGCAGCACCATCTCCAGGACATCAGGGTTGTCGAGCATGGCCTGATCGGTGCCGCCCAGCCTGCGCACATCGGCCAGCACGTCGGCGTCGTCGTAGAGGGTGTAACGGGCGCTGGTCAGCGGGCCCGGCGCGCCCCGGCCGGAGAGGAACAGCCGCTGGGGGCCGGGCAGTTCGCCCTGCGCGAGCAGTCGGGCCGTCTCGTACGCGACGAGCGCGCCCATGCTGTGGCCGAACAGGGCGTACGGCCGTCCGGGATCCGCGGCCAGTTCGTGGGCCAGTTCCTCGGCCACTGCCTCGACGAGCGGGGCCAGGGCCGTGAACGGTGCCTCGCGGTACCGGTCCTGACGCCCCGGGTACTGCACGGACATCACGTCGAAGTCCGCAGGCAGCGCACGCGCCAGGTGCGTGTACGCCGTCGCGGAGCCTCCCGCATGCGGGAAGCACACGAGCCGCGGCCCGTCTCCCGCGGCCGTGGTGAAGCGCCGGAACCACGTGCTGTTCACTGTTGGTGTGTCCCTTCGTCTGTGCCGGCCGACCGGTCCCCGGCCGTGGCGGGGGACCGCCCGGCCGTTGTGTTGGGCCTGGCAGACCGAGCGCATCGAACTGCTCGGCGCTGCGCAGCCGAACCTGCTCCGGCTCCCACGTACCCGACCGACATCTACGTCCTCCCGAGCACCGAACCGGCAGCAGGCAGGGAGAAGGCCCGCCGGTGCCCTCGGGGGATTGGGGCGCCGACGGGCGCTTCGGCTCTCCGCGCGGGCTCGTGCCCGTCCGCATCGGAGTTCACGACCCGAGCATCGCGCCCCATGCTCTACGGGTGCTCGCTGGGCGGTGGAGAGCCTGCGCGGCCGGCGTCGTCCAGCGCTCTAACCGACTTCGAGCGACATGGCAGAGGCTGGTCGGTGGTTCATCACGACGGCCGGAAGGGGAAGCCCATGACTGCTCTGGACGACAAGCCGGTCGGGCAGCAGCGCGGCACGGTCGCCGAGCTCGCGGCCCTACGTGACGCCATGCGCCAAGGGCCCGGCGACAAGGCCACCGACGCGCAGCAGGCCAAGGGCAAGCTCACGGCCCGGGAGCGGCTCGGGCTCCTCTTCGACGACGGCCGGTTCACCGAGGTCGAAGGGTTGCGCAGACACCGGGCGAGCGGCTTCGGCCTGGAGGACAAGCGCCCCTACACCGACGGTGTGATCACCGGCTGGGGCCGGGTGTTCGGACGGGTCGTCTTCGCGTACGCCCATGACTTCAGGATCTTCGGAGGCTCCCTCGGTGAGGCGCACGCCGAGAAGATCCACAAGATCATGGACATGGCCGCCACGGCCGGGGCCCCGATCGTGGGCCTGTGCGACGGCGCCGGGGCGCGCATCCAGGAAGGGGTGACCGCGCTCGCCGGGTACGGCGGGATCTTCCAGCGCAACGTCCGCAACTCCGGGGTCATCCCGCAGATCAGCGTCATGATGGGCCCCTGTGCGGGTGGGGCGGCCTACTCCCCGGCGCTGACCGACTTCGTGTTCATGGTGCGCGGCACCTCGCAGATGTTCATCACGGGGCCGGACGTGGTGAAGGCCGTCACCGGGGAGCGGATCAGCCAGAACGAGCTGGGCGGCGCCGACGCTCACGCCAGTCTCTCCGGGGTCGCCCAATTCGCCTATGACGACGAGGAGAGCTGCCTCACCGACGTCCGCTACCTGCTGTCCTTCCTGCCCTCCAACAACCGTGAGCAGCCGCCGTCGGAACCCTGCGCCGACCGGCCCGACCGGCCCGACCGGCTCACCCCGGCCATGCTCGACCTGGTGCCGTCCGACGCGAACCGCGCGTACGACATGTGCAGGGTGATCGAGGAGTTCGTCGACGCCGGCGACTTCTTCGAGGTGCACGAGGACTGGGCGCCCAACGTGGTGTGTGCCCTGGCCCGTCTGGACGGCCATGTGGTCGGCATCGTCGCCAACCAGCCCGCCGCGCTCGCCGGGGTCCTCGACATCAAGGGCAGCGAGAAGGCGGCCCGCTTCGTGCAGATGTGCGACTCCTTCAACATCCCGCTCGTGACGCTGGTGGACGTGCCGGGGTTCCTGCCCGGCGTCGACCAGGAGCACGGCGGCATCATCCGGCACGGCGCGAAACTCCTCTACGCCTACTGCAACGCGACGGTTCCCCGCATCCAGTTGATCCTGCGCAAGGCCTACGGAGGCGCGTACATCGTCATGGACTCGCGCTCCATCGGCTCGGACCTGTCGCTGGCCTGGCCCGGCAACGAGATCGCGGTGATGGGGGCGGAAGGCGCCGCGGGCGTCATCTTCCGGCGCGAGATCGCGGCCGCCGCCGATCCCGAGTTCTCCCGCAAGCAGTACATCAAGGAGTACCGGGACCAGCTCATGCACCCGTACTACGCCGCCGAACGCGGCCTGGTGGACGATGTCATCGACCCCGCGGAGACCCGTGTCAGGCTGATCGACGCGCTCGCCGTACTGCGCACCAAGCAGGTGGCGCAGCCCTCCCGCAAGCACGGGAACCAGCCCCAGTGACCGCGGCGGAGCCGGAGCGCCGGGCCTGCGCGGAATCGGCCGGTCCACCGCTCGTGGTCGTGGCGGGCAACCCGACCCCGGAGGAGCTGGCCGCCGTCACGGCCGCCCTGCTCGCCCTCGCCCGGGTCAAGGCCGTCGCGCCTGCCGCGCCGACGCCGCGGGCTGCCTGGTCAGGCGGCGCGGCACAGCACGGCTGAGCCGGCCACGGCCGTGTGTACGGGACGGGCGGCGGTGACGGTGGCCGCGGTCTGCGAGAGGTTCCGTGCGAAGACGACGAGGCGCAGCACCGCGAACCGCGCGACACCGGCGAGCGCGGAGGCGGAGAGGTAGACGACCTGCTCGAGCACCGCACCGGGTGCCGCCACCAGCAGCTGCAGGACGAACATCGCCACGCAGGTCACCGCATACGCGGCCACCGCGGAACCGGCCGACTGCGCGTGCTGGCGCCGGGTCGCGCGCCCGCCCGCGCCGAAGGTGAAGCGGGCGTGCAGCTCGGTGGCCAGGAGCGTGGAGGCCACGGTGATCAGGGCGTTGGCCAGGGCCCAGGGGATCCAGGAGGCGAGGGCCGCCACGGCGAAGCTGGAGGCGAGCCCCACCCCGCCGCCGCAGAGCACGAAGCGCGCGAAGGCGGTGCAGGCGCCGGGTGCCGTCCGCTGCTGGCTCCGTACTGTCTCCATGATCCACCCCTTTGCTACTCACTCCATGTTTCTGATGGTTGAAACGCTACGTTGCATTCATAGATCTGGCAATAGATTTGTTGCGCATTCTTGTCATCATGGCAGGCATGAGCTCTAAAATCGTTGCAACGAGGTTGAAGCTAATGCAATGACGATCGTCTTGTTCGTTGCAATGAACTGAGGGTGAATGCGATACGGGCGAAGGCCCGTTGCAGCCACCGGGGTGGTGGCTGCAACGGGCCTTCGCGAGGTCTGCTCTGGCTGTGTCTGTGGGTTGCCCGGGTCCGGGTGGTGGCCCACGAGCTCATGTCGCCTATTTGGGGTCGCGGTCGAACTGTGCCTTCGACCAGCGGTAGCCGAGGACGGAGAGGCCGACGCACCAGGCGATGGCGATCCATCCGTTGTTGCCGATCTCGGTGCCAAGGAGGAGTCCGCGCAGGGTCTCGATGGCCGGGGTGAAGGGCTGGTACTCGGCGATGGGCTGGAACCAGCCGGGCATCGCGTCGACCGGGACGAAGGCGCTGGAGATGAGGGGCAGGAGGATCAGCGGCATGGCGCTGTTGCTGGCCGCTTCGGCGTTGGGGCTGCCCATGCCCATCCCGACCGCGATCCAGGTGAAGGCCAGGGCGAACAGCGCGAGCAGCCCGAAGGCCGCGATCCACTCCAGGACGGTGGCATCCGTGGAGCGGAAGCCCATGGCGACACCGACGGCGCCGACGAGGACGACGCTGGCGATCGCCTGCAGGACGCTGCCGATGACGTGCCCGATGAGCACGGAGCCGCGGTGGATGGCCAGCGTGCGGAAGCGGGCGATGATGCCCTCGGACATGTCGGTGGAGACGGATACCGCGGTGCCGACCATGGTGGAGCCGATGGTCATGAGCAGGATGCCGGGAACGATGTAGGCGATGTAGTCGGAGCGGTCCCCGCCACTGATGCCGACGCTCATCGCGTCGCCGAAGATGTAGACGAAGAGCAGCAGCAGCATGACCGGGGTGAGCAGCAGGTTCAGGGTGAGGGAGGGGTAGCGGCGCGCGTGGAGCAGGTTGCGGCGCAGCATGGTGGTCGAGTCGCGCACGGCGAGGGAGAGGGCGCTCATCGGACAGTCTCCTTGGACTGGCTGGACTGGCTGGGCAGGCCGGGCTGGGGGTCGTTTCCGGTCAGGGCGAAGAACACGTCGTCGAGGTCGGGGGTGTGGACGGTCAGTTCGTCGGCCTCGATGTCGGCGGAGTCCAGCCAGTCGAGGATGGAGCGCAGTTCGCGCTGGCTGCCGTCGCTGGGGATCTGCAGGGACAGCGCCTCGTCGTCCCTGGTGCCCTCGCGCAGTGCGAGGGCGGCGGACTGGTAGGCGGTGGGGTCGGTGAAGCGGAGCCGTACGTGTCCGCCGGGGATGAGCCGCTTGAGTTCCTCGGCGCTCCCTTCGGCGGCGATCTTGCCGTTGTTGAGGACGGCGATGCGGTCGGCGAGCTCGTCGGCTTCTTCCAGGTACTGGGTGGTGAGGAAGACGGTGACGCCGCCCGTGACCAGCTCGCGGATGATCTGCCACATGTTGTGGCGGGAGCGGGGGTCGAGGCCGGTGGTCGGTTCGTCGAGGAAGATGATCCGCGGGTTGCCGACCAGGGTCATGGCGATGTCGAGGCGGCGTTTCATGCCGCCGGAGTAGGTGGAGGCGGGCTTCGTCGCGGCCTCGACGAGGTCGAAGCGCTCAAGGAGTTCGGCGGTGACCCGCCGCCCCTCCCCCTTGGGCAGGTGGTGCAGGTCCGCCATGAGGAGCATGTTCTCCTCGCCGGTGATCAGGCCGTCTACGGCGGAGAACTGCCCGGTGACGCCGATCGCGGCCCGCACGGCCTGCGGGTCGGCGGCGAGGTCGTGGCCGCCGACGTGCAGGTCACCGGCGTCGGCGGTGATGAGGGTGGAGAGGATCTTGACGGCGGTGGTCTTGCCGGCGCCGTTCGGGCCGAGCAGGGAGAAGACCGTTCCTTCGGGGACGGACAGGTCGACGCCGTCGAGCACGACCTTGTCGCCGTAGGACTTGCGCAACCCCTGCGCCGCGATGGCCAAGTTGGTCATGACGAGTGCTCCTTCTAGAGGCTGCGGGCGGTGATGTCGCCGTGGGCGGTGGTCGCGTGGATGTTCAGGTCGGCGGTGCCGTCAGTGTTCTTGAGCGCGTTGTGGATACGGCCGTAGGTGGTGCCGGCGTCAAGGGAGGCAGAGACTCCGCGGGCGGCGCCGACCGACAACTCGCCGGACTCGGTGCGCAGCGTGACCGTTCCGCGCACGGCCTCGGCGATGGTGATGTCGCCCTTCTGGGTGCTGATCTCCGCCGGGCCGCCCAGACGGCCGACCGAGACGTCGCCGGCCTGGAGGGTGAGGCGGGCGCTCGCGGCCTCGTCGAGCTTGACCGTGCCCTGCGCGCTCTCGAAGGCGACGTCGCCGAGCTGTCCCACGCCCCGCAGTTCGGCGCTGGCCGCCTTCGCCTCGACGCGGGAGCCGACGGGCAGCTGGACGGTCACCTCGACGGATCCGGAGCTGCTGCCGAGGAGCCGGTTCTTCGCCGGAGAGGCCCCGATCCGCAGGACGCCGTCGCCGTATTCGACCGTGATCTGCTCCGCCGCCTTCACGTCGCGGCTCTTGGAGGCGTCCACGGGCTGGACCTCGACCGTGGTGTCGGCCCGGTCGGCGGCGATGAACCGGATGAGTCCCGCGGGGATGTCCAGGACGGCGGAGACCGGGGTGGGGGTGTCGAACTTCTGCATGATGCTCTCCTTCTTGTGCAGCGCGGGCTCCTGCGGCCCGCTGTTTCCGTTGATGGAAAAGCTACGTTGCGTTCATGATTCTGGCAACTAACTCGTTGCGCGATATTTCAGTAGCTGCAGGTAGAAGCCGTCAAATCGTTGCAATGGTCTTGAGTCTAATGCAACAATCCCCATCCCAATCGTTGCAATGAATTGGAGGTGAACGCTATACTGGAGACACCACAGAACGCGAAGGAGACTGTGATGCCGGGAGGCAGACTCACCCAGCAGGAACGCCAGCAGATCGCGCTGGGACTGGCCGACGGCCTCGCCTACGCCGAGATCGCCAGACGCCTGGACCGTCCGACCTCGACGATCACGCGGGAGGTGATGCGCAACGGCGGCCCTACCGGCTACCGCGCCGACCTCGCCCACCGCGCCACCGAACACCGCGCCCACCGGCGCAGGCAGACCGCGCCCCGGGATCCGATGACGCCCCCGCAGGCCCACGGACGCGACGCCGAGGCGGTGCGCGAATACGAGGAGACGTTCACCACCGTCATGATGCAGTCGGGCATGCCCAAGATGATGTCCCGGGTCATGGCCTGCCTCTGTACCAGCGACGCGGGCAGCCTCACCGCATCCGAACTCGTGCAGCGCCTCCAGGTCAGCCCGGCGTCCATCTCCAAGGCGATCGCGTTCCTGGAGAGCCAGGGCTTCGTCCGACGGGAACGCGACGAACGCCGCCGCGAGCGCTACGTCGTCGACGACGACGTCTGGTACCAGTCGATGATGGTCAGTGCCCGGGCCACCGCCCAAATCGTCGAGACCGCACGGCAGGGCGTCGGCATCCTCGGCCCCGGCACCCCGGCCGCCGCCCGCCTCGAGAATGTCGCCCGCTTCCTCGACTTCGTCTCCGAGAGCACCGCCCGCGCCGCGGAACAGGCCCGCGACATCCTCCACACGAAACCCGGAAAGACCCTGGACAGCACCATCTGAGCCACGCTCGTCGAGCGCACTCATCTGCCGGCGACGCCCGGAAGTCATTCCGACAAGAGTTCTGAGCCGCCCGTCCCTCGCCCAGGGCCCCGCGGACGATCGCGCTGCTTGCGATCTCTCGGCTTGGGGTCAGTAATGGTGAGAGTCGGTGGTGCTGGTCTGGTGGTGTGGTGTGTCGGTGCTGGTCGGTGGGGTGTTGGGGCGGGACCGGCACTGTCATGAGGTGAGAGGTTGGGGGTGGGTGTTGCTGTCGTGGGGCTTTATCTCATGGCAGCTGATGCTGTCTCAGTTTCGTGTCTTCTGATGCGATGCGGTGGGCTGGGCCGGTGTGATCGTGGGGTGGATCAGGGTGTCGTCGCCCAGTTTTTCTGAGTTGTTGCTGTGGCTTCGAGCTGGGGTTTCTCAGTTCTTCTGAGTGTTGTTCGAGGCGTCCGGGGTGCGCGGG
>NZ_JBIUYT010000027.1:0-6979 GCF_044744645.1 Streptomyces sp. NPDC087263
CTGACCGGCGGTGATGTGGTGCCGGCGGGTGCGATCGCGCAGGTGAAGGCGGCCTGCCCGGAGATCGAGATCCGGCATCTGTACGGCCCCACCGAGACCACCCTGTGCGCGACGACACAGCCGATCGCTCCCGAGGCCGAGGCTCCGACGGTGCTGCCCATCGGTAGGCCCCGCGACAACACCCAAGCCTTCGTGCTGGACGAGTACCTCAAGCCCGTGCCCCCGGGCGTCAACGGCGAGCTCTACCTTGCCGGTTCCGGACTCGCCCGCGGCTATCTCGGCCGGTCGGCGCTGTCGGCGGAGCGTTTCGTCGCATGCCCGTTCACGGGTGGCCGGATGTACCGGACCGGGGATCTCGCGCGGTGGACGGCGGATGGTGAGCTGGTCTTCGCGGGCCGTGCGGATGAGCAGGTGAAGATCCGCGGGTTCCGGGTGGAGCCCGGTGAGATCGAGACGGTCCTCGCCGCCCACGAGAGCGTGGGTCAGGTCGCGGTCGTCGTGCGTGAGGACCGCGAGGGTGACAAGCGGATCGTCGCCTACATCGTTGGGGAGGGCGAGGCCGACCCGGCCGGGCTGCGGGAGTACGTCGCCGAACGGCTGCCGGAGTACATGGTCCCGGCCGCCTTCGTGACCCTCAACGCCCTGCCGATCACCGTCAACGGCAAGCTGGACCGACCCGCCCTCCCTGCCCCCGACTTCGCCGGTCTCACCACCGGCCGGGGTCCGGCGACACCGACCGAGGAGATCGTCGCCGGGCTCTTCGCCGAGGTGCTGGGCCTTGAGTGGGTGGACGCGGAGACTTCGTTCTTCCAGCTCGGCGGCGACTCCCTGCTGGCCATGCGACTGCTCGCCCGCATCCGGTCGGTCCTTGAGACCGGAGTCAGGATCGGCGCGCTGTTCGCGGCGCCGACGGTGGCCGGAGTCGCCCGACTGCTCGACGCCCGGGAGGGCACCCTGACCCGGGCCGCGCTGACGCCGCAGCCGCGTCCGGAGGTGCTGCCTCTTTCGTACGCACAGCAGCGGATGTGGTTCCTCAACCAGCTCGAAGGCGCCGGCGAAGGCGCTGGGTACAACATGCCGCTCGCCCTGAAACTCTCCGGGGACCTGGACATCGCCGCCCTGGAAGCCGCGCTCGGCGATGTCGCCGACCGGCACGAGAGCCTGCGCACCGTCTTCCCGGAGACCGACGGCGAGCCCCGCCAGCACGTGCTGGCCGGAGACACGGGCAGGCCGCCACTGATCGTCGTGGAGACCACACCGGACGAGTTGGCCGCGACTCTCGCGGCGTACTCCGGGCGCGGCTTCGAACTGAGCGTGGATCTGCCGTGGCGGATACGGCTGTTGGTGACGGGGCCCGCGGAGTACGTACTCCTGGTCGTCGCGCACCACATCGCTGTCGACGGCTGGTCGATGGGCGTACTCGCGCGGGATCTGGGGGTGGCTTATGCGGCCCGGCGGGCAGGCGGGGCGCCGGACTGGGAGCCGCTGCCGGTGCAGTACGCGGACTATGCGCTCTGGCAGCGCGAGGTCCTGGGCGAACTCGACGACACGGACAGCGTGATCAGTGGCCAACTGGATTACTGGCGGCGGGCCCTGTCCGGTGCGCCGGAAGAGCTGGACCTGCCGTCCGACCGGCCCCGCCCGGCCGTGTCCTCGTTCCGCGGTGGCAACGTGCCCCTGAGCGTGGACGCACAGACTCACGCCCGGCTGGTGGCAGCCGCTCAGCAGGGGAACGCGACCATGTTCATGGTCGTGCAGGCCGCATTGGCCGTGCTGCTGGCCCGACTTGGTGCGGGCACCGACATCCCCATCGGTACCGCGATCGCGGGCCGTGGCGACGAGGCGATGGACGACCTGGCCGGATTCTTCGTCAACACGCTGGTGCTGCGCACGGATGTCAGCGCCGACCCGACGTTCACCGAGGTGCTGGCGCGGGTGCGAGAGGCTGATCTGGCCGCGTACTCCCACCAGGACGTGCCCTTCGAGCGGTTGGTGGACGTACTGAGCCCCGCGCGATCCCTGTCGCGAAACCCGTTGTTCCAAGTGATGTTGGCGGTGCAGAGCGCCGCGCCCGAGGAGTGGGACCTGCCTGGCCTGACAGTCGGCACGCTGCCCTCGACCGCGGATCCGGTCGCGCGCTTCGATCTCGCGCCGACGCTGGTTGAGCGGCGTGATGGGGCGGGGGCGCCTGCGGGGTTGGGTGGGACGTTGCTGTATGCGGCGGATTTGTTTGATGAGGGTACGGCGGCGCAGTTGGCGTCGCGGTTGGTGCGGGTGTTGGAGGCGGTGGCTGCTGATCCCGGGGTGCGGCTGAGTGAGATTGCTGTGCTGGGGGAGGTGGAGCGGGCGCGGGTGGTGGAGGAGTGGAACGCCACCGAGGCCGTCATTCCGGGTGAGTCGATCGTGGATCGGTTCGAGGCACAGGTCGTGGTGGCGCCTGATGTGGTGGCGGTGCGGTGTGGTGAGCAGGCCGTGTCGTATGGGGAGTTGGACGGGCGGGCGAATCGGCTGGCGCGTTTCCTGAGCAGTGTCGGTGTGGGCAGGGAGTCGCGGGTCGGTCTCTGTCTGCCGCGGTCGGTGGACATGGTGGTGGCGTTGTTGGGGGTGTGGAAGGCCGGGGCGGCGTTTGTGCCGTTGGATCCGGAGTATCCGGTGGACCGGCTGGGGTTCATGGTCGCGGACAGTGGGGCCGAGGTGGTTGTCGGCACGGCTGAGGGCCTCGCGGATGTTCCTGTCGGCGATGCCCGTGTTGTCCTCCTGGACGAGGCGGACGGGTTCTCGGCGGAGCCGTTGGGGACGGTCATTGTTCCGGAGCAGTTGGCGTATGTGATTTATACGTCGGGTTCGACGGGCCGGCCGAAGGGTGTGGCTGTTGCTCATGGCGGGGTGTTGAACCTGGCTGAGGCGATGCGTCCGGTGCTGGGGATGGATGCGGGTGTGGTGGCGCTGCAGTTCGCGTCGTTCAGTTTTGATGCCGCGGTGCTGGATGTGGTGGTGACGCTTGCTGCGGGTGGCACGTTGGCGGTGGCGACGTCGGCCGAGCGCAGTGATCTGGATGCGCTGGCGGAGATGATCGACTCCGCGGGTGTCGAGGTGGCGAGTGTGGTGCCGTCGCTGCTGGGAGTGTTGGATCCGGCCGCTGTTCCGGGTGTACGCAACTGGGTGGTGGGTGCGGAGCGGGTGAGCGCGGATCTCGTGGGCCGGTGGTCGGTGGGTTCGCGGGTGCGGAACGCGTACGGTCCGACCGAGGCGACCGTGATCACCACGGCCACGGCGACGGCGCTGGATGCCGGGTTGGAGACGGCGCCGCCGATCGGCCGTCCGCTCCCCAATACCAAGGTGTTCGTGCTGGACGAATTCCTCCAGCCGGTCCCGGTGGGTGTCACCGGTGAGGTGTATATCGCCGGTGCGGGTCTGGCCCGGGGTTATATCGGCCGGCCTGGGTTGTCGGCGGAGCGGTTCGTGGCGTGCCCGTTCACCGGTGGTGGGCGGATGTACCGCAGTGGAGACCTCGCGAAGTGGACCCCCGGCGGCGAGTTGGCCTTCGCCGGGCGTGCGGATGAGCAGGTGAAGATCCGCGGGTTCCGTGTCGAGCCGGGTGAGATCGAAGCGGTCCTGAGCGGCCACGAGGCGGTGGCGCAGGCCGCAGTGATCATCCGTGAGGACCGTCCCGGGGACCAGCGCCTGGTCGCCTATGTGGTCCCTGCCAGTGAGCTTGATGTGGTGGCGGTGCGGGAGTACGCCGCAGAGCGTCTGCCCGAGTACATGGTCCCGACGGTCATGGTGCTGGACGCGCTGCCGCTCACCGTCAACGCCAAGCTGGACCGGACCGCGCTGCCCGCCCCCGACGTGGCGGTGGGCCGGGTCGCGGAAACCCCTACCGAGCAGATTCTGTGCGGGCTGTTCGCTGAGCTCCTTGGTCTGGAGGAGGTTGGTGCCGACGCCTCGTTCTTCGAGCTGGGCGGCGATTCGATTATGTCGATGCTGCTGGTGTCGAGGGCGCGTAAAGCGGGCCTCGTGGTGACCGCGCGCCAGGTCTTCGAACGCCAGACTCCCGCAGCGCTCGCCGAGGTCGCCGGGGACGCGGCTGACGGTGTGCCAGTCGGCGGCGGGGATGCGGGCGTCGGAGAGGTACCGCTGACCCCGGTGATGCACGAAATGCTCGGAAGGGCCGGAGCGGAACGTATCGGCGGGGTGTATCAGTCGACGGTGGTGGTGGCTCCGGCCGGGATGCGGCTGGAGACGTTGACCGACGCCGTCCAGGCGCTGGTCGATCACCACGACATGCTGCGGGCCCGGCTGGAGACCGAGCCCGAACCACGCCTCGTCGTGCCGTCGTCCGTGCCGGTGGCTCCCTGGGTGCACCGGGTGGACGCGACCGAGGGCTATCTCAACGAACTGCTGGCCGAACATGCCCACGCCGCCGCGGACCGGCTCGACCCGCAGGCGGGGGTGATGACGCAGGTCGTCTGGTTCGACGCAGGCCCGGACACCCCCGGACGGTTGCTGATCCTTGTCAATCACCTGGTGGTGGACGGTGTGACCTGGCGCGTCCTGGTTCCCGATCTGGCCGAGGCCTATACAGAACTTGCCGCCGGCCGCGAGGTCGCCCTGGAGCCGGTGCCGACCTCCTTCCGCCACTGGGCCAGGGCCCTCGCCGCGGAGGCGGTCGGCCCCGCGCGGCTCGCCGAACTCCCCGCCTGGACCCGGATGCTGGACGGCGCCGACCCGCTGCTCACCCCGGAGCCCATGGACCCGGAGCGGGACCTCGGCGCCACCGTGCGGCAGCTCTCGGTGAAGGTATCCACAGAGATCACTTCGAAGCTGCTGACCAGCGTGCCGACGGCGTTCCACGCAGGTGTCGACGACGTACTGCTGACCGGCCTGACCGCGGCGGTGGTCGAATGGCGACGCCGTCAGGGCCAGGCCCAGGCCGGGATCCTGCTGGACCTTGAGGGCCACGGCCGCGTACCGCTGGCCGAGGGCGTGGACCTGGCGCGAACAGCTGGCTGGTTCACCGGCAGCAACCCGGTGCGGCTCGACCTCGGCGCCGTCGACTTCGCGGAGCTGCGCTCCGGCGGGGCGGCGGTGGGACGGGTCGTCAAGCGGATCAAGGAGCAGCTCCGGGCAGTGCCGGGTGACGGTCTCGGCTATGGCCTGCTCCGTCATCTCAACCCCGAGACCGCACCGGCCCTTGCCGCGCTGCCGACGGCCCAGATCGGCTTCAACTACCTGGGCCGGTTCCCCGCCCAGCAGGATCGGCGGTCCGCCGAACAGTTGGCCTGGCAGACAGCGGGCGAAGGCGGCCGGGGAGGCGGCGCCGACGACCGTATCCCGGTCATGCACGCCCTGGAGTTCATGGGCGTGGTCCACGACCTGCCCGACGGCCCGCAGCTCACTCTCATCCTGTCCTGGCCGGCGGAACTCCTGCCGGAGCGGGCCGCCCAGAGCCTGGCCGACGGCTGGGCCGCGATGCTCACCGGGCTCACCGCCCACACCACCGACTCCGGCACCGGTGGCCACACCCCCTCCGACTTCCCGATGGTGGAGATCAGCCAGAGCGAGTTGGACGAATTCGAAGCGACAGCTCAGCAGATGGAAGAAGGAGCCTGAGATGACCGACTCCGCTTTGGTGGGGGTATGGCCGCTGTCGCCGCTTCAGGAGGGCCTGCTGTTCCACGCGGTGTACGACGAGCAAGGCATCGATGTCTACGTCGAGCAGATGATCATGGGCCTGGAGGGCAAGCTCGACTCCGCCGCGCTGCGCGCGTCGTGGCAGGCGCTGCTCGACCGGCACGAGAGCCTGCGCGCCGGCTTCCGGCACCGCGCCTCGGGAGCGCCGGTCCAGTTGATCATGCGCCGGTTGACTCTGCCGTGGCGTGAGGAGGATCTGTCGGGTCTGGGTGCGGATGAGGCGTGGGCGGAGTCGGAGCGGCTGGGGATCGCGGAGCGGGAGCGGCGGTTCGATCTGGCGGTGCCGCCGTTGTTGAAGGTGATGTTGGTGAAGGTGGGGCCGGACCGGTTCCGGATGATGATCACGTTGCATCACATTTTGCTGGACGGTTGGTCGTTGCCGGTGCTGATGCGGGAGTTGTGGACGTGTTACGAGGCTGGTGGCAGTGCTCGTGATCTGCCGCCGGTGACGCCGTACCGCGAGTACCTCGCCTGGCTCGCCCGCCAAGACAAAGAAGAGGGCCTGGCGGCTTGGAGGCGAGTGCTCGCGGGGGCCGACGAGCCGACGCTGGTGGCCCCGGCCGAGCGCAACGGCGCGGCCGCGCACTCCGCCATGGTGTCCGTCAAGGCGAGCAAGGAGCTGGACCAGTGGCTGCGCGAGCTGACGCGCACCCATGGCCTCACGCTGAACACTGTGGTCCAGGCCGCCTGGGCCCTGATCGTCGGCAAGCTGACGGGCCGGCGCGACGTGGTGTTCGGCGCCAGCGTCGCCGGCCGGCCCCTGGAACTGCCGGGAATGGAGAGCATGCTGGGGCTCTTCATCAACACGGTGCCCGTACGCGTGCACTTCGATCCGGCGCAGTCGGTCGCCAAAATGCTGACGGAGCTGCAGACCGAGCAGTCGGCGCTGGTGGACTACCAGTATCTGAGCCTCAGCGACATCCAGCGGCAGACCGGGCCCGGAGCCACGTTCGACACGATCATGGCGTTCGAGAGCTTTCCCTCGGGCACGAATGCCCAGAAGCCGTCGGGTGACGAGCCCGATGGGCAGGGGCCAGGTGGCCTGAAGTTCACCGAGTCCGGAATCCGGGAGTCGATCAGCTATCCCCTCGGCCTGGTGGTCGGCCCGAGCGGCGGCCTGGGCATGCGGCTGAGCTATCGGCCGGACCTGTTTGACGAGGGGACGGCCCAAGGCCTCGTCGACCGGGTGCTCCGGGTGCTGGAGCAGATGGTGGCTGATCCGGAGGCGCTGGTCGGGCGGCTGGATGTGCTTGCCGAGGTGGAGCGGGCGCGGGTGGTGGAGGAG
>NZ_JBIUYT010000028.1:0-5200 GCF_044744645.1 Streptomyces sp. NPDC087263
GGCCGGTGGTCGGTGGGTTCGCGGGTGTGGAACACCTACGGTCCGACCGAGGCGACGGTCATCACCACCGCCACTCCCACTGCGCTGGATGCCGGGCTGGAGACGGCGCCGTCGATCGGCGGGCCGCTGCCCAACTCCCGCGTGTATGTCCTGGACGGGTTCCTGCGGCCGGTTCCGGTGGGTGTCACCGGTGAGGTGTATATCGCCGGTGCGGGTCTGGCCCGGGGTTATATCGGCCGTCCCGGCTTGTCCGCGGAGCGGTTTGTAGCGTGCCCGTTCACTGGTGGCGCCAGGATGTATCGCAGTGGTGACCTGGCGAAGTGGACCCCTGAGGGTGAACTGGCTTTTGCGGGGCGTGTGGATGAGCAGGTGAAGATCCGCGGGTTCCGGGTCGAGCCGGGTGAGATCGAAGCGGTCCTGAGCGGCCACGAGGCGGTGGCGCAGGCTGCGGTGGTCGTCCGCGAGGACCAGCGCCTGGTCGCCTACGTGGTCGGAGCCGGGGACCTCGACGTGGTGGCGGTAAGGCAGTTCGCCGCAGACCGTCTGCCCGAGTACATGGTCCCGACGGTCATGGTGCTGGACGCGCTGCCGCTCACCGTCAACGGCAAACTCGACCGCGCCGCGCTCCCCGCCCCCGACGTGGCGGTGGGCCGGGTCGCGGAGACCCGCACCGAAGAGATTCTGTGCGGGCTGTTCGCCGAGCTCCTCGGTCTGGAGGAGGTTGGTGCCGACGCCTCGTTCTTCGAGCTGGGCGGCGATTCGATCATGTCGATGCTGCTGGTGTCGAAGGCGCGTAAGGCGGGTCTGGTGTTGACCGCGCGGCAGGTCTTCGAACGCCAGGCCCCGGCGGCGCTCGCCGAGGTGGCTGGTGAGACTGCTGCCACTGTCGTCGCCGGGAGCGGTGACTCCGGCATCGGCGAGGTGCCCCTGACCCCCGTCATGCACGAACTGGTGCAACGAGCGGGCCCGGACCATGTCGCCAGCGTCTATCAGTCCACTGTGGTGGTGGCTCCGGCCGGGATGCGGCTGGAGACGCTGACCGACGCCGTCCAGGCGCTGGTCGATCACCACGACACGCTGCGGGCCCGGCTGGAGACCGAGCCCGAACCACGCCTCGTCGTGCCGTCGTCCGTGCCGGTGGCTCCCTGGGTGCACCGGGTGGACGCGACCGAGGGCTATCTCAACGAACTGCTGGCCGAACATGCCCACGCCGCCGCGGACCGGCTCGACCCGCAGGCGGGGGTGATGACGCAGGTGGTGTGGTTCGACGCAGGCCCGGACACACCCGGACGGCTCCTGCTCACAGTCCACCACCTGGCGGTGGACATGGTCTCCCTCGGGATCCTCGTCCCAGACCTCGCGCAGGCCTATACGGAACTTGCCGCCGGCCGCGAGGTCGCCCTGGAGCCGGTGCCCACCTCCTTCCGCCACTGGGCCAGGGCCCTCAAGGCCGAGGCCACCAGCCGCCCGCGGCTCGCCGAACTCCCCGCCTGGACCCGGCTCCTGCGCGGCTCCGAAGCTCCGCTCGGCACCCGGTCCCTCGACTCGGACCGTGACGTGGGCGCCACGCTGGAACGGTTCTCGGTGACGGCCTCCGCGGCGACCACCGGCATCCTGCTGACAGCGGTCCCGGCCGCCTTCCACGCGGGGATCGACGATGTGTTGCTTACCGCCCTTGCCTCCGCGGTCGCTGAGTGGAGGCGGCACCGGGGGCAGAACGGGGACGGCGGGGTTCTCGTGGACTTGGAAGGCCACGGCCGTAAGGCTGATGGCGTCGATCTGGTCCGTACGGTGGGTTGGTTCACCAGCAGCAAACCGGTGCGGCTCGATCCCACGACACTGGACTTCGCCGGGCTCCGCAGCGGCGGGCCGGCGGCGGGACGGGTTGTCAAGGAGATCAAGGAGCAGCTCCGGGCAGTGCCGGGTGACGGTCTCGGCTATGGCCTGCTCCGTCATCTCAACCCCGAGACCGCGCCTGCCCTTGCCGCGCTGCCGACGGCCCAGATCGGCTTCAACTACCTGGGCCGGTTCCCCGCCGCGACACCCGACCGGGCAGCCGCCTGGTCCGCCCCTCCCGAAGGCGGCTTCGGCGGCGGAGCAGGCGACAAGGTCCCGCTGTCGCACGCTCTGGAGGCTGTCGCCCTGGTCCGCGACCTGCCGGAGGGTCCGCGTCTCACCCTGACGCTGGCCTGGCCCCGGCACCTCCACCACACCGCAGACATACAGCAACTGGCCGACGGCTGGCTGGCGATGCTCACAGGCCTCGCCACCCACACCAGCACCCAATCCGGCGGCGGCCACACACCGTCCGACTTCTCACTGATCACGCTCGACCAGAGCCAGATCGACGCGCTCGAAGCGGAACTTGCAGACAACGGGGGAGCACGATGAGTCAGATGCGAGTCCAGGACGTCTGGCCGCTGTCGCCGCTGCAGGAAGGTCTGCTGTTCCACGCGGTGTACGACGAGCAGGGCACCGACGTCTACGTCGAGCAACTGGTGCTGGACCTGGCCGGGAACACCGACTCCGCTGTGCTGCGGGCGTCGTGGCAGGCGCTGCTCGACCGGCATGAGAGCCTGCGCGCCGGCTTCCGGCAGCTGGCCGGGGTGCCCGAGCCGGTACAGGTCATCGCCCGCGGCGTGACTCTGCCGTGGCGTGAGGAGGATCTGTCGGGTCTGGGTGCGGATGAGGCGTGGGCGGAGTCGGAGCGGCTGGGGATCGCGGAGCGGGAGCGGCGGTTCGATCTGGCGGTGCCGCCGTTGTTGAAGGTGATGTTGGTGAAGGTGGGGCCGGACCGGTTCCGGATGATGATCACGTTGCATCACATTTTGCTGGACGGTTGGTCGTTGCCGGTGCTGATGCGGGAGTTGTGGACGTGTTACGAGGCTGGTGGCAGTGCTCGTGATCTGCCGCCGGTGACGCCGTACCGCGAGTACCTCGCCTGGCTCGCCCGCCAAGACAAAGAAGCCGCACGTGACGCCTGGCGGCAGGAGCTGGTGGGCGCGGAGGAGCCGACGCTGGTGACACCCGGCGAGCAGTCCGCGGCTGCCGTTGTCGCCTCCGGCAAGGCGGCCACGGACGCGGGCGCGGAACTCGCCGGCCGGCTGCGGGACCTCGCCCGTGGCAACGGCCTGACGCTCAACACCGTGATTCAGGCCGCCTGGGCCGTGGTGCTCGGCCGGCTGACCGGCCGCCACGACGTGGTGTTCGGCGCGACGGTGGCCGGACGGCCGGCGGACCTCCCCGGGATGGAGAGCATGCTGGGGCTCTTCATCAACACGGTGCCCGTACGCGTGCACTTCGACCCCGCGCAGTCGGTCACCGCCATGCTGACGGAGCTGCAGGACCGGCAGTCGGCGCTGCTCGACCACCAGCACCTGAGCCTCACCGAGATCCAGCGGCTGGCCGGGCCGGGAGCCACGTTCGACACGATCATGGCGTTCGAGAACCACCCCATCGGGGCGCAGGAGTCCCCTTCGGAAGGTGGCGTGCGGGTCACCGGCACGGCGATGCGGGAGTCGACCAGCTTCCCCCTGTCCCTGGGCGTGCACCCGACAGACGAACTGCGGCTGCGACTGGACTACCGGCCGGACCTGTTCGACGCGGAGGCCGCACGGGCGCTCCTTGAGCGTCTGGTCCGGGTGCTGGAGCAGATGGTGGCTGATCCGGAGGCGCTGGTCGGGCGGCTGGATGTGCTTGCCGAGGTGGAGCGGGCGCGGGTGGTGGAGGAGTGGAATGCCACCGAGGCTGTGGTGCCTGCGGGGTCGGTGGTGGATCGGTTTGAGGCGCGGGTGGTGGTGGCGCCTGATGTGGTGGCGGTGCGGTGCGGTGAACAGGCCGTGTCCTATGGAGAGTTGGACCGGCGGGCGAATCGGCTGGCGCGTTTCCTGAGCAGTGTTGGTGTGGGCAGGGAGTCGCGGGTTGCGTTGTGTCTGCCGCGGTCGGTGGACATGGTGGTGGCGTTGTTGGGGGTGTGGAAGGCCGGGGCGGCGTTTGTGCCGTTGGATCCGGAGTATCCGGTGGACCGGCTGGGGTTCATGGTTGCGGACAGTGGGGCGGAGGTTGTGCTGGGCACGGCCGGAAGTCTCTCGGATGTTCCTGTCGGCGATGCCAGGGTCGTTCTCCTCGATGAGGCGGACGGGTTCTCGGCGGAGCCGTTGGGGATGGTCATTGTTCCGGAGCAGTTGGCGTATGTGATTTATACGTCGGGTTCGACGGGCCGGCCGAAGGGTGTGGCTGTTGCTCATGGCGGGGTGTTGAACCTGGCTGAGGCGATGCGTCCGGTGCTGGGGATGGATGCGGGTGTGGTGGCGCTGCAGTTCGCGTCGTTCAGTTTTGATGCCGCGGTGCTGGATGTGGTGGTGACGCTTGCTGCGGGTGGCACGTTGGCGGTGGCGACGTCGGCCGAGCGCAGTGATCTGGATGCGCTGGCGCAGATGGTGAGCCGGAATGGCGTGCAGGTGGCGAGTGTGGTGCCGTCGCTGCTGGGAGTGTTGGATCCGGCCGCTGTTCCGGGTGTGCGCAATTGGGTTTTGGGTGCGGAGCGGCTGAGTGCGGATTTGGCGGGCCGGTGGTCGGTGGGTTCGCGGGTGTGGAACACCTACGGTCCGACCGAGGCGACGGTCATCACCACCGCCACTCCCACTGCGCTGGATGCCGGCTTGGAGACGGCGCCGTCGATCGGCGGGCCGCTGCCCAACTCCCGCGTGTATGTCCTGGACGGGTTCCTGCGGCCGGTTCCGGTGGGTGTCACCGGTGAGGTGTATATCGCTGGTGCGGGTCTGGCCCGGGGTTATATCGGCCGGCCTGGGTTGTCTGCGGAGCGGTTTGTGGCGTGCCCGTTCACTGGTGGCGCCAGGATGTATCGCAGTGGTGACCTGGCGAAGTGGACCCCTGAGGGTGAACTGGCTTTTGCGGGGCGTGTGGATGAGCAGGTGAAGATCCGCGGGTTCCGGGTCGAGCCGGGTGAGATCGAAGCGGTCCTGAGCGGCCACGAGGCGGTGGCGCAGGCTGCGGTGGTCGTCCGCGAGGACCAGCGCCTGGTCGCCTACGTGGTCGGAGCCGGGGACCTCGACGTGGTGGCGGTAAGGCAGTTCGCCGCAGAGCGTCTGCCCGAGTACATGGTCCCGACGGTCATGGTGCTGGACGCGCTGCCGCTCACCGTCAACGGCAAACTCGACCGCGCCGCGCTCCCCGCCCC
>NZ_JBIUYT010000029.1:0-4756 GCF_044744645.1 Streptomyces sp. NPDC087263
GCGACGCGCGGCCGCCGCTGGAGCCGCAGGAGCGGCCCGAGCAGCTGCCGCTGTCGTACGGGCAACAGCGGATGTGGTTCCTCAACCGGCTGGAGACGGCCGGCGAGGGCGCCGACGGCGTCTACAACATGCCACTCGCCCTGCGCATCTCCGGCTGCCTCGACAGTGGCGCGCTGGAGGACGCGCTCGCCGATGTCGCCGACCGGCACGAGAGCCTGCGCACGGTCTTCCCGGACACGGACGGCGTACCGCGCCAGCAGGTACTGGAGGGCTCCGCGGCACATCCATCCCTGGTGGTCGTCACCACTGACGCGGAGCAGGTCGAGGCGGAGCTGAGCGAACACGCGAGCCGCGGCTTCGAACTGGGCTCCGAACTCCCCTGGCGGGCCCGGCTGTTGGTCACCGGCCCCACGGAGTACGTACTCCTGATCGTCGCGCACCACATCGCCGTCGACGGCTGGTCGATGGGTGTCCTCGCGGAGGACCTGAGCGCGGCATACCGGGCCAGGCTGTCGGGCCGGGCGCCGGGCTGGGAGCCGCTGCCCGTGCAGTACGCCGACTTCGCCCTCTGGCAGCGGCAGTTGCTGGGGGAGCAGGGTGACGCGGGCAGCCTGCTGAGCGATCAGCTCGCGTACTGGCACGACGCCCTGGCCGGCGCGCCGCAGGAGTTGGCGTTGCCGACGGACCGGCCGCGCCCGGCGGTCTCGTCGTATGAGGGCGGCCTTGTTCCCGTCCGTATCGACGCCCGAACCCATGCCCGCCTCGTCGAGGTCGCCCAGCGAGGCGGGGCAACGGTGTTCATGGTCGTGCACGCAGCGCTGGCGGCACTCCTCGCCCGGATGGGGGCCGGCACGGACATCCCCATCGGCACGGCGACAGCAGGCCGCGGCGACGCGGCGCTGGACGGGCTGACCGGCTTCTTCGTCAACACCTTGGTGCTGCGCGCCGACCTGAGCGGCGACCCCGCCTTCACTGAGCTTCTTGCCCGGGTGCGGGAGACCGACCTGGGCGCGTACGCCCATCAGGATGTGCCTTTCGAGCATCTCGTCGAGGACCTCGCGCCCTCGCGCTCGCTGTCCCGCAACCCGCTGTTCCAGGTCATGCTGTCGCTGCGGAACGTGCCGACGGCGCAGTGGGACCTGCCCGGCCTCCAGGTCCGGTTGACCCCGCCCGGATCCCTCGCGGCCCGCTTCGACCTGTCGGTCGACCTGTCCGAACACCGGGACGACGACGGCACCCCGGCTGGCATCGGCGGCGAGATCTTCTACGCCACCGAACTGTTCGACGAGGACACCGTCCAGGGCCTGGCCCGGCGGCTGGCGCGGGTGCTGGGCCAGATCGCCGCCGACCCCACCGCCCCCCTCAGCCGGCTGGAGATCCTGGACCCGGACGAGCGGCGCACCGTCGTACAGGAGTGGAACCACACCGCCCGGGAGGTGGCGGAGGGCACGCTCGCCGAGCTGTTCGAGGCGCAGGTGCAGCGGACCCCCGATGCCGTGGCCGTCGTCGGGGCGGAGCGCAGTCTGACATACGCGCAGCTGGAGGAGACGAGCAACCGGCTGGCGTATGAGCTGATCGCCCGGGGCGTGGGTCCCGAGGACCTGGTCGGCGTGGCCATGGAGCGGTCCGTCGACCTGATGGCGGTGCTGCTGGCAGTGGTCAAGGCGGGCGCGGGTTATCTGCCCGTCGACCCCCGGTATCCAGCTCAGCGGATCGCGTTCATGCTGGCCGACGCGCGGCCGAAGCTGATGGTGTGCACCAGCGGGACCGAAGCCGGCCTGGGCGCCGGCACGCTGCCCCGGCTGGTCCTCGACGACCCGGAGGTGGCCGCCGCACTGGCGGCCCGCCCGGCCACCGCCCCCGGTGACGTGGACCGTATCCGGCCGCAACGGCCCCAGCACCCCGCGTACGTCATCTACACCTCCGGCTCCACCGGGATCCCGAAGGGCGTCGTCGTCACCCACGCCGGCGTGGGCAGCCTGGCGGCAAGCCACATCGCGCGGTTCGGGGCCGAACCCGGCGCGCGTGTCCTGCAGTTCGCCTCGCCGAGCTTCGACGCCGCGTTCGCCGAGTTCTGCACCGCCCTGCCCGCCGGGGCCGCCCTTGTCATGGCGGACCAGGCCATGCTGCCGCCGTACGGGTCGCTGGCCGAGGTGGCCGCCGAGTTCGGGGTGACGCATCTGACGGCCCCGCCGTCCGTGCTCGCCGCCGCCGACGAACTGCCCGCCACGGTGACCACCGTCGCGGTCGCGGGTGAGGTGTGCCCGCCCGCGCTGGTCGCACGGCTGGCGCCGGGCCGGCGGCTGATGAACGCCTACGGCCCGACCGAGGCCACGGTCTGTGTCACCCTGAGTGATCCGCTCACCCCGGTGGACGCAGACGCGCCGGTGCCGATCGGACGCCCGCTCGAAAACGGGCAGACGTATGTCCTGGACGAGTTCCTCCAGCCCCTCCCCGTCGGCGTCACGGGAGAGCTCTATCTCGCCGGCCCTGGCCTGGCCCGCGGCTACCTCGGCCGCTCGGCGCTGACCGCCGAACGCTTCGTGGCCTGCCCGTTCGCCGCCGTCGGTGAACCCGGCGCGCCCGGCGGGCGGATGTACCGCACCGGGGACCTGGCCTATTGGACCCCCGACGGGCAGCTGGTCGTCGTCGGCAGGGCGGACACCCAGATCAAGATCCGCGGCTTCCGGGTGGAGCCCGGCGAGATCGAAGCAGTGCTGGCCGCCCATCCCGCCGTCGACCGGTCCGCCGTCGTGGTCCGCGAGGACCGCCCCGGGGACAAGCGGCTCGTCGCCTACGTCGTACCCAAGGGTGCCGTGGATCCGAGCGGACTGCGGGAGTACGTGGCCGAACGGCTGCCGGACTACCTGGTCCCGGCCGCGGTGGTGGCCCTCGACTCCCTCCCCGTCACGGTCAACGGAAAGCTCGACCGCGACGCCCTGCCCGCCCCCGACTACGCGGGCCTCACCGGCCGGCACGCACCCGCGACCCCCGTCGAGGAGGCGCTGTGCGGGCTGTTCGCCGAGATCCTCGGCCTCGACCAGGTCGGCGTCGACGCGTCGTTCTTCGAGCTGGGCGGTGACTCGCTGCAGGCCATGCGGCTGATCGCCCGCATCCGCGCCGTCCTCGACGCCGAGCTGAGCATCCGGCAGCTCTTTGCCGAGCCGACCGTCGCCGCGGTGGCCCGGCAACTCGGCGACGGAGGTGACGTACAGCTGCCGCTGACGCCGCAGCCCAGGCCGGAAGTCGTGCCGCTGTCGTTCGGGCAGCAGCGGATGTGGTTCGTCAACCAGATGGAGGAGGCCCAGCAGGGCGGCGAGGCCGCGTACAACCTGCCGTTGCGCTACCGCGTCTCCGGTGACCTCGACGTCACGGCACTGGAAGCCGCCCTGGGCGACCTCGCCGACCGGCACGAGAGCCTGCGCACGATCTACCCCGAGACCGCAGGCGTACCGCGCCAGCACGTCCTCGAAGGCCCGGCCGGCCGGCCGCCGCTCGTTGTCCTCGACACCCCCGGCGACCAGGTCGAGCCGGTGCTCGCCGAGCAGACCGAGGAGCGCTTCGACCTGAGCGTCGACCTGCCGTGGCGGATACGACTGCTGCGGACCGGCCCCGCCGAGTACGTACTCCTGATCGTCGCGCACCACATAGCCGTCGACGGCTGGACGATGGACCTGCTGCTCAAGGACCTCGAACTGGCCTACGCGGCGCGGCGGGCGGACCGTGCGCCGGGCTGGGAACCGTTGCCGGTGCAGTACGCCGACTACGCGCTCTGGCAGCGCCAGTTGCTCGGCGAACCGGACGCCCCCGACAGCCTGATCGGCGCCCAGCTGCACTACTGGCGGCAGAACCTTGCCGACGCGCCGCAGGAACTCGCCCTGCCGACCGACCGTTCCCGGCCCGCGGTGTCCTCGTACCGCGGCGGAGCGGCGCCGGTGCGGGTCGATGTGTCCACCCATGCCCGGCTGGTGGAGGTCGCGCGGCGCGGCGACGCCACGATGTTCATGGTCGTGCACGCGGCGCTCGCGCTGCTGCTGTCCCGGCTGGGCGCCGGGCAGGACATCCCCATCGGCACGGCGGTCGCAGGCCGCGGGGACGCCGCACTGGACCGGCTGGCCGGCTTCTTCGTCAACACCCTGGTGCTGCGCACCGACCTGAACGACGCCCCCACCTTCGCGGAGCTGCTGGCCCGGGTGCGGGAGACCGACCTGGCCGCGTACGCGCACCAGGACCTGCCCTTCGAGCACCTCGTCGAGGACCTCAACCCCGCCCGCTCACTGGCCCGGCACCCGCTGTTCCAGGTCATGCTCTCGGTCCAGACCTTGCCGCCCGAGCAGTGGGAGCTGCCGGGCGTCCAGGTGCGGCCGATGTCACCCGGGGCCGCGGCGGCCCGCGTCGACATGTCGCTCACCCTGGCCGAGCACCGCGACGGCGAGGGCAACCCGGCGGGTATCGACGGCGACCTGCTGTACGCCACCGACCTGTTCGACGAGGCCACCGCACGCGCGGTCGCGGAGCGGCTGGTGCGGGTGCTGGAGCAGGTCGCGGCGGATCCGGCGTTGCTGGTGAGCGAGGTCGAGGTACTGGGTGATGTGGAGCGGGTGCGGGTGGTGGAGGGGTGGAACGCCACCTTCCGGCCGGTGCCTGTGGGTTCGTTGGGTGAGTTGTTCGATGCCCAGGTGGGCCGTTCGCCGGATGCGGTGGCGGTGGTTGGTGAGGGTGGTCTGGAGTGGTCGTACGCGGAACTCGACGAGCG
>NZ_JBIUYT010000030.1:0-3227 GCF_044744645.1 Streptomyces sp. NPDC087263
GGCCGGAAGGTGGCGTTCCACCCCTCCACCACCCGCACCCGCTCCACATCACCCAGTACCTCGACCTCGCTCACCAGCAACGCCGGATCCGCCGCCATCTGCTCCAGCACCCGCACCAGCCGCTCCGCGACCGCGCGTGCGGTGGCCTCGTCGAAGGCATCCGGGTGGTAGTCCAGCCAGAACTTCAGGCCGTCCGCCGGATCGACTCCCAGCGTCAGCGGAAAGGTGGTCGCCATCCGGGTCGTGGCGGCGCTGAGCCGCAGGGGGGCCGCCGGGCCCGTCTCACCCGCGTGGAAGTTCTCGAAGGCCATCAGGGTGTCGAACGTGGCGCCGGGGCCTGCCAGGCGCTGGATCTCCTTGAGGCCCAGGTGCT
Source organism: Streptomyces sp. NPDC087263 (assembly GCF_044744645.1). Classification (NCBI taxonomy): domain Bacteria; kingdom Bacillati; phylum Actinomycetota; class Actinomycetes; order Kitasatosporales; family Streptomycetaceae; genus Streptomyces; species Streptomyces sp. NPDC087263. The sequence goes on from NZ_JBIUYT010000030.1 coordinate 374, forward strand.
GGTGAGCGAGCAGCGTCGATTGCTCGGCCTGGAGCACCGCGAGCAGGTCCGCGATCGAGTCGGCCGGGTGCAGCCTGACCCGTACGGGGATCGTGTTGATGAACAACCCCAGCATGTCCGCCATCCCGGCCAGCTCCGGCGGGCGGCCGGCCACGGCGGCCCCGAACACCACGTCGCGTCGGCCGCTGAGCTTGCCGACGACCTGGGCCCAGGCCACCTGGAGCACGGTGTTCAGCGTGACGCCGTGGCTGCGGGCGAGATCCCGCAGCGCTCCGGCCAGGTGGTCGCCGGTCTCGGCCAGGACCTTGCGGGTGAGTACGGGCCCGTTGTTCGGGTCGAGCGCGGCGACCGTCGTCGGCTCGGTGACGCCGTCGAGCGCCTGCCGCCACGCCGCTCGGGCCGCCTCCCGGTCCTGGCGGCGCAACCAGGCCAGATAGTCCCCGAACGGTGTGGTCGGTGCCAGTTCCCGGGCGTCGCCGCCGGCCGCGTACACGGCCCACAGTTCGCGGATGAGAACCCGCAGCGACCAGCCGTCGAGCACGATGTGGTGCAGGGTGACGACCATTCGGTAACGGTCGGGCGCCGTCCTCAGCAGCTGGATCCGGGCCAGCGGCGGGGCCGCCAGGTCGAAGCGGCGGGCCCGCTCCGCGCTCTCCAGCCGTTCCGCCTCGTCCTGGGCCGCCTGGGGGGTGAGGTGCGACAGGTCCACCTCGATCCAGGGCAGGGTCGCCTCCCGTGCGATCACCTGGACGGGCTCGGACGCGCCGGCCAACTGCCGGAAGCCGGTCCGCAGGCTGCCGTGCCGTTCGACCAGGGACTCCCAGGCCGTCCGCAACACCCTTACGTCCAGCGGGCCTTCAAGGTCCAGGACCTTCTGCTCGACGTAGATGTCCCGCTCCCGCTGATCGAACATCGCGTGGAAGAGCAGGCCCTCCTGCAGCGGCGACAGCGGCAGTACGTCTATCAGGCCGTCGTCGGCATCGGTCTCCAGCTCGTCGATCTGGTCCTGGTCGAGAGTGACCAGGGGGAAGTCGGACGGTGTGTGGCCGCCGCCGGAGTACGCGGCGAGGCCGGCCAGCATCTCCGCCCAGCCGGTGAGCAGTTGATCGGCGGCCGACTCGTCGAGGAGGGTCTCGGACCAGGTCAGACTGAGGACGAGTTCGTCTCCGTCGACCCGGGCCATGGTGTTGAGCGGGTGCTTGAGCGGTCGGTCGTGATCGTCGCCCGGGGCTGCGAAGCCGAGTTGCGGGGCGGGCAGGGCGGCGAGCGTGGCGGCGGTTGCGGAGTTCAGATGGCGCAGGAGTCCGTAGCCGAGGCCGTCTCCGGGAACCGCGCGCAGCTGTTCCTTGATCTGTTTCACCGCCTGTCCCGCGGCCGGGCCGCCCCCGCGGATCACCGCGAGGTCGAGTGGCCCGGTGTCGAGCCGGACGGGGTGGCCGTGCGCGAACGAGCCCACGGTCCGGGAGAGATCAGCGCCGTCACCCAGCGCGCAACGGCCGTCGTCCGGCGCCGCCACATCCACCAGGAAGCCCCCGGCCCGGTCCTGGCCTTCGCGCCAGGCGGCGAGGGCCGAGGTCAGGCCGGTGAGCAGAATGGTGTCGACGCCGGTGTGGAACGCCGCCGGGAGGCCGGTCAACAGTGCCGCCGTGGTGTCGGCGGGGATCCGTACGGAGGCGTGCCGCACCGGGGCATCCTCGTCAAGGACCGGGTCGGCAGGCCGGGCGGTGAGCAACGGGGCACCGGGAGCGAGTAGTTCGGTCCAGCGCGGCAGCTCCGCGAGCCGCTCCGCGCTGTCGGCCTGCGTGGCCAGGGCCTGTGTCCAGTGGCGGAACGACGTCGGCACCGCCGCCGGCTCCCGCCCCGCGAACGCGTCGGCCAGATCCAGTAGCAGGATCCGCCAGGACGCCGCGTCAACCACCAGCCGGTCCACGACCAGGAGCAGCCGTCCCGGCGTGTCCGGCCCGCTGTCGCACCACACGGCCTGGGCCGTCACCCCGGCCTGCCGGTCCAGACGCTGCCCGGCCGCTGCCGACTCCGTGTCGAATACCCGTTGGAGCCCCGTGGCGTCCAGGTCGGCCGTCATCATCCGACGCGTCCACGGCCGGACGGACACCGAACCCGCCTCGGGTACGGTCAGCCGCCGCTCCGGCGCGGTCTCCAGCCGAGCCCGCAGCGCATCGTGGCGATCGACCAGGTCCTGCAGCGCGGTGGCGACCGCGTCCAGGTCCAGCCCGGCCGGAACCTCCAGTACGTCCGACCAATACCCCACCGGCCCTGCGTGGTCCAGCAGTTCGTGCGTGGCCGGGGAGAGCGGCAGGTCCCCGGCACCCCGTGCCCGGTCGCCCGTCACGGCACCCACGTCCAGCGGTTCCGCGACGGTGGCGAGGCCTGCGGGGGTCCAGAGTTCGAACACCTGATACGGGGCGATCACCAGCCCCGCACGCCGGGCGACCGACACCAGCAGCATCGTCAGAATGGAGTCGCCGCCGAGCTCGAAGAAGGAGGCCTCGGCGCTGACCCACTCCAGGCCGAGGACCTCGCAGTAGAGGCCGCAGAGGATCTCTTCGGTCGGGTTGGCCGGACCGCGGCCCTCCGCGGCATCGGCGAAGTCGGGAGCAGGGAAGGCGGATCGGTCCAGCTTGCCGTTGACCGTGACCGGGAACGCGTCCAGCGTCACGACCGCGGTGGGGACCATGTAGTCCGGCAGCCGCTCGGCGACGTACTCCCGCAGCCCCGCCGGGTCCGCCAAGCCCTCCGCCACGACGTAGGCGACGAGCCGCTTGTCGCCGGGACGGTCCTCCCGTACGACGACAGCGACCTGACCCACGCTCTCGTGGGCGGCGAGGACCGTCTC
>NZ_JBIUYT010000031.1:0-2490 GCF_044744645.1 Streptomyces sp. NPDC087263
GTGAGCTGGTCTTCGCGGGCCGTGCGGATGAGCAGGTGAAGATCCGCGGGTTCCGGGTGGAGCCCGGTGAGATCGAGACGGTCCTCGCCGCCCACAAGAGCGTGGGTCAGGTCGCGGTCGTCGTGCGTGAGGACCGCGAGGGTGACAAGCGGCTCGTCGCCTACGTCGTACCTGACGGCGGGGCCGGCCCGGCCGGGCTGCGGGAGTACGTCGCCGAACGGCTGCCGGAGTACATGGTCCCGGCCGCCTTCGTGACCCTCGACGCCCTGCCGATCACCGTCAACGGCAAGCTGGACCGATCCGCCCTCCCTGCCCCCGACTTCGCCGGTCCGAGTGTCGGCCGAGGCCCGGCCACCCCGACCGAGGAGATCGTCGCCGGGCTCTTCGCCGAGGTGCTCGGGCTCGAATGGGCAGACGCCGAGGCCTCGTTCTTCGACCTGGGCGGCGACTCGCTGCTGGCCATGCGGCTACTCGCCCGCATCCGTGCCGTCCTGGGAGCGGAACTCAGTATCGGCGAGCTCTTCGCTGCCCCATCGGTTGTCGGAGCTGCCGGGCTGGTCGGCGTGGCAGCCGGCCAGACGCGCACTGCGCTGACGCCGCAGCCGCGACCAGACGTACTGCCGCTGTCGTACGAGCAGCAGCGGATGTGGTTCCTCAACCAGCTCGAAGGCGCGGGCGAGGGCGCCGCGTACAACCTCCCCCTGGCCCTGCGGATGTCGGGCGAACTTGACCTCACGGCGCTGGAGGCCGCGCTCGGCGATGTCGCCGATCGGCACGAGAGCCTGCGCACGATCTACCCGGAGACCGCGGGCGTACCCCGCCAGCAGGTGCTCGAAGGCGCCACCGGCAGGCCGCCGCTGGTCGTCGTCGAGACCTCCGAGGACGAGATCGAGGACGCCCTTACAGGCCACGTGGGCCGCGGTTTCGACATCAGCGTCGACCTCCCCTGGCGGATCCGGCTGCTCAGGACGGGGCCCACGGAGTATGTCCTGCTGATCGTGGCGCACCACATCGCCGTCGACGGCTGGTCGATGGGCATCCTCGCCCGCGACATCGGCGCCGCCTACACGGCCCGTCGACAGGGCGGACTCCCGGGCTGGGAGCCGCTGCCCGTGCAGTACGCGGACTACGCGCTCTGGCAGCGCGAGGAACTGGGCGATCTCGACGACCCGGACAGCATGGTCAGCGGGCAGTTGGACTACTGGCGGCAGGCCCTCGCCGGTGCGCCGGAGGAGTTGGACCTGCCGACCGACCGGCCCCGCCCGGCCACCTCCACGTTCCGCGGGCGCACCTTGCCGGTGGAGGTGAACGCGGAGACCCATGCCCGGCTGGTGGGACTGGCGCGGCACGGCCGGGCCACGATGTTCATGGTCGTGCACGCCGCTCTGGCGGTGCTGCTGTCCCGGATGGGCGCGGGCACGGACATCCCGGTGGGTACGGCGACGGCGGGCCGCGGGGACGCGGCGCTGGACGACCTGGCCGGCTTCTTCGTCAACACCCTGGTACTGCGCACCGATCTGAGCGCCGACCCGAGCTTCGACGAGGTACTGAACCGCGTACGGGAGGCCGATCTGGCCGCGTACGCGCACCAGGACCTGCCCTTCGAGCGGCTGGTCGAGGACATCAACCCTGCCCGCTCGCTCGCCCGGAACCCGCTGTTCCAGATCATGTTCGTCCTCCAGAACCTGCCCGAGTCACAGGGGCGCTGGAATCTGCCCGGGCTGCGGGTCGGGCCGCTGGAGGCCACATCGCAGGAGTCGACCGCCAAGTTCGACCTGTCGCTGACCCTGGCCGAGCGGCGGGACGGCGAGGGCGACCCGGCGGGATTGACCGGTGGCCTGCTGTACGCGACGGATTTGTTCGATGAGGGTTCGGTGCGGTTGTTGGCGTCGCGGTTGGTGCGGGTGTTGGAGGCCGTGGCTGCTGATCCCGGGGTGCGGCTGAGCGAGATTGATGTGCTGGGAGAGGCGGAGCGGTCGCGGGTGGTGGCGGAGTGGAACGACACCGCGCGGCCTGTCGCGGCGGAGTCGCTGGTGGAGCTTTTCGCGGCGCGTGTGGTGGAGGCGCCCGACGCGGTGGCGGTGGTTGGTGAGGGCGGTCTGGAGTGGTCGTACGGGGAGTTGGCGGAGCGTTCGGATCGGGTGGCGTGTGGCCTGGCCGAGTGGGGTGTGGGGCGTGGGGATCTTGTTGGGGTGGTGATGGAGCGGTCGGCGGATCTGGTGGCGGTGCTGCTGGGGATCGCTAAGGCCGGTGCGGGTTATGTGCCGGTGGATGTGGGGTGGCCGGTGGCGCGGCGGGAGTTGGTGCTGGGTCAGGTCGGTCTGGTGGTGGCGGATCGGGAGCTGGAGGTGCCGGGTGCGGTGCCGGTGGATGAGTTGTTCGGTGGGTTGGATGGTGTCCCGGGTGTGCGGGTGTCGGGGTCGGATGTGGCGTATGTGATGTTCACGTCTGGTTCGACGGGTGTGCCGAAGGGGGTGGCGGTCGGTCACG
>NZ_JBIUYT010000032.1:0-1861 GCF_044744645.1 Streptomyces sp. NPDC087263
GCCGCACCCCGGGATCAGCAGCCACGGCCTCCAACACCCGCACCAACCGCGACGCCAACAACCGCACCGAACCCTCATCGAACAAATCCGTCGCGAAGAGCAGCGAGCCCGCCAGTCCCGCCGGTGCCCCGTCCTCGTCGCGCCGCTCGGCCACCGTCGCCGACAAATCGAATCGGGCCGCCGGCGTGGCTGACGGCAGACCGCTCACGTCGAGCCCTGACAGCTCCCATTGCCGACGGCTCTGCGGCAGGTTCTGCATGGTGAGAGACACCTGGAACAGGGGGTGCCGGCCCAGCGACCGGGTGGGGTTGAGGTCCTCGACCAGCCGCTCGAAGGGCAGGTCCTGATGCGCGTACGCGGCCAGATCGGTCCCCCGGACGCGGTCGAGCAGTTCCGTGGCCGACGGGTCGCCGCTCAGATCGGTGCGCAGCACCAGGGTGTTGACGAAGAAGCCGGCGAGGCCGTCCAGCGCCGCGTCCCCGCGACCCGCTGTCGCCGTACCCACCGGGATGTCCGTGCCCACGCCCATCCGCGAGAGCAAGGTGGTGATCGCCGCGTGCATCACCATGAACATCGTCGCCCGCCCGCGCTGGGCGAACTCCAGCAGCCGGGCATGGGTCTCCGCGTCCACTTCGAACGGCATCTCGCCGCCGTTGAACGAGGACACGGCCGGGCGGGGCCGGTCGGTCGGCAGGTCCAGCTCCTGCGGCGCACCGGCGAGGGTCTGCCGCCAGTAGTCCAGTTGCCCGCTGACCACGCTCTCCGGGTCGTCGAGGTCACCGAGCACCTCGCGCTGCCACAGCGCGTAGTCCCCGTACTGCACGGGCAGCGGCTCCCAGCCCGGGAGCCCGCCCTGCCGACGGGCCGCGTAGGCGGCGCCGATGTCACGCGCGAGTACGCCCATCGACCATCCGTCGGCGGCGATGTGGTGGACGGCGCCCACGAGCAGGTACTCGCCCGGCCCGGTCACCAGGACCCGTACGCTCCAAGGCAGTTCGGTGCGTACGTCGAACGCTCTGGTCGCGTACTCCGCGAGCTGCCCGGGCACCTCGTCCGCGGCGGCGTGCACGACTGTCAGCGAGGGGCGGCCCGCCGCGCCGTGCACGACCTGCTGGCGGGGGACGCCCGCGGTCTCCGGGTAGATCGTGCGCAGGCTCTCGTGCCGGTCGGCGACGTCACCGAGCGCGGCTTCCAGCGCGGCGACGTCGAGGTCGCCGGAGAGCCGCAGGCCCAGGGGGAGGTTGTACGCGGCGCCCTCACCCGCCCCTTCGAGCCGGTTGAGGAACCACATCCGCTGCTGCTCGAACGACAGCGGCAGCACCTCCGGCCGCGGCCGTGCCGTCAGCGGCGCCCGCGACAGGCCGCCGAGTTCGCCCACCAACTGGGCGACGCCGGCGACCGTGGGCGCGGCGAACAGCTCGCCGATGCCCACCTCGGCGTCGAGGACGGCGCGGATCCGGGCGATCAGCCGCATGGCCAGCAGGGAGTCGCCGCCCAGCTCGAAGAATGAGGCGTCGGCGCCGGCCCACTCCAGGCCGAGGACCTCGCAGTAAAGGCCGCAGAGGATCTCTTCGGTCGGGTTGGCCGGACCGCGGCCCTCCGCGGCATCGGCGAAGTCGGGTGCGGGGAGCGCGGATCGGTCGAGCTTGCCGTTCGCGGTGACCGGCAGGGCGTCGATGGTCATCACTGCGGCGGGGACCATGTAGTCCGGCATACGGGCCGCGACGTGATCACGTAGTTCGGTGGCGTCCGCTTCCCCTTCGAGGACGACGTAGGCGACGAGCCGCTTGTCGCCGGGACGGTCCTCCCGTACGACGACAGCGACCTGACCCACGCTCTCGTGGGCGGCGAGGACCGTCTC
>NZ_JBIUYT010000033.1:0-1847 GCF_044744645.1 Streptomyces sp. NPDC087263
CGGCTGCCGGACTACATGGTCCCCACCGCGGTCGTGACGCTGGACGCGTTCCCGGTCACGGTCAACGGCAAGCTGGACCGATCCGCCTTCCCTGCACCCGACTTCACCGGCCTGACCGGCGTCGGCCGGGGTCCGGCGACGCCGACCGAGGAGCTGCTCTGCGGCCTGTACTGCGAGGTCCTCGGCCTTGAACGTGTCGGTGCCGAGGTGTCGTTCTTCGACCTCGGGGGCGACTCGATCCTTGCCATGAAGCTGATCGCCCGGATCGGCGCCGTCCTCGACATCGAGCTCAACATCGCCGACCTGTTCGCAGCCCCGACGGTGGCCGAGGTCGCCGGCCTCGTCGCGGAGGCGGTCGGCACAGCCGCCCGGATCGCGCTGACGCCGCAGCCGCGTCCGGAGGTGCTGCCTCTGTCGTACGCCCAGCAGCGGATGTGGTTCCTGAACCAGTTGGAGGAGACCAACCCGGGTGCCGGTGCGGTCTACAACCTGCCGTTGGCCCTGCGGCTCTCCGGTGACCTGGATGTCGCCGCGCTTGCGGCGGCGCTCGGCGATATGGCCGAAAGGCACGAAAGCCTGCGGACGGTCTTTCCCGAGACCGACGGCGAGCCCCGTCAGCAGGTGTTGGAGGGCGAGGCCGGCCGGCCTCGGCTGGTCGTCGTGGAGACCAGCGAGGAGATCCTCGCCGCGGAACTCGGGCTGCACGCGGACCGCGGCTTCGAAGTGAGCGTGGATCTGCCGTGGCGGATACGGCTGTTGGTGACGGGGCCCGCGGAGTACGTACTCCTGGTCGTCGCGCACCACATCGCTGTCGACGGCTGGTCGATGGGCGTGCTCGCGCGGGATCTGGGGGTGGCTTATGCGGCCCGGCGGGCAGGCGGGGCGCCGGACTGGGAGCCGCTGCCGGTGCAGTACGCGGACTACGCTCTCTGGCAGCGCGAGATGCTGGGTGAGCTGGACGAACCGCAGAGCCTGATCAGCGGCCAACTCACGCACTGGCGTGAGGCGTTGGCCGCCGCGCCACAGGAGCTCGCGCTGCCGACCGACCGGCCACGGCCGGCAGTGTCCTCCTTCCGCGGCGGCGAGGTGCCTGTCGAGGTCACCGCACAGACTCACGCCCGGCTGCTGGACCTCGCACGCCGAGGCCGCGCGACGATGTTCATGGTGGTGCACGCCGCCCTGTCCGTGCTGCTCAGCCGGGTGGGTGCGGGCGACGACATCCCCATGGGTGTCCCGATCGCCGGCCGCGGCGACCCGGCGCTGGACGACCTCGCCGGGTTCTTCGTCAACACCCTGGTCGTCCGCGCCGATCTGAGCGCGGACCCGTCCTTCATGGAGTTGCTGGCTCAGGTGCGGGAGTCGGATCTCGCCGCGTACGCCCACCAGGACGTGCCGTTCGAGCGACTCGTCGAGGACCTCAACCCGTCCCGCTCCCTCTCCCACAACCCCCTGTTCCAGGTCCTGCTGGCGCTGCAGAGCCTGCCGTCGGCGGAGTGGAGCCTGCCTGGGCTGCAGGTCTGTCAGATTCCGGCGGCGGCCCAGGTACCGGCGCGCTTCGATCTGTCGCTGGACCTGGTTGAGCGGCGTGATGGGGCGGGGGCGCCTGCGGGGTTGGGTGGGGCGCTGCTGTATGCGGCGGATTTGTTCGATGAGGGTACGGCGGCGGGGTTGGCGTCGCGGTTGGTGCGGGTGCTGGGGCAGGTCGCGGCCGACCCGGCGCTGCGGGTGAGCGAGGTCGCGGTACTGAGCGACGTGGAGCGGGCGCGGGTGGTGGAGGAGTGGAACGCCACCGAGGCCGTCATTCCGGGTGAGTCGATCGTGGATCGGTTTGAGGCGCGGGTGGTGGT
>NZ_JBIUYT010000034.1:0-1497 GCF_044744645.1 Streptomyces sp. NPDC087263
GGGCGAGTTCAACCAGTCGTTGCAACGCCGGGCTGTTGCAGCGAGCGTAGCTGCTCTTCGAAGACCTCGGCGGGTGTCCGCCAGCCGAGGGTCTTGCGGGGCCTGTTGTTGATCGCCATGGCGACGGCTTCGAGGTCCGTGGACGACCACCGGGACAGATCGGTGCCCTTCGGGAAGTACTGACGCAGCAGCCCGTTCGTGTTCTCGTTCGTCGGTCGTTGCCAGGGCGAGTGGGGATCGGCGAAGAACACCTTCGTCCCGGTATCGAGGGCGAACAGGGCGTGGCCAGAGAGTTCCTTTCCGCGGTCCCAGGTGAGGGTTTTGCGTAGTTGCTCGGGCAGCTGCGTCATCGACGTCGTGAGCGCCGCGTTCATCGCGATCGCGCCATAGCCCCCGAGTGAGGTGCCGTTCTTCACGGGCGGATTCTCGCCCCAGCCCTCGAGCCGGGGCAGGTGCACCAGGAGCGTGGAGCGGCTGCTGCGCTCGACCAGCGTGCCGATCGCGGAGCGACCCGTCCCGATGATCAAATCGCCTTCCCAGTGTCCGGGGACCGCGCGGTCTGCGGCCTCGGCGGGGCGTTCGCTGAGGATGACGTCCGCGGTGACATGCCCCTGCGGTTTGTTCTGTGACCGTGCACGGGGAGTCCGCAGCGCCCGGCCGGTGCGCAGGCACGTGACCAGTTCCCGCTTGAGCGCGCCACGGCCCTCGATGAACAGCGCCTGGTAGATCGCTTCGTGGCTGATGCGCATGGACTCATCGTCGGGGAAGTCGGCATGGAGACGGTGCGAGATCTGCTCCGGGCTCCATGCCGTCGCCCATCGTCTGTCCTGCCGGTGCGGCTTGTTCAGCCCTTTCCATGCGGGCGTCCTGGGTCCGGGGACGATCGTGTTGTCGGGGCGGCGGACGCTGTCGGCGAGCCGGTCCTGCACGTACTCACGCAACCTGTCGTTGCCTGTGAGCTTCGCGGTCTTCGGGCGCTTGGCGGCCTGCTGTGCTTTCCACTGGGCGACCGTCGCGCGGTACTCCTGCTTGCCGCTGCGCGTGGCGGCGTTGCGGCGCAGTTCGCGAGAGATCGTTCCGGGGTCACGCCCCAGGGCGCGGGCGATCTCGCGTACGCCCCTGTTCATCGCCCTGAGGATCGCGATCTCCTCGCGCTCCTCGAACGCGAGGTACCGGCCCTTGGGCTCGGCCAACGAGATCGGAGGCATGCCGCCAGCGTGACGAAACCACCTCGCACCCACCGGCCACGACACGCCGACCGCCAACGACGCCTCCACCGTCGTGACCCCTGTGGCGATCAGCCGCCAGAACTGGCGCTGCACGACTCGAGACGGATCAGGCCGCCCCGGCGAACGCATCGCCGGCCGCAACGCACGATCAGCGCGCCACTGCCGACGCCGACCCTCCGGAACATCGCTGGTCTTCAAACTCCAGTCCGCCGTGGCCACGTCGCACACCTCCGAGATCAAAGTGTTGCGACGACCAGTTGAATCCGCC
>NZ_JBIUYT010000035.1:0-1466 GCF_044744645.1 Streptomyces sp. NPDC087263
GGGGGGGTGCCCCTATGACTTTGGTCAAGGGGTGATCGGGGTTGGTGGTTGGTAGAAAGTGCCGTCGCGGAGCATCGCGAAGAGCACGTCGGCTCGCCGCCTTGCGAGGCAGAGGAGGGCTTGGGTGTGGTGCTTGCCCTCTTTGATCTTCTTGTCGTAGTAGGTGCGGGAGACGGGGTCGGCCAGGGCGGCGAACGCGGAGAGGAAGAAGGCCCTTTTGAGCTGCTTGTTTCCCCGCCGGGAGGGCTGTTCACCCCGGATCGAGGACCCGGAGCTTCTCGTTGCCGGGGCGAGGCCGGCGTAGGCGGCGAGGTGGGCGGCGGACGGGAAAGCGGTGCCGTCGCCGACGTCGATGAGGATGCGGGCGCCGGTCCTGATACCGATGCCGGGCATGGACATCAGGACCTTGGAAAGAGGGTGGGCCTCCAGCAGTTCCTCGATCCGGTGGGCCAGCAGTGTGCGCTGGTCGAGTACCGCCTGGAGTGAGTTGGCGAGGCTGGGGACGATCAGTGCGGCAGCGTCTGTGCCCGGGACGATGACGGTCTGCTCGTCGAGTGCGGTGAAGACGTCGTTGATCAGCCGTTCGGCCATCCTGGGCGCCTGCGGGCGGATCAGATCGATGAGGCGTCGGCGTCCGGCCTTGCGGATCTGGGCCGGCGAGCCGAACTGGTCCAGCAGCCTGAGCACAGCCGGGTGCTGCATCCGCGGGCCCAGGACCCGTTCCAGATGCGGATGGATCTGGGTGAACAGGCCCCGCAGCCGGTTGGACAGGCGGGTTGCCTCGGCGGCGAGGTCGTCGTCGAAGCCGACGATCATCTGCAGCTCGGCGATCGTCTCGTCGTCGAGGTCGACCGACCGCAGCGTGTGCGGCATCGCGCGGGCGGCGTCGGCAATGATGAACGCGTCCTTCGCGTCGGTCTTGGCCTCGCCGGGGTAGAGGTCGGCGATCCGCCGCATCGTCAATCCGGGCAGGTAGGCGACGTGGCAGCCCAGGTCCCGGGCGACGGCCAGCGGCAGGGCCCCGATCGAGGCCACCTGGTCGACGACCACGAGGACGGTGCCGTGCTTGGCCTGCAGCCTGGCGAAGACCTCGCGGAGCTTGGGCTCGCTGTTGGGCAGCCGCTTGTCGAAGGTCTTCTTCCCGGCGGGGGTGAGTGCGGTGGCGTGGTGTTCGCCCTTGCCGACGTCCAGGCCGAGGTAGACGTCGATGTCGCTGGTATCGATCACGTCGTTGTTCCTTCGGTGCTGTTCACCCGGCCTGCCACGGCACTGATCGCCACATCCACATTACGAAGAGCCTCCCGACCTGCGGAAAGGCCGGTGGTCATGCCCCTAATCAGCGGTCTGTCAGTGCCTTCGGAGCTGGTGACACCACCCCCCGGGCCATGCACTCGACAAGGGGAGGTAGTCATGCCAACTCCGAAGGCCGGTAACCCCGTTGCGGGGCTACGAAGACGGTAATGGGG
>NZ_JBIUYT010000036.1:0-1322 GCF_044744645.1 Streptomyces sp. NPDC087263
AAACCGACTCAGGTGGTCAGGTAGAGAATACCGAGGCGTTCGGGTGAACTATGGTTAAGGAACTCGGCAAAATGCCCCCGTAACTTCGGGAGAAGGGGGGCCATCACCGGTGATGAGATTTACTCTCTGAGCTGGGGGTGGCCGCAGAGACCAGCGAGAAGCGACTGTTTACTAAAAACACAGGTCCGTGCGAAGCCGTAAGGCGATGTATACGGACTGACGCCTGCCCGGTGCTGGAACGTTAAGGGGACCGGTTAGTGCACTTTCGGGTGTGCGAGGCTGAGAACTTAAGCGCCAGTAAACGGCGGTGGTAACTATAACCATCCTAAGGTAGCGAAATTCCTTGTCGGGTAAGTTCCGACCTGCACGAATGGCGTAACGACTTCTCGACTGTCTCAACCATAGGCCCGGTGAAATTGCACTACGAGTAAAGATGCTCGTTTCGCGCAGCAGGACGGAAAGACCCCGGGACCTTTACTATAGTTTGATATTGGTGTTCGGTTCGGCTTGTGTAGGATAGCTGGGAGACTGTGAAATTGTGGCGCCAGCCATGGTGGAGTCGTCGTTGAAATACCAGTCTGGTCGTGCTGGATGTCTAACCTGGGTCCGTGATCCGGATCAGGGACAGTGTCTGATGGGTAGTTTAACTGGGGCGGTTGCCTCCTAAAGAGTAACGGAGGCGCCCAAAGGTTCCCTCAGCCTGGTTGGTAATCAGGTGTTGAGTGTAAGTGCACAAGGGAGCTTGACTGTGAGACCGACGGGTCGAGCAGGGACGAAAGTCGGGACTAGTGATCCGGCGGTGGCTTGTGGAAGCGCCGTCGCTCAACGGATAAAAGGTACCCCGGGGATAACAGGCTGATCTTCCCCAAGAGTCCATATCGACGGGATGGTTTGGCACCTCGATGTCGGCTCGTCGCATCCTGGGGCTGGAGTCGGTCCCAAGGGTTGGGCTGTTCGCCCATTAAAGCGGTACGCGAGCTGGGTTTAGAACGTCGTGAGACAGTTCGGTCCCTATCCGCTGCGCGCGCAGGAATATTGAGAAGGGCTGTCCCTAGTACGAGAGGACCGGGACGGACGAACCTCTGGTGTGCCAGTTGTCCTGCCAAGGGCATGGCTGGTTGGCTACGTTCGGGAGGGATAACCGCTGAAAGCATCTAAGCGGGAAGCCTGCTTCGAGATGAGTATTCCCACCCCCTTTGAGGGGTTAAGGCTCCCAGTAGACGACTGGGTTGATAGGCCAGATGTGGAAGCCCAGTAATGGGCGAAGCTGACTGGTACTAATAGGCCGAGGGCTTGTCCTCAGTTGCTCGCGTCCACTGTGT
>NZ_JBIUYT010000037.1:0-1069 GCF_044744645.1 Streptomyces sp. NPDC087263
TTGAAAACCTGGGGGATGACCTGTGGTTAGGGGTGAAAGGCCAATCAAACTCCGTGATAGCTGGTTCTCCCCGAAATGCATTTAGGTGCAGCGTCGTGTGTTTCTTGCCGGAGGTAGAGCACTGGATAGGCGATGGGCCCTACCGGGTTACTGACCTTAGCCAAACTCCGAATGCCGGTAAGTGAGAGCGCGGCAGTGAGACTGTGGGGGATAAGCTCCATGGTCGAGAGGGAAACAGCCCAGAGCATCGACTAAGGCCCCTAAGCGTACGCTAAGTGGGAAAGGATGTGGAGTCGCACAGACAACCAGGAGGTTGGCTTAGAAGCAGCCACCCTTGAAAGAGTGCGTAATAGCTCACTGGTCTAGTGATTCCGCGCCGACAATGTAGCGGGGCTCAAGCGTACCGCCGAAGTCGTGTCATTTCAGCATATAGGGCCAACGCCTGCTGGGATGGGTAGGGGAGCGTCGTGTGCCGGGTGAAGCCGCAGCGGAAGCTAGTGGTGGACGGTTCACGAGTGAGAATGCAGGCATGAGTAGCGATACACACGTGAGAAACGTGTGCGCCGATTGACTAAGGGTTCCTGGGTCAAGCTGATCTGCCCAGGGTAAGTCGGGACCTAAGGCGAGGCCGACAGGCGTAGTCGATGGATAACCGGTTGATATTCCGGTACCCGCTGTAAAGCGTCAAACATTGAATCCAGTGATGCTAAGCCCGTGAAGCCGTTCCGGACCCTTCGGGGAATGGAAAGTGGTGGAGCCGGTGATCCGAGCTGGTAGTAGGTGAGTGATGGGGTGACGCAGGAAGGTAGTCCATCCCGGGCGGTGGTTGTCCCGGGGTAAGGGTGTAGGCCGTGTGATAGGTAAATCCGTCGCACATCAAGGCTGAGACCTGATGCCGAGCCGATTGTGGTGAAGTGGATGATCCTATGCTGTCGAGAAAAGCCTCTAGCGAGTTTTATGGCGGCCCGTACCCTAAACCGACTCAGGTGGTCAGGTAGAGAATACCGAGGCGTTCGGGTGAACTATGGTTAAGGAACTCGGCAAAATGCCCCCGTAACTTCGGGAGAAG
>NZ_JBIUYT010000038.1:0-1068 GCF_044744645.1 Streptomyces sp. NPDC087263
CTTCTCCCGAAGTTACGGGGGCATTTTGCCGAGTTCCTTAACCATAGTTCACCCGAACGCCTCGGTATTCTCTACCTGACCACCTGAGTCGGTTTGGGGTACGGGCCGCCATGAAACTCGCTAGAGGCTTTTCTCGACAGCATAGGATCATCCACTTCACCACAATCGGCTCGGCATCAGGTCTCAGCCTCAATGAGTGACGGATTTGCCTATCACTCGGCCTACACCCTTACCCCGGGACTACCACCGCCCGGGCTGGACTACCTTCCTGCGTCACCCCATCGCTCACCTACTACAGACTTGGTCCGGCGGCTCCACCACGTCCCTTTGTCCGAAGACTCCGGGCCGGCTTCACGGCCTTAGCATCACCTGGTTCAGCGTTGGCGCTTCAAAGCGGGTACGGGAATATCAACCCGTTGTCCATCGACTACGCCTGTCGGCCTCGCCTTAGGTCCCGACTTACCCTGGGCAGATCAGCTTGACCCAGGAACCCTTGGTCAATCGGCGCAAGAGTTTCTCACTCTTGTATCGCTACTCATGCCTGCATTCTCACTCGTATACCGTCCACGACTGGTTTCCACCGCCGCTTCACCCGGCACACGACGCTCCCCTACCCATCACAGCAGGCGTTAGCCCTTCATGCTGCAATGACACGACTTCGGTGATGTGCTTGAGCCCCGCTACATTGTCGGCGCGGAATCACTTGACCAGTGAGCTATTACGCACTCTTTCAAGGGTGGCTGCTTCTAAGCCAACCTCCTGGTTGTCTCTGCGACTCCACATCCTTTCCCACTTAGCACACGCTTAGGGACCTTAGTCGGTGTTCTGGGCTGTTTCCCTCTCGACCATGGAGCTTATCCCCCACAGTCTCACTGCCACGCTCTCACTTACCGGCATTCGGAGTTTGGCTAAGGTCAGTAACCCGGTGAGGCCCATCGCCTATCCAGTGCTCTACCTCCGGCAAGAAACACGTGACGCTGCACCTAAATGCATTTCGGGGAGAACCAGCTATCACGGAGTTTGATTGGCCTTTCACCCCTAACCACAGGTCATCCCCCAGGTTTTCAA
>NZ_JBIUYT010000039.1:0-1045 GCF_044744645.1 Streptomyces sp. NPDC087263
AGCCGACGATCGGCCCGCCGTCGTAGGAGCGCAGGGTCGGCACCGGCACAGACAGCTCGCCATTGATCCGCACGCACCCGTACCGGTCCACGAACTCCCGTTAGGGCGCGTATTCGGTCGTGATCAATCTGTGTGATTCACCTTCGCGGCGGGTCCTGATCCGGTAGACCGTGGTGTGTGACGCGAGCGCAACTGACGGATGCGGAGTGGGTGTTGATCGAGCCGTACTTGCCGATCGGCGAGTACGGCCCGTACCCGGAGCGGCTGCGGCAGCAGTTCGAGGGCGTGATCTGGCGATTCCGGACGGGCGGGCAGTGGCGGGAGATGCCGAAGGAGTTCGGTGCGTGGTCGACCGTCTCCAATCGGTTCCGGCAGTGGCGGGACGCCGGTGTCTTCGAAGCCCTGATGGAGGGCGTGATCGCGGAAGCCGCGAAGCGCGGCGAGGTGGACTTGTCCCTGGTCAGCGTGGACTCCACCACCGTGCGGGCTCACCACGACGCTGCCGGGATGCACCTCGACTCCGACACCATGGCCGCCCTGGAGAAGGCCGCCGAGGAGGCGGAGAAGGCCCGGCAAAAGGGGGAGGCCCGGAGGAACAAGACGGGCGGGTCGCCTCAGGTGACCCGAAACGGGAAGAACGGCGACGCATCCGGCGTCGGCGCAGGCTCCGGCTGAAGGCAGCCCTGCTCGGACGCTCCAGGGGCGGGCAGACCAGCAAGATCCACGTTGCCGGTGAGCGGAAGTGCCGCCCGCTGGTGTTCGTCCTGACCGAGGGACAGGCCGCGGACAGCCCGCAGTTCATCCCCGTGCTGAAGAAGGTACGGGTCCGCGGACCCGTCGGCCGTCCCCGCACCCGGCCCGACGCGGTCGCCGGGGACAAGGCCTACTCGTCCCGCGGCAACCGCGCCCACCTGCGCAAACGCCGCATCAAGGCGGTCATCCCGGAGAAGAAGGACCAGGTCGCCAACCGGAAGAAGAAGGGCAGCCGGGGCGGCCGGCCCGTCAGCCACGACGCCGAGCTCTACAAGGAGCGCAACACCGTCGA
>NZ_JBIUYT010000041.1:0-1002 GCF_044744645.1 Streptomyces sp. NPDC087263
GGGGTGGTGGGTGGTTGGTCGTTGTTTGAGAACTGCACAGTGGACGCGAGCATCTGTGGCCAAGTTTTTAAGGGCGCACGGTGGATGCCTTGGCACCAGGAACCGATGAAGGACGTGGGAGGCCACGATAGTCCCCGGGGAGTCGTCAACCAGGCTTTGATCCGGGGGTTTCCGAATGGGGAAACCCGGCAGTCGTCATGGGCTGTCACCCATACCTGAACACATAGGGTATGTGGAGGGAACGCGGGGAAGTGAAACATCTCAGTACCCGCAGGAAGAGAAAACAACCGTGATTCCGGGAGTAGTGGCGAGCGAAACTGGATGAGGCTAAACCATATGCGTGTGAGACCCGGCAGGGGTTGCGTATGTGGGGTTGTGGGATTTCTCTTTCACGGTCTGCCGATCGTGAGACGAGTCAGAAACCGTTGATGTAGGCGAAGGACATGCGAAAGGTCCGGCGTAGAGGGTAAGACCCCCGTAGTCGAAACGTCAACGGCTCGTTTGAGAAACACCCAAGTAGCACGGGGCCCGAGAAATCCCGTGTGAATCTGGCGGGACCACCCGCTAAGCCTAAATATTCCCTGGTGACCGATAGCGGATAGTACCGTGAGGGAATGGTGAAAAGTACCGCGGGAGCGGAGTGAAATAGTACCTGAAACCGTGTGCCTACAAGCCGTGGGAGCGTCGCTCATCAAGTTTACTTGGTGGGTCGTGACTGCGTGCCTTTTGAAGAATGAGCCTGCGAGTTTGCGGTGTGTTGCGAGGTTAACCCGTGTGGGGAAGCCGTAGCGAAAGCGAGTCCGAATAGGGCGTTTTAGTAGCGCGCTCAAGACCCGAAGCGGAGTGATCTAGCCATGGGCAGGTTGAAGCGGCTGTAAGAGGTCGTGGAGGACCGAACCCACCAGGGTTGAAAACCTGGGGGATGACCTGTGGTTAGGGGTGAAAGGCCAATCAAACTCCGTGATAGCTGGTTCTCCCCGAAATGCATTTAGGTGCAGCGTC